>JAFKGI010000077.1 GCA_017307785.1 Vulcanimicrobiota bacterium | reverse complement strand
GAGCGCAAGTTCTTCGACTATGCCGTGATGTGCATCCGCAACTCCCTGGTCCGCGCCATCCGCGGAGCCAACCGCAAGAAGCAGCAGATTCTCAACCAGGCCGGCGAGATGACCGACCTCACCCCCGTGCCCACCTGCTCGGGCGTGGACGAAGTGGTGCTGGGCCGCATGGGCCTGCAGGAAATGTTCAAAGTGCTGGCCAGCAAATTGTCCGCTCTCGAAGTGGACGTGCTGCGCAAGCGCCTGGCCGGTGCCGCCGCCGAAGAAATGGCCGCCGAGCTCAACCTCACCGTCAAGCAGATCGAGAACGCCCTCTTCCGCGCCCGTCAGAAGTCGCGCGAACTGCTCAATTCCGGCGCCCTCGCCGCCTAAACAAAAGAGTTCACTTGGGATAGCCAGGGTCCGCTTCGGCGGGCCCTTTTTTTTGTTTCCAGAGCTGATAGAGCTCCGGCAGGCAGACCGCGCAGGGGCGGTAACCGGCCGCTCGAGCGGTCGCCTCATCCGCAAAAAAGACTCGGTGAGCAACGTAGCCCCCGCGGGCCAGAGCCTGAAGGGCGGAGCGGCAGTCCAGGCGACCGAAGATTTTGCTGCGACGATGGCCGCCCAAAGTGCCCGGTGCGGCACTGAGGAAAGTCCGGCCGTCGCCCCCGAGCAAACGATAGCTCACGTGGATTCTCGGCGCAACAGTTCGCGTTTGCGCTCGATGCCCCAACGGTAGCCGGAAAGGTCTCCGTCGCGGCGCACCACTCGATGGCAGGGTACGGCCACGGCCAGGGGATTGGCGGCACAGGCCTGGGCCACGGCGCGCACGGCCTTGGGTGAGCCGATGCGCTGGGCAATGTCGGTGTAGCTGACCGTCTGACCGGCGGGGATCTGGCGTAGCGCCTGCCAGACACGTTCCTGGAAGGCGGTTCCCCGCACATCCAGAGGCAGGTTCAAGCCCTGGGCCGGAGCCTCGATAAAGCCAACCACCTGCGCCACTCGCTGGTCGAATTGCCGGTCATCTCCGAACAACTGAGCCTTAGGAAAGCGGTCCTGCAGATTGTTGACCAGGTCTTCGGGATCGTCCCCGAGCAAGATGGCGCAGATGCCCTTGCGGCTTTCGGCCACCAGGATGGCGCCCAGGCTGCACTGAGCCACCGCGAAACGAATCGAGGCACCCTTGCCCCCGTCGCGGTAACTCCGGGCCGGCATTCCCAGCAGTCGTTCGGAGGTCTCGTAAAAGCGACTGCTCGAGTTGAATCCGGCTTCGTAGATGGCTTCGGTGACCGAAGTTTCGTTGCTCAATTCTTGACGCAGGCGGCGAGCCCGATCGGCCGAGCTGTAAGCCTTGGGAGTCAGACCGGTCTCGGTCTTGAAGAGGCGATGAAAGTGAAAGGGGCTGAGCCCGGCCTGGGCGGCCAACTGTTCGAGGCTGGGCGGGGTTTCCGACTCTTCGATGAGTCGGCAGGCGCGCGCTACCAGGGCGGCTCTTTCAGCGGCGGCCTCGCTCTGGTCGGCCCGTCGGCTGGGCCGATAGCCGGCCTTCTCGGCCGCTTCGGCAGTGTCGAAGAACTCCACATTGTCACGCCTGGGCAGGCGGGCCGGGGAACTGGGACGACAGTAGACCCCGGTAGTGCGAACCGCGTAAACAAAGTGGTCGTCGGCGGCCGGGTCGCGTTGCTGCACGGCCTGCCAGCGGGATTCGGGGGTGGTGTAGTGGATGGTGTTCATAGACCTAGCTTACAGCTCCGGGCGGGGGGGCACACTCAGCTTCTTGCGGTTGAATTGATCTGCCGGAAGATCCTGTTGTAGTCGGCACCGGGAGGGGTGCTGAGTCGGGCCTTGCGAGCCTCGATCTCCTGCAGAGCGCGCTGCTGATCTTGCTGGGCCTGTACCGCAATCAAAGCATTCTGCAATTGCCGGGCTAACGACTTGCTCTCGGCATCACCGTCGGCAGCCAGGCGACGGGCGGCGGTTTCTACGCGCTGCTGAGCCTGCTGAAGCTCGATCGGCGTAGCCGACTCTTTGCGATAGGTAGACTGGAGGTCTGTCAGGCAGGCGCGGGCCAATTCCTGGCGGCCGCTGGCCTTGAGCAGAGGAGTGAGGGCGTTGCGCCAGCCGACCACCGCCTGCTGCTGCTGGTCGGGTTTTAGCCCGGTCCAGTCGCGACGGGTGTTTGCCCAATAGGCGGGAAACTCGAGCAGCTTTTTCTGAGTTTCCGGGCTAAGCCGGGGCCAGGCACGCACCACCACCTGCTGCAGGTGAGAGAGGAAGCTGGACCCCGGGGCGCTTTCGCTGGGGGTCTGACCGTCGATGAGAGCGGTGGCAAAGAGGAACCATTCGGCCAGGGCGTCGACCGATTGCTGAGTCAGAGCACCCACCAGCTTGGTCTGGGCGCGCCTCTGGATTTCGCGAACTTCCTGATCGTAGGCGGGACCCTGCAGCCGGCTCAGCCGTTGCGTCTGGGTGCGGGTGAAGGGCGGTTGGGCGCAGGCCAGCGAACCGAGCAACAGGCAGAGAAGGGCAGTCTTTTGCATCGAACTGGCTTGTCCGTTGTCAGGTAGTTCCCTGGCTCAGTTGTCCGTGCAACTTGCGCAGTTCCTTTTGCAAATAGGGCGGCGGATCGAGAAACTCCAGTCCGGCCCGGCAGCCTTCGTCGGGATGGTTGCGGCACCAGGCCACTCGCGCGTTGATGGGCAGGCTTTGACAATCCGAGCTATAGAGGTGGAGATGGAGCACGGAGCCCGGCTCAGGGGCGTAGTCGCAGCGAATCTGGACCCCGGAAATAGAAAAATCGACGGCCCAGCATTCCTCCAAACCGAGTTCCGGGGCGAGCACGCGGAGCTGGCAGGGGGTGCGGGGGTCGCGCCGCGTGCGTCCCGGGAAGTTGGCCGAGCTGACCAGAGGTTGCATTTGCTGGTCGCTCGGGAGACAGCCCACGTAGGCGACTTGCCCAACCTGAACGACCCGGTCGCGTTCCAGGAAGACGGAGACCGACTGGACGTGCAGCCAGCCTTCTGAATCTCGGACGGCCATGCGAACCCAACAGTGCTTGCCCACCGGCAGACTATGCTGTGAGAGAAAAACGACTTTCCGCCCCGCCAACTCGACCACTTCTACCGTGTCACCGCCTGACATGCCGCCTCCTCGAAGTCGAAAGTGACTCCAGCATAGCGGAGTCTCCTTAGTAGAAGATTTGCACTAGATTAAGGTTCCCTGGCTGTCAATCTTGTCATTCGCCGAGTTGGCGATGGGAGTATGGTAGACACGGGGGTCAGGAAGTACTCAGGAAACCCGAAGCTAATTCTTGAGAAAGAGACCCTAGAATGACGCTATGAAATACCAGCCGCGGTCACGAGAAACGATGGCAATTCGCATCAGCTTGACCAATCTCAGAGTCATTCTATCCGAAGTTCGCCACACCCCGAACCGGGGGTGCTGCAGCTGTCGGACGTGTCGGAGGTCCCTATGAAGATCAGCAATTTCCTGCAACGGTTCTTCCCCGCTCCCAAGCCGGTGGAACGACGAGAAAGCGAGCGCAGCGCCCTTTCCTTGCCGATCCAGATTCTGGCACAAGAGGAAGCCTGGGAGGCCACCATGGTCGAGATGAGCGATAAGGGGGCTCGTATTCATCTCCGAGAAGAACTTGAGCCCGGTCAGTCGTTACGCATACAGTTTCGGCCTGGAGAAATTCGGCTGGCGGCTCACTGCCGCTGGGCCAGGCGGGCGGGGCGGGGCTGGCTGGCCGGGCTACAGTTCGATTCCTAAAGGGTGGTGGCGCGCTGAGGCTCCTTCATCCCCTCCCAATGAGCGCGCAAGCGCGGTAGCTCCGTCATCAGCTCTTCCTGAATTTCCTGAAAGCGCTCATCCTGAAGAACGTTCAGTTGGTCCAGATCGAGGTTCATTTCCCTCACGGGCATGATGACCCGGGCGCCGCCGGGGCAGCGCGACAGGGGTAGCTTATTGAGCAGCAGCCCGTCCTGCACCGGCCACAGCTCGCTCTCCAGTTTGGTGTCTGGAAACAGCGAGATCCAGCGACGTGCGCACAGCGAAGGGAACTGGCTCTCCAGGGTTGTCTCCGGGCTCAGGTATGGGTCGGGATTGTCCCACTCCCACTGCTTGGAGACGTAGGGCAGGCCGCTGTTCTGGTTGAAGTGGGCGATATTGGTCAACACGAACGTGCCGGAACCAGGTTCGCTGACTCGAGGCCGGTCGGCTCCCTCCAGAATGTAGGTCCTCAGGGGAAAGCGGGGATCCGGTGTGTGCCAGAAAGCATTTTTACCGCGCAGGACCTGGTCGCCGATTCCCACCACCTGGGCACTGCAACTCCGAGGACAGGGCGCCAGCACCCGCTCGCGCGGCACTCCGCCGCGCAGTGTGACCTGGACGACCTCAGCTCCTTGTTTGCCGGTCGATCCTCCGGGATGATTGAGTCGCACCGCATCCAGGAAGACCGGAATAGGGCAAAGGTAAGCCCGCTCGCGCAACAGACAGGCTGCGTCCCGCCGGGCCACCACCCAGGAACGAATTTCTTCCCAAAGTGTGGGATAGCGACCCTCGAAGCGAAACACGGCCAGACCCTCGGTCTTGAGGGCGCCCTCGCCGCTGACGCGTCCGGTAAACTGGCGGGTCAGACCGGCGCAGGTCCAGGTCAACTCCCGCGGGCGGAGGCCCTGCGCCAGGGCAAAGGCGGTGGCCATGTGCTCCTGCACTTCCTGGTCGGTGCGGGCCGATTCCGGAAAATTGATCTTGGCCACGATGTCGCGGGCGCTGACAGCAAAGCGCACCTGGGTGGCTCGGGCCACCACCGCCGCCTGCACGATTTTGCCCAGCATGAGGCCGGGTTCGAGTTGCGAAACCTTGGCCAGCTTGCGTTGGGCGGCCAGCAGGTCCATAGTGAAGCTGCCGGAGGACTCCTTGCGTCCTTCGGCGACCAGTTCGGCGATCGGATCCAAGGCTTACTGCACTCCCACGAAGTCGATGTGGCCTTTGGCCGGGTCGACCCGGCGCAGTTGGACTTTGACCTTGTCACCCACGTCCAGACCCTCCTGGCCTTCGACCAGTTTGCCTTCGATGGGCATTTCGGAGACTTTGATGAAGACGCCCTTCTTGGGATTCTTGCCGGTGATGGTGGCCTCGAATTCCTCGCCGATCTGAGCGCTCAGGAACTGGGCCACGGCCGCTTTGGAAACCTGTCTTTCGGCTCCCCGGGCGGCGCTTTCTTGCTTATTGCACTGCTCGGCGATGGCGTTGAGTTCTTCCATCGTGTAGGGATTGGGCTCGTTGTTGCTGGCCGCTTTCACCAGGCGCTGCACGATGACGTCGGGCAAGCGCCGATTTGGAGCGGTGGAGTGGACGTAGCCCATGTCTCCCCCCAGGACGCCTTGACCGAAGTGGCCTTTGAGGGGAGCTCCGGGCGGCGTAACCACGTAGTCTCCCCCACCCATCAGCTTTAACATGCCTGTGCTGACGTCGGAGTAGTGTTCGGGATCGCGCTGCTTGAATTCGCGTAGGAAGGTGCTGAGGGCGGCCGGGTTGGCCTGCTGCGGCAGAATAGCCAGTTCGGAAGGCATTTCCTGGCCGGCCGGCAGGTTGGAGGCGGCCTGCACGGCCACTTCGCGCATTTTGTCCCAGCGTTCGGGAGCTTCCACCACGCGCTGGAAAACGGGAAAGCCTTTCTTTTGCAGGAAGCCGGCGGTAGCCGTGTTGGTGGCGATCATCATGTTGGCCACGGCCTCGCTGGCCTGGTTCTTCTTTTCTTCTTCGAGACCAACCAGGTGGCCGTCTTCTACCACCGGCATGACGCGGTCGGCTTCGAACTCCAGGGCCCCGCGCTTTTTGGCGGCTTCACCGAGGCGGCCTCCCACTTCCATCTGTAGCCGGATCTGCTCGTCCATTCCGGCTGTTTTGGAAAGGTTCTCAGGGGCTTCTTCGCCCTGCATCCAGGCCGAGACGCCTTTGTAGGCCAGCTTGGCTTTGTTGTTGACGGCCGCCTGATAGACCTCGGAGGATTCGACGTTGCCGTCTTTGTCCACGATCATTTCGGTGACCAGGGCGCGCCGGTCCACGTCCGGCCCCAGCGAGGTCCAGTCGGTGGAAAGCTGCTCGGGCAGCATCGAGAAGACTTTGGCGGTGGTGTAGACGGTGACCGTGTTCTGCTGGGCCTGCTGATCCAGCGCCGAGCCTTTGGGGATGGCGGCGGCTACGTCGGCCACGGCCACCATGAGCTTGGTGCGGCCCTCGCCCAGGTCTTCGGCGTAGGCCAGCTGATCGATGTCTTTGGTGTCGTCGTTGTCGATGGAGGCCCAGGCCAGTTTGCGCAGGTCTCGGACCCCCGGCTCCAGGATGGGCGGGGGTCCTCCCATTTTCTGGACCTCGGCCAGGGCGGCCGGGGAGAATTCTGCGCTGAGGCCGCGCGTGGTCATGGCTTCTTTGGCCAGTTCGCCCAACTTGCCCAGCGGCACGCCCTCGGGATGGGCATAGTGGGTGGCCGTTTCTGCTTGTTGCGGAGCTTCCTCAGTCGCCTTGAGGCCGGCCTGCGGTTTGTAGGCGACTTCTTCTTTGGCCTCGGTTTTTTCCAGGCTCTCCTGGGGAGCGGTGGGTGGCGGCTCGGGGGGAGCCTCGGTCTTGGCCACCTTGGCGGTCTGCGTCTGGCGCACGGCGTTGAGGAGGGTCTGCTGAGCGATAGGATCCAGATTCATACTCTGGTGGTTCGGGAGCGTCTTTAGATCTCCGCCTCGAGCTGGGCGAAAGCTTCCTGCAGATAGCTGGAGGCGGGGCGGGCGCCGTCTTGTTCGCCGTATTCTTTGATGGCCAGGCGCAGGGTGCCCAGGGCGACCATGGCCACGATGCGCAGGGAGGGCCTGCGGTGGGGCTGGCGCCATACTTCGCAAAGGACCCCGTAAAGCGCCTCCTCTTGCATGGCGAAGGCGGCTTGCTTACGGGCCATGAGGGTTTCGTTGGAGCGCATGACGCGATCGGTGGCCTTTAGCTCGTCGGCTTCGTAGCGAGCAGCGTGCTTGATGAGCAGGTCGCGCACGGCCTCCAAGGGTGGCTGGTCGGGCGAGACGGTGCGCAATTCGTCCCAGATGGCCTGCCAGGCAGCTTCTTGCCAGGCCAGCACGATGTCTTCTTTGGACTTGTAGTAGGAGAAGAAGGTGCGGCGCGAGATGCGGGCCGCGGCGGCGATGGCGTCCAGAGTAGTGCCGTCATAGCCGTGCTCAAGAAACAGACCCATGGCCGTTTCGGCGATGCGGAGGCGAGTTTCCCTTTGCTTTTGTTCGCGCAGGCTCATAGACGGTTCCCTTGACAATTTATGCACTCAGTGCAATTATTCATGCACTCAGTGTATTATTCCCCTTTCGGAAGGACGACGCTATGGGTTACTGGACCGAGTCTGACATCCCCTCTCTGCGAGGCCGCACGGCGGTCGTGACGGGCACCGGCGGCCTGGGGTTTGAGGCTGCACTGGCCCTGGCGCGAGCGGGGGCCACTGTGATTTTGGCGGGGCGAAATGCCCGCAAAGGCGAGGAAGCGGTCGCCCGGATGGTGGGAGCCCGCTTTGAGTTGCTGGACCTGGCCAGTTTGCGCTCGGTGGTCGAGTTTGCGGAGCGCTTGCAAGGGCAGCGCCTGGATTTGCTGGTCAATAACGCGGCGGTGATGACTCCGCCCCGGCGCGGGGTGACCGAGGACGGCTTTGAGTTGCAGTTGGGGACCAACTACCTGGGGCACTATGCCTTGACGGCCCGGTTGCTTCCAATGCTGCAGGGGGGTCGAGTGGTGACGCTGTCCAGCGTGGCGGCGCGCCGAGGTCGGCTGAACTTTGAGGATCTGCAGTCGGAGCGCCGCTATGATCCGATGGCGGCTTATGGGCAGTCGAAGCTGGCCTGCTTGATGTTCGCTCTGGAGCTGGAGCGGCGCGGGCTGGGGGTGACTAGCGTGGCGGCCCATCCGGGGATTTCGCGCACGGAGTTGTTGTACAACGGGGCCGGACCGCGCAGTTTGGCCGGGTTGATTCGTCGCTATTTGTGGTTCCTGTTTCAGCCGGCGGCTCAAGGGGCGTTGCCCACCCTGTATGCGGCCACGGTTGGGAAGGATGGCGGTTACTACGGGCCGGACCGGTTTTTTGAGGTGCGAGGCTATCCGGCTCCGGCTCGCATCCCGGCGGCGGCCCTGGATCTGGAGGCTTCGCGGCGGTTGTGGGAGGTCTCGCAGGAGTTGACGGGGGTGCGCTGGGGATGATGGCGGAGATTTTGATGCAGTGGCTACCCTTCTTTCTGGCCTACGCGCCTGAGCCGGTGGTGCCGGTGGATTCCGGGGACGACCAGGACACGGCTGAGGGACTGTAGAGAGCATTGTCCGGGGCAGGTGGCGGACTATCTGGCGCTGGTGGCGGACGGGGGGTTGGCCGGGCCGGGTGGGTGCGCCGATACCGGTGGGTGCATTGCCGGGACCGGTCGTTGCGCCGGCACCCGTGGGCGCGCTGATACCGGTGGGCGCACCGGCACCCGTGGGCGCGCCGATACCGGTGAGCGCATTTCCGAGACCGGTCGTTGCGCCGATACTGGTGGGCGCATTTCCGAGACCGGTGGTTGCGCCGGGACCGGTGGTTGCGCCGATACCGGTGAGCGCAATTCCGAAACCGGTGGGCGCGCCGATACCGGTGGGTGCAATTCCGAGACCGGTGGGTGCGCCGGCACCCGTGGGCGCGCCGATACCGGTGGGCGCAAGGCAGGAACCGGTAGTTGCGCCGGCACCCGTGGGCGCAATTCCGAGACCGGTGGTTGCGCCGATACCGGTGGGTGCGCCGATACCCGTGGGCGCGCCGGAGCCGGTGGGAGCGCCGTTACCGGTGAGCGCGCCGATGCCGGTGGCCGCGCCGGCACCCGTGGGCGCGCCGGCACCCGTGAGCGCGCCGATACCGGTGGGCGCAATGCCGGGACCGGTCGGTGCGCCGGGACCGGTGGGCGCATTGCCGGGACCTGTGGTTGCGCCGACACCGGTGGGCGCATTGCCGGGACCGGTCGGTGCGCCGGCACCCGTGGGCGCATTGCCGGGACCGGTGGTTGCGCCGAAACCGGTGGGCGCACTGCCGGGACCTGTGGTTGCGCCGATACCGGTGGGTGCATTTCCGGAACCGGTGGGTGCGCCGGCACCCGTGGGCGCGCCGATACCGGTGGGCGCATTTGCCGGGACCTGTGGTTGCGCCGGCACCCGTGGGCGCAATTCCGAGACCCGTGGCGGCGCCGGGCTGACTAGGGGCTGAGGATGGCGGAGGCGTGGTGGGTGGGGTCCCAGAGGAGCAGGCGGTCGCCGGTGAGGCGGCCGGCCGTGCGGGCGGATTCGAAGTCAAAGCCTTTGGCGGCGGCGAATTTGGCTTTGCGCAGGGGACGGAGAGTGCGGCCGTCCAGCACCTGGGGGACTTTGGCCAGACTATAGAGCGTTTTGCCGGACGACTCGCGGCGGACCTGGCCCGGGACGCTGCCCAGGCGGGTTAGCGAGGGGACGGCCAGGATCTGCTTGTTGGTGTAGATCACTCCGGGAATGCTGGAGAACCGGATGGAGTCGTTGTAGTTGCGGTAGACCAGTTTGGCGGTGCGGGTGTCCCAGAGGCCGGACATGGTGTCGCCGCCAAGGGTCGCGACATAGCGGCCGTCCGGGGAAACCGAGCCACTTTCCAGCCGGGCCCGGACGTTTCCGACGGTGCGCAGCTTTCCGGTGGGCCAGTGCCAGAGCTGGACCTGCCCTTCGGCCCAGCGGGTGCCGCCGTTGGCGTCGCCCTTCTCCCTGTTCTCCCAGTTGGTGACCACCACGGTGTCGGCAGCCGGAGGAGTGGGCTGGTCGGCCAGGTCGCCCGAGAGAGCTAAGGGTTGGCCCACAGGTTTGCCCTGCAAGTCCCAGACGTAGGCGCGGCTGGTGTATTCGGCGGGAGTGACCATTTCTTCGGCCACGGCCACCACATGCTTGCCGTCGGGGGCGAAAGAGGCGCTCAGGTGCTGCACCTTCGGCTTGAGTTCGGCCACGCGTTGACCGTCGGCCACTCGGTAGAGCTCCAGATTGCGTTCCTGGTCTTCGTAGTAGTGGGGCATCACCAGCAGATTCTGGCCGTCAGGCGTGACCTGGATGTTGGCCACTCCCTCGGGCAGCCATTTGCCGAGCTGGAGCAGCGGTTCTTGGGCGCAGGCGACTCCCGTCAACAATCCCAGCATCAACAGCTTCTTCATACAGCCCTCCGAGCGTAGTGACTCCAGTAGTCCCAAGAATGACCGCCATGCGGATTGATGTCCAACGACACCGTGGCCCCACGGTGGTCGAGCATTTGGGCCAACTGCAGGTGCTCATGCGCGAACGGCTCGCCGGTTCCTACTCCTAGATGGACGCGCATCTGGCGCAGAGCGGGGTGGTTCAGTCCCGGCAGGTAGTGCAGCGGCGAGTGGAAGTAGGAGGTGGAATTCTTGTAGCGGCCGAGTCGGAAGGCCAGGTCGTAAACGCCGCTCATGGCCACCGTCTTATGGAACAGGTCCGGATAGCGCAGGGCGAAATTGACCGCGTGGTAGGCTCCGAAGCTGCAGCCGGCGGTGGCCAGGAAGTGGCTGCCCAGATGGTTGCGCACGAAGGGGACCACCTCATGACGGATGTAGTTGTCGTAGTGGGTGTGTTTCCAAATACGGAACCACGGTTTGGTTCGCGCGTAAAAGGCGGAACGGTCAAAAGAGTCGACGCAGGTAAGGCGCAGCCAACCGCGCTCGAGCGGCTCGCGCAGGGCGTCGATCATGCCGAAGCCCTCCCAGTCGAAGAAGCGGCCTTTGGCGGTGGGAAAGACCAGCCAGTTCTGGCCGGCGTGGCCGAAGACGAGCAGCTCGGCTTTCTTTTTCAGGTTGGGGCTGTGCCAGGCAAAATATTCTCGGTGCATAGCGTGGGCTTCCGCTCGTTTTCGAGGGCGCCCTCCTGACCATTTGGCCAGGAGGTGCAGGTTGTGGGACGTAAGCTTCTGGAATGAAGAAGACGCTGCTGTTTTTGAGCTTGACCCTGTTGGGCTGGGCCCGTCCCTACATTCCTCAACTCGTGGATATGCCGCTGAGCCAGTTGCAAACCAAGTATGCGCAATTGATCGCCAAAGAGCCCAAGAACGCGCAGCACCACTATGTGTTGGGACGCCTGAACGCTATCGCCTATTCCACCGGCAAAGCCGAGTTCCAGGTCAACAAGGACAATCAGTTGCCCTGGTTCGGCCCCATGGACCCTGGCTTTCCTCCCAAGGTCCCGGATGAACCGAAGAAAGGCGCCGCCTATTTGAACAAAGCCGTGGCGGAGTATGGCAAGGCGGTCGAACTGGACCCCAAGGGTCAGCCGGCGCGGCTTGGTTATGCCTGGTGTCTGGAACAGGCCGGGCGCAAGCAGGAAGCCTTGAAGAACTATCGCCTGGTTTTCGAAGCCGCGGTGGCCAGCGATCTGGATCCGAAACGGCCTCACTTCGGAGTGAGTTTGACCGAGGAAACGGGTCGCTATTTGCTGGGATTGTTGGACAAGAAAAAGGACGCCGGGGAAATCTCCGAGGTGGAGGCGTCTCTCGCGGCCGCTCGCAAGATTCCTCGAGCGGTGACGCCGGTTCTGATTCCACTGGAGCGGGGTTTGAGCTTTGAGGGTCTGGTGAATCGGCGCGCTCAGGTATCCTTCGACCTGGATGGGACCGGACTGAAGCGGCGCTGGCAGTGGATTTCTCCGCGCGCCGGCTGGTTGGTCTATCTGGAACAGCGCAAAAGCGTGGATTCGGGGCTGCAGATGCTGGGCGGGTCGACCTTCTGGATTTTCTGGAAAGACGGCTACGAGGCCATGGCGGCACTGGACGCGGATGGCGACGGCTGGCTGCGCGGGTCGGAGTTGCGGGCGCTCAAGGTGT
This sequence comes from Vulcanimicrobiota bacterium, assembly GCA_017307785.1. Taxonomy (GTDB): domain Bacteria; phylum Vulcanimicrobiota; class Xenobia; order Xenobiales; family JADMJV01; genus JADMJV01. Next base: position 1,287 of record JAFKGI010000077.1, on the reverse strand, counting down.
GGTGTGACGACGGCGACGGAATTTCTCAGGCGGGCGAGTTGCGCAGTCTGGATTCGTTAGGTATCGAGGCTCTTTCGGTGCGTGGCCGGGCTTTTCGGGAGGGTTCCTGGAGTGAACGCGGAGTGCGTTACCGAGATGGCTCCGTGGGTCCGTCTTACGACTGGATGCCCAGGAGCGATGGATAGGCGGCCAGCCAGATCCAGAAAAACCGGTTGAGTCCGAGCACTCGGGCGTTGACCAGGTGGAAGACGAGTCCGATGGCCAGGTAAATCAGGCACAGGTTGTGGTTGAGCCAGACTACTGGAAAGGTGCATTCCCAGAGCAGCACGGGGCGGGCCATCCAGGCGGGGAGTCCGGTCAGGGTGGTGAGGGCGCTGCCGTCGCGCCATTCTTTTTGGCGAACCTTGACCAGACCGGCTACGAAATAAGAAAGCGTAAGCTGCACGGCCAGGTAGACGTCGCCCCAGGGGACCAGTTTGGAGCTGAGCACGACCACCGTCATGTAGTCGCTACCGCCGTTGAGGGTGCCGCCGAAGCGCATGGCGGTGTAGATGGTGGTGAGCAGCAGAAACCAGATGAGCGCTTCCGGTGCGGTGAAAAAAAGCAGTAGCGAAGCGGCCAGGCGTAGCCAGAGCATCGTTTGGAAGGCTCGGGAGAAGCCCCAGATTTTGCGCAGGCGGGGCCACAGGCTGAGGAGTTCGAGGCTCTGCAGGGTGAGGGCGAAAGCTAGCATGTGCCGGAAAGAAAGAAGTCCTGTCCGTGAGAGGTCAGCTTGAACTGGCTGCCGCCGCGCTGGCGGGTCAGGTTCTGCAGCAGCTGGTAGCTGGGCCAGTCGCTGAGGTCGGCGGTGTCGCGGTATTCCAGGTCGGTCAGGAAAGTGTGCACCAGGTCGCGGCAGGCCAGCTCCAGCAGGCCTTCGGGATTGAGGAAGAGATTGTTGGCTACGGGTGGCGGCGGCTGCCAGCTCTGGTCCTGGTAGATCCAGAGTTCGTGGCCAGGTTCGATGTCTTCGAAGAAGCGCCAGCTGGGCACCAGCACGCGCAGGCTGCGGCGCCAGGGGCCGCCCAACACGATGGGCAGGAGCATCAGCACGAAGAAGGCCATAAGCCATGTATCGGACGGCGGGGCCGGGATCTTAGGGGCGGGCGTCAGGCCGGCAAACGCGGGCCTCAGGACCGCGCGGCCGGGGGGTGGGCGTCAGGCCGGCAAACGCGGGCCTCAGGACCGCGCGGCCGGGGGGTGGGCGTCAGGCCGGCAGGCGCGGGCCTCAGGACCGCGCGGGGGGGG
>JAFKGI010000076.1 GCA_017307785.1 Vulcanimicrobiota bacterium | reverse complement strand
CCGACGGCCGCACTCTGCTGCAGGCCAGCTGGGCCCAGGGCCTGGGCGGCACCCCCTCCAGCGATCCGCTGGTGAGCCGGGCCGGCGCCAACGGCCGCTTCGCCCGCTTCAACCTGGACGCGGCCCGCGTGCAGCGCCTCAACGAAGGCCTCTATCTGGTGATGCGCGGCTCGGCCCAATACGCCACCAGCCCCCTCTACGTGGGCGAACAATTCGCGCTGGGTGGCCCGGACACGGTGCGCGGTTACCAGCAGGCCGAACTGCTGGGAGATAACGCCTACCTGGTGGGCGCCGAACTACGCTGGTCGCCCTTCGCCGAGCAGCCGGACGTCTTCCAGGTGGTGGCCTTCCTCGATCACGGCGGCGTGGGCCTCAAGCAACTGCTGCCCGGTGACTTCGCCAACGGCAACCATCTGACCGGTACCGGCTTCGGCTTCCGCTGGGCGGTGGCGCCCAAAACCAACCTGCGCTTCGACGTCGGCTTTCCCCTCACGGCCCGCCCCGGCCGCAACGTCGGCGACCCCGCCATCTACGCCGGCCTGCAGACCAAGTTCTAGCCCTTCGGGGGAGTGGGGGAGTTTGGGGGAGGGGGAGAGACCTTGGCTCAGGCGACGGTCCTCTCCCTCTTTCCAACCCCTCCCCCCTCTCCCAACCTAGCGGCGGCGGCGCTGTCGCCTCGGGTCTTCTCGGCGCACCACTCGGTGGGGGGCGCGCCTGGGTTTGGCCGCGGCCGTTTCTGGTGGGCTGCAATGGTGGCAGGACATGCGTCGGTCCACGATGGTCCAGCCTCCCTGAATGTCCCGGTCGCACAGCTCGCAGCGGTGATCGCAGTAGCCGGGGATGCGATAGACTTTCCAAGAAACTTCCAGAGTAGGGGAGTAGTGGCTCAATCGGGTCATCGACTCCGAGATTTCCTCAAAGCCGATTTTGCGGCCGTCTCCGCTGGAGATGCGCTCGATGTAATCCCATTCGTTAGCGTCATTGAAGACGACCAGGCTCCAGCCGTTACTGGCCAGATACTCCACGTCGCCGGCGAACACGTCCTGGGCGCAGTGGACCGGCTCCAGGGTCAATTCCCCCGTCTCGATCCGTTGTAAGAAATCCAGACACTCGTCTTCGGTCAACGCCCCCATAGCCAGCCTATGTTTGGGACGTTTTCGAAAAGACCTTCACCCCCGGTAGCTGCGCAAGGCTCGCGCACCCACCGCCAGGAAGGTCACCAGCAAGGCCAGTTGGGCCGCTCCCTGAGTGGCGGCCACCCCCTGCAGTGCCGGCGTCTTTTGATAAAGCTGCACGATCAGCACGATCCAGTTCAGATAAAGCGAGGTCAGGGTTCCGACCACGTAGGTCCGTGCCCCACCCTTCACGGCCGCGCCCAAGAGCAGAAAGGTCAGCACCGCGAACACGTGACCCGGCTGAACTCCGTGAAAGGGGAAAAGAAATCCCGTCGCACTGGTCAACAGGGTGGTGGTCAGGAAGAACCGGCTCACACCGGTGCTCAATTGATTGCGCAGCAGTCCCTGAATCAGCGGGAAACCGGCCGCCAGGGCGATCAGACTGATGAGGACGTGGGTGAAGAGTACCATTTGCTTTCTATCTCCTTTGCTTTCTACACCCTCATTAAAGCGCGAGCGGCCGCGTCGAAGGATGGGCAGAAGTGACAGAGTTCAGGGCAAAACTGACAGCCTTAGAGCTCGAAGGCGGGACTGAAACCGACCGCGTCGGATTCGGCGGCAGCGTCGAGACGTTGGCGCAGATAGCTGTAGACCCGCACCATGGCGAAGTAGGCCACCCCAAAGATGACCCAGTTGATCACTCCCAGACAGGTCAGGATGGGCGTGAGCAGTTCCTGGGGCACCGGCAGGGTCCGTGCGCTGATCAGGGTGGTGGGCACCACCGTCACCAGAATGCAGAGCAGCCAGTGTCCCACCAGAATGCTGTAGACCCCAGGATCCGCCTGCATCAAATTCTGGGCCCGGCGCAAGGCCGCCGGACCGGAAATCCCCTCGACCGTGGTCACCACCCAGCACAGCATCTGCCGATAGCCCCAGATGACTCCCGGCACCACCAACAACACCAGGCCCAGACAAATCCAGAAATAGCGGACCACCATCGTGCACACCAGCCCGGGCCAGCGTTGCACGGCCGTGCGGGCGGCATCGCGGATGCTGGGCTGCCCCCGGTGCAGACACTGATAGGCGAAATCGAAAACGATTCCATAAAACAGGCAGCCCAGCAGAGCGTGAATCATGCGAATGGCGTAGACCAGCACCAGCGTGGTGTTCAAATCTCGCGCGGCCAGATTGTGGCTGACCAGGAGATTGAGTGGTAAATACAGCGCGATACTGGCGACCCCAATGACCAGAAAGAAGATCCAATGACGGCCCACCTGGCGAATCGAATCGCCCAGGACCCCCCCGAAGGTTAAGCTCTCATCGTACATAGGGTCATCATAACACAGTCCGGGCCCAGATGTCGTTGTGCAACTTGACCCCGGAGCTCCCGCATGCCCAGGCTTCTTTCAACTGCTTCTCGGCCTCCAGCAGCAGACGCATTTGCTCCCCGCCCTCGGCCCCAAAAGCCTCGCGCAGCGCCTGCACGCTCTCGTAGCAATTGCGATGACAGTTGGCAATCCTGGCGTGCGACTTCTCCAGCACGTCCGGCACTTGCTGACCTTCCCACTGTGTCACCGACTCCAGCACTGAATTGCAAAAAGCGGTCGTATCCGACTCAAAGGCCTCCCGGTGGTCTCGATACTCGCCCTTTTTGAACTTATTGATGAGATCGGCGTTCTGCTGAACCATCGCCTTTACCTGAAAAGCAAAGCCCGTGCGCATCCGTCGCCCATACTCCAGGTAAGCGGCCGAATTGCGCTTGTAGGCAAAGGTATGATGAGGCCCGACTCTGCCATAGTTGCAGCGCCAGGGGTGTCTGGGCAGTCCGGCCAGCACCCACAGCCCGCAGACCGTGCACAACGACACCCACAAGAACGTGGCCAACCCCCGGCTCACCACGGTGCAACCGTTCAGCGATAACATGGTTCGTCCCCACTGGTAACACGAGCCGACACCAATCTCATCGGCCGGCGTGCCGTAACCACACGGCGTTAAACTCCCGAAGTCCGGAACTGCCGACTTGCTGGGCGGTTTTGCAACGGGCCTCGCTCAAGGCCAGCAACCGGGAGCGTTCCGGACCGTGCGCCTCAAAAGCCTCGCGCAGCGCCTTCACGCTGTCGAGACACAGCTGATGGCACTCCACCACCTTGAAGTGTGCCTCCTGCATCACCTCCGGCACGTTTTGCCCGTCAAACTGCTGAATCGACTCCAGCAAGGAATCGTTGAAAGCATCGGTCTCGGCGTCAAAAGCCCGCCTGTCTTGCCGATAAGCGTTGCTGCGAAAACGCTCGACCAGTTCGGCGTTGCGGGCACACAGCGCCTGGACCTGAAAGCCGAAAATCAGGCGCATCCGGGTGACGTACTCCATGTCGGCGCCCAGAGTTCTCTTGCTCACCGTCCAGACCCCTTCGAAAGCCGGAGGCTGCCGTAAAGAATGACCGAATCCCAGGGCTACGGTCAGCGCCAGGCAGGTCAGCAAATGTCCCGTCACGCTTCTCACATGAAAGGTTATGCCCCCAACCGCGGGGACCGGACATCAGCCCTTGAGAATGGGGTAGTGCACGGCCTCAAAATCCATGCGGTCCACCCGCTGGATGACCTCACGCAGGCGGGTGACGGCTTCGTCGTAGGCGACGGCGGCTCCGCGATTCAGACTGATCAATTCGCGGTTCTCGAAGAACTCGGCGGTCTCCAGCTGACGGATGCAGTTGTCGCGTAGCCAGCTGAGATCGGCGACCAGCTCCTGTAATTCCTTGCGCTTCACCCTCTCAGTGTAGTTTCTCAAGCCCTCTGCGGGTAGTAGGGTAAACCCTACCGCATGCGATGGATCTACCAGAAGTCTAAATTTCTCCTGTGGACACTTTACAATGCAAAGTAACTAGACTACACTGGCCGGGTGGAAATTTCTCAAGCTCTAAGCCAACTGGCCGAAATCCAGGACAAGCTCTCCCGGACCCAGGTCTACCGGGGCTATCGCCCGCTCACCGTGGCCTTCACCTCAGGCTGCGCGCTGCTGGGTGGATGGTTGAGCCGCAGCCACGACCCCGCCCTGATCTGGCCGCTCACGGCCCTCTTCTGTTTAACGGTGGTGGCCGGAGAAATGGCCATCGATTACGTCAGCAATTTTTCCAATCATCAGCAGCGCCTGGCCCGCCGGGTGCTGCTGCAGTTTCTGCCCGGCCTGGCGCTGGGCGCGGCCTGGACCGGAGTGTGGGTCCACAGCGGACATTCCATCGCTCTGCTGCCGGCCATCTGGACCATGACTTACGGCCTTTGCCTGCTCAGCGCCCGTCCGCTGTTGCCCAGCGGCGTCGGCTACGTCGGTGCCTTTTACGGATTGAGCTCACTGGCCCTGACCACCCCGGTCTGCTACGCCCGCTTCAACCTGGGAATGACGCTGGCTTTCGGACTCGGTCAGGCGCTGCTGGCCCTCATCTTACACTGGAATCAACCTCGAAAGGAGACGGCATGAACGGACGCTACGCTTACGACGGACTTGACCGGATTCTCCACGAAAAAGCTCGCCTGGGCTTGTTGACCTGCCTGGCTTCCCATCCGGAAGGCCTGCTCTTCAACGATCTCAAGGAATTGTGCAATCTGACCGATGGCAATCTCAGCCGTCACCTTCAGGTCTTGCAGCAGAACAACGTAGTGGAAATTTACAAAAGCTTCGAGCAGAAACGCCCGCAGACTCTTTGCCGCATCAGCGACGAAGGCCGTGAGCGCTTCCTCGCCTACATTGGAGAACTGCAAAAGGTTCTTCTCGACGCAGAAACGACCAGTCAACAACAGAACGCCGGCCAGTCCCTTCCCCCCGGATGGGTCCCGGCTTAGACCATCCCTTTTTTTGAAAAGACACTTTGCGCCGCAAAGTGAATCAGGAGGCAAACCGTGCTCGTGATCCAGGCTCAGGCCATGGGAATGTGCTTTGGCGTGGAAGACGCCATCTCCAGTGCTCACTCCTTGAAGAACCCTCAAGATGTCACCATCTTGGGGGAAATCGTGCACAACCGTCGGGTCCAACAGGATCTTCTAGACCTGGGATTCGCCAGCCAGGGGGAGCAAGAGCGTGCCGAACTCCCCGTCAGCTCCGGCGTTCTGGTCACCGCCCACGGCATTTCCGACGCCTATCGCAGTCGGCTGCAGGGCAAGACCATCATCGACACCACCTGTCCGTTGGTCACGCGCGTGCATAAGATGGCCCGCCGCTACCACGAGCAGGGCTATCGTCTGGTGCTGGCCGGCAAAAAGGGTCATGTGGAAGTGCTGGGCATCACCGAAGACTACCCCGACACCGAGGTCATCCAGAGCCTGGAGTCGGTCTCCGCCAACCTGGGGCCCAAGCTGGCGGTGCTGGCCCAAACCACCACTCCCTCGGATCTTTTCGAGGCCATCTTTGAAAGGGTGGTCGAGCTCCATCCCCACAGCCAGGTGGAAAAGCTGGACACCGTGTGCAAGCCCACCAAGCAGCGTCAGCAGGCCATCGGAGCCCTGCTCAAACGGGTCCAGGCCCTGGTGGTAGTGGGCGGAGCCCACTCCAACAACACTCTGCGGCTCTGTGAACAAGCCGAAAAGCTCGGTCTGCCCAATGTCCGCGTGGAAGATCCGACCGAGTTGAATAGCGAGTGGTTTCGAGGCTTAAGCGTGGTGGGGCTGAGTGCCGGCACTTCCACTCCGGCCGACGCCATCGCCGCCGTCTACCGCCGCCTGCTGGAAATCGGGCGCTTAGTGCGCCCTCAAATTGCCCGTGGATTTACTAACAAAGTATTCACATCTCGTGCACATAGTTAACCTGAATTCACTCCCAGTTTATCCGCCCTTCGCTAACCTGATTTCAAGAAGTCCCCACACTAAGCCGTTAGCGAGGAATGCACACCGATGGAAAATCCAGCCCTGACCGAGCGTAGGAGAATCGATGCACTGGGAACGACCGGCCTGGCCGACCCGTCCCAGATCCCCGCGCCCATGCTGGGTTTTGCTCAGGCTCGCCTGGGCGGCGACAGCAACCAGGGCCTCGAGGCCGTTTACGGTCTCGGTGGCGGCGGTGAAATGCTCGACATCGACTTCGGCCAGGCCGGTCCCGTGCCCGACTTCAGCTGGCTGAGCGCTCCCGCCCCGGTCGACCAGGCCAAGGCGCCCGCCAAGCAGAGCGGTGGCCCGGGTGAAGCCGCCCCCGCCGACGCCAGTGGCGGTGCCGACGCCAACACTGGCAGCTGGACTCAGGAAGACGAAAAGTTTCTCGACCAGGCCGTGGCCAACACGGCCGGCGGCAGCAGCAGTGGGGGAGCCAGCAACGGCGGCTCCATGAACGGCAGCAACGACCGCAGCATGATCACCGACTACGACAGCGGCACCGCTCCGGCCGCCAACGCCAGCGCCGAAAGCAGCAGCTCCGATCAGGCCGCCGAGGAAAGCGCCTCGGCCAACAACGGCGGCAATAAGAGCAAATACGACCAGCTTTTCAGCCAGTTCGGCCAGACCAAAGAAGGCAACTGCGCTTCCGTGGCCGTCATTAAGGGCGCTCTGGATAAATACGACGGTAAGGTCTTCCAGTCGGTCAGCAAGACCGGCCAGGGCTACGACGTGGTCCAGCAAGACGGCAAGAAGCTCACGATTTCGAAAGACGAACTGAAAACCGCCGCCAAGTTCGCCAACTTCAAGGGCCAGCCCAACGAAGCCAAGTCGCTGGCCATCCTCTGCTTCGCCACCATCGCCAAGCGCGGCTCCCAGGAAGGCATGGGCAGCTTCGAGCAGTCCCTCAAGAAACTCGATAGCGGCTTTGACCCCAAGAAAGCCGCCCAACTGCTGGGTCTGGGCAACAAGATCAAGGAAATCGACCCCAAAACCGCCGCCCAACAAGACGGCGCCGTCGCCTGGAACAACGTCCACGCCGTATACGAAGACAACGGTAAGACCGACAGCTACGGCACCGCCAAGGCCTCCAACGGCACCGACACCCGCGGCAACAAGCTCACCAACGCCTTCATCTTCACCTAAAGGGGCGTCCCCTTCATGGAAATTTCAGGTCCCTGTTTTATAAATGCTTCAGGTTCACGGCGAGATGAATCAAAAAGCGACGAGGGATTTGATAGAAATGTTGTATGCGTTCAGTGCCAGCTTGACTTCCTATAACAACCACAACGGTGTCGACCACAGCAGCGACAGCGCCAGCGAAATCTACAGCCGCCTCGTGCTGGCTCAGGGTTTGCTGCCGGTGGACGGTGACTCCAAGTAAATCGGTGCCGTAACGGCCCGTTCTCCTGTCTCGATTCGCAGCCGCACATAAAGGTAGTGCACGCCGCTCAACTTCACTTTTTGACTGACCCTCACTTCGTCTCGCCCCGGCTTCCACTGGGCTAACACCCTGGTGCATTGAAGCTCGTTATCAATCTTATCCTCGTCTACGTCCGGCTTTCGGTCGGCGGCTACTTCCACACTCGCAATCACCCCGTTGGCGCAATGCGCCTCGATCTCGACCATCCCCTCGTCTCGTCGCTCCATTCGCGAGCCCAGCAACTCACCGTCCAGTTTCCACTTGAGCATCAACGTCTGATTCTCCGTGGCATAAACACGACCCGCGCGGGCCGCCGCCATCAGCACGGCTCGCCTTTCCTCCAGCGATTTACCTACCGTGGAGGGAGCCAGGAAAACCGTGCGCGCCTGACCCGTCAGACCGGCCCTGGTATTGTGGATATCGGTTCCCACCACGGGACTGACGTGGTAGCCCCGGCGCAGGCACAGATTGTATTGACTCACGCCTTTCTCCCAGTGCTCCGGCCGGTCGTCATTGACCTCGATAAAGCGAAATACCCGGTCGCGCGCCGCTGTATAAGGATAGAGATGATGGGAATCATCGCCGGTGCGGGGCTCCTCGCCGTAGCCCGGATGGTTGAACTGGCCCAGGTGCTTGGGGTCGGCCGCGAAGCGGTCCATCACTTCCTCGCCCGGCTGGTTCACGGAAATGTCGCGCTCCACGTAAGGCGCAATGCTGTCCATCTGAAAAAAGTTGAGATGACCAAACTTGTCATCGAAATAAGGATAGTCGCCGCCGCGCCGCAGCCCGGTCATTTCCGCCCCCGCGAAAGCCGTAAAGGTGTAGTCGGGCCCGGTCCGGTCCACCGAAGGATCATCGGCCTGAGCGCGCAGCTTCTGAAACAGCCGGTCGTCCATGTCGGAGCGGGTCTTGATGTAGGTGACGTGATCGGTGACGAACAGAAAGTAGCCGCCCAACCACGGTCCTAGATGACCGGCTGCCTCCTGGGTGCGCGCCAGAGCGCTTTTCCAGGCGCCCAGCGGGGGACCGTCTTTCTTGTTGTCGGCCGAATAGCCGCTATGAAAGTGCGTGTCCCCATAGTAGCAGAGCAGTTCGCCACCGGCCTCGGGCGCAGCGGTGGCCGAGGCACCGGGCGTATAGGTCACCACCGGCTCGGGCGCTGGTTCAGAACAGCCCGCCAACAAGGCCAGGCCCAGACCGGCTAACTGAGACGCGAACGCAGAGCGCGTTTTTGCAAATCTTCCCAAGGGGTGCTTTCCTCCAGTGGCATTTCCCCGCTCCGTAACTGTAGAATACGCGGCGAGCGCAGCGACACCTCGGCGGCCGCCCCATCCCAGAGCAGATCCTCATAGGCTACCGTCACCACCAGATGGCGCTTCAACTCCACGCCGGCGGCCCGGCCGCGGTTGCTGTCGCGCAGACGCTCCACTCCGGTCAGCAGACCGGCTCGCCAGATCTCGGCCACCAGCTGGGCGGTGGTGCGCGCGTCCACGCCGCCCACCGTACCCACCTCGCGCCAGCCCTCCTTGGAGCGCGCCGCCAGCGAGTAGCTGTCGAACATACGCTGTCCATCGCGACTGCTCTCACCCCAGTAGGCGGCCGTCAGCACCAGATCCACGCTTTCGGTGGGTTTGCGCTTCAACCAGGCCGGCGACCGCGCCGCCATCGGGTAGGGGGCCTGCAGATCCTTGACCATGCAGCCCTCGTGTCCCTGACGTCGGAACTGCTCGTAGAGTTTGTTCAGTTCGGTCTTGTCTTTGGCCACCGAGCCCTGAGCCAGCTCCAAGGGCAGGCCCGGCTTGTGCAGCCGCGAGCCGACCAGAAACTCCAGCTGCTGCCGTCGTTGCTGGAACGGCTGTCCGGTCAGATCTTGACCGTTCAAATAAAGCACGTCGAAGGCCACATACTTGAGAGGAATGCGCAGCTCGCCGCGCAGGCATTCGTGCACTTCGTAGACGCTGGCCGGACGGGCCACCCCTTCCATGTCCAGCACCCGGCCGTGCAGTTCGCCGTCCAGGATCAAGCTGTAGGGAGCCAGCGAGCGCAGCATCGGCTCGAGACCTTCCACCATTTCCGACCAGTCGTTGCGACGCCGCGTATAGGCCGCCAGCCGCAGGTTGCCCAGCGAGTCCAATTCCTTGTGCAGCAAGATACGAATGCCGTCGTATTTGCAGTCCACCCAGGCGGGGAACTTGGGATTCTCGTCCATGCTCTGGGCCAGCGCCGGCCGAAACGGGGAAAGCGGGCGCAGCATCACCGCCTTGAGGCCCTCGGGCCCGTCTTTTTCCAGACGATTCACCAGCTGACTGAGGTCCTCCAGGGCCAGCGCGCTCTGCAAGGTCTCCCCGTCCACGCCATAATGGGCGGCCACCAGCCGTGCCAACCCCTCGGCCCGACCGCTCCAAACCAGGTCCAGTTTTCCGGCCAGACGGCTCACGAAGACGAATCTCTCCAGCGGCGAGCAACGGCGCAGCAAGTCTCCCCAGGCCGGGTGCATGCGCGGTGGGGGATCGTGCAGGCAGCAGCTGACCACACGGGTGGCCAGCGGCTCTCCCTGGGCCGGTCCCAGGCTCGCCGCCAACGGCCCGATGCCGCCCGATTCGAGCATTTTGGCGCGCAGCTCTTTGACGGGATGAAAATAGGTCAGGGCCAGTAGCTGCAGCAGGCGTTCCTCGGTCCAAGGTCGCTTGGAGCCGAAGCCGGTCAGCCACACCACTTTCTCGTTCATGGCCAGCCCCAGGTTCTTGGCCAGCATCTTTTCCACCACTTGCAAACGCTGCTCGCGGTTCAGCTCGGGGGCAGCGAAACCGAAGAACTTCTGCTGCAAATGCGGGGCCAGGCCCAGCAACGGCGCCATCAGCGCTTTGCAAAAGACCTCGAACGGCAGACTGTCGAGGGCTTCTTCCGACGCATCCGGCTCTTTTTTCAGTAGCGCCTGCCCGGCCCAAACCTCGGCCGGCGGCAGGCCCAATTCGGAGAGCGCCACCTCCGGTCCGAATCGTCGCAACAGCGGCAACAACCCCTGGCTTTGCTGGCCGCGGGCCAGCTCGGTCCAACTGGCGACTTCAGGCACTGGGAAGGGCGTACATCTCGGGATGTTGCGGGTGCACGGCCAGGGTGCCGCCGTCGCCGCTCTGATCGACCCGCACCGGATGCGGGAAGATCCGGGTGGTCACGCTTTTGACGGCGCGCAGCACGGTGATCACGTCGCGATAAGCCGCGCCCCAGATGGCGCCCATTTCCTTGGAGCCCATGCTCATTTCTTCCAGCAAAAAGACGGCATCGGCCGTGTGCACCAGCGCCTCGCCACCGACCGGCATTCCGGTGTCTCGGATCTGTCCGATGGTGATGCAAGTGACGCCGTGCTCGTGATTGTAGGTCTTGAGGGCGCTCAGATGGTCGGCCGTGCGCGTCTTGGCCGGATCCAGCATGTTCAGACTGTCCACCACCACCAGCTTGATCTTGTGACGTTCCACCACGTAGCGATAGCGATGGATGAAGTCGTCCCAACTCTGTCCCTTATGGTATTGGGCCTGCATCACCCAGACGTTGCTCAGCACCTTCTCCTTGAGTTCTTCTTCGCCCATGGCCAGCACTTCGCAGCCGATCTTGGCCATGCGTGACACCAGCGGGTCGCGGCCGGAATCGCCTTCATCCAGAAAGCCCTCTTCGGCCACCACAAACAGGCAGGGAGTGCCGGCCGCGGCCACCCGCAGCAACCCCTCCAGACTGGAGCGCGTTTTGCCCTTGCCGGGCGGTCCCGCAAAAGCGATGGTGCAACCCTTGGGCAAACCGCCCAGGGGAGTGCCGTCGGGCTTCAAGCACAGGCGGTCGAGCACCGACTGGAAGGGCAATCCTTCTTGCTCGCGGATGAGCGTGCCCAGCTTGGAAGGACGCACGAACTCCGCCTCCAGAGCCTGGTCCAAACCGGGGTCCTGCGACTGCGGCGCCACGAAAGGCTGAGCCGACGGGTCGACCGGCTGCATAGACTGCATCATCTGCATCATTTGCATCATCTGCATCATTTGCTGAGGATTGAAAGGGGCTGCGCCCTGAGGGGCAAAAGTCTGATCGGATGCCACGGAATACACGCTCCTACTGTTTACGATTCTTCAAGCGCTTCGCATTGGCGGCGCTGCTTACCTGGTCTTGTCAGGCCGCCTCCGAGTGGGCCCAGCATCGCAATCAGGAAGCCGATCCGGCCCGCCCGCTGGGCTGGAGTTTCGAAGTCCCCACCGGCTGGAAGCAGTTCTCGGTGGCCCAGTTTCCCTACCCGCTGGGCGAAGCCTGGAACGGAGACAACGGGTCCTTTCAGGTTTGCTGGCTGGGTGACGCCACCACCATCGGCCAGGAACAGTTCAACCTGGAAGGACGCGGCTACAAGCGCAACAGCCGCACCGTGGCCGGCCGCGAGGCCGTCTTGCTGCAGAAGAACACCGACACCTTTTGCTATATCAAGTCTCCTAAAGGCACCGCCCGCCTGCACCTGACCTGCGCCACTCCCTTGCTCGATCACATCCTGCAGAGCTTCACCCTGATCCAGACCCAGGAAGTGGCCGCCGGCGGCGAGCAAAAGTTTGGCGATTGGGCCTTTGAGCTGCCCACCGGCTGGGCCTGGAAAGATCCCGATACCCTGACCGTGGGCGGAGAGCCCGTCGCTCGTGTGGCCAATTATACGCTGGCTCCCACCGACATGGTGCGCGGCTGGGCCCGCGTGCAGGCCTCCCAGGAGAATCCCAAGCTCAAAGATCGCGAGGGGATGGAGCCGTTTTCCAGCAAGAAGGGCATCGACGGCTACCTGGTGGAATGGAAGAGCGCCAATGGCCCGCTGCTTTTTGCCTATGCCGCGCGCGGCCAGAAAGGTCTGAGGGTGGAGCTTTTACGCTCCAGCGAACTGGATCGGCTGCGCCGACTGTTGAGTAGTTTACTGTTTAAAGGCTGAGAGGGATTCGATTATGCACCTGGATGAACGCAAGATTTTGTTGGCCCTGGACGGGTCCGAGTTTTCCGAGACGGCCATCGACACGACCGCCGGACTGGCCCGCCGCCTGAACGCCGAGCTGCATCTGGTGAGGGTCACTTCGCCCTTGCTCAGCACCGCCCCCGAACTCTTCCCCAACCTCGGCCAGGAGTTCACCAACCAGGCCCAGGACGGCGCCCGCGAATACTTACAAGGACTGGCCGGCCGCTTTGCCGGTGTCACCACCCGACTCCACACCCCCCTGGGCAATCCCAAGGAAGTGATCAGCCAGGTGGCCGTCGAGGAAGCCTGTCGCCTGGTGGTCATGGCCTCCCACGGCCGCACCGGCGTGGCCCGCTGGCTGCTGGGCAGCACCGCCGAGTTCGTGCTGCGTCACGTGGAAAGCGCCGTGCTGTTGCTGCGCCCCAGCGCCATGCCCTCGCCCAACGGGGACTTCCACCACGTGCTCGTTCCCGTGGACGGATCCGCCCACTCCCGCGAAGTCCTGGCCAAAGTTGCGCCCTTCCTGGCCGAAGGCGCCAAAGTCAGCGTGCTGCGCGCCACCGGCCTCACCGCCCGCGACTACACCCTGCTCAACAACCCCCAGGAAGTCACCAGCTACGTCGCCCACCTCAAAGAACAGCTCGGACACCTCGAAGGACACGGCCTCAACCTCGAACCTCAGGTCATCGACGGCGAAGCCGCCGACTCCATCGTCCACTTCGCCGAACAAAACGGCTGCGACCTCATCGCCATGTCCACCCACGGACGCACCGGCTTCCGTCGCTTCATCCTCGGCTCCACCACCGAGAAAGTGGCCCGCCAGGCCGCCTGCCCCGTCCTCGCCTTCCCAACCCATCCCGTGGAGTAGGGGAGCCACCCGCTGCCCGTCCCCAGACGGGCACCCACCCCTGCCCGCCTCCAGCCGAGCAAAAGCCCGTCCCCAGCCGGGCACCCGACCCCTGCCCGCCCCCAGCCGAGCAAAAGCCCGCCCCCACGCGGGCATCCGACCCCTGCCCGTCCCCAGCCGAGCAAAAGCCCGCCCCCAGACGGGCACCCGGCCCCTGCCCGCCTCCAGCCGAGCAAAAGCCCGCCCCCAGACGGGCACCCGACCCTGCCCGTCCCCAGCCGAGCAAAAGCCCGCCCCCAGACGGGCACCCGGCCCCTGCCCGCCT
>JAFKGI010000014.1 GCA_017307785.1 Vulcanimicrobiota bacterium | reverse complement strand
TTCTGCGCTTGTTTCCGTCGGAAAAGGAGAGAAGGGGAACGGGGGAAGGTGGAGAGACCGCAGCGACAAGCGCTAGCTTTCGGTGCCTCGCCTCAGCTCTTGCGCATGTTGATTTTTAAGGTGGAGTCACGCTCAGGATCAACTCAACTCCAAAAAACATCCCAAGCAAAAGTCGGCCTTACCGCGAAAACCGTCTCCACGTCCCCATTTCACCCTGGTCCCCCTTCCGAGACCAGCAAGCGCAGCACGGACGGGAAAAGCGGAGGCTCTCTCCACCTCTCCGGCTTCCCACCTTTCCCTTCGGGATCAGTCTTTCAGCTGGATGTTGATTTTTAAGGTAGAGTCCGGCCCAGGCCAACTCAACTCTAAAAACACCACAAGCAAAGAGTCGGCCCTACCGCGAAAACCGTCTCCTGGTCCCCATTTCACCCTGGTCCCCCTTCCGGGACCAGCAAGCGCAGTACGGACGGGAAAAGCAAAGTCTCTCTCCCGGCTTCCCCACCTCTCCTTTCGGGTAAGCAGAAAGGAGTTCAGGCGGATTTCGAGCATGGCGGACTGGATGAAGAGCGTGATTTGTTTGCTTGCTTTGACTTCGATGGCCTGGGCTCAGCCTACGCTGGCCGGGCTGCGCAGGATGGCGGTGGACAATGCACTGCAGAAGCCCGCCTATTACCTCAAGGCGGCGGCTAAGGCCAGGCCGATTTTCCTGAAGCAGGGGGGGTTGGTCGAGGTGCCGGGGGACGTTCCCACGATCATCTTGCCGGATTTGCACGCCCAACGGGCCTATCTGGTGACGGCGCTTTCCCAAAAAATCGAGGGCAAGACGGCACTGGATCTGCTGCAGCAGGGCAAGCTCAACGTGCTCTGCCTGGGAGACGCCATGCACTCGGAGCAGCGTGGTCAGACGCGCTGGATGCAGGCGGAGCGGGACTATCTGGAGGGGCGGAAGTCGCCTTCGCTAGAGGCGGAAATTGCCGAAAGCCTCGGCCTCATGGTCATGATTTTCGAACTCAAAAGCAGCTATCCGGGTCGCTTCTTCTTCGTCCGCGGCAATCACGAAGATGTGGATCCCCAGCAACCCTACTTCAAGTTTACCCGGGTGGGTGAATCCAACCTGGTGCGAGCCTGGATCAGCAAAACCTGGGGCGAGCCGTTTCTCCACGAGTGGGCCGCCACCGAGGGAAGCCTCCCGCTGATGGCCAGCGGAGGCAGTTTCGTCGGTTCTCACGCACCGCCGGAACGGGAGTTGACCCTGGAGACCATCAAGAATCGCACGGCCCTGGCCTTTCGCACGCTGTGTTGGTCGGACAACACGCAGTGGGTGGCGGGCGGTCCCCAGGAAAAGGCCTTCCTCTCCAACTGCCAGCGCTTTCAGGTGACGGCCCGACGACCCTGGGTATGCGGGCATCGCAAAGTGACCGAGGGCCTGTTTCGAGACCAGGTCGGCGGGAAGATCATTCAAATCAACCCTATCGAGGGCTGGGTCATGATCGTCGCTCCGCCTAAGGGCCGTCCTTTTGAGTCTCGTAAGGCCGTGCGAGCCTTGTCGGGCGCAGGCGGTTGATGTCTTGCTGGAGTCGTTCCAGCCCGCGCTTCAGGTTCTGATCCAAAGCGCGCGCGGTGGACCCGGATTGAGACAGGGTCATCAGCGCTCCACCCGCCAGGAAGAGCCCCCAAATCGGAATCATCAGGCCCAGCGTCACGGCTCCGACCAACATGATGCCGCCGGCCACATTGCCGGCCAGCTTCTGACTGCGAATCATCGCCTCCAGGGAGACCTCGGCGCTCGACACAAAAGGCTTGAGAATCTCCAGGGCCTGCTCCACCCGGTCTTCGTAGGCTTCCCCACGGGCCAGCTTCAATCCGGTCAAATCCGTCGCCAGGCCCTCGGCCGACACGAAGAGAGCACAGGAAATACAAGCCGCGGACGTCTTGAGATGCTCCCAGTCGACCACCACTCCGTCGCGCACCCAGTAGAGACAGCTCCCCATCGAATAGGCCTCCCAGACGGTCGCCTTACCGCGCTTGACTTCGCGCACGTGAGCCGTAATCAGGGAGCCTACCGCAACCTTCTCGGGTAACTTCGTCTGTCGATGGAAAAGCTTGGCGATCTCAGAATCTCCCTCGGCCTGAGGGCGATACTTGCCAAACGTAGCAGGGGGAATCTTCAACTCCGGGAGGTCGCCACCCAAAAAGGCCAGATAGACCGGATAGCTGGACTTGCTGACGCCGTATTTGGGACAGGCCTGAAGCGCGTCCATTCGCCGGTTATCCACTTTCAGCGGAATGGAACAAGTAAAGGCGCGGTCACGCAATTCGGCCAGCACCTCGGCATTGCCCGAGGCCGCCTCCAGGTTTCGTAGCAGTGGGATTCCCTTACCTTCGAAGATGGTCCGATGGGAAACCGCCAGTAGCACCGACTGCCGGGCCGCCACGGCGCCGCGGGTCAAGGCTTTGCCAGTCCACACCAGCGCTTCCGGGCAGCCGGGGATGGCCAGCAAAAAGGGGCGCATGTTGTGAAGTGAAACACTCCAGAGACCGCGCTTCAGATGGTCTAGCGAGCGGTTGGGGGAAACCTCGGGATCGTAAAAGGCATCTTCGACCTCCGCCAGCAGCCAGGGCTCGGGCATCGAGAAATGAAATTCGGTGTCCGTGCCGGTCTGACGCACCGAGAGTTCCGAGGCGCCGGCGGCGACAACCGCCTGAATGACCTTGAGAACCCAGCTCTGACCGCCTTGTAGCTGATAGGCGGCCAGCTTTTCCAAAGCCTTTTCGCGAGAGAGGGTGAACTTTCCGGAAGAATCTTTGGCGCCCTCGTCGATTTGCGAGCGAAGGAAGTCTTCCAGTTCCGAGGGACGCCCCATCCGCTCAGTTGAGCCGAAGGAGCTGAGTCCAGCTGTCGATCACGAGGTCCTGTGAGCTGGTCTGGCCGAGCATGGCTTCCCAGACCTCTCCCAAAGACTCGATTCCAAGCAAGGTGCGCAAGTTGGTGCAGCCGCTCTGGACCGCGCCTCCGCCAGCGGAGAGGGAACGCTCCTGCGGGCCGTGACGGGGCCGCTCATCCTCGGGGTAATGCCAGGCCGACCAGCTGGCCTGCCAGGAGTCACTGGCGGGAGAGATTTCGGTGACCATTTGGGGACGAAGTGCGACGGCAATCATTAGATCGTGTATATCCCACACCCGCACCCCAGGTTATTGCCAAATTGTGAACTATCCAGGGAAGTCCAGGAGTGGGACGGAAGGGCTCCGGGATGACAGCAAAACCCTGGTTCTACCTGCTTTTCCCGCTCCTCGCCGTGGCGGCTCCCGGAGGTCACTCCCACAACGATTATGAACAAGATCGGCCGTTCGAGGGGGCGGCACGCAGTGGAATGGTCAGTATCGAGGCGGACGTCTATCCTCAGGACGGACACCTGCTGGTAGCCCATTCCCGTTTCCAATTGGACCCCGAGAACACGCTCACCCGGCTTTACCTGGAACCGCTGCAGCGCTGGCAGGGGAAACCCCTGGAGCTGCTGGTGGACTTCAAATCCGACCCCGACCTGGCACTCAACCTTTTGGAGCAGGAGCTCACGGCCAATCCTCCGCCTCCCAAAACCATCGTGATCCTCAGTGGTTCTCGGCCCAAACGATCCCCTCGCCTTGCCTACATCACTTTAGAAGGCACGGTGGCCGAACTACGCGGTCAAGGTCTACCGGCTAACTGCCGCTATGTCAGTGGTCCCTGGTGGCCCGAATCCTCCTGGAAAGGCGACGGCCCGATGGGAGCTGGAACCAGGACGCGCCTGGAGGAACTGGTGAAGCGTGCGCACGACAAAGGCCTGCTCTTGCGCCTCTGGGGAACGCCTGACAATGCCGAGGCCTGGGGCGAATTCTACCAGGCGGGCGTGGATCGCATCAACACCGACCATCCTCAGGAACTGGCCGAGTTCCTTAAGGAAAAAGAATCGCGTTAAGCTGGTCGCGACTGGCCGGTTTCTGCACGATCTCATCGAAGGCCAGACCCGGTTCCGGACTGATCACCTCGTCAGCCGAACGGCCACTGTGCAGGACGCAGCGGCAGCGAGGATTTTGCTGGCGCAGGCGACGCAGCAGCTCCCAGCCATCCATTCCGGGCAGCCCCATGTCGATGAAGGCGAAATCCGGCGCCTCGGCGGCGGCTTTCACGAGCGCCTCTTCGCCATCGCCCACGAGTGCGGCCTCACAGCCCAGGCTTTGCAGAGTGGCCCGGAGCGCCACACCGGCCATAGGATTGTCCTCGACCACCAGCACGCGCAGCGTCTGTCCGCGCCGAACCAACAGGTCCACTTGACGCAATAGCGCCTCACGCTGGACCGGCTTACTCAAGTAACTATCGCAGCCGGCCTGCAGGCAAAGATCCCGGTCATACTTCATCGCCGAGGCAGTAAGAGCCAGAATCGGCACCTTGCAACCGCGCTGGCGCAGTTCGCGAGCCGTCGAATACCCGTCCAGACGGGGCATCTGCATGTCCAGCACCAGAATATCGGGGCTGCCGTGCTCCAGATAATCGAGCGCGGCCTGACCATCTCCCCCGGTCTCTACCGCGGCACCGGCTTCTTCCAAGTAGCTTTGCACCAGGTAGCGAATGTCGCGCCGATCATCTACCACCAGCACCCGCAGTCCGGTCAGGTCGGGCAGACTGCCGGAATTGGTCTCAGACGAGGAAGGGCGCAGTTCGACCGGGCCTTCCTGCACGTTCTCCACGCCTTCCAGGTTGCCGGTGGCCAGAGTAAAGCGGAAAACCGAGCCTTTGCCCAATTCGCTGCTCACTTCGATCGTGCCGCCCAACATCTCGATCAGTTTGCGGCTGATCACCAACCCCAAACCGGTTCCTCCGAAGCGTCGGGTGACCGAAGTGTCGGCCTGGGTGAAGGGTTGGAAAAGTTGCTCCAACTGCTCGCCGGAGATTCCGATGCCGGTATCCGAAACGCTGATCTCCAACAACTGCTCGCCACGCATCTGAACGCTCAGTCCGACCGTGCCGCTCTCGGTGAACTTGATCGCATTGCCCAGCAGATTCATCAGCACCTGGCGCAGGCGGGTGGGATCGCTGGCGATGGTGCGCGGCACCGCGCCCTCAAACTCCAGGCTCAGCTGCAGGTCCTTCTCGGCAGCCCGCACGTTCATCAGCGACATCACTTCGCCCAGGACCACTTCCAGAGAAACCGGCACGGTTTCCAACTGGAGACGGCCCGCCTCGATCTTGGAGAGGTCGAGAATGTCGTTGATGATCTCGAGTAGATGCACGCCGTTGCGCTGAATCACGCGAAGACACTCGACATCATCAGGCTCACTGACCTGGCGCAGCAGAATGTCGACATAGCCGAGAATGGCCGCCATCGGGGTGCGAATTTCGTGGCTCATATTGGCCAGGAAGTCGGATTTGGCCTGACTTGCCGATTCGGCCGCCGCTTTGGCTCGCGACAGTTCCTCGGCGATCCGTAACCGTTCCGAGATGTCGAAATAGGTGACCACGCAGCCGGTGATTTTTCCCGCGATGCGCTTGGGATGCGCCCACAACTCGACCGGCATGAAGCTGCCGTCCTTGCGGATCAGGAACTCGTTGGAGGCATAAACCGGCTGAGAGGTGGCCAGAGCACGCTGGATCGGACACTCGGAGGCGGGGTAGTTGCTGCCATCCGGATGCAGATAGTGGATCTTCTCGTGAGAATTACAGCCGAGCAGTTCCGCGTCGCTATCGTAGCCCAACATATCCAAACAGGACTGGTTGGCAAAGGTGAAGCGACCCTGCAGGTCAAGGCCGTAGATGGCTTCCGCCGTCGAGTTTAGCAGAGCTCGGAAGCGGTCCTGGTCGGCCTGACGGGCGCGCTCGGTGGCCAGACGCTGAGTGATGTCCAGTCCAGAGGGAACCAGGTGGGTGATCCGTCCGGAGGCATCGCGCATAGGCACAACCTGGAAGTCGAGCGCCAGAGTCTGCCCTGGAGAGACCAACACCTGAGTGTCAAATCGAACGGATTCCCCCGTGGCCGCTTTCTCCAAAGCGGTGCGCAGTTCGTGCTGCAGGGCCGGGTCATGCGACCACCAGTAGGTCTGAGCCAGAGGCTTGCCCACCACTTGCTCCGGCTGCAGCTGGGCCAACTCCAAAGCCGTTCGATTGACCTCGACAACCAGGCCGTCAGGAGTACACACGACCGCGAACAGTTGCAGGCTGTCCAGAGTGCGGCGCAGGAAATTGCTGCCTTCCTGAAGGGCCCGCTCCTTCTCCAGACGCTCGGACAGGTCCACGGCCATGACCACCAGGTAGCGTCGGCCGTCTTCCAGGGTCGCGATCGGCGAAGCGGTGAAGCGCCAGAAAAGTTCTTCTCCGCGGCGGTTGTAAACGTTGGCTTCAAAGCTGGGCTGCCGGTCCTTTTGGAACCATCCCAGCAGTTGCTCGCGCACCCAGTCAGCCTTTTCACGATGCGCGATCAGCACCCAGTGCTGCAGGCGGGCGATGTCCGAAAGTTCGTAGCCGGTCATTTCCACCAGCGAATCGCTGGCCGAGAGAACCTCTCCATCCTCGGTGAAGATCAAGACGGGGATCGGAGCCTGCGAGATGGCGCGCCGGAAACGACTCTCACTTTCGCGCAGGAAGGCCTCGCGCCGGCGAAGTTCGGTGATGTCGCGGGCAATGGTGCAGTAGCCGATGGGCCGGCCATCCTCGTCGAAAACTCTCTGGAAGACCTGAGAAACCGGAAGCTCTTCGCCGTTTTGACGCAGCAGAGCGGTCTCCACCGTGAAATGGGTGTCTTGCTGCAGGTGGGCAACGCCGGTGCGAATGTCAGGGCGTGCCCACTCCGGATACAGCTGACTGAGCTCCATTCCAATGGCTTGCTCGCGGACCAACAGACGCAGCCCAGCCTGGTTGACAAAGCGGACCTGCAGCGAACTGTCAAAAGTCGCGATGAAATCGCTGCTTCCGGATACGGCCAGAATCATTTCTTGAGCCACTGCTTCGGTGCGCTTGGCTTCGGTAATGTCCTCAAAAACGGCCATCACGCCCAGGCTATGGGGCAAATAACGAACGGAATAATAGCGGTCGTGCGGCTCAAAGTAGCGACTGATCACCTGAGGCTGCCCGGCCAGGGCGCCGTCAAAGGCTTTCTGAAACTGGCTGCCCTCGAATCCGGGGGTGAGATCGAGCACGCTGCTGTTCAGCAATTCCTCGCGACTGCGTCCCAAGATACGGCAAGCCTCGTGATTGGCGGCCAGATAGCGATAACTGGAGTCGATAAAGAGTACGCCCACCGGTAACTGGTCCAGCATGCTCTGGGCAGCCGCCCGCTCTTCGGCCAACTGGGTCTCGACCTGATGCTCCCGAGTGCAATCCTGGGCGGCCACGTGCAGCAACCCGGAATCGAGCACGGAGAAGGTGGCGCGCACGGGTACCGCCTGTCCGGTGATTCGATGACGCAGGCGCCAGGCCCCGGTCCAACCGGAACCGGAACCCAGGGCCGGCAAAACTTCACTGCGCAGCCGGTCCTGTTCCTCGGCGAAGAGGCACTGCTCCAGGCTGGGAAGACGAAAACCCGATACGCCGCACATCTTTTGCCCGGCATCATTCAGATAGAGCAAGGGACCTTCGGGGTCGGCAATGGCCAGAAATTCGCCGCTGGCCTGCAGCAGCGAATCTCGACGTAAGGCCTCCTGTGCCCGTTGTTTGGACTCGCTCACGTCGCGAACGACCAGATTGGCCAGATTGCTCTGGGGATATAGGCCCGCTCGATAGTGGCGCGTCTTACCCGAGTTCATCTGAGAAAACTCGACGTCGTGAACGGGAGCCGAAGTCTCCCAAGCACGCTCGATGGCTTCCCGCAACTCGAAGGGCAGTCGAGTAATGCCCATCCCCTCAAACAGGCGATTGCTCTTGATGACCTTCATCTCCGAGTCGACGACGGCCAGAGCCACCGGGGCGTATTCGTAGACGGCCTCCAGCTCGCGCAGACTGTCATCCAGGCGCGCGCGACTGCGCCGCAACTCGGTCACATCGGAGAAGGTGACCACCGTGCCCAGTTCCTGGCCCGAATAGTCGCGGTAGGGCAAAACCTTGCGCACGAAACTCGAGCCGTCGGCCAGCTCCACCTCCACTTCCTGGTCTTCTTGAGGATGTTCCGGGATGGGCGGCATGTTGACCGCCAGGTCGCGGATTTCGTGGATGGGTCGACCCAGGTCGGAATCTTTGAACGGGAAGAAACGCTTGGCTGAGGGCGTGTAACGAATGACGCGCTGTTCAAAGTCGAGAAAAATGGTGGGGATGTTCGTGGCCGTCAGCAGATGGCTGAGATCCAGGTTGGCCCGACTCAGCTGCTTGTTCTTACTCTCCACGTCGGCCCGCGACTTTTCCAGCTCTTCGTTGGTGACGCGCAGTTCTTCATTCATCGCCCAGAGCTCTTCGTTGGAACTCTTCAGCTCTTCATTGGCGGATTCCAGCTCTTGCACGACCCGGTCCAATTCGTCGGTCACACGAGCCAGCTCGCGCTCCACCTCGAACAAGCGGCCGTCGGTTCCGGAAGCCTCCTCGGGAGGCGCCAGGGTTACCGGTCGGTCTTGCAGCACCAGCAAATAAAGGCCGGTATGAGAACCCATTTCGGGCATGGGCTGCACGGTCAAATCCAATAGACAGGCCGGGCCTTCGTCGTTGGCCTCGATGCGAATCCCGCTTTGCAGGATGGTGCGCTGTTCGCGAATCGCTTGCAAAAGAGCGCTGCGCAAGAGATTGCGCAGTCCCTTGCGGGCCAACTGCACCACCTGATTCTGAAAATTGCCTTCGCCCAGTCGAAAAAGATGCTCCAGTCGTCCCGAGGACCAGAGGACGGCTCCTTCGCGATTAACCACCAGGGCGCGCGGCGTGAACTCGTCGGCCAGGATACCGCTGACCAGCCGGGTCAGATCGACGTCGCGATGGGTATTGCGCAACAAACTGCGCACAAACAGGTCGGGACTGCCCACACTGACCGAAGAGGCCGCTTCCAGGCGCCGATAGAGTCGGGCCTGGTCGCTGGCCAACTGGTAAAGCGCCGAGGATTCCCCCAGAGTCTCGGAACTTCCCAACAGTAAAAAACCGCCACCGCGCAGTGCGTAGTGGAAGAGAGGCACCAGCTTCTGCTGCAAAGCCGGCGAAAGATAGATGAGCACGTTGCGGCACAGCACCAGGTCGATTTCCACGAAGGGTGGGTCGGTGACCAGATTGTGCTGAGAAAACTGGCAGATCTGGCGGACCTCGCGCGAAACCCGATAGCCCTCACCGGTGCTGGTAAAGTAGCGCGAGAGCCGCTCGGGAGAGACCTGATTTTTCAGTTGCAGACCATAGGTGCCGCTGCGGGCCACTCCCAACGCTTCTTCATCGATATCGGTGGCCAGAACCTTGACCTCCGCCTTGAGGTCGTTGGCTTCCAGCAATTCCAAAACCAGGATGGCGACACTGTAGGCCTCCTCACCGGTGGCACATCCGGCCGACCAGATGCGCAGGCTGCCTCCTGTGCGCAGCATCTCCAACAAGGGGACGCTGAGAGCTTCCCAAGAGTCGGGGTCGCGGAAAAACTGGGTCACGCCCACCAGTAAGTCCTGAAAGAGCAGCTGCAGTTCTTCGTTGTGAGCGCGAATCAGCTCGAGATAGTCTTGCAGGTTGAGGACGTGGGTGAATCCCATTCGCCGCTCCACGCGACGGGCCACGAAGGCCTGCCGGTAGTGGCGAAAATCGTGACCGGTGGCCTGCTGGAGCAGATCGCAGATCTCCGGCAGGCGCTCCTCGATCAGGCGCCGGCTTTCCGCGTCGACCGCGATTTGGAAGAGTAAGGGAATGCGGGAAACCCAGTCGTTGGGCTCGCAAATCAGGGCCGCTCGATCTCCCCAGGTCAAGGCCAGGCCGGGCGGCACCACCAACTTGCCGTTGACGCGGGCCAGCTCTTCATAGAGCTTCTCGGCCTGGTCGTCATCCTGCAGCAACACCAGCACGGTGGGAATCGAAGTGTAGGCGAGATCGTCCCAACTGAGGCGCGCCCCGCCGGCGCGAACTTGAAGACTTCCGTCCCGCTGAGTGTCGGCCAGGCGGCCGCCCGGCACGCGCGCCAAAAACCGCAATTCCTCTCGGAAATTCGGACTGTTGCCGTGGACGGCAAGGACAAAGCTGGCGCGCTCCGGGGAATTCAAACTGGAACCCATAAAGTGATGTGTGCCGCGATTCGTAAGCAATCTGGATTTCCCTACGGAGATTGGTTCAGGATACTTGCGCCTGTCCCGCTTGCGTAGGGAGCAGAGTACTATCTCGTTAAATGAGCGTTAAAACAGATGACAAAAGCGAAGCGCACTGCTGACAAGCTTCGCCTGGATGTTAACCTGCCCCGGTGCTATCCTGAACCCAGCACACACCCCTAAAACAAAACGGAAACACACACCAAAAAAGGAGAACACCAGATGGCTTTTAGCATGATCTCCAGTTACTCCAGCTCAGACTCCGGCGCCGGAGGCGGCTCTCGCTTGCTCGACTTTGGTTCCGGCAGCTCGGGCGACGCCGGTGCTTCTGCCCCCATGGACATGTCGATGAGTGCTCCGGCGATGGATCCCTCGATGATGATGCAGTCCGCTCCCCCGATGGACTCATTCCAGCCGACCGACACCACCGCTTTCAGCCCTCCTCCTCAGGCCGCCCCCTCCCCTGGCGGTTCCTTCGACTTCGTCGCCTGATAGCCCGGTGGGCAGGAAGACCCGGCTCTCCAGCCGGGTCTTTTTTCATGCCCGTGGTTTTATGCTAAAGTCGAGAGATATGCGCGAAGTCCGAGGGTTGACACTGGCAGAACTGGTCGTAGCCTTCGGACTCATGACTTTGATTCTGCTGGCCTCCATTCAACTCTTCACCTATCTGTTGGCCAGCGGGGGCAAGAACACGGCCAACCTGGTGGCCCTCAACCTGGCCACCAGCAAACTCGAAGAAGAAGTGGCTGGCACCAGCGCCGGGGGCAGAGGCGTGATCAAGGCCTACACCCTGGACCCGGCCAGCAACACCCAGTTTTACTATGAGATTGTTCGTCTTCCCATGTCGGGAAACCCGAACGATGCCACCGGCGCCTATCTCGGCGGCTATACGGTCACCGTGCAGGTCTGGTGGAATACCGACAGTCCCACTCGCACTCACGCGGGCGTCGGACTGCAGCGAGTTCGCTTGAGCCGATTCGTCTATCCGCGGACGGCCGTGCCTTGAAGAGACGCGGATTCTCCGTGGTGGAGGCAATCCTCGCCTGTGCCCTGTTCAGCCTGGCCGGCCTGTGCCTTTTCTCGATGCTCCAGTTCGGCTTTCGCGCCTTCAGCCTGGGCGGCCAACGGATGGGCACCCAGGCGGAAGCGGAGACCATCCTGCTGCGGCTTCGCTCCGATCTAGAATCGACCACCGTCGCCTCGATCCGGACTCTGGAAGGCGGCGGGCGCAACATCGTAGTGCCGCTCTCGGTCGGCCCCACCAATCAGCCCAGGCATATTTTGTGCTGCTGTGGATTGACCGATTGGAGCGACAAGGCCAACTACGACCGCGCCTCCGGACAACCGAAATGGAACCGCTATCTGGTCTATCATGCCGACCTCGGCCAGCAAGGCGGTTTGTATCGACTGGAACTCGAGCCCACCGCCACCGATGTCAATGATGAGGGTTGGCAACAATTCTCCAACTACTGCTCCGCTTTCCCGAACCTCCCACCCGTCAAGGGAGTCAACGTCTCGGCTGCGAGGGTGACGCGGCGCCAACGCTTGACCAGTCGCTTGCTCGGCTTCGAAACCACTAAGGCGGGCGGCGATCTGGTGGTCCGCGTGTTACTCTATAATGAAGGCTACCGAGGTCCCACCAGCGGCAACAAACGCAGCCAGGTCTTGGAGACCCAAACTAGAATCACGATACGGAACCGTTCGCGCTAAGCGAAGGCTCCCAGGAGAGGGGTGCCCGATGTCTCGACACAAGCGACGCGCCATAGCCCTGATGATGACCCTGTTGGTCACCAGCGTCCTGCTGATCATGGTATCGGCATTCTTCAACCTGAATCGCGACCAGATCCAGATTCGACGTGTCGGGGAATCCGGGGTTCGGGCCCAGGCCGCCGCCCTCAGCGGAGTGGAATACGCCCGCATGCGCCTGGAGGTCGACAGCAACTGGGGAATTCCAGGGTCCGGCTGCGCCCGCAACATCCGCAGCGACGGCCTGAACGTTTTTGAAAGCGACAAACTGACGGCCTCCGGCATCGATACCTTCTGTTGCATCGGCGTCCTCGACGGAGGCGAAAGCCACTTTCAGATCAACCTGGTGGCTCCCAACGGGGGACTTGGCCTGACAGACCTCAGCGGCGGCCGCATCCCGGCTCGCGACATCGAGTCCAATCCCACCGGTGGCCTCGGAGCCTGGGGACGGGAAACGCTGCCCGGCATGGACACCTCCGTCAACTACCTCAACAGTATCACGACTTTCTACCCACCCGTGCGCAGTGACGACGGGCGCACCGCTCCCATGCGCACCGTACCTCCCAAAAACTGCATGTTGCAGGTGCGTGGCTACTACCGCGGGGCCGTCAAGACTTGCGACATCACGCTAGCCACTGAAAAACCGACCGACGCCGGCTGGCAATCGGGCGGCCAACTGGCTATGGACTTGAACTACGGGGCAGGTGGGCGCTGGTACGTGCGCTCTCTGGACCCCACCAAAAACAAAGTCCAGGCCAACGGCGACATTACCATCCGTGGGGCCGGTCCGGAAAATCCCGGCATGCGTTTCCAGGACGCGAATGGCTCGGCCACTTCTTCGGGCGGCATTCGCGTCTCGAGTAGCGGCATCAGCAGCATCGACGACCGGCACGACGGGCGCCTTCGATTGAACGGCCTCTCCGGCGTCGACGTGGATGTCGACGAGGCCTCGCGCACCACCCACGGCAAGATGCGTCCGTCGGCCGGCGTCTCCGCCGTCACCGATCTGGCCGCGGGAACGGTCGAGTCCCAACTGCGCAATCCCAGCTTCAAAGAGCTCAATCTGGATGGCGGTCACTACGAGTTCACCGACAAGGACGCTATTCGCTTCCCCGACGGCTCGATCAAAAGCCAGCTGGTCAAAGACGGAAAAGTGGTGGCCCGGGTCGAGGACTACAAACTCGTCTTCTCGGAGGGGGTCAGCGTCAACTTTCGAGGCCCCACCACCATCGACTCGGAGGGAGCCAAGCCCAGCATCCTGATGGGCTACAACACCAGCACCCACGACAATTCCTACCTGCCCTGGAACTCCCAAGGGACCTTTCTGAAAGTCACCGACGGCAGCCTGAATATCGACGGCAGCGTGGGCGGCAAAGGCTCGTTGATGGCCACCGGCAACACCACCAACCAGGGCGACGTCATCATGCGCGGACGCAGTCAACTGGCCGTCGACCCGGACGCCAGCGTGACCGTATTCGCCGACCGGAACATCAAAGTTTCTCCTCCCGACCCGACCAGCGCGCGCTTCTTTTCCAATGATCTGGCCCCCATCGCTCAGGCGATGCGCAGCTACGCCGATATCGAAGATATGGACAACTGGGGTGGAGGCAAGCGACCGCTGAACGAATTCGCCAGTCTGGGCCCGGATCAGGATTACCACACCCAGGGTGGCAAAGAGCCCATTTCCGACCAGCGCATCAGCAACGCCTCCATCAAGACCACTCGGGTGACCCAGAACCTGAGCGAAATCAAGTCGGCGCTGGTAGCGAACTTTCCGGTCATCGACCAGAACGAAGATGCCGCCGCCGAATTCGAGTCGATGTATCAGAAGTTCACCCAGGGAGTCAGCGATCCAGGTCTGACGGTAGGACGCTACTTGCGTCTACGCGAGTTCCTGCGAGACCTGCAGGTCGCCCACGACGCCCATGCGGGCGTGCCCAGCGCGGCCGGCAGTCCCTGGGGCGATCTGACGGCGCGCAACGAAGTCCTCAACGACCAGCTCAAGTCGGAGATCAGCTTCTTTGCTCGTAAGGCGACCGCCAGCAACCGCTCTTTCAGCAACTTGATTCACGACAATCGTTCCACCAGTCCCACCGCCAATGACCTGACCAACTCCATGAACGCGCGCGACGCGAAATGGACCGGCTTCCTTTACGCCCGCGGCTCGGTGGCCATCGACTCGGGCGGTGGCGATCTCGACGTGCGCGGCAGCCTGGTGGCCCGCAACGACATGGCCGTCACCAACGTGACCAACGTGATCTCCATTTATGACCCCGCCTACCTGAAGTCTGCCTCCCAGTTCATGGTCGGCAACAAGCTGGCCATCAAGCTCTGGACAGACTTCTATCGCCTTCGCTAAGCCAGAATTCGAAAGCGGCTCGGGCCCGGGCCGCGAGCGGGGCGGTCAGGGCGTAGCGGAGGAGGTCGAGGTCTTTCTCGGGCTGGTGCCAGAGCTCGAAGAGCTCATCAATGCTGGGAGACCCGGCGGCGAAGGGTTCCACAGTGATCTCCTGCCCCACCGTCAGCAGCCCGGGGCGTAGCACGCGGGCGTAGGCTCCACCTCGATTCACGCGGGCGAATTCCTTGACGAAGCGCGGGTTCTCCATGCGAGCCGCCAGGGTGGCGCAGGGAATTCGTGGAGCGGTCATTTGCAGGCGCACTTCGCCGCAGTCCCAGATATCGCCGACGCGGGGAGCGCGGCCGGAGAAGCCGGAAACGGTCAGGTTCTCGCCGAAAGTCCCGAACGGCAATTTTCGGCCCAGATGCTCCTCCCACCAGCGGTAGTCTTCGGCACTGTAGACATAGACCGCCTGGTCGGGACCGCCGTGGTGCTTGAGATTCCCGATCGCATCAGCGACGAGGCCGGTTGCCTCTACTCGAGCCGAACCGACCGCGTCCTTGAAGTGTCCGGTTTGGGCCATACGCCGGCCCATCTTGAGCGGCTGGAGCGAACCGATATTGACCGAAACAACCTTCACTTTTGGGGTCCCCTTTTCGTTCCAAATCTTCGCTTCACCCAATCAGACATCTGATCGAGATAGGAAAACACCACCGGCACCACCACCAGGGTAAGCACCGTGGAAGTGCTCAAGCCCCCGATCACCGAGATGGCCATCGACTTGCGCACCTCGGCGCCGGCCCCGATGCCCATGGCAATCGGCGTCATGCCGGCGATCATGGCCACGGTGGTCATCAAGATCGGGCGCATACGAGCTTCGCCCGACTCAAAAATGGCCTGCGTGCGCGGTGTGCCGCCGGCCATGGCGGTGAGCACATATTCCACCAGCAAAATCGAATTCTTGGTGGTCAGACCCATCAACATCACGATGCCGATCAGCGCATACATACCCAGCGGCTCGCGAGCCACCAACAATCCCATGATCGCCCCACCGATGGAGAGCGGCAACGCCACCATGATGGTCAGCGGATGCACGAAGCCGGAGAACAGCAGCACCAGCACGGCGTAAATCATCATCACCGCCGCACCCATGGCGCCCATGAATCCGCCAAAGATGTCGTTCTGAATTTCCACGTCACCGGAAGGCGTCTCGCTCACCGATTTGGGCAGTTCTTTGTAGGCGGGCAGACGATGGACGGCGCTGAGAGCATCGCCCAGCGACACTCCCTGGCGCAGGCTGGCTTCGATCTGAACCTTGCGCTTGCGTTCGAAGCGATCGATTTGCGAAGGGCCCTGACCCATCTCCACGGTGGCCACGCTATGCAGAGGAACCAGGGTTCGGCGACTGCTGATAATCTTCAAATTGCGAATGGTTTCCAGGTTGTCCCGGTATTTGGGGTCCAACTGAACGCGAATATTGATCTGACGATCGGCCAGGTCGAACTTGGCCAGGTTCTGATCCAGGTCGCCCAGGGTGGCCACCATGGCCAGCAGCGAAATGCTGGAAACCGACACGCCTTGTTCCGCCGCCAGAGCTCGATTGGGCCGCACGATGATCTCGGGGCGCTCCAGACCTTCCGACGAATTGACGTCGTAGATCTCCCCCATCTGGCGCATCTCCACCAGCAGCTTTTGGGCAGCCTGCTCCAGTTCGGGACCGTTCTCGCTGGAAAGCACCACCTGCAGGCGCCCCGAGAGGCCGTCGGCGGTGGAGAAATTGATGCGCGTGCCGGGAACCTTGCTCAACTCCTCCCCCATCTTCTCCTCGAAGCGGGCCTGAGAAAGCTGGCGTTCCTTGCGGGGCACCAGGGTGACATAGAGGGTGGCCTTGTTGACGGCTCCCCCACTCATACTCCCGGTGGCCGGGTCGGCGGGTGTCCCGACCGAGGCGAAAACCTGGGTGACTTCCTTCTGCTTGCGCAGGATCTCGGTCAGTCGCTCGGTGACGCGCGTGGTCTGGTCGAGATTGGAACCGGGGGCCAGCGTGGCCGTCACGATCAATTCTCCTCGGTCGACCTGACCGATCAGGCTGGTGGGAATCATGGCAAAGAGCCCCAGGCTGAAAACAAAAAAGGTAGCCGCCAGAATGAGGGTGGGTCCGCGATAAGCCAGGGCCCATCCAAGCACCCGGTCGTAAAGTCGGGTCAGCCAGCTCTTGCCCGTCTCCTCGTGAGGCATTTCCTTCAACCAGTAAGCGGCCATCATGGGGGTGAGCAAACGGGCCACCACCAGCGAAAAGAAGACGGCGACCGCTACCGTCAGGCCAAACTGCCGGAAGAACTGGCCGGGGATACCGCCCATAAAGGCCACCGGCACAAAGACCACGATGATGGTTGCGGTGGTCGCCACCACCGCCAGACCGATTTCGTCGGCGGCCTCGAGAGCGGCGTCATAAGGCGTCTTGCCCATCTGGGTGTGGCGCACGATGTTCTCGATCTCCACGATGGCGTCGTCCACCAGGATGCCCACCACCAGTGCCAGACCCAGCAGAGACATATTGTTGAGGGTAAATCCAACCGCCTTCATGACCGCAAAAGTGGGAATGACCGAAAGCGGCATGGCCATGGCCGAGATGGCGGCCGCGCGCACGTCGCGCAAGAACCAGTAGATCACGGCCACGGCCAGGCTGGACCCGAGCACCAGGTGCTCGATCGATGCATTGTAGGACTCCACCACAAAGGTTGCATTGGTGCGCACCTTGCGAATGGTGGTTCCCTGAGGCAGCAAATTCTCCAGAGCCTTGAGCTTTTCGTCGACTCCGTCGGCCACTTTCACCAGGTTGGCTCCGGTGGCCCGGACCACCTGAAAAGCCACCACGGGCTTGCCGTCCAGCAACGCTTTCTGACGCGGCTCATTGAAACCGTTCTCGATGGTGCCCAACTGGTCCAGTTGCACCCAGCCGCCTTGAGGCATGGCAATGCGAGTGGCGCGCAGGCGCTCCAGCGTGGGCGCGCTGCCCAGGGTGCGCAGCGATTGCTCCTGGCCGCCGGTAATGGTACGCCCGCCGGGCAGGTCGATGTTGAGGGCGCGAACCTGGGCGTTGACCTCGGCCGCGCTGATGCCGTGGGCGTCCAGCTTGACCGGGTCCAGTTGAATGCGAATTTCTCGGTCCACGCCACCGGAACGCTGAACCTGGCCAACTCCCCGCACCGTCAAAAGCGCGCGGGCAATCGAGTTGTCCACCATCCAGCTCAACTCGGTGAGCGTCGCCCCCTCACACGCCACCACATAAGTCGCCAGCGGACCGCCCACAAAGTCCACGCGCGAGACCTGGGGCTCGGTGATTTGCTGGGGCAGTTGCTGACGGATGCGGGAAACAGCGTCCCGCACGTCATTGACGGCCCGGTCGCTGTCGACTCCCAGCTCGAACTCGATGGCCGTGCTCGACACGCCTTCGTTGATGGTGGAGGTGATATGCCGCACCCCGGAGATTCCACTGATGGTGTCCTCGACTTTGCGGGTCACCTGCGTCTCCAGTTCAGAGGGAGCGGCCCCGACCTCGGCGATGGAGACGATGACGATGGGCAGGTCGATATTCGGATTTTCGTCCACGCCCAACGCGAAAAACGAGCCCAGCCCGGCGACCGTCAACAGCAAAAAAAGCACGATCGAAGGAATGGGATTTTTAATCGCCCAGGCCGAGATATTCAACTGGAACGCCCTCCTTCACGCAGCAACTGGACCGCCTCGGCCATCGAACCGGCTAACTGAACGCGGCCCTGATTGATAAAGTAAATCTGGTCGGCACTGGCAATCGTGTTGAGACGGTGGGCAATGGTCACCCGGGTAGTTGCGGCCGGCAACTGCTCCAGGATGCTGGAAAGGGCGCTTTCGGTGACGGTATCGATGTTAGCTGTGGCTTCGTCCAGAATCAGCAAATCGGGCTTGCGCAGCACGGCCCGCATGAAAGCCACAATCTGCTTCTGCCCCAGGCTCAATCCCGCCACTTGCGTCTCCAGACCCTCGGGGAAGCCCGACAGCAAAGACTCCATGTGCATTTCGGCGATGAGTTCGTCGGCATAGCGCCCATTGGCATACTGGAAGTTTTGGCGCAAAGTGCCGGCTTGCAAGAAAGGATCCTGAAGGATGAAGCCGATCTTCTGACTTCGCTCCTCGGCCGGGAAGCTGCGCAAATCGCGACCGTCCAGCAGCACCTGGCCCTGGGTGGGGTCGTAGAGTCGGGCCATCAGGGAAGCCGTGGTCGTTTTGCCGCCGCCGGTGGGGCCGACCAGCGCGTAGCTCTTGCCCGGCTCCAGCCGAAGCTGAACTTCTTTAAGGATCTCTCGTTCAGGGATGTAGCCAAAGTTGACTCCCCGAAACTCCAGGCGCAGGCAGTCGCCTTCAGGAACGCTTTCACACGGAACGACCGGCAGGTTAGACTCCAGGCTCAAGATGGCGTGAATGCGGTCCCAGCCGGCCATGGCCGTCTGGAAGGTGGTCCACAGGCTGGCCATTCCGCGCACCGGATCATAGAAACGGGTGACATAGACCAGGTAGCCGATCAGCATGCCTACCGTAAGCTCCCCCCGCGAGACCTGTTGCAATCCGTAGAGGAGAACGATCAGTTGGGCAAGGTTGCTGCTCAAAGCGTAGGTCGGGATGAACAACTGATTGACCAGGCTGGCCCGTAAGGCCGTGCGATAGTTGGTCTGGTTGGCCTTGTCGAAGCGGTCGCGAAAATAGTCACGGCGGTCGAAAGCCACCACCACCTTGAAGTTCTCCAGGCTGTCGGAACTCTCGGCGCTGAGATTGCCCAGGCTTTTTAAATTCTCGGCGTTGCGTGCCCGGGTCAAGGGCGCCAGCAGGCGGGTCAGCACCAGCAGGACCAGGGCGGGGGCCAGAGCCACCAGACCCAGTCGCAGGTCGAGAGCCAGCAAGAAGCCGGCCGCGCCCACCATGGTGATCAGCCCTCCCACGAACTGCATCAAGGCCTGCGAGAAAAATTGATTGATCTTGTCGGTGTCGTTGTTCAGGCGAGAGATCAGGTCTCCCGATTGATTGACCTGGAAAAAGCTGAGGGGCAGTTGCTGAAGCTTCTCGAAAAGCAGGTTCCGCAAACGGAAAAGCAATTGCTGGCCGGCCGTGCCCGTCCAAACCGACTGAAAGTAGACGGCCACTCCGGCGAATCCGTAGAGCACCAGCAGCAACAGGCAACCCTGCAGCAGCCCTTTCCAGTCTCGGCCCGCCACCGAATGGTCGATAATATGACCCATCACCGCCGGCGCCGAAAGTGTCAGCAGGGTGTTGCTGACGAGGGCCAACGAAGCCAGCCCCAACAGCCCACGCTGCGGGCGCAGCAAGGGCCAGAGCCTGCGCAACGCGTCGGTGGCCTGCACCGTCTTGGGATCACTCAGCCGGTAGTTCATATTCCTGGGTGCTCTTCTGAGATTCAAAAATTTGTTGGTATTCGGAGCATTGTTCCAGCAACTGTGGATGGGTGCCCTGAGCCACGACCTCCCCTTGCATCAGCAGAATGATGTGGTCGTAGTCCTGAATGGTGGAGATGCGCTGGGTGACCGCCAGCAGAGTCAGTTCGGGAAAATCGCGCTCCAGGTTGGCCAGAATCTTGCGTTCCGTCGGCCCGTCGACCCGGGCCGTGAAATCGTCGAGCAACAGAATTCGTGGGCGCAGTGCCAGGGCTCGAGCCAGCATGACGCGCTGTTTTTGCCCACCCGACAGACTGGTGCCCCGCTCCGAGACAATCGTGTTCTCGGCTTCCGGAAGATGGGCCAGGAAAGGCCCAAGTTCGGCCGTCTCGATGGCGGCCCGCCAGC
Source organism: Vulcanimicrobiota bacterium (assembly GCA_017307785.1). GTDB lineage: Bacteria > Vulcanimicrobiota > Xenobia > Xenobiales > JADMJV01 > JADMJV01. The sequence continues at coordinate 157,715 of JAFKGI010000014.1, read as the reverse complement.
TCGCCTCGTCGACCCCTTCGGCAAAGGCGACATTCTCGCGCAAGCTCATGTTGAACAGAATGCTCTCTTGGAAAACCATGGCTACTTGACGGTGGAAACTGCCCTTGTCATAGTCCTGGACGGGCGTCCCGTCCAGCAGAATTTCTCCCGAGGTGGCAGGCAGCAGGCCCATCAGCAGATACAGCAGCTGGGTTTTGCCGGCAGCTGTCGGACCCAGGATGGCCGTGCGCGTCCCCGGCTTCACCTCAAAGGAGACTCCCTTCAGGGCGCACTTTTCGCCAAAGTTCAGGCACAGATCGCGGACTTCCAGGCGGCCGCTCAGCGGGTTCTTCAACTGAGGGCCCGAGGCGGGCTCGGGGGCCTCCAGAACATCCTCCAGACGCGTATAGGCCGCCTGCGCCTGGGCGATCAGACCGTTCATGAAACCGATGACGAAGACGGGCATCACCACGATGGCCAGGTAACCGTTGAAAGTGGCCAGGTCCCCCACCGTCATGCGGCCGTCGATGACATAGCCGCCTCCCTGGCCCAAAATGATCACGCTGGCGACTTGAACCATCAGGTTGACGACCGGAATCATCAGGGCAAACTTGCGCAGGATGGTCAGCCCCACCTGACGAGCCTGGTCATTCACTCCCTGAAACTGTTCGTATTCCTGGCGGCCGCCGTCGACCACTCGGATGAGAGCGGCTCCCAGCACGCTTTCGTTGATGACCTTGTTGAGGTTGTCGAGCACTTCCCGCGTCTTTTTGAAGAAGGGGCGGACCTGACTGAGGACCACGGCAAAAACCACGCCGATCATGGGAATGATGGCCATGACGGCCAGAGCCAGTCGCCAGTTCATGCTAATCAGCATCAGGGTGGCCCCGACCAGGATCAGCGCCGAAGAGAGTAGTCCCGCGATCACGTCGGAAACGAAGGTTTTCACGGCGTCGACGTCCCCGGTCAGATTGGTCAACAACCGAGAAGGCTGGGTTTGCTGAACGAAACCAAAGCTTTGCCGCGAGATTTTAGCGGCCAGTCGTCCTCGCAGGTCTCGAGCAACTCGCTCGGCCGTCGTCACCTGCACCAGCGTCTGCACGGCGGTGAACAGCCAGATCAGCAGGCAGACTCCAGCGAACTCCCGGGCCAGCTCGAAAGGTACTTGATGTTCGACCTGGTAGCGATTGATGCCGGACCCCACCAGCCGAGGCAAAATCAGGTTGGCGCCATTGCCGACAATAGAAAAGAGCACAAGCAAATAAACCTGCTTGCGATAAGGAACCAGAAGAGCCCAGAGTCCGGGATTTCTCATGTCCTCGGGGTGAGAGGGGGAGCGATCGCTCCCCCTGCCCTACTCAGGCTGAGGTTCGTGAAAGAAACGCCGCAGACCGCCGCTTTTCTCGATGCCGCGCAGAGCGCAGTCCATGATGGCCTGATAGCGCGAACGGTAGCCACCGCCGGTGCGGAGCAGGTACTCCCGAATCCGGTTGAAGTCTTTGCGAGTCAGGTAGAGGGTGGAGCCGGAAAGGCAGCGCTGCAGATGGCGCAGGAAAGACTGGTGTCCGCCCTGGCCGTTGACCGGCTTGCTCAGCAACTGCTGGGCCTTGCGGTCGAGACGCAGCTTGACGGGCGGCTGGGCCGACTGCTTTTCCTGTTCCGCGCGGGCGCGCCAAAGGGCAGCCGCGGGAGGGAGTTCCAGCGCTTTGGAAATATCGTCCAGGCTCTCGGGGTGCGTTTCTTCGAGTTCCTGCCATTCTTTGTCGGAAATCAGCTCCAGAGCCGCCCACAGGTTGGCCGCTTCTTCCTCAGGCTGATGGACTCGACCCTGACCCCAACGCTTCTGATTGTCGGCCGTGGTGAGATGAGCAGCAGCACCTTCGGCGCGCTGACAGGTGAAATGGTGGCCCAGTTCGTGAGCCAGTACCCAACAGGCGGAAAGCATATCCAGGCCGGCCGAGAGGGCCACCGCCGATCCGGCGGCCGGGTCGCGCAGCCAGAGGCCGTCCCAACTCCGGCAATCCATCTCCGGATGATCGTAACCCGCCAACACGGGGATCTGATATTGACCGGCCAGCTGGCACAGACCCGTCCAACGTTGCAGCAATGAAGTCATTTTAGCGATTTCCTCCCATTTCTTGGAGCAATGCCTCGGCCACCGGGCGCAGATGCGAGATGCTGGGTGCCAGCAGGTCATCCGGGCTTGTGGTTACGGGCGCGGGCTGAGCCTGCCCGCGGCTCTGGTCGGCAATTTGCTGTAACTCGGCCCACTGAGTGGCCGTTAACGGTTCCCTGGTACGTGTATCGATCATCACAAGCCTTGGTTTTCTGGGGACAGAGCATGTTCCTGTCGAACAGCGTTTCGCTTCAAAAGACGTACCGCCCGAAAAAGACAGAGGGCGGAGATCCGAATCCGGCTCTCCACCCTCCCATCGACTTCGACCGCGCGAAGGATCGCTACTTAAAGTCGGGCTTCTCCTTGAGCAGCGTACCTTCCGGAGCGACCGAAGCCGCCACCGAATTCCAGGCCTGGCTGAGTACTCGAGAGCCGCCCTGAACGACCGAGTCCTTTTTCCAGGTCTCGCCGAAGCCCTGACCGGTCACGCTGGCAAAGGTACCGAGGCCGTAGCTGACACCGTGAACGGCACCGCCGAGGACGGCTCCGGCCGTTCCCAGCAATTTGCCGCCCAGGCCCAGCGAAGAATCGGTCAGCGAATCCACGACGCCGGCGCCGATCTGACGCCCGGCCGAGGTGACCATCGTGACGGCGCCGGCGATTCCACCGACCGCAGCGGCCGTAACACCGATAGCCAGGGCTTTGACGCTCTTGATGATCGGGATGTCTACGGGCTTCTCGCCGGCAGCCAGCTTTTCGCTGCCCATGTCGTTGAAGCTCTCGATGGCGCTCTTGGTGAGGCTCTCCCAGCCGGATTTGGTCTGAGTGTAGCCCTCCCGGGTGGCGGCGCTGATGGTGAACTGGCGAGGCTTGCTCGACTGCACCTCATCGCCACCCTGATACATACCGACGGCTAGAGAAACGGGGAGACCGATGGCGGCACCCGCCAGCATCAGGGGAGCAGCCACGACACTGCCGATAATCTTCAGGTTGGGCCCGATGGTTTCGGCTTTCCACAAATTCTTGTAGAGAGAGCCGGTGGCCTTGAGGGTGGCCGGGGCTGCCGAACGAGCGTATGCCCCGAGACCGGCGACTCCACCGCTCAGGGTGGAGGCGGTGAAGTTGGCGGTCAGGTACGTTTTGTCGATGATTTTGTCGACCAGCTTGGTCGGCAACTGGGGAGGCTGGCCTCCCGGGCCGTCCGGCTGCTGCGACTGGATGCGCATACCGGTACGGGGCGCGATTTTGGGGGTGGTGGCATTCATCACGTTCATGGTCTTAGCGCTCCCAAGCTTCTTTGACGACGCTCGTGGCCAATCCGGCCACGGCTTTGCCGGTATCGATGACGGGTTTGAAGGGGCCGTGCTTCCAGCCGTCCACGAAACCACGAGGAGTGGCTTCCTTCAGACCGTTCCAGCCCAGAGCCAGCGGCATCGCCACTACGTTGAGCGGGGCGGCCACGAACTGGCCGACGCGCGCACCGAAAGACTTGTCCTTGTCGGTGACTGAGTGAACCATTTCTTTACCGCAGGTCAGAGAGCCGGCCACCAGGCCGATGACCAGGCCGGCCACACCCGAGAGGGCTCCCGAGGCAACGCCGCCGGCCAGCGAGAAGACGGGGCTGAGCAGCGGTACGTCGACGGGCTTTTCGCCTTCGCCTAGCTTGCGGTCGCCCAGCTTCTCCAGTCCCTCAATCCACTTGCCCGTCATCGTTTTGGGCTCCGTACCTTCGGGTCCGATATCGGTGGTGACCGAACGAGCGTAGTGAGTGGCCGTGTCCTGCTTGAGCGGAGGACGGACGCTATCGGGTCCGTAGCTGTGGCGCGCGTCGGCCACGGCCGCGACACCCTGGTAGGCGCCGTAGAAAGGTCCGCAGGGGATGGAAAGGGCGGCGGCCGGAATCGCGGCCAGAGTGCCCAGAATCTTCAGATTGGGGCCGATGGTTTCGGCCTGCCAGAGGTTTTCGGTAATCTCCCAGGCCAGACGGGGAGCTTGCAGGGTCGTGGTCACTGCTTCCTTGGCGGCTCCGAGTACCAGACCGGAGGTGTAGTTGCCGATGGTGCGCGAGGTGTTGTAGCGGTCGGCGATGTTGTCGAGCTCGGGCTTGACGACGAGCTCCTTCTTCGGCGGCAGCGGCGGGGGCGTCTGCCTGAATCCACTGATTTGCATGGTGCTCTTCCTCTACTCTACTCTTTTTATTTTCTTCGTGCGCAAGCTATGCGATGGTCCTGAAAAAAGTCTGAACGGATCGGGAAGCGAAGGACGTACCATGAACTGCCCGACATGCGAGAACTTGCTGGGTCCGGATGGGTCCTGCCGTTACTGCTCGAAAGCTCGCCCATCCCTGGGCAAGAGCGGCCTGAAATCTGGATTGATTGCCCTGGTGGTCGCGGGTATCGCCCTTACCCTGGGGCTCAAGCAGCTGGGCTACCTGAGCCATCAAACCGGTATGCAGTGGGATACGGAAATGCAAGGGGATTGGGTACGCAGCGACCAGAAAGTCGCCCAGATCTACCGCATCCACATCGTTGACCGTCAGGACCAGGCGCTGGGAGAGAACCATCGTTCCTACCAATCGGGAGACCGCCTGGTGGCCAACTTCCACATGCGGGCGGCTCGCGCCGGCGTCCTCCAACCACGCCTGCTGATCGACGGCGCGGCACCAGCCCAGAGCAAGGAGCCCAAGCCACTCCGCTTCCGCCAGGGCGGTTACCAGGAGTTCCACTCGACGTTGATTCCGGTGACCATCCCCGAACAGCCGGGCCGGCACGTCTTGCGCCTGGAAGTCGAAGAGGTGGAAAGCCATCAGAAAGCCTTCTGGGAAACCGACATACTGGTGAAAAAACCTTGATCCAGATTGGCGTGGACGAGTTGTTTCAGGCAAAAGGCCGCTGGTGGGCACATTTGCTCTGCGACGACTTCAGTCCGGCGGGACTGGAGGCTCTCCATCGCTTCGCTGAAAAAATCGACTTACCGCGACGGGCCTTTCATGATCCGGCCGGTCAACCACGTCCCCACTACGACTGCACCCCCGAAGCCCGAGAACGAGCACTGCAAAACGGCGCCCTGCCGCTGACTCGTCAGCAATTGGTGGAATATTTACAGAGGGGACGCAGTAAAATCAGCCCCTCCGCGTAAAATCCGTAGAATGCAGTGGACCTACGATAGCCCGTCTATCTACTTCGGACTGCTGGTGGCGCTGCTGCTGGCATATCTGGCGGGAATGCGTTTGTCCAGGACCATCCTGGGAGTCCCCAGCCTCGAGACCGTGCTGTTGATTTGGGTCGGCCTCTTCCTGGGTCTCACCTTGCAGCAAGCCAACCAGGTCTATCACCAGCGCATCGAACTGGTTCACGAAGAAGCAGACAGCATCGCCCACGTCTATCGCGTCCTGGAGTCTCTGCCCCAATCCCAGCGCCAGCAGATGCGACTATTGCTGATCGCCTATCTGGACGCCAAGCTCGGCCAGGCCCGGGCCGGCGACATCTCGGGGCTTCAGGACCAACTCTACAAACTATGCGGAGAACTGATGACCAATCACGTCATCAGCGAAGCCCAGGGAATCGCCTTGCGCGAGGCCATCAACCACATGATCTCCCTGCATTTCCGCTGCTTCTATGCCCTGAATGAACATCTGCCCCTGCCCATGGCACTGCTGCTGCTGGCCCAGTGCCTGGCGGCCTCTCTGGCTCTTGGCCTGGGCGCCAGACACCCGGTGTTAAGCCTTTCCGTCATAGGCCTTATGTTGGCCGGACTGGTCACGGTAGCAGAACTGGATGATGCCCATCATGGATTGGTGCGGGTCGATAGCTCCAACCTGCGCGATCTGGTGAACGTGCTTCATCAACAGGAGCAGTTGTAACCGCAACTGTTTTACGCCAACGCCAGGACAAGGCCTACGGGTGTTTAAGACGGGCCAGTGTTGAAACGCCTCGGTCCCTTTCACATAGAGCGCGAATTGGGCAGCGGCTCGCTGGGCAAAGTGTATCTGGCTCAGGAGGGCGAGGCCGGGCATAACGTAGCTCTGAAGGTCTTCAGTAGCGATATCTGGTCAGACCAGGAGACGATTCGCTCGTTCCTGAGGGAAGCTCAAGCTGCTTTTGCCCTGCGCCACCGAAACATTGTGGAAGTCCTTCAGGATGGCTTCGATGAGGGCAAGCACTACTTGCTGATGGAGCTTCTTCCGGGCGGCGACCTGCAGGAACGAATCGACCAGAAGAGACTTCCCGAATGGCGCCAATCCGTCCGTCTCGTCATGCAAACCTGCAGCGCCCTCCAGTTTGCTCACGACAACGGCGTGCTCCACTGCGACGTGAAGCCGGCCAACATTCTCCTCGACGCCGACGGCCAGGCAATCTTGTGCGGCTTCGGCATGGCCTACGTCCGCGATGAACCGGTCGAGCGCAGTCCCGAATATCTGGCGCCGGAAATGGTCATGCGCGAGGGAGTGGACGGACGAGCCGATACTTTCTCGGCGGCGGCCGTCCTCTACGAACTTTTGACCGGCATCAATCCGTTTCGCAACGGCAACTGGAGCTCGGTAAGCCGACCCGATAACGTCAACGCCGAGATTCCCGTCGAACTCTCGGATCTGATTCTGCGAGCCCTTTCCAAGCAGCGCGACGAGCGCCCGCAGGCGGGCATTTTTGCTCGCCAACTGGGCGAATTCCTCAGCGAGCAGTCGATCGAAGAGATGCCCGCCATCCTCGAGGCCGCCGAGCCAGCGGGCGAGGAATTCTCGGATGAAGCTCTGCCGGACGTGCTGGTGGTGGAAGAAGCGATCGACCCTGTAACAGCCGTTCTGTGCACCTCCCCTCCTGAACCCGAGGCCAAGAGAGCTCTGGAGAATCTGCTGAACGCCGCCATGGCCAGCAGTCTGGAATGGCTGGCGGATTCGGTCCTGGCCATCTACTCGCGGCCACTGCTGGCGGTGGAAGCCGCCAATGCCGCGGTCAAACAGTTCGCGCTGGACAATCTGAGCGCTTGCGTGGTGACGGGGGTCTTCAAACTCGACCGAATCTGGGCGGAAACCAGACCAGAACTGGGGGGTCTCGCCTGCCGAAATATGGACCGCCTCTACAGCATGCTGGTGGCCTGTCCCGTCGGCAAGCTGCGCACCGACTTCGAGACGGCCCGCTTCGCCCCCGACTCCCTGCACTTCGCGCCGGTGGAAGGCGAACTCGATCTGGTCGAACTACAGGACGAGGCGGCGCCAGAGCCGGAACCCCCTCCGGTTGCGCCGCCCAGCCTGGAGGAGCGGCTGGGTGCCTCGGGCGTGCGCAAACGTCCCACCGAGTTTCCTGAGCATGTGCCTTCGGCCTTGCGCGGGCAAAGCCGCACCATGGAAATCGTCAAGCCAAAAAAGCCCAGTTCGTTCAACTGGAACAATCTGATCTCCCTGTTCCTTCTGATCGGCTTTGGAATTGCAGGTTACTATGTGTGGCCGATGCTGCAAAGCGGGGAAGTCATGCTCAACGGGGGTCCGGCCAAAGCCGAACTGATGCTGAGTATCGACAATAAGCCCTCAGAGCCTTACAAAGCCGGCACTCCCGTCTCTCTTCGAGTGGGCGAACACACTCTGAAAGTCAGCGCCAAGGGCTTCCAGCCGTTTCAGACCAAGGTCACGGTCAAAGCCAAGGATAAGCGCAAGATCCCCTTCAAGCTGGTCAAGCCGCCCAAAGGGAAACCAAAGTAGCCTAGAAGGGTCTCCGGCCCGGTCCGGGCGGAACATAGCCGCCGCCTCCCCCGCCACCGCTGATCTTGGATCCAATGGGTCGGGCCGCCAGGGCGGCACACAGGCCCAGCACGCCGGCACAGATGGCCGAGGTCAGCCCCTTGTGGATCAGGCCATACATCCAGGCCGCCGCTTTCGCTTCTTTCTTGTCAAAGGACTGAGGAGCCAGCCAGCCGTTGCCCTTTTTGTCCTTGGGCTTCAAATTCTTGGAGATGGACATGTAGAGCGACCTGACCGGGGGCTGCTTGAACCAGGGAGTCGGCCCGGAACCGGGACCCAGCATCAAAACCGCCATAGCGATGATGACGGTCGCATTGACGGCGGTGTTCTTCATCACGTCTTCGACACCCGGATCCCCTCGGTCCGCCAGCATTTTGGCATAAATGTAAGCTACCATCAGACCCAACACCAGAGATCCAAAACAGACTGCCAAAAAGAACATCTACCAGGCCACTCCTTTTCTCAGGGTTATACCCCAGCGGGCTGCTTCGGCCTTCTGCCCGATTACAATTTACGACCGCTCAAGGCGCGAATAAAGGACTGAGCAGCCGGCAGCACCACCACCGCGATCAGCAAATTGAAGCCCATCCCCAAGGACATCACCAGCCCCAGGCCGGCCAGACCGGGGTGAACCGATAACATCATCGTCAGGGCCACCGCCAGCGTGCACACGGCCGGAGCCAGGGCCCGCAAGGAGGCGTGCGGTCGACGCAAAGTACTGACGGCGATGGAAACCCCCAGCAGCAAAACCACGATGGGTGCCGGCCAGGTGAGAAAGTTCAGGGACACGTGATAGAAGGCCAGGCTGGTTTGAGTGAAAAGCACCGCCAGCGCCGGACCCGCCACCACCAGGGCGGCTCGCCACGGACTGCGCAGCACCAGCGTGAGGCCCACCACCATCCCCATGGCCAGGGCCCACGGCACCATTCGCAAAGAGCGACGAGTCAACCAGCCCAGGTCGGCGGCCATGACGGACGGGCCTCCGACCCTCGAGGCCGAATGACGCAGCTCTTCCACAAACGCTTCCATGTTCTGTTCCGGACCGACCTTCGGAAACACCAGCACGGCTACGTGCCCCTTCTGGCTCATCAGGCGCTGCTGCAGGCCGCTGGGCAGAAGCTTCAGGGGAAAGGCCTCCCCTTTCTGGTCGGCCATCAGGCGGAACAGGTGTTTGAGATCTTCCAGCAAGTGAGTTTGAAAAGAGCGCAACGCGTCCTGAATCCCGCCCGGACCCAGCCCCTTGGCCAGATCGGGCTCCCCGGGACGGGGCGGAAAGGCCTGACCCAGGCGAATCAAGTCGGCCGCCGTCTCGACCGGTATAGCGGTTGGGAGGCGCGCCTTCTTGGCCACGCTGGCGATTTCCTCAATGGCTCGGGCCTTGGCGGGGCTGGGGTCACGGGGCAGAAACTTGGCCAGACACAAAGTTTCCCCCACATGCGGCAGGCTCTCCAAAGCCTCGCAGACGGCACTGGCCCGCGCGATGTCGGGCGCCACCACCAGAGCGAAGAGCGAGGTTTTACCGTTGATCTGCAGCTCTCTCTCGGTGCGCAAACTGGGAGCGCTGGTGTCCAGCGGAGCAAGGGGATCGGCCGAAAAGCGGTACTTCCGGCCCAAACCCAGGCAGGTCAAGGCCAGCACGGCCGTGACCGCCAGAATGGCCCGGGTCGGCCGCCGCCCCGGCCAAAAGCGAGAGAGCATGGTGGGGGCGCTTCGATCCGGCGGAATCCAACCCAACTGATCGGAAGCCGGGATGGCCAGCGTCAAGCAGAGGGTGCAAAGAGCAACGCCCAGAGCGCAGGCACCGCCCAACTGGGCCGGAGGAGCGAGAGGAACCAGTGCCACTGCCAGAAATCCGCAAACCGCCACCACTCCCAACCGGAAGACGTGGCGCAAATCACGGTCGATAGCGTAGTGAAGTGCCTGATAGCCGGCCAGCAAACCCACCAGCGCCTGGGCAGTCAGCCAGATCGGGCCCTGTCCCAACAAGCACGCGCCCAGGCCGCAACTGGCCGCAAAGCCGGCCGTAACCGATACCGATGCCAGCAACAGCCGCCTCAGCGGCACCAGACCGGCCACCGAAGCCAGCAGCAGCGCCAAACTCAGGATCCCCGCCGCCAGACCGAGTTCGTGGGCGACCGCCCGGCGCTGCTCCCCGACCACTGCCAGGCTTCCGGTCAACTCCACATCGATCTCTGGATGGCGCCCGGCCACTTCGTGGACGATCTGCCGCATCTCGGCCACCGCATTGTCATTGGCGGGCCGAACCAGCATCAGGTGAGTCTCGTTCTCGAGGGTCAGATAGCGGACCGGCTGACCATTCCAGAAGGGCCGGATCAGTTCAGCATCCGCTTTGGACAGCAGGCTGTCGAGAGGATTGAGCCAGGGGGCGCGCCCGCGACTCTTCATGCTGGTCTGCAACTGCTCGAAGTAGAAGGCCTGCAGACCTTCCGGCTTCTTTCCGGCCTTGACGGTGGCCCAGCCGAGCAGACTACCACCGCGTTCGAACTGCGGCTGCATGGAGTGCATCAGGTTGGCCAGGCCGCGAACCTGATCTTCCTCCAGATAGAGCAGCAGGTAAGGCTGAATGGGCCGCAGATCGAGTCGAAAAAGCCGGTCCGGAAACAGGTCGCTGCGACGTGCCAGCTGAGTGTCCAGTTCGTCCAAGAAGACTTCGCGGGCGCGCGCATTGCCGCCACGCACGAACAAAAACAGGTCGTCCGGAAAAGGTAGGTCTTCCTTGAGTACGCGCAGATCCGCCTGGGTGTCCGCAGGCAGCAGTTCTTCCAACCTTCCGGACGGAGCCTGTCGCAGCAGAAGCAAAGCCGCCGCGAAAAGCAAGATATGGAAACACCAGACGGCCACGGGCCAGCGCCGGGCGGGCCTGCTCAAAGCAGGCGGCCCCAGGGTACGGGGGTCGAGAGGCTCCTTGAGGTCGGGCATGCGGCCCCAAAGGTTCGGCGGTCAAATCCCATGTCCTGGAAGGGCAAAGGGGGATGGGCTTGAAGCGCTCCCAAGCTTATGAGTTCGCCGAATCTATCCAAGTTGAAGCTGCAAGGCTTCAACAATCTTACCAAATCCCTCAGCTTCAACATCTACGATATCTGCTACGCGGTTACGCCGGAGCAACGCACCGCCTATATCGAGTACATCAACCAGTGCTACAACGCTGACCGTCTCACCTCGATCCTGACGGAAGTCGCGCATATCGTGGGCGCGAACATTCTCAACATCGCCCGTCAGGACTATGACCCTCAGGGAGCCTCGGTGACGATGCTCATCTCCGAGCAGCCGGTGCTGCATTCCAACGGTCTGCATTCGGAAGCAGTGGTCGGCCACTTAGACAAGAGTCACATCACCGTCCACACCTACCCGGAAACCCATCCTCACAACGGTATTGCCACCTTTCGAGCCGATATCGACGTGGCCACCTGCGGCGTCATCTCGCCTCTGAAAGCCCTGAATTTTCTCATCGAGAGTTTCGAGTCCGACATCGTCGTCACCGACTATCGCGTGCGCGGCTTCACCCGAGACATCAAGGGCAAGAAACATTACATCGATCACAAGATCAACTCGATTCAGGAGTATCTCTCCAAGACGATCCGCCAGACTTACTCGATGTTGGACGTCAACGTCTACCAGGAGAACTTGTTTCACACCAAGATGCACCTGAAGGACTTTGACCTGGACAACTACTTGTTTGGCGAAAAGGCGGTCAACCTACCCTCCAAGCAGCGCGTTCGCATCGAGACTCAGCTGCAGCGGGAGATCCAGGAACTGTTTCACGGACGCAATCTGGTGGACTGACGCTTGGCCGGCGACGCCTCTCCTTTCTATCGGGTCGCTCAGGGGGTTCTGCGCTCTTCTTTCCGCGTTCTTCAGGGACTGCGGGTGGAGGGGCTGGAAAACGTCCCCAGCACGGGCGGCCGCCTGATCGTTTCCAATCACTGCTCCTGGCTTGATCCTCCAGTCCTGGGCTGCAGCTTGCGCCATCGACAATTGCACTTCATGGCCAAGAAGGAACTCTTTGATTATCCCGTGTTAGGCAAAGTCATCCAGGCTCTCGGCGCTTTTCCCGTGGAGCGAGGGCAGGCCGACCGGAAATCCCTGAGACTGGCTCTGGACCTTCTGAGCCAGGGGCGTATCGTATGCCTCTTCCCGGAAGGAACTCGCAACGACGGGGGCGCCATGGGCTCCTGGCATGTGGGCATGGCGATGCTGGCCCATCATGCCGGCGTTCCGGTCATTCCGGCTGCTCTGGTTGGCACTCGCAATCTGCTGGAGGACCGCTCCCGCAAGCCAAAGCGCAGGCCCATCCACGTGCGCTTCGGTGGGCCTCTCCATTTCGACCACTTGTCGGGAACCAGCCGTGAGCGCCTGCAGAAGATTCAGGAGCAGAGCTTCCAGGCCGTCCGTCGACTACTGGACGGAATGCTCTAGCACTTCTCGCTGAATCTGCTCCTGCCAGCGGCTCAACGCGGGGTCTGCCTGCAACTGAAGGCCGGTGTCGTCGTATTTCAGACTATTAGGACAGGTTGCTACCACCAGCGTCCCCTGAGCCACTCCGTTCAGCACGATCGGAGAGAGACAAACCCCGTGGTGAACGGGCAGCAGAAAGCCGGTTCCGGGGCGCGCCTCGCGGGGAACGCAAAACAGTCGGCTGACGCGGAAGGGGCGAATGGAGTAGCGCACCATCCAGGCCGGACCCACGCGTCGCATCGGTAACAGGTACGCTTGGGTGCCTCTCAGCGCCAGTCGCCTGAAGGAGCGAGGAGCCTCGTGCATATCATAAGCCACCAGCAACTCGGGGTGCTCCAGGTTGAGGCGAGACAGATTGACTTCGCCACAGTCATAGTGCACCGACTCGAAAGCCCTCTCCGAGAGCAATCGATAGCGCGCTACGCGCGAGCGTCCCCGCAAACCCTCGCTGACCTGAGCGCTGGAATAGAGGGACTGGCCGTTCAACTCCACCTCGTACGGATTGTAGATGATCGGAGGCGCGCAAGCGATGGCGTCGTCTTTTGGCTCCGCCATCACGGCCGTCACCAGGTGGGAGCGACTCTGCACAATGCTCAACTCCAGGTCACTGGACTGCACCCGGCCCTGCATCAAGATGGGTTGCGGCGCGAAGTGGGTGCGTTTGACGTATTCCGCCAGCAGTGCGGCGTGGCGCTTTTCCAGAGTTCGCCAGGAGGACACCGCCGCGGGCTTCCAACTCACGTGCACCATCAGGGCGTCGACTCGCCTTTGGGGGGCGGTGTAAGTCTGGCGGGGCGCTCCAGCACGCATGACCCAGGCCCCCGACTGACCGCCAGCCTGCCAGGAGATACTGAGAGCTGTCGGCTTGTAGTGAAGCAGCAACTTGAGTGCCCGCCCCAGGGCGCTATCTTCCCAATTGCCGGGAAAGTTTTGCAAAATCTCGAGGTCGACCGGCTCAGGGTGCCAGTTCTCCAGATCGAAGCGCACGTGCCGGAACGAGGTTTGCAGACTGACCCGAGTGCTACCGGCGGCGAAACCATACTGAGTCAATTGCAGCCAGGGCAAACTGGGGTGCTGTTTGAGCAACTTGAGGGGAGCGTCGAGGCTTACATCCCCCCGGCGAGCAAATTCTGCAATCCACTGCTCCAAGTGACTCACGTCCGTGTTCCTTCGCGCCCTTCCCAACGGGACCTTTGGACCCGAACCCGAGGCTTCGACTCAGAGCCGGAGACTCATGCCTGGCAAGAAAAAAAATCAGGCCGAAGTCAAAATGCGCTGCAGTTCGGTGGAAAGCTTGTTCAGCTCAGAGGCCGTCTGCAGGGTCTGTGCCGAGCTGGCTTCGCTCTCGCGAGCCGACTGGGCCACGGCCGCGATGGCCACGTTCACTTGCTCCACGGCGGTGGCCTGCTGCTTGGTGGACAACTCGATCTCACGGGATGCGTCGGTTGTTCCACCTACCGTGTCGACGATGGACTGGAAAGCCGTGGTGACCTCCGCAAAATGACGATTGCCTGCCTCAACCGCTTTGGAACCGGCCTCGGTAGCCATGACGGTGGTGCTCACCGCTCCGCGAATCTCCTCGATCAGCATGCGAATCTCTTTGGCCGAAAGCCCCACCCGATCGGCCAGTTTGCGAATCTCGTCAGCGACCACTCCAAAGCGCTTGCCCGCTTCGCCCGCGCCAGCCGCCTCGATCGTGGCGTTGATAGCCAGAATGTTGGTCTGCTCCGAGAGTTCTCCAACGATATCCACCACCGAACCGATTTGTTGAGATTTCTTGCCAAGCTCCAGCATGTGGTTGACGACCTGATCCATCTGACGGCGAATACCCTCTACCGACTCGCTGGCAATCTGAACCGTACCTTCACCCTGGCGAGCCGAGACGGCGGTCTGCTCCGCCACTCTGGAAACATGTTGGGAGCTGTCGGCGATCTGGCGAGAAGTCACCAACAACTCGCTCATGGTGGTGGCGATTTCGGCCATGGAGGTGGCCGACTCGCGCGAACCCATCACCTGCTGGTTGGCTGCCGTCTGCAGTTCCGCCGAGGAAGTGCGAACGCGTTGAATCGCCGTGCCGATCTGGAGGTTCAGGGAACGCGTCAAAACGATGCCCAGTAGAGTGATTACGCCCAGGCCGGCAAACGTGCCCAAAACCAACGAGGAACGCGCCTGACGACCCGCTCGCTCGACCTCTTCGGCATTGGTTTTGAGTTGGGCGCGCTCGTCGCGCTCCAATCCCTCGATCCGCGCTCGAATCTCGTCCATGTATTTTTTGCCTTCATCGCTGTTGACGATTTTCAGAGCGCCGTCACTATCGCCGCGCCCTCGCAAATCAATGGTTCGCTGCAATTCCGCCAGTTTGGCGTTCAGATTTGGCGTCAACTCTTCAACTCTTCTCATTTTTTCCGGAGACTCGCGACATAAATCGCGTAAATTCTCCAACAATCTGGGTAGAGCCGCCAGCGCTGCCCGATGAGGCTCGAGATAGGAGTCCTTGCCGGTCAGCAAGTAGCCTCGTTGACCCGTCTCCGCATCCTTCAAGCTACTTTGAAAACTAGCCAATTCTTCCAACACTTTTTGCGAGTGAGTGACTGCATAGCTGGTCTTCGTGAGAGAATCCGTGGCCTGCAGAGCCACCCAGCCGAACCCAATGAGCATCAAAAAACAAATTGAGAAACTGAGGCCTATTTTTCTGCCAAATGTCCACATGAGACGGTTTTCTTTTTCGAGTCTCCCCAGGCCTGCCAGGGATGATTTCCGCCGATTGAGAATTCTGCTGCATGGCCGATGTGGTAGAGGTGCAAAAGTTCTTGTTGTGCCGACTGGGGACCAGTTGGTGTGCCCTCGGCCTGCAGGGCCTGGGCGAAGTCATGCGGCCACAGCCGGTAGATCCGGTCGCCGGGCTGCCCGAATTCGTGGACGGTCTGGCCATCATCCGCGGAGCTCCTTTGCCCGTCATCAACCTGCCCAAGCTGCTTTGTGGATCCGCTTCCGACGCTTGCGATCAGGAGCGCTTCGTAACCGCCCAAAGTGACGGACAACAATTGGCTCTGCGAGTCGACGAAGTGGCCGGAATCGTGCCTCTCGATTCTGATACCTGGACTCGTTTACCCAGCCTGATGGACGGCCTGCAATCGAATCATCTTTCCGCTCTGGGCAGCCACCAGGGTCACCTGGTCATGCTTCTGCGGCGAGCGAATCTGCTCAGCGAAGAAGACTGGATGCGGCTGAAGTCTTGACTTGCACCGCAATTTTGACCAGATTTCGCGAGCGCCTGGAACATTTGCTGGGACTGGTTTTCCCGGAAGGACACCAGAGTCTGCTGGAGGAGGTTCTGCGGCGACGCTGCGGTCGGCGCAGCCAGGAGAGTTATCTGGCGGAACTGGAAACGACCTACGACCCAGAAGAAATTGCCAAACTCGCGTCCGAACTAACGGTTGGAGAGACGCTTTTCTTTCGACACTCGGCACAATTGCAGACCTTTCTGCAATTAGCCGTCCCGCAACGCCTGAAGGCTCGACAATCCCTGCGCCGACTATCCATTCTGTCGGTCGGTTGCTCATCGGGAGAGGAGCCCTACTCGCTGGCGATGCTGCTGCGTCAGAACTTCGCCCTGCAAGACTGGAACGTACAGATACTCGGGGTAGATGTGAATCGCAAGGCGCTGGCCACGGCGCGCCGGGGCATCTATTCCAACTGGTCGGTGCGAGAGGCGCCTGAACTCTTGCTGAAACGCTGGTTCCATCCGAAGGCGGACCAGTTTCAACTCGACAAGAACATTCTGGAAGCCGTGCAATTCGAAGAGCGCAATCTCAATTTAGCCAACCACGATTTATGGCTTTCCGGACGCTGGGACGTGATATTCTGTCGCAATATGCTGATGTACTTTGCTTTCGACAAAGCACGACAACTGGTGAGCAACTTCGCTCGGAGCTTGAGCGATGGGGGCTACCTGTTCCTGGGACCGGCCGACAATTTGCGCGGAATTTCCGAGGACTTCACCCTGCACTACCGGGACGAATCCTTCTATTACCAGTTGAAAAGCCCCGATAGCGGGCCGCCGGCCGCACAGGCGGCTCCGGCCCGTCGCATCCCATCCGCTCCCGTTCCCAGGCCTGTCCAGCCAACCGGCCTCCGGACCGACCTGCTCAAGGATTTGCTGGAAAGCGAGCGCTACGCTCAGGCCTTGGAACTGCTGGAAAGTTTGCCGGCCAGCGCCGAGCGTTCCCTCTGGAAGGCCTCGGTGTTGGTGAACAGCGGCAAACTCGAGGCCGCCGAGCAGCTTTGTCAGACCCTGCTTCACCAGCCCCAAACGGAAGCGGGAGCGCATCTTCTCCTGGGCCTGTGCCGGAGAGAAGTGGGCGAACTGGGAGCAGCCCGCGGCTACTTTGAGCAGGCCGCCAGACTGGACGGCCAACTGGCTCTGGCTCGCGTCTACTCGGGGATGGTACTGCGGCGGCTCGGCCTGTCCGCGCTGGCACGAACCCACCTACGCCAGGCTTTAACCCTGCTGGAAAAGGAGTCCGAGCAGCGACTGCTGCTCTTTGGTGGCGGCTACCGCCGTAGCGCCTGGTTCTCCCTTTGCCAAAGCGAATTGGAAAGGTGTCCCAAACCTTGAACCGTCCACAGCAAATTCGCCAGGAATTCGATGAGAGCTTCCGCCGTCCGCCGGCTCGCTTGCGAGAACAGGCGAGCAATCGATTGATCTTCCATCTGGACCAACGCAGCCTGAGTCTGCCGTTGGAGCAGGTCAGCGAGGTGTTGCGCTCCCGCACTCTCACTCCCCTGCCGGGCTCTCCTCCGGAACTGCTCGGCCTTTTGGGCCTGCGCGGCAGCCTGATGCCCGTCTACAAACTGGCGGACCTGATTGGATTGGGAAGCAGCTCCGAGGCGGCCGGGCCGCTCTGGATCCTGGTTGTCCTGCAGCCCCAGATGGTAGGCCTGGCCCTGGAAGCCAAAACCGCCTCGCTGGCGGACGGCAGCTCCGAAGAAGCCCAGGAAATCGACCTTTTTGGCCTGGTTGAGCAAATTCAGAGGCGTTTTGAACATGGCTAAAGATCCTCTGCGCTATTTTCGCCAGGAAGCCGCCGAGCTGCTCGAACAACTCAACGCCGGTCTGCTGCACCTGGAGGCGGAGTGGTCTGTGGAAACGGCCGCCGCCCTGCTGCGCCACGCCCATACCCTCAAGGGCGCAGCTCGCGTGGTCAAACAGAGTGAACTGGCCGAGCAGGTTCATTCCCTGGAAGATGTCCTGGAGAATTTCCGGCACTCCCGGCCACTGGACCCCAATCCATTGATCAGCCAGGCCTTGCGCTGGTTGGACCGGATTCAACTGGCCCTCACCCAGCTGGGTGCCCCCGCCGAGCCGCCGAAAGCCGCCACCACTCGGGTCCTGCGCCAGGAAGAGCCGGCCGGACAGCGCATCGACGCCGCCGAGATCCAGGCGCTGTTGGGTGACGTGAGCCAGACTTACGCTCGACTCCACGATATGCGAAGCGGCCAGCAAGCCTGGCTGGATGTCGCCGAACTGGCCAACCGCGGCCTGGCCAGCGCAGAAATCGAGGAAATCGCGCGGCGGGAAGGGCGAGAACTGACCGCTCAACTGGATCATCTGCAGCGGGAACTGCAAGAATTGCATCGTTCGTTGGAACAACTGCGTCTGCTCCCCTTAAGCAGCCTCTACACAACCTTGCAGCGCACGCTGCGCGACGCGGCCCAGGAAATGCAACTGCAGGCCCAGTTTCAGGCCCGCGGTCCGGAGGTCAAGCTGGAGGAGGCAACCTTGCGCCTGCTGCGCGCCGCCCTGGTCCAGGCGGTGCGCAATGCGGCCGCCCACGGTCTGGAAACGCCCGACCAGCGTCGCAAGGCCGGCAAAGAAGTGGTAGGCCTGGTGACGCTCCAGGTCGAGCGCCGCGGAACCTGGCTTTCTCTGACCCTATCCGACGACGGTCGGGGTGTGGACACGGCTGCCCTGGCCGCGCGGGGCAGAGCCCAGGAAGAGGGAGTCCTCGACCGACTGCTGGAGGGCGGCCTGTCCACCTCGCAGGAGGTAAGCCAGGTTTCCGGTCGCGGCGTGGGTATGGACGTGATTCGAGAGGCAGCCCAGCGCCTGGGGGGTCGCATCAAGCTGGAGAGCACACCTCTCCAAGGTTTCCAGATGCACCTGGATTTTCCGGTGCGAGCCGCCAGCATGCCCGCTTTGCGGGTGCGCAGTCGCGACCAGAGCCTGCTCATTCCTCTGGAATCCGTGGTCAAAGTGGCCCGGGAGGAAACCACCGATCTGCGCGACCTGCCCAGCGTCGGCCTGGCCTCCTACCTCAACTGGAGCGGAATCGCCCGGCCGGAAGAGATTCGCGTGGTGGTCTCCGCTCCCATCGGCTCCGCCGTCTTTCGCGTGGAGGCCGTGGACGGAATGGTCCAAACCCTGGTGTATCCCCTGCCGCCGCTGTCCCCGTGCCACCCGGCCATCAGCGGAGCAGCCCTCGATCTGGAAGGCAAGCCGGAACTGGTCCTGGATCCCTCCCGCATCGAGCATCTGGAAGTAGCGCCTCGCACCGAGGTTCTCAGCAAAGCCCCGGCCCGTATCCTGGTGGTGGACGACTCCTTGACCACCCGCGTCATGCAGCAGAGTATTCTGGAATCTCGGGGCTTCAACGTCGATTTGGCCAGCAGCGGCGCGGAAGCCCTGCAGAAGCTGGATTCGCAGGTCTACGACTTTTTTCTCGTCGACGCCGAGATGCCGGGGATGAGTGGGTTTGAGTTGATCGAACAGTTGCGAATGCGAGACAGAGAGCAATCCATTCCCATCTTGATGGTCAGCTCTTTGCCGCGCGGAGAATACGAAGCGGCGGCGATTCAGGCCGGAGCCCAGGGCTACCATGAGAAAAGCAGCTTCGACCAGGAAGAACTGGTTCGAGAAATCCGAAGACTCTTGAAGTGAACCAAGTAGCCTTAAAAATCCTGGTGGCCGAAGAGTCTCCCGCCTTGCGCCAGAAACTGGCGGAGATTCTGACCCGGGGCGGACTCGAGGTGGTTGGAGAAGCCTGGCAGGGCCGGCAGGCCGTCGACCTGTGCGATCAACTGCGGCCCGACTTGGTGCTGATGGCCGTCGATCTGGAAGGGATGAACGGTCTGGAGGCCACCGAGCAAATCATGGCTTTCTCCCCCACTCCCATTTTGGTGCTGAGTGACCGCCCCACCCATCCCAGCTGTCAGAAAGTACTTTCGGCCGGAGCGGTCGACTGCATCTCATCCGCGGAATGGGAAAACGGGCTGGTGCGCCGTGTCCGCCTGGTCTCTCGAGTGGCGGTGATCACTCATCCCCGCGCCCGGCTCAAACGCGCCGAACCGGGCTTTTTCGCCGCACCGGGTTTGTCGCGCGTGCGCTTGATTTGCCTGGGAACCTCGACCGGTGGGCCGGGCGCGCTGGTGGATATTCTGAGCGCCTTGCCGGCCACTCTGCAAATCCCCATTCTGGTGGTCATCCATATCCAGCCTCCTCTCGGGGGCGGCTTTGCGCAATGGCTGGATAGCAAGGTTCCCCGACCGGTGGCCTACGCCCAGAGCGGCGAAGTCTGGCAGGAATGCCGTGGCAAAGTGCTGCTGGCGCCTCCTGACCGGCATTTGCGGGTGGCCGGGACCCGGCTGGTGCTCGACGACCAGCCCCCCAGACACTCCTGCCGGCCTTCGGTGGACGTGCTTTTCGAGTCCGTCGCTCAGGAAGTCGGCCCGGGAGCGTTGGCCTGCCTGCTGACCGGCATGGGTCGGGACGGTGCCACCGGTTTGCTGGCCATCCACCGCGCCGGCGGTCAAACCATTGCTCAGGACGAAGCCTCCTCGGTGGTCTACGGGATGCCGCGCGAGGCAGCCCTGCTGGGGGCCGCCCAAAAGATTGTTTCGTTGCCGCAGGTCGCGGCCGTCATCCAAGAAGCTTGTGAGGTATCGGTATGAACGTATTGCTCGTCGACGACAGCCTGACAGTCAGAATGGATCTGAGCGAGGCTTTCGAGGAGTCCGGCTTTACGGTCCGCCCCTGCGCCAACTTGTTCCAGGCTCGGGAGGCCATGAGCCGCCAGCATTGGGACGTGATTGTGCTGGACGTGATTTTGCCGGACGGCGACGGCATCGAACTGCTGGGAGAGGTGCGGGAAGGCTTGCAACAGAGCGTCGTCATGCTGCTGTCCTCCGAAGCGGAAGTTCGCTCGCGCATCCGCGGCCTGCTCAATGGGGCCGACGAATACGTAGGTAAGCCCTACGACCGTGACTATGTCGTCGACCGTGCCCGCCAATTGGTGGGCGCGCGCAACCCCGAGGAAAACCAGGACAAGCCGCTGATTCTGCTGATCGACGACAGTTCCACGGTGCGCCGCACCTATCAAAGGGCACTCGAAGATCAAGATTATCGGGTGCTGACCGCCGGAAGCGGTGAAGAGGGCCTGCGCCTGGCCGCTCTCTATCGGCCGGCGGCTCTCATCGTGGACGGCAACCTGCCCGGAATCGACGGCTGCACGGTGATTCGCCGGCTACGACTGGACAGCGCGCTGCGCGCCACCCCCTGTATTTTGCTGACCGGCTCGGGCACGTCCGAAGGACTGGCCCTGGAAGCCGGCGCTGACGCCTTCTTGCAAAAGAATGAGAGCCAGGAAACCGTGCTGGCCCGGCTGGCGGCGGTGGTTCGCGGGGCGGGAGTCTCGGCCCAACTGACGGCCAGTCTGCTGGGGCCCAAGAAAGTCTTGATGGTGGAGCAAAAGCCGGAATACATGCAGGCTCTCAGTCGCGCCCTGTCCGGCGAAGGCTACGACTTGATCGCGGCGCATTCCGGCCAGGAAGGCCTGGAGCTGCTGGCCGTGCAGCCGGTCGACTGCATCCTGGTCTCAGCCAGTGAGCTGGAGCTGTGCCACAAGGTCAAAGAAACCCAGGGATTGCGGGAGATTCCCCTGGTGATCATCACCGACCGCGAAGACGCCACCACCACCGTGGAGTGCCTGGCGGCGGGCGCGGACGATACCATCGTACGCAGCCTCGACGTGGAGCTGCTGCGAGCGCGTCTACGCGCGCAGCTACGCCGTCGCCAGTTGGAGAGCGAGCGGCGCCGCTACCAGCAAGAGATGCTGCAGAAAGAACTGGAGGTGGCCCAGGCGCGAGCCGCTTCGGAGCTGGCCGAAGCCAGGGCTGTTTTGATCGGCCAGCTGGAAGAGAAAAACCGGGAACTGGAAGCTTTCAGCTACTCCGTTTCCCACGACCTGCGGGCGCCTCTACGAGCCATTCTGGGCTTCTCGGCCGCGCTGGAGCGTGATTGCAGCGAGACCATAGGCGACAAAGGCAAGTTCTACCTGGATCGCGTCCTCAAAGCCGGGGAGAGAATGAATTTGCTGATCGACGATATGCTGGCCCTGGCCAGCATTTCCACGGCCCACCTGGATTTGCGGCGCTGCAACGTGTCCGAAATGGCTCAGCAAGTGGTGGAGGACCTGCGCGTCGCCCAACCGGAGCGCCAGGTGGAGGTTGTGGTCGAGACGGGCCTGGAGGCTCGAGCCGACGTCCGCTTGCTGAAGATCCTCTTGGAAAACCTGCTGGGCAACGCCTGGAAATACACCGGCCAGCGCCCGGACGCGCGCATCGAGTTCAGTCGTGCCGAGGCCGGTCCGTTCTGCGTCCGCGACAATGGGGCCGGTTTCGACATGGCCAGCGCTGAAAAACTCTTCGCTCCTTTCCAACGGCTCCATTCGGCAGCCGAATTCGAAGGCACCGGAGTCGGCCTGGCTACCGTGCAGCGAGTGGTCAGTCGTCACGGTGGAAAAATCTGGGCCGAAGCCGCCCCCGGCCAGGGAGCCGCTTTCTACTTTCGCCTGGAGGCCTGATTTCAGGGAAGCAGATAGAGGAGCAGGGGGACCAGCAGAGCGAGGGTGCCGTAAGTATTGACGGCCAGGCCGAGGGGTCGCATCAAATCCACGGGCAGAATCTCACTGCCGTCGGGGCGGATCATGCGCAGGTCGGAAAAGCGCCCCAGATGCCTTCCCACACGGACGATCAAGACCATCCCGATCAGATACGGCACAAGAATCGCGGCCATGCTGATCTGAGGCTCAGCCAGGGAGGCGGGAAGAATCTCGGACAGACCCAAACGACGAGCCACCCAGAAGGCCCACCACGTCCAGGCCAGCAGCTCCAGGAAACAGGCTAGAAGCAACTTGCGATTCTGGGCCTGGGGAGCAAACGAGTCCCCACCGGGCAGATAGAAGTCGTTATCATAGGTCTTGCGCAACGAACCGATTCCCACCAGCGTCGCCAGTTGAGCCACCAGAACCAGAACCAGGGGTAAAAAGAGAACCATCACGGGCTGATTCCGTGATGGTCCTCAAGCAATCCTTCAGTTCGATGGAACTATCGGGTTAGTAGTGCGGATGCACTTTCATCTCCACCTGATAGAACGAAGGATTGTATTTGTCATCCGCCAGAATTTCCAGGCGGACGTTGACCAGGTTGGCGTGGTCGGTGGCCACCTGGGCTTTACTATTGTCGCCCGGGTTCACCTCGGTCAGCGTTTCGTTGCCCGCTTCTCCGCCCGCCCGCTGCACGAACATGACTCGAAAGCCTCCGTGCTTATCGGTTTTGTAGTTGGTCATGCCCTTCAGGTTGGGCACTTCCCGCTCGGCCAGCAGCACATCGTGAAGCAAAACGCGGCGATACTTGTTTTCGCTGAAAGCGTTGGGTAGCGTGGTGGCCGTGTGAGGCACATAGTCCTTCTCGGCCGCGGTCAGACCGACTTCCCAACGAATCAGGTCTCCTCGCTTGTTATCCTTCTCTTTGAGGCTGTAGAACACGTGCTTGGTCCAGAGCGGCTTGGCGTAAGGACTGAGATTGAGCTTGGCCTCGCCGGTCTGGACATTGCCCAGATCGCGTGCGCTGGTGAACGAGCAACCTGGCGGCTGGCTGGGACGGTCCGGATTGGGATAGGTCACGATGCTGACCATGGCCGTTTCCTGGAAGTCCTTACGAATCCAGCGCATGGCCGTATCCGCCTGACCGCTGACCAGGTAACCCGACATGGTCGTGTTCTGCGCCTTGCGACCGAGAGAGAAGAGGGCACCTACGGCCAGCGAAGCCATGCCCGCCAGAACCACGTAGATGAGAACCTCGATATAGGTCATACCACGGCGGCTTCTCATTGCTGTCCCCTCCAGAGCGGGTAGCGAACCACCAGGGATTTGTTGTCATCCGGAACCACCACCGGACTCTGCTTCTCGCCCATGTTCTCGTGCCAGCTGATGGTGATGGTGGCCATGTCGCGAGCTTCTTCCGATTCTCCGATGGCTCCCCTGGTCTCGAACTTGACTTCCTTGTGAAAGTCCATCTCGACGTGGTTTCCCTCCACCCACACGTTGACCGGGTGATCGACTTTGGCATCCCAAGACTGGGGGCGTTTCTGACCGTAGGGATGGGCTTCCAGTTCGTCCATCAAGCTGTTGGCCAGCAAGATGGCGGCCGTCCGATTGCGGCTTTGCACGGTAGCTCGCGAGGCGTTGGAAAAGACGCTCATGAACACCGCGAAAGCCATAAAGCAGATACAGATGGCCAAGAGAGCCTCGGCGATGCCGAAGCCGCGCCTTCTCACTGGGCCCACCCCTGAGCGGAAACGACCGGCGGGATGGTGGGAGGTCCGATATCGACCGCCTTGTTGCTGGCGTAGTCTTTGTCGTAGAGGAATTCCTTGCCACGGCTGAGCCAGCCGCTGGGGCCTTCCTTGGGGACGTAGAGGGAAGCCTGGTTGAAGTAGGGGTAGAAGAGCAGTCGGCTACAGGCGACGTTTCCGCCCTTGGAGAGCAGCGTGCCCACGCACTGAGAGGCGTTGATCTGAATGTCTCCACCGGCTACGAACATACCGGTGGCATTCTTGCCGCCGACGGTGATGGTTTCCTCCGCATAGACGAGAGTTCCGTTGTATTCCCGTAGGAATTCGTCTTGCAGATTGAGGCTGATCATGCCGGCGATGTTGTCCAGAGTGGCCTTACCGGCGTTGGCAACCGAGCTGGTCAGAGCTGAGGTCATCGCGTCACCGGCGGTGGCCTGGGCTCCGAAGCGGTTGCTCAGATTCTGGGTGATTTCGTCGAGCAGCGTGCCGGCGATATCGGTCAGGCCGACGTAAGGAATGGCGGCCGAAGCGATTTTGGTCACGATCTGCTTACACACCTCGGTGACCACGTAGGCGACCATATCTTTGGCGGCCGATTCGATGAACTTACCGATGATCTCGGCGGGGTCCAAAGCGGCCAGGGTGTTCGTGCCGAAGCTGGTGAACTTCTGGGCCAATTTGGTCGGATCGGCTTGGGGCACCATCGGCACCACGCCTTCCCCGAAGATCCACCAGTCACTGTGGGTGTAGAAGTTCTCGCCCAGACCCAGGTTCAGGCTGACCGAGTAGACGAAGCCGAAGGCGCGCGCTACCGGAACCATACAGTTCTTGATGGGGAACGGAATCGGGGTGGGGATGGGCGGGCCCGGCTGACCGAAGGGAGGCAGCGGCGGGCAGATGATCTGGAAAGTGGTCGCATACTTGGCAAAGTAGGGCTTGCGAGCGAAAAACGGACCGAAAGCCTTGGCGGCGTTGGGAGCGATGTTGGCCAGCAGCGGTCGCAACAGATGGTTGTTGAGGTCCTTGAGCTGGTTGCTGTCGAGCATGTCGCCCAGCCCTTCGGCCAGGTCGTCGATGGCGCAGCCGGCGAAGACGCCGTTGCCCAGATTGACTTTGCGCGCCAGGATAGCGGTGGTAATGGGGTGGATTTTGCCCGGCACACCGCCGACCACCACCGAGCCCCACTGGGGAGAACCGACGCATTCCACTTCACCGCGACAAATCAGGGTGGCGCCTTCTTCCAGGAAGATGCGCCCGGCGGGGCTGAAGAACTTGCTCGGGTCGCTGCCGCGCCCGGGCACGATCGACAGCTTGTCGCAGTCGGCGTAGAAGGTCGAGCCGCGCTGCAGCCAGAGGTCACCGGAGATGGTGATGTTCGGGCTCGACAGCTTGAGGGTGCGTCCGCGCGGCACGGTCATGGTGGCGTCGATGCCCATGGTGCTGCCGCTCAAGATGAACTTGAACTCGCGGTCTTTGCTGCCGAAGTGAACCAGCTTGACGTCGGGGTTACCGAACTGAGAAGCCAGGTCCTCGAAGTCGAAGGTAAAGAGCAGGCCGATCAGTTTGCCCAGCATGCCGCCGGCGCTGGCATAGCTCCAGCCGGTCACGCCGTCGTTGCCATCCGGGTCCTGAGAGCGAGTCAGAGGCACGCCGCGAGGCTGACTGCTGGCAATTTTGGCGTCCATCTCGGCCTTCTGGGGCCCGAAAAGCGCCTGCATTTGCTGGTTGAGGGAATCGACTTCGTTCTGCTTGGTGTCGTGAGCCGTTTTGGCGTTGTTGAGGGCGGTCAGGTTCTCCAGGCTGTTGTTCTGATTGTAGGCAGTCTGAGCTGCCTCCACCGCTTTCCACAGTAACTCGAGTTCTTCGCCGGCCTTCTTGAGTTTTTCGTTCAGCGTCTGAATCTGGCCGGCCAGCTGCTCATTGGTTTCGTAGTTGGCGGTGTCGGCCGGATAGGGCATATGGAAGGCGAAGCTATACAAATAGGGCGGCGCTGGACTGAAGAAAGGAATGGTCGGAAGGAAGAAGTGGTTGGCGTTACTCAGGCTGAGGAACTGCTCCAGTCCTTGCTCGCCACCGAAGAAAAGCTTGATGATCGAGCCGGGAGTCAGGCCGCCGGAGTAGATCTGGCTCGTCTTATCACCAAAGCTGGCGCTGGTCATCAGTTCCGTGCGCGCCTGGGTGATTTGCTCGAACAGCGCTCCCTCGTAAGCGGGAAACGGCAGATACTTCTCCCTCTTGTAGGTGATGCCGTTCCCGTGGTCGATTTTGGCGTTGCCCTCGATGACGTGAGCCTCGCCATAAGTCACGTTGGAGACGGTGGCGTCTTTTTTGGCGCCCACCACGGCCATCACGCCGGAGTAGGCTTCCAACGACTTGCGAGTATCCTGATAAGTCGGGTTGGCCCAACTTTCCATATTGGTAATGTTGACGCTGCCGTTGGGCGCGTAAGCGGCGTAGCCGGGAACGTTGGTGATGACGGCCGTGTAGCTGTTGCTACCGAAGACGCGCAGACCCACGTCCGAGGTGGTAGGAGTCAACTTCAGAACGTTGTTGGCCGGGCTGGAATCGAGCGAGCGCAAGTCAGGAAGGCCGTTCTTGCGGTCGAAGATATTCTGGGCCATCAGCTTGGTGATGACCGGATTGCCTTCTTTGGTCACGTTGGCGCTGGTGGCGGTGACCAGCAGTCCGGAAGGCGGAGGATAGTTGATCAGCTGCTGCTGAACCGCGAAGCGTGCCCCCTCGCGAAATCTCAGGCTGGCCTCTTCGGTCATGTACGTCTGACGGGCTACGGCCTGAAAGTGAGAGATTGCCAGGACGACCGCCATCAACATGGCGATCACCATCATTACCCCAATTAAAGCGCTGGCACGTGTGCTTTTTCTGGTGCCTCGAGTCATTGGGCACCCCCTGTCCTAGTAGTTTGATACCATCACTCTAGCACGTCTATATTAATATAGACTGTGACGGCCGACACAAAACTTGCCTATTAGGAAATATTTCTATGACTTTTGTCACTGTAGGAAAATTTGCTAGCGCAGGATTTGCCCCCGGCCGGCGAAGCGGCGACCATGAAACGCTTCCTTTTGCTCGCCGCCCTGAGTCTTTCGGCATGGGCCAAACCGCTCGTCATCGCCCACCGTGGCGCCAGTGGCTATCTTCCGGAACATACTCTGGAGGGCTACGAACTGGCCGTGCGTCAGGGAGCCGACTACGTAGAACCGGACCTGGTGCCGACCAAAGACGGGCACTTGGTGGCCCGCCATGAAAACGACATCAGCGAGACGACCAATGTGTCGGCTCATCCTGAATTCGCGGCCCGCAAGACCACCAAAACGGTCGACGGCCACCAGGTCACCGGCTGGTTCACGGAAGACTTCACTCTGGCCGAACTCAAGACGCTCAGAGCACGCGGCCGCAACCGCGCCAGTCGTGCCTACGATGGCCGCTTTCAAATCGTCACTTTCGAGGAAGTGCTGCGGGCCGTGCGCGCCTGGGAAAAACAATACAAGCGCACCATCGGGGTCTATCCCGAAACCAAGCATCCCAGCTATTTCCGCCGCATCGGCCACCCCATCGAAGAATCCATGCTGGCGATTCTCGGCCGATACGGTTATCGCGGGCCGGATGCGCCGGTCTTCATCCAGTCTTTTGAAGTCGGCAACTTGAAAAAGCTCAAGACCATGACCGAGATTCCTCTGGTGCAACTGGTCGACGACGCCGGCGCTCCGCAAGATTGGGTCGAAGCCGGCCGCAAGGAAACCTATGCGGACATGGTGCGACCGGCCGGACTGGCCGAGGTGGCCGCCTATGCCCACGCCGTCTCCCCTTACAAACTGATGCTCATCCGGCGCAACCCGGACGGAAGCCTGGGAGCCAACACCGGTTTGATCGAGGCGGCCCATACGGCCGGACTCAAAGTGCACAGCTGGACCTTCCGCTCCGAGAATCAGTATTTGCCGCCCGCTCTGCGCAGCAATGGAGACCCCGAGGGCAACGGAAATCTGGCCGAGGAAGTGAAGGCCTATTTCGAAGCCGGCCTGGACGGAGTCTTTTCGAATATGCCCGATCAAGCCGTAAACGCGCGGGATCACCTCTAGTCCGCGGCGAATAACAAGGCCATGCGACGCCGTACGGGGCTAAGTTTGAGCGAAGTGGTGCTGGCCCTGGCTATTCTGGTGGTCGCCGTCATCGCGGTCGCCAGCTTTGTGGCCAGCGTCTACAAGAGCGTCAAAGAAGGCAAGTATCAGGCCGTAGCCTCGACCATCGCCCAGAGCGAACTGGAACGCCTGCGCGTGGATCAGAGCGCCCTTCGAGATCTGATCGCACGCGCCAGTTACGGCGTCAAAGACCAGGTCGTGCCGGTGGACGATACCACCGTGACCTACCACCAGCGCGTGACGGCTGAGGTGCAGAGTTCGATGGGCGACCGCTACGTCAAGCTCGTTTCCCGGGTGACCTGGAGACAGAGCAGTCGCGACCGCCAGGTCGTGCTCGAGTCCTGTTATCCCAGGCCTCTGAACATCGACAACCCCTAGAGGGCCCTACTCCTGAACCCAGGCCTCGACTTTCCAGCGCGCCCGGCTGACGGTAACACGGCCGATCTGACTGTCCGGATTGGTGGTCACCATACCGTCACCAGCCACGGTCGTGTTGCCGGTGGCCACGATTCCTCCCACCACTCGGACCTGCCCGGCCAGGAAAACGTTCTGGCGGGACACGACCAGGCCCTGAAGGTAAGTGTAGTTGGGTAGACCCAGGTTCAAAGCCACCGTAGACGGAGTGATGTTACCAAACAAGTTGTCGACGTAATTGCTCTTGCTGGGACTGTAACTGGGAGCCGGTTCGGCCGACTCGAAATGCTCGATGGCCAGATTCACCGTCGCTTCGGTGATGTGCAGACTGTTGGCTACGTCGGCCGGGCTGTTGCAGCCGAGGGCGGCCACCGCGAGACAAAGGACCAGTTGCTTCTTCATGGCGTCACCGTGCTTTCGATTTGAGCGTGCATACCCGCGGCCCGAGTCAGCCAGGTTTTGACTTCAGGTGGTAAGCCGGGATTGAGGGTTCGATTGCTGTCATCGCCGTCGCGCCATTCTCGGAACGCGGCCGAGGCGGAAGCCTCTTGCGTGGCATACCAGGAAAAGAAGTTGACATTGGACGGGGCACCGGGAGGCAGGCGCTGCTTCAACAGATAGGGCACGCCCTCCGGCATGTCGGCAAACAGCTCTCCCACCGCGCTGATGCGGCCCGTAAAGCCATCGTCCGCGGAGGAATCGATGTGAGTTGAAGGGTGGGCAATGACCACGTCTTTCTCAGCGTAGATGACCAGTCCCTTAGGGTTATCGTTGCGTAAGTCCTCGGACCCCCTGGTCAAAAGAGTTCCGTCCACCACCAGGTTACCGCCACCCGACACTCCGCCGTGCAGCACCAGGTCGCCGGTGACGTACATGGTCACTCCCTCAGGAATATGCAAGGCCTGAGTGTATTCCGCGGCGGGCCCGCCGGCGGGTACCGTGATGCGAGTGTTCTGGGAAATTTCCCCCGTGTAGGGAACGGCAAAGCGAGTGTAGCTGCCCGGCAACAGCGACGCTTTCGTGAAGGCCAGGTTGGAGGCGGCGCCCCCATGGAGCATCTGACCATCCACCTGGCCAGAGCCTTCGGCCGTCCCGGCATAGGACGCCTGACCGGTAACAGAAAGACGATAAGCCGGATCCACCCTCATGTTGCCCTGAGTATGCGTGTTGCCACGCGAACTACGCACGTCGGCCAGCGAGCGAATGCCGTTGATAAACGTATTCCTGCGGCAGTCGAACAAGCCTAGAGTGCTGATGCCCAGATAGGTATCGGCATCTAACGAGAGCGTAACTTTGAGCCTCTGAGACTGACCGGCCGCCTGACCGACCGAGTGCAAAACCGCTCGGGTGCCGCTGTTATCGATCGTCACTCGGTATCCCGAGGTATCGTCTAGAGTGCCGACGATCGGTCCCGTCGCGGCAGGATTTTGTTCCAGTTGATAGGTTGCCTTACTGATGCCAACCTCGGCGGCGCACAAAGCTCGGTGACGATTGTGCAGGGCCGAAACCTGAAAGAGGTGCTGGGCGGCGACGTTGAGCCCTCCTAAAACAAAGGCCAAGATCACGCCGCTGATCAGCATGACGGTGATGATCGCAATGCCGCTTCGGTTCCTTATTGATTTCGTATTGCGAAAAGCAGATCGAGTTTGCATTTGAAGTTCTTATCCCACTCCTTTTCTGCCGTGATGGAGGCGGAGATCAAGCCTTGTTGCGGAGATTCGACCGAGAAGGTGGTGACACCACTGGCCACCGTGTAGACTGGCGAATCGGTTCGATAAATCAGGGTCTGCAGACGGTCCCGCTGGACCAGCACGATTTCCTGTTGCGCGTTCGTGTAGGCAAATTCCTTATAGTTCAGCTGTTTCGAGGCGCTCTGCCAGTAAACCACCAGCATCTTGCGCCAACGCATCTCGGGAGTGCAAAGGCCGGTCTGAAGAAAATCTCCCGAACCCATGGGCGGGGCGCTGACGTTGCGCAGAGGCTGCTGACTCAGAAAAGAACAGGCGGTCGGGTCGGCGGGGTTGATGCGCAGGCTGGCCGGCGAGGAATAAGCCGCCTCGGAAAAGAGTTTCTGCACCCCCACCAGGGCTTGTTGTTGCGAGGCCGCGTCCTTGTCAGCGCGATTGACAACTCGGCTGGTGCGACCGAACAGCGGAGCCATCATCCCTAAAGTCAAAGCGAGCAAGGAAGAACAGACCATCACCTCAAGCAATGTATTTCCGCGACGACGCATACTCTTCATTCTACCCTATAGATGACCAAATGTCTCACGCAACCGGGGTCGGAAATAGTCGAATCAGACTGGCTCGAGCAGCCTCTAGAGACTGGGCCGTGACCGGCTGCCCAAGATTTACCCCCAGGAGCTGGGCCATTCCGGCGCTGGCGGAACGGGCCTCGGCCAAAACCATCTTAGAAAGCGGGAAGCTGGAAAACAGCCCCCCGGGCACGCTCTCTACCAGCAGCAAATTCAACGCCAGCGGATGATGGCCACTGAGTCGCAGCAGTCCAAAGTTGAAAGGCAGTCTGGGAGCGCCGCTGCCGGGCTGCGACGGAAAGCTCTCCTGGAGGGCGGCGTCGGACACTTCCACTTCATCGCATTCGAGGAACTGGAGGCGGATGTTGGCCTGTTCCCAGAAGGGCTCGGACAGAATGCCGGCAGTCAGGTCCTCCTGGATGGCCTGACTCCCATAGACTGCATTTTTCACTCGACGCAGCTTGACGGGCAAAGTCAGCAGCTGTCCCGCGGACCGCACGGCGGGCTGGGCGACCGGCTGAAAACTCGGCCCCGCCAGAGCGCCAAAAACGGCGGACAGGTCAGTTTCATCCACGCGCAGCCCTTGTGAAGAACGAGTCAGAAGCCGCTCAAAGGAGCCGCTTCCGGCCTTGACCCCCCAGGCCACGGCCAGAGCCAGGGCCAGCTGTTTGGCTCGTCCGTGGGCCGGAAAGTCTTCGGCCAGCAAGGTCAAACGCGGACCGGGCCAGTTCAGGTAAGCCTGGAACTGCTCGGGCTTGTTCACCACGGGCAGATGCTGGAGCACGCACAGGTTGTAGCTGCCGGCCCGGTAGGCGGGCAATCGGGTCAGGCCGGAGCAGCTGGGCTTGCGGGCCCCTCCCGGATTGGGATAGGCGGCTTCGACGGCTGCCTGAGCCACCTCCGCTTCGCTCAAGTTGGCCCGCAGTTCGATTCCCGCCTGGGCCCAGATGGCGGCGGCCTCTCCGACCCAATTGCGAGCGTCCTCCAAAGTCTGTCGAGAAGCGCTATCCGGCCCTCGTAACAAGATCAACTGGAACTCGATGGTTCGCTCCAGCGGTCGGGCTGGGGCCAGCCACTGGCGGCGAGCCTGACGGGTTACTTCTCGCAACGGTGCATCTTCGGCCAGCCCGGTCAGCTCCAGAGCCCGCTGGCGCGCTCGACGGGACTCGTCCACGCTGAGACGATTGCCCTCGGCTCCCCCACTCATCAACTGGTCGACTCCGGCCACCTCGCTCAGCCCGAGCAGACGTCCCACCGCCTGGGCGGCAGACAGCGGAGTGATACCGTCGCGCACGATGGCTACGCGCTGACTGGGGAAGGCGAAGCACGACCAGGGAACGGGCACACCTCGAATCATGGGCAGGTGCAAGGCCTGCGGACCGAACTGAAGCAGCGGCAGCAACGGCTCCACCTCCGGGGTCACCGCCTGCTCCCAGCCGGCACTGTCCAGATCATCTCGATGCAAAGGACAGCAGCCAGCCAATTCCAGACAAACCCCCGCCTGCAGCCAGATCAAGTTGACCTTTTCCAAGAACTGGCGAATTTGCTCCAGTCCCCGCTGGCTATGAAAGTCATCCGGAGTCACCACTGGATAAGCCCAGACCGGAACGCCCACCAGAGGCAGCGGCACCGGTTGGCCCTGCAGCAAGAAAGCCTGCCAGCGCAGCCATTGGATTTGAGTCTCCGTGAAATCCAGCTCGGCGCCCGGTTCCAGTCCGAGCAGTTGGGCCAGCGCCCGAGCGATGTTCTCGTCGCTGCTGCGGTCGGAGATCAAAAAGCAGCGGCCGCAAGACGTCAACACCGGCATTTCTTCCGGGAGCCGAGGCACCACGCCCATATGTAGAAATTCGTATTCGTGATCCAGGTCGGCACCGAACGGGCAGCGCTGCGCATAGGAGACCGAGCGGTTGCACTCCGCCGGCTCAATCATCTGAAACACGATCTGAGGAGCGGCGAAAAGCTCGTTCAGACGCTCGAGCAGGCCCTCGATCTGAGCCCATTGGCGCACCGAAGAGCGATAACGGGTCACGAAAAGCTGGACGTTCAGGGGTTTGCGATTGGCTGGATTGGCGGGCGCCCTTTTGCGCTGGGCCTCCAGACGCGCCGGGCGAGCTCCGGCCCAATCATCCTGTTCTACCGCCAGCCGATAAGCATTCTGGCGAGGATTGTAATCCTTCCCTTTGACCGTCGGAATGCGGCGCACCGCATCCATTTCTCCCATCTCCGTGCGCTTGCGCATAGGCGCCCGTTCTTGACCCTCCCAAGAGGCTCCTGGGAACGAGGGTTTTGCTCCAACGACTGCAAAGGATGGGCCACCACCTGAAACGGAGCGTTCCATGTCGGCTGACTCTCAAGCGCAATTGGCTCAACTACAAGAAGAAAATGCCAACCTCAAGGCCCAATTAGGCGGGTCCGACCTCAAAGCTTTCGAGCAGATCAAAGAATTACGCTCCACCAACAAGCGTCTGACCGATGAGGTCAAGCGCCTCACCGGCGAAGGCGTGCAATTAGCTTTCAAAAATCGTCAATTGGACCAGCAACTGAAGAAGCTCCAACAGGAAATGGCCGAAACGCTGGAGCGCACCAGCCAGGAGAAGCAGAATCTGGAAGCCGAGTTGGCCGACGCGCTGGCCCGCGGTCAACGACTGGATCATTCGGTGGAAGAACTCCAGGGTGAACTCCATCAGAGCCGTGAGACCGTTCTGGGACACGAGGCCGAACTCGACCGTCAAAAGGACGAATTGGCGCGCCGCCAGCAGAACATGAGCGAGCTTCAGGAGGAACTGACCACTCGCGAAGGTCGCATCTCCAAGCTGGAGCAGCTGGTTCACGATTTCAAAGAGCAATTTCTCAGCGGCGACGACTTCACGGCTGTGGCCGCTCCCAGCGAGCCCGGCAACGCTTACGAAGTGCTGATGTCGCATCTCGATCTGGCCCTGGGGATTCCGGGTCGCACTCTGGTGGATCAGGTCTACCAATTGCTGGAACTGCCTCACGGCTGTTCGGACATGCAGCAACTGGAAGAGCTTTTTGACACCCTGCAGGACACCGGCAGCCAGCTTTTTAGTGAAGAGCAGGACCAGACCAGCCTGAAAAACGCCCTGGCCCAGGCCTGGCAGCAAGTCTCCGGCGGGGACGCGCCGCTGCCCACCTCGGTGAGCCCGGTGACCGCTGCCCCTGAGCCGGACCTCTCCTCCCTGCTCGACGAGCAGTCAGAAGAAGAAGCCCCCCAGGTCGAATCGACCGTGCCCAGCCTGAACCTCAATCTGGAAGACGAACCCGCTGCCGAAGCGGTAGCTGAGGAGACGGTGCCCGAACTCCTGGTGGTCGAGGAACCCGCCGCGGAAGAGTCGGTCGCGCCCGAAGAGCCCGAAGCCGAAGCCGAAGCCGAAGTTGCTGAAGAGCCGGTCAGCGAGGACGCAGTAACCGAAGAACCGGTCGTTGCGGAATCGGTGGTAGAGGACGTGGTCGCGGATGAGCCCGTCGCCGAGGAGCCGGTTGCCGAAGAGGAGCCGGTCGCCGAAGTGCCGGTCAGCGTCGAGGAAGAACCTCAGCTGGAGGACCTGATCTTCGAAGAGCCGGCCGCCGAGGAAGCAGCCGTCGTCGAAGAAGCCGTTGCGGTGGAAGAGCCGGTGGCCGCCGCCGAGAGCGCCGAGTGGGCTCCCGCCGCCGCCAAGACCAAGTTCGAGCAAATTGCGGAGGGCCTGAACCTGGTCAGCAGCCAGCCCGACCTGGCCAGCGAAGTGCTGGAGCAAGCTCTGGAAGTCGAGACCTGGGTGGAAAACGAAGCCAAAGCCAACCTGGCTCTGGCGCGCATCAAGGCCGGCCAGGAAGATGTCGTTCCTTACCTGACCGAAGCCCTGCCGGGAACCGAGATGATCTACCTGTTCGAGATTCTCTCCGCCGCCGAGGCCACCGCCACGGGGAATGTGCCCGACCGACTGGCCCTTTTCTATCAGTTCGGCAGTTCGCCGCGCTCGGAAGTACAGAAGCAAGAACTGGCCATTGGAATGGGCAAGCGCGGACTCAACCGCGATTTCGTCTCGCACCTGGGCAACGAAGAAGAAGAGGAAGTGGTCGCTTTCCTAAAGGATTCACTGCTGCCGAAATCGGGTCTGCAACTTCCCGTTCCCTCGGAGCAGTTTGAGCAGCGCCTGGAAAATACCGGCCCCGCCGCCTTTGTGGGGACCCTTCGTCAGGCCCTGCGAGCGGTGGACTACACCCTGTTCGACTTTCCCGAACTCAAAGTGCTCACCTATGACGGCGACGACCTGTTCCTGGTCGACGCCAGCGCCGAGCCGGAACTGACCCTGATTTTCCACCGCGACATCGAAGGCATGCCCCCGGAAGAGTTGTGCTTCCTCGTCTTCCGCCACCTGGTGCGGATGTATCGCGGCCACAGCCAGCTGGCTCATCAGTCGAGCGCCCTGAACGACGCACAACGCCTGACCCTGGCCCAGTCGGCCGTGGAACTCTACCTGGAAGAAGGCTCGGTCCCCCACCCCAGCCTGATGGACCGGCTGCAGGCACTGAATCCTTCGGCCCCGGAGTTCGAAAACGAGTGCCGCGCACTGCTGCTGCACTGGTACCAGGCCACCGACTGGGCCGGCTTCCTCTATACCCGCGAGTTCGCGTTCCGCGACGAGGTCTTCCTCAAGCGCCTTGATCCCGTGGCCGACCACGCCGCTGCTCGACTGGTGGGTATTACCGCGGCCACCTACGGCTGCTTGCGCGAGGAACTCCTCTTCCAGCCGGAACTGTTGGAAGAAGTGCAGGATGGATTGAACGACCTGTTCGAGCACGGCACCGGCATCACCGCCGCCCGCATGCGCATCCAGCGCATGTGGAACGAATTCTTGCTCGAAGATTAAAGGTTAACAAGGCCGCCGTGGCTTTATGCTTCTTTTCAGCCCGCCGATGTAACTTGAGTTCAAGAAATTCGCTGGGGGCGAGAGGGTGGCGTGCGTGAGCACCGACGATCGTTTAAAAGAAGAAGACCAGGCACTGGATTTTTTGGAGCAGTGGCTTTCCGCCCCTGCCCCGGAAGCTCCCAAGGTGCTACAGGAAGCTCCACGTGGCCTGGACCCGGGACTGCGCTCCATCGAGCGCCTGGTGACCCAGCACAAAGAACTCTTTCGGCGTCACGCGCAGAGCAAGAGATAACGAAAAAGGGAGGCCGTTTCCGGCCTCCCTTTTTTGCTTGTGAGCCGACGGCTCAGGCTTTCTTGACCACCGACATACCCGCGTAACGAGCGGAGGAGCCCAACTGTTCCTCGATGCGCAGCAACTGGTTATACTTGGCTACGCGCTCGGAGCGACAGAGCGAGCCGGTCTTGATCTGACCGGCGTTGGTCGCCACCGCCAGGTCGGCGATGAAGGGGTCTTCGGTTTCACCCGATCGGTGGGAAATCACCGAGGTATACCCGTTGCGCTTGGCCAGGTCAATGCAGCGCAAAGTCTCCGAAAGACTGCCGATCTGATTGACTTTGACCAGGATCGAGTTGCCTACGCCTTTGTCGATGCCCTCCTGGAGACGCTTGGGGTTGGTCACGAACAGATCGTCGCCCACCAACTGGACGTTCTTACCCAGAGCCTTGGAAAGCTGAGCCCAGCCGTCCCAGTCGTCTTCGGAAAGACCGTCTTCGATCGAGATGATCGGATACTTGCTGGTCCATTCCTTGTACATCTCGACCATCCCGGCCGAATCCCGGTCGGGGGCCTTGGACTTGGTGAAGACGTATTTGCCATCTTTGTAAAACTCGGAAGCGGCCACGTCCAGAGCCAGGAAAACATGTTTGCCAGCCTTGTAACCTGCCTTCTCGATGGCTTCCATGATCAGCTCAAGGGCTTCTTCGTTGGACTTGAGGTCGGGCGCGAAGCCGCCCTCGTCGCCCACACCGGTGGCCAGACCGCGCTTCTTGAGCACGGATTTGAGGGAGTGGAAAATCTCGGTTCCACAACGCAAACCGTCGCTGAAGGTATTCAGGCCGGCGGGCATGATCATGAACTCCTGGATGTCGACGGTATTGTCAGCATGCTGACCGCCGTTGACGATGTTCATCATGGGCACCGGCAGCAAATGGGCGAAGGGGCCGCCCAGGTAGGCGTAGAGCGGCTGACCGCAATCATCGGCGGCGGCGCGAGCCACCGCCAGCGAAACGGCCAGGATCGCATTGGCGCCCAGCTTGGCTTTGTTATCGGTGCCATCCAGGTCCAACATGGCCTGGTCGATGGCCAGCTGATCCACCGCCAGCATGCCCTCGAGTTCCGGAGCGATCAACTGCTCCACGTTATCGACCGCTTTCAGCACGCCTTTGCCGCCATAAAGAGCGGCGTTACCGTCCCTCAGTTCGACGGCTTCGTGGGTGCCGGTGGAGGCGCCGGAAGGCACGGCTGCCCGGCCGGTGGCTCCCGATTCCAATTCTACTTCCACCTCGACGGTGGGGTTGCCGCGCGAATCCAGGATCTGGCGGGCGGCGATTGTGACAATCTCACTCATACATTCAATTCTCCTCGTGAAGATCGAGCGCCGGCTTCGTGCCCACGGTAGGGTGTTCCTATGAGGAGGCGAAGCCGCCGCTATGCATCCGAGCAGCCCTGAATTTCAAAGTCTTTCCCCCTTTCAACAACTGGTCGAAGTGGTGGCCGCCCTGCGCGCTCCCGATGGCTGTCCCTGGGACCGCAAGCAGACCCATCAGACGCTAACTCCCTTTCTGATCGAGGAAGCCTATGAGTGCGTCGAGGCCTTGGAACTGAACGAGGACCCCAAGATGCAGGAAGAGCTGGGAGATCTGGCCTTCCAGGTGGTGCTGCACGCCCAGTTGGCGCGCGAACGGGGCGCCTTCGACGTCGAGGACGTGTGCCAGGGCATCGTGGCCAAAATGGTGCGACGTCACCCTCACGTATTCGAGCGCAACGGCGAGTTGGATTCGCCGGCCGCCGTTCTGCAACAGTGGGATCAGATCAAGAAACTTGAAAAGGGCGAGAAAGCTGTGACCTCGGCTCTGGACGGCGTCAGCGCCGGACTGCCTTCCTTGCCCCAGGCGGCACTGATCCAAGAGCGAGCCGCACGCAGCGGCTTCGCCTATCCGGACGCTGGGGCGGCCTGGTCCAAGCTCCAGGAAGAGCTGGCGGAGTTCCAGGCGCAGCCGAGCGAGAACGAACTGGGCGACGTGCTTTTCGCCCTGGTCAGCGTAGCCCATCAGCACGGCATCGACCCGGAAGCCGCTCTGCGCGGAACCAATCGTAAGTTTCGCGAACGCTATCAAGGCCTGGAACGCCGTTTTCCCGAGGGCCTGAAAACAGAATCCCCGGAAGCCCTGGTCAGCGCCTGGAGGGAGTTATCCCGCGAGTCCTCGTGACCTGATCAACCTGGTGCTACTGGGGGCGATCTGGGGCAGTTCCTATCTGGTGATGCGCATGAGTGGTCCCTTCCTGGATCCCCTGCCCATGATCGGCGTGCGACTGCTCAGCAGCGCCCTATTCTACGCAGTGTTGATGAGCCGCTGGAAAATGTGGCCCGATTTTCGCCGCCACTCCGGTAAGCTGTTCTGGCTGGCCGTCTTCAACACGGCCGTGCCGTTCTGCCTGTCCTGCTGGGGTGCCGTTCGCCTGCACGCCGGAGTAGCCGCTCTGCTCAACGCCACCGTGCCTCTTTTCGCGTCACTCTTTGCCCTGCTCTGGTTACGCGAACATCTGCATTCCAACCAGTGGCTGGGCGTCTTCTTCGGCTTTGCCGGAGTGGCCCTGTTACTCCACGAGCGTAGCGGCCTGCAGATGGACTTCCACCCGCTGGCGGCCAGTGCCACGATGGGCGCGGCCGCCATGTACGGCTTCTGCGTCAACGGGGTCAAGCGCTATTTTCAGGGCGTCGACCCCAAACTGATCGCGTGCGGCAGCACCCTCTGGTCAGCCGTCCTGATGGCTCCGCTGACCTGTCTCTACTGGCCTACAAAACCCGTGCCCGGCTGGGTCTGGGGAGAGGTGCTCTGGCTGGGTCTGATGGGAACAGGGGTGGCCTACCTGCTCTACTTCGATCTGCTGGCCCGCGTCGGACCCACTCGAGCCAGCGCCGTCACCTACCTTTTGCCCCTTTTCGCCATGTTCTGGGGCTGGCTGATCCTCCACGAAGAGATCACCCGCGGCGAAATCGCCTGCGGCGCCCTCATCGCCCTGGCCGTCTACCTGGTCAACCGCCGCCGCTGCTAGCGGTAGACTTCTCCAGAAGGGGGACCTGGGCGAACGAGGGGAGGTGGAGACGGTGAGGAGGTTGGCGATACGGCAGGCGTGCCTCAAGCAAGCGACCCCAAAATCTATTTAAGATTGGTTGTGCCCTGGACCTTGCCGCAGCAGCAGTCTCCAAAGTCGCCCTTTCCCCCGGGTCCCCTCTCCGGGACCAAGCTTAGTGTTCGTCGTCTCCAGGATTTGTAGTGCTGATGGAGGCGGGCAGGCGATAGGGCGGGACGGTTTCGATTTTGGCGGTAGCGCGGAGTTCTTCGACATAGTCGCCCCGGCGAGCGGCAATCAGGCGTTCTTCGATTTGGGGCCGGAGTTCATCGAGGCCCGTTCGAGTCGAAACGACTCGAAAAATATGCAGGCCGTCCTCGCTCTCGACGGGTTCACTGACTTGACCGGTTTTCATGGCAAAAAGCGCCTCAGCCAGTTCGGGAGTCAGTTCCCCGCGGTGGACTTCTCCTAACAGGCCTCCCTGGGTCTTGGTGCGAGTATCCAGACTGTATTTCTTGGCCAGGGCCGCAAAGTCGACACCGGGCTTGCTGGCTTCGGCATAGACCTTATCCGCCTGGGCTTTGTCGAGCAGCAGGATCTGCTGGACTTTGACGGTTTCCAGTTCGCTGCGATGCTGCTTATAAAATTTGTTCTCTTCTTCGATGGTCAACTCACCCTTGACCAGGGCATCCAGCGGACCCATGGTGGTCAGGTTGCGGCGCAAGTCTCCTTCGTCCACCTGACCGCTCTTCAGCATCTCCTGCACTTCGGGTTGCGCCTTCATCTCTTTCAGGCGCTTCTCGATCAGAGCGTCGTCCGATTTGACCTTGCGCTTGCCCGCTTCTTGCATGATGAGACGCTGGTGGACGAGATCGCGCAGTACGTCGGGTCCAAAACGCTTGAGCAGCTCACTGCGCAATTCCGCGGCGGGTATGGCCTCGCCGTTGACTCGAGCGGCCACCTCCCGGTC
Source organism: Vulcanimicrobiota bacterium (assembly GCA_017307785.1). GTDB lineage: Bacteria > Vulcanimicrobiota > Xenobia > Xenobiales > JADMJV01 > JADMJV01. The sequence continues at coordinate 117,757 of JAFKGI010000014.1, read as the reverse complement.
GGTGCGCATCTTCTGAACACAAAACCCGTAACCGAGGGCGAAGCTGCAGCCGGCAACGGCGGTCAGGCGCAGCAAACGAAGACCTGTAGACATGGCCGTGTGTTCTGAACACGCAAGGGGCATGCCTTCTGGGCAGGCCAGCCAGGGTCGAGGTCGAACCGGGGGCCGATGCAAAGCACCTGGAGGGCGGCCTATCGGGCTGTGGTGACCTATTTAGACCGTTTGCTCGACCGTCTGGTCGTCTTTCGGCCGTCCCATCGCAGCGCTCCCTTTTGGAAAGCGATGATCGCCGTCTCGCTGCTGCTGGCCTTTTTGTCACGCAGCCTCTACGGGCACGTGCTTTCGGTCGATCTGTTCCTACTGCCGGTGCTGTTGGCGGCCGCCCTCTTCCGCAATCGCGGCATGCTGGTGATTCCGCTGGCCGCCGCAGCCTACTGCCTGGGCGGCCTGCTGTGCTCGGGCATCGACAATCGTCACCTGTTTTTGAACACCCTCGGCCAGACGGTGGAGTGGGTTCTGCTGGCTGGTTTTGGACTGGTGACCTTGGACCGCTACGGAGCCATCAAGCGACTCCAGGCGCGCATGGCCGGCGACGTGGAACTGGCGCGCCGCCTCCAGTTGGCCCTGATGCAAAACCGCTTCGAACTGGGCACGGTGGCCCTGCGCGGCAAAGTCAACCAGACCCTGGAGGTGGGCGGAGACTTCTACTATTTCCGGCCCTTTGGACAGAAATACGTGGTTTTCTGCCTGGGGGACGTGATGGGCAAAGGCATCTCCGCCTCCCTGCTCATGGCCCTGGTGATGGGCTTCATGTTTGAGTGGGGCAAAAAGAGCCCCTCGCCCTCCTTCGTCTTACGCAAGTTAAACCAGCGACTGATCCAGTGGAATCAGGAGCAATCGACTTTCGTCACCATGTTCTACGCGGTCTACGACGAAGAAGAGGGGCGACTCCATTTCGCCAACGCCGGCCATCCCGCCGGACTGCTGCTGCGCGGCGACGGTTCCGTGGACGAACTGGAAGGAACCGGAATTCCGCTGGGCGTGATGGACGACAGCGAGTGGGGCGAGAATCAGACCTCCATCGCTCCCGGAGAGCGCCTGCTGATGTACAGTGACGGACTGCTCGAAGCGCGCAACGAGAACGGTGAGGACTATGGCATGGAGCGGCTGACGGCCAGTCTGCGGGCCACCCAAAAGCTTCCCCTGGAGAAAGCCCTGGAGCGAGTAGAGTCAGATGTAAGGCGCTTCTGTCAGGGGCGCCTGAGCGACGACCTGGCCATTTTGGTAATGGAGAGAAGCTGAGCGTGTCGATTTCGTTTCAAGTGCAACAAGATTACGGAGTCGCCGCCGACGCGGTGCTGGGATGCGACCTGCCGCGCTACCTGGCCGTACTGCTGCGGGTGGCGGGCATTCACGAAGTTTCCGTCAGCGAACGCAATGCGGCCGCTGCCACCGCCTACGCCCTGGCGGAAGAATCCGTGCGCCAGGAAGCGTTCCGCTACTGCGACGGCGAGCCGCCCAAGTGGTCGGAGCTACTGGCTCCGCTGAAAGCACCTCAGGTTGCCGCCAGCCTCTTTCGCGACGCCTGTAAGGTTGGCTGGGCGGACGGGGAAATCGACCCCCTGGAGCTGGACATTCTTCTGCAAATCGCCGCCGAACTGGGACTGCCCAATTGGCAGCGCGACCAGCTGCTCGGCGCGGTGGCCGAGCAGGAGCTGGCGCGCTTAAAGATCCTAACCCTCTTCGCCTGAGTCTTTTTTCTTGCTGAACATATTCTTCAGGGCCATGAAGGGCAGCGCCAACAGAGCGAGCGCCTTGGCTCCCAACACTTTCAAGAAGAGAATCAGCGGCTTGGCCATCACGTAAAGGAAGGCGATCAGCCCGGTTTTCTTGGCCAGCAGGGCACCACCCGCGATCAGGGCCACCAGACCGCCGGTCGAAATCTTGTCACCCGCTTTGTAATCCTCGTAGCGCTCGCCTTGCGTGAAAGCGATATCACTGGTCAGAGCCTGAGCCTTGGGCTTGCTGGCCGGCAGGTCGGCGTTGGAGCACATCAGGTTGACGGAGAGAACGCCCTTGCGCGTGAGCACTCGAGTGTTGTAATTGACGAACATATCGTTCTTGTCGTCTTTCCCTTGCAAGCTCCAGGTCACCACGTGGGTCTTCGAGTCGTATTTCGGCTCTTGCTCCCAACCGGTAACGTGAATCGGCTCCAGGCCCTTGGCCTTGCGGTCATCGTTGTTGGCTTCCGTGCCTTCCTGATAACTCTCGAGAATCGCTTTGGAATCGATTTTGCCGGCGTCGTCATCTTTTACGTAGCCGGTGTCTTCGTATTCGAGTTCGACGGCGAATTTGGCGTTCTCGTCGGTGGGCGCGATCAGACCGATGGTCTTTTGCGACCCGCCGCCCATGCTCTCCATTTGCGCCTTGGCCTTGGCTTCGCCCCAGTAAACATAGCCTTTGGGCAGATTGAGACTGCCCAGGTTCGACGAAAGATTGACCTTGGCCGGGCCGGTCGCATCCGGCTTATCATCGGCTTTGGCCGGAGCCCCACCCAAAAGCAGGCAGCCCATCAGGCATCCCGCCAGTCTTCCAGACCATTTACTAAACATTGCTCGAACCTCCTAAGGTGCGCGTTATTTCTAGGCCGGCAGGCTGCCGCCCTCCGCGAGACGAAATCCGGGGCCTGATGGACGCTGCTCGAGCCAATAGTTGGACGGTTTTGATTTATACCAGCGCCAGTCATGATCTGGAAAAAGCCGTCCAAGAGAGTCTGGAGGAGATCACCGAGCACGGTGTTCCTCAGGACGTCCGGGTGGTGGCTCAGATGGGCGCCCAGGGCTCGATCCAACGCTACCAACTGGATCAATCGGAAAAACCCGAGCCGCTGGAGCCCGGTCGGGCGGGCGAGATGAATGACCCCCAGGAACTGAAAGACTTTCTCAGCTGGGGCATGCAGAAATATCCAGCTCAGCACTATGCGGTGGTACTGGGCGGCCACGGAGCGGGCTTTGCCGGAGCGGTGACCGACTCGCAGCGGCGCCGCATGATCCCCCTCCCCGACCTGGAAGAATCCTTAGGAGAATTGCCGCGCCGGCCCGACCTGGTCGTCTTCAACACCTGTCTGATGGCCCAGGCGGAAGTCGCCTCCCAACTGCAAACCGTCAGCGACCACCTGGTCGCCTCGCAAAGCGAACTGCTGGGACTGGGATTGCCCCTCTCCCAGTGGCTGGGTCAACTCCCCGCTCAGCCAACGGGAGCGGCGGCGGCCGAAAAACTGGTGGAGGTTTCCCGCGGACTGGGAGAGCGGGCTCCGGCCGTTGCCTCGATCGATTTGCGCGCCTTTCCCGAGCTACGCGACCGATTGGATGAACTGGCCGTCACCATCCTGGATCACCCCCAGGCGTTTGCCACGCTCAGGAGCCATATCGAGCAGCAACCCCACTTATGGCCGCGCCCTCAGGATCGCCCGCTGGTCGACCAGCTGGACCTGGCCGGGCTTTGCCGGGATTGGCAGCAGGACAGCAGTCTCCCCGAGGCCCTGCGCCAACAGGCCGGGGAGACCGGCGAAACCCTGGCCCGGCTGTGCCGCTCTTCCGAGGAACTGGGCGGCATGTCGATCTATGCTCCGGCGCGCGACAACGGAGCCTTCGTAAACCAGATCTACGCCCGCCTGCGCTTTGCCCAACAGACGCGCTGGGACGAAGCCGTCCAGGCACTGTCTTCATCAAACCCTCACAATCCTTAATCCGGACTCAAGCTAGCGAGCCAACCATTTCACAATCTCGCAACAACTAAAATAAAAACTACGTTAAGATTACACAATGGCAATACCGTTTACAGGTCGGAAACATAATTTGCAGAAATTTAAGGACTTCGGCCGCTGAACGGCCTCATCAATTGTTAATCTTGGTTCAAATCACCTCGACAAGAGGTCTCTGGAGGCAGTTACAGTGGCAATCAGCGGTAGCTTCAGCGCAAGTTTTGGAATCAGCTCTCTCTTCAACTCGCCCTTTATGGGCGGCGGCGTCCCGTCGTTCGGTCCCGGCCAGTCTCTCTTTGGCAATCGCGGCTTTGACGGCTTCTCGGCCTCGCCCGGTGCCTTTGAAAACTTCGGCGGTCCGTTGGGCGGCCTGGGTGGCGGTTTCGGCAACCCGATGATGGGACTCAACAGCTTCGGCGGCGCCAACCCCCAGCAGATGCAGGGCGCGATGTTCGCACTCGGACGCATGATGGGCGCTCTGGCCTCGCAGGGACAGCGTGGTGCCGGCTTCGGCGGCGGCTTCCCCGGCGGTGGACCGATGGGCGGACCCGGCGGTTTTCCCGGTGGCGGCCCGATGGGTGGCCCCGGCGGCTGCGGACCGATGGGTGGTCCCGGAGCGATGGGACCGATGGGTCCGATGGGCCCCGGCGGTCAACAGGGCGGCACGATTGAGCTCACCAAAGGACAGTCTTTCACCACTCCCGGCGGCGCCACCATCAACTGGCAGGGCGACGAAGTCAAGGTCAAAGAGCCGGGCGGCAACGCCCAGGGTGTCGGCGGCGGACGTGGATTCGGCGCCCAGAACGGTCAGTTCAACCAGGCAGCCGCTTTCTCGGGCCCCGGCTACAACGGTGCCATCGCCATCTCCAGCAACATGGGCGGCGGACTGGCCGGCGGCTGTGGCTGCCAGCAGGCTCAGCAGAGCGGCAAGCCAAAGGAATGGCGCGTCTGGGGTGACCCGCACATCGACCACCCGAACGGCGAGAAGAGCGATTTCGACAAGAAGAACGCCATCTTTACCCTCAACGACGGCACCCAGGTCATGATGGGCGCCGACAACCCGAAAGGTGTCGTCCAGAAGGTGCAGATCGTTCTGCCCGGTGGACGCCCCAACTTCCAGGCCAACGGTGGTTACGACCCCTCTCAGACCTCGGTCATGAAGGATGACGGCACCGGCAAATTCCAGAACCTGGGAACGGCCGACAAGTTCATGGGCGGTGGATTCGGTGGCGGCATCCCGGGTATGGGCGGCGGCTTCCCCGGAATGGGCGGCTTCGGCTTCTAAATCGTGCTCTGTCTTCACTGTGGTCACGACGAGCAGAGCCTCGGTCCTTCTTGCGAGGACTGCGGCTCCTACGTCGGTTATGTAGCGGATGGCCGCGGCTATCTACCCCAACTCAAGGTCCTCGACGTAGCCCTGCGCGAAGGAACCGTTTCGACCGACGAAGCCGAAAAGCGGCTGGAGCGGGCCAGCGGGGCCCTGGAAACGCTGGTCCACTTTATGGACGAGTGCGGCCAGGGTCTGATGACCCTGGAGTGGGACGACGTTCAGCAAGGCACTCTCGGCGGATTTATGATGCCGATTCGGGAAGCCTTCGAGAATCTCAAAGGCCTGGTCGATCAGCTCGATCCGGCCGGCAACTGGAGCGAAGAAACCTGGAGCCAGCTCAACGAAGCTCAAACCCAGGTTCAGCTGGGTAGCGAAGGCATGTCCATGCTCACGCAAACGCTGGCTGCCGTGGCGGTCGAGAAAGGCGTGGACCTGGAACAGGTCTTCGCCGAACCCGAGCCCGAGTCCGAGTAAGCCAGAAAAAGAAAAAGGGCGATGCGCGCGAGCGCGTCGCCCTTTTTTATTTGGGGTTGGCGGACCCTAATCCGCGGGGAACTGAGTTTTCTCGTTCCCTTGATTGGAAAGGCCCATGAGGAACAACAGGGATAGAACAGCCCATACGGCCTGCTGGTTGGTTTCGGCTGGGGTCACAACGATTGCGCCCAGGGTGGCAAGAAGACCAAGTTCCCAAAAAATCCAGTGAGCTCGGCCGGGGTCACGACTGATGGGTGCTGTCAGCACGCCGGTGGCTTCGGTATCCATACTAAGTAGAATAACAGACAGAAATTGGATTGACTGTATTCCATTTCACACGATGGATCATGACATAGTTCGTTGATTGGACTTAGGATCGTTGTGCCAGTGCAAGGGTCGGGCGCTTAAGAAGCGAACCGGCGGCCATGCGAAAGACTATGACGACTCTTCTCGGCCTGGCTCTTCTCTCGAGCGCGGCCGGCGCCCGCCCTCGACTGGATGCAGCTTCCCCCCATTGGAGCGGGGAGCTCAAGCCAGGGGGACAGATCGGTTACTCCTTGCGGGCCGTCAATCGTTCCAAAGAAATCAGTCGCGGAGTGCTCTGCTCCATCTATCTGCAGGGCAAAAAAATTGGTCAGGTATTCTCGGCCGCTGATTTGCCGGCTCAAGGCGAAGTACTGCTGGAAGGCACATGCTCGCTTCCGCCCGACCTGGCGGCCGAAATCCAGAAGCGCGCTCCGGAGCAAGTCTTGACCATGCAACTCCAGCCCTACCGCGTGCCGGATCTGAGTCCGGCCGACATCTCGGTGGAAAAAAATAGCGAAGGCTTGCGCTGGACGGTTACGGTCGTCAACAAAGGTGCCGCCCCCGCCCCCGCTGTCCCCTACCAGCTGTTTTGGGACGGCAAGGCCATCGCCCAAAAAAAGGCGCTGGAGTCGGTGCAACCCGGCGACAGCTATCAGTTCATCTACCAGGACAAGCGCCCTCTGGAGGGCGGCAAGCATAAGCTGAGCTGCTGGATTGATCCGACCGGAGAATTGGAAGACGCGGACACCAGCAACAACCAGTATCAGCTGGAGTGGCAGGGAAGTGCCAGCAAGTCCGATCTGACCGCCCGCGGGGTCTCCATCGAACCGGAAAACGCGGTGGTGGGCAGTCCGGTGCGAGTCATGTTCGCGCTGACCAACACGGGAGATGTCGAACTGCTGAAGCTGCCGGTCGTGCTCAAAGTGGACGACAAAGTAGAAGGCGAGAAAAAGTTCTTCCAGTCCTTGCCTCCCGGTGGCGAGACCGAGTTGACCATGACCTGGGTTCCCACCGAGGCCGGCCAGCATCGCCTGTCCGTCTCCTGCCAGGGCGTCACCAGTCCGGCTAAAACCATCGAGGTCGCCGGACGCCCGGGCTACAAATTCGGCGCCTTCCAGGCCAATGTCCCGAAACGGAGTCGCCTGGAGAAAGAATGGATTATCAACACCACTTTCCGGAACCTCGGCACCCTGCCGTGCGATTCGGTGCGAGCGGTGCTCTGGGCGGACGGCAGCAAAGTCTGGAGCGCCCGCCTGGATCAGCCTCTGCAACCGGGTGGGGAAGCCGCTCTGGATTTGCGCTGGTCGGCCGACAAACCGGGCAAGCATGAACTGCGCATCGAGGTGACGGCACAGGGCGCCAAGGCGGACCAGTCGGCTGATATTCGCAACACGTATCAAGTAGAGGTGGACAATGTCAGTGAGTGACTGGAGCGCGATCTTTGATATGGACGGCGTGCTGGTCGACTCCAGCGAGGCCCACTTTCAGTCCTGGCACCGCCTGGGCATGCGAGAAGGCAAGCCGTTTACCCGAGAGCTTTTCAATCTCACCTTCGGAATGCACAACCAACAGATCGTCCCGATGTGGATGGAGCAGGACGTCGCGCAGAGTGAAATCGACCGACTGGCCGACTGGAAAGAAACCACCTACCGGGAGCTTGTGCCGGACCTGATGCGGCCCATCCCGGGAGTGCTGGACCTTTTGGCCGCGCTGCACGGAGAAGGAGTGACCATGGCGGTGGGCAGTTCCGGACCTCTCCCCAACATCCAGTTGGTCCTGCGCCAGTTGGGCATCGAGCATTTCTTCACCGCCCTGTCCACCGGTGAGGACGTACGCCACGGCAAGCCCGACCCGGAGGTCTTTTTGGTAGCGGCCCGGCGCCTGGGTCGGGAACCGGAGCGCTGCGTGGTGCTGGAAGATGCGCCTCAGGGCGTGGAAGCGGCTCGCCGCGCCGGCATGGCCGTGCTTGGAATTACGTCGTCTCGTCCGGCGGAGGATCTACTTGCCGATCGGGTGGTGGAGAGTTTTGCAGGCCTGCGTCCTGAAGATCTCCGCTCGCTGCTTCGGGTGGCTCGGTAGGAAGCAACTTTTCCAGCTCTTCGGTGACCCGTTTCTTACTGGGCCGAGACTTGCCCAGATTGACCAGCCCGTCTTTGATGCGCTGCTGTAGGCCCTGGGCCTGTTTCTCCATTTCTTTCTTGTCGGGCATCACGCCGGTTTCGAACCAGTTGAGGGCCGTGAAGCCGATGGTCAGGGTGGCCGAGGCGGCGACCGAGGCCGACAACACCCAACCAGGAACGCCGGCCAGCTTGGTCAGCTCCTGAAAGAGAAGACGAGCTAACCAACCGGCACCAAAGGTGGAAGCAAGCTCGAGCATGCTTTTAGCCGAGAGCTTGTTACCGTAAATCTGGGACAGGGTCAGCACCAGATTGCCCTGCAGCAGCGTGAGCGGAATCACGTCCATCAAAGGGAGCGGACTGAGGCCGACCAGCGCCGACAGCATGGCCGTTCTGCGAATCGCCTGCCAGGCCAGCTTGCGGCGCAAAGAAGGCAGCGTTTCCGCCACCTTGATCAGCAATTTGGGTTCGGCGGCGGTGATTTCCAGCACCAGCTGATCGACTCCGGAAGAAGTCTGGGCGCTGATGGGCAAAACCGATTCCAGAGAGATATCGAGAATCCGAGCCGCCGATTCGCGCACCATCTTCCGCTGGGCGGCCGGAATCAGGTCGATTTTATTGAGAACCACCAGATGCGGTTTGCCCAGGGCCAAAATCTTGCGATAGAGTGCGCGATCGCTGCTGGTGACGCTGCCGGTGGCGTCAAAGACAATGAGCAGGAACTCCGCGTCTTCGGCCGCCTGGAAGGCGACGTCGGCTTCTTTCCCGCCGCTTTCTCCCCCGTGGTCGGCTCCCGGCGTGTCCACCAGTTCAAACAGCCCGACGTCAGCTCGCTGGGCCACCTTGGTCGTGCCGGGCACTGGACTGGCCTGAGCCTTGTCCTTCTGCCGGCTGACCAGGGCATTGTAAAGGGTCGATTTGCCCACGTTGACCGGACCGACGATGGCCACGCTGCTGGCCTGCTGCAGCATGGGCGCGGCGGTCCGTTGCAGCATTTTCAACAGGTCTCCTGCGCTGGCGGGGTTCTGCTTGAGCAGCTTCACGAAGCTGCCCATCGTCAATTCGGCCTCCCGGCGCACGTCGGCGGGCATCTGATTCCACAGATTCTCCACCGCCGGACGCGTATCGCGAGGCAGGGCTTCAAGCAAAAGTCTCAATTCCGAGTTCACCTGAAAGGACTTCTCCTCTCGGGCCCGCCTCCCCCCCGCCGCCGTTTACGGCAAACTAAAGCAGCATCTTCAAGAGGAACAATTGATAGCTATTCGAACATCCCGAGAATCCAAAGAGGAGACAGGCCGTTGTTTGATTTCTTGTTCCCGCCCGAAGTGGTTGAATTTGTAAGCCTGGTCGATCGCCGACTTACTTTCAAGTGCAAAAAGGCTTATAAAAGCGGCCAGACCGTGCGCGTGCGCGTGGAAGTCCCGACCGAAAACGGTTCCCAGACTTTGCAGTTGCCCGTGGTCGTCACCTCTCAACGACCGATCCCCGGTGAGAAGATGCGCATTGCCGTTTCGGACGTTCCGACCGGCTCCAACCAGCTCGCGCAAATTCGCCAGGTCATGGACAAGGCTGCCGTTACCGCCAAAGGGGACGCGGGCGCTCGTCGCCGCCCTCGCCACCGCCTCAGCCTGCGCCTGCTCAGCAAGGACTTGCCTGGCTTCAAAGCTCTCTCGGTCGACTACAACGCTCTGGGGCTGCAGATTCAAACCGAAGGCGAGATTGCCATCGGCAAGGTTCTGGCGCTGAACATCGAGTTGGAGGGCGGCAACATGCCGCGCGTCCTCTGTCAGGGGAAAGTCTGCTGGTGCCAGCAGGTCGAACGAAAGCGCTACATGATTGGCGTGGAATTCGTCAATCTGCCGCCGCAGATCGAACAAGAACTCGAAGATTTCGAAAAACTGCTGCTGGCCCGCGAAAAAAGCGACATCCAGCAAAAGACCTCCATGGGCACCGTGCCGCTCACCGACTCGGATGTCTATCAGGGAGACGGCGAAGCTCGCTCGCTGGCCATCAATCTCCCCGGCGCTCCTCCCCCACCCCCGGCTTCCGGCGGCGGTAGTTCCGTCCTCTAGCCCGATAGGGTGAGATGTTGAGGGCCTGTGCCCAACCTCCCCGAACACGCCTTAGGGCTCTTTCTGACCGACACGGAAGCTCTACTGGCCCAAGAAATCAGCGCCGTGGAGTGGGCCGTCGCCTGGGAGTTTTGCCTCCGTGACCTGGCCGGGCGCCCTTTGGAGGCGCGCGCCCGACAATGCCTGGAGCGATTGCGGGACTTTGCGCTGACGGCCTCCTTGCCTCAACTGGATCAGGGTCTGGCTGAGCTGAGGGAATTGGCCGCCGAGTGGGATCACTGGTGGTGGGTGGCGCAACGCAGCGGGGAAGCCTGGGCTCCCCCCGATCGGCCGGCCGAAAGCCTGCGGGTGACCCGTCAGGCCGGCCGCAGCCGTATCACTTGGCACTGCTCCAGTTGCGAATGGTCCTTCAGCTGGGACGTGGAAACGGCCGCCTGGGAGGTGCTGGATTGGCCCGGGGTTATCGAGTGCCCGCTTTGTTCCAGAGCCAGCAACGATGACCACTACGACGGCGAAAATCCTCGGAACGAGTCCGGCCCGTAATCTCCTCGAAAGCCAGGCCTTCATCCAGGCGAAAGCCGCGGTCGTTACAGGAGAAAATCAGGCGGCCGCCGGGTCGCACCAGTCCCTGCAGGCCGCGCAGCATCGAGCCATGCAGCTTCTGCAGGTCGAAAGTCTGCTTCATGCGCTTGGAATTGCTGAAAGTTGGCGGATCGCAGACGATGAGGTCATACTTCTGCTCGGCATCCAGCGCCTGCGGCAGCCACTGCAAAATGTCGTCTTGCACAAACAGATGCGGGTGCATCGAAAGTCCGTTGTGTAGAAAATTACGCCCGGCCCAATCCAGGTAAGTGTGGGACATGTCCAGACTGGTGACGCGGCGCGCCCCGCCCAGGGCGGCCGCCACCGAAAAGCTCCCGGTGTAACAGAAAAGGTTCAGGACTTCGGCGCCCTGGGCCAGCGAGCGCACCCATTCGCGGGTCAATCGATGGTCGAGGAAGAGACCCGTATCCTGGTGGCCGTGAAGATTGACTTCAAACTGCATCGGGCCTTCTTGAACCAGAAAACTGCGCGCGGGGTCCACGTCTCCGCCACGCTCGCCTCGCGTCTTGATCACCAGCTCCTGATACTCCAGCCCCTCGAGCAGACCGGCATCGAACTGGGCCCCCTGAGAAAGGGTCACCAGGAAGCGTCCCGCATAATCGTCCAGACTGAGGGGAAACTCGGGAATATCGTGGTCGTAGAGGCGCAGGCAAGTGAAACCCTGGCGCTTGCCCCATTTGCGCAGATGACGGGCGTTTTTCGTGATGCGGTCGGCCAGCATTCCCATGACGAATCCTTTGATCTTGGTGGGGGCTGCGCCTCCCCCCAAACCCCCCCGCTCGCTTTGATCTTGGTGAGGGCTGCGCCTCTCCATCAGGGAGGGTCAGGCAAACTTGTCGCAAACCGTCCGGAATGAGATTTCAACGTGTATTCCTTTTGGTCATGGATGGTTGTGGCGCGGGGGCGGCCCCGGACGCCGCCGAGTATGGGGACTTCGGAGAGAACTTGGGCGATACCCTGGTCCACACGGCTCGCGCCGTCGGCGGCCTGAAGATCCCCAACCTGCGCTCCCTGGGCCTGGGCAACGCCCTGAACCTGGCGGGAGGCGGCCCGGTGGAAAAACCGGTGGGCAGCTACGGGCGCCTGCAAGAAACCAGTCAGGGCGGAAAGGACACCGTTACCGGCCATTGGGAGATGATGGGCATCAGCGTGGATGAGCGCTTTCCGACCTATCCCGACGGCTTCCCCGCCGACCTGATCGCCGACTTCGAGAAGGCCATCGGACGCAAAGTTCTGGGCAACAAGGCCAGTTCCGGCACCACCGTGCTGAAAGAACTGGGCGAGGAGCACCTGGCCACCGGTTCCCCTATTGTCTACACGAGTGCCGACAGCGTCTTTCAAATCGCCTGTCACGAGGGGATCATTCCCATCGAGGAACTCTATGACATCTGCCGCAAAGCCCGCGAGTTGCTGCAGCCACCCCACGGCATCCAACGGGTTATCGCGCGTCCCTTCGAAGGCAAGACCGCTCAAGACTTCCGGCGCACCGAACGACGCAAGGACTTTCCCATCACTCCCCCGGCCAACGTCATCGACTCGCTTTACACGGCCGGAGTCTTTACCGCTGGCGTGGGCGTCATTCCCGAGGTCTTCGGCGGCCGCGGCTTCGTTTACGCGGAGCGCACCCAGAGCAATCCGGAACATCATCAGGCCACCATGCGCCTGGCCAGCGAGCACGACAGCGGCTTCTTCTTCGTCAACTTCGAAGACTTCGACATGCTCTACGGTCACCGCAACGACCCGCCTGGATTCGCCGCCTGCCTGGAGCAATTCGACGGATTCGTAGGCGAGTTGATGGGCGTCATGAAGCCGACCGATCTGCTGCTGATCACGGCCGACCACGGCAATGACCCGACCACTCCCAGCACCGACCACGCCCGAGAGTATGCTCCCCTGCTGCTTTACAGTCCCAGCCTGGAAGGGGGTCAGGACTTTAGAATCCGCCCCACCTTCGCCGATTTGGGCGCCACCGTGGCGGCCGCTTTCGACGTGGGCGAACCGATTCTAGGACGGCCTCTGATCTGAACGCCGACGTCACCATGGGCGAGTTGCTGGCCGAATGGCCCAGCGCGGGCCTGACCCTGTTCACCCGCTACGGAGTGGGTGGCCGCGAAAAACTGGGCTTTCGGCCCGAGCAACGCCTGCGCCAAGTGCTCAGCCGCTACCTGGTCTTTGACGTGGAAGCAGTGCTCAAGCGCTTGTGGGAGACCGAGTTGGAACAACGCCAGTTTCGGACCCCGCCGACCGGCTTTGCCGAAAGACTGGGCAGCGCGCCCTTGATCGATTGCCGCTCGCCCGAGGAGCTGAAGTTGGGAACTCTGCCGGGTGCTCGCTTGCTGGACGCTCAGGTGGCGGCCGAAGTCCGCGGTCAAGAAGTTCTCCTTTTCGACCAGCGGGGTCCCATGGCCGGCGCGGCGGCGGTCCACCTGGCCACCAAACTCGGCTGCCGGCCCCAGGTGCTCGATGGCGGCCTGGTGGCCTGGTCCGCTCAGGTGGACCCAAATTACCCGGTTGTGGGAGGCGATGGCAGCCGCATTTTGCCGGATTGGAAGCAAGCGCGATTTGCCTGTCCTCCGGTCGTGGAACCGCTGGAGGGCGATCCAAGCCAGGCGCCCTTTGAGTGCGTGCGTCTGTGGCGCTCCCGGGATTACCTGGCCGTGCTGCGTTCCCACAGCGACAACTGGCCGGCGCTATCGCCGCTGATTCACGCCTTTGACCTGGAAGCCCATCCCTGGCGTCCCCAACCGCGGAGCGACTGGAGCGACAGGGTGCGCGAGGTTCTGGAAAAAGAAATCCAGCCCGACCTGCAGTCTCACAAGGGCGTCGTGACCCTTCGAGAGATGCGCGACGGAGTGGCCCACGTCGAACTAGGCGGCGGCTGTCAGGGCTGCAGTTCGGCCGCGATTACGGTAGGCCAGGAGATCGCGGCGGCTCTGTACCGCAGCATTCCGGAACTGGAGGGGGTGGAAGACGCCAGCGCTCACGAGCATCCCGAAGCCCAACCCCACCACTGAGTCCTTCTAACAAGCCGCGGGCCTGCGCATAGCTCTCCAACCGCACCAACTGCTCGCGCACGCCCAGGTCATAGCGAGAGAGCTGGCCACGCAGTTCGCGCACGGCTTTGAATTCGTGGAGCGGAGAATACTGTTCGGTCAGCTCGAGATGGCGCAGAGCCACGGCCGCCCGCCACTCCAAAGGCGGCGTCCCCTCCGGCAGAAGGCCCGCCCACTGGGCGAAAATCCAGGGAGCTCCTAGAGCCGCCCGGCCCACCATCCAGCCCTGGCAGCCCGTTTCTTGCTGCATTTGCCGGGCCTCCTCGAGAGTGGTCAGGTCTCCGTTGCCGAAAACGGGAATGCTCACCGCCTGGCGCACGCGGGTGATCACCGACCAGTCCGGACTGCCCGAAAACCCCTGCTCGGCGCTGCGGGCGTGCACCGCGATAGCCTGGACCCCACATTGCTCGGCGGCACGAGCGAAAGGCACAGCCGTTTCCTGGGCGGCCGTCAGACCGCTGCGAACTTTGACCGTCACCGGCACGCGAACGGCCTTGCAGACGGCTTCGACCACAGCGGTGGCCTGGCAAACGTCTCCCAGCAGGGCGGCCCCTCCGCCCTTCTTGACGACCTTGGGCACCCAGCAGCCCATATTGATGTCCACGATAGGCGCGCCCAGATCGACCACCAGACGGGCGGCCTCGGCCATGGTTTCGGGTTCTCCACCGAAGAGTTGCACCGCCATGGGCGCCTCGGAAGCGTCGAAATCAAAGAAGCTCAGGGCCCGTTGGCGGGAATACTCAAGCGCCTGGCTGCTGACCAGTTCGGTGCAGACCAGGCCGACACCGCCCAGTTCGCGGCACAACTCGCGGAAAGCGCGATTGGTGTGACCAGCCATGGGAGCCAGGTAGGTGGCCGGCTCGATCGGATAGGGGCCGAGTTTCAAGGGACCATCATAAGTTCGTCGCGGCGGATCCAGGCGCGCAACTTGCCCAACGCCTCGACTTCCGCCCAATCGCCCTGCTCGCGCACCACCTCCACCAGGTTTCCGGCGTGGACGTTCAGGCTCTGGGTGAATTCACCACCCGGGCCGTTCATCAGAAAAGCGGTTTCCGGCAAAACGACGGCCTGCACAGGCTGCAGCCGAGCCGCGAACCACAAGGTGGTGGAGAGGGCGGCCAGCGCAAAGCAGCCCAGACCCCCCCAGAGCCAGCGCTCGCGCGGACGCTGACGATACATCCAGGCCAGGCCGCAAGCGGCCCAACTGAAAACCAGCATGCCGGTCGCCAGCAGAGCCGGCGGGGCGCAATGGGTGGCCGTCTGGGTCCAGCTTTCCTCCGGCTCGGGCTCCGTCAGACCGGCTTTGAGTAAAGCCAGATTACTCTGCAGGCCAGAATTCCAGGGATTGCGGCGCAGCGAGGCTTGATAGTAGGCACGCGCCCGACCCAGGTCATTGAGATGCTGGTAGCACAGCCCCAGGTTGTAGTACAGCCGAGAGCCGGCGTTATGGCTCTGCACCTGGTCCTGCTCCTCGAGCAAAGGCACCGCTTCCGACCAGCGCTTTTGCTGAAGCAACTGGTCGACGTTGGCCTTCTCCGGCCATCCAGGCGCCCACATGAGCAGCCAGATCAGCAGCAGCAACAGCTTCACGCCTCACCTCCGCGCAACTCACGCAGCAGCAGGTTACGGAATTCGTCCACCTTCTTGGGGTCCGTATCGCCCTCTGGCGAATAGCGAGCCGCCTCGGCCTTCTCCAACTCGTCGACCATTTCTTGACTGAGAATCTCGCGCAGGCGAACCAGCGGCAGTCCGATCAAAGCCATCCCCTTGCGAATCTCCAGGCCCTGGTAGGCCAGTTGGGCCAGTTCTTCCAGGGTCTTGGCACGCTGGACCCGTTTTTCCAGGCGCTGCAGGCGCGCCCGGTCGGTCTGCAGGCTTAACTCGTATTGTTGGTGAGCGTGCCCGAACACCAGCAGCACCAGGCTGATGCCCCAGGGAAGCACCGCCAGCACTGCCACACCGGGCTCCAGCGCCCAGCCCTGCCCTGAATCCAGGCCCGGCTGAGGACCACGCAGCGGATCGACGGGGGCTCCTGGAGCCGGGGCCTTACCACCGGCCGTGGTCGGTATAGAGCCTTCGACTTTGAGCACCATCGGATTGGCCGTCAGGGTCACGTAGCGACGGCTGGCCGGGTCAAAGTAGGACCAGCTCAAGTCGTGCAGTTGAAAATCGCCGCCCTGTTGGGGGACCAGCGGGATCTTGAAGGTCTTGCTGGCCCGAAAATTGGGCTTCTCATAAGGCAATGCCGAGGCCTCGGGAGTGTAGCTACGAACTCCGGGCCAGTTGGGCAGCGTCGGGTCCAGCAGCAAATCGGGATGTTCGTCGCCGGTAATGGTCACGGCCAATTTGACCGGATCCCCCGCCTTGATCAGCGTTTTATTGAGGGATGCCAGCAATTCGAAGTGGCGACCCACAGCGCCGTTAAAGGAGGGAGGTCGGCCCTGGGTGGGCAGGGGTAGCACTTCCAGCGTGACCGGCTGGGTGGATAGCTCGCGCACGCCGTCGCCGCGAAACGAAAAGCTGGGGTCCAGAAAGTCGGGAGCCAGTTGACAGCTCAGCCGGGTCGGCGCGATGGTCAGGCTGCCGGGAGAGGTGGGGAAATAGGCGGTGCGCACCTCGCTTTGAGCATATTCCATCCCATTGCGAGTGACTTGATTGGTCGACTGCCCCAGGTCTTCCCGCAGCATGCCCGTAGGTGGGGGCGGCTCGAAATTGACGCTGCCCGCCAACTGAACTCGATGCAGGAAGCGGAAAGTGTAAACCACCAGCTCGCCCACGTAAGGGTGGGTGTTGGAAACTTCACATTCGACCAACACCGGCTGGGCGTCGGACTGAATGGGGGCGCTGGGAAGCTGATTCTGGGGTCCCCCCCAACCGGCGCCGTTGGGACCTACGCCACCCGGAGGAACGCCGGGCGCGCCGGGCTGAGTCTGTCCGGAACTGACTCCGACCTGGAGCTTCAGCGGCTCGGTGGTATAACTCTGGCCGTCCACGCTCATCGCGATGGCGGGCACCGTGATGGAACCCTGCTGGGTGGGCGTGAGGATATAGGTATAGGTGCTGGAGGACGAGGTCACGCCATTGATCATCGAGACGTTCTTGCTGGCGCCGGCGAACTCCATACTCACACCGGGGATATCGGGTACACGGGGCTCCAGAGGGTCGGTGGTCGCGCCGCTCAGGCGCAATTCCAGGACCACCTGCTCACCCACATTGCAGCGCGGGGTGCTGAGGGCGGAAGTCCACTCCACGGTCTGGGCGAAAGCCGTCAACGACAGCAGGAGCAAAAGAACGACGAGACGCTTTACCAATCGTCCTCCCCGGTCGGCACGGCGCGACGCGCGGGAAAACGCTTCTTCTGCGCGTCCTTTTCGCGGTTCTGGAAGAACTGCAGGAGGCGCTCGGCGTCTTCTTTGTCTCGATCGGCCGGCTTGGGCGGCGGCGGCTTGTCGCCCTTCGGCTGCGGACTGGGAGTCGGCGAGGGCGAGCCCTTGTCAGGCTTTTTCTGGCCCTTGTCGTCCGGCTTCTTTTTCTGGTCCGGCTTCTTCTTCGGATCCTTTTTGGGATCTTTTTTCTTGTCTTTGTCCTGATCGTTCTTCTTTTTGTCTTGGTCCTTCTTCTTGTCGTCCTTGGGCTTTGGTTTGGGCGGTTGCTTGGGCGGATTCAACTGGTCCAGTACCACCTGAATGTTGTAGCGCGCGTCGTCGTCGTTTTCGGTCCAGCGCAGGGCGACCTTGTAGGTCTCCAGAGCTTCCTTCAACTTCTTTTGTCGGTATTGGGTATTGCCCAGGTTGTAAGCCGCCTGACCCTTGAGAGGACCGGGCGGAGCCAGTTCCAGAGCTTTTTTGAAAATCGGCTCGGCCTTGTCGAACTGGCCCTGACGGTAGAGGCAGAGCGCCAGATTGTAGGTGGCCTCAGCCGACTTCGGCTCTTCTTTGAGGGCTTCCCGATATAAAGCGGCAGCTTCTCCCCATTTGCCTTCCGCGGCCTTGCGCTCGGCCTGCCACATGTGCATGGAGTAATGGGCCAGGGCCGGCTGGCTGAGGGCGAGCAACAGGAGCAGCAACAGCTTCTTCATGCCTTCTCCTTGACGCGCGGCAGCAGCAACTGGGCCAGGCCTAACAAGACCAGGCCAAGCAACACGAACCAGGCGTACTGGTGGCGCTGGCGGCTGCTCAGCTCTTGTTCCAGCCGGCGGCGGTCCTGCTCCTGAATGGCCTGCACCAGACCATCCAGATGATCGCTGGCGTTGGCCAGCCGGAAGGGTTTGCCGTGGGTGGTCAGGGCAATTTCCGTCAGCGTCTTTTCGTCTGCTTTGGTCGAGACCGTCTCGCCCTTGGAGTCTTTCAGATGGGTGCCGTCTTCCAGCGGAATCGGAGCTCCCTGAGGACTGCCCAGGGCCACCGTGTAAACGATGATGTTACTGGCCGCCAACTGCTTGGCCACCTCGACCGGATGAGTGTGACGATCTTCCCCGTCGCTCAGAAGCACGATCACCCGAGCCCCCAGGGTGCTTTTGCCCGGAAAGAGACTGGCGGCCGTCTGCAGCGCTTTGCTCAGATTGGTGCCCTGGCGCGGGAACGAATTCTCTTGCAGTTGCTCCAGAAACAGAGTGGCCGCGCCGCTGTCGCGCGTGAGGGGACAGAACACGAAAGCGTCTTCGGCGAAGCCGACCAGACCGAAGCGATTGCCTTCCAGCCGGCGCATCAACTCGGTCAACTCCTGACGGGCCGCCAGTTTGCGGGAAGGAGGCAGATCTTCGGCCAGCATACTGCGCGAGCAATCCACCGCGAACACAATGTCATAGGAAGTCCGCTCGACGCGAATGCGCTCCATGCCCCAGCGCGGCCCGGCAGCGGCCAGAATCCAGCAAAGCAGAGCGGCCCAGCGCAAGAAAGCCACGGTGCGCATACGGCCGGGACGAGACTCGCGGCTGAGGCGCTTCCAGACTTCCGGCGAGACGCCGGCAGGCGTGGCATACTGGCGCAGCCAGAAAACTCCCAGAGCAATAGCGGGCAGCAGCCAGAGCAGGCGAATGGAGTGCTGAAACAACCTAAGGGCGCTCCCTTCTAGGTCCGTGTTCTTCCCAGAGGAAGAGCAGCAGACACAGAATCGCGATGAGCAACGGCCAATCAAAGAGTTCTCGATATTCGACCTGGGCGCGAGCCGGGGCGTCATTCTTCTCGAGCCGGTCGATCTGGTTGAAGATGTTGGCCAGACTGTCGGCGTCGGTGGCGCGGAAGAACTGGCCTCCGGTGCGCAGCGCGATTTCGCGCAGGCTATCTTCGTCCAGATCGACGCGCACCATCACCTGCCGGTCGAAGCCCAGCGGATCGTGAACGCGCACCGGCGCCTGACCCAGCGTGGCGGCACCGATGGTATAGATGCGCACGCCCAGTTTTTTGGCCAGGTCGGCCGCGGCCAGAGGGTCGATTTCGCCGCCGTTGTTGCGGCCGTCGGTCAAGAGGATGATGACCTTGCTCTTGCCGTTGGCCTTCTTGAGGCGATTGACCGAGGTCGCGATGCCGGTACCGATAGCCGTGCCGTCGACCCCGGTCTGACCCGGCTCGATCTGATCGAGGTAAGTCATGAGAGTCTGATGGTCGGCCGTCAAAGGACACTGGGTGAGCGCCGTACCGCCGAAGCAAACCAGGCCGATGCGATCGTTGCCGCGGCCCTCCACGAACTTCTTGCTGACGGCGACGGCTGCGGCCAGACGGTTGGGCAGTAGATCCATGGCTTCCATGCTGGTGGAAGTATCCAGGCAGAGCACAATGTCGATGCCCTGCGAAGTCTGCACCTTGGTCTCCAGGCCCATCTGCGGCCTGGCCAGAGCCACCAGAGCCAGCAGCATGGCCATCAACAACCAGCTCCAGGGACGGCGTCCTTCCGAGTGAACGGTGACTTTGGGAAGACCTTTGACCAGCGCCAGGCTGGGAAAGTCCAGACTGGGACGGCGCCGGCGAGCGCGCAACCAGATCGGCCACAACGCCAACAGCAGAAGCAAGGCGGCCAGACCGACCTGCGGATAAGCCCAATGTAGAAACTCTCTGGTCATTTCTTGACCTCCACGGGATCAAAGGGCGCGTTGCCCGTCACCAGTTGGCGAGCCCATTCGAGGTGCTGACCAGACTTTTCCAGACCCGGATGAGAGCGAGCGAATTTGACCAGGTCGGCGCATTCCAGCACCTCCTTGAACTGGCGGTGGGAAGCATCCGGCAGGGACAGGTTTCGTAGGGCCTCGCTGGTGGTCTGCTCGAGCAGAGGCACCTTGAAACGCCAGGCCAGGTAGAAGCGCAGCACGTGGGACAGCTCATCATAGAAAAGCTCCCATTGCTCGTGCTGATCCGGGCGTTTGGTGGCCAGCTCGTCCAACTGTCGGAGAGCCCAGGGATAAGGCGGTAAGGCCGGGGCTGCCTGAATCTTGCGGGGACGGCGCAGCCAGCGCACCAGGCCCCAACAAAGCAAGGCTACCAGCAGAGCGCCCAGCAGGACCGCCAGCACCACCACCAGCGGAACTCCATTTTCGGCCAGCGGGTGTGCGTCGCGAATCTCTTGCGGCTTGTCATTCTTGCCGGGCGTCACGCGCTCGATCTGAAAATCCAGGCCGGGCAGCTTGAGGTCCTGGGAGGCCCCGTCGCTTTTCAGTTTTACACTGAGGGTCGCCTCGGGCAAATGCAGCGGACCCGTTTCGTAAGCAGCCGCTTTCACGCGGTATTCCCAGGTGCGCTGTCCCTGGCTACCGGTCAAGGTTACGGCCGCCGCATCCCTGACCTCAAAGGGTTTGATGTCGAACTTTTCAGCCTGGGGAAAGGTGAACTGCGCAGTTTCCGGCCCCTGGATGCGATAGACCAGTCGGACTGGCTGACCCAACTCGAAACGGTTCTTCTCCGCCTTGACGGTGATCTGAAAACCATCCTGCTTGAGCGTCGCCTCGATGGGGATCGGCTGTTCCTGTGGCTTAGGCGTCTGTGCCCAGACCGGCCAGACCAGCAGCAAAAGAAGAAGAAGACGCTTCAACTTCTGCCTCGCTTCAGGCGACGCCGCTTCTTCTGCTGAAAAAATCGCGCCAGCGGCTTTTCCACCGGCTCGTGGGTGCTGAATTCGGCCCAATCCACCTGTTTGGCGTCCAGTTCCGCCTTGGTCTTCAGCCAGTTCTGTTGCTGCCTCTCCACAAAGGCCTGACGGAAATCAGCACGCGAAGTGTCGATGCGAGCCGTCTCTCCGGTCTCGAGATCGCGAACCCTCAAGCGCCCCAGGTCGGGAAGGGACTTTTCCCAGGGGTCGACGATGCGGAAAAGGGACAGATCATGTCGCTTCTGAGCGCGCGCCAGGGCTTTGGAGAAGTCTGGACACATCAGATCAGACATGACGAAGACCAGGGCTCGGCGCTTGAACATCTGATTCAAACCGTCGAGGACGCGATCCAGGCGGGAATCATCCGGCTGGGCCGGCGCGGCCAGCACCTCCCCGAGAATCCGCATGAGATGGCGCCGGCCCTTGCGCGGCGGCAGCACGTGCTCCACGTCCTTGCAAAAGCGCACCATGCCGACTTTGTCACCGTTCTGCAGCGCCGAAAAGGCCAACATGGCGGCAAGTTCCGCGGCCACGTCGCGTTTGCTGCGTCCCTGACTGGAAAAGTCCATGGAGGCGCTGGAGTCGATCACCACCACCATGGAGAGCTCGCGCTCCTCGTCGTTTCTCTTCACGAAGGGCCGGCCCAATCGAGCCGTCACGTTCCAGTCCAGGCTGCGCACGTCGTCCCCGGGTAGATACTCGCGTATCTCGGAAAACTCCACGCCCTGCCCTTTGAACAGGCTCTCGTACTGCCCGGCAAAGACCTCCTGAACCATGCGTGTAGCCACCACCTCCAGCCGACGTAAACGCTGGCCGGGGGGAGGCGGTTCCGGAGGGGGCGGCGGCGGCGCCGGCCGCAGCCACGAGAACATCAGGGAACTTCCACTCGGTCGAAGATCTCGCGCAGCAAGGTCTCGGAAGTTTTGTCCTCGGCCTCGGCTTCGTAGCTGGGCTGCACGCGGTGCCTGAGAACGTCATATCCAATGGATTTGACGTCGTCCGGGGTGGCGTGGGCGCGGCCGCGCAGGAAGGCGTAGGCTCTGGCCGCCTGGGCCAGACACAGACTGGCACGAGGCGAGGCGCCACAGGCGATCATTCCGCGCAGGTGCGGCAGACGGAACTTCTCGGGTTCTCGGGTCGAGAACACCAGGTCCAGGATGTAGTTCTTGACGCGCGGGTCCAGATAAATCTTGGGAAGCAAGGCCCGCATCTCGGCCAGCTGCTGGGTGTTGAGCACCGGTTGCGCCTCGGGCATGGTGGCCGAGGTCATGCGATCGATGATCTGAGACTCCTCGTCGCGGGTGGGATAGTCAACCCGAACTTTGAGCATGAAGCGGTCCACTTGAGCTTCCGGCAGCGGGTAAGTGCCTTCTTGCTCGATGGGGTTCTGGGTGGCCAACACCAGGAAGGGGTTCGGCAGAGCGTAGGTGTGCTCACCGATGGTCACCTGGCGCTCTTGCATAGCTTCCAGCAAGGCGGACTGAACCTTGGCGGGGGCGCGATTGATCTCGTCCGCCAGGATCAGATTGGCGAAGAGCGGTCCCTTTTTGGCCGTAAACTCCGCGGTCTGCGGATTGAAGATATTGGTGCCGACCAGGTCGGCCGGCAACAGGTCCGGAGTGAACTGGACTCTCTGAAAGCTGGCTTGCAGGGCGGAGGCCAGGGTGCGGAACGTGAGCGTTTTGGCCAGTCCCGGCAAGCCCTCCAGCAAGATGTGCCCGGAGGCCAGCAGGCCTACCAAAATCTTCTCGATCACGTCTTGCTGTCCGACGATGACCTGACCTATTTCGCTTTGCAGCCTGCGCAGCAGTCCACTTTGCTGTTCGATCTCTTCTTTAAGACTGGCTAATTCCTGACTCAACGACTGGCTCCTGAAGTGGGATGAAGGACCCTTTCAGAATCATCTTCATTCCCCTATCGGTTCCCAAAAAATCCGAGGTTCCGAATTATTCGTTCGGGTCGCGCACTTCCACCGAGAGAAACTCGGCCGGATACGAGGATTTGGGAGTAAACAGCACCACCTGATAGTCTTCACCGGGCTGAGCATCGGCGCCAGCCGTGACTTCCAGATCGGCCATGCCGCGAGCGACCAGCTTGAACTTGCAGACCAGCGGCTTATAGGGCTGGCCGCCGCGGTAGATCTCCGCCTTCTTGACCAGCTCGAAGCCACGACCATAGAGTCGGATTAAATCTTTTTTACCGCCAGGTCGAACAAGCACGCCCTTGGGCTGCGAGTCATTGACCTCGACCTCGACATATTCGAGCCCGTCCTGAGCAAAGAGCACCACAGGGCAGAGCAACAACAGCAGTAGACAGAGTAAACGCTTCACCAGCCACCTTCCGGAAAGAGAGATTGACCCATCAGGGCAACTAACAAGAAAATGATGATGACGGCCCCAAAGAGATACTTGATCCTTTGCTTGAGCTCTTTGAATTTGTCTTCCTCTTCCACCGTGAGCACGGTGATGGGCGCGTTGAGCAAACTGGCCTCGTCGACCTTCTTCTCTTTGCGCGTGAGCAACTCGAGTCGGCTCTTGAGCGTGGACATGTTGGCCACACGCTTTTCCGGATCATCGGCCGTCATGCTCTGCACCAGAGTGCGCACCTTGGCTTCTTCGCGGTAGGCCTTGCGGGTTTCTTCGCCGCCCGCTTCCACCATTTGCTGGATCAACTTACCGACCACCCAGCAGTCGGTGCGCGCATCAAATTTCTGATCCGGCACCTTGGGGGCGCTATCGTCCACCGGGATAAACTCAAGCTTCAGATCAGGATTCAGGTCGAAGCCCAGCAACTGCACTTCGCCGTCGGCATTGACGAGCACGTTGCGCACGGGCAGGTTGCCGACAAACTGGGGCTGGCGAGCTTCGTGAATCTGGTCGAGCATTTCGCAAATCTCGATGGTCCAGTGAAGAATCTTTTGAATGGGCGGCTGCTGCTCTTTGATGTAGACATCGAGTAGCGTGCCTTTCACATCGGGAAAGACAGAGAACAACAGGCCGTCGTGGAGAACAAACTCCTTCGGGATCACAAATCCAGGGTGGCGAATCCAAGAAAGTGCGCGCGTGGCGCGCTCGAGGCCGCGCTTGACCTTGTCCGGCTCGCTTTCCTTGGTAGGACGCCCAATCTGAGAGAGCACCACCTTGGGGCCATCGCCGTCAGCGGCCCGATAGTGCGCATACTTGCCCAGGGGCGGCATCACTTCTTCGATCGTAAAGCGCTCCGCGATCTTGTCTCCCACGCGAAATTCTTTGCTTTCTACCGTTCCACCCTCGGTCTCAGTCATACCTCAGATTTCCTCTCTCCCACCGTGCCCCTGGTTTGGCAAACCGCCCCTGCTAACCTTCAAGAACTGCGCTAAACTTTAATGTTTCCGTTGAATATTTTTAATCCAAAGCCGAGGAAAGCCATCCAACACGGGGTAAAAAGCAGAGTGCGAAAACTCTTTCCCCTGATCTTTTGCCTGCATCTGGCGGCCCAGGCGGCTGACTTTCCGACCTGCGCCCATCGACTGCAACGGGGACAAACGGTGGCCATCGTGGCCCGCCTCTACGGACTTGCCGTGGCCGACGTGCTGGCCGCCAATCCCGGACTGGACGTCTATCACCTTAGCGTGGGCACCCCCATCGTGCTACCGAGTCCGGACAACGGTTGGCCGCAACATCAAATGGTCGCCGGCGAGCGCGCCTCGGAATTGGGGTACCCGCTCGAGCAACTGATGGTTCTGAACCCCGGCGTCGACCTGGACTGCCTGGCGGCGGGACAGTCGGTCAACCTTCCCTGCACCAGTCCGGGAGGGGTGACCAGCAGCCCCAACCCGACGCCGGCCGCAGCCCCAACCGCGGAAGCACCCGCACCGAGCGGAGATTGGGTGGCGGTGACCCTGGCCGATGGGCGCAAAGCCTGGGCACCGCGTGCAGCCATGATGATTCCCTCGCCGACTCCCCTGACTCCCACCCAGGTGGTCGACCTGGCCCAGCGCTTCCAGGGAGCTCCCTACGTATGGGGCGGAATGAGCCCCAACGGAGTGGACTGCTCCGGCTTCGTCCAGGAGGTCTTCCGCTTGTCCGGGCACTCTCTGCCGCGCCTGGCCGACGAGCAGTTTCAACAAACGACCGCCATCGATCAACCACAACCCGGCGATCTGGTTTTTTTCACAACCTACCTGCCCGGGCCGTCCCATGTGGGAATCTCGCTGGGCGGACAGGATTTTCTGCACGCCTCTTCCTCCCGGGGCGTCACCCGCGCCAGTCTGGATGACAACTATTTTAAGACCCGTTACCTGGGAGCCCACCGCCTGAGCGCCTGGGCGCAGAACCAGCAGGCCCGCAATCCCTGAATATCCCGACATCGAACTCTACCTGAGCGCCTTACGCCCCCGCCTGGCAGGACGGAAACTGCTGGAAATTCAACGCAAGGACCCCTTCGTGCTGCGCACGGTGGAGCCGCCGCTCAGCCAGCTGGTCGGACTGGAAGTCAAGGAACTGCGCCGACTGGGCAAGCGCATCGTCCTCGGCTTCGAGCAAGACTTGTTTCTCATCATCCACCTGATGATTGCCGGCCGTTTTCGCTGGAACGAATCCAAAATGCCGGGCGGCTGCTTGATGTGCTGGAAGTTCGAGAGCGGCTGGCTGGGCCTCAGCGAAGCCGGCACCAAACGGCGCGCCAAGATTCACCTGGTGCGCGGCGAGGCGGCGCTGGCCGAACACGACCCGGGCGGCCTGGAAGTGATGGAGGCCTCGCTGGAAGATTTTCGTTCCGTCCTGAGCGCCCGACGCCATACCCTCAAGCGCGCCCTGACCGATCCGACGATGTTCTCGGGAATCGGCAATGCCTACAGCGACGAGATCTTGCTGCGGGCCGGCCTGTCGCCGGTGCGAATGACGACTCAGTTATCCGAAGCGGAGAGCCAGCGGCTCTACGAGACCATCCGCTCCCTGCTGAGCTCCTGGCGGGATGCCCTGCAGGCGGAATGGGGCAGCAAGTTTCCCACCACGGTGACGGCCTTTCACGCCGACATGGCTGCCCACGGAAAGTATTTGCAGCCGTGCCCGCAGTGCGGCAACCCGATCCAACGCATTCGCTACGCGGAAAACGAAACCAACTACTGCGCGGTCTGCCAAACGGGCGGCAAACTGCTTGCCGATCGCTCCCTATCGAGATTGCTCAAATCCGACTGGCCGCGCACCCTCGAGGAGATGGAAGAGAAGCGAAAGGGCTAGCGGCTGTCCTGGTAGCGACCCCAAAGCTCGACGATGGGCACCGGAGTGCGCTTGCGTCGAGATAGAGCCGGACCCTTTTCCCAAAGCATCGGCTCGACCAACAGCCCCTCGTGGGGCTCAAGCTTGGCAACTTCCTTAGCCCATCCACGCCAGCGGAAGTGCTCATAGAAATCGCCCATGTCGTCGCTGAGAGCCCAGGCCAACCAGTCCTGGTAGCCGAGCTGGGTATTCTCCCAATTCAGGGTGTCGGGAGAAAAATAGCTAATCTTCTTGTTGTGCTCCCGAGCAAAAAAACCGCCGAGCACGTCGTGGGCAAGAATCAGTTTGTCGGGGACGGGTTGATGGTCCGCCTGCAGGCCATTCCACTCGGCCAGGCCCCAGGGCAGACGTTCGTGACCGCTCCCCAGGATGCGCAGCCAGCCGGATTCCACCAGCAGTCCACCGGTCTGATCGGCCAGGGCGCCCAGCGGCGTAGCCGTGCTGATCTGCAGCGCCAACAGGGTAGCCGCACTCGATTGGTTGTCAGCGGGAAGCACTTCCACGCGCTTCCCGGCCTGTTCAATCCAGGTGCGAACCTTGGACCAGGCGGTGCGTCGGGCGGTTAATTCTTCCAGGGTCTTCAATGCCATGTTGGCTGCCTTTGCCACCCCCCGGATTCATCCTGGCAGGCGGATAAGGACCAGAACCCGACGAAAGAACCAGGCTTGACCAGTTGGAATATTCTGATGGATCTGGTCCTTTTGGGGGTCTGCAAGGGTCTGCTGCCCGGCTGGCTGGACTGGCTGCGCGCCCATTTCGAAGTATTGCTCTGGTTCCTGGCTCCCTTTCAGGTGGTGGCCGTTTACGCCATGGCGGTAGCCTTGGAATTCCCGCGCATCGCCAAATGGGTTCCAGCCCATCGCCGCCCCCTCTTCAAGATGGCCGAGGCGGTCTATGGCGTGGGTTTTGTGCTGGCCATCGGCATGCTGCTGTGGGACTACCTTTTTCTGCCCAAACACCCCATCGGCTACGCCTGGTCCCTGGCGTTCTCGCTCTTTGGCGGTATGGCGGCGGTAGGAGCCGCTCAAGAAAAACGCTTCGGCGAAGTGACCTGGTGGCGCAAGCTACCGATCTGGTCTTTCCTCTTTTTCGCGGTCCTCATGACACTGGCCCGTCCCTGGGGGACCGGCCTGCGACTGGCAGCCTTGACGGTCTCCTATCTACCGGCACGCCTGTCCCTATCCTGGGGAATGGAGATCAGCCTTTGGGACCTCTCGTGCGCGCTGACGACCTGGATGGTGCTGGTCTTTCTGCAAACTTAGTCGCCGCCTCCGGTGTCGACCATCTTGGGGTCTGGCAAACTGGCTTCTGATCGATAGTGGACGTCGGTGCTGAGCAACTCGGCGTTCTTCCGCAGGGCTTCCTGCTCCAGGCCGGTGGGTGCCACCACATAGGGCTCCAGCCGAGCAGCCAACTGTTCTTCGGCTAATTGGAAGACCTTCGCCTCGCGCACCCTTTCTTCGACGGTGGCATCATTGCTCGTCTGCGAAGCCCACTCCCGGCAGGCGTCGCGCACGGTCGTCGCCTCCAGTTTGGCCTGAACCTTGCCCTCGGGGTCTAAAACAGAAAATCTCATAGAAGCCTCCCTTACTCAGTAAGTCTACGAGAAGGACGCCGCGAACCAGCAGGTACTCCCATCCTCAGCAGGAGCGACAGGGCTTGTGAAAAACTTCACAAACAGAAATGGTTGCTACATCCGCTGATATCGCCAAACCGGGCCGCGTGGCCCTCTTCCTGGAATTGGTCCGCTTTGAGCAGACTCTCTTCGCCCTCCCCTTCGCCTACGCGGGCATGATGCTGGGGCACCGAGGCCTACCACCGCTCGCCGTCTGCTTCTGGGTGACCCTGGCCATGTTCGGGGCGCGCACCGCCGGCATGGCGGCCAATCGCCTGATCGACTGGAAGATTGACGCCGCTAACCCACGCACGGCCAGCCGGGCCCTGCCCGCCGGTCAAATCCGGGGTGGCTCGGTGGCCCTGTTGATGCTGGCCAGCCTGGCCCTGCTGGCGTTTTCCGCCTGGCAACTGAATCCGCTCTGCTACAAGCTGTGGCCCCTGGCCGCGCTGCTATTGCTGGGCTACAGCTACACCAAGCGCTTTACCTGGCTGTGCCATCTCTGGCTGGGACTGGTGCAAGCCTGCGCACCGATCGGCGGATGGCTGGCCGCCTGCGGACACTGGGGCTCGACCCCCCTCTGGCTGGGGCTGGTGATTTTCACCTGGGTGGCCGGTTTCGACGTGCTCTACGCCTGTCAGGACTTCGACCACGACCGCCAGGCCGGAATCTTCTCCATTCCTTCCCGCTTCGGTATCCAGAAAGCTTTCCGCATCTCCGAAGGCCTGCATGCCCTGGCCTGGTTCTCGTTGTGGATGGTGGGAGCCACCGCCGGATTAGGCTGGATCTATGCTCTGGGATGCTGGCTGATTGCCGGATTGCTGTTTTACGAGCACCGACTTTTGCAACCAGGGGACTTAAGTCAGATGCAAAAGGCGTTTTTTCAGGCTAACGTGGGAATCAGCCTGACGTTACTCGTTTGTTTGTTCTGGGAGTTAGTGCTGTG
Source organism: Vulcanimicrobiota bacterium (assembly GCA_017307785.1). GTDB lineage: Bacteria > Vulcanimicrobiota > Xenobia > Xenobiales > JADMJV01 > JADMJV01. The sequence goes on along the minus strand of JAFKGI010000014.1, from coordinate 89,143 downwards.
AAAGTGGCTGAAATGAATTTATTCGAACTGGGCCGGCGGGCCCGCGCCAAGCGCCATGAACGCGTCTGGCTGCGCGCCGATGGAGCCGTCCATCTGGTCCCGACCTCGCCCGATTGGGGCAAGCTGCCTAAAGAAGTCCGCGAGGTCCACTTTCATCCCCGCAAGGACGAGACGCCCGAGCAAGTCATCGAGCTGGTGCAGCGGCTGCGCGCCGAATTTCCCGGCGCCAAGATTCACGGACTCTCCCCCGGCTGGCTGCAGCGCCACGGCTTCGAAATCCTGGAGAAGTTGCGCCTGGACAGCCTGTGCTGGTTCACCGGCGAGCTGACCGGGCCCAGCAGCGGACCCGCCCAGGGCTGGGAAGCTTGCGCCGGCCTGAAACTCCCCAAAATCGCCACTTTCGTCTACGGACCCGAGCACCGGGCCGAAGACCTGGAAAAACGACTGGACGCCTTGCGTGACGCCGAGCAAATCGTGCCCCTCCCCCGCGCCGTGGGCGACCTGGTCGTCATCGCCGGGGCCACCACCGACGGTCCGCAGGACGTGGAAATCCTCAGTCGCACCCGCGCTCTGGCCGAACCGGCCCAGTGGGTGCGTGCTTCCTGGGGCGCCTTAGGTTTTAAACTGGCCCAGAGTTCGTTGGCCTTCGGACCGGACGCATTGGGCGGTTGGGGGCTGGAAGAACAATTGGCCTATTCGGGACGCATGCGCCCCGCCGACTTGATCGGCTGGGACGAAGCCCGGGCGGGGGCCCTGGAAGCCGGAATGGATCCACAGTGAAACTCGGTTCAATCAGTTACATCAACGTTTTGCCCGTCACCCTGGGATTGGAGCGGAATCAGGTCGGCTTCGACGGCGAACTGGTGAGGGCCGAACCCAGTGCCCTCAACGCCATGACGCGAGCGGGCCAACTGGACGCCACGGCCGTCTCTTCCATCGAATACCTGAGCTGCTGGCAACTTTACCGAGTGGTGCAAGGCGTGGGCCTGAGCGCGCCAGCGGCAGTGCAGAGCGTCAAGCTGTTCTCCACCTTGCCGATCCACGAACTTCCGGGCCGCACGGTCGGAGTCACCAAAGCCTCGGCCACCTCACGCACCCTGCTGCAGGTGCTGGTTCCCGGCCTGAAAGTGGTGGATCTGGAACAACCGCCTCGTTTCAGCGAGGAGCAGCCGGCCGTGCTGCTGATCGGCGATCAGGCGTTAACCGCTCCCCCTGCCCCTTACGAGCTGGATTTGGGTCAGGCCTGGAAAGACACCACCGGCCTGCCGATGGTCTTCGCCGTCTGGCTGTGCAAGCGCACCCTGGAAGAGGGGCCCGAGAAGTATTTGGAGCGCTCGCGCGAATGGGGCGCTCAAAATTGGGACCAGGTGATCGAGGAGTCGATGCGCCGCACCGGACTGGATGCGGCCACCCTGGAGAGCTACTTCGGCGGCATGCGTTACCGACTGGGCGAGACCGAGCTGAAGTCCCTGAATCTGTTTTATAAACTGGCGGCGGAGCAAGGGCTGGTCAAGCTACCCGCTTCGCTAAACGAGGAGATGGCATGGAGCGTCTGACCCCCGAGCAGGGATTGGCCCTGTTTGATATGGATTTACTGGAGTTGGGCGAGCTCGCCGACCAGGATCGGCGCCGGCGTTTCCCCGACAATCGAGTCACCTTCGTGCGCGACCGCATCATCAACTACACCAATGTCTGCATCACCTACTGCAAGTTCTGCGCTTTCTACCGGCCGCCCGGGCACGAGGAAGCTTATGTGCGCAGCAAGGACGAGATCTTTCGCAAAGTCGAAGAGATGCTGAAGTTCAAGGGCACCACCGTGATGCTTCAGGGAGGCCATAATCCCGACCTGAAAATCGATTACTACGAAGACTTGTTCTCGAGCATGAAGGCTCGCTTTCCCGAGGTCTATCTGCACTCTTTGACGGCCACCGAGGTGGACCAGATGGCCATCCACAGCGGTCTGGAGCTGGAAGAAACCTTGCGCCGCCTGAAGCAGGCAGGCCTGGATTCGCTTCCCGGCGGTGGTGCCGAAATGCTGGTGGACGAAATCCGCACCAAGGTGGCGCCGCTCAAAACCAGCTCCGACCGCTGGTTCGAAGTTCATGAGATCGCCCACAAGCTGGGAATGGAGTCGACTGCCACCATGGTCTTCGGCTTTGGTGAGAGCAATCTGCACCGCATTCAGCACCTGGAGAGACTGCGCGAGCTTCAGGACCGCACCGGCGGCTTCCGTAGCTTCATCCACTGGAGTCTGACTCCGGACTTCACGGGTCTGGCCCGCACCGTGCCCCCGGCCGGTCACGAATATCTGCGCATTCTGGCTATCGCCCGCCTCTATCTGGACAACTTCAACCACATTCACGCCGGCTGGGTGACCGAAGGAGCCAAACTGGCTCAACTGGCCCTGAGCTTTGGTGCCGATGATCTGGGAAGCGTGCTCATGGAAGAACTGGTCAACTCGGCCACCGGCGTGGCCTACTCCTACAACGCGGAGCAGATTGCTCAGATGATTCGCAGCGTCGGTCGCGTGCCGGCCGTGCGGGATAGCTGCTACAACGTTCTCGAGGTGCTCAGCGCCGCTTGAGCACCTACGACCCCCCTCTTCCGTCCAACCGAATTGCCGAGATGTTCGACCGCATCCACTCGCGCTACGACCTGCTCAACCACGTCTTGAGCGGTGGCCTGGATTTCCTGTGGCGCCGCCGGGCCGTGCGCGAAGTGGGCGTGCAAAAGGGCGACCGGGTTCTTGACCTGTGTTGCGGCACGGGAGACCTCTCTCAGGAATTCGCCAAGTCCGGTGCCAGCGTAACTGGAGTGGACTTTGCCGCCGGTATGCTCAGCCTGGCCCGCAAGAAATACCCGCACCTGGAGTTTCTCCAGGGAGACGCCACCCAGGTGCCGCTCGACGGGCCTTATGACGTGGCCGCACTGGCCTTCGGACCTCGCAACATTCACGATCTGCAGGCGCTTTGGAGAGAGATGCGCCGACTGGTGCGCCCGGGAGGACGCATCATGTCGCTGGAGCTGACTCGTCCGACTGGAATTTTGGGCTGGTTTCATGGCCTCTACCTGCGCTACGTCCTGCCGGCTCTGGGACGAGTGATTTCCGGTGACAATTCTGCCTACAACTACCTGTGTAAGACCATCGCCCATTTTATGGACCGCGAGCAGTTGAGCCAGTCCATGCGAGATGGCGGCTTGCTCGACGTTCGCTCCATTCCGCTGACTTTCGGCATCGTCACCGTGCACGTAGCCAGGGTACCGTGATCGAAGCCTACAGACAGTTGGCCGGGCCGCGCGTGCTCGGCATGATTTCCGGCACTTCGGCCGACGCCATCGACGCCGCTCTGGTGCAGATCGAGGGCCGGTCGATGCGCCTGCTGCGCTTCGCCAGCCGCCCCTACCCTCCCGAAACTCGCGAACTGATCTTCGCCTTGATGGAAGACCGGGCCACCGTCCGCCAACTGTCGCGAGCCCACTTCCTGATCGGCGAACTGTTTGCCGACGTGGCCCTGGCCGTCTTGGAGGGCGAGAAGGTCGATTTGATCGGCTCGCATGGCCAGACCGTAGCCCATCTGCCTTACGAGACTCCCCCCTCCACGCTGCAGATCGGTGAAGCGGCCATCATCGCCGAGAAAACCGGGACGCTGGTGGTCAGTGATTTCCGCACCGCCGACCTGGCTCTGGGTGGCCAGGCCGCTCCTCTGGTGCCCTACTTCGATTCCTGGCTGCTGCGCTCGCCCGAGGTGGATCGCGCCGCCATCAACATCGGCGGAATGGCCAATGTCAGCTGGGTTCCTCGGGTAGGAGACGTGCGCGGTTGGGATAGCGGCCCGGGCAACGTCGTTTCCGACGCGCTGGCCGAGCGCTATCTGGGCCAGCCCGCCGACTTTGATGGAAAATTCGCGGCCGGCGGCCGGGTCGTTCCGGAGATCCTGGCGCAGATGCTGCTGCATCCGTATTTTTCGGGCACGGGACCCAAATCGACCGGTCGTGAGGACTTCGGCCGCGACTTTATCGAGCCTTACCTGACCCAGGCTCAACCGGCCGATCTGATGCGCACCGCCCTGGCCCTAACGGCCGAGACCCTGCTGAATTCGATGCGCCCTTTGATTCAAGGGCCTTTCGAGATGGTGGTGGGCGGCGGCGGCTATCACAATCCGGTGCTGATGCAAGAGTTGCGCGATCGGGCCGCCGGCCTGCCGCTACAACGCCTGGTGGGATTCGAAGAATTCGGCATCACCGCCGACGCGCGCGAAGCCTGCGCCTTCGCCCTCATGGCCCACGAAACGCTCCACGGCCGCCCCAGTTCGGTAGCCACCGTAACCGGCGCCCGCCGCCCCGCCATCCTCGGCAAAATCAGCTTCCCCTCCTAGCTCATTGGCGGTTGCTGGTCCCGGAAAGGGGATTCGGGAAAGAGCGGCGAGCCGCGTTCCGCCGTTTCCGTGAGTTGCGAGCCGTCTGCCGCGGCCCGGGATTAGCCTCCGCCGTGCGTCGCACGGTCAATGATCATCGAACTTTAGGGACGCACGGCTCCGTGGGTCCCTAACCCGCGTTCGGTCCGCTCCGCTCCCCTGAACACGGGGTTCGAGACTAGCCTCCGTCGCGTGCCACGCCATCGATGATAATCAAACGTTAGGGCACGCGACTCCGTTGGTCCCCAACACGTGTTCGGACGCTTCGCTTTCCCGAACACGGTGTTTGAGACTAGAACTCGATTGCATGGGGACGGGTAGAATCAAGCTCAGTGCCGCCGGAATTTTAAGGGTTGGGTCACCCTCACGCGTGACCCACCCTCAAAAACCAGCCGGACACCAGGTTCTTTTAAGAACTCCCCCACTTGCAGCCGCGTAAGCCGGGCAGCAAGCGGACAGTATCACTTCACACCCGTCTCGGCCGGGTCGGCAAGGTCTCTCCTTCTCCCCTTTCGGGACCAGCATTCGCAAAACGGGGAGCAAGCGCAGAATGGCGACAAGAGAGGGTTTGCGGGTGGGGGGCGACAAGGAGGGGGCGTGTTTATCTATCCTTCCGATGTCCAGTACACCTGCGTGCAGTGCGGCAAGAGCTGTGAGCACTGGCGGGTTTGGGTAGACGGAGAAGAAGCGCGAGGAAAGTCCTGGGAGCTGGAACAGGATGGCCCGCGCCTGCGGCTGGCCCAGGACGACCGCGGACGTTGCCTGGAGCTGACCGAGCAAAATTTGTGCCGCTTGCATCCGGACAAACCGTCCGTGTGTCGGCAATTTCCCTTTCTGCTGGTAGAGACCCCCGATGGAGTCCAGGTCGGGGTCTCCTTTCGCTGCACCGCCGTCTTCCAGGGAAAAGGGGTGGACTGGGCCGAGCACGAGCCCGGCTTGCGCGAACTGCTGGAGCGGGGCGTTCCACGCGTAGGGTTTGAGCCGGTCGCGCTGGGACACTATCAACTGGATTGGCAGACCTACAAGGGTTGGGAGGCCTTCTGGTTGGAGCGCCTCCCCTATGATTTGTGCGATGCTGTAGCCAGCACCATGGGGGCGGCTCTGGGTCTGCATCCTCAGTCCCTCGAGCGTCTGGTGCTCATGTTGACCTCCTCGGCCATCGGCTTTCTGGAGAGCTACAACAACGAAGGGGCTGCCGTGGTGGCCGCGGCCGTGGCGGCCGAGAAAGAATACAAGAGCTCGCGACGTGGCTGGACCGCCCCGATTCGCCGTGCCTTTGTCGGCGAAATGAGCGAGCAGGCGATTCGCTATCTGAGCCACGTCATCGAACGCAAGAACGTCTGGCTGGGAAGCAGCTTTCTCGGCCGCGTCCTGATGCTGCTCACGGCCCAGCGCATGCTTCTCTATTACACCCGACTGGAAGGCTTCGCCCTGGCCGTCGATCGGCTCGAGGGGGAGTGGCTACTGCACCGTCAGGGATTGGACGATTTGGAGCAAACCTTCGAGGACACTCTGCTGCAGCTGGTCTAGAGTCGCCCCTGAAGATAGGCGACGGGCTCGAAGCGAGGCAGAAAGACTTCTGGGTAATCTCGCTGGTGCACCACCAGCCAGCCAGGAAAGGCTGGTTTTTCGATGACCGTCTGGCTGAGCTCACGGTCGGGCCAAACGATACGAATCCGCCTGGGAGTCGAATTGCCCAGGCCGAAGTGAACTTCGCCAGGCTGGGTTTGCTGACCCCAGTGGCCGTAGGACCCCTGCAGTTCACGCATCTGCGTGCCCTGATCGGTCTCCAGGTAGACGCGAGCCCCGATAGCATCGCGGTTGGCGGTCAAGCCGTCGCCCACCAGGCGCAGGTTGAGCGATGGATTGCTGGTCTGATTGCGCCACAGGACCACCTCCGGTTTGGGACGCGCTTCCGGCCAGCGAGTCCTGGTCCCCAGCGCCACCAGGTCCGGATCTCCGTCTCGATCCACGTCCCCGATGGCCACGCCCGGGCAATTGTTGAATTCGATCCCCAATTCTTTCTCGGATTCCCGGAAGCTGCGGTCGGCCTGCTGCAGGAAGATGCGCAGGCGGTTGCCGGGATAGTCGGATTCGCAGACGACCAGATCCAGCAGCCCGTCGCAGTCGAGGTCGACCCAGTGAGCCTGCAGATCTCCCTGATTCCAATTAGCAGCAGGTTGAGGGGAGTGGTCGCGGGCCAAACCGCGGGTGGGGCGAACCCGGAAGCCAGTCTCCGGATCGGGTTGGTGCAAAACTTCCAGGCAACGCTCGAAGAATGGTTCCTGGAAAGTCTCCAGCCGGTTGACCAATAACGCACTCAGGTCGCTGGAGTCCCCGGCCCATGAATGGGTGATGTCGGCCGAAAAAACGTCCAGATCGCCGTCTCCGTCGAAATCGGCGGGCGCCAGACAAAACGTATTCCCGTTGGAACGGAAAGGCAACTCATCGGGCCGCGGCTGCTTGCGTTGGCGAAACTTCTCGCGAGTCGCCTCGGAATACTGACCGTGACGAAGCGAGTCTCCATCCAGGCCAAACTTGGCGGCGCATTCGCTGTAAAACGCATTCTTGCCCCGTTTCCAAAGGGTGTTCCACTGTCTTCCGTAAGCCGCTCCCAACAATTCCGGATAGCCGTCGTTGTCCACATCGGCCGCGCTCAAGCCGTAAAGAGGACGCCCACCGTTCGCCGCCCCCGGGGGACCTGGCGTCAGAAAACCCCACTTCTCCGTCTTTTCCTCGAAACTGCCGTCCCCGAGTCCGGAATAGACGCGCATTTGCTGAGCTTCGTAGCCTTTCGACTCATCCACATAGGCCTGGCCGAAGGCCACGTCCAGTTTGCCATCGCGATCCAGGTCGGCCAGAGCCACTCCCAGCGTGTTCCAGTTCTCGGGCCGCCGGAACTCGGGACTCGTCAACCAGCGGTGGGAAAGGTAAACCCGATGATGCTTGGGTTCCTGCGCAAACTCCGCGGGAGTCTGACGACTCACCGCCAGGGCGTCCAGTTTCCCATCGTTGTCGAAATCACCCCAGACGGAAAAACTGCAGTTCAGGAAAATACCCGCGCCACTGCTGAATGCAGCGCCCTTGAGACTCTCGAAAACCTGGCTGCCGCTCACGAGATCCAGCCATCCGTCGCCGTTGACGTCGATGAGCGAACAACGCTCGGCAGGAACCTGCTCCAGAGGCACCTTCTCGAAAGAGAGCACGGCCAGCAACCAGAGAAAAAGCATGGAGCCTAATTAGTGACGGCGGTACCGTCCCCTGGTAACGGCGGTCCCCCATGTCCAACGGTATTGGCCTGCTAAGATTTCTCTTGAACAGGGCGGCCCGGCCGCTCATGAAGCATCTGGGAGGAAGTTATGAAGAAGCGTTTACTGACTGGGGTTATGGCCGTGGGACTGGCGGTGGCCGGCTGGTCGCTAGGAATGAAGCCCAATCACATCGCCAACGGCGGATTGCTGGAGTCCCCCAACCCCTCGACCATGTCCGGAGCCGAGGAATATGAAAACGTCTGGAAAGCACCGTTGGAGGTGGGAGCCAACGTGCCCGGGTTCAAGGTGACTCGCGAACCGATTTTCCTGGTGTGGAGCAAGAACAGCAACAAGCGCTGGTTAGAACTGAAGGATGGCGGCGGCGTCAGCCAGGCTGTGCCGGTAACCCCCGGTCAGACTTATTTGTTGAAGTTTACCCTGGAAGGGAATCCCCAGGGCGAAGACCTGCAGACGATTCACATCGTAGCCCCCGGCGTCACCCGGGAAGAAACGGTCACCAAGAAAGAAACCCGCCCGCTGGAAACCCGTTTCACCGCGGATAGCGGCTCGGCTCCCATCGAGATCTACGCTACCGAAGGTGGCCGCGGTCCGCGCATTCATACCTTCGTGGTCGAGTCGGCCGGCCCCAACTAACCAGGAGAGTGCACCGATCCAAGGAAGGCCGCGCGACTATCTTGGAAAGGTGCCCCCTCTGGCATGAAAACTCAATTGCAAACTATGGTTTTGGCGATCGGACTGGTGGCCGGCGCGGCCGCGGCCGGAGCCAATCTGCTGGCCAACGGTAACCTGCTCGAATCCCCCAACCCGGCCAAGATGGCGGGAGCCGAAGAGCACACCAACACCTGGAAGGCGCCACTGGCTGTGGACGCCAGCGTACCCGGCTTCAAGGTGACGCGCAGTCCCATCTTTCTGGTGATCAGCAAGAAAACCAGCAAACGCTGGCTGGACCTGAACGGTGGAGGCGGCGTCAGCCAGACCGTGGCCCTGACTCCCAATCGCCGCTACTTGCTCAAGTTCACGCTCGAGGGTGACCCGGCCGGGCGCGGCGAGCAGTCTGTGGCCCTGCAGGGCGCGGGCTTGAACACCAGCGAGAACGTCCGAAACGACGGCCGACGACAGATCACGGCCCAGTTCACACCCACCTCGAATGAAGCCACGCTGGAAGTTTATGCCACCAGCGGAGGACGGGGCCCGCGAGTCTTCGACCTGTCGGTCGAAGCTCAGTAGCCTCCGCGGCGCTCCACGGGAGGACGGCGTTTTTCGCCGTCCTCTTTCTTTTTCTTGACTGCGCGGGAAGGTCGGGTCCCCTCGAACAGGCAGACCTGGTTGCGCCCCCGGTGCTTGGCTTCATAGAGAGCTTTGTCGGCCAGGTCGATCAACTCGTCCGGGTCATCGCTGTCTTCGGGGAAACTGGCCACGCCCAGACTGATGGTGACTTTGATGCGCTGGCCGCGAAACTTGATCTCGATGTCTTCGACCGCCTGGCGCAAACGCTCGGCGGTGGAAGCGCCCCGCCCTCGAGGCGTGGAAAGCAAAATTACGGCGAACTCCTCGCCCCCGTAGCGGGCCACCACGTCATAATCTCGCAGAGCCGCCGTCAAAGTATCGCTGACCTGGCGCAAGGCCTGGTCGCCCGCTTGATGGCCGTAGGTATCATTGAGCTTTTTGAAAAAATCCACGTCGGTCATGACGATGGTCAGGGGCTTGCGAAACCGGCGAGCATAGGAAATTTCTTTGGCCAGACGCTGTTCCAGGTAGCGACGGTTATAGAGATTGGTCAGGCCGTCGGAGACGGAGATCTCGTAGAGCCGGTTGTTTTCCAGGGCCAGTGAAATATGGGCCGACAGCAAAACGGCCAGTTCCAGCTCCTTTTCCGTGAACACGTGGCCGACCACTCGAGTGGTCAAGGAAACCACCCCAATGACTCGCTTCTTGATCAACAGCGGCACGCAGATCATCGAAATCATCGGCCTTTTCTGATCGGGAATGGCCACAAAACGCTCGTCCGCCGAGCAGTCGGGAATGAGCAACGGTTTCTTGTGACGGGCGACCCAGCCGGCCACGCCTTCGCCGAGTCGGAAACGAATGTTCTGCAGCTCCCAGCGAGTCAATCCGCTGGACTCCGAAAAAGCCAGCTCTTTGCGACCGTCGTCCAAGATCATGATGGAACATTCATCCGCGGCCAGTAACTGCCGCAAGCGCAGGCTCAAACGCCGAACCACGGTTCGGATAGGAATCTGCGAGGAAATCTCGCGACTCATTTCCAGGAGAATCTTTAGAACTTCGGCTTCCCGTGACATGGGCCGTGGTATTCCAGGCGAGGGAAAGGAACCCTTGGTGGGTTGTTGAAGGGCGGCCATCGACAGGCGCAGCGAAAGAGTGTGCGCTAAGAGGAGGTAACGAATGAAGTCTTGGATTCTTGGCAAGATGCGCAATGTGTGCCTGGGATTGGCAGCATTGTCCGCGGCCGGAGTTCTGTGCGCCCAGCAGGCCGACGCCGCCGTCGTACACGGCGTGAGCGTAACCAAAGGTAAAGGCTGGGTTCGCGTTAACGTGAATGCTCCCGGAGGCTCCTTCCGTGTTCACGAGCTGCCCGTCGGAACGGCCGCCTATCGCTCGATCGCCATTGATATTCCGAACAGTTCCATCCGTGGTGGCCTGGAGCCCAAAACCCGGGTTCCGGTCAACGAAGGCCTGGTCGCCCAGGTTCGCGTCAAGCAAATGGGCGGAACCGTCCGCGTGCTGGTGGATGTCGTATCTTTCCCGAAGTACCAGACCGGCTATCAGAACGGTCACTTCGTGCTGGGTATGGATCCCTACCACATGCGTAACGGCAACCCCATCGCGCCCCACCAGCGCTAAGGGTCACCGACCAGCAGAAAGCCCTCCGAGTTCTCGGGGGGCTTTTTTCATGAAGAAAGCATGAGCTGCTCTACGAACAGGCGGCGAGCCTGAGACCTGCTCTGTCGGTGCCAGACCAGGCCCAGGGTCATTTCCCGAGGGTGCAGGTCGAGCAGGGGGCGTGCGCAGACATCTTCCGGCAGATCGGGATAGGAGAAGCTAACGGCGATCCAGACTCCGACTCCCTCGGTGACCAGCGCCGGAGCAAGGCGCGGCTGAGATGCTTCGTAAGCAACTTCGGCTTCGAAGCCCTGGGCCCGGCAGGCGTCCAGAAACCAGTGGAAAGTGCGGGGATTGGTACGTTCCGGAGGTAAAATAATCGGCTCGCCCTTGAGGGCGGCCAGCGGTACCTGCTCCATTCCCGCCAGGCGATGTTGGTGAGGCACCACCACCGTCCAGTGGCCGTGGAGAATCGGCTTGCTGACCAGGTCCGGATGGTCGACCGGCAGCTGGGCGAAGCCCAGGTCCAGGCGCCTGGACAAAATGGCCTCGACGTGTTCGTCCACCGGCAAGTGAGTGGTCTTAAGCCGCAGACTACGAAACTGTTCGCGCACTTCGCGGATGGCGGCGGGCATGCGCGCGATGTGGATGTATTCTTCGAGAGCCACCTGCAGCTCTTGCTCCTGGCCTCCCTCCAGTTCTTGCACGTCACGAGTCAATCGAGCCGCCTGGCTGAGCAGGTCGCGGGCCCCCTGCAAGAAGAGCTGCCCGGCGGGAGTCACGGCCACCCCGCGGTGATCGCGCTCCAGCAAGCGCACGCCCAGGCGTTCCTCCAACTGGTTCATCTGGTAACTGAGAGCCGGCTGGGAAACGAAAGTGCGCTCGGCGGCCTTGCGGAAATTCAGCTCCTCGGCCACGGCCACGAAATACGTGAGCTGGCGCAGCTCAAAGCCCAGGAATGCGGTCGATTCAGCGGACATGTGATTTTTTGCTTTTCGCCTCCCCTGATAAGTTGCCTTTATGAGTATCCGGGAAGCTTGTATTGGACGCCATAGGGCGGCGGTCGTAATCTGGTATCAGATTCAGGAGGCAAAAATGCTGACCGTGCAAACGAGATTGACCGACGCAGTGCTTCTAGGCCAGGGTGGCTGGGGAGACGTTTACGGGCTGGCCGACAAACAGGTGGCCGTCAAACTGCTGCACTCCGACCGCAAAAGCCAGGAAGATCTGCAGCGCTTTGAGCGTGAGTTCCAACTGGCTCAGACACTGAGCCATCCGAGCCTGGTCAAAGCCTTCGAGCAGGGCGAATTCGAAGGCCGCCCCTTCTATACGATGGAGCGAGTGGGTGGTGTAGAACTGCTCGAGTATCTCAAGCTGCATCCGGAACAGCGGGGCGAGCTGTTTGCTCAACTGCTCGAGGTGGTTGATTATCTCCACGCCGAGGGCATCGTGCATCGAGACCTCAAGCCCGACAATATTCTGGTCCAACCCGACGGTCGTTTGCGCCTGTTGGATTTCGGCCTGGCCCGCAATCTCGACGGCAGCAACCGCGCCACCGTCAGCGGTATGATTCTGGGCACTCCCGCCTACATGTCTCCCGAACAAGTTCAGGGACACGCCCTGGACGTGCGCAGCGACCTTTACCAGGTGGGCGTCATCTTCTACGAAGCTCTGGAAGACCGATTGCCCTTTGAAGCTCGAGACGTGGGAAATCTGCTTTTCAAGATATTGCACGAGAATCCGCATCCGATGGGAACTTCAGGAACGCTGGCATGCCTTACGAGCTGGCTGCTGCAGAAGCGACGGGCGGACCGTCCGGCTACGGCGCGCGAAGCCCTGGAGTTTTTACGCCATCCTCCCGCCAAGGGCTCGTGCTGGCGCTCGCAACTTCGCCGCCGGGTCTCCGCCACCGTGCGTCTGCCCTGGTTGCCCTTTGCAGCCGGATTGGCCACGGGAATGGCCCTGCTGCAGTATTTTGGCTGAACAGTGAGAAATACTAAGAATTATGGGACGCAATTGTAGTAACCAGAGACGGTGGTTCATCACCGGAGTATCCCGCGGACTCGGGCGGCGCGTAGCCGAAATGGCCCTGGCGCGTGGACACTTTGTCGCCGGCAGCGTACGCAACGAAGAAGCGCTGCGCAATTTCGAAGAACTCGCGCCCGGACGTTCCCTGGCCTACTACTGCGATATCAATGAAGGGGACCGAGCCCAGTCCACCGTGGCCCGCTCCTGCAAGGCCCTGGATGGCGTCGACGTGGTTTTTCTCAACGCTGGTTTCGGCTTGCTCGGTTGCTTCGAGGAACTTTCGGAAGAAGAAATGCGCCGTTACTTCGAGACCCATTTTTGGGCCAATTGGCGTCTGATGCACAAGTTTTTGCCCCAGTTCCGCGAGCGCTGCTACGGGCATTTCGTCAATGTGGTCTGCTCGGGCTACCGGGGCCCGGGCTGGTGCGCTATCGAAGCCGCCAATGCCGCCATTACGGCCGTTAGCGAATGCATCGCAGCCGAAGCCGGTCCTCTCGGAGTTCGGGTCACCTTGGTGGACGTGGGACCTCTGCAGGGCGAATGGACCGCCCACGTCGAGCGTTCGATGGTGGAGTTAGAAGCCTATTCGAAGCCACGCGGACTGGCCGAGGGGCTGCTCGATCAACGGGGGCAACCCATTCAACGCGTGGCCGATCTGATTCTGGAACAGGTGGAAACCTGTCGAGAGCAGGCACTGCTCAAGATCGGGCCCTGTTACGCGGCTCGGGCCACCAGTTCCGAAAGGTAGCTGCTGACGGTCAGGCACTGACCAAAGTGCATGCCCTCGAAGGTGACTCCCACCAGGCGTTTTCCATCCGGAAGGCGCTCGGCCCAGACGGTGCGAGCCAGCACGGTGATGCGACCTTCCAGTTCCAGCGTGATTTGAGCCGGAGAAGAGGCCGCTTCGTCCAACACCAGGCGAGCGCCGGTCTCGCTGATGTCGATGGTGTAACCGCCACAAACCCGCGAACCTCCCCGACTGTAGCGCAACGGGAGACGGCATTTCAGGCGACTGGTCTGGCGACGGTCCATGCTCATACCCTTGTTATCAACACGAACCGGCCACAAGTAAAGGGCCGGCATTGCGGGCACTCACGGCGATTGTGGACCCCGGAAAAGGGGATTTAAGAACTCCCCTACCCGCAGCCGCGTAAGCCCGGCAGCAAGCCCTACTCCGACTCTGGACTGGATTCCGCCGAGTCGGCCAAGGTCTCGCCTCCTCTCCTTTCGGGACCAGCAATCGCAGAACGGGCGCCTGATTTGCTAGCCGCGGATGACGCCGGTGTTGTGACCGGTGGCGCGAGCGTGATCGTCGGCCGCCCGGCGCGCGTCGTTCATGTTGTTGAAGCGGACATTGAGGTCGTTGCGCGAGCACACGGCGATGAACCACTGTTGCTGACCGACCTGGATCACTTCGATATGATGGTCGTGGTCCGCGTGCTCGGCGTGATTGTGACCCGGAACTTCAAGCGCCGCCTGCCGGCCACGGTCGTCGGCGGGCACGGCCTGTGCCATCACGACCAGGGCTAACATTGCAACCAGCTTTTTCATGAAGTTCCACACCTTTCCAATACCCCCGGTGACCAATATAGCGGGTATTCCGCTTAGACCTTTGACAACCTCTGACAACTGGAGACTGCCTTAGAGCAGTCTCCGGGGTTTGCTTCGCAAACTTCCGAAGCGAACAAGCTGAGACTTCAGGGCAGGGGGACGACCAGGCCTTTGGGGCCGAAGCCGGCTTTGAGGCGGCGGCTGATGTCCAAGGACAGTTGTTGGTCGGTTTCGCTGTCGGGGACCTGGACGTTCCAGGAAAGGCCATCGGCGATGAGCCAGTAGCCGTCGGCGGAGAAGTCGAGTTGCTTGACTTCTTGTTCGGCGCCGTAAAGCGGAGGCGAGATGGGGGTGCCGTCTTCGACTTCCCAGCAGCGCACGGTGGTGGAATTCCAGGCGGTCGAAGAGGTGGCCACCCACTCGCCGGTCGCGTTGAAGTTGACGGCCGTAACCGCTCCCTCGTGAGGCAAAGGATTGCCCAGGGGGGTGCCGGCCGGCAGGCGCCAGAGGCGGGCGGTGCGATCCTCGGAACCGGTAATGAGAGTCTGGCCGTCTTGACTGAAGGCCCAGGCGTTGATGGCGATGCCCTCACCGTGGCTGACCTGACACAAGTCGCGCCCTTTGGAATCCTTGATCTGGAGACCGCCACCGCTGACCGGTTCAGCCTGCAATCCCTGACCCGGAGCCAGAGGCGGGTGCGTTCCCTTGCCCGGCAAACTCAGCCCCCAACAGCGGGCTGAACCAGGGTAGAGCGAGGACACGCGCAGGCCGGAACCGCAGCTGGAGACCAGCTGGTCGGCGCGCGGATGAAAGGCCAGTTGAGTGACCGGGCCGTCATGCGGCAAGGTGTCACTGACCGCCTTGCGATTGGCCAGATTCCAGACCCGGACCGCCCCGTTGGATTCGCTCAGAGACCAGAGCTCTTCTTTCTCACCCATACCGACCGCCAGCAACGGTTCTTTGGGGTAAAAAGCCAGATTGCGAACCGGCTTTTGGTGCACCAGGTCGAAAGACTTCCAGGGCTGAGTGCGCAGATCCCAAACACGTACCACGCCGTCCTCGCCGCCAGCCGCCAGAAAGTCGCCGTCGTGGCTGAAACTCAAGTAGTTCACCCGGCTCCCGTGCAACAGACGTTGCACCAGCTTGCCGTCGCGGCTGTTCCACAGCGTGACCGTGCCATCTTCACAGGCGTCCGCCAGGTAAGGCAGGCGGGGATGAAAATGAAGGTCGTTGATGTCGGAGGTCTCTTCGAATCGGAAGGGCAAGACGCGTCCGCTGCGAGTGTCCCACAGGCGCACACTGCGCGGAGTGGAGAGACCGGCCAGCAACTTGCTGTTTCCGTTGAACGTGACCGGCTGCGTCAGCAGATACTGACCGTCGGGGCCTTCTTTGGGCATTTCCAGTTTCTGCGGAAGCCCCGAGGGCACCGTCCACAGGCGAATGGAGCCGTCCTGAGCGGTGCTGGCCAGCCACTTCGAGTCCGGGCTGAAGGCGACGTCGGTCAAGCTTGGACTTTCTCGCCCCAGGCCGTGCTGAATCTGGAACAGCGACCTGGAAGCCTCCACGTCCACCACCACACCGGTCTTATCCCAGGAAGCCGTGGCCAAAAGAGGGCGGCCGGTCGGGGTGAAGGCCACCTTCTGAATGCCGTCGCGGTGCTTGATTTCCAGAAGCTGGCGACCGTCGCGGCTGTCCCAGACACGTGCACTGGCGGCCGGGCTGGTGCTGGAAGCCTTGGCACCGGTGGCCAGCAGACTGCCGTCGCCGCTGTAGGCGACCGAGCTGATCTCGGCCCGGCCCGGAAAAGTCATCAACACCGGCAGAAAGGACAGGCGCGCCCGAGTGGTCGGATCCTGCGGCGCGTAACCCAGCGCCGACACCCACTGCAGGTAGGCCTCCTCGGTGCGGCCGGATTCCAGGGCATGCAGACCGCTCTGCGTTAGCAGCGCAAATTGACGTTGGCGGTAGCTGGTGATGGCGTAGTAAAGGGAAAGGATCAGGAGTAAGACGAGCAGGGCGGAGAGCTGAAAGGCAGGGCGGCGCATGGCCACCTGCAGACGGTAGCGGGGAGTCCAGGGACGCAAGGCGAGTAGCCGATCGCCGCGCCTCCAGCGCCCGAAATCTTCGAGCACATCCTCCATGGACTGAGTGCGCCGCCCGGGGTCCAGTTCCAGACAACGCTCGATAATGGCCGCGATGCCCAGGCTCACTTTGGGATTGAGCTTACGAATCGGAACCAACTCGTTGTTCCTGAGGCAATCCACGTAGTAACTGGCCAACTGACCCGCACCGGTGGCTCCGGCCAGACGGCGCTGGTCGCTGTCAAAAATCCGCGCCCGCTTCTTGGTGAGCAACCAGTAGGCGGTAGCCCCGAATCCGTAAACGTCCCAGAGCACCGAGGGGGTGGCGCGTTTGCCCAAAGGCTGGTCGCACTGCTCGGGCGCCATGTAGCCGATGGTGCCCCAGGAGACTTCCCCGTCGACCACCCGGCGCGATTGGCCCAGGTCACCGACCCGGATGGTCTCGCTGTTGGTGACGAAAATATTGGACGGCTTGAGGTCGCAGTGAATCACGCCCTTGCTGTGGATGTAATGGAGCGCTTCGGCCATCTGCTCGATCCAGCGGTAGCAGACCGCTAGCTCGGCATTCTGGTGGTTCTGCAGCGAACCGCCTTCCACCAGCGGCGTCACGATGAAAGGCGGGCTGTGTGACAGATCGGCGTCGAGCACCGTCAAGGTGTAGGGATGGTCCTCGAGATCGACCAGCAGAGCCAGCTCGCGACGGAAATACTCCCAATGCAGTCGCTGTTCGTGGATCACCAGCTTGAGCGCTACGCGCTGCCCGGTCTGGATACGGACGGCTTCCCAGACGACCCCGAAAGTGCCGCGACCTAACTCGCCGCGCAACTCATAGCCAGGGATATTGGCAGCCTGGGAAGCTCCTTTGGAGCTCTCCAGGCTGCTCAAAGTCATGTTGAGCGTTTCGTCTTCGCTCACGCGCCCGGTCCGGTCAGGGGAAACTCCGTCTTATGAAGTTGCCGAGCCCAATCGCGCACCACCCGGTGCAATTCCCACTGGCCGGGGAGCGGCCAGATGCCGGTACTCCACCCCTCATCAAGCAAGTCGACCACTTTGCCCCAGGGCAGGTCGAGGAGAGGCTTAAAGTAGCGGTTCAACTGCTTGTCCGAAAGCCCGATCCCGAGAATCAGATTGGAACTGCTCTCACTGCCTCCGGCCTTGCGATCTTCGTACCAGGCGACCACGCCGGCGCAGGCGTGAAAGAAGCGGGTCAGCCTCTGACCGTGGGCGTCCTGGCCGCGCGGCACCGGCAGACTTTCGGGGTCCTTGCCATCCAGCAGTCCCTGCACCCAGGAGCGTGCTTCGCCCAGGTAGTCTCCCAGTACCAGCAACGACTCCAGCCAGTCGACGGCCAGCTGCACCGCCTCAGGGGTCCAAAGATCTTGCTTCAGGGCTTCGGCGAACAGAGAGTCCAGGCGAACGCAGTCCTCCTGACCATCAAAACGCCGCCAGGAGAGGGCCAGGTCCTGAGTGCGGCCGTTGCGCAAGCCGTCCAGGCACTTCAGCCAGCTGTCCTTTTCGATCACGATGGCCTGTAAGTCGACCACCTCCCGCAGGCGCTGGCGAAACATTTGCAGAGCCGGACCCCAGGCGGTGGCGGGATTCTGACTGACGGTTCGGCCCAACTCTTGCGCGCAGGTGGCCACCAGCTCGCGATCTTTGCGCCCACGCACAAAACCGGTTTTACCTTCGGCCAGAGTGGAGTCCCGCATCGCCAACAGGAAGCCCATAAAGGTCTGCGCGTAGGCGTCGCTCTGAAAGGTCGAGGCATCCATGCTATAAACACTGAATCCAAACGGGTGGAATCGGTCGCGTCCAAACATGCGGGCGATGAAGATGGCGCCATGGAGCAGACCGCGCGGATCGTGACCTCGCAGCGTTTCCGACATGGGAACATACTGGTAGTCGTCCTCGAAGCGACAGTCGATCAGGACCAGATCCGGTTCTTGCCGCCATTGATGCTCGCTCCAGAGGCGCAAATGCTGGGCCCAGGTTCCCAGGGAAGGGTCCTCATCGGGGCCATTGGGCACTCGCTGCAAATCCAGGAACCGGGTCTCGATCTCGGTGACGGGACGGTCATCGATCAGGAAAAGTCTCAGGTTTCTCATCGGCACAACCTTCCCCAGTGATAGATCCAGCGTTGGCGCACGCGCAAGATATGCTCCAGACTGGTCACCGAAACTTTCTCGGTGCGCCCGGTTTCCACCAGCGCTCCCAACAACCGAGACTCCAGCGCGCGAATGCGGTCCAGGCTGCGCGACTGCGGGATAGAGCCATCCCCCGTTGTGACCACCGGTTGTTCGAGTTCTACCACGGCCGTTTCGCCTTCCAGGTAGCAGCGAAAATGGACGCGCCGCTCTTCCTCGGGCAGCTCCGCCAATTCGCGACGATCTTCTCGTCCCGCTCCGCGAGGTTCGGGATATTTGCGCAGATTGTTCAGCATCTCCACCAACCCGATGGTCAGCGCCAGCGTCTTGTCGAGCACCACCGGGTTGTCGTTGAGCGGCGGCAGGCTGAGCAAAGGGCTTTCTTCCAGGGCCAGCGGCTGGCCCTCCAGCCACCAGGGCAAAAAAGGCGGTTCCGATTGAACGCTGCTGTGCAAGTAAGCCACCAGCGAGCGCAGACTGGCCAGCACCGCCGGCGGGTCATTCCAGCCGGGAAGCACCCAATCCGCCGGCAAGGCACCCTGCTCTCCCTGCTTTTTGTGCAACGAGATCGCCTGCGACACTCCCCAGATGGGCAGCAAGTGATGGATAACGCCGCGCACTTCCGGGCTCTGACTGCGATCGTTCCAGAGTCTCAGGGCCCCGGAGGTCTTGAACAGCGTGCCCACGTGGTGCCCGAAAACGCCGAGCAGGTTGCTATATTCCGAAGCCTGCTGCACCACCAGATGATGCCCCACCAGTTCCGCCACCAGGTCGATGATGGCCGCCACCTCCTCCAGATCCTCCGGCTCCAGGTAGCCGCTGCCGCTGGCGCTCAAGGCGTAGGAACTCGATTCCAGGCCATGCAGCGGCGATAGCACCCGCCAGCGCGCGATGGCCGCCACCGTCTGGTCGGTCTCGGGACTGTGGGACTGCGTGACCAGAGTGACGGTGGAATATTGCTCCAACGCCTGGCGCACGAGCTCTCCGGGAATCGATTCCTCGCCCTCGCCCTGGCGGTCGAGGACGCGCTGCTTGGAGCCCAGAATTTCCACGAAAAGCAGTTGCTCCACCCGAGGTAACAGATTGTGAATGACTTCAAAGGCCGGCCGCCAGGGAGTGGAGCTGGTCGGGTCTTTGCGCAACCGCTCGAGCAACTGAATGACGGCGTCAAAACAATCCTGCAGTCGGCGCAAGCGTGCTTTCTCTTTGGAGAAACCGAAGAGGGTCAGCTCTCCGGGGGCCTGCTGACGGCGCAAGCCAAACTGAGTTTTGCCGGTGGTGAAAAACTGGCCGACCTTGATTTCGAAGGCGTCGTTTTCCTGACCGTTCCAAAAAATCGGATTGCGCGCTCCCGGATTGCGGCGCACCTGCATGCGCCCGTTGTGGAGACGGACGCTGAAGTGCTGACGGGAAAGGTGCGGATCTCCCTCCACGGCCAGGTGATAGGGGCGTGTCTGCCCATCGGCTCGGCCGACCTGATAATCCTCATCCTCCAGCGTCCACTCGTGACGCTTGCCGTCGGGGCTGACGGCCACAAAAACCATTTGCTCCATTCCCTTTGGCGTTCACCCGCCGAGCAAAAGGTCCCTGCGCAGGAACTATCCCGGAGGCTTAGTATGCCTTTTCTATTGAAGATTTTTACACGGTTCCTGATGGTGTGGTGGCTGAGCGGGGCGGTGCTGGCCCAACAGCCTTTTGCCCTGGCCTGGTTGGGAGACGGCTCGCAGTTGTCCGAGTTCACGGTCGGCGAAACGCTCTACAACGTTCACCGCATTCAGGACCAGCCCGAGCACATCGTGGTGCTCGTCCACGGCTACAACGTGCCGCGCGAAGATGGGGCCAATCAGTTCCAAGAAGTGGCCGACCGCTGCTACGGAGTGCTCAACAAGTTAGGTCGTAAAACCGTGGTGGTGGGACTGGAGTGGGACTCGGCCGCTCCCGGTGCGCTGACTCCGTGGCGATCCAAGAACGCCTATCTGACCAAAGTAGAGCGAGCCCGCATCGTAGGCCACAACGCCGCCCGACAAATGTTGCTGCGTCTGCAGAAAGAGTTCCCCAACGCCAAAATCGACGTGATGGCTCACAGCCTGGGCTGCGAGGTTTCGGCCGGAGCGCTGTTTCCCAACATGGTTTACGAAGACGAGATTCCCAAGACCGCCTCTTACGATCCCGATCAGCCTTTGCGCTACAACAGCTGGGCTTTGACCGGCTCCGACCTGGATTACAACGTCTGGTACAACGGCCAGATCGATTTCGACGGTCCCAAGTCCAAGGCAGACTTGATGTGGATGACGATCTCCCCCTACGTGGGCTCCGGATTCCGGGACCAGGTGCTGCAAATGCGTCACGCCATCCGCGGCATGGCGGGCGGCTCCTCCTTTCCACGCATGACCGAGAGCCAGTACGATTCCGTCTTCTCGCGCCGAGCGGTTTTCTTCGACCAGCGCGACATTCCGCAAGGGCACGAGTTCGTGCGCTACTTTAGCCAGGCCCGCCTGGAACGCATCCTGACAGCCGCCGTCTGGATCGGCGACCATCCGGCTCCCGGCAACCTGCCGGCGGCCGGTCCCACTCTGAGCGTAGCCGTAGTACGCGCGGAAACCCCTCGTGGATTCGTGGGTCCTCAGCTGGAAAGCGAGCCGACCCCGGCGGCTCCGACCGCCTCGGAAATCCCCGAGCCCTCCGACCTTTCCGACCTGGACAAAGTGCTGGCCGCTCCCAATCGCATCGAGGAATTACTGCCCTACCTGGAAGCGCCCAACTCTTCGGCTCAGCTCTACGCCCTCTGGCGTCTGGAGCGCCTGCTGTGCGGCGGCAGCAAGCACTTCGCCGATGAGACCCTGGATAACGTGACTCGTCTGCTGCGCAGCAAACCGCGGTTAGTCTGGTCGGAACGCGAAACCAGCCCGTGTGAGTCGGTGCGCCGCGGCTACTGGCCGACCGAAGCCTTGATGATCAAGGCCGGTGCTCCAGCCTGGTCCAAATAAGTTAGAAGCGCTTCTCCAGCCACTTGGACCAGCCGGTGGCCTTGTCGAATTCCAGCTGCTGGTAAGCCAGTTGCGGCAGTTTATGCTTGCCCCCCGGAGACTTCATGGTGGGAGCGGCTTTGATCCGGCCCGCCGGCAGATAGACGGAAAGCCCGTTGCCCTCCATCAACTCCTCGCCGGAATTCTGATTGCTGAGCAGAGCACTGTGCAAGACTTTTTCCACCCGCAGGGCCGCCGCTTGCACTTTCGGGTCTTGCACGCCTTCCTTCAGCAGGCGACAAAAGTGGCCGATGTCCCGGTAGTCACAGTCTGGTTTCACATCAGAGTCCAGGTTGAAGTGCTGAGTCTCCTCGATCAGCTCCTTCAGTTTCGCCCGCGACACCTGGCTGGCGGCCAGGCTGCGCCCCAACTCACCCATGCTCTCGGCGACTGCCTCCATACGGTCCAGACGGATGGCGGCCAGCTGTTCGGCAGCCTGCGGCTTGCCTTTTTCGGAGCGTCGGATGGTATCGTCAGCCGACAGGTTGACGAAGTCCTTGGCCAGCTGCTGGGGCGTCAATTTGGGGTTGGCGATGAGGTGACCCAGGAAGTCTTTGTGGGGTAGGCCGACGGTGCCGATGATTTCTTCCGAGGCGACCAGCACTTTGGCGGAGTCTCGCAACTGATAAGCCACTTCCACGGCTCCCATTTCGCAGGCGTCCATGACCAACAGGTCGGGCTTTTTCCCGGCCAGACTCTGCTGGAACTCCTTGAGGTCGAGCACGTCCTTGTGGACGTAGTCGAAGCCGGTGCCCTGGTATCCCTTACCGTGATCTCCGATCACCAGCATGGTGTGCTTGGCCGGGTAGTTTTTCAGGCCCCAGTCGAGGAAATCGGCCAGCGTGGCGCTGTCTCCGTGGTTGGGAGACTGGTCCTGAACGTGGACCGGCTTACTGCCGAGCTTGGAACGGGAAGAACTCTGACCGACTACGTAGCGGCGCATGCCGGTCCAGTCACCGTCCAGCTTGGACTTCTTCTCCTCGGGCCCGCGCGACAACTGAGCCACGATGGTCACCTGGTCGGTGGGTCCCACTTTTTCCACGTCGATCAGGTTGCGCACCAGGTCGGGCTGCAAGTCGTTGTTGCCGTTCAAATAATAAAGAACGGTCCAGTCTCGTTTGGGTGCGCTCCCGATCAGCATAAACCATCTCTATCACGGAATGGGCTCGGGGATCAGGGAGCGGCTTGTAAACTTAACGCGGGATCTTGGTCTGACTGGGCACCAGAATGACGTCCTGGCTGGAGTTGCCTGACTGCGTCCTGGCTCGCACCGGAGCGGCCGGCAAAACCAGGTCGAAAGTCCGCCATTGCGACTCCCGACCGGCGCCGAAGTCGGCGCTCACGTGTACCGCCAGACCGCCCAGACCATTCCGGTCGCTGACCTGGTAGCGAACCGGAACCTGGATTTCTTGACCGGCATTCAGCGAGGAAGCTTCTCGAGAAACGGCCGCCATCGAGACGGAGCCGGTGCCCTTTACCTCCACCTGGATCTGTTGGGCGGGCTTCTGGAAGACGACCGTGACATGGTTGCCAGCGTTCTTGATCTCCACCGGCAGACTGGGCTTGGCCAGCGAGGCGGCCCCCAGGGCCAGCCAGAAAGCGATTCTTCTCATCATCCTAGATTGAACTCCCATCAGTGCTCGAACAGGACCTGGACGGTCGTGTCCGTCTGCCCCTGATTCGTGAAGTCGAGAATGTAGACGCGACCGGGAACGGTCGTAGGGAAAAGCCAGACAACGTCAGTGGTGGGGGTAGCGGGCACTCTGGACCCGATGCTTCTTCCATCCTCATAGACCTCGAGATTGACGTTGCCTACGGCCGAGGTACTGTTTTGAATCAAGACCCCCAGCGGTTGCCCATCGCCGATGAACTTCCACAGTTTGTTCCCCTGCATCCAGTTATCGACGGTGGACAACTGACGCTTCAAGGACAAAGAAACGGGCTGCTGATCGGAGTTGGCGCGGCTCACCAGCGAGGTGACGTCCAGATAAACCGGCAGGGCCGTGTCCACGCCGGCGGAGTGCGTTTCTCCCGCTGCGAAATCATCCACCGAGTTGATGCCAAAATTGGCGTTGATGGTAACGCTGGCCAACAGCGGCTCGAGGTCGCTGAGCAGCACACCATTGGCTCGCAGGCCGGCCAGAAAACTGAAGATCGTGGTCAGAGCCGGAGAAGCCTTCTGGTAATCCATGGCTTCCCGCAAGCGAGTCACCGGCAAAGCCAGATTGTCTTGAAAGTTCGAGCCAGCCTCCAGTCCCACTGGATCGAAGAGGTCCAAAATCATGGCCTCCACCGAGGCCTCGGAAAACCAGCCGGGGTTGGGATCCGACAAGCTCAAGTTGCGCTCCATGCTGTGGCAACTGCCGTTTCCGCTATCGGTGTCGCGATAAATCGGGTCGTTCAGAGCCAGACCGCCGGTGGCGTTGCCGAAGCCCTCTCCAAAAGCCAGACGCGGATCTTTGATGTCTCCCGAACCGTGGTTGCCGCCGCCGCCGTTGGCGCGGAATCGGTTAAACTGAATCCAGTGCCCGAACTCGTGAACCATGACGTGCCAATCGTGTTCATCGGTGTCGGTGTTCTTATCACCCAGGATGAACAGCTGGTTGGTCCCGCTGGTGAAGTGGCTGGTTTCGATAGCTCCGGTATTGGTATCGCCTTTGGTGTTCCGATTCAGCTCGCTCCAGTTGGTCACACAGCGCGGCAAAGTGGTTGGATCCACGCCTGCCGAAACCCAGAACAGGTAACCCGTCAGAATCCCGTCCAGGCATGCGAAAGGAGAGGCGCTGCGCACCGCACCTTCGGCCTGAACACCCTGAGCGTCATAACCGCTGGGCAAGAGCATATCGAGTTGACCGACGGAGGGCTCGACCAGAGAAGAGTCGGAGCCGTAAAGAGCACCGTTGCGAGTGTTGTCCTGGACACGAATGCCGCCCTGAAAGCCGGCGACTGGAAACGTTTCCGAAAGGACCCGCACCTTGACTTGTCCGGTTCCGTTCGGCAGCACCAGCCGGTAACTGCCCTGAGCGTTGGTCGCGGTCTCGGCCAACACGTTGTTGGCGGCGTCCAATGCTTGCACATGCACGAAACGGCATCCGCTGGCGACCGGATGAGCAAAATCCAGCCGGCTCTGCCCCCGTTGCGGAGAGTCCGCCGTAAGGTTCGTGCCCGGCAACAGCCGCTGATAGCGAATGGTGCCGGTAAGCTGAGGGGAGTCGGCGCTGGTGGAGCCAGAAGTTGTGGAAAAGAGGGGACCGGAGTCGCTGCCGCAGCCCGCGATGGCCACCGTGCAGAGCGCGGTTGCGCAGAGTCGTTTGAAAACGTTCACCCGCGCCAGTTCCGTAGGCCCAATCCACTTCCCTTTCGTTTGGGCAAGTGGACCAGAGCGAGAGCCTGCCAGACCCCAGTCGAACCCGTGTGTCTGGAAAGATCTCAAAAATAGGGCTTGCAGGATCAGGCAAGACGACGGCAGCATCTTTCTACCTGTCCCCCGCCCCGGTGAGGCATACTCTAAACACAGGGTGCACCGCAGAAAACGAAAAACTAGGGGTAACAAAAATGTCTGAGATTGCTGAAAAAGTTGTTGTCATCACCGGTGCCAGTAGCGGTATCGGAGAAGCCACCGCTCGCCTCCTGGGCCAGCGCGGCGCCCGTCTGATGGTGGGAGCCCGCCGCACCGAGCGACTGGAAAAATTGGTCGAGGAAATCCGAGCCGCCGGCGGCACCGCTGAATTTCAGGCGGTGGACGTCACCCAACGCGAGGATGTGGAGGCGTTGGTGGCCCGGGCCGAAAAAGTTTACGGTCAGGTGGACGTGCTGGTCAACAACGCCGGTCTGATGCCGCTCTCCAACCTCGACCGCCTGCTGGTGGACGAGTGGGACCGGATGATTGACGTCAACGTCAAGGGCGTGCTCTACGGCATCGCCGCCGCCTTACCGCGGATGCAGGCTCGGAAGTCCGGCCATATCATCAACCTGTCCTCGATCGGCGGCCACCAGGTGGTACCCACGGCCGCCGTCTATTGCGCCACCAAGTTTGCGGTGGGAGCCATTTCTGAGGGGCTGCGCCAGGAAGTGGGCCGCGATATTCGCGTCACCGTCATCAGTCCCGGTGTCACCGAATCGGAACTGGCCCACACCATTACCGACCCCGACGCTCAGAAAGGCATGGACGAATTCCGCTCCAACGCCATCCCCGCGGAGGCAATCGCTCGCTCGATCGCCTACGCCATCGAACAGCCGGCCGAAGTCTCGGTCAGCGAAATCATCGTCCGCCCCACCGGCGGCTTCTAAACGAGAAAGGCAGCGAACATGGTTGACGAATTGGCAAAGCTGGCGGGAAGTCTGCACCCTGAGCAGGGGAACCTGCAGACCGCAATCGATACACTCTTTTTGCACCGCTGGCAGGGCCAAAGTGAGCCGTCGCACGTATTGCAGCAACCTGCATTGTGCGTCGTAGCACAGGGTCGCAAGGTCGTGACTCTGGCTGACCAAACCTACACCTATGATCCCAACCACTATTTGCTGGTATCTGTGGATCTGCCCACGGTGGGCAAGGTGATCGAGGGACCCTACCTGGGTGTTCGACTGGATCTTCCTCCACGACTCATCACCGACGTCATGTCTCGCACCAACAGCGAGACGGAAGTCAAAACCCCCGACCAACCGGGCCTGGGCGTCAGTCCTCTGACGCCCGCCCTGACCGGCGCGCTGATCCGTCTGTTGCGCCTGCTCGAGACACCCTCCGACATTCCCGTGCTGGCACCGCTCATCCAGCATGAAATCGTTTACCATCTGCTGGTCGGACCCCAGGGGGACCGCCTGCGCCGAATGGCTCGTCCCGACTCCTCCGGGATCGTGGGCGCGATTCGCTGGTTAAAAGACAACTACGCGGAGCCGTTGCGCATCGAGCACATCGCCCGCCAGTTCAACATGAGTTCCTCCGGGCTGCATCATCAGTTCAAAGCCGTCACGGCCATGAGCCCCCTGCAATACCAAAAGCAGCTTCGCCTCCAGGAAGCGCGCCGCTTGCTGCTCTCCGAGGTGGCCGATGCGGCCTCGGTCAGCTATCAGGTGGGCTACAACAGCCCGTCTCAGTTCAGCCGCGAATACAGTCGGCTGTTCGGACATCCGCCCCAGCGCGACATCGCGCGCCTGCGTGGTACGTCCGTCTTAAATTGATAACGAACTGTTTACAGGTTGGCGGAATCCGTAACAAGGTTGCTAACCACCGCCCGAGCGTACCTCGTCTATACTCGAGTTATGATCGCCGAACAACTTTCTCGCTCCCAATTCCAGCGTCAACTGCAGAGCCGCCTCTGGGAATTACGCCAGGAGGGCCACGACGGACAGCACCTGAAGGCATTTCTGTCCAAACTACGAGATCTACCGGGCCAAACGGTTGGCGACATGTGCCATAACTGGCAACGCTCGCAGGCGGAACGCCGCCCCGTCTACCAGTTACTCTGGCTGACCATCGCCGTGCTTTCCAGTGCCCTGCTTTTCAAAACCGCCGGCTCGAGCGCATCCCTCTTTGCGCTGGTGGTTTGCGGCGTCGTTTCCACCCTGCATCTGCAGGTGCTGTGGTATCAGGAAGACCGTTTCGCGAATGAACTACTGGCTCGTGCCGACGCCGCCCACTACTCCCTGGTTCCGGCGCGCGCCGGTCGTTGACGGGGGCGTTTTAGCCCGGCCACCCATCTGACGATATTCCTGCTGAGAGATCACGCCTTCTTCCAGCAACTCATCTAGATCAGGGCGCAACGGAGCGAGCTTCATCGGTTTGGCGCTGGCGACCACCGGTGCCTTTCCATTCGGGTGATTGGCCAGATAGGCGTTCAGGTAGCTCATGGCGGCTTTGACGTTGACCTGCTTTTGCGCATCGTTCAACTGACCGCGCGCCTGGTTCAATTGAGAACTAAGATTGGCAATGCGTCCCGCCAGTTCTTTCAGGCGTGCCGGCTTGGACTTGGCTTGCTTGAGCGAGGCCGTCATCTTCTTGTGCATGTTCTCGTAGTCAATGCGAGCGATGGCGCCTTCTTCGTAGAGTCGGGCATACTCCGCGTCCTTGGCCTTCAACTCCGTTGATTCGTCGCCGCTTTTGAGCGCCTTTTTACGCTCCGCCTGAGCGGAGTCGAGTTGCTTCTGGGCGTTGAGAAACTGATAGCGGGCATACAGATAAGAACGATTGCGCTCCTCCGGCGTCACGGGGGCAACCGCGAATTCCGCCTCGCCGGCGCCGTAGTCGATGAACTCGCCGGCCGGGCCCCGCATCTTCACGTCCACGTGATTGCGAGCGACGATACCCACCGGGTCCCCGACTTTGAGGTGCTGGCCGACTTTGGCCACCGGGATCAAGTGTCCGTAAGTGGCCTCGCGCGAGCCGGTGACCACGGAAATCCCCTCTTCTTGACCGTACCAGGGAGTGATGGCCACCACGTCACCTTCCCAGGCGGCCGGAACCACCGTGCCCGCCGGCATAGCCACGTCGTAGCCGTAGTGCAGGCCCGCATGACTGCGATAGATCGACACCGAACGCGCGTCGCTGAAGCGTCCCGTGACTACGGCCTCCGGATACTTGGTGCGCGCCGTGGCCAGCAGTTGACCCAAGGTCATCGGGGTCGCCGCCGCGGGGGCGGTCGGGTTGGAGCCGACAAACTGCGACAGACGCTCGAATTCGTTAGCGCTGGCCAAACCCGGAATCAGGATGAACAGGGCGGCAGCCAGGATGGTTTTCTTCATTCCCTTAGAGTAAAACACTCCAGGGCCTAACGCCCCGCCCCTCGGTCCAGTTCCTGACCGGGACTAAATACCTAACTCTCCGCGTTGAGTCGAATGGTTTCCAGAGCCAGAGCGGCTTTGCACACCAGCGAAGAACCGGCAGCCCGCCGATTTGCCTGTTCCAGCATCCTATCGATGTCCTCATCCGTATGCTCCGGCACGTGGTGATAAAGATAAAGCTTCTTCACTCCGGCCTCCCTGGCCAGGTCCACCACTCGAGAAACGGCCGAATGTCCCCAGTTCATTCGCTTGGGATATTCTTCGTCGGTGTAGCTGGTGTCGGTGATAAGAATGTCGCAATCCCCAACAAACTCGCCCAGCCGTTTGACGTAGATCGGCGAGAACAGGTCATGATCCTCCGGGTAAAGCTCGTTGTCGGTTACATAGGCAAACCTGCGCCCTCCAAATTCCACGCGATAACCCAGGCAATTACCGGGGTGACAGAGCAGCATGGTGGAGACTTTGGCCGGCCCTATCTCAAAGGTTCCTTCGCTCAGACTGCGATAACTGACGCGAGCTCCCCACTCGCGAGGGGTGATGGGGAAGTGCACTCCATCCATCTGGTTGGCCACCAGTTGTTCCAAAGAATATCCGTCCTGAGCCGCCCCCACGATCTCGAACTGATTGCCGGGCACGAAGAGAGGCGTGAAGAAGGGCAAAAAGTTGATGTGATCCCAGTGAGGATGAGAAAGCAACACCGTGCCCGTCAGCTTCTTGCCCTGGGCCATCAACTCTCCCGCCAGCGCGTGAATCCCCGTGCCGGCATCGAAGACGAAAACGTGTCCGTCCGGAAAGGTCAGGCTGATGCAGGCGGTATTCCCGCCGTAGCGCAGGGTCTGCGGACCGGACATGGGCATGGTCCCGCGAGTGCCCCAAAAGCCGATCGTCAGCGTTTCGGAGATGAGCGCCATCACTTCCGCCACGATGGCCTGCGGATTGCTGCGGGTCTTCGGAATGAACCCGTTGGCGCCGGCATCGAGCGCCCGTTGTTTATCGGCGGCGTAGACCTTGCCGGAGACCACCACGATGCACAGCCCACTGAGACTAGGATTGCGGCGCAACCTGCGGGTCAATTCCGTGCCGTCCATCTCCGGCATCATGATGTCCGTCAACAGACAGTCGGGGGGATCCTGGGTGACCGCCTCGAGCGCCGCCGTGCTGGACGAATAGGTGGTGACTTCGTGTCCCTCCATTTCGAAAACGACCTGGAGAAGTTCCAAAACACTCGGATCGTCGTCCACCAGGGCAATGCGCTTTTTCATGGATGGGCGCTTCTTTTGAATCCGCCCGAGACCTTTCCGGCGACTTCGATCTGACACACGGCCCCCCTAGGATGAGACCGATGAGAAAACGCATGCTGGTCGGACTGACCCTGGTAGCACTGGTGGCTGGACTGGTGCACTGGCTGCGCAATCCCGTTCGCCTGCGTCAGGGCGAACATCGAGGCATCGACGTTTCGGCCCATCAAGGGCAAATCGACTGGCCGACCGTCAAGGCGGCAGGCATCGAATTCGCCTACATCAAGTCCAGCGAGGGCGGCGACTGGGTCGACGACCATTTTCAAGCCAACTGGGAGGGAGCCGGGGCGGCCGGCATTCGCCGCGGAGCTTACCACTTTTTCACCCTGCGCCGTCCCGGGGCGGATCAGGCCGCCAACTTCTTGAAGGTAGCGCCTCCGGATGCCCATTCCCTGCCGCCGGTGGTGGACCTGGAGTTTGGCGGCAATACCAGCGCTCGCCCACCCCGCGAGACCGTTGTGCGCGAATTGGGAGTCTTTATTCAGCAAGTGGAAGCGGCCCACAAGCGCCCCTTGATTCTTTACCTGCTGCCCGAATTCGAGGAAGCCTACGGCGTCTACCGGGAGTTTCCGCGCCCCATCTGGCTCCGCAGCTTGATGATGCGGCCGTCTCCAGACCTTCACTGGAGCCTCTGGCAGGTTACCCCGATGGGGCGGGTGCCGGGAATTCAGGGAGACGTCGACCTCAATATCAGCAATTAAAGATCGATCAGCCCCTGACGCTTGAGTTCGGCGGCCATGCGAGCACTGATCATGTCGTTGGGATGGAAGGTGTCACCCGGCTTTTCGGTAACCTCCAGGCCTTCTTTGAGGGCGCCCTCGACCACCGGCAACATGTCGAAGTAGGTCAGGTTCAGCTCCTTAAAATACTGCAAAGAAAGCTCGCGCGACCAGAGTTCGGACTTGTCATACTGCGCAATCGGCTTGAACATCGGCAGCAAGATGATGCGAAAGCCCACTTTCTGTTCGGCCAGCAGGGACTTGAACTCGGCCAGACTGTCGTAGACGGCTTTTGCCCGCTTGTTTCGATCATCGGCCTTGGGCCAGGCCCAGCGATACAGGTAGCTGTGCTCAAAAAGCCAGGGATTGATGCTCATGCCCGGCTCGTAGACCTTGAACTTGCCATCTTCGCGAACACACAGGGGAGTGGCGCGAAAATCGTTGTTGTGGAACTCCAGAATCAACTCGTCGGGCTTGATGACTGCATTGTAGCGCTTATAAAGCACCAGCTCTTGCTTGGTATTGAAGCTCTCGACCCCGGCGTTCCAATACTCGTATTTCTGCTCGCCGTAGAGCTTGCGCAGGGCATCCACCAGGCGCCGCCGGTGGGTCACGGAGTCGCCGGCAAAGACCAGGCGCTTGCCTTTGCGCTTCTGCAGGTCGTAGTCGTTTTTGAGGAAGCCATGGGTGTCATATTCACCGCGCCCCAGAACGGGCAAGTAGCCGGCCTCGGCATCCTCATGGACGCTGGTGTATTCCTCCAACGAAGCAGATTCCAGGTGGGCGGCCGGTATGCCGCCGTCGGGATAGGCGTAGCGCACCCCGACCTCGGCCAGGGTCAGGGCGACCACCAGTCCGATCGTCATCAAGAAAAGTCGCAGCAGAATCTTCTTCAAAGTGCTAACCAAGTTAGCAGACTGAGGGGCCGGGATCCAGAGTTCTAACCAAATGGGTAGGCAGGTGGCGGGCCGGACGAGGCCAAGTCCACCTCTATGAAAGCTATTTTGATTCGTGACGGTAAGTTGGTCTGGGAGGACGCGCCCATTCCGGAACTGAGAGACGGAGAAGTGCTGGTCAAGGTGCGCGCCACCGCCATCAACCGCGCCGATCTATCGCAACGCTCGGGCCGCTATCCTCCCCCACCCGGCGCTTCGGAAATTCTCGGCCTCGAATGCAGCGGCGTCATCGAGAAAGTCGGCCCCGGCGTCAGCAACCGCCAGGTCGGCCAGGAAGTGTGCGCCCTGCTGGCCGGCGGCGGCTATGCCGAGTATGCGGCCGTGCCCGCGGGCCACACGCTGCCGCCGCCCGCGGGGATGGACCTGGAGACAGCAGCCGGGGTGGTGGAAGTCTTCGCCACCGCCTGGCTCAATCTGCGCCTGGAAGGCGAACTGAAAGACGGGGAACGGGTGCTGGTGCACGCCGGAGCCAGCGGCGTCGGCACGGCCTGCATCCAGCTCTGCAAAGCCTGGGGCAATCCCATCTTTGTAACCGTGGGCGACCAGGCCAAGCGGGAATATTGCGAGCAGCTGGGCGCTTCGGCCAGCGCCAATCGCCACGACCCCTGGGACGAAGCGGTGCGCGGCTGGGGCGGAGCCGACGTGATCCTCGATCCCGTGGGTGGTTCTTACCTGGAGATGAACGTCAATCTCCTCAAGCCCCGCGGCCGTCTGGTCAATATTGGCCTCATGGGAGGCGCCCAGGGCACGCTCCCGATGGGGGTGATGATGGTCAAGCGCCTGTGCCTGCGCGGCTCGGTTTTGCGCAGCCGCTCGATCGAGGAAAAAAACCAGATCATCGCCGGCCTGCAAAGAGAAGTCTGGCCCCTGCTCGAGAGCGGTCAAATCAAGCCTATCATCGACAAGGTCTTCGCCATCCAGGACGCCGAGCAAGCGCACGAACTGGTCGGCAGTAACAACACCATTGGCAAGGTGCTGCTACGAGTCTAAGCAGCGCTTTCTCCCGACTTCCGCTGGCGGAACAGCAGCTCGAACTGGAGCGAGCGCTGTCTGCCGGCACGCCGGCGGCCGAACTGCTGACCGCTTGCGCACAGCTTTCCGACCCCACGCCGCTGGCCTGGTTATGTGCCACTCCTGGATTCCTGGAGAAGCATCCTCTGGAACTGGCCGATCATTGGATCGAATGGCCGGAAACCAGCCTGCTCAAAGTTCTCAAGCTCCTCACCGGCAGAGCGGCGCTAGAGCCGGTCTTGCGGCGAGCGCTGCCCCAGGTTTCGCTGCAGCGACTGGCGGTCATCGCCATGCTGGAGCGCACCCTGAAGCATCTGGACCCCGACAGCTACGAGGCCTATCTGTGTGCCCTGGAAGCCGATTTGCCGGCGGAGCGCTCGCTGGCTCTGCTGCCGGCGCGGGCAGCCCGGGGACTGGATGCATCCCTACAAAAGCGGCGGGCGGAACTGGCCCTGCAGGCCCTGGAGCAGTTGAGCCGCGCTCCCAAAGCCATCTCCTTGAGCAACGCCGAGGAATTGCTATCCCAGCGGGTCTACACGCAGCCGGGCCATTTTCTCTTCGAGCTGCTGCAGAACGCCGAAGATTCCCAGGCCCGCACCTTCGAGGTCCGTTTCGAAGATCACCAGGTCGTGGTCTGGCACGATGGCCTGCCCTTTGACGTGCGAGACGTGGTCGGAGTCACCTCGATCGGGCAGACCACCAAGAAAAAACAACAGATCGGTTTCTTCGGAGTGGGGTTCAAAGCCGTCTACGAGGTCACCGACCGCCCCCAAATCTATTCGGAAGTCTTCCAATTCGAGATCATCGACGTCAGCATTCCGCGACCTTTGGAACGTCCCGATCCGATCCGGGGCGACGGCACCACCCTGGTGTTGCCTCTGAAAAAGCCTTTCCAGGCCATTCCGGCCCTCGATCCGGGCGTGCTGCTGGCCTTGAGCTACCTGCAGGAGATCCGTTGGGGTTCTCAAGTCTTGCGGCGCGACCAACAGGCGTTTCGCGTGGACGAGAGCGAGCACGTCTATGCCGGTCCGGCTCGCGAGCCAGGGCGCCCCGACCGCACCCGGCTGGTGGTGGCGCTTTTTCAGAACGACCTTGGAGAGGCGGTAGACCCTCCCGCCGGCGCGCCGACCATTTACAGCTACCTGCCGACCAATCAACCGTCCGGGTTGCGCTTTCTGGTGCACAGCCACTTCGATCTACCGGTTGACCGGGAGCGTATCCATCCCGAGTCCGCCTGGAACGAATGGATCCTGCAACAAATCCCGGCGGCGTTGCTGCGTTTGAAAGCCCTGGAGCAACTGCCTCTGCCCGGGGAAGCCCAGGGCCCTTTCGCTTTCTTGCCGGAGGCGGTTGGCAGGCTCTTTGCCGACCAGCCCTGTCTTCCCGGCGGGCGGGTGCCCAGGCAAACCCGACTGGCACGGCCGGAGATGCTCGAACTGGAGCTGCCGCTGCCGCTCTGGGCACCGGACGGGCGCGCTCGCCAGGTGGCTGAACAGACCCTGCAGTGCCAGGTCTTTGATCTCGCGGCGTTGGTCTCCGAACTGGAACGAGGCGTGCGGCCCGGCAACCTGGGATTGCTCTTTCGGTTGCTGCTCCCGGAGGTGGAAGCACTGAGCGACCGACTCTGGGCTCTCCCCCTCTTTCACGGTCGTCCACTCCAGCAACTGGCTCGGGCCGAGGAGCGCTTGCGCAAGTTCTGGCCGGCCGAGGAGCTGATTCCGGCCGAGTGGGATGAGCACGGCCTGTTCGAAGCTCTGGCGCTGAAACGGCTGGGGCCGGCGGATCTGCTGGAACGACTGGAAGCGGGGACGATTCAGGCGGACCCGGAAGTTTGCCTGGAGATTCTCGGCGGCGGTCCCTTGGAAATACGCCAGAGAGCCCGCAGTCTTCCCCTATTCAGCACACAGTTCGGCCTCCAGTCGCTGGAACAGGCCTGCTTTTGCGTCGAGCCTTTGCTGGCGGACTTCTACCGCTTGCGCCGGCCACTGCTCGATCAAGAATACGCCGACTGGAATCCGCCCCGGCTGGACTGGGCGACTCTGGTCCAGGATTTGCTGGCGGGCCGAGTCCTGGAGATTCCCCATGACCTGTTGGAAGTGGGCTTTCGCGAAGTGCCCGAGGCTCTGCTCAGGCAGTTGGCCGAGCGACCCCTTTGGCCGGACCGCCCCCTGGTGGGCCCGACAGCGCGCCTGCGTCCAGCCCATCCGCAGGTTCCCCAGCTGCTGCCCGAGCTCTCCTTCCTGCCGGCCGATCTCTGGGAGCGAGCCCACGTTCGTTCTTTGACTCCCGAACCGGTGGGCGTGGCCGCCGTGCTCGAAGCCATGGGCCGCGGCCAACAGTCGGATGCGGCTCTGGCCTACCTGATCGAGCACGCCGACGAAATCAATGCGGGCGACTCCCGCCGCCTGCTGGCTCAAGCGCGATTGCCCGACGACCGCGGCCAGATGGCGCCGCTGGGCCAGATGCATCGGGCGGAATCATCGGCGCTGCGGGCCCTCTATGAAGGCTCGCTGCATCGACATTTCCTGGGGCCCGAGAGTGAGCGATTGTTATCGCGGCTGGGCCTGGCCGAGCGCCTGCCGGAGGTCGGCCTGAATCAGTTGGTTCAGGACCTGGCCTCGGTGCGCCTGGACGACCCCAGGCCGGTGTTGCAATATCTGGCATCCCGGGCGGGCGAACTCAGCCGGGCCCAGGCCGAGCAATTGCTGGCGCTACCGCTCTTCCCGGACCGCCCGCTGGGTGAGTGGGCTCTGGTGGAACCCGAAGTAGCCGTGTGCCTGCCGTTCCGCGAAGCGCCGCCCGCCGAAATCCGGGGTTGGGCGGAGGAATTGGCCGCCGCCGCCCTGCGCAAACCGGCGGGAATTCCGGAAGCCCTGGCCCTCTATGGCCAGGATCCGCCGGGCTGGACCCAGTCGCAACTGCTGCAGTTCCTGAAGCTGCTGGCCGCACGGGATTTCCAGGGACCGGAACTCAATCGACTGCCACTCTGGCCCGCACTTTCCGGGCGGCGCCTGCTGGCCGAGGAGGTGGCCGAACTGGGAGACCTGCGCGAACTCATGGACACGCGCGATTGGGAACTGAGTCCGGCCGCCTGGCAGAGTTTCTGCACGCTCCTGAAGCCACGAACCTCCTCAGAGCTTTTGCGACTGCGCTTGACCCTGGAAGCACGCCCGGGCCGTCCACTGCTGGAGCAGCCGGACTTTCTCCAGACACCCGAGCAGGTACTGAAGGTGGCCGAACGACTGGACGGGCTGCCGCTGGTGGACGGTCTTGGTTGTTTG
This sequence comes from Vulcanimicrobiota bacterium, assembly GCA_017307785.1. Lineage (GTDB taxonomy): Bacteria > Vulcanimicrobiota > Xenobia > Xenobiales > JADMJV01 > JADMJV01. Next base: position 53,743 of record JAFKGI010000014.1, on the reverse strand, counting down.
CGCCCCGAGCGCCTGTATTCTTGCGCCCTGACGACCATGCCGCTGTTGTCCGCTGAATTGCTGGCTCAGGTGACCCCCATGCGCACGGTGGCCACCCGCCCCTTGCCGATGTCGGAAGTGCTGGCGGGCCTGAGCCGGCTCCCTGCTGAAACCTGGAGTTCTTCTCCCGACTTGCGTCGTAGTTTTTACGACTGGCTGGTGAAGCAGGAGAGCGAGGTCTTTGCCGATGCCGCGAGCCGCCGACTCCTGGCGAGCCATCCCTTCTGGCTGACTCGCGGAAGCCGCCTGCTGCCCGCCGAAGACCTGGTGCTGGACGCCGGTCTGCCGGATCTGGGGGTCGACTGGTATCCCCACGGCGAGATCCCGGAGCAAGTGCAGTCGGCGCTGGCACGGCAACTGGGGTTGGGGCAAAGCAAACCTCGCCAGCTCCTGGAAAGCCATCTCCTGCCGGCTTATCGAGAGGCGGCCGCCCGCGGCCAAAAGGAGCGTGCTCAACTGTTGTTCGTGTATCTGGCCGAGGAGTTTTCCGACCGGCCGGCCCTGCTCGGAAAAGACTTCCCGGTGCTGGACCGGCGTGGCCGCTACCGTCAGGCCTCTCAAGTGCTCTGGCCCGACCCGGAGCTGGGATTGGAAGAATTCCTGGACGAACACCTGGTCAGTCAGCACTACAACGATGCACAGGTTCGGTTGTTGCGCGCGCTGGGTCTGGCTTCAGAGCCCTCCTGGGACATGCTGCGTTCGGTCTTCCAGAAGCCGAGGCGGGCAGCCGGGGCCCTGGTGCTGTCCCGTATTCTGGCAGCGCTCTACCGTCGCCACGGCGACGAAGTGCTGCAACAGGTGCCGGAATATCGTAGCCATTCGTGGTTGCCGGACGCCCTGGGAGCGCCGCGGACTCCTCGCGATTTGTTTGTGCCCGGCGCTGAATGCGAGGCGCTGATCGGGAGCCACGGCCGCTTTTATCCCGATCTCCAGATCGGGGACTTGCTGGGAGCCTCGTTACTGAGCCGGTTGGGTCTTCGCGACCACCGGCAGGTCGAGCTTCCCGAGGTTCTTGAGCATCTGAAGGGATGCAGCGAGGCCCACCAGGCCGTCAGCTTCCGACTCTACCAGTGGCTGGAGGAGGGGCTGCAACGAGGACTCTGGCCGGATCTGCGCCAACGCCTGGCCCGGCAAAACTGGGTCTACAGCGACGACGGGCTCTGGTTCAATCACCGCAAGGTGCTGGGAACACACGCCTTTACCTATTTTGGGAACCGGCGCGGTTACTGGGAACGCGGCTATCGGTCCTGTCCCACCTTGTGCAACCTTTTCGAAATTCCGGGCCGGGTCGAGGGCGCGGTGGTGCGGGAGTTCCTCGAAGAAATTGGAGCAGAGGTTCAGCGACGAGGCGATCGGGAGGTTTTAGCTGGCGACCGGGCTCTGGCCCGCATGTTGCTGGCCTGCTACACCCGCCTGGAGGGCTCGCCTCTCGACCGCAAGCTCCCGGTCATTCTGGCTCAACTCAGGCCGGGAAAAGAAAAACGGCTGGTGGCCGCCGAGCACCCGGGACTGGTGTGCAGCGACACCCCAAGCCTGGAGCGGCTTTTCGAAAGCACGGGCAAACTGCTGGTGGCCCAAACCGGCAACCTGGAGCAGCGGGCAGCCATAGAAGCCTTCCATGGCGGACTGAAAATCCGCAATCTTCGCGATTCCTTTCGAATCCGGTTGCAAGGGGAAGGGCGAGAAGTGTCGTCCGAATGCGGTCCGGGTCTGGCGCGACTGCGCACCTGTCTGCGGTCGTTGCAGGCGGTGCTGCCACGCGTTCGCCGGCAGCGCGAACAGTTGGCCCCGGGCGGTTGGCAGAACCGGCTGAACGACCTTCACACGATTCGCGCCATCGAAGAGCTGAGCGTAGTCTATGAGCTGCCGGGAGTCGGTTCCGCGCCCGTCGGCACAGCCGCCGCCTATCACGAGGGAGAGCTGCTGGTCAACGCGGAACTGGTGATTCGAGCCGACGCTCCTCTCACCGGACTGGCTCAAGGCCTTATGCCCTGCCTCTACCAGGGCCCGGGCGAGGAACAACTGGTGGACATTCTCGAGATTCTACTGCCCTTGACCAGCCGAGAACGCATGGACTCCTACCTGGATGCCCGCCATTTCCCCGCCTCGGAAGAAGAGCCGGCCAACCCGCTCCGCGAGCGATTGGCCGAAATTCTCGACTACCAGTTGGATGAAAAACTGCGAGAACGCTTTGGCGAACTGGGCGATTGGACTGCCGAACGGCTGGCCGATGCCCGCACTCCGGCTCAGGCCGCTCGCGCTCTGGTCGGGGAAGACAACCCTGAAGCAACGGCTGCACTCGAGGAATACTTTGAAGCCAGCTCGCTGGAGCAAGTGCTGCAACCGGTTGCTCCTCCTCCCCCGCCACCGGTGGTCTCGCCGCCCGCTCCTCATCCGGTGGTTCGCGTCACCGAGGCCCCGGCTCCCGAAGGGTTGTTTACCAGACTGCGCAACTGGTTCCTCGGCCCCCAATCCGAGGCTTCCGAGGGTCTATTCAATCCCTACACTCCCGCCCAGTTCGTGGGTGCCAACAACGCCACCGAAAAGCTGGAGGCAGCCTTCACGCGCCCGCCGGCCTCGGGACTTTTCCATCAGCCCCAGCTCCTGCCAAGGCCTTATCTCTACGCGACCTCTCTGATTTGCGGGCAGTTCGACCCCCGCCGGCAACTCTGGCTGCCCCTGCCCCGTCAGCAACTGGCTGGATTTGCTCCAGGCCAGCCGACCGGGCGTCTTTTGCCCTTTCAAGGAACTCTGCAGCCCGGACTCAGCCGTCTGCCCTTACCTCTGTATAGCCGATTGCACGGAGAAATCGAGACCTCCACACCCATCTCCGTGCGCCACGGCGAGTTGGGTGAAGTGCTGGTGCAAACCCAGCGCAGCGTTCCGGTGCGCTTCCAGGTGGAAATTTTGAGTCCACCCCGACCTCTCGAGGGCGAAGTGGTGGTTCCTCCCGCCTGGCGCCAGCCAACCCTGGAGCAACTGCCTGAAGAAGTGACGGCCTTCCTGACTGCCCAGCAAGGTCGCAGCGCCTGGGAGAAAGCTCTGGCGGCCCAGGAATTCATGCAGACTCACTACGCCTACGACGCCGAATTCGGTCAACATCCGGAAGCGCGGAAAGCGCTGGCCCGACCTCACCATGGACGGGGCCACCACCAGTTAGAAGTGCTGCATGCCGGCCGTTCCTCCGATTGGCTGGGAGCCGGCATTTGTTATGAACTCAACGCCATGCTCTGCGAGCTCTTGCGACGCCTGGGCCTGCCGGCCTTGCTGGCCAGCGGCTGGGTGCTCGACGAGGGTTTCCTGGAACACCCTGACCACATCTTCACCCTGGCCGTGCTGCACAGTGTGGACGGGCCGTGTTTGCTGCCGCTGGACGGGACCTCCTCGACCGTCGGTCCGTTGCGCCAGTTCAAACGCCGCCAGCCCCCCGCCAACCCGATCACCGGGAAGCCGCGGATGCCGGCCCAGCCGGAAGGCATCTGGGGGGTTACCGGCACCCTACGGCCGGTCGATTCACTAGAGCTGATGCGAAACGAGGAGTCCGAGCTGTTGGAGGCGGAACTGCGGCGCTATCGCCAGGCGGTGGAACTGGTCTTGCGGCGCCGCGGGCTGCAGGCCTCGCCGGAAGTTGCCCGAGCCTTACGCCAACCCGGCCTGGCCCATCTCGGAGTGCTCCAGGCCAGCCTGCGGGAAATGCTGGGAGCCGAGGTTGCCGCCGCTCTGCTGCGCTTGTTGGCGGGAGACTACACCAGCCTGGTCAGCCTGCCACCGGCGGTGGCCGAGCTGGTCCGTCTGGAACTGGCGCAGGTGCGGACGGTGCCAGTCTTACAGGTGCTGCCTATAGACCCGACAGATCCTCGATCTTGATCGGTTGAAAGGTCGACTGGCTGCGCCCTGGGGCGATGCTGATATCCAGGTCGACCCTGAGCACTCTTTGGGCGCTGGGCGACTCCGTGGGTCCCACCAGCCCGTTGGAAGTGACGCGAATGAACTGATAACCGGGGGCAAAACTGGAGTCGACACTGACCCGATAGCAGCCCACCCGCTTATTGTCCAGGAACAGGTCCTCGCTGTAGGTAAAGAGCGATTGTTCCTGAGGTTTGCTCCCGGTGTCCGGCTCGACCAGATTGCCGTCGCCGTGAGGCGGGAACAGCGGGTCGCGCTCTAGCTTGAGCCGTGCGTCTTCCAGACCCGCCTGGGCCAAACACACGGCCATGGCCGAGTCCTCGGCCGAGTGGACTCCGCGATAGTTGGAAACCTGAGAGGTCATCAGCCCCATGCCGGCCAGCAAAGCCACTCCCAGCACCAGCAGAGCGACGATCAACAACATGCCGCGGGATCTCACGCTCAATTTCTCTTGACTCCCGGGCAGGTGACCATGCCTTTGATGGGCCGAAGGTTGCGACCGTCCAGATAGGTCAGGACAACCACCAGCAACTGTTGGCTGCCCAGATTCGGTCCCCCCGCCCATTCACAGCGTAAACCCGTCAGACCACTGGCCAGCTGCAACCCGTTGGCCACAGGACCGGCCACCGCTCCGGTTTCGCGTAGCAGGGCGCCTTGCGGGGAAAGGCGGTAAAGCACCTGGCGCCGAGTGTTGGGATCAAAAGGAGTGAAGGTTGCCACCACCGCGGGCGGCACCGGCAATGGATAGTTCTCGGGCAGCGGATAGGAAACGGGGGCCGGACAACGATCCGCGTCCTGAGCATAAACCTTGGTGAGATTCAATTGATTGTTCGGTCCGGCCAGAATCTCGTCGGCCTCGCGCGCTTCCGTCAGCATCCGATCGAGAGCCACCTGGGCCACCCGGCGAGCTTCATCTTTGGACGCCAGTCGGCGCGTGAGCTGGAACGAGTCGCGTAAAAGTAGGACAAACATGCCGAAGACCAGCGAAACGAGTGTCACCGTGATCAGGGTCTCCAGCAGAGTAAAGGCGCGTCTCTTCATGGATCGTGCAAATCGATGGCCGGGGCGTTGGCGTTCACGAAAGTGTAGCCGCGAAATTTGCAGGTAGCGTAAGCCTTGCAGCGACCCGGGACGCTGTAAATATTCGTTCCGTCAGGGACCTTGATTATATGGGTCACGGTAACCTGCCTGGCGGTACCGGCACCCGTCGGTTTGATGGTGCCGGCGGCATCCCCCAGGCTGTCCCAGTGGAAGAAGACGTCGAGAATTTCTTTGCCGGCGGTGGAAAGCGTGGCCGTATAAGGGCCCGCGCTTCCGTCGTGACCCAGGTTGGCGTCGGCCCCGGCCACGTTCACCTGGAAGTTGCCGGCCGCGGCCGGGTCGATGGAAGGCTGGCCGATGAGTGTGGTCAGCACCACCGGCTGGTGAGAAACTCCCAGGCCGCTCCCTTCGGGATTTCCGTCGTTGACCTTGACCACGATCTGCTTGCTGCTGCGCTCCATCTGGCGGCGCTGACCGGGCAATTTCGCGGCTTCAAAGCTCTGGCAGGGGGAATACAACACGTGCTCGAGCACTTTGACTTTCCACTGGATCTCCGGATTTTCGTCGTCAGTGCCGATCTTGTCATTCCAGTACAGCCAGGTGTCGTCGAAAGGCTCGCTGCCCACAGGCTGATGCACCGACTGACTCCAGGCTCGGATCTCCTCGATCTTATTGAGAGCGATGCGCACCTTGTTCTGACGCGAATCCACAATGTTGGAGTAGTGCACGGCCGTATGGAAGAGACGAAAGAGCACGGTAAAGCCGCCGAGCAGCACAAACATGGCCACGATGGCTTCGGCCATGCTCAACCCGCGCGGTGGCCTTAGCGGAGATATACGGGCCACGTAGCGTTGCTGGCGCTCAAGTCCGGGGTCAAATTCTCGATTTCGGCATCGTTGGTGGCCCCGCGAGGCAGCCGGCAAATGCGCTGATTGTTGGCCGGGTCGCTGGCCGGGCTGCGGCAGATCAGCAAAGCTTCCGTGCCCGCCCCCTCGCCTCTCAGATAGGCCGTGGGCTGGCTATCATAAAAACCGGGGCTTCCCAGCCAGGGAATCGACCAACCGGCGCCACCGAGCTTGATAAACGGATCTCCCTGATGGTCTGAGCCATCCAGAGCACTGTACAGATTACCGGAAAACGGCGAGCGGGCCGCCGACCAACTTCCATATTGGAGTTGGTCGGGCTGGAAATTGGTCGGCCCCGAAATCGGCGCTCCGCTGCGGCTGACCTTATCGTAGAAAAGAAACGGATGGTCCCCCAGTTCGTATCCGGGGGCCTGATGCCCATAGAGCGTCTGAGCGAAGTAGATCTTGTCTGGATCGCCGGAGTCACCTGGAACCCAGCAGCACCGCTCGTCCCGGTAGACGTGACGCAGGAAGCCCGAAGCCGTTTCCCTGCCGTCGAGCACAGTGCCTGCGGCCCCACCGCTGGGCAGCACGTGGGCAGGCGTAATCGCGGTGGTAGTAGGGGCTACCGGCACCACGCACAATTGGTAAACCGAGCCGTTGTAGTTCTTAAAAGCGACGTGGCTGCCGTCGGGACTGAAGCAGGCCGCTTCGCAACGCAACCCGCGAGTGACCGGCACGCAGGTCAGCCCGTCCCGGTCGGTCAGAAAGATGTCCTGGCAGCCGGCCGGCACTCCCGGCCGGTCGTTGGAGAGGAACAGGATCCGATTTCCGTCGGGTGATACCGCCGGACAATATTCGTGGAAGTTCCTGGGCTGAGCCGGAGTCGAAGGAGCCACGTGAAAGCGCCTCGTACCGGTGCCGTTGGCGTGCATGCGGTAGAGTCCCCGTTCCCCGCCCTTGGAGTATTCGAAAAGTACGGCACCGTAGGGAGCGATCTTCACTTCTTGAATCTTCACGGGGGTCCAGACCCCGGTATCCTGATTTTGAATCATCAACTGCAGGGTGAAGACATCTTTGGGCTGGGCATCTGCGGGCGGCCGCCACTGATAACTGCTCTGGTAGGCCGGCTTGACCTGAGCGGAGCCGGCAAAGGTGGTGGCATTAGGATTGAAATCCATGGCCACCCCTTTGTCGCTATCCAGGGGAATCGAAAAGACGCCCTTGCCTCGTCCCGCCGCCGGGATCACGTCCCAACGCAGGAAGAGACGCTCACCAGACTGGTTCTGGTCTTTGGCAAACGCGGTGACGGTGACGAAACCGTCGGGAGGAATAGTAGTCGGCTCGGTGCCGCTGGGGGCCGGCAGCGAACTGTTGCCCTGAGGGATTCCCTGAGCTTTCCCAACGTAGGTCTGCTCTACCGGAGCAGAAGGCACGTTCGAGCTGGGCATGCTCCCGGTGGTGCGAATCGAGGAACCGGCCAGCCCATTTTCCACGCGAATCGCGCCGCCACCGTTGATGCAGACGGTGTTGGTCTCGCCGGCGGCGTTGAGATTGCTGCCCGAATAGCCAATGCCGGCGGATACGGCGATGTGATACTCCCCGTCAAACTGGGGCAGCCCGGTGCCGTCCCGAACTCCGCGAACCGTTCCATCGGGCATGAAGATCAGCGCGCAGTCTTTGGCCCGGGCCGCCGGCAGCCACTGGGTGACGTCAAAGTCACTCCACTTGGTGCCCACCACCAGAGGAGCCTGACTTTCGGTGCCGGACCAATTGCCGAGAAAGAAAGCGAAACCCGGGAAGTCTCCGGCGAAGTTATGCGAGCGGGAGACGTGGGGGTTGGTAAGACCCTCCAGCTGGTACAGGGAAGCGCTATGAGGACGCTGGGAATCGCAGGGAAACATCACGGCCACGGGGCTGAGCTGGCGCATGGCCAGCAGGCGAGCCTGGCCCAGATCGTTGGCCAGGGCCTGTGAGAGAGCATCCACGCCGGGCTTGGCTTTGAGTCGGGTGCCGCCACTCAACATGAACAACCCGACCGACATGCCCATCAGGCCGGCCGTAAAGACCAGTTCCAGCATCGAGAAGCCCTTGCGTCTCGCCTTGGCCATCGTTTGTAACTCCCTCCCAGCACTCAAACCACCATGTTACACAGGCTGGAGAAACAATTCCAAAATCCCCGCCGCAAATGTGAACAATCTGACCCTTCTTCACAGTTCTGCAGGGGCTGGTTTGTCCCTGTTTAGCTCTACCTCAAGAAATGTGGTTGCCTAACCCACCCCAATCGTGATAGGCCTGGGGGATGATCGATTTTGCTACTCAGTTGACCAACCTGCTTGGGCCCGAATTTACCAAAGAAGGCCTCGACGCCAACCTCGCCGAGGTGCGCCGGACGGCCCGCCCCGATCTGGGCGATTTCCAGTGCAATGGCGCTCTGGCCGGCGCCAAGCAGAAGGGCGAAAATCCGCGCGCCCTGGCCACCCGATTGGAAGAGTCGCTGCGCGGCCAGTCGCTGCTGCGTGAGACCAGCGTGGCCGGTCCCGGCTTTATCAACCTGGCCCTGAGCGACCAGGCGCTGGCCACTCAGGCCAATCACCTGGCCGAGGACGCCCGCTCCGGCCTGGTGCCGGTGAACCAACCGCTGCGAGTGCTGGTCGACTTTGCCGGACCCAATGTGGCCAAGCCTATGCACGTGGGTCATCTGCGCGCCACCGTGATCGGTGATTCTTTGCAGCGCATCGCTCGCGCGCTGGGGCATCAGGTCACCAGCGACGCTCACTTTGGCGACTGGGGCTTGCAGATCGGTCTGTTGATCATCTCTCTGGAGGACGAGCAGCCTGATCTGCCCTACTTCAAGCCGGATTACAACGAGTCGATGTGGGTGGAAGAATCGCCGGTCTCCATGGAAGATCTGGACCGCATGTATCCGGCCGCCAGCGCTCGCATGAAAGAAGATGTGGCTTATCGCGATCGGGCCCGCAAGGCCACCGCCGAGCTGCAAAAAGGCCGGGCCGGCTATCTGGCTCTGCACAAGCATTTCTGGAAGGTCAGCAAGTTCGCCCTGGAGCGAGAGTTCACGGCCCTCAACATCCACTTCGATCTGTGGAAGGGCGAAAGCGACGTCAACTACCTGGTGGAAACGCTGGTGAATCAGGCCAAAGAGTCGGGCGTGGCTGTGCCCAGCGAGGGCGCGCTGGTCATCCACGTAAATCGTGAGGAAGACAAAAAGGAGATTCCGCCGCTGCTGCTGGTCTCTTCCGAAGGTTCGGCCATGTATGGCACCACCGATCTGGCCACCATCGTGGAGCGCGAGCGCGAAGTGAAGCCGGACCTTTTCCTCTATGTGGTGGACCAGCGCCAGGCCATGCACTTCGTGCAGGTCTTTCGCGCCGCCCAGGCGGCCGGCTGGAGCCAGGAAACTCGGTTGGAGCACATCGGCTTCGGCACCATGAACGGCACCGACGGCAAGCCCTTCAAGACCCGCTCGGGCGGCGTCATCAAGTTGCACGACTTGATCACCTCCTGTCGCGAGCGGGCCAGCGAAAAAATGGAGCAGGGCGGCTACGGTAAGGAACTGTCGGCCGAGGAGCGGGAGCGCACGGCTCTGATGGTGGGCACGGCCGCCCTCAAGTTTGCCGACCTGTCCAATTACCGCCTGACCGACTATGTCTTCGATCTGGACCGCTTCACCAGTTTTGAAGGCAAAACCGGACCCTATCTGCAGTTTCAGGGCGTGCGCGTCAAGTCGCTGCTGCGCAAGGCGGCCGAACAGGGTTTCCAGGAAGCGCCTATTCAGGTGATTCTACCCGAGGAAAAAGCCCTGGTGCTGATGCTGGACGGCTTCAACGCGGCCGTCCACCTGGCGTTCGACAAGCGAGCTCCCCACTTTGTGGCCGAGCACGTCTATGGACTCGCCCAGGCCTTTTCGACGTTCTGGGTGGCTTCCCCGAAGGTGTTGGAAGAAAAGGACGAAGCGGTTCGGGGCTCACGTCTGCGCCTGGCCCGCTCCGTGCTGGTTCAGCTGGAGCTGGGACTGGGACTGCTGGGCATCGAGATTCCGGAGAGGATGTAAGATCTGATGGTTACTTGCGAAATTCACGAGGGCCTGGCCCGCATCCGCATGGACGACGGCAAAGCCAACGCCATGAATCCGACCTTCCTGACCGAACTGGCGGCCGCCTTTGAAAAGGCGCGCTCCGCTTCGGCGGTGGTTCTGACGGGCCGCAGCGGTTTCTTTAGCGGCGGCCTGGACCTGAAACTGCTGCCCACTCTGCCGCCGGCCGAATTTCAGGCCGCCGTCAACCTGTTTGAACGCACCATCCGCACCGTGTTGGAGTTTCCCGTACCGGTGGCCGCCGCCGTGGAAGGCCACGCCATGGCCGGGGGCGCCGTATTACTACTGGCCTGCGACATGGTGGTAGCCACTCCCGGCCCCTACAAGATTGGCCTGAACGAGACGGCCATCGGCCTGGCCCTGCCCGAATTCGTCTACCAGCTGGCCCGCGTGCGCCTGAGTCCGCGTGCCTACACTCGAGCCCTGATGTTGGGGATGACCTTCCCGCCCGAAGAAGCCCAGAACCTGGGCTTCGTGGACGAACTGCGCCCGCTGGAATACCTCTACTCGGTGGCCGAAGAACGCGCCCGCACGGCCGGCAAAGTGCCGGGCGACGCCTATCGCAAAACCAAGGCCATGATCCTGCGCGACCTGCTGGCCGTCCCCGAAGGCGGCCTCGCCGACGGCATCTCCGAAGCCTTCCGCGCCCTATCGCTAGGAGCCAACCTCCGCAAATAGCGCTTGCTTTGCCTTGAAGGGGAAGCCGGAAAGATGGGAAGCCGGAGAGAGTCGGGCAGGGAACGCCTGGACTGAGCTCAGACATTCTCTTGAAAGGGTTCTAGTCGGGGCAAGCTCAGTTGTTCTTTTGAGAGGGCTCTACTCGATCTCAGCCCATCCCCCAAAACGCCGGGAGCCGCTCTCTCCACCTTTCCGCGCTTCCCCGCTTTCCCTTCGGACCCAGAGAAAGCAGCTAGGCGGCTTTGTAGGTTTTGGCGAGTTCCAGGGCGGCGTCGGCCTGGACGATGGGCAGGTTTTGCTGGCCGTGGTAGACGCTCTGCTGGAGGATCTTTTTCAGGTCAGCGGGGGCCAGGTCGGGGCGGGCCTGCTTGAGTAATGCCACCAGGCCGGCCACGGCGGGGGTGGCCATGCTGGTGCCGGCCATCGTCATGTAATCTTTGCCGATGTGGGCGCGGGTCGGGTCGTCCAGACCGGAGCTGGGCGAGAGCGTGCTGAAGATGCTGATGGCGGGCGCCATCACGTCAGGCTTGACCAGCTTGTCGACCACGGTGGGGCCGAAGCTGCCGTCGATGTAGCGGGTGTCATCAGAAGGGTCGACCGTGCCCTGGTCGTCCACGCCGCCGACGGTGATGGCCGACGGAGAGATGCCGGGGGTGCTGACGCTACCGGCGCCACGGTCGCCTTCGTTGCCGGCGGCCACTACCACGGTGAGGCCGGCCTTGGTGGCGTCTTCCACGGCCTGGCACCAGGGGTCGTCCTTGTAGCTCTGGGTGGCCACCTCGCCCAGCGAGATGTTGACGACGCCGATATTCAGTTCTTCTTTGTGGGCGATGACCCAGCGCAGGCCGTCGATGGCCTGCTGCATCGAACCGATGCGCACGCCCACCAGATTGGCCTCGGGCGCAACGCCCTTGACCTGACCATCGGACTTCTTGCCGGAACCGGCCACGATACCGGCCACGTGGGTGCCGTGGCCCCAATTGTCACTGAGCTTCTCTTTGCCGCTGGCCAGGTCGACGTAACCGACGACGCGATCCTTGATATCGGCGTGCGGGAAAAAGCCGGAATCGATGATGGCGATGGTCTGACCTTTGCCGGTGAAACCCTGGGCCCAAACTTTATCCAGACCGGGCAAGCGGATGGAGGCGGTTTCGCCGACCGGGCGGTCGACGCGAGACTGGTCGCTCTTGCTCAAGGCCAACATCTGGCGGAAGTTAACGGGGGTGAATTCGGAGGAGTCCTGGCTCAGCTCGACGCGGTCGACGCTGGTGCCAGCGGCGCCAACGCTGGCGATGGCCCGGGCCGGAGGGGCCTGGAAGAGCAGCGCGGGCGGTATGTTCTGGGTCCGAATCACATGCAGAGAATATCCGCAGCCCCCCGGGCAAATGTTACAAGGATGTAAACTGGAAACCATGTCCGTTAACAAGTTGGCAATCTTTGTCACAAATTCGGACGATTGTTACCAACCTGTGAATCTGGAGGGGGCCCTCGAGTGCATCGAGAAATGCTCACTCTTGAAGAGGAAACCGTTAGAACTAGTGGTTTTGGAGGGTGGCGGCCGGGGCGCGCGCCACTCCCTGACAGCTCCCCACATCGTGCTGGGACGTCTTGACCCCTTCGAGTCGCCGACTTCGGGTAACTTGCTCTTCCCCGAACCCACCGTATCCAGGCTGCACGCCACGCTGGATTGGGATGAGGCCGCCAACCGCTACCTGCTGACCCATCGTTCGGCCACCAACCTGACGCTGGTCAACAAAATTAAGGTCAGCAAACCTCGCCATATCGCACCTGGAGATAAAATCCAGTTGGGCAACCTGGTCTTCGAGATTCGCCTGGGAATCGGTCAGCACGCCGAAGTCGAGTTGGAAACGGTGGACTTTACCGCTCTGACCAAAAAGGCGGCCAACCAGGTCTACCGACCGGAAATGGTGATGCCCGAGCCCCCGGCGATGCCCGCCGCTGCTCCTCAGCCACCGGTGGAAGCGCCCATCCCCGCCCCCATCCCTCCACCGGCGCGGCGCCAGATTCCGGCTCCCGTTTTCCTGGAGCCCTATGCCCCCTTCGAGGTGGCCGCGCCCGCCGCGGCCGAGCCGTTCTTCGAATTTCCCGAGCCAGACGAGCAAGTATCGGTAGCCCTGGACGCCCCCCGCCGCATCCAGCTGAGCAGCCTGCCGCTTCAAGAAGACACGGTTGCCAAAGAACCCGCGGAAACCATGGTCACGGCAGTCCTTCCCTCCGGCCTTTTCGGGTCGGGAAAAAAACCCGCCTTTCTTCCGCTAGAGCCGGTCGAAGAGGTCCCGGAGGACTCGGCACCGGTGACCAAACCCGGACGGGTTCGCTCCATTTCCCTGAGCCTGAGCTTGCCCGAAGTCTCGGAAGAGGACACCGGCAAGGTGGTCCTCACCGGGTTACCGGAGGTGATGGCCCGGGACGGGGTCTCTGAGCAAACCCCCGAGCCGTGCGACGAGTCGATTTTAGACGGCCCTCGAGCGGCCGAGAAGTTAGCCGATGGCGTAGTCTTGGAGGTGCTGACCGAAGCTCCCCAAGAACCCGGCGGCGAACTGGTGCTGGCGGAGCCCGAACCGGACGAGGAACCGAAAAGCAAGCCCATCCGACGGGAAGCCCCCAAGGTAGGGCGCAATAAAAAGTGTCCCTGCGGCAGCGGCAAGAAATTCAAGAAGTGCTGCGGATCCTGAAGCGCAACCATCTTTGTAAGCCCGCACGGCAGGCTCGCAAATTGAGAGCCGAGAACCAGGCGTGGTGAACAACCTGGAAACTCTAGAGCACGAACTGCTGGCCATTTGGCGCGAAGTCTTAGACATTGAGGAACTGGGCCCCGAGGAAAAATTTACGGAACGAGGCGGCACACCCGAACACGGAGGTCGCCTGATCGAGAAGTTGGAGCAGCGTTTCCAACTGATCCTACACCTTCCCTGGCTGGTGGCCGCGCCTACCGTCAAAGAACAGGCTCAATGGCTTCTCTATCGATGCTTCCCGGGCCCCCCCGCCGAAGAACTGGCCCAACCTCAAGCCTGGAGAGACGCTTTCGCCCAAAGGTTTCCGGAGCAGGCGGAGGAAGCGCCGGGAGCACCGCTCCCGCCCGTCGTGTTCTTGCTCTCGGCAGCGCGCACCGGTTCCACCTTGCTGCGCATCATGCTGGCCGGACATTCGCGGTTGTTCTCCCCTCCCGAACTGGAACTATTGCTCTTTCGTGACATGCAGAGTCGACGCAATGGCTTGATGGATGGCTGGAGCGACTTCAAGGGGCTGGAGCGAGCGCTCATGGAATTACGTGGCCTGGATGAGGCCCAGGCTGGCCGGGAAGTCGCTCGACTTCTAGAAAGCAACTGCAGCACTTACGATCTCTACTCCCAACTCCAAGAACTTTGCGCCCCGCGCTTGCTGGTGGATAAATCTCCCTCCTATCCACTCAGCCGTCCCGCCTTGCGCCGAGCCGAAGTCTGGTTCCGCAAGCCGCTCTACATCCATCTGGTGCGCCATCCGCTGCCCTGCATCCGTTCCTGGACCGCCTGCAATTTCGATCAAGTCCTCTATGGTCCGCCGCGCCAGGCCGCGGAAATGGACTGGCTGCTCTCCAATGAAAACATCCTCGAGCATCTCAGCGGAGTGGAATCCACCCGTCGCACCCTGATTCGCTATGAAGACATCCTGAGTTCGCCGGCTGAGCAAATGGCGCGGCTGTGCAACTTCCTGGGCCTGGACTATGAAGAGTCTTTGATTGATCCTTACCAGGGACAACGCATGACCGAGCGACTCAGCGGTCTCGTCTCTGGAGATAAGATGTTTTATAAAAAGTCCTCGATCGACGCTTCGGCCCTGCAAGGGGCCAGACGCCTGGCCGAAGACGGACCGATTACCGATGAGACTCGGGAAATGGCGCAAAGCTTCGGTTACGAGCACCTTTAGGCAGCGCCAGCGCGGGCTATTTTAGCCGTCTAGTATTTTCTGAGTAGTTCAATTGAGCCAGGACGCTTGTAATTGTCATGTCCCAAAGAATCCGCTAGGATGGGCGTCAATGTCCTCCGATCGATTAGATATGACAGGCCTGGAAGAAGAAATCCTGACCTCGATTCGCCGCATTGTTCGCGCGATCGAACTGTATTCACACAGTTTGGTGAGTCAAGTGGGCCTGACTTCACCTCAATTATCCGTTTTGAAATCCGTGGCTCGGCTCAGCCCGGCCACCCCTACCGCCATCGCCCGCCAACTCAGCCTGAGTCAGCCGACCGTCAGCGGGATTCTGGAGCGTCTGCAAGGCAAAAGCCTGGTGGAACGCACCGCCACCAATGGGGACAAACGGATGCACAGCTACGCTCTGACCGAGCAAGCCCATCTACAGATGGCCTCCTCGCCTCCCCTACTCCAAGAAGGCTTTCTGCAGAGATTGGGCCAGCTTCAGGACTGGGAGCGCAGCATGCTGTTGTCCGCTCTGCAGCGGGTGGCCAACCTGATGGACGTGGAGACGCTGGAGGCTCAACCCTCGCTGACCACCGGCCACGGCGAGGCCTGAGTCAGGGGCCCTTGGTCATCTCCAGGAAGGCCATCAGCTGTTCTTCGCTGAGCGTGGACCCCGCCAGCACCGTCAGCATGTCTCCGGCCTGAAGGCGCATGGCGCCGTGAGGGATCACCACTTCGCCGTCCCTCTCGATCAAAGCGACCAGCAGTTCGCTCTGATCCGCCAGATACGACAGGGACTTATGCTCCAGCCGCGAGGCCGGCTCGATCAGAACTTCCAGAACACGCGTCTCTTTTTTCCAATTGGTGCGGGCCTTTTTAAGATCGCGGGCCAGCAGGTCCTCGTAAACCGGCTCATTCTCCAACATCTCGGCCAGACTGTAGGCCGCCCAGGCGGCCAGCAAGAGAGCGTAGAGCAGATGATACTCCCCGGTCATTTCGACGATCAGGACGACCCCCGTGAGGGGAGCGCGCACAGAGCCGGTCAATACTCCCGCCATGCCAATCGTCGCCAGCACCTGCGGAGCGGGCGACCACTCCGGCAGCCAGCCCTGCAAGAGAACCCCGCAGAAAGTCCCCCACAGAGCCCCCAGGCTTAGCAGAGGGCCGAACAGCCCCCCCGGCACACCGGTCGCATAGCTAAATAAAGTGAAGAAGAACTTCACCACCAGCCAGGCCAAAAGCACCCACAAACCCAGGTGCAATTCTCCGCGCAGCGCCTGGTGAGTCAGCAGATGTCCTCCGCCGGTCAACGGATTCCACCAGCAAAGCATCAGCATGGCCAAAGCTCCCACCAGAAAGCCCCACATCGGGACAGGTACCCTGGCCTTGTCCCGCTTGTCCAGAAGCCACATCAGCAATCGATTGAAGGCCACGCCCCAGAGAGAACCGAGAAGGCCCACCAGCATGACGACCGGCAGGCACTTCAGAGGCACTGGACTGCCGTCCAACAGGTCAAAGGCGGAGCCCTGGCCCAGACACATTCGAGCCACCGCCACCGAAGCCACCGTGGCCACCAGGGCGCTGCCATACGTAAGGCGGGACATCTCGCGACGCAACTCTTCCATCGTGAAGAGAAACCCCGCCAGTGGAGCGTTGAAGGCCGCCGCCAACCCGGCCCCGGCACCGGCGGCGATCAGGTTCTTCTGGGTGCGAGCCGGCGCATTCAGGCGGAAGGCCAGCCAGGCGGCACAAGCGGCTCCAATATGAATCGTCGGACCCTCACGCCCCAAAGACATCCCAGCAGCCAGTGCCAGCAAGCCAGCGCCCAGCTTGACCACCACCAGCGGTCCGGGCCGGAACTCGCGCAGGCCCAACAGCACGGCCTTGACATGGGGGATGCCGCTCCCCCCGGCGGACGGCGCGAACTTTTGAGCCAGCCGCACCGCTGACCAGCCCAGAACTCCTCCGACCGGCGCCAGGAGCCAGGGCAGCCACCATCCAGAACTCTTGGTGAGAGCCGGCAAAGACAACTCCCACCCGGAGAGCACGGCCACCGAAAGCTGGTAGAAAACGGCCATCAAACCGGCCACCCCTCCCACCAGGGCCGAGACGGTGAAGGTGTAGCGCCGTGACTGGCGCTGCAGGGTTTTGCGCTTCAGTTGATGACTTGACATTCGTTAGCCTACCATAGCACCATATCGACTTGCCGACCTTCAGCACCTACAACCTGAGTTCATTGACCCCAAATTGCCATACGCGCATGCGGTTTGCGGGCCGCAATCTACTGCGCTGCGGAGCGGACCTGGTGTGCCTACAAGAAATCAGCGGCAGTCCGGGTTTCCTGGAAAGCTTCCAGCAGGAGTATCTGGAGAACCGCTACCCTTTCCTGGTGGGACCGAGCGGCAACGACCCGCGCGGCATGAACATCGCGGTGCTCTCCCGCACCCCCATCCGTGCCTGGCGGAGCCTGGCTCAGCACTCTTTCCCCTTGCTCGACGGGACGCGCAACAGCCGATTCAGCAGAGACCTTCTAGTTTTGGACTGGGACTGGCAAGGGCGTCCGTGGCGCATCTATACTTCCCACCTGAAATCCATGCGGGGCGGGCCGACTGCCCACCGCCAGCGCGAAAGCGAAGCGGCCGCCATCGTCGAGATTCTGGAGCGAGAGCAGAGCCAGGACCCGTGGTTGCTGCTCGGCGACCTCAACGATGTCCCTGAATCGCCAACCCTGCGGCGTTTTTTCGACAGTTCTCTGGACGTTCAAAATTCTTTGCAGGGGAAGCCCCGCACGGAAACCTTCCCATGCCGAGGATCGCGACGCCAGTTTGACTATGTCCTGTATCCCGGACGGCTGGCCGATTCCCTGGTAGAATCTAAAGCGTGGCCTGAATCACGGGCTTCAGACCACGCCATGGTCACGGCTACCTTTAATCTGTAGCGTTTAGAGCTTATTGGATGAGCCATTCTGACTATTGACATTGATTTTGGCGCGTGCCAAGAATATGGGCCGGTGTTCGTGGAGAAAGCAGTCAAGGCACAACTTCAGTTCAGCGCACCCGTCGAGGAAGCGCAGGGCACAAACTTTGTATGTCCGAGCTGCGGCGGCCCGGCGGAGATGGAGACCTTCTGGTCCACGTCTCCTCAGAGACCTGGCTTGAAAATTCTCAAGCGCCAGATCTTTTGCGGGAAGAGACCGCGTCGCGGATTTCGCAACCGGCCCGCCACCACCGGCTGTCCCGTGGTGGTGGAAGAAATCGGCACCGAACCCGACGTCGAGCTCGCGCCTTCCACCCGCAAACTTCAACTTTCCCTCGTGAAGTTGGAGGTAGTGCCACAACCGGAGAGCGAAGTCGTGATGATGAATCCGAAGGGTCCAGGGGAAAATTCCATGGAAAGCAGCGAAGGCATGGCACTCGGTCGAGGCCGACTGCCGGCGGAACTACGCAAAGAAATCCTGGAAATGAGTTCCAACGGAGTCCTTCCGGAAGATATCGCTGCCCGGGTCGGACGGTCGCCGGCCGCCGTGCGCAAAGTGTTGTCGGCGGAGGAGCCGGCAGGCGAGAACTTGTTGGAGCTCGATCAGGTGATCGACTTCCTCTCGTCTCTTCCCGAAGAAGCGATTGACGAGGTGCTGCAGTTAGCCCGCCTGCAACGAGAGCGGACTCAATTGCGAAGCAGCCTGGAAGTGCGCCTGAAAGACATGAAAAAAGTCCGGTAATACCGGACTTTTTTTCTTCCCTATCGAAGACGCTTACTTGGCAAACTTGTAGCCTTTGGTCTCGGCCTGGACGCGAATCGTCTTGAGAACGGCCGAATCCAGACTGTCCTTGCCCTGAGCCTTCTGGTTTTTAGCCAGGAAATCGTCGCGTTTCTTGCTGAGATCCTGGATTCGCTTCTGAATTTTCTCGCGATCCGTACGCTTCTTATCCAGGTAGGCCTCTCGCTCTTTCTCGCTCATCGACCGCATCTCGGCAGGTAGCTGCTCTTTGGAAATCTTGCCCACCGCGGTTCCCTCTTTCTTGGCGTCGACCAGATCCCAGTTGCTGTTGCTGTAGTTGCTGGTGGCTTTACTGGCTGCCCGATTGGCGGCTACGCTGGGGGCGGCGCCGGCCGCGGCTTTGTCCATGCTCTCCTGGCGGGCCGCTCCCATCCCGCCTTGCGGGCCATACTGAACGTAGGTTTTGTTGATCTGAACACCCAGGTCCGAAATCTCTTTGTCGTAAGGAGTCGGGACATCGGCCACCCTCTGATCCTGGTCGATGACCAGAAAGCGTCCTCCCGCCAACTGGGCGCCATCTTCCCAATAGCTGTTGGCTCCCTCGGATCGATTGCCACAGAAGATCGTATTGACCAGAATGCCCTTCTGGCGAGCGCCGGCACAGGCTTCCTTGTAACTGACTCCGCCCTGATTGAAGGGCTCGTTGCCGGCGATGAAGATAGCCCGCATATCGTTGGCACTGCCGGACCAGTCGAGACTCTTCATGCTATCGCTGATGACGGCACCGCAGTATTCTTCGCCACCGTTGGTCTTCAAGCGAAACAGTTCTTCCGATACGCGGTCGAGATCGGTGGTGAAGGGCAGCACCTTGCGCACGTAGTTTTTGGTGACCGGCAGGCCGTCATTGCCATACTCGTAAAGCGCCACTTCCAACCGAGGAGCGCGCCCATTGAGCTCGGCCTTGCTCAGTTCGTTGACGATCTTCCACAGCTGGTTCTTGGCCTGAGTGATCAGACCGTCCATGCTGTTACTGGTATCCAGCAAAATGGCCACCTTGACGACCGGCTGCTTGGGATCGCGTTTGGCCTGGGCGGTGAGCGGCACGGCCAACAAACTGAGGCCAAGAAGGCCGGCGAGTAACGTTTTCTGCATGAAAACCCCCTGGAAGATGATGGATTGCTGTGGAGTCGCTACCGCGACGAACTTTATTTCGTGCTCACGTAGGAAGTGTCGTTGACCCAGCGCACGTCGGCCCCCTTTGGGCCATGCACCACACAGGTGGTGCTGCAGTTGTCGATCTGGACTTTCCAGGGATTGCTCTCGCCGGAAGCGGCCCACAAGTGACAACGAATCACCCCACCGTGGGTAAAGACGGCGATCCGACCGCTTTCAGGAAGCTCCCTTTGCCAGGCCAGAATGCGCTCGCCCACCTCGGTCAGGCTTTCCCCGCCCAGCACGCGGCCGGCGTAAGGATCTTGAAACCAGACTTTGAGGCGCTCTAACTGCTCCGGGCTCATGTCGGCTCTCGTCAGTCCTTCGAACTCGCCAAAATGGACCTCGCGCAAACGCCCGTCTCTCCGCGGTGCCAGGGCCGGTAAAGCCAACTCGGCTGTGCGCACGGCCCGACAGAGGTCGGAGCTGTAAACCGCATCGAAGTGAACTTCCGAAAGAGCCCGCCGCAGGCGCAGCGCCTGCTGTTCACCTTCATCGCTCAGAGGAATATCGCTATGCCCTTGCCAGCGGTTTTCCACATTCCACTGCGATTGGCCGTGGCGAATCCACCAAAGTTCCAACATCTACACTCCTCGCGCCAGCGCCCGCAGACGATTCTGCAGAGCTCGCAGCAAATCAGACTTCGAAATCATGCCGACCAGCTTCTGACTGTTGTGTTCGACCAACGGCAAGTTCTCGCTGGGAATCTCCGAGGCCAACTGCAAGGCTTCCTCCAAACTCATGTTGGAGCGCAGACAACGAGAGAAAGCATCCATCAAAGAAGCAGCCGTGGCCTCGGGAGCGGCCGCCGCGACCGCTTTGCGACCCACCACCCCCCGCCAGATTCCCTCCGCGTCGACGACCTGCAAATTGTTGAAGGAGACCTCCGCCAGACGGTTGCGCATCACTTCCATGTCGGCTTCGGGGAGAACCGCCGACTCGACAGGATGGGCCAGTTCCTGCCAGGGTAATAGCATGGCCTGTTCGCGACCCAGACGCTTACCGGTCAGAGACTCAGCGTAGACCGACTTGCCGTGGCGATACATCTTGGCGACGTAATGGGCCGCCACGCTGGCCAGCATCAGCGGCAAGACCACCTCATACTGGCGCGTCATTTCGAAAACCATCAGAATCGAGGTCAGCGGAGCATGAGTGCTGGCGGAGAGAAAAGCTCCCATTCCCACCACCGCGAAAGCGGTGCTCGAATCGGCCATCCAAGGAAAGACCTGCTGGACCGAACTCCCCACCAAAGCCCCCAGAGCGGCCCCGCAGAAAAGCGTGGGGGTGAAAACTCCGCCCACCGCCCCGGAACCGACCATAGCACTGGTGGCCAGGATCTTGCTGACCAGCACGTCCAACAGGGCCGCCGTGGTCCAGGGGTTGTGCAGAATCGAGTTCACCACCGAGTAGCCGTTGCCCCAGACCTGAGGGCAGTGAACGGAGATAATACCTACCGCCAGACCACCCAGTCCGAGTCGGAGAAAGATGGGCAAAGGTCGACGCTGGTAGAGGTTCTGGCTCTTCTCCAGCATCCACAGGAAGGTGGGCGCCAGGTGCCCGGCCAGCAGGCCGAGCAGCAAAAAGAAAATCAGCTCCCAGCTTTCACCGACCTGCAACTGCGGAATCTGGTAAACCGGTTCATAGCCCATCAGACCGTGAACGGTCGCATTGGCAATCACCGAAGACACGATAATCGGGGCAATGCTTTCCAGCTGGAAAGAGTCCAGCACGATTTCGGCCACAAAGATTGCGGCCGCTAACGGGGCATTGTAGGCGGAGGCGATGCCGGCCGCCGCGCCGCAGGCAACCAGTTGGCGCCGCGTGGGAGCGGGAAATCGCAGGATGCGTCCAAGCGAGGAGCCCAGCATGGCCGCCAACTGAACCATGGCGCCTTCACGACCGATCGAGCCGCCGGAACCGATCGTCAGCAGGGAAGATGCGCTTTTGACCAGACTGGCACGCACGCTGATGAAGCCGTCGCCCAGGGTCACTGCCTCCATGTAGTCGGTGGTGCGCCGTCCCCGGGCCCAGTTCATACCGTATTGCAGGATCAGTCCGGCCAGCAGCCCGCCGATGGTGGGAATCAGCATTCGGTGCCAGGGAGCCAGCGAGGCGGAAATGACCGAGAAACGTCCGGTCTTGCCGGTTAACAGGAAGGCCACCCACTGCATCGCCTCGCGAAACCAGACCGTTACGACGGCACCACCGAAGCCGATCAAGCCGGCCCACAGCAAAAAACCGTGGAGATGGGCAAAGTTCAGGTCGTGCCGAACCCACCAGCGCGAGCGCAGGGCGATCGATTCCAGGTTTTCTCTTTTCTTACGGGGCATAGGCGTTAATCTCGGGGCTTGTCGGTCTCCTCTTTACCCTGGACGGTAGGCTTCCATTCTCCCGAACTCTCTTGGAAATGCACCACCTGCGGACCGTCAAAGCTGCCCACCTGCCAGTAACGCACGTCGGGAGAAAAGGAATGGTTCCAGCCGTTCTGCACGGTTTCGCACTCGGTCTTGGATTTACCGTCGCTGTCGGTGGTGGTGTGGCAACGTTGCTCATAATGGGGCGTAACCGTCTCCCAGTAACCCACCAGCTCTTTCTCTCGGACCGGCATCTCGCGCCATTCCAGACGCACACGGTCCCCGGCGGCGTAGCCGGCCAGACCGATGCCGCCGGCGCTAGCCCCCACTCCCGCGCTGAGACCGGCCGTTAGCCCCGGGGGCAGGCCGGTAAAATGCGCCAGCGCCAGACCCAATCCATATCCCAGGCCTCCGCCCCCCGCCGCCCCCAGCGCACCGAACAGCGGCACCGAATAAGCGTTGGCTTTGATATGGCGGTCGACCACGTCCAGGCGTGGCTTACCGTCCGGCTCATAGATGGGGGTGTCGCGATAAATGGGAGAGCCGCTAGCCAGACCGCCTTTGGCCGAGGTGTAGCCGCTGCCGAAGCCAAAGGGCGACCAGTAGTCGTGAGGAATGGAGCCCAGATATTTGCTCTGCAGGGCGGCCTCTTCATAGGTCACCTTTTCGTCCACCGGCTTAGGACGGGGCTCGAAGATCCGCTCGACGAAACGATGGACTTTCATCGCTTCACCTCTTCTTTGAAGTGAACGGCCGCCGGCGTCTGGTAAGAACCGATCACGGTAGCCTGGACATCGGGCACGAAGCGATGGAAGTATCCCTGGTGTCCATTCTTCTCGCCGGGTCCGACGAACTCACGATAGCCGACCAGCTTGTGGTCCACGATGTCGTGCTGCGTCCAGACAACCTTGACCTGGTCACCGTGGACGGCCAGGGCGGCGCCTCCCCCAGCCAGTGCCGCCAGACCCGCGCCGCCGGTCAGGGCGCCCGCCAACTGAGAAAGTCCGAGGGCCGGCCCGACGCCCAGGCCGGTCAGTGCTCCCACAGCGGCGCCGATACCGGCGGCGATCAGCCCGTATTTGAGCGGACTGCGGGGATTCAAATCCAGGTTGGCCGTGACTTCGCGCAGGCGCGGGCTGCCGTCGGCGTTCTTGTCGGGCACGTCGCCCCAGACGTTGGCCGTCTCTCCAGCCGGAAACGTTTCGCCCACGCTGACGTAGTCTCTCGTCACCGTGGGCGAATCGTTAAAGAGATTGGCCGGCTTCTTGCCGAGCAAAGTGCGCTGAATCACCGGCTCTTTGTAGCTGACGTTCTCTATTTTCATGCCTACCAGCATGGGCCGGCGGCCTGAAAATTTCATGAATCAGGGAGCGACCTGGAGCTGCTGAATCTTCCAGGTGCCGCCCTCTTTGAACCAGTTGACGGCCAGTTTGCCCTTCTTCTTGGAGAACTCCGCGTCGTACATCAAGACTGCGTTCATCGGCCCGAAGCTGGAGGTCGACTCGCTGATCTTACGACTCTTCAAGGTGCCGTACTGCTTCAAATACATATTGGTGTAGAGGGTAGTGAAAGTCTGCTCGGTCTGAATGGCCTTGGTCTGTTGGGCCCAACCGCTCCCATAGAAAGCCTTCCAGTTGTTGGCGTTGTAGCCGTCCATGACCTTGCCGACCTGCTTATCCAGGCCGGCCAGGGTGGCTTTGTCCACGCCGGGCACCTCGGCGCTGGCCGAGCCCGTCACCAAGGTCAGGGCCAGACAGCCCAGCAGAAAAGTTTTGCGATTCATCGTTTGTCTCCCCGAGTGGTTCGATTTGGAATGTTCCGATTTTAGGAGGCCTGCCTTTCTCGCCGAAAGGACAAAAGTCCGCTTCGGAGCGAAATTGACCCTATGGGGTCGTACCAGGGGTATACGGTGGAAGACCTTCCCAGGAGCAAGCGCCTACCCTGGCGGCTTCCGGCTCTGCTACTCCTGCTGTTTGCGGGCGCCTGCGCGTACTGGATGCATCGACCTTACTGCCAGGTGGCCGGACACTACCGGGGTCGCATCGGCAACGAGTTCAGCTATGAGAAATTTCAATTGGTGCTCACGCTGATACAGAACGGAGTCCGGCTCAGCGGCGACTGCGAAGTCAGCTATCAGCTTAGGGGAAAGGTGATCCTGCACAGGGGCCGGCTGCGCGGAAACGCGAGGGGGGATGGATTCCAGGTCAGCGGCCTGCTCGACGACGGTCGGACCCTTTATCTCGAAGGCTATCCCAAGCGGACTCTGGATGAATCCTTCCTGATGGGGGAAAGCTGGACCCGCGCCGACCAGGGAGCCAGCAGCCGCATCGGCTTCCGTGTCGACCGCCTGGATAGCCGAGAATCTCCTCAGGATCTATCGATTCGCCCCAAACCCCTCAGGGGGCTTCGATAAAGCCCTTGGCCGAGGCGTCGCGAATCAAGCTAATCCGGTCATTCACCCCAAAGCGCGAGAACAGGCTGCGAATGTGAGACTTGAGACGACTGACCGAGATCCCCAGCATCTTTGCGATCGCCTCATTGGTCTGCCCCTCCGCGATGGCCGTCAGCACCTTGCGCTCCCGATCCGTCAAAAGCGAAGTATGCACCCGTGCATACAGATCCGAAGCCGAGTAAGACACGTCTCGGTGCAGATACAGACTACCGGCGTGCACGGCCGTAATGGCGGCGTAGAACTCCTCGGGAGTGGCCGACTTGACCAGGTAACCTCGGGCTCCCGCGTCCAGACAGTCACGCACCCGTTTCGGGTCGATATGCATCGAAAGGATGAGCACGGCCTGCGAGCCGCGGCCGCGCAACCGCGTCAGGAAGTGTTCGGCCTGCCCATCCGGCAGGTCCAAATCTAAAATGGTGACGTCGTGAGCCAGCGTAGGCAGCAGTCGGCGCGCCTCCGTCAGCGTGCCGGCCTCGCCTACCACCTGGAAATCGGCTCGCTTCTCCAGCAATTCTCTCAGCCCGGCGCGCACCACGGCGTGATCTTCGACCAGAACGATACTAATCATCGGCCGTCAGCTTCGACAAGCCTCCTGCTGCCCAGTTGGTTCGCGGTTTGTAACCACTCGAAGACCTCAAGACTCTCGATTCCAAGCCATTTCATGCCTCATGCTCTTCGGCCGCCCCTGCGGACTCCTGAAGGGGCGGCCTGTCCACTGGACACCCCTTCTAAGAAACCTCCAAGGGGGTGGCCTGAGGCCAATGGGAGCGTGCCACTTCGGCCGCTCCTTTGACCAGAATCGGCGCGGGCAGAGCACGCTCTTTGAGACTGTGACAAAGCTCGGACCACTCCCGACTGGAAGCAGCGTCGCCGGGTCGGGCATCCAGCACCTGTGCCGTCCCCTCGCGGTCAATCGTCAGAGCGACCAGCAACTGAGGGTGGTCCGGCCCAAAATCAAGTCGCTCCAGGACCAGACAATGCTGCACCAGAGAACTCAGATTGGCCGCCCGCCAGCCATCCAAACGCGGCCAGAACGGCTCCTCGGCGCTGCGCCAGAGATCGGGGTCGACCTGCAAATAGGTGCGCAACTCCCCCATCTCGCGCCGAGCCAGGCCTGACAGAAACAGGTAGGGCACGTGATGGAAGCTCTTGCGTGAGCGCATCAGCTTGAGAAACTCCCCGGGGGCCTGCTGCGCCCCCCGCAGTCGAGGCCTGCGCAAACTCAGAGCCCCGCAAGCCAGCCGCAACTGCTGTTCCTGCTGGTAGCCGTTGCGGCAGGTGGCGCAACCGAGGGCGATCAGACGACAACTCTCGGCCTCCAGCAGGTCGACCAGAAAAGTGGATAGATGCTGGCGCAGAAAGCTCCCGAGCGCCTCGCTGCAGGGGAACTGCTGCACCAGGCCGTGATAGCCGGCAAATACTCCGCCTTACTCCTGACGCACGGCATCTTCGGTCCAGGAAGCCATGCGGAAGCCGGAGGTACCCGGAAAGAAAGGAGGAGCGGTCGCGCTGAAGTTGGTGTCGTAGTGATACTCATAGGAGTATCCGGTGCCGCCGTTGTTGCCTCCAAAGGTGCCTTTGACCTGGCGAGTGCCCTCGGTCAGGCTGCCGAAAAGACTGAAGTGGCCGCCGGTTCCGGAGTCATAGTTATCCGTGCCCATTCCGCCGCCGGCCGAGTTGGAAGTGGCGTTGGGGTCTCCTCCGCGACCCGCGAAGATAGCGGCATAAAGCAGCACGGGAGCGGTAGCGGAAGAGCCGCTGCGTGACGGAACGAAAGGATTGGTGACGTCATCTCGCTTCATGCGAACGGCGTAGCTCACCAGGCCGATCTGGTCGCGCACCCCGGTGGGAGCGGTTCCCGTGCTTCGACCCGTGGCCGGGTCGATGACGGGGGTGTCGGCGCGCGTAATCGGCCCGTTGATCCAGATCTTTTTGTCATTGGCGGTCGAGGAGCCGGAATCGGTGGCGGTCGCGATGGTCTTGCGTCCGCGATTGACTCCGCGAATGCCGTTGATGTTGCCGTCCACGTAGATGGCCCCGTTACCCACACCTTGATAAATGCGATAGCGGTTGCTGGTGCCGTCCCGAACCACGGTGTAGCCCACATTGTTGTCGCTGAACCGAAGGGTGGTGGCACCAGAGGTCGGACTGGTGCTACCGTTGATCAAGGCTCCTGAGGGCACGCTCAAGGTTTCATAGACGCTGGTGATGTTGGTGGTGTAACTACCCTGTGTAACGCTCATGACGGCATTGGTGTTGTCGTCAGAGGCAATGGCGTTGCCATTGCCGGCCGTGGGAGCGGAAAGCGTCACCTGGTCCAGGTTACCCTGAAAGTAGAGTCCAGCTCCCATCGCCGGATAGGTGGCGCCGGAACTGGCGGTGGGGACATGCAGGTTGACGGAACTGGCCGTTCCGAAAGCACTGGTCGAGGCCGTATAGGCGAGAGTTCCCGAGACCGTGCTGCCGAAAGCGGCCGACTCCAGGCGCCCAGAATCAGAAGGCAGCTGAATCGGCGCGGCCGTCTGATGGACCCGCTCCACACCGCCGTCGATCACGCGCTGGTAGCGGTCGCCATTGATGACGCCGGTAGTGGGGTTGTAAGGAAGGCCGTTGGCCGAGTAACTATTCCAGCGAACCCCGTCCACCACACGGTTCAGGTTAGGGTCGGTGTAGGCCATCGACTGCGGCATGGAGAGTTGGCTGCGAAAGGCAGAGCCGGCCGCGTCACTCCAACTGCTGGGGGCACTCAGCATAACGCGGTTGTTGGTGTGATAGGGCCCGTCGATACGAAAGCTGTTGAGGTCCAGCCAGATGTCACTGGGCAGGCGGTCGACGAAATAGGCATAGTTGGCAAAGTTCTTCTGAATGCACCACGAGGTCACGGTCCGACGCAGACGGCTGGTGCTGGTGCCGCGATCGCGGACAGCCCGGGAGACAACACGGTAGGCATCCGGGACGCGCAATCCGCCCTGCTTGAACGCCCAACGCTCCAGCACCACCTCGTAGCTCAGGCGAGCGGTGACGGCGGTGGCGTAGGTTTTGTTGGCCACCAACTGGCGGGCGTCCGCGGCATTCAAAAACTGACTGCTTGGATTGGGAGTGGCGGCGGTGACGGGCGCTACTCCGTTCGAGGAAACCCAGAAGGTTCCGGTTGGAGTGTAATTCTCGAAATTATTGGAATCGGTATTGACCTGATATTCCATTTGAGCGAGCGCGTCCGAAATACCCGAATCGGCTACATAGAAGGCTTCCGCGTCGTCCTGCAAGCGCACGGCGCTGCGCATTTCGGCCGGAATCATCACATAATAGGAAGAGGCAACGGCATACAACAAAATCATAAAAAACAGCGTAAGGATAAGAGCGACGCCTTTGCGACGCCCTGAAAGTCTCAATTTCATCATTTATCCACCTCCACCGGCGGTATTGGAATAGTAAGGAATGAACAATCGGGTCTCCAAGGAGTAGGACTGCACGTCGCGAGCGCCCATGTTCCGCTTCAGGAAACGGCGGCTTTCCAGCCTCAGCACAATGGTGTTGGAACCCACATTGGTGAAACTGCAATCGTAGAGATCCCGAGCCACGATGAGGTCGTCCCCCACACTGGAAGGAGTGGAAAGGTCGAGTTTGACCCGTCCGAATTGTCCTCCCGGACGCTTGGGGTCCACGGTTTTGTCAAAAAAGAGGCGAGCCTCCTGATACTGACTGAGGGACGAGTTGATCGGGCTGAAAGGGATCGTCGGCGAACTCAACCGCTGAATATTCACTTCCGCATACTCTTTGAGAGTGGTGAAGCGTATCTGCGAGGACGTCGTCCCGGGAGAAGCCACGAAGTCGGGCTCATAGACGGCGTTGCTACTGGCGGAAACCGGGCAAGCCGAGGAAATCAAGGGCTGTATGCGGTTCACCGCCTCGCGCAGGGCACGCATCGACATGGTTTTCTCGCTGCCCTGCGAAAACGCGCTGTAGCTGCTCTTGTAACTGACCACAAATCCGGCCGTCACCAGCGAGAAGACCGTGGAACTGACCAACAGTTCGGCCAGAGTCATACCTCGATTCTTTCTCACGTGAGCGGCACCCTGGCCAAGGTGACCATCGACACCTTGTTGGTGCGCTTTCCTTCTTTCCAATAGACGGCCACGGTAACCCGGTAGAGGTTGTAGCCAAAGCCACTACTGGCGACTCGAACCGTATTAATCGAGCGAGTGTAGTTGGAGTCCCCGGGCAGCGCCGTGAAAGCGGAACCCTGATTGATGGGGGTGCTCGTGACCCCTGCGGCGGTCTGCAGGTCAGAACCGCTGGCCGGCACGGTGCCGGTTGAGTAAGCCAATCCCCGCGCGCGAACGATTTCGCAAATCTGTCGGCAGTATCCAGTAGCGACCGACATTCGCTGGCCGACTCCGACGGCCCGCTGCGAGGAGATCAGTGAGGCAAAGGTGCCTAAGAAAGCGATTGCGACGACTGCGACGCAGATCAGCACTTCCGACAGGGAGAATCCCTGTCGTGTTCGGTGTTTATTCATTTATGTTTTCCCCGGTTCTCTCAAACCAAGCCGCCACAGCAATTCCCACTATCGCTGTTATGCAGCACGTACTAGTTTATCCACTCCCAAATAACAGTTTAACTGATGGCAACTGTTATTCAATGGTTGATATTCACAGTTTCACTGAAGGCATACTAGTATACTTAGCTCAGGCCTGACGGTGTATGGTGTAATCAGCACACGACCCGAGTCGACCAGGACGAAGGCAGGGAGAGACGAAACGTCTTGTATGTGCAGAAACATCAAAACTCTCTCTCACTTTGAACCGCCCGCCAGCGACGCGGAGATCCAGGCCGCCGCCCTGCAGTTCGTGCGCAAGGTCAGCGGTAGCACCAAACCCTCCAAAATCAACCAGGCGGCCTTCGACGAGGCCGTGCACGAGATCGGCCACTCGCTCGAGAAGCTGCTGAACGCTCTGCAAATCCAGGGGCCGGCTCGCAACCGCGAGGTCGAAGCCGCCAAAGCCAAAGCCCGAGCGGCCATACGCTACCCCGCCAAAACGACCGCCCTCTAACAGTGACACTGTCGGTGCCCACAATGCAAAAAGGGACGTAAGCCCTTAGAGCTTACGTCCCCCATAGGATAGACCTCTTAGTAGCAGGGTCCCCAGGGAGAGGGGCCCCAAGGGCCGGCCTGGTGGTTGACCGAGTTGGTGTTACAGAAGGGGTCGACGTAGTTGAGACGACCCTGACCGAATCCGCCGGTGGGGAAATTGAAGGGGCTGTGCTGCTCCCACTGCTGGAACTTTCCGTCGCGGTTGCTGTCGACCAGCACGCGGCCGCCGGCGTTAGCGAACTCACCGGCCGAGAGGCGGCCGTCGTGATTGCTGTCGTAGCCGTTCATCTCGCGCTTGTAGCTGTTGCCCTTCATCCGTTCGCAGACAGTGGTGCGTCCATCGTGGTTGAAGTCGTAGTTGCCGCCCATCGCCTGCAGGCGCTGCTGGGAGCCTTCGATTTCCTGAGGAGTGACGCGGCCGTCGCGGTTCAGATCCATCGCCAGCACGCCGTCCTGGCCGCGGGTGTAGCGACCATCGCCGTTGGTGTCGAGGGCGTATCCGTTGGTGGTCTGCATTCCCAGGAAGCCGTGGTTACCAACATTGGCGTTGGGCAAGTTGCCGCCGCCCTGATTCCAGTTCCAGGTGGGAGGCGGGCCGAACGGGCCGGGGAATCCGCAGCCGCCCATCGGGGGCTGGTAGCAACCACCGTTGCCAGCGGCGATACCGTAGTTTGCCTGGATGTTCACGCTCATCGAAATTGCCATTGTCTTCATCCTCCGTCTGCCTGCTTCGAACCGTTGTTTTCGGCTCGTCTTGCTGTTGACGTAAGATTACCGGAGGCAAATTAATCCGCCCTTGCCAGCGGGCGGGAGATGTTACCGGGATGTTAACCCTTTTCAGGTATTTTTCAGCAGCTCTTTCATCGCCTCCGCGATCTGGTCGGGGGCCTGGGTGGGGTCCCAATAGTCGTCGGCTCCGCAGCGCACGGCTTCCTCCCGTTGACCCTCACTCAGGGTGCTGGCCACAATCATAACCGGAACGTGTCGTAAGTCTTCGTGGAACTTGATCAGCCGGGTCACGGCCAGACCGTGCATCGAAGGCATCAGCAGGTCGATGACCAGCAGGTCCGGGGGGTTGGCCTCGGCTTCGTGATAGAGGTCCAGGCCGTCCGCTACGCAACGCAGCTCGCACTGATCCAATCCCTTGGCGGCCGCCTGAGCCTGGCTGATGGCCACCGAACGGTTGTCGATACAGAGAATCTTCTTCATGCCGCCACCGCCATACTGAGGTTGAGGAAGGGTAGACCGAGGGCCAGAATCAGACCGCCCAGCATCAGGCCGACACCGGCCATCAACACGGGCTCGATAATGGACGTCAGCGACTTCAAGTTGCTGTCCACCCGCTCTTCATAGAATTCCGCAATCTTACCGACCATCGTGTCCAGACAGCCGCTGTTTTCGCCGGCCGCGACCAGACCCACCACAATCGAGCTGAAGTGTCCGCTTTCGCGCAGCTGAGTGGAGAGGCTGGCGCCTTCCTCAATGCGCGGGATCAGGTTGCCAATGCTTTCATCCACGGTGGCGCTCCCGGTGGTCCCCAACGTGAACTCGAGGGCTTGCAGAATGGGGATACCCGCACCGAAGACGGTGCTGAAGTTGCGCGCAAAGCGGGCGATGGCCAGGTCGCGTAAAACAGCGCCGACGACCGGGATTTTCAAGCGCAAGCGGTCCAGAGCCAACGAACCCCAGGGAGTGGCGTTGAGTCGTCGGAACGACACGACTAATCCTACCGCCGCCAGAATGAACAACCCCCACCAGTGGGAGAGAGCGTTGCTGATGCCGAGCAGGATGCGCGTCGGCAACGGCAACTGCATTGCCATCGAACCGTACATCCCTTTCAACATCGGGATGCCGACCGCGATGATGACGGTCGAAAGAATACCTGCGAAGGCCAACACGATGGCCGGATAGTAGAAGGCGCCTTTGACTTTCGATGTCAGCGATTCCGCCGCCGACAACTGGTCGGCCAACCGCTCCAACATCAGCGGCAGCGTTCCAGAGTTCTCGCCCGCCCTCACCAGGCTGACGTAGTTCGGAGGAAAGATACGCCCGTGTCGCGCCATCGCCGTGGCCAGCGGGATGCCTTGCTGCACCTGCTGACAGATGGAGTCCACAGTATAGGCCATCCGTTCGCTGCCGGCATCGGCTGCGATGATGTCCAGTGCTGCCTTGAGCGACAGACCGGCGTTCAGCATCGCCGCCAGCTCGTGACTGAAGCTCAACAGATGCTCGGTCGTGATGCGCTGGGGGCGGATCCGATTGAACCAGACCGTGAACCAGGACGGCTTCAGCTCTTTGACCTCGGTGACGGCGGCATAGGTGCGCGCTAACGCCGCCACCGCCGCTTCCGGGCTGGCCGCCTCTAGAATTCCGCGGTGAGCGCTACCCTTGTGATCCAGGGCGGCGTAGCGAAAACGGTTCATAGCCCCTCCTTGTCAGTTTCCATCGTAATCGAACGCACTTCGTCCAACGAGGTGGTTCCGTTGAGCCAGCACTCCACGGCGCTGTCGGTCAGCGAGACGAACGCATCGTCTCGGGTAGCCATATGAATCAGGTCGTCGCAGCGCACCGTCTCGGGGTCGAGGTTGCGAATCGAGGGCGTGATCTCGAGCAGTTCATAGACGGCCAACCGTCCGCGATAGCCCAGATTGTTGCACTCATCGCAGCCGACCGCCTTGAAGACTTTGCCGCGACACTGCTCCATGGTCAGGCCCAGGCGTCGCAAGGAGACATCCTCCAAAGGATCGGGCTGCTTGCACCTCGGGCATAGACGGCGGATCAAACGCTGAGCCAACACGCCATTGAGCGAGGCCAGAACCTGATACATCGGAATGCCCATATCGGACAGACGGGTCAGCGCCTGCGCCGCATTGTTGGTATGCAGAGTCGAGAAGATCTGGTGGCCGGTGAGAGCCGCGCGGATGGCGATCTGAGCCGACTCCAGGTCGCGCATCTCGCCCACCAGCACGATGTCCGGGTCGTGACGAAGAATGGCCTTGAGGCCTTCCCCGAAGGTGTAACCAATGTCCGGCTGCACCTGGATCTGCACGATCCCGTTAAGCTGGTATTCGACCGGGTCTTCCAAAGTGATGACCTTCTTCTCGCCGGTCGCCATATGCTTGAGACTGGTATAGAGGGTGGTCGACTTGCCTGAGCCTGTGGGTCCGGTCACCAGTACCACACCGTAGGGCTGACGCAATAGCGTTTTGTAGCGCTGCAACAGCTTGGGAGCGAATCCCAGAGAGCCGAAGTCCAGCTTGACGGCGTGAGGATTGACCACACGAATCACCACGCCTTCGCCGTGGAGATTGGGGATGACCGAGACACGCAAATCGTAGTTGCGACCGTCCACATTGATGGTGGAACGGCCGTCCTGCGGCAGGCGACGTTCGGCGATGTTCAATCCCGAAGAGATCTTGATGCGACTGACGACGGCAGCCCACATTGACTTGGGCGGTCCAGGATAGGTGTGCAGCACGCCGTCGATGCGATAGCGCAGCGCGACTTCTTCCCGAAATGGCTCCAGATGAATATCGCTGGCGGACAGGCGTACGGCTTGCGAGAGAATGCGGTCCACCATACGGATGGTGGGCGCATCGCGATTCTCCAAGACGCCGGCTTCCACGTCCGGTCTTTCCTGAATATTCTGACTGGTGGTCGAGTCGCTGATCGCCTGCATGACGCGCTCGGACTGAGCAGACGTCAGCAGCATGCGATTCAGACAGTTCTCGATGTCCTGGGGCAGCGCCAGCACCGGTTCCACCAGGTGGCCGGTCAGCTTGGAAACGAAGTCCTGAGAACGAAGCTCCCAGGGCTTGCCGAAGGCGACATAGAGCCTGCCGTTGGCACGGAAAAGCGGCACCGCTTGCAGTTCTCGAGCCTTTTCCTCGCCTAGCGAAGAAAGTGATTCTTCGTCGGGTTGGTAGCGCAGCAGGTCGATCCCCGGCACACCGTAGTGGCGAGCCTGGGCACGAAGGATGTTGCTGGCGGAAGCCAGGTGTTGGTCGAGCAAGAAGCGGGTCGGGTCGATCGCCTTGTAAGCTTGCTGACGAGCGTCGGCGCTAAGTTCGGGGATGAGTTCCAGCCATGCGTTCATTGGCGCAACGCCATTCCCAGTGCCACATCATAGAAGGGCAGATGACAGGAATCAGAGATCGGACGGCAGCGGTCCCAATGCTCGAGAGTGACTTGCATCTCTAGCTCCTCGGAGAGACGACGGTCCAGACCTTCCCAACAGGCGGTCCCACCGGTCAGAACGACTCGCGAAGTCCGCAAGCCGGGGTGTTGATCGGCGGCCAGCCGCAGCGAAGCCGAAACCTCGCGCAGCCAGCGCCGCAGCAAAGGCTCGATGTAGTAATTGCGCTGATCGGCGACGCTGTAGCCGCGCTTACGGCGCTCGGCTTCTTCCCAGGCTTCGCCCTTGACCGACTGAAAAAGACGGGTGAACTCGCTGCCGCCCAGACGGAAGCTGCGATGATAATAGAGATGTCCGTCGCGCATCAACATTACGTTGGTGGCCTGCGCTCCGGCCGAAACCAGGGCCAACACCTCTCCCGGAACCACCTGATGGTTGCGCACGAAACCGCGAAGCTGAGCAAACATGGCCGGCTCATAGTGGCGAACATCCAGGCCCAGAGCAGCACCCAGAGCCTTCTTTTCTTGAATCACCTGATTGGGCACAGCCACGAAAAACACACCCTGGCTCTCGGACTCGCCGCCCAGGTTGGGCACGAGCCGGTGAATCAATTCGACCTCGGACAGCGAGAAGGGAATCTCGCGGACGACCGCCGACAAGATGGCCACACGTAAGTCGTTGATGTTGCTCTTGGACAGCTCGAGATAACCGGCGGTAATAGCCGGATCCTCCAGAGCCATACTGACCTGCTTGGCGCGGCGATGCACCTTGAACATCTCCTGCAAGCGCACTCGCAGCGAGGAGCTCTCCTCGCGAACGGCCGTCCAGACCGAGCACTGACGTTGATTGTTCTCCAGGAAGCAGCTCTTGAGAGCAAAGCTACCGAGATCCATTCCGACTGGGGGGGTTTTCGACCAGAACATTTGCCAGACTCTCCTTGAGCTTGATACGACTTACCAATTGACCCTGGACGGCACGGACACTTGTCAAAAAGTGTACTAAAAACGCTGCCAAACCAGAGCGTAGGGCCCGTTCTGGCCGTTGCTCGGATCGAATTCCAAGTTTTTCAGGTCCTCATCAAAGTGGACACCGCAAGCGGCAACCACGTTGACGTTCTGAGCCACGATGCTGCCGTAGATATCGCTGACCGCGGCCACCGTGACCTGAGCTTTCGGTCCGTAGACGACCATGGCCGCCTGGCTGCCGCCGGCCACGCTGGCGGTGGCACCGTCGGCCAGATTGATGATCATGTTGGCGGGCACCAGAGTCTGGTTGGCTATGCCACCCACGGCAATATTGGCGCTGTTGCGAACGTAAATTTTGACGGGACCGTTGGCTACGATACCGCCGGCCAGCACGTCAATCGAGTCGAAGACGTAGGTACCAGGGTTCAGGCGTACCGAGGAGAGGAGGGCGGTGGTCAACTTCCCGTAGTTGCCGGGGTCGATGGTCATCGAACCGGCCAGCACGCGAATGACGTCTCCCTTGGAGGCGCCCAGATCGGGCACCATCACCCGGGGTATGCGAATCCGCGAGGGCTGGGTCACTTCCGAGCGGATATAGGTTGTCAGACCCTTCCAGACCGTGTCGTTCATGTTAGTGGTGGCGGTCAAGGCATCGGTTGGACCGACCTGCCCTTTGGGACCAAGCTTGACCGTACCCTGAATCTGCGACAGCAGAGCCAGCTGCACGCTGCCCGGCTTAACCGAATTGGTCACGATGTCGCCGTTCTTGGCCGCGTTGGTCAACAGGTTGTAGGGACCCTTGCTCGAGGAGTACGAATCGACGCCGGCGGCCACGAACTGCTTCATATTTTCCATCAAGTAGGCACCTTGGAGCGGGTATTTGGTGGCCCCCAGATGCACCAGCACGCCCACGTTTCGGACACTGGTGCCGGAGGTACCGCTGGCCAGTACGTAGACACAGTCATCGGGGATGACGGCACCGTTAGGAGCGGGCCCGGGAGCAGCGTACACTTTGGTCACATAGCTCTGGTCACCAAGAGTGGCCTGCCCACCTGGAAAGGCATCGTTCTGCTTGAGAGCCACCACCGCGGCGGCCACGCCGCTTTCGGCGATATACAGGGCCTGCAGGCTTTGATGAGTGCGAAAAGCCGTCTGCAGACTGGCCTGAGCCGTCTGGGCCATCGCCATCACCGTCAGCATCCACACCGAGCAGATGCCCATCATCAGGAGTAGTGCATAACCACGCTTTTTACGTTTCAATTGCGAGTACCTACCTGACTGTTCAGAATGTAGAAGCTGTCGGACTGGCCGACCTTCAGGGTCAGAGTGAAGAGCTTGCTGGTGGTCGTGGCGGCGCAGTTGAAAGCGATGATGTTGCGAGCCACCACCGAGCGCTGAGTGAAGAGAACCAGGGCAGGTGCGGCGCCGGCCACATCCGTCTGCGACCCGGGCAGTTCGGAACGAAAGAGATTGCCGGTGCCGGCGTCGAGCGCATAGCAGACCCAGCGGCGACAGACGAAGCTACCGTCGCTGGTGACCGATAAGGGCTGCACCTGATCGAGCACGCCGGCGGGGAAGATCACCTGATTGGTCGAGCAACTGACCGAAGCGCCGGCCGAATTCCCCAGCTCACGCCGCAGTTCGCAAACCGCCTGGCGCAGTTGGTCCAGGTTGTCCCTTTCGCGCTGGTTGCGGCGGGTCCGCTCACCGACTGAACTGAGCAGCACAATGGTGGCCGATGTCAGCAGCGAGAGCAGCATCATGACCACCATGCTTTCGGCCAGGGTGAACGCCCGCTTAGATTTAAGGCGACGCAACATAAGTTTGCACTCCTACCTGATGCCAGGATCCATCTTGCCGCCAACGCACGGTGGCTTGCAGTTGCTTGGCGGACCCGCTCAGGGCGGGCGTTACCACCAGAGTTCTTTCGAAGGTCAAATAGCCGGGTTGGCCCTGTCGATTCACGCTGATCGTTACGTCGGCGGGCGCCAGGCTGACCAGGGTGGTGTAGTCTTGTCGGCGGGATTGCTCCAGCACGTCGCAAGCGATCTGGCTGGCCAGGGTCATATTCTGAGCCTGAACGGTGGCGTGACGCCCACTGACCAGGAGACCCATTAACGACATGAAGGTGACGATGCACAAAAACAAGGCCACCACCACCTCCATGATGGTCATGCCCTTGTGGGCGCGGCGATGAGGAAGTCTCACTGTTCCTCCCGATTCGAGGTTTGCACGGTCACTTTCATACTCACATGCCAAGAATCGACAGATAGCCGCCGCAACTTAAGTCCTGAATCGTATCCTTTGGTCGCTACCCATCGAGAGTTGCCATGATCGGACCGTGCTTCTGGCAGGGGCGGCGCCCTTTTCTCGGGAACGGGGGGCGATGCAGAATTCACTTCGTTTCCTTTTTCTGGCCCTGCTTCTCAGCGCTCTCGCCTTTGCCGCCCCCGCCTGGCGCGCTTTCTCGCCCGCTGGCGAAAAGTTCACCTGTCAGTTGCCCGCCGGCAAGATTCAGGACATGAACAATCCGGCCGCCCATCAATGGCTGATCCTGGAGAAGGGCAAGTTCGCCCTGCAGGTCGCCTCCATCAAGGCGGCTGGAGCTGACTCCCAGGTCAACCTGTACCTCAACAAGTTCTTGGAAACCGCCAAAATCAAGGAAACCGGCCGCAAGAACATCACGGTCAATGGCCTCAAGGGAGTGGAGGTCACCGGAACGATGACGCCCAGCCCCGCCGAGAAAGTCACGGCCCGCACTCGCGTTTTCGCAACCAAGGATCACCTCTACCATATGGCCGCCTTCATCCCCCAGAACGGCAACAAGCAGGTGGCCGATCAGTTTCTCGGCAGCTTCAAGCTGAAGTAACCGTTTGTTCAAAATTTAGCGACACTTTCTGGACGCGCGTTGCGTAAACTAAAAGTATGACCCCTCT
The DNA here is from genome assembly GCA_017307785.1 of Vulcanimicrobiota bacterium. Taxonomy (GTDB): domain Bacteria; phylum Vulcanimicrobiota; class Xenobia; order Xenobiales; family JADMJV01; genus JADMJV01. The sequence goes on along the minus strand of JAFKGI010000014.1, from coordinate 16,335 downwards.
GTCCGGTAGCACACCGCAAAGGCTGCAAAGCCTGATCAATCGCCTGACCCTGGTGCAACGCAACATTCAAGGCGTGCAGGACGTGTACACGGCCGCCTCCACCGATGCCGCCGCCAGCAACACCGACATGGGAAATACCAAAAAACCCATGGGCAATGCTCTCAAAGACCGTGGCGATATCAGCGTGGCCGCCGACGGCAAGACCCTGGTGGGCCTTGTGTCGGGGACGCTGGGCCGCCTGCGCCGAACCGAGAGCAAACTCTTTGTGAACACCCAGACGGCGGACAATGCTGCCTTTCCACTGGCCGGCATGCGCGAAGAGATCGTCGGACTCTCGCAGAGCGCCGAAAACGCGGATGCCCGGGCAGTCCTGACCCAAAGTCTGGGCTGGATGGACCGCGGCAGTTACTACCACGTGGTGGCCAAGCGTGAAGCGGGCTGGTCCCGTAGCAGCGCCGCCGCTGGCGAAAGTCGACTTTCTCAGGTCGGCAACTCTTTGAACGCGGTCGCCAGGGACAACGCGGACGGCAAAAACGTGGCCGGTGACATGGCTGCCGCCAAGCCCAACATCGACCTGGCCATTCGCTCCGTCACCGACCACAATATCCAGGCCCAGAATACTGTCAAATACGAGGCAGAAGTGGTGGTAGCGCTGGCCAACCTGCAGGCCCACCTGGCTCAAGCTCTGGCTCTCAGCCAGCCTGCTCCTCCAAACCAGCCGCCCCAACCGGGATCGGTACCGATCTTCCATCGCCCCAACCTGCTCGACGTGCTCCAGGCCAACGACCCGACCCCTTGATCGCAGCACTCTCCCGTTTCTTCACGCAGGTCGTTCATCGGTTTCTTCCCGATCCGCTGATCTTCTCGATTCTGCTCAGCCTGCTGGTCTTTGTGGCCAGCCTGGGAATGACTCCGACCACCCCGGTGGCCCTGATCACCTATTGGGGCGAGGGCTTCTGGAAGTTACTGCCCTTCACCATGCAGATGGCACTGGTGCTGGTCACCGGCCATGCCCTGGCCAGTTCGGCCGCGGTCGGGAGCGCCATGCGCCGGGTGGCCTCGTTGGCCCGAACTCCGGTGCAGGGCGTCATGCTGGTGACCTTTGTCGCCGCCGTGGCCAGCGTGCTCAACTGGGGGTTCGGCCTCGTTCTGGGAGCTATGTTTGCTCGAGAAGTGGCCCGCCGCGTTCCCAAAAGCGACTACAGCCTGCTCATCGCCTGCGCCTACATCGGATTCCTACCCTGGCACGGAGGTCTGTCCGGTTCCATTCCCCTGGCCGCCGCCACCGAGGGCAATGTCATGGAGAAAGTCTGCGGCCTGATCCCTATGTCACGAACCCTGGGAACCGGCTACAACCTCTTCATCACCCTGGGGCTGATCGTCACCTTGCCTTTTCTGACTCGCATGATGCTGCCTCGACCGGAGGACATTCGTGAGGTCGATCCCGCTTTGCTCAAGGAAGAGCCGAGCACGCGCCGGGTGCTGAATGCGGATGCGACTTTTGCGGAACGGTTGGAAGAATCAAGCCTGCTGGCCTGGCTGGTCGTGCTGGCCATCGTGGTCTTCCTGGGGCTCCGCATTCAGGAACGGGGTCTGGTGAAATGCATCGACATCAACAACGTCAACATGCTTTTCATGGCTCTGGGACTGGTTCTCCACGGCACGCCCATGGCTTATGCCAGGGCTATCACCAACTCGGCCCGAGGCTGTGCCTCGATCATGCTGCAGTACCCCTTCTACGCCGGAATTCAGGCCATGATGGATCTGTCCGGCCTGGGCGGCGTCATCACCCACGCCTTCATCAAAGTAGCCACCGTCCAAACTTTTCCCTTCCTGGTCTTCTTCAGTTCCGCGCTGGTGAATTTTGCCATCCCCTCGGGCGGAGGACACTGGGTGGTGCAAGGTCCGTTCGTGATTCCCGCAGCCCAGGCATTGGGGGCTAATCTCGGTAAGGCCACCATGGCCATCGCCTACGGGGAAGCCTGGATGAACATGGCCCAACCGTTCTGGGCCCTGCCGGCGCTGGCCATCGCCGGACTTGGCGTGCGCGACATCATGGGCTATTGTGTGACCGCGCTGCTCTTCTCGGCAGTGATTTTTCTGCTAGGACTGGCCCTGTTTTGAGTATCACGATCGCTTTCGATGCCGACGACACCCTGTGGCACAATGAAACCTTATTTGCCGTAACCAGCGAACAAATCGGAACTTTACTCGCCCCTTACGCCGACGCCGAAAACTTGCACCGCCGCCTGATCGACACCGAGCGGCGCAATCTGAAGCTTTTCGGCTACGGAGTCAAAGGCTTTACTCTCTCGATGATCGAGTCGGCCATCGAAGTCTCCGAGGGTCGCGTCAGCGCACGCGAGATTCAGGAGATCCTGGAGGCCGGGAAAAAATTGCTGGCCCATCCCATCGAGTTGCTTCCCCAGGTGCGGGAAAGCCTCGAGAGCCTTTCCAAGCATCACAACCTCATGATGATTACCAAGGGCGACCTGTTCCATCAGGAAAGCCGCATCGCCATGTCGGGCCTCGGCGAATTGTTCAGCGCGGTAGAGATCGTCTCCGAAAAGAACCCCGAAACCTATCGAAAAATCCTCCACCGGTATCACATCGATGCGGAAGATTTTGTAATGGTCGGCAACTCCGTCAAGTCGGACATCCTGCCGGTCCTCGAAGTCGGCGGTCGAACCATCCACATACCCTACGAGATCACCTGGGAACTGGAAGTGGCCGAGTTGGGCAGCCCTGATCCTGCGCGCTGCCGTCGCTGCCACTCGATTTCTCAGGTAGCGGAAGAAGTGGCGCGCTTCTATCCTTCGGTCTGATCCAGGACGTGGCGGATCGTCTTGGCCAGGGACAACGGGGAGAAGGGTTTCTGCACGAAGCCGCGTCCGGCCGCCAGTTCCTCGCGCGAAGTCACCGACTCATCCAGGTATCCACTCATGAACACCACCGGCAGGTCAGGGCGCTGACCGCGAATCGCTTCGACCGCCTGAGGTCCGCTCATCCCCGGCATCACCACATCCGAGAGAATGCAGTGGAGCGGGCCCCGATAATCCTTAACCAGGCGAACGGCCTCGGCCCCGCTGCTGGCCTCGAGAACCAGGTAGCCCTTGGATTCCAAAGCCAGTCGGGCGACTTTGCGCACGCCCGCTTCATCCTCGATGACCAGGATCGTCTCTGATCCGGTCAACGAAGTCTCTCTCTTGGGTGCGGGAGCGCTCACTTCTACAGTGGGGAACCAGCAATGAAAAGCCGTTCCGGCCGCGTCCCCAGCTTCCACCTGAATGGCTCCCCCCAGTTGCTCGACGATACCGTGAGCGACCGCCAATCCCAAACCGGTCCCCTGGCCCAACTCCTTGGTCGTGAAGAACGGGTCGAAAATGCGATCACGGATTTCGGGGCGAATTCCCACGCCGGTATCGGCCACCGTCAGGACTGCGAACGAGCCGGGAGACAGTCCCGCAAAAGGGGCCTCCAACAGGCGGGTTGAGGTTTTCAGGGTGAGCAAACCGCCGCCGGGCATAGCGTCGCAGGCGTTGGTCACCAGGTTCATGAGCAACTGTTCCAACTGGTTGGCGTCCGCCAGCACCTGTGCTCCATCCCCCAGTTCTAACCGATACTCCACCGAGTCTTTGAGCTGCCCGTCGAGCATGCGGGCCGTATCCTTCACCAGGTTGTTCAGGTCCAGCGGAATCGGAGTGGTCACCGACAGGCGACTGAAGGCGAGCAGTTGTCGGGTCAGGCGAGCGGTGCGTTCCCCGGCACGATAGACCTCCATCAAAAGCTCGCGGTCAGGATTGCCATCCTCAAGCGAATACAAAACCAGGTCGCAGTTGCCCAGAATGATGGTCAACTGGTTGTTGAAATCGTGCGCCACACCACCGGCCAGTCGCCCGATGGCGTCCATCTTCTGGGCCTGCCAAAACTGCTTCTCGAGCCGCTTGCTCGAAGTCAGGTCGGTGGAGATGGCGGCCAGCGCCTGAATTTCCCCGCCCGCGGACAGCAAGGGAAACTTGACCGAGTGAAAGGTCTTCCACTCCTGGTCGAGCTCCAAGGTCTCTTCCAATTCCACCGGTTGGCCGCTGCTCAGCACTTGAGTCTCATGCTCGTCGAACTGGCCGGCCTGAAGTTCGGGAAAAAGCTATCGGGAGGTACGCCCCAGGATCTGACTGGCCTCGCGCTGCCAATAACGACAGCAGGCCTGATTGACAATGCGAAAGCGCCCATCCAACGACTTGACCCAGATGACGGCGCGAGCATTGTCGATGATGGCGCGCAACAGGGCTTCGCTTTCACCCAGTTGCCTCTCGGCCAACTTCTGGGCGGTGATGTCGCGCGAAATGCCGATAATACCCGCCACCTGGCCGTGTTCATCCAGATAGGGAGCCTTGGTGGCCAGAAAAGTACGGGTCTTGTCCTGAGCCGTCAGGGTTTCCTCGACCGTCTCCGAGACACCCGATTCGATAATTTCCCGCTGCCGGCGCTGCAACAACTGCACACCCCGGGCATCGAAAAACTTGGAGTCATCCTGACCCAGTACCTGCTCGACTTCCAAACCCACATAGCGAGCCGCGGCCTGGTTGAGCCAGGTGTAGCGGCCGTCCAGGTCTTTCACGAACAGGGCATCTTGAGTGGCTTCGCTGACGGCACGCAACAGCTTGGACAACTTCATCTGGCCCAGGTGGGCCTGGTACTGATCGGTCAAATCCTGAAGCATCATCAGGGCAAACTCAGGCTCCCCCTGATCATCGGGAACGACCGCGCCGTTGTAGCGAATATAGCGGACCTGGCCAACTTCGGGACGCCGGCAAATCAGCTCCACGTTGCGTACGGCCTCGCCGCGAAAAAGACGGGACATCGGCCAGTCCCCGGTGTCCAGGACCTCTCCGCCTGGTTCACACAACTCAAACTGCGTCCCGAAGGTGGAGAAGTTGCGGCGCACCTCGTCGACCGAAGCGAAGCCGTGAATGCGCAGTGCTGCCGGATTCCAGTCCACCAGATTTCCGTGCATATCCGAGACCACCACGCCTTCGCCGAGGTGATCGATGATCTGCTGCAGGCGCTTCAGTCCCTGAGGCCGAGGCGGCTCAGGCAGCAGGCGGCGACCCAGGGAGGTAGCCAGTTCGGTCAGCAGTTCGCTCGCCTCGTCAGCTCCCAAATTGAGACGGCGGGCCAGTTCATCCCGGTGCTCCAGCACGAAGTCCTGGAGTACCTGGCTGTTGATGTTTTGCGTGTTCAAGGAATCTAGCCATTTGCTCTTGCCTCTAAAAACACTTTTGTTCCCGAAAATCTTCCGTTGCGGATGGGATCAAACGCGACAGCTTTTGTCGCCGTAGCCTGGCAATCTGTTCACGGTCCGTCAAAAAAAGTCGAGGTCGAGCCTGATATGCTGGCCAGGCAGGACACTACCTACTTTGGAGATCGCATGTTGATACAAACACACAACACACCAAATGCACCCATTTTGCGCGGCCCCTCGCAGCGGCCCGCTGCCGAAGGAGCCCCCAGCACCCCCAAACCCGCCCAGGATTCGGTTACGCTCGGTTCCACCCCCGCCCCAGCAGCACCAGGAAAACCCGAAGTACCAGAGTCGCCTGAGGGACCTGAGCACAGTCTGCTCTATCGCAGCGCTCGATTCGTGATTGGCTCCGTGGGAGGCGTCGTGGGTGGCGCTATCGGAGCCGCCGTCGGCGGAGTGATTCACGCGGGAGACACGGTCATTCCTCTGGGCGTGCAAAAAGTCGCTTCCAAAATTCTGCGGCCCGGGCTGGCCGCTGCCGGTGCTGTCGCCGGGGCGTTTGTTGGCGTCTCGGTGATCCCCCTGATCGGCCCCGCCAAAGGCGCGGCCATGGGAGCCATCGCCGGTGCCGTGATCGGCGGCGGTCTGCCCGGCGCGCTCGATGCCCTGGCAGCCTCGGGTAAGGGCGCCGTTTGCGGCGGCTGGAAGGGTCGCAAACAAGGCTACGACCTGATGGCCAATGCTTTCGACAAAGTCGCTGAGAAGCTCCAAAAGCCTCCGGCGCCTCCGCAGGATCCGCCCGCTCCGCCGCCAGCCAGCTAAAGCAACGGACCGCCCCAGGGCGGTCTTTTTTGTTTAGGGGGACAGATCGGGCCGCAGCAAAGTGGACCCGCTCTCGAAAACCGTCTGAGCTCGGGCACCGTGAAAGCGGCAGTCTTCGAATCGGGCCGTCGAGGCGCGCAAATCGGTGAGATCCGCGTCGCGGAAGTCGCAGTGCCGGAAGAGAGCCTGTTCGGCGCTGCCCAGTGGGGTTCGGCCGCTACGCACAAGGTTGGCCTGGCGAAAATCGCAGTGCTGTAGCTGGGCGCCGTCCAGAGTGAGGTCTTGTAAGTCGGCCTGGCGAAAATCGCAATTCTCCAGATGGGCGTCGTTCCAGCCGGTGCGCTCGAGGAGAGCCTGGCGAAAATCGCAAGCGGTCAGGCGAGCCGCCACAAAATCGCTGGCCGGGGCGCGCGTACCCTGGAGAGTGCAATTGCGCAGGACCGCTTCTTCGAAATCGCACCCGTCGAGCAAGGCACCGTCCAGCCGACAGTCCACCAGCTCCAGGCCGTGGAGTTGGGCCAGGTGAAAATGAGCTTCGCGCAGATCGCACTTTTCCAGTCGAGCACTGCTCAAATTGGCTCCAATGCGAGCACCTCGCAGATCGACACCGCTCAGCTCCAGGCGGCCACTTCCCTGACCACCACGGTCGATCCAACCCAGATGCGCTTTGAGAGCCGAAGGCCCCAGCGCGACTTCCCAATCTGACACGATCTAACGGGACAGGTCGGACTTGTCCGCGGCGCGCACGGCCTTCTCGTAATCCTGCGCCCAATCACGCAGGCGCTGGGGGTTGAAGCGCTCCTGCTGCTCAGGACTGAGGTCCCGGTAGAAAACGTCCTGGTCCTCGATTCTTAAAGACATCTTGTTGCGCTGAAACATCTTGATCAAGCGGTCTGCCTGCTCGTATTCCTGTTTCAAGTTGGTATGCATCACCCCGTGAGCGTCCGTGTTCAGCACGGTGGGGACCTCGTGATAGAGCAAACTGAGCAACGGATGATCTTCAAAGAAATCGCCGCCCCGACCCGGCTGAAGAGCTCCCGTCACTTTGTTGCTGCCCAGGTTGGCCTCGGCAAAAATCCCCAGGTCCTTGATGCGCGTCACCTGCGACTGGGTCAGATGAGTGGCGTGGCCGAATCGCACGATGACGCCGTCCCGGGCGCCCTGTTCGGCACTGTAGCCACGATTTTCCAGATGGGTGATCAAAGTCTCCAGATTGGCCGAAGCCAGGGAATAGTGTTTCGGCGCATTATCTTCCTGAACGGCACGATAGCGATGGAATCCCTGACTCCCTTCGGGCATCTCAGGGTAGCCCTCGCCCACATGAGGGCGCATGACCAGAGGACGGCCGCGCTCCGCCGCGGCGGACTTCAGAATGTCATACATGGCGTCAAAGTTCTTCATTCCGCGAGCGGTGAACGGCTCTTTCTCAGGGGAGGCCACGTCAATTCCCATCACGTCGCCGCGTCGCGCCAGACGCTCCAGACCCGCCTTGAGCTTGGGCGGCAGGCATCCGCTGACCAGAAACGACTGCTCTGGGTTCAGGCCCAGCTTCTCCAGCAGCGCCGGCTCGCTGTTGACGATCGCCTTGAGAGCTTCCGCACGGGTTGCTCCCTGTCGCTCGAAATGACCAACCAGCGCGGAAAACTGCGCGGAATCGATCTCCAGCTGCTCAAAGGCGGTGGGTATGCCCGTCTTGGGGTTGGTGTGCTGCAGAAATCCTTCGGACAGATAGGTCGTTCCCACCATGGCCAGGAAGCGCACGTCGCTCTCGATGCCCTCCGATCGGAGGCGTCCGGCCACTCGCTTCATCATCGGTTCGCCCAGCCGAGATTCCAACTTGTTCACGCTGATCGACTGCTCAGAGTAATGAATGTGATCCTGGTGGAGCACACGCTGACTGTCTTCGACGAAAGTCTCGTAGCGCCGATCGATGATGCGACCCGTCAAGTAGACCGCCTGACGAGGGGTGATGCCTGCTTCCACCATTTGCCTGGGAGTGGCGTCACTCAGCTGGGCTCCCAGATGCTGCCGTAAACGCCGCACGGATTCGGGATTCAGCCGAGCATCGGGATCGACTTCGAAGGCTGAAGCCTCCTCCAGGATCTGGTGCATCTGCTCAGGAGTGACCTCGAGGTGATGCTTGATCAATTCGTCACGCGGCGTGTAGACATCGTCGAAGGGCGTACAAGGCGAAGCGGTCAGCACTTTCTCCAGTTGATGTCGAGCGGTTGCCTGAGCAGGCCGCGGCTGCTGACTGCTGGCGGCCAAAATTTTGGCCACTTCCGGGGCCTCTTCGCGCAGCTGCGGGCGCTCACGAAACATGTTCTCGAGCCGAGTCATCAGCAAACGGGCATCGCCCCCGGCGCACTTGTCGATGAAATACTGGGTGTCGACGATCCCCAGCAGATGATTGTGCAGCTCTACCCCTGGGTGATTGGCGGCCGGGCGCACGACCGGCTTTTCCCGGATCTGGGCCAGCGACTTGGCCAGACTGGCCTCGATCGAATGGTGTATGTCTTCGAGTTGGCCCGAGGTAAGCTCGGGAAGAACCCCGGGCAAGTTCCAGCCGGCCGTTTCGGTGGCCGGGGGCTGGTAGGGCTTGCTGGGCACCTCGGGCAGAGGAGCCGGAGCAAGTGCCGGCGAGCCCGACATGACAAAGCCATCCGTGCCAACCATGGGCGAAGCCGGAGGCGTGACGGGGTCGGCGCCTTCGCGCCGGACCGGTCCGACTCGAGCGGAGAAGTTCAGGCCCTGTTGGACTCTTAAGTCCATCTGCTGATTTTCTGTAACAAACGCGCAGTCCCTATCGGCAGAACGTTAGGATTCCAATACCATGGGGCGGTTACCGAGTGCTCTGCCTCGGACCGTGCCGTTCGTCTAGGCTGAAAGTCCAGATCCGAGACAAATTCCCAGGAGGCCCTATGGCGATTGAAAACACTGAAAAAGAAGTCTTGAAGGCAGCGTCCACCTTGCACCAGGAGGGCAGTTGGACGGCCGAGGACCTGTTCCGCTACCTGGATCGCTCCGACCTTCCCGTGGAGGAAGTATCTCTGGCCCTCCTGCACCTGCGCGACGAAGGCCTGGTGCTCACCGAACCCACGGTAGGCGACCCTCTAGACGGCCACTTTGCCTTCCGCTTGAGCCAGGAAGGCCTGAGCGCGGCAGCCCGGCTCTAGAATTCAAACCCGCCGGAACGAAAAAGAAGCCGCAGGCTCGACTCGAGCTTGCGGCTTCTGTTGTATTCTTTGGGCCTACGAACCCTGGCGTAGCCAGGAAGGAAAGACGCGGGCGCGGACTGCGCGAATCTGGCGAAGTCGGTAGTTGGCGTGAGAAGTTTCTCCCCAGCGGCTACGCTGATCGTTCTCCTGATCGAAGATCTGCACCTCGAAGGGAAAGAAGAAGCGCAGGGTGGGTTCGACCTGAGGGACCTGTCCCAGAGCTTCCGCTAATTGATAAAGCGGGTTGGGTACTTTGACCAGAGACTGACAGGTGAACTGCAACGAACGGAACTCCGGACTGGAATGCGGGTTGGGAGAGCCGGTAATGCTGCCCTGCGTGTTCTCCACCAGAGTGTTGCGCGAACGCCCCGGAGTGACGTGGGCTGCATTGGCCAGGTGGTGGCGGCGGATGTATTGGAGCGCGCGCAGGGCCTGGCAGGCGCTGCTCGTCACCATGCGGACGCCCACCCGGTCATAGACGCTGTGCGGCAGGTTATCCGGCTTGTGAAGCAACTTGAGAATCAGGCTGTCGCGGGCCTTTTCCTGACGGAACTGGATGTCGATTAGGGGCACTGCTTCATCGCCTTTGCCCAGCCACAGGCGGCCCTGACTGTCGCGGTGGATGTGGCGACGGTAGGGGTCGAGAATCTGCTTCTGAATTTCGTCGGAATGAGGAGACACGGCCAGCGGTTCGGCGTAGGCGATGGCGTGCATCACGCGCAGAACCGCGCAGGCCCAGGCCTGCTGCTCATCGTGCCCATGGCGCCGGGCGGCCCACTTGATGAGAGTGGTGACCGGGGTGGGCGGCTTGATGTCTTCGGGAATCGTGTAGGTCTGGTCGCAGCCGCGAGGGGCGCCGCACAGATGGCGCTGCATAAAATCGATGGCGTCCTGATGAAAGCGAGCGATCCGCTCGGCTTCCTGGGAGCAGTCGGGGTCGTAGCCGTAGCTGCGCAGGAAATCCGCTTCATTGCTGGCCCCTAGAGAAAGGTGACGCAGATCGATCGGGCTGGTACCTTGTAGGAACGGGCGGTCCATCTCGTCGTGATCGGGAATCAGCGTGGGCCGGGGAGCGCTACGCCGGGGCACGGCATAGCTGGAGCTAAGGGGTCTGTATGAATCGAGCAAGCTTACTTCCACCTGAATCCCGCATGTACTGGGCGACAGCGACCTGGTAAGTATAGACTAGCGACATGCGACCCAATACCGGCCACTATACCGCTCGACCAGTACCCAGGTACCACTCCGAGCTGGTCATTTTCCTCGCAGGTGTAGGGCGAGCCATGGCGGGGTAAGACCAAAGTAGCAATGCACACCTTGGGATACCTCCATCCCTCGACCGAAGGAGGAAAGCAGAAGATGGATACTTGGATTCTGGTCGCCGACGACCATCACGCCTCACTGATGGTGCAATCTTGCGTCGGCTCGCTCTACGAGATCGAAAGTTGGGACCGCTGCGATCAGTGTCCCGACGGCAACCTGACCTTTGCCCGTGAAATTGCCGCGCGCATCGACTCGCTCCAGACCGACTTCGACAACCTGGTAGTGGCGGCCCCGCCCACCTTTCTGGAAAACCTCAGTCTAGCTTTCGGAGATAGCCTCAACGCCCGCGTCTGCGCCGGACTGGCGCGTGACCTGACCAACCTGAACAGTCGTCAGTTACGCAGCGAATTGCACGAATTGTCCCTCGTCTAGATTGTCACCCGGTCCCTCCGAAATCTACTCACAGCGCCACGAGCAGCGTTCTCGCCTGGCCTCCCAACTCGACCTCGACCACCGCCGGGTGGCCTGGTATCGCCTGGCAGCATTTTTCCTGCTGGTCGGGGGACTTCTAGCGGCACCCGGCCTCTGGCTGCTCCTGCCCGGACTGGCCTTCCTGGCGCTACTGCGCCATCACGCCGCACTCAGCGCCCGCCGGGAGACTGCCCGCCGGGCGGCCGAATTTTATCACGAAGGCAAGTTAAGGCTGCGCGGCGAGTGGCCGGGTCGCGGAGTCACCGCCGCTTTTGTGGAGGCTCAACATCCCTACGCCCGCGATCTGGACATGTTCGGCTCGGGCTCCCTTTACGACTGGCTGTGCCGAGCCCGCACTCGAACCGGGCAGCAGCGCCTGGCCGACTGGCTCTCCCGGCCGGCTCTCCCCGACCAAATCGCCCGACGCCAGCTAGCCGCCCGCGAATTACAGCCACGTCTCGATCTACGCGAAGATCTGGCGGCTCTGCAGTCCTCGCGCCAACACCTCAAGGGCATTTCCCCTCAGGACTGGGCCGAGAAGCCCCTGCAACTCCGCTCGGGTGGGGCTCGACTGGTGGCGGCCTTGTTGGGACTGGTGGGCTGGTTGGCGCTGGCCTATTGGGTGCTGCGCTTCGATCCCTTGCCGTTGGGCGTGGTATTGATCGTACAGCAAGGTTTCCTACGTCTGGCCGGTCGCGACGCTGGCGAAGTCCTGCAGCGCACCGAATCGATCCGAGGGGAGTGCCTCACCCTGGCGGTTTACCTGCGCCGGTTGGAGCAAGAAAAGGTGGATAGCGAATTGCTCCAGGAACTCTGGAAACCGCTGAACACACGTCCCTCGCGGGCCCTGGCCCGACTGGAAGCGGTGATGGACACGCTGGAGTCGCGACGCAACCCTCTCCTGGCGCCATTCTACGTCCTTTCTCTGGCCTCATTCCAACTCGCCTACGAAGTCGAGAACTGGCGAGCCCGCCACGCACGCGAACTGCCGCTCTGGCTGGACTCGCTGGCTCAAATCGAAGCCGTGTTAACCTTCGCCTCCCTGGCCTGGGAGAACGAGGACTACGGCTGGCCGCGTCTGCTCCCGGAAGGCGGCGGGGTGCGAGCGGTGCAACTGGGCCACCCTCTGCTGGGAGCGGAATGCGTTCGCAATGATGTAGACCTCAGCGAAACTCGCCTGTGGATCGTGAGTGGTTCCAACATGTCGGGAAAGAGCTCACTGCTGCGGGCGCTGGGCTGTAACGTGGTGCTGGCGATGGCTGGCGGCCCCACCCGTGCTCAGGAAATGGCCCTGGAGCCTCTGCGCATCGCGGCCTCCATTCAGGTATCGGATTCCCTGATGGCGGGCATCTCACGGTTCTATGCCGAGATTCTACGTCTGCGACAGGTGCTCGAGGAAGCGGGCGGCCCAGGGCGGTTGCTCTACTTGCTGGACGAAATTCTTGGTGGGACCAATTCGCAGGACCGACTGGTGGGAGCACAGGCCGTGATCCGTCGGCTCTACGAACTGGAAAGCCTGGGGCTGGTTACCACCCACGACCTGGCGCTGACGGAACTGGTGGATGAATTAGGAGTCGGGTCTGCCAACGTGCACTTCGAAGATCAGTTGCACGAGGGAGTCATGAGCTTCGACTACCACTTGCGCTCGGGAGTGGTGCAACGCAGCAACGCCCTGGAATTGATGAGGGCGGTAGGACTCCAGGTCTAACCGCATAGAGTACAGGCGGGGGGACGTGGTGCATACGTGGGTGACTAACCCTCTTGAGAGGCTCGGCCCGATAATGGAGTCGAGGGGTCTCAAGGAGGTTATTCAAATGCGAAAACTCGTTTTTATCGGCCTTTGTGGCCTGCTTTCCACCTGGGTAGGCTCAGCCCGCCCGCTCCCCTCTCCTATCGTCATCCACGGCACCCGTCCGACGACCGCCAGCCTGCGAGCCGAAATGCTGGAGGAGACGACGCCGATGTACCTCCAGCAGAGGCAAGAAATCAAGCTGAATTATCTGCAGAACGCAAGGTTTGATACGGTTTACGATCCGCTGACCAAGCTCTCGACCTACTACGATAGCCACTTGCTGCAGGACCTGAACCGAACCGACAATCCGTACGGACACAACCGACCGGGATTTGGAATTAACTTCTAAGGCGTTCCAAAAACTGCTGAGCCGAAGCTGAGTCAAGACAAAGCATGAGCTCTCCCTCGATGGGGTGGTTCTCCACACTGATCGTGGATCGGACCAGCAGGACGCTCGACATACCATCTCGGCGATTCAGCCAGTCCTGGAGGGGCAGTTCACTGTACTCCGGGACGTTGTAGTCCAGATGCAGGTCGAGCAAGTTGGAGATGGTGCCGACAATCCCGTTCAGTAAGATATTGCCGACCTCGGTCAGGGTGGAGCCGCACAAGAAGTCCAAATGCGGGCTATCCGGCGACTCCTGATTGAGCAAAGCGGCCAGATTGCGAGCCGCCTGCCGGGGGAAGAGCATCACCGCATCCCCCATCATGAAGCCCGAAAAGCCCAGGTGCACGGAAGCGACGGGCAACCCAATGTGTTTGGGCAGGTCTTCCGCGCGCAGCAATTCAACTCGGGGGATATGCAGCTCGATGTGGCAGTCGAGCATACTTTGCAGAATGCCGGCCGAGTAGCCAACCCCAATGTTGATAATTTCCGTCAGCGCATCACTGCTGCAAGCGTCGAGCATCATCGCCGGGCCAGCACCACCTCGATAGCTTTAGCCAGCTTGGCCTCGTCGACGGGCTTGTTGACGACCATCACGGCCCCCAAATCCAGGCAACGCTGACGGGTCGTCTGCTGCACGTCACAAGTCACTACGGCCACGGGAACGCGGCTCAAGTGGCGAACTTTCTCGAGCAAGTCAAACCCGGTCAGGCCGGGCATCAGCAAGTCGGTCAGCACACACTGGTAGTCGCGAGTGGCGATCATATCGAGGGCTTGTGGGACATCCTTGGCTTCTTCGACCTGGTGTCCAAGTCGCTCGAGAATGATACGGGTTGCCTTCCGGCTGAAGGCGGAGTCATCGACAATAAGTAGCATATCCGGGATATCGGCCGGACCCAGGCCAACTTAACGGGCCGTCCAACCACCGTCCACCGGCAGACTGGTGCCGGTAACGTTGTCACAGGCAGAGGAACACAGAAAAACGGCCCACTGTCCTAACTGCTCGACGCTGGTGAACTGGCCGCTCGGTTGCTTTTCCAGCAGCAAGTCGCTCTGAGCCTGAGCCACCGAAATGCCTTCCCGCGCCGCGCGCGCGTCGATCTGCTGCTGAACCAGAGGAGTGAGCACCCAACCGGGACAAACCGCATTGCAAGTCACCCCTTTACCGGCTTGCTCAAGCGCGACCACCTTGGTCAAGCCCACCAGACCGTGCTTGGCGGCCACGTAGGCCGCCTTATGAATCGAAGCCACCAATCCATGTGCTGAGGCCAGGTTGATAATGCGGCCCCAACCGCGCTCGTTCATGCCGGGCAGCAACCCGTGAATAGCATAGAAAGCAGCAGAGAGGTTGATGGCCAGGACCGTTTCCCAGCGCTCCGGAGGGAACTCTTCGACGGGAGCGGTGTGCTGAATGCCGGCGTTGTTCACCAGAATGTCCACAGGGCCCAGTTCCTTCAGCAGCGGCAGCACCTGGGCTCCTTTGCTCAGATCGGCCCGCCAGAAAAGAGCCGGCTGACCGGAGCGCAGCTCGAGGTCCTGACGAACCTCCGCCTCTTGCTCGGCGCTGGCGAGTCCGTTAAAAACCAGGCGAGCCCCCTGGTCCGCCAGGGCCCGGGCGATGCCCAGGCCGATACCGCTGGTGGAACCAGTCACCAGCGCCGTTCTACCCTTTAAACTCATGCGTTCGTCCTCGAATCAGGTGTTGGCCATGGCGCATTCTTGCACCTGACCGCTCAAGAAGCGCTGAGCCTGGGTGCGACCGTGCTCCATCAGGCGCTCCAGAAACTGCGGGTCGCGGTCGACTTTACTCAGATAGTTGAGCTCGAGTTCCACCGGGATGTGACGCACCCGAATGGGTCGATAGGCCGGATTGATGAGACTGCCTTCCTCGAGTAACTCGTTGATGCGCGTGATCATACGAATTTCCTGGAACATGGACAGGTTTCCGGCCAGCTCATTGCGCCGGTCGCGGATTTCCTCGAGGGTAGTGGGCTCCTCGCGGCGCCGGGTGGGATTGATCTGAATGACCCAGATTTCATCGGGCTTGGCTCTGGTGAGATTGTGAATGGGAGGATTCTGCGAGAATAGACCATCCCAGTAGAGGCTTCCCTCTACGTTCACCGCTCGGAACAAATTGGGGATGGCAGCCGAAGCCAGCAGCGCCTGACGGGTAACTTTCGCCCCCTGAAAAATATGAAAATCTCCGGAAAGAAGATCCACCGCGCCAATCATCAGTTCGGGACTGTCGTCTCGAATCAGCTCCGATATTTTCGCGAACGGAATGTGCTTGTCCAGCAGCGACCCCAGCTGCTCCTGACCCCAATCAGGAAGTCGATAGGGGCTGACCTCGGGCAGCGGGAGGAAGTTCATCATCTGAGCATAGGTGACCAGGCCGAAGTTGACCCAGCTGTCCATCAGGCCGCTGGCGGAATTGTCCTGCCAGAAGTCGGCCAGCAAACGGCGAGACACCTCCATGTCTCTCTGCAACAGTCCGATCCAGGAAAGGGTGGCGCAGACGCCTCCCCCCGAGCTGCCACTAAGAGCAACCAGTTGGTGCTCCTTCGGCCAGGTTCGAAACAGTTCGCGTAGGACCCCCGCGGTGAAAGCATTGTGGCTGCCGCCGCCCTGACAGGCGATGGCGATACGAGTTGATTGCATAGGACTTCTATTCTAGGGGTGGCGGTTACGAATGCGTTACAAACCCGGAGGACTCACTGCGGCCTGCGGTTGTAGTAGGGCAGCAGGTTGACCGTCTCCACTCGCGGTCCGTTGCGAGCCACCAGAGCGTGCTTCTTGGGCACCAGGTTGAGCCGCCAACGGGGGCGCTTCTCGTCGCTCAAACGCACCCACCCCAGTAGCGGCACCAGCACACTGAAGGGAATGCTGTAGTAGCGGTATTTGTCCCCTCGCCCGAGAAAGCAGACCAGAGCGGGATTCTTGGCATCCTTGAAAGGCACCAGCTGATCGCGAAAGATCTCCACCACCGGCTCGGGGACCGAAGTCAGGTTGAGAACCAGGTGAGCCGGGCGAAATTCCGCGGCTAACTCCTTGGCGGTGGGCGACTCCAGCGGGAAGTCGTAGTCGGGTGGAGTTTGAATGCGCTCTTCTTTTTTCACCTTTCAGGGTTTGCCGATCGCCACGT
>JAFKGI010000075.1 GCA_017307785.1 Vulcanimicrobiota bacterium | reverse complement strand
GAGCCTGAGCGACACCCAACCTCAAAAAGCAACATGCGCAGGAGCTGAGGCGAGGCACCGGAAGCTAGCGCTTGTCGCTGCGGTCTCTCCACCTTCCCCCGTTCCCCTTCTCTCCTTTTCCGACGGAAACAAGCGCAGAACGGAGTCTTACCGCGTACTGCGCTGGCCCGGAAGGGAGATTTGGGGGAAGGTGG
This sequence comes from Vulcanimicrobiota bacterium, assembly GCA_017307785.1. Taxonomy (GTDB): domain Bacteria; phylum Vulcanimicrobiota; class Xenobia; order Xenobiales; family JADMJV01; genus JADMJV01. Next base: position 13,584 of record JAFKGI010000075.1, on the reverse strand, counting down.
GGATGTGGAGATGGCTTGCGCGGTAAGGCCGACTTTTGCTTGTGATGTTTTTGGAGTTGAGTTGAGCCTGAGCGACACCCAACCTCAAAAAGCAACATGCGCAGGAGCTGAGGCGAGGCACCGGAAGCTAGCGCTTGTCGCTGCGGTCTCTCCACCTTCCCCCGTTCCCCTTCTCTCCTCTTCCGACGGAAACAAGCGCAGAACGGAGTTTACCGCGTGCTGCGCTTGCTGGTCCCGGAAGGGGGATCAGGGTGAAATGGGGACCAGGAGACGGTTTTCGCGGTAAGGCCGACTTGTGCTTGGGATGTTTTCTAGAGTTGAGTTGATCCTGGGCCGGACTCTACCCTAAAAATCAACATGCGCAAAAGCCGAGGCGAGGCACCGGAAGCTAGCGCTTGTCGCTGCGGTCTCTCCACCTTCCCCCGTTCCCCTTCTCTCCTCTTCCGACGGAAACAGGCGCAGAGTAACGCTATTTGCCGCCGGCGGCTTTGTAGGTGGCCCAGGCGCTGCCTTTGCCGTGGGTGATGGCCCAGGCGGTGGCCAGGGCTTGTTCGCGCCAGTCGAGCCAGTTGAGTTCGCCGAGGCCGGCCCAGGCGCCGGGGTTGGCTTTCTTGGCTTCGGCGGCGTACGACTTGAAGGTGGGCTCGATGAACTGGAACATGCCCTTGGAGGGGGTGCCCTTTTTGGCGTTGGAGTCCCAGTCGTTGACGGCGCCAGCCTTGAACCCGGACTCTTTCTCGGCGATCTTGGTGAGCACGTCGGCGTCGGCGCCGTAGGCGGCGGCCGCCTGCTTGATGAAAGACTTGATTTCGCCCGTATCCTTGGTGTCGTTGGGGGGCGCATTGCCGGTGGCCGCGTTGGGGTTGGCCACGCCGCCGGTGGAACCACCGCCGCCGCCACTTCCGCCCCCGGTGCTTCCGACGCTGGAGACACCGCCCGTGTCAGCGCCGCCAGCGGCCGCATTGGCGCCGAGGCCCAGCTTGCTGCCCATCAGTCCGAGCAGAAGCTGCATCATCTGCAACATCATTCCGTTCATCTGGATCGACTGCTGCAGTAGAGCCTGGGTCGGGTCGCCGCCCGTCAGGCCGCCCACTCCCGGCAAAAGCGAGTTCAGGCCTTGCATGCCGTTGAGGCTGCCCAGCCGGTTTAAGGAGGCGAATCCCATGTTGGGGTCGAGAGCAGGCACTCCCGTCGAGAATCCTGACAGGCCCTGATTCTGGCCTAGGGGGTTGGTTCCGAAAATTCCGTCCATTTTCAATCCTCCTGTGGTGCCCTTATGTTGGCACATTCGGAGCCGTTTGCGGCGGGCGGAATGTAAATTGCTTGTTCCCTTTGTTGCCAGGAGGTAAAAGATTGGGCGAATTTCGTTAGCAAATACCCGCCCCATGTCAGTTTAGCATAATGGAAACGAAGGGCCGAGCGGGTAGGGGTTAAGAGAATGTTGCTCGTGTTGCCGCCGTGTTAACTTAGTTTGCCGGCTGTTCACACGAGTGGTCGAACAATTTCTCCAGCCCTTATCAGTCTTTCCAAACGGGGATCGGCTGGTATTCCGGTAGCCCCTCACGGCGCGATACCAGGCGAGCCGGACCGATACCGTCTTCGCCCACCATCTGACCGGAGTCGGCCACCGCGCGGGCCTCGCGATTGAGGTCGGCTCGGTCGTCGGCGCTCAGGGGGGTGAAGGTTTCGGAAACCAGTTGGCCCTGAGCGTCAAATACCAGCGTCAAGCCGGCTTCGGCCTGCATGAAGGCTTGACCGCGCGAGCCCAGGTCCAGGTCGACGCGCTCGGGGGCGCGGAAAGTATAGACGCGGCGGCCATTAGACCCGGCCAGGGCCTGGTCCGGCTGCCAGTCGCGGTCGGCATAACCCAGCGGTTCGAGCAGGTCCTGGGCGCCGCCGCGGGTTTGCGGGAACTGCTCCAGGGCGAAGCTGCGAGTGGGTTTGTGGAGGTCGTCGATCTGTTGCTGGGTGAGCAGGTTGCGATCGAGCATCACCGCGGCCAGACTGTCGAAGTACTTGCCGCCGTCGAAGCCATTGGCTTCCTTGAGTACGGCGCTGGCTACGTGGCGGAACTTCAGGTTGGCGGCCGGAATGTGATCCAGGGCCTGACCCCAGATGGTGCCCAGCACGTCACGCGCCTGGCGCAGGGCGTCCAGTTGCGTGGGAGCGTCGCCGGCACACTGATTGTAGAGCGAGCCCAGCATCGAGTAGAACGAACCCGACCACACCCGCGAGAACGAGTGAGGCTCGCTGGTCAAGACTTCTTCGGGCTGGGACGGCGGATAGCTGTCCGAAGGTAGCGTTTTGGGATCGGCATATTTGAACTCGTTGAGAGCCGTCCGATAATAAGGGTGGTCGTCATTCTTCGGATTGTCGTCTTCCTTGTTGAAGGCGGTGCCGAATTCTTCGGCCAGGCGCGTCACCAGGCTGGGTTTGGAGAAGTCTCCACCGTTGTCGACCAGAATCTGCTGCAGGTTGGTGTCGTACTGCAGAGCGTGGAGAATGGCCGAGCTGTCGCCAAAGCCTTCGTGGAAAGCCTTGCCTTCGGTGCCGCTGAGCAGTCCCGGGCGCAGTCCGTCCAGGATGGCGTGGCCGATTTCGTGAGAGCCGACATCGAAAGACTGCGAAGTTTTGACGGTCTTACCCAACGAGGGGGAGTCCCACTGGAAGAAGTTGATCGACTGGTCCCACCGGGAGTAGTAGGCGGTCTTGCCTTCACCGGCGTGGGGGTTCACTTCCAGCGGACCTTTGAACGACCAGGGCACGGTGTGTCCCATGTAGTGTTCGTAAGTGGCCAGGGCGCCGGCCACAATGCCGTGGGTGTTGACCTGGTCGAATTGAGGCGAGCCGATTTCGTAAAGATAGTTCCCGTTTGCGTCAGCCTGGGCCACTGCCACCGAATCCTGGGTGTGCAGGCGCGGACCGCTCAGTTGGCTGCCAAACTGCACCTTGTCGAACTGGACCTGCTCCGCCTTGGAGATCATAGGATCTTGCGGCAACATATTGATGGAGACGAGGTCTCGGGCGGTGGAGGCGACGGGCGCCGAAGTGATGACGGTGGGGCTCTTGGTGATAACCATGACGACACCATAGGCCAGTCCGGGGGTCTGAGGCTTGAACAGCGAGTTACAAGATTCCCGCAGGGGAGGGTCCGGCCGCCCGGGAAGGCTGGCGCATGAAGATTCTGATCGTGGACGACGCGCCCGACATTCGCGAGATTTTGGAGATCGTGCTTTCTCAGGACGGCTGGGAGGTCACCACTGCCGAGTCGTTGGCCGAGGCCAACACGGAGCTGGCCAGGAGCACTCCGGAGCTGATTTTGTTGGACTACCAGCTGCCTGACGGCGACGGCGTGAGCGGTGCGCGGGACTGGAAGACTCGATCCGAGCTTGCCGCCGTTCCCATAGTCCTCTATACGGGTTCCGAGGGCCATCAGGGCGACGCCAGCCTGGCTGGCGTCATCGTCAAGACAATCGATCCCTTTGAACTCTCGGCTCGCCTGAAAGCCTTCCGATAGATCATTTTTGTAACTTCAGGGCAACCTCTCGGTCGATAGGAACGGCTACCCTGGTGGAACGATGATCAGCCGACTACAAAGCTCCCCCCTGCCGCGTGCCAAGAAGCTGGAATACCCCCAGGCGGACGTTCCTGCTGCCCGCCATGAGCGGCCTGTGGTCATCGTGCACGGCACCCTGGTCGACAAACAATCCATTGAGGCCTATAGAGATTACGCCATCGAAAAAGGCCACCCGGTCGACTGGCAGAACTATCAAGGAATCACCGACGGAGCCTTGCTGCAGGATTCTGCCCAGCAGGTTTCCCAGAACATCAACCAGGCTCGTCAGGAGATTGCCCGCACCCATCTGGTGGATCTGCAGGGAGCCGAACCCGCCAAACTGGCCAAGTTTTTCCGCTGCGATGACTCGCAGCGCGGTCGCAAAGTTCAGGAGAATCTCGAGTGGCTGGTCAAACGAGCCACCACCGAAGTCACCTCGCCCAGTGTCGAGACCCTCAGTTCGCGCCTCAAGAAGCTGGAAGGCCAGTTGGAAAAGCGTCTGGGTGGCGAGGAATGGACCGCCAAAGCCGCTGCTCACCTGGTCGACTGCCTGGCTCCCAAAGCGACCGTAGTGGGTCATAGCGCCGGCGGCTACGTAGCTTACGCCCTGGCCCTCAATCCCGAGGACGGTCAGAAATCCAAGTTTCCTAAATACGACGGTGGATTAGGCGTGGGCGAAGTGGTTGTGCTTTCGTCGCCCATCGGTAAGGGCATGAATTTCCCGTCTCCGCCCGGATTGGCCGAGCTGCCTTTCTACCAGATGGTGGAAGAGCCCATCCTGCAGAAGCTGGAAGCTTCGCCGATGATGAAGCTGGCAGAGCTGAATCCCTTTTTCAAAATGGGCTACGCCATGAGCAAAACGGCCACCAAAACCGCCTGGGCGCTGGCCACTCAAATGAATACCGGCCTGATGAGCCCGGTGATTTTTGCCCAGAAGCCCGGCTACGAACAGGTCACCGGATTCTCGTCGTTCTTCAAGGAGAACCTGAAGGACAAGGCTGTGCCCGACGGCGTCACGGTGGTGGCGGTCACCTCCAAAGACGACCGCATGGCGCTGCCCAGCCACTCCAGCATCGACGACAGCCGTCCCAATGCGCACAACTTCGCCGTCGACCAGCAGATCAGCAAAGAAGAACTGGCTAAAGAGCGGCCCACCTGGGGACACGTGCAGATGAGCATGAAGCCGGAGCTTTTCGAGCAGCAGTTTGATCAGTCGCTCGTGGACAAACCGGCCGAGGCCATCCGCTTCCTGGATGCCAAGAATGACGACGGAGTCCGATACGACGTGCTCCAGGTTCTGCAAAAGCAGGGACCGGAGTGGTTGGCCGAGCAGCCCGAACTCAAGAAGGCCGTGCAGCAGGTAGCCGCCGAGAATCAGCCGTTCCAGGACAGCCCTTCGGCCCTGGCTCAGCTGCTTTTGCGCCCGTAACCCCGTAGCACTTCGGTCACTTTTTCCTGACGGGTAACCGGGGCGGTCACGTCGCCGTGGATGTAGTCATAGATTTTGGCCAATTCCCCGTCGTCCAGCCAGATGCCGTGTCCGTTGATGCAGCTGTCCACCGTCACGCCACTATCGGTACTGTAGATCGACCGCCGCATGGGCTGCCGGCAAACCGGGCAGGGGGCGGGTGGGGTCAGGTCGACCTCCGGGTGGTCGGCGAAGAGCGTTTCACAGGCGGCTGACTCGCGGAGTTGCTCTTCGCTCAATCCCATCACGTGATCCAGCTTGCGCAGCATGACGCCCTCGCACGTCTGGCACATCAGCACGCGTTCCCCGTCGACTTCGATCAGGGTGAGTGCGATGTTGCAGCGAGGACAAAGATTCATGGCGAACAAGCTTTTCAAGAGTACCGCCATACCCCCTTCGTGACAGGACCCGCCCGAGCGGACGGGGAACCCGGGGCAATGCGGTCATACATTGTTCAGGGATTGATCCTCACGTGCCTGGCGGCGCCGGTGCTGGCGCAGGATACTTCTTCGGGAGCGCAGACTCCCACGACCACCAACCAGGCTCAGCTGGCCAACCAGCAAGCTTTGTTGTTGCGCTACGGCACTCGCCTCACGGAAGCGGCCCAGAAATATCAGCTGTTCAACAAGCTGACGGCGCTGGCCACCCCCGACCAGCTGGACACCATTCACAAGTTGCGCATCTCACCTTCTCAGGCGATGGATCTCCTCAAAGCTTTCCAGGACAACATGCCCAAGGGCACGCTGGACAAGGACGCGATGGCCGCGCTGCGTCGCAACATTACGCCCAAGGCCGAGCAAATCTTGGGAGCGGACCAGTTCGATCTTTTCATCGGTCTGGTTCCTTCTCCGCAGCAGACCGAGGCGGCTCGCAACATCCTCAAGTCGGTGGCGGCTACGCCGGAGGGGATCGCCGCCAAGCAGGCCTCCGACGATTTGTCCAAGAGCCTCAGCGACGATCAGCGCCGCTTCTTGCAGCCCTTTCTGGACCTCATGAATGACCCGGGAACTCCCGCCAAAGCCCCGGCTCCCTCCAAGCGGCCCGTGAAAGGGTCGCCCGCCAGCCGCATGCTGGTCTACCTCAAGAAAACCAGCCTGGGTGATACCTACGCGGAAGTCTACCCGGAGAGCAATTTCTCCGAGTACCTGGCTCATCGCTATCGACTGAGCGGCGCCGACCCCGCGGTGGTTTCGAACCTTTCCAACACCGAAGGGCTGCCGGTGCGCGTGCTGGGCACCCTCAAGGACGACCAGCTCAACCTGGCCAACAACAGCCTGTCGGGTCCCCCTTCGCTGCTGGCCGTCTCCGGCGACTACACCGCCTGGCGCGGCAGAATGCCGGCCAAAGTGACGTCGGCCAATCCTCCCACCGTCACCCTGAACCTGGGGCGTGGTCAGGCCGCTAACGCTACTCTGGATTTACAGACCGACGCCGAACGTCAGGGGGTGGCGCAGCATTCCAACGGTGCCGATTTCATGCTGACGGGTACGGCTTTGACCGGCGCCGATGGCAAGATCACCTTGTGCGACCTGGAGTTTGCCGACTGGCGTCCAGCTACTTCCCAGGTGGCCGCCGCCGCCGTGGTGCAAGGGTCTGAGGACTTCCTGGAGCACGCCGCCAACTCGTTCCTCAACGGACATTCCGACATGTTCGGGGGCACCAGCGGCAACGTGCGCTTCTTCGTGAGCGACATCGGCACCACGCTGATGGGCTGCCAGCCCGGGCAGGTCCGCCTCTACGGACGCGTGGCCTGCACCCACACCGGTCTGGACGTGCTGGGCGCCAACGCGGAAGTGGTGTGCAGCGCCTCGATGGTGAAAGGACGCTTGCAGCTGACTCCCGTCCCCGGAAGCATGCAGATTCGGGTCGACTACCCGCTTTACGGCGCTATGCCGGCCAGTTGGACCGCCAACTTGGAGCGAATCGCCGGCTCGCAATACAGCAGCGGCATCTCGCTGCCGGTGACCGACGCTTTCAGCAAGCAAATCCTGGACAATGGCGTGCTGGTGCAGTCGCAGTTAGACGGCTTGCAGATGGCCACCCAGCCGACCGGGGACCGTCGCACCGCCCTGGTCAGTCTGGCCGCGCCCGTTCCCGCTGGTTCGACCAGTGCGGCCGTGGACATCCTGCGCAATCGCGTGGCCGCCCCCGGTGAGTTCACCCTGGCCGTATCGGAAGATACCATCAACAACACCATCAAGCTGAAGCTGCCGCCCATGCTGCCCATTGTGCGTCCGATCCCGGAGCAGTATCGCAAGCAAGGGGGAGCCTCGCTCAACGAAGTGGAGATTCCTGAACTCGACGTGAGTTTTAGCAAGGGCCAGTTCGTCATCAACAACTGCGTCATCAACGTGCACTGGAGCTTCGGCCCGTTTTCAGGGGTGGAGCCCGGAGCCCGCTTCAAGGGCACCGCCTCCGTTGTAGGCACGGGCAACCCGGCCAAGATCGGCCTGAGACTGCACGTCGATCAGCTCGACTTCCTGTCGACCCGCATCACCGGTCTGGCCCCCAACGAGCAGCAAGAGCTCAAGGACAAGCTGATCAAGGGAATGCAAGAATTTACTTTGGAACTACCCCCGCCGCCCGACATCATGGTCAACCTGCTCAGTCCCCAGACTCGTCTGGTGCTGACTGGAGCCGGTGGCAGCGCCGACCCATCTGAACTGCTGATTCACGGCAGACTCGACCCATAGGAGGAACCCCAGTGATTAAACGTATTTTGCTCCTCATCACCATGCTGACCTGTATGGTGACGGCGGCCTCGGACCGCAATGACATGCCCAACCCCGAGTTGATCCCGGAAGCGGATTGCTACTCGATCGCGGTGGTGCAGCTGCGGGAGAACGACGAGCCCATCAAAGCTCTGCTGGAAGCCGCGCTCAAAAGCATCAGCTCGGGCGAAACCAAGCTGCCTGCCTCGATGGCGGACGTGTCCTCCTATTTGAGCGGCAACAACCGCGCCGATATGCTGTTCGCCGGCTTGCCTTTCCAGACGGTGCGCTGCGACCGGATGGTCAACGGCCAGACTCAGGGCATCACGGCCGTCACGTTGGCCGGCTGGAAGGGTCTGCAGGTCAACGTTCGCAACAGTCTCTCGGCCGGTCCAGACGGCAAAGCTTTCCCGACCACCCGCTACCGCGTCACCGACCTGGTGCAGCGCGACGTCAACGTGATGTGTCAGGTCAACGGAACCTTCGTCTTCACCCCCGACGCCGATTCGGCCAAGAAAGTCGTCGACCGCCTGGCTCCCAAGGACAAACCCGTTCCTCCTGTGGCCAGCCCCACTCTGGCCGCCTTCCGCGCGCTGCCCAAAACCAGCGATGCTTACGGTGTGGTCATCAACCAGAAGGGTGCTTTCTCGCAGCTGCTCAAGTCGCTGAACAACGACCAGATTCAGAAGATTCGCGACAAAGTGGGCAATGACCGTCTGGAGAAGGCCGTCGCCAACACCAAGAGCGCCACCTGGAGCATCGACATCACCAGCGCCGATCGCGCCGACCTGCAAGCCGTACTGGTGGCCGACCCTAAGGACGTGGCCGACATCGCCGCTCTCTTCAATGAAGGCAAAGCCAACCTGGATGCCACCAAGGTAACCGATGTGGTGATCACTCCCGGCCAGGGAACCATCACCGTCAAAGGCGCTATCATCAACCTCAAGCAGTTGATGCTGGATGGAATGGTCAACGGCAAGGTCTAGAACGACCTCGTCCGTGTAGAGAAGCCCGCCGGTCACGGCGGGCTTTTTTAATTCTCCTTCATAATTTGCACTTTGGGAACTAAATTTCTTGAAAGTCGTTCAACCTTTTATAACGCAAGGAGGAACGCCCGAATGATGAGCCCCCAACGAGTTCAGCAGATGCAGTTGAGCCGCTACGACCACGCCTGGCGCCAACCCAAGCCCTATATGCCGGCCGCCCCCGTCCAGAGCATGCCGTCCAAGTCGCTCAAGGAGCGGGTGCAGCGCTGGTTCTGGCGCGCGCTTTACCGCCGCCTGTAGCTCAGTAGCTCCCGTAGTTCGTCGATTACGCTTGCGTCCTCGATGGTCGGTGGGGTAGGAAAGTCTACTCCGTCCGCCAGTTTGCGCAGGGCGGCTCGCAGGATCTTGCCCGATCTGGTTTTGGGCAATCGCTGCACCACCAGCACTTCTTTGAAGTTGGCGATGGCCCCGACTCCGTCGCGCACGCGCTGAATGAGTTGCTGGTGCAGTTCGGGTGTATCCGTGCAGCCGGCCTTGAGCACGACCATGCCGACCGGCAGTTGTCCCTTGAAGTCGTCTTTGACCGCGAAGACGGCGCACTCGGCCACGGCTGGATGGCCGGCCAGTGCTTCCTCCAGGCTACCGGTGGACAGATTGTGGCCGGCCACGATGATGACGTCGTCGAGGCGTCCCATGATGAAAAGATGCCCGTCCTCGGCCAGGTAGCCGCCGTCGCCGGTATTGTAGTAGCCGGGAAATGGGTCCAGGTAGACCTCTCGATATTTCTGGTCCTGGTTCCAGAGGGTAGGGGAGTTGCCCGGAGGCAAAGGGAGTTTCAGCGCCACCGCGCCCTCCTGTCCCGCCGGCAAGGGTCTACCTTGTTCGTCCAAAATCTCGACCTCATAGCCCGGCACGGCCTTGCCCGGAGAGCCGGGAACGGTCGGTGCTTCTCCCAGTCCCAGGCAGGTCGCGGCCACCGGCCAACCGGTCTCCGTCTGCCACCAGTGGTCCACCACCGGCACCTGGAGCAGCTGTCTGGCCCATTGATAGGTATCGGGATCGAGACGCTCTCCCGCCAGAAAGAGAGCGCGAAAGCGGGCGAGGTTGCGCTCTTTCAGATAGGAACCGTCGGGGTCTTCTTTTTTGATGGCGCGGAAGGCGGTGGGCGCGGTGAAGAGGGTGACCACCTCGTGCTCCTCGATGACTCGCCAGAATTCGCCCGCGTCGGGAGTGCCCACCGGTTTGCCCTCGTGCAAAAGGGTGGTGCAGCCGTGCAGCAGCGCTCCGTAAACGATGTAGGAGTGACCTACCGCCCATCCCATGTCGGAGGCGGCCCAGAAGACTTCGCCGGGACGGACGTTGTAGACGTTCTCCATCGACCATTGGAGGGCCACCGCGTGACCGCCGTGGTCGCGCACGATGCCTTTGGGAATACCGGTGGTGCCCGAGGTGTAAAGGATGTAGAGCGGGTCGGTGGCCCGCACCGGCACCGCTTCCACCGGTTCGGAGTCGCTCCAAGGGTGTTGGCCTTCGCGGAAATGCCAGCCGCACTGGGCTCGCTCCAGCACCATGACAGGAATGCTGCTTTCAAGAGCCCGTTCCAGCAGCGGCTGATATTCCACCACCCGGCGCGGTTCCAGGCCGCAGGAGGCGGTTAAAATCAGGCGAGGCCGGGCATCGCGGATGCGGGCAGCCAGTTCTTGAGAGGCGAATCCGCCAAACACGACCGAGTGAATGGCTCCCAATCGAGCGCAGGCCAGCATAGCCATCAGCGTTTCCGGCACCATCGGCATATAGATGAGGACCCGGTCGCCTTTTTCCACGCCCAGCTCGCGAAGCTTGCCCGCCAGTCGGGCCACTCGCTCCAGCAGTTGGACGTAGCTGAACTTCTCTTGCTTGCGATCGAGCGGGCTGTCGTAGATCAGGGCCGTTTGCTCGGCCCGACCGTGGAGCACGTGGCGATCCAGGGCGTTGTAGCAAGTGTTGAGTCGACCACCGGGAAACCAGCGATTGCCTTCGCGGGCTCTGTCGAAGGGAGTGTGCCAGTCCAGACACCCGGCCGCCTTGGCCCAGAAGCTTTCGGGATCGCTCTTCCAGTCCTGGTAGGTCCGCTGATAGTCGGTCACGGACGCGTCATCCTCAAGGAATACAGCAAGGGAATCTTGTCCTCCAGTCCCTGGATGCGATAGAGCCCGTCCTCGCCGCGCACACTCTTGCGGAAGCAGGCGTAGGGGCTGCCCGTGTACTCTTTGAAGGACTCGAGCTGCAGTCCCGCCTGCAGCAGGCTTTCGATGACCTCGGACAAGCTGTGGTTCCAACCGTAGTCCCGATAGCGAATGGCGGCCTCGCGGTCGGTATAGGTGCCTTCGTTGTCGGTGACGATGGGCCCGGTGTTGTGGTAGGCATATTCGATTTTCTCGAACTGGTCGTCAAACATCCACACCAACGGGTGAAATTCCACCAGCACGAATCGCCCTTTGCGTTTCAGGAAGTGGTGCACTACGCGGGCCCAACCGGCCAGGTCGGGCAACCAGCCCAGGCAGCCGTAGCTGGCGATCACCCGATCAAATTTTTGGTTGAGCATGGTGGGCAGATGATAGACGTTGCAGCGCAAAAACTTGGCCCGCAGTTCGGTTTCTTTGGCTAATCGTTGAGCTTCTTCAATGGCTTCATCGGAGAGGTCGCAGCCGGTGACGCGCGCCCCCAGCCGGGCCCAGGAGAGCGTATCCTGGCCAAAGTGGCACTGCAGGTGCAGCAGGCTCAGGCCGTCGACCGCGCCCATTTCCTCGAGTTCGATGGGGTTCAGGCTGGACTTGCCGTTGCGCCAGCCTTCCACATCGTAAAATTCGGACTGACGGTGGACGGCGGTGCGCAGGTTCCAGCCGTGCCGGTTGGCTTCGAACCACTCCTCAGACATTCAGGATGTCTTGGGCTGCCTTCTGCCCGCTCAGGAAAGCACCGGCCGCGGTGGTGGCCCATTCTTCTTCGCAAGCTTCGCCCGCGAAAAAGAGCCGTCCGCCGACGGGTTTGGCCAGTTCCAGTCGGGCCGACTGGTGGCCCGGTTTGGCGGCCGAATAGGAGCCGCCGCTGAGCGGGTCGCTTTCCCAGTGGCTGACGCTGGCCGCTCTGGGCTGTAATCCCGGGCCATAGACGGAGCGCAGCTCACCCAGCACCTTTTGTTGGGCCGCTTCCGTTCCGAGTTTTTCCCATTCCAGGGCCGTCTGTCCGCCCACCAGAGTGATGCTCATGTCCGAACCCTCAGGACGGACCAGGTGAAACATGGGAGAGCCCTGGACCTGTAGGCCGGTGTCCACGGGAGCGTTCAGTTGGCCGGGTGGAAACTCAAACGCGACCTTCTTGAGGTGGCCCATCTGCAGCGAGTGAATAGCCTTATTTTTCCAGGCCGGAAGGGTCGGCTGAAACTGCACGACGTCTTTCTGCAACACGCCCACGGGCAGGGTAACCACTACCCGGTCGGCCTCCAGCTTTTGCCCGCCGGCGGTAACCCAACAGCCTTTGTTGGACCAGTCCACTCGCGAGACCGGGGTCGAGAGGCGCACGTCCAGGCCCTCGGAGAGCTTGTCCACCACCTGAGCCATGCCGCCTGGCGCCACCAGGTCGGATTTCTCGTCGATCATGGTGCGGAAATCCTTGGAAGAAGCTTGATTCAGTTCTACGCCCACCGAAAGCGGGCCCAGCAGGTTGCGCGCTTCGGCGGCCCATTCACCCTGCACCGAGGGCAGTTCCGAAAGGGGGCGGTCGCCTTTGGTCTTGGTCCAAAGATCGGCCTGGCGGTGTTGCTGCTCGACGAACCCGGCGGAATCATAGCGGGTTCGGTCTGGCTGGGCCTCTACACCGTGCTGGCGGGCCCAGTTGGCCAGGGGGTTCTGGCCGGGTTCTTCTTGATGAAACCAGTGAGCGCCCACGTCAAAGGGACGGGAGAAAGTCGCCTGGTCGGTCTCCACGCGCCCGCCGATGCGCTCGCGCGCTTCCAGGACGGCCACTTTCTTGCCGTTCTCCTGGAGTTTGCGGGCCGCCGCCAGGCCGGCTACCCCGGCTCCTATCACGATCGCGTCGTATTTCACGTTCTTTACTATAATTGGCCGGCGAATCTTTGGTGTGAACAGAAGATGTCGCGTGGTCCAAGTGGAAAGAAAGCATCAGTGGATTATTTGGCCAGTCTGGCGGACAGCTTCGGCGCCGTCTATAAGGAAGAAGAGAAGCCCCAGCAGACCGAGGATGGGGGAAACCCGCCGGTACCCGCTTTCTACATGGCTCTCTATGAAGCCACCGAGGCCGTTGCAATCGGGGATCTGGCGGTGGAGGACTGGATGGCGGTCTGGCATCGGGTGGTACAGACGCTGGAAGCCATGTCCGAGCAGATCGCCTACCAGGTCGAGAAGGTGGGCCGCTCGCTGGGCGAGGAAACGCTGGAGGCGGGCGAGTTATTGCTGGCCGGCGTGGAAGAGGCCCTGGACGCTCTCGAGGTGATGGGTAATTATCTCGATCCGGAGCGCAACACCGAGCATCTGACCAAGGGCTGGGAAGATCTGATGGAGGCCAGCGAGGCCATTGCTCGCGCCATGCACGAGTACCAGACTTTGCGCAAAGCTATCGCCGAAACGACAAAAACCCCCTGATTTGCACCAGGGGGTTTTCCTCGCTTGGTATCCGACCTCACCATTACCAAGCACCCTTACCCTCTTGCCGTCTTGCGACGACTCTTCAGGTTCTCAGCCAACTTTTCACTCCGTAGGAGTGTCCCATCGGCGAGCTTTCACCTCGCGGTTCCTGAAGCCGGGTTCGGCCTCTCTTCTCTGCCCATCTAGTGGCTTACGCTGTCGAAGCTCAGCGACTTGCTCG
>JAFKGI010000013.1 GCA_017307785.1 Vulcanimicrobiota bacterium | reverse complement strand
ACCAGGTTCAAGTTCTGACTCTCACCTTGCGTAAGGAAGCGCAGACAGCGGTTGATACTGATACCAGCTTCAATCATCGTGGCCAACTGACGTGTATAGACCGCCAGGGCTTCGTAGGACACCTTCGGACTTGTTTGGAAGACTGTGGCGCCGGACGAAGCGGCAACCTGCTCTTCGCGCAACACCAGAACGTTTTTATAAACCTTCTTGAGGCGAAGCATGGCCAAGTTCTCGCTTGGAGCGTTCAACGTCCCCTGGATCACCCGATCATTCTCATCTACAGCTTTAAATGTAAAGGTTGCCATTCTTCTCTCCGGTCTGTTAACAGGGCGAAGTTCTTGCAAAGACTCGAAAGCCCTGCCTAAGAAATTCGTCGCCGTCTCTTGTACCCTAAGTGTCTAGCCTAACACACTCAAGGCAGGTAAGCCGTGATCTGGTCGACAGTCTAGGAAATTGGTTTGGATATTAGCTTTCCAGCTTTGACCGAGGCTCCCGCCTTCACCAGTGTCAGACCGGATTTACCGTAGTAACCCAACCAACCACTCGCATCGGAATCCCCGACCGCCTCGACCCCACTGACCTCGCCCAACTTGGCTCCCGTCAGGACGTTAAAGAAGGTCAAGCGCTTATCCAAGAATACAAAGCCAAGCGGGGTTCCCGGCACCACGCGCCAGTTTTTCTCCGCACCCGCGATTGGGACACCGTTGGAAGCCATGAAGGCAAACGGACTACGACCATGCCCCAGCAGGAAGCCGCCCCCTCTTCCCCAGATTGAGACACGCTCACCGGGCTTCCCCTTGTAAACCAGCTTGCCACGGTAAAATACCGCCAACTCGTCCTTCCACTCTAATGTGCCATCTGGACTTTTCTGCGATTCGGGGTTGTCAAAGCTCCGCTTGGTCTTCAATCCAGGATACTCGAGCAGAGTCAGGGTGGTACGCTTGCCGTCGGGAGAGTAGGCACAGACGACCTCGCCAGGATTGACGGACAGACTTCCCACCATTCCGGCAACCTTGATATCCTTCAACACCTTGCCCGACGGCAGCTCCAACAACTGCACGGAGTCGTATTCGCCGTGAACCAGCGCCTTGGAATCCGGCCCGAGAGCGTTCGGGAGACGGTATTTGCCAATCTCCTTGCCGTCCAAACTATTGTAGACCCGGTCTTCAACAAGCACATATCGCCCGTCGGAAGAGACCTCCAGGCGTTTGGCGCCGCCGCCCTTCCAGAGCAATTTGCCGGTCTTACTGTCGTGACACTCCAGGGAGCTGCTCGGGGAGGCAATCATAACGCGCTTGCCGTCCGCAGTGAGACGAGCAAAACTCGCTTTCAGTGTGCACAGAACCGGCTTTTTCTGAGCGGTGTCATAAACCGTGGCCTGGTTCTTGGTGGAGCTACAATAAACAACCCGCTTACCGTCGCGAGAAAAGCTGATGTTGTCGGCGTGCGCCATCGAACTGAGGGCGACCAGAAGAAGGGAGGTCAAGTATCGCATCGGCGCTACTGCGATCCTGTAGCCTCAATTCCCTCCACAAAAAGGGTGGTAACCTTGGGATTCGGAAGCCATGACCATGAAACTCCTGACCCCCGAAAAACTGGCACCGCTGGCCAGCTACCCCGGCATCATCGACAGCCACATTCACCTGGACAGCAAGGCCTTTGCCGAGGATTTTGCCGACTGCCTGACGCGCGCCCGGGAGGCCGGCGTGACCCGCATGCTACTGCCCAGCATCGACCAGGCCTCGAGCCAGCGCATCCTCAAACTGACCCAAGAACACTGCCAGCTCTCGGGGGCCGTAGGCATCCATCCCCACGCGGCCGCCGAGTTCGACCCGCACAGCAGTCCCCAACTCTGGCGCGAGCTGCTGCGACAGGGCAAGTGGGCGGCCATCGGCGAGACCGGGTTGGAGCTACATTATGACTTCTGCCCGCTGGAAACCCAGAAGGTCAGCCTGCAGGCCCAGATCGAGCTGGCCGCGGAAACCGGGCTCCCGCTCATTCTGCACTGCCGCCTGGCCGAGGAGCCGCTTTATGACATGCTTCAGCCCTGGGCCGGCAAGCTCACAGGAGTCGTCCACTGCTTCACCGGTGGCTGGGAGTGGGCCAGCAAGTTTCTCGACCTGGGGTTCTATATCGGCGTGGGCGGACTGGTCACGCTCCCCAAAGCCGACGAAGTCCACGAAGTCGCCACCAAAGTGCCCGACGATCGTTGGCTGCTGGAAACCGATGGCCCCTATCTAAGTCCGGTGCCGTTCCGTGGCTTCCGCAACGAATCATGTCTGCTGCCGGCGGTAGTCGAGCGCATCGCTTCCTTGCGCGGCCAATCGGTGTCAGAGATTGTCCGCCAGTCCGCTGAGAACGCCACTAGACTGTTTCACATGTAGGAAACGGGCTGGCTCGTCGAGAACCCCCGGCGCCTACGATAAAACGGTCCGACCTCGGGCCGCTCAAAGGAGAACAGTTCCTTGAAGACTTTGAACCGGATGTTAATCGCCACCGCCCTGGTGGCCACCAGCGTGCACGCTTTCGCAGACGTAACCTGGGATGCTGTGAAGAAGAAGATCGCCGACGGCAAGAGCTACTCGTTCGAGTACAAATATGAAGGCCCCAAAGGCAAGCAGAAGATTGTCTACGCCACGGTCGTGCCCGATCACATTCGCTCCGAAATCAAGGAGTCTGACGACCAGGCCAAGGTCGGCGCCGTAGTCGTTTATGACGCCTCCTGGAAACAGGTTCGCGTCAAGACCGGCGGCGGTCTGATCACTCGCGCCCTGGATCACCCGGAAGTGCGCGACTCCGCGCTGATCAAGCCGATGTTCACCCTGATCCTCGATCAGCTGGGCGCCGGCAATAAGCCCACCTCGACCGTCAACGAAGGCGGCAAGACTCGCTTTGAGTTCAAGACCGGCGGCGGCCGTTACACCGTCTGGGCGCGCGACAATGGAGACATCTCCAAGACCGAGCGCATCGACGGCAGCGCCAAGTCCAAGGAAGTCCGCGACATCGGAACCATCCAGTGGAATAACAACCCCTCGACCGGCTTCTAAACCGGCCGTCCAGAAGAAGGGCCCCTTTCGAAGGGGCCCTTCTTTTTTTATGCCGTGAAGAGGTCGTTCGTGAAGATCCCCTAATCTTAGAACTCTCTCAGGGTCCTAAAATTTTCGGGGTGGGTAAAACAGAGACAAGCGTGAGTTCTAAACAACAACGAGCCCGGCCAACCGCCAGGATGAAAACCGAGTATCCCCTGGCACTGACCAAGAAGGCAAAACTCTTGGCCATCCTACCGGCTTTGCTGGCCGTTTATATGTTCTGGCTCGGCGTCAGCGCCTTTCGCGGCTTTCACCCCGCCGACCCCTCGCGCTACACCTTCGGACTCCCCCCTGTCATCATCTCCTTGACGCTGGTCGGCTTCCTGGTGATGGCCCCTCGCAAACTCTGCCGCGGTTCGGTCAACCTGCTGGACTCGGGCGTGGAGTTCAATCCAGGCGACCACGACCTGAACGTCCACTTCCCGTGGAGCGACCTGCTCTTCGCCGCCACCCGCAACCCGCAGCAGATGATGCGCTCTCTACAACTGGTGCACCGCAACCGCAAGATGGTCTTCTATGACCTCTTTATGCCCGACTTCGATCTACTGGTGGAAACCATTTCGCGGCGTAAATCGCGCAAAGCCCCCTCAGACGCAGACGGCGGCTTCAAGATCGACTCCGGCCGTATCGGCCACATCGACCCCCGTATGCGCGGGTAGGTTCTTACTCGCGGTCTTCCCAGATGACGAAGCGCTCAAGCAAGTGGCGCCAGTAGCGCACTTCCCAGATCTCACGGAGTTCCTGGTCAACCAGAGCATTGTAACCGGCCCGAACCCGCTCTTTCTCTTCCTCGCCAACACTCTGATTCAGAAGCGCCGCCAGCTCGGCCAATTCTCCTGAATAGACCGGCGGAGAGCCGCCTGGAAGAGCCAGCGACAGGGTTGGTGAGAAGGGGTCGGTGTTCCAACTGGAGTGCAAAGCATCCGCTCGAGCGGTGAGACGCTCGCGCTCTCCCTCGGAAAGCACCCGGCTGAGCCCGCCCAAATTCCCCAGACTGAGATTGGACTGCACCGCGATCTGCGAGCGCTCTTCCGGCGAGAGCGCCGCTTGCTGTGACTGAGCCACAATCGGGTCAGAGGAAGAAGAGGGGGGCACAGGTGGGGGCACAGGAGGTGCGGGGGGAGCCGAAGGATTGGGAGTTCCAGAATAGAGAACCCCGTCGACGTAAACAGCGCCCGTAGTGGGGCCCACCTGTGGCTGCACATTAGCGCCGTTGAAGTTTCGCAGCGAAGCGGCCGCCCCTAAAGCACTATCATTACTTCCGGTCACGGCGACGCTGGTCAGCCCGGTATTAGGGATGGCGAAACTCACGTTGTTGGCCGTATTGCCAGGACTGAAGATGCGTCCGGCGCTGATGGTGAGACCGGCCAAATTGGGCGGATTGGACGAAGGGGTGCGCTCCGTGAGGTTACCAGCAGTGGTAAAAGTGTAGTTGCCTCCGCTGACGCGGTCCATGCTCTCCAAGGAAAGGTTGCCACCGCTCAAACTGAGATTACCGGCGGCCGGAATCGTCAGATCACGAACGGACAGATTGCGATTGGCCTGGAGACTGGTCGAAGCGCCTCCGATGAGCGGAGCGTTGATGGTCAAGTCGCGGGCGGCCGATACCTGGGAGGGGAAAAAGAACTCCTGAGTGCCGCCGGTCACGTCAAACACGACATCTCCGGTCGTGCTTTGCACGCTCAAAGTACCTCGCGAGCCCCATACGGAGTTGCCGCTGGCCTGGGAAGTCACATTCTGAGCCGACACGCTGGTGGAACCGCCGAAATTGACGATATCCACGTGGCCGCCATTGGCCCGCAAATCGATGTTGCCCGCGGCCGAGAGTTTGAGATAGTCGGTCGTAGTGCTGCCGTTGATGATCTCGATGCGGTCATCGGTTCGCCCGATAAAATCGTTGCCGGAAGTGATGTTCAATACATTGTTGGCATAGATGGTGGCGTGACTGCCGGGCTGAGAGAGCAGACTGATATTGCCGGTGGTGGTGCTCATGTGAAGATCGCCGGGATTGCTGATCTGCTCCCCCGTGTAGGTGATGTTGCGCCCCGCCACCAGATGAGCCTGACTGGCATTGAGGTTGACCGTGGACGAAGGGGTCGGTGAACTCAGGACCAGGTCGCGAACGGCATCAACCGTCAACTGCCCGCCCGAACCCATGCCCAGCAGTCCGAATCCCGAGGCGGACATACGGATGTCGTTGCCGGCCTCGATCACCGCCGACGCGCCCGTGCTACCGATCTGAATCGCGAAGGTCTGGATGTCGATATCCCCGGTGGTGGCCCGCAGATGGGTGTTGCCTACCCCCGTCAGCTCAGTTCGACCCGTTGTATTGGAGCGTATGTTGACACCCTGGATGTCGAGCGTCCCATCCGAGATCAGCCGAACCTCGTTACCGCCGATGCGTACGTCGCCGTTGCTGGCCAGCACCTCCAGGTTGCCCGAGGTGAGAATGTCCATGTTCGGATTGCCGGTCAGAATCACGTCTCGAGTCGCCTGCAGCCGCAGCGAAGCCAGGGAAATCGCGCCACTGCTCTGGAGCGAGATGTCCCGGCCGGCAATCAACTGCAGATTGGTGTTGGAGCCGCTGAAGCCGATTCCGTCGTAGGTGATGTCGAAGTTGGCGTTGAGAATCAGGTTGGTAGCGGAGGTAATGGCCGAAGTGCTGACCGTGCCGCTGCCCGTGCTGGGAAGGCCGGTTCCCAGAATTGGATCGTAGGTGCCGGGAGCGGTGTCGGTAATCTCGATAAAGTCCGGGTCGAGCAGTAAGGTATCGGCCACCACGGGACCGGTCAGCCAGAGCTTGTGCCCGCTTACCTCGGCAAAGCCGGAGGCGATGCTACCCTGGCTGACGGTGCTACCGGCCGAGAGCACCCGCACATCTTGCCCTTGCAGTTGACCCGGAGCGGCGTGCACGGTGGCCTGACTGGAATCGAGGCGAATGGTGTCAGCCTGAATCGATCCGCTGTTGAGCAGAATACCCTCGCCGCCCGCCATCAAAGTCTGCCCGGAGGCCAGTTCTTGAAAGTGAGCCGCTTCCACCAGGTTGGGATTGGAAGCAACCTGACTCAGCAGTTGCGACATCTGACCGCCCTGCAGCAGCACGGTGCCGCCCTTGCCGCCGCCGGAAAAGGTAGGGTCGAATCCATCGGGCACTACGAAGGCGACCTGCCCCCGTCCATCCACCGAGAAAGTTGCCCGCGTGGAAGCGCCCAGTTGCACCGTGCCGGCCTGGGCCACAATCATTCCCTGATTGTCGAGCAAAGGCGAAACCAGCACCACGAACCCGCCCTCGGCCACACGAATCTGCCCTTGATTCGTCAGCGCCGCCAGCGGAAGATTCGGGTCCTGAGTCAGCCGGTAGTTGCCGCTCAGAAAGTCCTCGTCGCTCATTTTCAGGGTGGAAGCGGTAAAGCTACCGACGTCGACCACCGCGTTGGGACCGAAAAGAATACCGTTGGGATTCAGCAGAAAAACCCGACCATTGGCCTGCAACTGCCCCTGAATGGTGGACGGGTCCAGACCGGTGACGCGATTGAGCACGGCCGCCTGAGCACTCGGCTGCAGAAAACGCACCGTTTCTCCGCTGCCGATGTTGAAGGTGCTCCAGTTGATGATAGCCTGCGGAGTGGACTGCAGAATCTGCACCAGATTGGGGCTTAGATTCTGAATCTGAATTTGCCCGTGAATGGGGGTCGGGTCGCCCGGCAACGCCAGAGTTGGCAAGGAAAGCGACAGACCCAGTGCTAAAGCCGATACCAAACGCATCGTCGGCACTTCCGGAAAATGCCCGGATTTCCTGGCCGCAAATTCCATCGCACACAAAGGACTTTCTCTTCCCGCCCCCAGAAGGTCTCCAAATGAAGCGTTTACTCCCCGCCCTGCTCCTTTGTCTCCTGCCCCACGCCGGCATGGCCGTCCCCCTGATCCTCAGCACTGCCACCAACCCTCAAGGCACCGGTAACAATCAGGGCGTCTGGTCCGAAACCGCCTCCAACGCCAACAATATCGACCGATACTCGGTCGGCTCAGCTCTGGGAAGCGACCTTCGAAGCTACTTCGGCTTTGACACAGCGGCCCTGGCGGGATGGACCGTCAACAGTGCCACCCTGGTTCTGAGTTATGGAATCGGCGGGGGCGCGGCCACCCTGACCTTCGATCTGGCGGCCGTGAGCACGCCCATTGCCACCCTGGTCGAGAAGGTCAACAGCCCCAATCTGGCCATTTTCAACTCGCTGGCCGGTGGAACCAACTACGGCTCGTATTCCCTGAGCACCAGCGCCACCGGACTGGCCAACCTGGTGCTCAACTCGGCCGCCATAGCGGACCTCCAGACGGCCGCCACTTCCGGCAGCTTTTTCGTGCTGGGCGGCTCGTCCATTCAGGCCGAAGGCCTGACGGGAAACAACTTTCTCTTCGCCGGAACCGACGGCCTGGCCGCCACCCTGGTGCTGGACGTCTCGGCAGCCACCCCCGGCGCTCCCGAATTCGACGGTAGCCAGGCAGTATCGGCCTTCGCCGCCCTGGCCCTGCTGACGCTGACCGGCGCGCGCCGTAAGGCAACACGACACTAAAAGCTTCACAAACCGTTCACAAATGCGGGCCGTCGTCTCAGTCAGCGCCAACCTGACGGAGGCAAACTGTGGTCATTCCACAGGAGGTGCTCCCCAATGAAAATCGTCCCCCAGAACTCCAACCCCATCCCCCCGCGTCCGTCCGACCCCAATGTGCGTCCCCCGCACACCCGCTCCGAGCCCCTACCCCAGCCTCCCGAGAACCATCATCAAGGGGAGTCGGTCGACTTCAGCGTGGCCGCCGAGGACTGGGAGGAAACGAAAATGCCGCAGGGCTTTATGGCCGGGATCAGCGACAACTTCCGAGGGAAATCAGCCCCTCAGGACGATCCCTTCTACGGCAATCCGGAACTACAGGGAATCCACTCCGGCACTCAGGCGCTCACCCACCTGCAGCCGCCTCCCGGCGAAGGTCTCGGCCGGGGTCGGTAGGTCAGCGCTCGTCCGAGTCTTCATCCTCTTCCTCCGACCGGCGGCGAGACTTTTTCTCGCGCTCCGGCGGTGGAGGGGGTTCCAGGAGCTTTTCGGTCTCGGAAAAATCTGCTGAAGCGCCCACGGCGTTGACCAGGCCCAGGGCGAAATAGGCCAGGATCGGATAAGGCATCAGGGCCAGCGCCAGCACCGGCAGGCTCAGTCCCGAGGCGGAAACCGGCTGAGCCGCCTCCACCTGCACGCCCTTTTTCATCATGATGTCGACGGTCCGCTGCACGCTGGGCGAAGCCACCACGGCCAACAGCGAACCATCGTATTCGGCCCGGATAATGTTGCCGTCCACCACCGCCTTCTTCACCTTGAAGTCGATGATGTCGCGCTCGAATTCCTCATAGCTCTTCTTGGGAGCTCCCCAGGGGGCGTTGCGCAGCCAGAGAAACTGGATGGCGACAAAACCGGCGCCCAGCAAGGTCAGCAGCGGCAGCGAAACCTGCAGCACCCGGGTGATCGAGACCTTGCGCGTACGGCGCCGGGCCATCAGTGAGTGGCCCCTTGATTGAGCAGGCGTTCTTCATTCTCCACCGAGAACAGGGCCAGCAGAGCCGAGCGTAAGCCTTCCCCGCGCAATTTGTGCGAGCGCAACTGGCGCACTTGCGAAGCCATGGCCGCCTGGCCCAACTCCAGCTCCAGCCAGTTGGCAAAGTCGTTGCGCTCCAGGTGGTAGACCAGCGAATCGCCGTCCACATAGTGCAGCGTATCCACAAACTCCCGAAGCGTCCGAGCCTTCACGCCCAGGTAACGGCCCGAGGTCCAGAAATGGAAAGCCCGATCCTCGCTGACCATGGTCGGCAGATTGGCCGTCTGCTCTCGGGGGGCGTTGGGAGCCACCACCGGCGAGTCCTGGGCCAGCGTGCGAATCAATCCGCGGTATTGATCGGCCAGTTCGGCCATGCGCTCGTCGCTCTCGGCCTCCACCCACATCTGCATCTCGGGCAGCGAACGGTGGGGCACAATCAATACCCAGCCGCCGATCTCTCGGACCTTCACGCCGTCAATGACTTCCACCGGCTTGTCGGCCAGCTTTTCCAACAGGGCCCTCATGACCCGTCCTTTAGCGGCGATTTCACACTCTACCTGGTAATGACGTAAATGAATTTCAGGAATTTCGCTATCGTAGTCCGAGAGCGGCTTCTTCATGGCCGAGAGCATCTCGAGCAGCTTGGCAAAGGCGAACATGCCGTCAAAGCCGCTGCTGAAGCTGGGGAAAGCAAACTCACCCAGCGAGGTAGCCGCCAGATGGAATCGCGTATCGCCCAGTAGCGCTGTATAAGTAAGGGAGCGGCTGTCGGTGCGGGCCAAAATCACCTTGGCCCCGTGCTTCTTGCCCAGGTCCACCAGCGACGAAGGCGCATTGACGGGCACCGCAACCATGGCGCCGGGATGACTCTGCATGACCAGAGTAGCGAAAAGAACCAGCAGCTTGGCTCCCTGCCACAATCCGCCCTTCTCGTCCACCACCATCAAGCGCTCACCGGTGGAGTCGATGGCCACGCCCAGGTCGGTCTTCAAGGTGGTCACAATACTGGAGAGCTGCTCCAGCACCTGAGCCCCGCCGCCGCTGCGACCGCCGCGCAGGGAGTCGATGTAGGCGTTGAGGCTGACCGCCTCGATGCCCAGGCGACCCAGAATCGGCGGCAGCACCGTGCTGGCGTGACCGTGGCCGTAGTCGATCACTACTTTGAAAGACTGCTTGCGAATCGACTCCACGTCCAGTTGGGCCCGGAAGGCTTCCTGATACTGCTCCAGGATCCGGATGGGAAACTCGATCATGCCCACTTCGTCCATGGGTGTGCGCCGGAAGTCCTCGCGGAAGAAGCGATTCTCGATCTTGCGCTCCCAGGCCCGGTCGATGTTGACGCCGGATGCGTCCAGAAACTCCAGCTGCAGCTGGCGGGCGTCTTTGCTGCTGACGCGCACATGAATGCCACCGTAGCAGTCGGCCGCGTTGCGCAACGCGTTGCGACCCACCGGCGTGGGCACGGCCTGCAAATCGCGCACGCTCACGCCCACCGACACCAGCCCACAAATCAAGGCGCGATTGATCATACGCGTGGCCGGGTGACTGTCGCGACTGGCCACCACCACCGCCCCCTTGGGCAGCACCGCGCCGTAAGCGGCTCCTAACTTAAGAGCGTACTCCGGAGTAATCTCGATGTTACCCAGACCACAGATGCCGTCGTCAGAAAATAGCGAACCCGGCCACTTGCGACCCCAGATCAAAGACATGGAAACAGCCGCGCCCGGCTCGACGTTCTTGTCCGGCCAGACCTTGACGTCCGGCTGCAGGGTGGCGCCGCGACCGACAAAGACATTGTCGCCTACCACAACGCCTTCGGCCACGCTGGCATGGCTCTGCAGAGTCACGTTCCGGCACAGCACCGCCCCAAAAGCCCGCGACTTGCGGCCCACGTAAGTGTTGCCCCAGAGCACGGCCCGCTCCAGGCTGGCTCCCTCTTCCACGATGCAGTTGTCGCCCACCACCGTCGACTCGCTGAGGCGCACGTCCCGCCGAATGCGACAGTTGCGTCCTAAAAGAACCGGACCTTTCAGGCGGGCGCCCGGATCCAGCTGAGTGCCCGGACCAACCCAGATGCCCTCCCCTAGCTTTTGCCCGGGCGGCGAAAAGCCCACCCGACCCTCCAGCATGTCCAGTTGGGCCTGACGATATTGCTCCAGGTTGCCGATGTCACACCAGTAGCCCTCGGCTACGTAGCCATAGAGCCCGGCCTGGTCGGCCAGCATTTGCGGGAAGAGATCCATGGAGAAGTCGTAGGCCTTGCGCGCTTCCATGCGCTCGAGCACGTGCGGCTCCAAAATATAGATCCCGGTATTGATGGTGTCGGAGACCACCTCGCCCCAGCTGGGCTTCTCCAGAAAACGCTGAATGCGGCCGTCGGGACCGGTGACTACGATGCCGAACTCCAGAGGATTGGGAACGCGCGTCAACACCATGGTGACGTCGGCCTTCTTGGAGCGGTGGAACTCGATGGCCTTGGTCAGATCGAAGTCGGTCAGGGCGTCGCCGCTGACCACCAGGAAGGTCTCGCTGAGGTATTCCTGGATGCGCTTGATACTGCCGGCCGTGCCCAGCGGCTCGTCCTCCACCGAATAGAGCAAGCGCATTTCCCACTCGCTGCCATTGCCGAAGTAAGCCATCACCTCGTCAGCCAGATAGTGCAGCGTGACCAGGCAGGTACGGATTTTATGCCGCCGCAAAAGCTCGATGGCGTACTCCATGACCGGGCGATTGCACACGGGTACAAGGGGCTTGGGACGATTGCAGGTGAGCGGACGCAGCCGGGAACCCTGCCCGCCCGCCATAATCACAGCGCGCATCGGGGCCCCTTCGCTGGGAAGGAAGTGCGGGCCTTTACGAGAACGCAAAGCCCCGTCAAAACCAGGAAGGGCTTATTTATCACATGCTGCAGATCCTACATCGACAATTGCCGGCCAAGTTGACGGCCGTGGAGGCCCAGAGGTTGCAGCACAGCCTTCAGTCCCACTTCCCCTCGCTGCTGGCCGGTATCCGCCTGGAGTACCTGCGCCGCCTGGGCCTGGAAGATGAGCCGTCGCGCGTCTTCGGACTGCAGGAAAACAGCCGCCTGCTCGGTGGTGAAGTGTTTCCGCTCGAATCCGGCACCGTCGCCTATCTCAAGATTTCCAAAGAAGACGGAGGCATCGAAGCCGGCGTCGTCTCCAACCAGACCCAGCTCGACTCCAGCCGCTTCTTCCAGGTTGTGCAGCGCGCCACCCACGAAGTAACCGGCCGCCAAACCGACTGGTCAAGCAACGGCGACGAAGCCCACGGCGAACCCGAAGACGCCCGTCCGGTCAGCCTGGAAGTTTCCGAAAAGGAACTGGAAGCCGCCGGCGAGTTCCTCAATCCCGCTTCCAAAGAGCTGCTCCATCAGCTTTACACCCACGACTCGCTGCCGCTCTCCAAGGTCAAGCTGGGCAATAACTTCGCCAGCGTGCTCCAGCACCTCGAAGACCTGGACCTGGTGCGCAAGGATTACGCGCTGCTCTCCAAAGAGACCGGCCAGCAGATCCTCAAAGTGGCCAGCCGCGAATCGCTGGAAACCTCGACCTTCTTCTCGGCCGAGAACGTGGACGAAGTGCTCAGCGCCACTCCCTTCTGCCGCAGCCTGATCGAAAACGACCAGTGGCTACTGGTGCTGGTGCTCGGTCAGCTGCGTCAGCTCGGCTTCGGCGGCGACCAGGCCCGCATCCACGTGGTGCAGCAGGAACTGGTGCCCACCCAGGTGTTCGTACGCATCCATCAGCAGCGCTTCTTGCTGGTGCTTACCCACCAGAAGCTGACCATCGACGAAAGCTACCTGGTGAGCGCTCAGATCGCCGCCTGTCAGCTGGAGGACGTGGTGCTGGTTTCGACCCAGCGCGTCTCCAACCTGATGCGCAGCCACCTCAAGAGCACCAATCCGGGCATCCACTTCCACTTCATCGACGGCATCAGCCAGTTGCCCGACCGCCTCAACGAAGTCTTCACCGAGAAGCAGCGCAATGCTCTCAAGGAACTGCTGGAAAGCCTGAGCGATCTGACCCCGGTCAAGCTGCACGACCTGATCGTGCGCAAACTGGTGCCCATTCCTCACGACGAAGCCAGCGATTTCTCGCCTCCCGGCCTGAACGAAGATATGCCGGAGTTCACTCCGCCCAGCATCCAGCAGGACTATGAACTGCCCGAGCCTTCCTTCACCCCGCCCCCTCAGACCGAGCGGGTGGTCGAGCCGACCATGGACTTCTCTCCGGAAATGCCCAAGTTCGAGCCGGAATTCCCCGAGCCCGGCCTGCCCGGCGACCTGGACATGCCCAGCTACCCGGTAGCCGACCGTATGCCGCCCGTTCCCCTGCCCGTCGACGACTTCCCCGGCAGCTTCGGCCGCGCCGGCATGAGTGGTGGCGCGGCACCGCGTCCCAATCGTCCCACCGAACTGCCGCTCGAGTAGGGTGCAACGCCGCCAGTTCTTACTGGGACTGGCAGCGCTCAGTTGCGCCTGTGCGCGTTCTGAGAAGGATGCCGTGGCCCTGGTCGCTTCCAGTCTTCAACCCTGGATGGAGGCCAGGGCTTCTGCTTTTCACCTGGCCTGCTCCTACGGGGGCAGCCGGGGCCTGGTCCAGCAGGCCGAACGCGGAGCCCCGGTTTCTCTCATGCTGCTGGCCTATCAAGCCAGCGTGGCCGGATTTTCCGCCCCGCTGCCCTTCGCCTCCAATCAACTGGTGCTGGTCGGCTCCGGCAAGCTAAAGTCGGGCGCCAAAGTAGCCGTGGGAGACCCCAAGCTGGCTCCGGTGGGCAAGTTTGCCCTGGAGGCGATGGAGCGCCTGAAAATTAAGCCGGACTGGGTGTTCACCCGCGATGATCGCTCGGCCTTCTCCTTGCTGGAAAGCGGCCATGTCGATCTGGCGGTGGTCTACTCCACCGACCTGCGCGGCCGCTCGCTGGGCCAGGGGCAGGCGCTGGAATGTTCGCCCATCGACTACTATTTTTTACAAAAAACTGAGGATTCCAAGGGGGATGCCTTTGCCGCCTGGCTGAAAAGCCCGGAGTGCAAGCAGAGCCTGAAAGAGTTCGGTTTCCTGGTTCGTGACCCCTGACCGCCGACCCTTAGCCCGAGGAGAGACTCTTTCCAACGGGATGTACCGAATCTCTCGCCTGCTGGGAGAGGGTGGCTTCGCGCTCACCTACAAAGCCCGCCAGGGGCGCTGGAACTTTGATGTCTGCATCAAAGAGTTCTTTCCGCTGGGCTGCGAGCGCGATGCGGCCGGGGTGCTGCCCGTCAACGACGCCTTCCAGAGGCGCTTCGAAGAGGGCCTGCAGGCTTTCCGCGATGAGGCCGTCTCGCTGGCTCGCTTCAATCACCCCGGTATCGTCCGCGTCCTGGGCACTTTTGAAGAGAACCACACCTGGTACATGGTCCAGGAAATCCTGGAAGGCCTGACCCTCAGCGACGGTCTCACCATGGCCGGCAAAATGAAGGAATTCCGCGTGCTGCGGGTGGCCCAGCAAGTGGGACAAGCGCTGCTGATGGTGCACGCCGCCGGACTGGTCCACTCCGACCTCAAGCCCGAGAACATCTTCCTCACGCAGGAAGGTCGCTACGTCTTGCTCGACTTCGGCCTGACTCGAGGCTTCCTCAGCGCGGCCGGGGCCCAATTGGGCGGGCGCGGCCTGACCGAGGGCTTTGCCCCGCCCGAGCAATACATTCCGGGCAGCAAACTGACGCCGGCCACCGACGTCTACAGCTTTGCGGCCACTCTCTATAGCCTGCTGACCGGAATCGCCCCTCCGGACGCCCTGCTGCGCAGCAAAGGCCAGCCGCTGCCGGCCATCAAGCCGCACAACCCCAGCATCAGCGACAAGGTCGAGCGGGCCCTGCACAACGCCATGGCCATGGACCAGAACAAACGCACCCCAGGCATTCGCGAATTTCTCTACCAATTGGGGCTGGACAGTACGCCCAAGGCCATTTCCTACAAACCGGCTCAGTTCGAAGAAGTTACCAGCGTGCGCGCCCACCCCACCGGTCTCAACAGCCTGGCTCTGCATGCCCAAACGCAGCGCGTCTTCACCGGCGGTCGCGATGGCTTCGTCAAAGCCTGGAGCTGGCCCGAGCTGGAGCCACTGGCCAGTCTTAAGGCCCACGACGGTCCGCTGGCTCGCCTGGCCGTCTCGGAAGACGGGCTGTATCTGGTCACCGGCTCCGAGCAGGGCGAAATCAAGCTGCACTCCAGCCAGCTGGAAGGACCCGGGTTCGTGCTGGCTCAAACGGGAGTGTCCGTCACTTCTCTTCGCTTCAAGGGCAGTCTGGTGGCCGCCACCCTGGGCAACGGTCAGTGCTTCCTGATGGGGCCGGGCATTTCCGAACCGATGCACTGGATGGCCCACGCCGGTCCCGCCAACTGCATCGACTTTCACCCCAACGGCCTCTTTCTGGTGACCGGCGGCGAAGATCAACTGGTCCGCTTCTGGGAACTCCCTGACCTCAAGATGGTGGATTCATTCAAGGCGCACGACAAAGGCGTCCAATCCCTCAACTTCACCCCCGACGGCACCGCCCTGCTCAGCGCCGCCAACGACCAGACCATCCGCTTCTGGGACGTCAGCGCCGGCAACGCCCTGATTCGAGAGCTACGCGGTCATACGGCCTTTGTTTTCGAAGCCCGCTTCTGCTGTCAGGACAAGCTGGTGATCAGCATCTCCGGCGACCACACTCTGCGCGGCTTCGACCTCAACAGCAGTCGCTGCGTTTTCAGCTCCGACGCCCACAACGAACGCACTCGAGCCATGGCGGTCGATCCCATGCGCCCCATGGTGGCCGCCGCCAGCAGCGACGGTTCCATCCGGGTCTGGCAGTTTGAAAACCAGACCTATCAGGGCACCGACGTGATGCCGGCCGGAGGCGAGTCCCCGCGTACGGAAGAAGTGCATGACTACCCCCTGGTGGGCCAGACCATCGGGAACTACCGAATCCTGGAAGGCCTGGGCCAGGGCGGTATGGCCTCGGTCTACAAAGCCAGCAATGCAGAAGGCCAGTTGTTCGCCCTCAAGGTCATCCGCTCCGACCACATCAGTCAGGAGTTCCAGCAGCGCTTCGAGCGCGAGATCAAAGTCAGCATGCGCCTCGACCACGCCAGCGTGGTGCGCACCCTGGACTGGGGCCAGCACGAGAACATGAGCTTCCTGGTCATGGAACTGGTCGACGGCATTCCCCTGAAGAAATTCATCGGGCCCCAGGGTATGGATACCACCGAAGCGATGCGCTTTCTGGCCGGCATCGTGGATGGACTGTCCTATGCCCACAGCCTGGGCATCGTGCACCGCGACGTCAAGCCCGAGAACGTCATGATCGCGCGCGGCGGCCACGCCAAGCTCATGGACTTCGGCCTGGCCCGCGACCGCGAAGTGAAGACGGTGACCAAGATCGGCAGCGCCATCGGCACCGCTGAATACATGGCCCCAGAGCAGATCTTACGGGGACCAGAACGTGCCGGTCTCACCGACAAAACCGACCAGTACGCCTTCGGAATCCTGGTCTTCGAAGTGCTCACCGGCAGCCGCCCCTTCGAATGGGACGACCCCGCCAAGCTGATTCGTATGCATTTGAGCCAGGCCCCGCCCACCATTTCCAGTCGCCGCCCCGACATCCCCAAGGAAGTCGACCTGGTGGTGGCCCGCATGCTGCATAAGGAAGCCGACGAGCGCTATGCCACCCTGGCCGAAGCCGGAGCCGCCCTGTTCGCGGCCGTGGCCTTCGAGCGAGCTTAGAGCGACAGCAGCCAGTCCGAGCTGGTCGGTCCCATCACGCTTTTTTCCGGATTCTGACGGTCGAGGATGAGCACGCTGGTGTTGACTTCGTTGTTCTCCGGCTTGACGGTGGCTTCAAAGACCACCACTTTGGTCTCTTCGAAGCGATAGGATTTATACTTTTGGACGTCTCCGCGGTCCTCCACGCTGTAGCGGGTGCCGCTGCTGGTGGTGCCTTCGATTTCGGCATCCAGGTTGCCGACGCGGATCTTGCCCGGGGTGGGGTCCTGGTCGGGACCGGCCTGAAACATGTGAATGGAGACGCCGCCGTCCGCATTGTCGCGGGCCTGCAGTTCGCGAAAGCCCTCCTCGAAGTAGTCGAGGTTCTGCTGGGCCTGAAACTTGTCGAGGTTGGTGGTTCTCTTGAGTTCCGGGATCTCGCCCTGACGAACTCGGGCGGCGCCGCTGCGGGCAAGTTGGGTGGCCATGTTGGAGGAGTCGATCATCGGGGTGAGTTTCCTTTGCGAAGTCTGTTCCCTGGAGCCTAGCGTGGCGCCATGAAAAAGCCCTGAACCTGAGTTGCGCTCACCGGTGCACGCAACGCCGGGCCGGGTGCACGCCCCCCGACTTGACAGAATCGCGCCCAGGAGGCAGGTTAAGCCATCAAGTCGAACGGCGGTGGCCTATGGCACGCAACATTGTAACTCGCAGCAACAACTACAACGAATGGTATCTGGACGTGATCAAGGCGGCCCAGATGGCCGACTACTCACCCGTCAAAGGATGCATGGTCATTCGCCCCACCGGCTACGCCATCTGGGAAGCCATGCAGCGCGATCTGGACCGGCGCTTTAAAGAAACCGGACACGTCAACGCCTACTTCCCGTTGCTGATCCCCATGAGCTTCCTGCAAAAAGAAGCGGACCACGTCGAAGGATTCGCCATGGAGGTGGCCGTTGTCACCCACAGCGGTCTGGAGAAGTCGGCCGACGGTGGCCTCAAGCCCAAGGGCGAACTGGCTGAGCCCCTGCTCATCCGCCCCACTTCGGAAACCTTGTTTGGCGCCATGTACTCCCAGTGGGTGCAGAGCTACCGCGACCTGCCGGTGCTCATCAACCAGTGGGCCAACGTCATGCGTTGGGAAATGCGCACCCGCCTCTTCCTGCGCACCGCCGAATTCCTCTGGCAAGAAGGCCACACCGCCCACGAAACCTACGAAGAAGCCCAGGAAGAGACGCTGCGCATGCTCGACGTCTACGCCGCTTTCTCGGAAGAGTTCCTGGCCGTGCCCGTGGTCAAAGGCCGCAAAACCGCCTCGGAAAAATTCCCCGGCGCCGACGCTACCTATTGTATCGAGGCTTTGATGCAAGACGGCAAAGCGCTCCAGGCCGGCACCTCGCACAACCTGGGCACCAACTTCGCCAAGGCCTTCGACATCAAGTTCCTCGGTCGCGACAACCAGCAGCACCTGGCCGTCACTACCTCCTGGGGCGTGAGCACCCGCCTGATCGGCGCGCTCATCATGACTCATTCGGACGACGAAGGACTGGTCTTGCCTCCCAAGGTGGCCCCCACGCTGGGCGCGGTGGTGCCCATCTACCGCAAAGAAGAAGAGAAAGCCCCGGTCCTCGACTTCTGCCGCAAGCTGCTCGCACAGCTTTGCGGTGAGGAGCGCCTGAAGGCCGCGGAAGAGCGCCAGAAAGGTCGCGAACTGGTCTCCGTCTTCACCGACGCCAGCTCCAACCAGTCGGTGGTGCTCGACGTCCGCGACGACCGGCCCGTCGAGAAGCACTTCCACTGGGAGCAGCGGGGCGTGCCCTTCCGCTTCGAAATCGGACCGCGCGACGTGGAAAAAGGCACCTTTGTGCTCAAGATCCGCGCCACCGGCGAAAAACGCTTCGTGGAACTCAAAGACGCCACCGCAGAGTGGCTGCAGAATCTGGCTCGCGAAATCCAGCAATCCATGCTGGAAAAAGCCGTCCAATTCCGCGACGAGCACATCGTCGAAGCCAACAGCTACGACGAACTCAAGCAAGCTCTGGAAAGCCGCGCCGGTTTCGTGCGCTGCTGGTTCAAAGAAGACGCGGCCGCCGAAGCCAAGATCAAGGAAGAAACCAAAGGCACGGTTCGCTGCATCCCCTTCGAACAGAGCGGTGGCAGTGGCAAATGCATCTTCAGCGGAGAAGAGACCAAGGAGCAGGTGCTTTTCTCGGTCGCCTACTAAACTAGAGAGGTGTCCAACCTCCTAGAACTCGACGATCTGCTGACGCAGCTCTCCTCGGAAGGAGAGCTGCAGTCCAGCGGCCGTTTCACCGTCGATGTCTCCAAGGCCAAAGAAAAACTGGCCCAGTTTCAGTTTCAAGATGCTTTCTATTACATCCTGAAACTGGTCCAGTCGGCCATTGCCGGCGGTGCCGCCGGCCTGGCCCTGCAAAGCCGCACGGCCGAGGTGGAAGTGACCATTCTTGGCCTCGGCTTCACCCCGTATCAATTGGAAAACGTGCTCTACAGCCTGGTCTCCGACAGCAGCGAGACCACCCCGGCCCTGCGTCACTTCGCCATGGGCCTGAATGCCGCCGTCAGCACCCGGGCCTCGGAAATCACCGTCCAGTCCTTCGATGGCAAAGACGGACTGGAGGTTTGTTGGACCAAGAAAGGCCAGCGTTCCAGCCTCTGGAAGCCGACCCAGACAGTGGTCCAGACCCGCCTGCTGCTGAAACGGACGGCCGCCGATATGTTCTCCGACATCGGCGCCAAACTCGCCAGCCGCGACATCTTCTCCATGTTCTCCGGTGATCGCAAAGGGATGGACCGCGAGCAATCGCTGATTTACGACCACTGCGCTTTCAGTCCCATGCCCATCACCATCAACGGACGCCCCTGTCCCGGCTACGACCTGGGGGTGCCCGCCTATTCCGGAGTCATCCACACCCTCTGGTCTCGCCTCTTCGACGACGGCGCGGCACTGGACCCCAAGCACCACCTCTTCGAGATCTATCTGCCCAAGCACGGGGTATCAGCCATCGCTGGACCCCGCCTGACCCACTCCCGCTGGCCCTACGGCTATGAGAAAAACGGACTATACTCAGCCATCCTGGTGGTTCAAGCCCGACTGCCCGACGACACGGTGGTAATGCCTGTACGCGATGGAGTTTCCATGAAACCGTTCAAAGTCTCCTGGGAAGGTCCCGGAGCCATACTGTACCTGGACGCGCGCGAACTGGAAGTCGACCTGACCGAGACGAACCTCGTCAAAAACGAGAAAACCCTCGGTATTTTAGGCAGCTTGGGACGCACCCTGTGCGAAGGAGGCTTACAGTATCTACGTTCCGGCAAAGCCGTCACTTCCCACAAGGTCCGCGCCGAACTGGAGAAACGCCTGGAAGCAGGTATCAACTGCCCTATGGTATTTATCTAATTCCAAAGTCCTGGTTATTCTTGCCTATGCCAATGGTCAGTTTTCAGTATAGGTGTTTCTGCATGGAGGAGCCCCTCATGGGTTAACCTGGGTTTATGAAAACCATCACCTTGAAAGACCGACTCGACCTGCTCGTCGCCCTGCCGGCGCCAAGGTTGTGCCAAATGCTTTGTATCCTCTCTCAACATGAGGAACTCGACCGAATCTGGGCATTGCTCGTCTGGATTGAAACCGAGCGCCGCTCGGCCAAAAAACTCTCTCAAAGAGCCGAGACCCGGCTGCGCAAGTACCTCTTCCCGGGCAAGAGCCTGCAGCGTCTGATGGATGTGGACGCCTGGTACGATCCAACCATCTTCGAAATGGTCACGGAAACCTTGCTCACCCCGGTCCTGGCAGCTCGCGAACAGAGCCCCGACAGCGACTCTCTCATGGAAGTCCTGGAAGGCTGGGGCCGCGGCAACAATCACCCGTTTTTCGCGGTCCGCAGCTTTGTCGAAGAACTACCCTACGATTCAGCCGCGGCTTTGCTGCCGAAAGTCCGCGAAGAGCAGGCCGTCCCCAAGCGCCGCGCCCAGCCCCACAAGAAAAGCGCCGAGCTCATGCACGTCATGCTCTACCTTTACCACCGCGATTTCATCGAAGCCGGCGAAATGATCAATCTCTTCGGTTCCCAAACGAATCCCCGCTCCACCGTCTGGAAGCGCGTGGCTAGAGGCCTGCGCGCTTATTATCAGGAGCTGAAAAAGCAAACCATCTCGCAAAAGGACTGATCAGAGCTCCCCGTCTCGAATCTCCTCAAGCTCGGCGATAACTTCAAGATCTTTTGGCCGCCCCGCCGCTCTCTTGGCTCGGAGCAACTGCTCCAGGCTCAGACACTTCAGCGGGCGGCCAAAAGCGTCCATCTCCACGGATTCAGCCAGTGCCTCCGAGTAGCTTCCCACACCGGCGATGACGCCCAGCAAATCCAGGTCACCCCGATCCGTGGTGAGAGTGAAGTTCAGCCCGCTCTGGAGAGTCCGGCTATCCCAGCGGAAGGGCAAACCGGCGGGCGCTCCCCGTAAGTAGGGATTCAGGCCATGCAAGGCTTTCACAATTCTCTCGAGGTTCTCGGGTGTGCGTGAGTAAAGCACATCAAGATCTAAGGTCAGGCGTGTAGAACCGTGGGCCGTGGCCGCCACTCCGCCGACAACGATGTACTCAACATCGGAATCACTAAGCCGCGCCAGCAAATCGTCATAAAAAGTCACGAACCGGCCCTGCGAGCGCGCATCCCCCGGCGCATTTCTTCCGCCAGTCTTTGCATTTCCATGAGGCGGATAAGGCGCTCGGTGGGGGTCCTGCGCAAGTTCTCGCGCAGCAGGCTCTTATCAAGATGCTTGCGATATTCGGCTACGACGGGGTCTTCACTGGCCACCTCTGGATCTTCCACGTAAAGGACTGACTCCCCCTCGTTTCAAAGCCCATAGAATGCAGGGCTATTATCAACATCCCACCGTCCACGGCTCCTCTCTCGTCTTCGTTTGTGAGGACGACCTGTGGTGGGCCGACCTCAGCGGAGGCGTAGCCCAGCGGCTGACCGCCTCGCGCGGCCGTTGTCGCACCCCCTTCTTCAGTCCCGACGGGCGTTTTGTCGCCTACACGGGACGCGATGAGGGGCAGTCCGAGGTCTATGTGCTAGACGTGGAAGGCGGCGAACCACGCCGCCTGACCTTCCTGGGTGCGGACACCATGGTAGTAGGCTGGTCGCCCGACGGCCAGTGGATCTACTACACCAGCAACGAAGGGCAACCGTTCTTGCGCATCCATGCGCTGGGAAGGGTGCCGCTGGCCGGCGGGCCCCACGAGCGTATGCCCTGGGGTCCGTCCGCCTCGATCGCCTTCGAGCCGGGCGGCCCCGGCCGGGTGCTGGGCCGCCACACCTGGGACACCGCTCGCTGGAAGCGTTATCGCGGCGGAACCGTCGGTCAGTTTTGGGTGGACCGCAAGGGCAAGAACGACTGGAAGGGGCTGCGACCCGGTGGTGGCAACCTGACCAGTCCACTCTGGCTAGGCAAGCGCCTGTATTTCGGCAGCGACCACGACGGTCACGGACATCTCTATTCATGTCTGCCCGACGGCAAGGACCTGCGACAGCACACGGAACATCAGGACTATTACTTGAGGCGCCCCAATTCCGATGGCCAGTCGCTGGTGTATCAGTGTGGGGCCCAGATTTATCGCTATGACTTGAAATCAGAGCAGGGCGGCCTGGTGGATCTACGCCTGCGCGCCGCCGGTTTTGCCCGCCAGCGCAAGTTTACCGCAGCCGGCACCTACCTGGACAGCTACGATCTGCATCCCAAAGGCAAGGGCCTGGCCTGCACCGTGCGCGGCAAGGCCCTGGCTTTCTACGCCCACGAACGCGCCGTGCACCAACTCGGAGAGGCCCAGGGCATCCGCTACCGCCAGGCCAGCTGGCTGCCCGACGGCGAGCGCATCGTCTGCGTCAGCGATGCGGGCGGCGAAGAAGCCCTGGAAATCTACGATTGGCAGGGCGGACTGCGCGAACGCCTGGAGCTGCCCGTGCTGGGACGTCCCCTGCGTATGGCCATGGCCCCCCACGGACCCTGGCTGGCCGTGACCAACCATCGTTACGAGCTCTGGCTGGTCAACCTGGAGACGAAAGACACTCATCGAATCGAGAAGAACGAACACGACCGCATTCCCGGACTGGCCTGGTCGCCGTGCGGCCTGTTCCTGGCCTACTCCTCCCCCACCGGTCGCCTGACCTCGCGTTTGCAACTGGTGGAAGCGTCCACCCTCACGGTCACGGCCCTGACCGAAGGCTGCTTTCGCGACGTGGCCCCGCACTTCGACCCCAAAGGCCGCCACCTGTATTTCCTGAGTCTGCGCGACTTCAATCCAGTCTGGGACAACCTCTTCTTCGAGATGAGTTTCCCCTACGGAATGCGCCCCTATCTGCTGCGCCTCCAGGCCGACTCAGCGGATCCTTTCGAATTTGACCCCAACCCCGCGGACGAGTCCAAAAAGAAAAAGAAGAAGGGCGTGCAGCCCACCCAGATCGACCTCGAGGGAATTGAGCAACGCATCAGCGCCTTCCCCGTTAACGAAGGTCGCTACGGACAGATTCAGGGCTGCGGAGACACCGTCTGGTTCACCCGCTATCCGGCCGAAGGCACCCTGGAGGACGATGGCGACGTGCCGCGCGGCGTGCTGGCGAGCTGGGATTTCAAGACCCAGGAATGCAAAGACGTCTACCAGCGCATCACCAACTTCACCACTTCCCAGGACGGCAAGTTCCTTTGCTACCGTTCCAATCAACGCTTACGCCTGGTCAGCGTGGACAAGAAGCCCGAGTCCAATGAGGATGCCCCGGGACGCAAAAGCGGCTGGATTTCCGGACTGCGCCTACGCGTCTCGGTGGAGCCGCGCTCCGAATGGCGTCAGATGGCCCGCGAAGCCTGGCGCCTCATGCGCGAACATTTCTGGGATCCCGAATCGGGCCACGACTGGGAGGGCATTTATAATCGCTACTTCCCGCTGCTGGAGCGCGTCGGTTGTCGCTCCGAGCTAAGCGACTGGCTCTGGGAACTGCAGGGCGAGTTGGGCACGTCCCACGCCTACGAGTCGGGTGGCGACTATCTGGGAGAGCCGAGTTATCCGCTGGGTAAATTGGGCGCGGATTTTGTGTGGGACGCGAAAGCCAAAGGTTATCGGGTGGAGCGGGTCTTGTCCGGCGACGTCTGGGCCCGAACCGAGTTGGCGCCGGGGCGTCGCCCGGGCCAGTGGTTGCTGGAGGGCGATGTGCTGCTGCAGGTGCAGAATGTACGGTTGTCTTTGGAGGTTCCTCCCGAAGCCGCGCTGGTCAACTGCGCCCGCCAGGAGGTCTCGCTGCAGCTGCGCCGCGGCAAGAAAGATCTACGCCTGTGTTTGCGCACCGTGCGCGCCGAAACCGCCCTGCGCTACCGGGACTGGGTCGAAAGCAACCGGCGCTGGGTCCACGAAAAGAGCGGCGGACGCCTGGGCTACGTGCACGTGCCCAATATGGGGCCATGGGGCTTCTCGGAATTCCACCGCGGCTACTTCGGCGAAGTGCGCCGCGAGGGTCTGGTGGTGGACGTGCGCTACAACGGCGGCGGCAACGTCTCCGGACTGCTGCTCGAGAAACTGAGTCGGCGCATCGTCGGTTGGGACGTCCCCCGCTACGGCCAGCCCGTTTCCTATCCCATGGACGCCCCACGCGGCCCCATCGTAGCCCTGACCAACGAAATGGCCGGTTCCGATGGAGACATCTTCAGCCACTGCTTCAAGTTGCTGGGCCTGGGCCCGCTGGTGGGCACCCGCACCTGGGGCGGCGTCATCGGAATCTGGCCCCGCCACCGCCTGGTGGACGGCACCCAGACCACCCAGCCCGAATTCGCCTTCTGGTTTGAAGACGTCGGCTGGCGCGTCGAAAACTACGGAACGGAACCGGATGAACCGGTCGAAATCCGCCCCCAGGACTGGGTCCACGGCCGCGACCCGCAGTTGGAGCGCGGAGTCGAGCTGGCCCTGGAGCGCCTGGCAACCCACCAGGTGACCACCCCCTCGCGCCGGGCCTAGTTGCCGGCCAGACGGTAACTCTTACCGCCCACTGGCTAGTCCACAAGGACCGGCGCTTAGTTGTCGGCCAGGCGGTTACTCTTACCGCCCACTGGCAAGTCCAGCAGGACCGGCGCTTAGTTGCCGGCCAGACGGTAACTCTTACCGCCCACTGGCAAATCCAGAGGGGCCAGGGCCTAGTTGCCGGCCAGGCGGTAACTCTTACCGCCCACTGGCAAGTCCACAAGCGCGAGGCCTTAGTTGCCAGCCAGCCGGTAACTCTTACCGCCCACTGGCAAGTCCAGAAGGACCGGCCGTTCATGAAATTTTCCGGGTAGCCGACTAAGCTGCCGATATGACCACCATCAGCTTAGCTCGCAGCAGCCGTCCCGACGGCTTCACCGTCAACACTCCCGGCAAACAGCCGGCAGTATTCCTCGACCGCGACGGAGTGCTCAACAGCACCGACGGCTTCGTGAACTCGCCCGAGGACCTGGACCGAGCGCTGATGCCCGATGCCCTCAAAGCGGTGGCCCGACTCAGCCAGCAAAGCGACTATCCCATCATCCTGGTCACCAACCAGGCCGGCATCGACATGGGCAAGTTCACCCCCGAGCAGAACCAGGCCATCCAAGAACGCCTGGCCCAGCGCATCGAAGAAGCCGGCGGCCGCATGGACAGCATCTACGTCTGCCCGAACGGAAAGAAATTCCAGGTCCCCGAAGGCGAAGTCGACTGCCGCAAGCCCGACGCCGGCATGTTCTTCCGCGCCGCTCAAGACTACGGTCCCCGCATCGACCTGGCCGACAGCTTCATGGTGGGCGACATGACCACCGACATCGGCGCCGGCAAAAACGCCGGGGCCCGCGCCATCCTGGTCAAGACCGGCTTCGGCGGCAGCGACGGAAAATGCAACGCCACCCCCGACCACGTAGCCGCTGACCTCAACGGCGCCGTCGACTGGATCCTCTCGCAAAAATAACCCCGCGGAAAAACGCGGAGTCCCCGCACCCACCCGCGGCAAACCGCCCGGCCAGGCCAAATCCCGCGGAAAAACGCGGAGTCCCCGCACCCAGCCGCGGCAATCCGCTCGGCCAGGCCCAATCCCGCGGAAAAACGCGGAATCCCCGCACCCAGCTGCGGCAAAAGCCCCCGCCAGCCCAAATCCCGCGGAAAAACGCGGAATCCCCGCACCCAGCCGCGGCAATCCGCTCGGCCAAGCCCAGATCCCGCGGAAAAACGCGGGCTAGACCAGCGCCGGGAACTTGCTGAACAGGCGGCCCAGCTGGGGGCCGCGCTGGTGCATGTAGTGCGAGCCCATGTTCACTCCGTAGATCAACTCGGGGTCCTTAGTCAGGTATTCGTAGACCATCTTACAAATCGGCTGCCCGTGGCGAATGATCACGTCCTCGTGGGGGGCCACTTCCAGCACGGCCGGGGTGCCCTTGACTTCGCCCTCGCTGCCGTAGCCAAAGCCCGGATCGAAGAAGCCCGCGTAGTGCGAGCGAAACTCGCCGCTGTGAATGTCATAAGCCACCATCTCCACCGCATAATTGGGCGGTACGCGCAGAAACTCACAGGTAGCCATAATGTAGAATTCATTGCGTTTCAGCAGCAATTCCCCACGCTCGGCCCGCACCGGCTTGAAGAAGTCCTCGGCCCGATGAGGCTCCACCGAAGTCAGGTCCACCACCTTGTCGGTCTCGATGGCTTCGTAACCCACCACTTCGCCGCTCAAGTCAGCCGTCAACAAAATGCCGCGGTCCAGCTGCGGCTCGATGGCCTGGCCCTCGTGATTGTAGACCAGACCCACCCGCTGATGGGCCATGCTCAACTCCAGGTCGTTGAGTCGATTGTCCCCGATCAAGAAGCGCGCCTGATTGAGGGTGGTACCCGCCTTCACCCGCACCGACCACGAACGCGGCGTGATCATCACATAGACCTTGCCCTGGTAGCCCTCGGGGATGCGGTCGAAGCGCGGCAAGCCATCCACCAGCGCACGCACCCAGATGTTGGTGCGACCGCTGGTCGACTTGTTGTTGGTATAGGCGTGGACCTCTTTGGGCAGGTTGAACGACTCCATCACCTCGACCACGTAGGTCTGGTCCTTCTCCAGGACCGCCCCCTCGCTCAGGTCCAGACGCGCCGTCTTGTAAAGACGCAGCGCATCCTCGATGGACTCGTTGTGACGCGGCAGAAAGGTCGCTCGCACCTGATAGGCCGTCTCACCCAGACGCAAGTCCAGGCTGGACGGCTGCAGATTTTCGGCCGGCAACTCCTGTTTCACCCGAATATGCCCGGTTTCCAGAAACTGCTGAATGATCTGTGAGGGGATCGCTCCGGTGTGTTTCACAGCATCGGTACCTGAACGCCGCGCTCTTGGGCCACTTCCACCGCTTTCTCGTAGCCGGCGTCGACGTGACGAATGACGCCCATCCCCGGGTCGCTGGTCAGCACCCGCTCCAGACGTTCCGCCGCTTTGGCCGTGCCGTCGGCCACCACCACCATGCCGGCGTGGATCGAATAGCCGATACCCACGCCGCCGCCGTGATGGACCGACACCCAGGAGGCGCCGCAAGCGGTGTTGACCAGCGCGTTCAAGATGGGCCAGTCGGCGATGGCGTCGGAGCCGTCCTTCATGGCCTCGGTCTCACGATTAGGCGAAGCCACCGAACCGCAGTCCAGATGGTCACGCCCGATCACGATGGGGGCCTTCACCTTGCCCTGAGCTACCAGGTCATTGAAGATAGCGCCCGCCTTGGCGCGCTCGCCGTAGCCCAGCCAGCAGATACGGGCCGGCAGACCCTGGAAAGCCACCTTCTCGCGCGCTTTCTCGATCCAACGGCGCAGACTCTCGTCCTCGGGGAAGGCTTCCAGAATGGCTTGATCGGTCACGGCGATATCCTCGGGGTCGCCCGAGAGAGCGGCCCAGCGGAAAGGCCCACGGCCTTCGCAGAACTGCGGACGGATAAAGGCCGGCACGAAGCCGGGAAAGTCGAAGGCATTGTCCACTCCGGCCTGCTTGGCCTGAGCCCGCAAGTTGTTGCCGTAGTCGAAAACCTCCGAGCCCTTCTGCTGGAAGCCCAACATGGCGCGAACGTGCTCGGCCGCCGCCGCGAACGAACGCTTCTGGTATTCCTCGGGGTTAGAAACTCGCAGCTTGAGCGCTTCCTCCAACGGCATGTCAGGCACATAGCCGTGCAGCATGTCGTGTGCGCTGGTCTGGTCGGTGACCACATCCGGGATAATGCCCCGCTTGAGCAGCTCGGGAAAGACGAAAGCGGCATTTCCGATCAAGCCCA
This sequence comes from Vulcanimicrobiota bacterium, assembly GCA_017307785.1. Taxonomy (GTDB): domain Bacteria; phylum Vulcanimicrobiota; class Xenobia; order Xenobiales; family JADMJV01; genus JADMJV01. Next base: position 154,520 of record JAFKGI010000013.1, on the reverse strand, counting down.
CCGAAAGGGCGGCTCCCTCCTTCTGAGCCTGCTGGCACCAGGCCAGCGCCTCATCCAGTGAATGAGTCAGCTTGTCCAGGTAGCGGGTGTCGAGACGACGCTGGGCCCGCTGCGGATCCACCTCGACGCACAAAGCCACGCCATCGTTGAAGGTGACGGCCAAAGGCTGAGCGCCGCCCATGCCGCCCAGTCCGGCGGTCAGGGTCAGCTTGCCTTTCAACGAACCGCCGAAGTGCTGACGAGCCAGCTCGGCCAGTGTCTCGAAAGTGCCCTGGAGAATGCCCTGAGTGCCGATGTAGATCCAGGAACCGGCCGTCATCTGACCATACATGGTCAGCCCCAGATGCTCCAGCTTGCGGAAGTTTTCCCAGTTGGCCCAGGCCGGCACCAGCATGGAGTTGGAAATCAGCACGCGCGGCGCCTGATCGTGGGTGCGGAAGATGCCCACCGGCTTGCCCGAGCAAACCAGCAACGTCTCGTCGTTCTTCAAGCTCTGCAGGCTCTTGACCAGGGCATGGTAGCAGTCCCAGTTGCGGGCTGCCCGGCCGGTGCCGCCGTAGACGATCAGGTTGTCCGGGTCCTCAGCCACCTCCGGGTCGAGGTTGTTCATCAACATGCGCAGGGCGGCTTCTTGCTCCCAGCCCTGACAACTCAGTTCGGTGCCTCGGGGGGCGCGGATTTGGGTGGAGTTCATTTCTTACCAGCTTTCTTGAGCATTACAAAGATTCCGATAGCGGCCGCCAGCATGAGACAGCCGATGAGGGGACGGGCGAAAATCCAGCCGACGGCAATGCACACCAGCGACAGCGAAGTGCCCATCAGCAGTCCGAAAAGACCGGTGCCCAGGCCCACCAGGTCCCCGACGAAGGGTAGGATGTCGGCCACGATGTTGATGGGCCCGACCAGCATCGAGCAACCGATACACATCAGGATCCAGCCGACCACCCGCAGCACCCAGGTCATCAGGTTGTTCTTCAGTTCCGCCTCGCTGAACATGTCGGCGGCGCTGTGCACACCCGTTTCCACCAGCAGAATCTGGGTGCCGGCCTTGGTGGTATAAGCTTCGAAACTGTCCCCGACCTGTTTGGCCACCAGGCTCAACTGGCCCGGGTTGACCACCTGGTAGTCGATCTTGACGTCACCGACGTTGGGCGTGGCCGAGTCCTTACCACGGTAGAGCGTGTCGTTGCTGACGATGAACTTCTTGTCGGCGGGAACCTTGACGTTGCCCAGCGGCAACTTCTCGTAATCGTCCAGCTTGTCCAGCACCGCCCCCTGCAGTTTGAAAGCGCCCAGAGTGGCGTCGCTGGCCGCGACAATGCGTTCTTCGATGTCGGGCGGGGCCGGATTGTCGTGGCCTTTTTCCTTGAAATTGCGCGAATCCTCGTGCTTGTCCACCCAATTCTTGTCGTAGGTGTAGGTCGTGACGGTCTCTTCACCGCCCCCGAGCTTTTTGCGTTTCTGGGACTCTTTCTTTTCGACCCACTCGTAGAACTGGACGTGGCGACGCAGGCGCAAAGCCTTGGCGGAAACGCCAAAGGCGGGGTCTTCCAGCATGGAGCCGACCTTGCTGGTGCCCGTCAGATGAACCAGTGCGCCCTCCAGAGCGGAGTCGACCTTATCTTCCTTGATCTCCTTGACCAGGCCCTTGCCTTGCGACAGACCGTTGGCAGTGCGTACGTAGCTGCCCTCGTTCCAATAGAGCATGGCGCTGCTGACCAGAATCAGCAGAATCCCCACAAAGATGCCGACGATCGAGCTGCCCAGCCGGCTGAAAAAGCCCTGAGAAGTTGTCTCCGTATAACTCATGTCCCCACCTTCCTCACCAAGGAAGGGAATTTACCCTCGGGGAGTCCACTGCAAACGGGCCTGAGCCCGTGCTGCCTGGTGTTGAGCGCGCGCTTCGCTGTGCAGCAAACCGAGCAAGGCGCACTGACTGAGCAGAGCGGTACCGCCGTAGCTTAGCAGGGGCAGCGGAATGCCGGTGACGGGAAAAAGACCGATGACCATGGCCAGGTTGACCACCGTCTGAAAAGCCAGCGACCAGCAGGCGGCGGCGCACAGCCAGCGGCCTTCCTGAGTGGTCGAACGCCGCGCCAGGCGAAACCCGCGCGCCAGCAGCAGACCAAAGAGCAAAAGCAGCAAGGTTCCCCCGAAAAGGCCCCACTCTTCGGCCAGCACCGTGAAGAGAAAGTCGGTGTGCTGCTCAGGCACATACATCAAGCGCTTTTGCAGCCCCTGGAAAGCGCCCAGTCCCTGCAAGCCGCCGCTACCCACGGCAATCTTTGCCTGAATCAAGTTCCAACCGGCCCCGGTGGCGTCTTTCTCAGGGTCGAGAAACATCAGCAGGCGCTCTTTTTGATAGGAATGCAAGCCCTGACTGCCCAGCCAGAGAGCCGCCAACGACCCCCCGATCAGGGCCCGCCAATCAAACTCTGCGAGAAACAGCAGCCCCCAGGTGGCTGCCGCGTAGCAGGCGGCCGTGCCCAGGTCCGGCTGCTTGAGCACCAGCAAAGCCGGCACCAGCAGGGACACTAAAGCCAGGTCCCAACGCCGCTTTTGCAACAAATGCACCTGCAGCACGGGCAGAGTAAACTTGAGCAATTCCGAGGGCTGCAAGGCCCCCAAGGGTCCCAGAGAAAGCCAGCGCCGAGCGCCGTTCACCTCGAATCCGACCAGGGGAACCAGCACCAGCAGCAGCAGACTGATAGCATAGAGATAGGGGGACCAGTCGAGTAACTTCTTGAGCGGCTGACGACTCAGATAGACCTGCACCCCCAGGCCCAGCACGATGAACACTCCCTGGCGCAGGGCGTGCCGCTGCAAGTCCGGCTGGTAATAGGTGGTGCTGTAAATCAGCAACCAGCCCAAAGCAACCAGCGCCAACCAGGCCACCAGCAAAGTGGGATCCAGCAGGCGCCGGGGCGCTTTATAACTAGCCTCCATGGCGCGCTGCGCCTTCAATCATTATCAAACTTTAGGCGCGCCACTCCGTTGGTCCCCAACACGTGTTCGGACGCTTCGCTTTCCCGAACACGGTGTTTGAGACTAGTGTTGATTGGAAGCGGGGACGGCGTGAACGGGCATTCCACCCGGCATCATGTTGGGGCCGTGCGACTCTGTGCAGCCGTAGCAGCAGGTGTCGGCCATGGTGGCCAGCTCGGCCTGGGGCAGGCGCGAAACCAGCGAAAACACCCAGCCCTTGTGCTGCCAGGAAGCCACTCGGGCTTCCTCGGTATTGTAGTAAGCCGGCTTGCTTTCCACGCTGGGCAGGTCGACCTGCACCCGACTGTTGGGCATCGTGTAAAGCGACACCACCCGGTCCTGCTGGTCGCGGTAGAGCACGTGAATCACGCGTTCACCATGGAGCACCGGACAAAGGCGAACGTCGAAAGGACGTAGCTGCTGCACTTCGGCCATCTCCGGCATCGGAGCACCGTAAGCGGTCTGCGCCATCTGAGCCGGGCTCTGGGGCGGACGCTCCGAGGTGGGAGCGCCTTCGCAGCGGGAATGATCTTGCGAGAGAGACAGCGCCAGCGGAGTGGCCTTGTCGGCGGCCGGTCGCAGAGCCACGAACGAGAAGGCGGCGGCGGCGGCGGCGGCCAGACCACCGAGTCCCCAAACCGGGCGCTTGGCCGGCTTGGTGGCCTGAACTTTGACAACCTGGGGAGCCTGCACTTGAGGTGCGGCTTGCACCTCCGCGCTGAGCATTTTCAGGAGACGGGCCTGAACGAGTTCGGGGGTGGTCTCCTGACTGCAGCTGGTGCGAATCGTTTGGCGGAACTTGGAATAAAACTCGTGCCGGCTACGACACTCTTCACACTGTTCCAGGTGTTTCTGCTGCTCTGGACTGGCTTCGCCATCCAGGATCAGGTCCACTACCTCTGAGTCAGGACAAGACAATGAGGAACCCACGCAACAATTTTCCTCTCCACTGGTTAGACTTGAATTGAGACTCGCTCCGCGACCCAGTATGTATGTACGGTCACGTTGAGACTTTAGTCTCTAGGATGCTTTGATGTGCCCAACAGACCCCCTGGGAATTTGGTTCCAAATTCCCAGGATTTTTTTACTGCTTTTTTCCTGGCCCTCGGCAATCCCAGTATTGGAGCCGATTTCCTCATTCACTGCGAAGCACATTGGCGCTACGCTCAGCGGGGTTCACCCAGAGGGTTAGCTCGTCGTGATAGACCACGAAACCCGGAGCCGACCCGGCCGGCTTCTTCACCCGCTGGGCCGAAGTGAAGGACACCAACACGCGCGAATCCTTCGCCCGGCTGGAGTAGTGAGCGGCCAGTTGAGCAGCCGCCTCGATGACTTCCTCCTCTGGACTGCGACCAGCCGTCTTCAACAAGACGTGAGCGCCCGGCGAATCCTTGACGTGAAACCACAGGTCGTCGCGCGCTGAATGCTTGCGCACCAACTCATCGTTCTGACGCGGTGAGCGACCCACCAGAAAAGTGAAGCCATCGTAGGTGTAGCGGCGCGGCCCGCTGCCCTTGGGGCGCTGAATCTTGGAAGCGGCCTTCGGCTCTTCCAGGTCCTCCAGCACCTCCGCCTGCTCGGCCGCGAAGGCGGCCTCCTGGAGGCGCGCGATTTCCTCGTAAGTCTGAGCCACGCGGGCCTCGATGATGGGCGCCGAACGACGATACTTGGCCGCCCGCTTGACCAGGCGCTGGGCTTGCTTGACCACCGGCAAAGCCGGGTCCAGGGAAATTTTATGCAACGTCTCGCCGTCCCAGTCCGTCAGCTCGGCCTCGGTGGCCCCGCGCGGAACCTGATACTGATAGGTGAGCAGCAACTCACCCTGGCGCTGTAACAGGTCGGCCTGACCCAGCTTGGCCCGGTCCTCGTCCAGTTTGCCCAGGCGTTGCTGCAGTTTGGCAACGCCCTTCTTGATCTTCTGCAGAGTGCGCTGACGGGCCGTTTCCAGGGCCGGCAACACCTCCACGTCTTGCTCCAGATCCAGCAAAGCTCGGGGAGGCCCGTCGCCCCAGATCGACAGCCGGCCGTTGGCCAGCCGCTCCGCCCTATAACCCTCCAGCGAGAACTTCCAAAAATCGCTCCAGCCCTGCTGAATCCGTTGCTCAAACGGCAACTCCGGGCGCATCAAGATCTGCAACCGCGCGCAGGCCGCCTTGCTCAAGCCGAAGGTACGCTCATTCAGGTTGGCATTCTCCAAGAACAACTCTTCCAACTGATAAGGGGTGAGCTGCGAAGCTGCCGGCAGGTCCGGCTGTGGAGGCAGCGTGTAGGGGCGTTTTCCTCGATGACGGAAGCCCCGCACGATCATGCCGGTGGCTGTCGTCAGCAGCAGATTGGGCTGCTTCTCCAGCAATTCGATCACCAGGCTATGCTCGCGTCCCACCAGCTTGAAGGCTCGCTCGGGATAGAGAGACTCCAGACGCTCGATGGAACGCCCCTGGAAGTACTTGCGGCACAGCATCGTAAAGCTCGAGGGTACGGATGCCTGCGGCTTGGGCCCGCGCCACCAGCGCAGGCCGGGCTGATTGGGCTGCAAGCTGACCAGCAGACGGAGATTTTGCTTCGGCCCCAGTCGAAAGGCCAGCAGAAAATCGAACTCGGCCACCTGAGAAATTTTCTGAAGAAACCACGGAAGAGGAAACCTCCGCGTCAGCTCGGCCCCGTAGGCTCGCAGCGTGAGCGCGTCATAGAACATGAACTCAGGCCTCGGCCGTTTGCGGTTCCGGTGTTTCTTCTTTGACCGGGGGCGGGGGCGGAGGCGTCGGGGCGGGGACGCTCACGGGAGGAGCAACCTTGGCAGCGGCGGGCCGGGCCACTTCACCAAGTCCGGCCAGACGGTCCAGAAACTCCTGACGGTCCGCCGAGGTCAGCGCAATCTGGTCTTCCAAACCGCCACAGGCGCGCACATTCAGGCCAGGGTGGATGGAGGTCGCCCAACCGGCGAAGCCGAGGAAAGCGATCAGCGCGCACAGGAAACTGACAAAACCGGTGGATGCCTCGAAACTCAGAAAGTGAATCTCGTCCAAAACCTGACTGTGCAGAGCCGGAAAGTCCTGAGCGATCAGCCAGCGGTATCCCAGGAAAACGGGGATCAGAACCAGCGGGTACCATTCCACCAACCAGCAGGGACCGGCCCAGGCGATGCGGTCCAGGTTAAACCAGTGCTGGTAGCGCTTCGTCTCCAGCTTGCACTCATTCTCGCCCTCGCTGAGAGCGGAAACCCACTGACGAAAGGTCTTGGTGGCCCCCCAGCCACCGCGGCCCTCGTAGGACTCTTGCAGGTCTCCGCTGCTGGCCAGGCGGACTTCCGATTGGATGTGATAGCCCACATGCCAGGCCAACAGGCCTAAAAAGCCTTCCAGGTTGTAGTAGCTATCCTTGGCCGAAGCGACGATCAGGAAGAAAGCGAATCCGGCCGCCACCAGTCCCCAGCGAATCAGTTCGCGCCAGGGCGCCAGCGGTGCCACCTTGACCCATACCAGTTCCGAGGTACGAAAGAGGGTCGATTGATAGAGAATGGCCTTGGGTCCTGAGCGCATAGGCCTGTTCGATTTTCAAAAAGCGCGGCGATTCCTTCATGGAGGCGCTAATCGAACACGCAGCCAGCTCCCTTGACTCCCGCAATGCACCGTACCGGCATCGGCAGGGATCAAACAGGAAGCGCCTTCCTCGAGCAGATGGTCGCCGATGCGCACGCTGGCCAGAGCGGTGATAATCTCGAAAGAACGTCCCTGGGGCGACCAACTATGGTCTCCGTCCACGGTCTCCACCGTGAAGTGAGGACAGAGCACCTCCAGTTTTCCTAACAAATCCGCCGGCGCCGCGGCTTCTCGCTCGGGCTTTGACTCGCAGATGGCGTCGATGCCCTGAGCGATATGCAACTCGCGGTTGCCTACTCGGTCCCAATCGTAGAGGCGATAGGTGATATCGGAGCTCTGCTGCACTTCATAGACCAGCAGGCCCGGCCCGAGCGCGTGCACCGTGCCCGGCGCCGTGTACGACCAGCTACCCACCTCAGGGCGATAGCGACGCAGGTGTTCCACCCATTCGGCGGGCTTGAGGTTCTCCAACTGTTGGCGGTTCAGCGGGTCGCTTTTCCAACCATGAATCACCTCGGCCTCGGGAGCGACCTCCGCGAAATACCAGGCCTCCGCCTTGCCGCGGAAACGAGGCCCTACCAGAGCATCGTCGGGATGCACCTGAATCGACAGCCAATCCTGGCAATCCAGCCACTTGATCAGCAGTGGGAAGCCGGCTTCGGGGTCCGGAGCCCATTCTCCCAAAAAGCTGCGTCCCAGGCGACGGCTCAACCCGTCCAGGGTCTCCGACCCATCTTCCAACAGGTTTTCCCCATGGATTTCCCAGCGCTCCCCGATGGGCTCGGTGGCGCTCGCATCCAGGCGGTTTCCGCCCCAGACTCGCGCGACTGCTTTGGACTTGACTCGAAATGGCTTCATGGGCGGCGAGTTAGGCGCGGCGCAGGCTTCCCCTGCCTGGAAGAGAACAGATCGAGTCATGCGTAAACGGGCTTTTTCTCTGATCGAAATCATGGTGGTGTGCGCCATCCTGGCTATCCTGGCCGTGCTGGTGGCCGGAGCCTACTCCCGCTATCGCGCCAACCTCAATATGGTCCAGGCCAGCGCCCGCCTGACGGCCGAGGTCACCAACACTCAGCAACAGGCACGTAGCTCCGGCCAGGTGCAAATGCGCGGCGGCCTGGAACTGACCGCCAGCCCCTTGACGGCGGCGACCGTGACGGCCGTCTCGGGCACCCCCAAGTTGCGCGTCTACGAGGGCTCCATGACCGGAATCCGCGGCATGAAGCAGGCCTATCTACTGGATGACACCAGGGTTTCCCTTAAAATCACGGCCACTAACTTGCCCAACGTGCCGCTTCAATCAGGAGATACCGGACTGGTCATGGAGTTCGGGGTGGATGACGGCGGGGCCGGAACCTTCCAGCGACTCTTCACCATCCCGTTCAACCCCGACGGCACGGTGGCGCTGCCGCTCGACACCGAGCCAGCTCGCATCACCATGGACAACGGCATCTACAAGCGCCAGATCGAAATCAGCAAGGTGGGCAAAGTCAAAGAAGTCCGCTTATAGCGGAGTCTGAGCCGTATTCGGCTGAACTTCCAGGTGATTGGCCACCTTCTTGATGCCCTCCACCTTTTTCACCAGCGTCTCGGCTCGTTCTTTGCCGGCCTGACTGGGCACACCGCCCTTGAGAACCAGCATGTCGTTTTCGGCGCTGACCTGGATGTTGCAGGGTGCCAACTCGGCGTCCGTGCCCAGGTTCAGCTTGGCGGCCTGGACCTTGGCGGAGTCGATCGGTTGAATCGAGGTGGGCGGCGGCTCGGTGGGGCCACTGCAGCCCATCACCAGAATAGCCAGACAGCCTAAGAGAGCTTGTTTCACGGTTTGTTACCTCCAACAGATGTTCCGACGCCGCCGCTGCGCTTGGCGAATATGAAGAAGATACCACCCAGCACGCTCCAAAACACGAGCATCATGCTCAGTCCGAAAGGAATCAGATTGGCTCGCGGATCAGCCCCGGCGAATTTGAACAACTGCTGGATGACCAGGTCGCGACTTCCCAGACCGCCCGGGGTGATGGGCACAGCCGAAATCGTATTGGCCACCTGCACGGCCAGGAAGTAGTGGCGCAGGGCGATCCCTTCGATGTGAAAGGCTTTACCGATGCAGACCACATTGAGAGTGGCCATCGAGTGCAGACAGGCGGACAGCGCCAGCGCCCTCAGCACGGTCGGCAGGTGACTGCGATAGAGGTCCACACTGCGAATCAGGCGGGCAAAGAGGTTCACCAGCTTGGCGGGGAACTTGCGGCCGGCTTTCTTGATGCCCTCTTTCAGGCTCTCGGGCAACCAGAAGTCGCGACTCAACACCAGGACCACGCCACCGCCGCCGACCACACTGATCAAGACGACGAATCCAACCATGGACTGGATGGCCCGGTCGGCGGTCATCAGCTCTCCCCACACAAAGGGAAGCGTCAGTAGAGCCACCACAAAGAGTCCGAGCAATCCCACAATGCGGTCGACCACGATAGACAGAATCGCTTCTTCCTTGCGATTGCCGGCCTGAGCCTGGACGTAGTACATCTTGAAGACGTCGCCGCCCACTCCGCCCAGCCCGAAAAGATTGAAGAAGAGTCCGATCATGGTCAGGCGGAAGGCGTCCCATTGGGAGATGGTAACCTGCTGCAAGGCCAGCAAGGTGCTCCAGCGGTAACTGGCCAGCGCCGTGCCCACTCCGGTCAGCAACATGCCGACCGCGATCCAACCCCAGTTCATGGTCGAGAACTCGTGAGTCAAATTGGCGCCGGCCGAGGCCAGCACCCAGTTGATGGCCCAGGCCGCGATGGCCAGACTGACGATCAGTCGAAGCACGTCGGCCAGCTTCAAATCTTTCATCGGCGCGCTCCCGACCGATTGCACAACTGGAGTATCAACAACTGCATGACCAACAAGGGATCCGATCCTGTCTTAATTCGAAAGTCGGCTCGGGCCAACCGTTCAAAAGCGTTACCCAAATCCGTCTCGTTCCAACTGCCCAGTTCCTCTAAACTTTTCTTGATCTGGAACTCGCTGCGTCGCGGCAGTTCTTTGGCAATAGCGGCGGCCGTCTTCAAGCGCGTTTTCAGCTGCATCACCTGCACCAATCCCAGCACGTAACTGTTCAGATAGGAAAGCAGCGACTGGGCCGCCTCTTGCTTGAGCAACCGCTCCAGCAGTGCGTAGGCTTTGCGCGTGTTGGCCTCGCCCACGGCCGCCGTCAACTTCCAGGTCTGCACTTCCGCACTGTCGTGCACCAACTGATCCAGTTCGCTCTGACTGACCTGCCGAGAGTCACCGGCGAAGAGCGCCAGCCGCTCCACCGCCGAAGTGATCAAACGCAAACTCCCGGCCGTACGCTCGGCCACCAGTTGCTGCTGCTGGCTGGTCAAATCCAACTGATGCTGGGAGCAGCAGTAAACGACAAAGTCGCCGCGCTGCTTGGCTTCCAGATCACAGGTCAGCACATTGGCCTTCTGGCGCAAGGTGTCCCAAAGACCCGATTTGGTCTTCGGGGTGTCTCCCACGAAAACCACGATCAGACCGGGATGCAGCGACTCATGCTGCAGCATCTTGTTGACCTCATCGGCCACTTTGGCCGGCAGCTCGTGAACGTTCTGCAGCTCAAGCAAACGTCGATCGGTCATCATCGGCAGCTCCGAGAGCGCATCCAGAATGGCCGCCGGCTTGCTACCGGGACCCAGCCTCAGAACTTGATGGTTGAACTCGGCGAAGCCTTCATCCAGCACTTCCTTGCGCAGTTTGCGCTGCACTTGCTCGCGCAGATAATCCTCGGAACCGTTGAGCCAGTAGAAGGTGGAGGGCTGACCGAGCGGTTGACCCAGCCACTCCAGCACATTCGAGGCTGGCTTAGACGGTTTGGTGGGGGGCATTGGCGCGCGCTATGCTTTCGGCGAAGGGAGGCTTGAGCACGCCGCGCTCCGTGATGATGGCCGTAATATAAGGATGGAAGGTCACGTCGAAAGCCGGGTTGGCCACGCCGATCCCCTCGGGGGCAACGGCCTGTCCACGAAAATGAGTCACTTCCGTGGCGGAACGCTCTTCGATGGGGATGTCCCAGCCCGACTGCATGGCCATGTCCACCGTCGACCAGGGAGCCGCCACATAGAACGGAATGCCGTATTCTTTGCAGAGCACAGCCAGAGTCGAGGTTCCGATCTTGTTGGCCACGTCGCCGTGGGCAGTGATGCGGTCGGCGCCCGTGATGACGGCGTCGACCTGCTTGCGCTGCATGAAATGACCCGCCATGTTGTCACAGATCAGCTTGACGGGAATCTCGTCCTGATGCAGCTCGTAGGCAGTCAGGCGGGCGCCCTGCCAGTAGGGACGGGTTTCGTCCACCCAGACCCATTCGATCAAGTCGCGTCTCTTCAGGCTACGAATGACGCCCAGGGCCGTGCCGTAGTCTCCCGTAGCCAGAGCGCCGGCGTTGCAGTGCGTCAGGATACGCTGTTTGCCCGAAAAAAGATCGGCTCCATGTTCGCCCATGGCTTTGCACATCGCCACGTCCTCTTCATGGATGGCCAGCGCTTCCTTGACCAGGTCGCCACCGCGAGCTTTCAGCATACGGTCAATGGCCCAGAAGAGATTGACGGCGGTGGGACGGGTGGCGGCCAACCGTACGGCCGCCTGCTCCAGGTCCTCTCCGCGCAAGGCTGCCGCGGCCAGTCCATAGGCCGCGCAGATTCCGATGGCTGGCGCCCCGCGAATCAGCATGTCACGAATGGCGATTTCGAAGTCTTCCAACTTCTCACAGTCCACCCAGACCTCACGGTCGGGCAGAAGTCGCTGGTCAATCAGGCGGGCGCCTCGGCCCGTCCATTCAATGGGTCGCATTGCGTTTTTTCTTCCAATCTGGTTCTAAAAGTCCGTAGGCCAGAACGTCCCAGTGACGGCCCTGATCGAAGTGAGCTTGACGCTCCCGGCCTTCCAATTCGAAGTCGCAAGACTCGAAGGCTTTCTGGGCGGCCGAGTTGGTCTCCAGTATTTTCGCATAAAGTCGGTGCAAGCGCAGGTCGAGAAAGGCAAAATCCACCAGACCCCGCAATGCCTCTCGCCCAAGACCCAGACCGCGTGCCTCGGGTTCGGCCAGAAAAATACCCACTTCCGCCTTGCCGGTCAGCCAGTCGATGTCGCGCAACTCGACGTTGCCGACGTAATCGCTTTCTTTCGTCTTGATAGCAAAAATCTTCATGTCCTGGCGGCTGGACAGGTTCTCGAACCAGCGTTCCAGTTCGCCGGCGGTCTTAGGAAAGGGGTGCATCCCCGTCCAGCGGATGAGTTGGCGCTGATTGGCCCAATGATAATTTTTCATCAGGTCGTGGCGCTCCAGGCTCCACAAGTGCAGACGGGACGTAGCTATCATCGCTTCCGACTTGCCCCCCTCGGCCAGGAATCCTGCTGAGCCGATTGCAGGCGAGTTGCAAGAAATCAACCCAGTCAGCCTCCTGGGAAGGAGGGCCTCCGCCGGACCTGGAACACGGGAATCGCAGTTCATGGAAAGGCCAACCTCACGCCGAAGGTGGCTGAGGAATCCAAAGGAGTAGCCGAATGGCAGAACCCGCATCTCAGGAAATACAGAAGTATTCAACGCTGGTAAAGCTCCAGCCGGAGAATGCGGAAAATCACTTCCTCTTAGGCTTGGCATACGAGAATGCCGGTCAGGTAGCCGAGTCCAACAAGAGCTATGACCAGTGCATCAAGCTCAACCCTCGTCATTCGCTGGCCCACCTTCACCGCGGCTTCCATCTGGCACGCGCCGGCGACCCGGACCGCGCTCTCACGGAATGGGACCGGGCCTTTGCCCTGGATCCCAACCTCTCGATCAAGTTCGCCACCGACCCTCACACCCAGCGCGAATACAAGCAGAAGATCGACAGCTCGATCCAAAACTTTACCAAGCCGATCCTGATCAACCCGAAGAACGCCTTCGCTCACTACCAGTTGGGCACGGCCTACAAATTCTTCAACCTGCTGGAACTGTCGCTACAGAGCCTCAAGCGCGCTCTCGACATCAATCCGCGCCTTCACGAGGCCTACCACCAGTGTGGCGAAATTTACAGCCTCTTGGAACAGAACAAGCTGGCCATCACCCACTTCAAGATGGCGGTCGAAGCCAATCCTCGCTACGCCGACTCTCATTATCAACTGGCCAACGTCTACGACCGTGAGAACCAGAGCACCCTGGCCATCAAGCATCTGGAAGAGGCCATCAAGCTAGACGCCGATAAAGCCGCCTACTACTTTGCCTTCGGCCGCACCCTGATGCGCCAGACCAAATACAAAGTGGCCATGCAGCAAATTCAGAAAGGCCTCAATCTCGACAAAAACAACGCCCGTGGCTACCTGCTGCTGGCCGAGTGCTGCAAAGAGCTTTACCGTCCCGACCTCGCGCTGGTCAGCTATGAACGCGCCGTCGAACAGGACCCCAACTTCAAAGACGCTATCTACGAACTGGGTACGATCGCTTTGCAGTTGGGCGAAATCGACAAGGCCATCACCAGCTTTGAACGCGCACTGGAACTGAAGTCGGACGATCCTCTGGCCCATTTCTACCTGGCCCAAGCTTATCACCGCAAAAACGAATACCAGCAAGCCGAAGTGCACTATCGCCAGGCTTCCGAACTCAGCCCCAAGGACGCTTTTGCCGCCTACAATCTGGGCCTGGTTCGCCAGGAACTGAACGATTCACGGGGCGCGCTCGACGCCTTCCGCAAGGCCGTCGATCTAAAGCCCCAGGACGCCACCTATCACCTGGTGCTGGCCAAATGCGCCATGGAGCAGGAACAAAACGACGAGGCCGTCTCGCACCTGCGCGAAGCCATCAAGCTGAACCCCAACGATCTGGAAACCAACTTCCTGCTGGCCGACGTCATGATGGACATGGGTCAGTTCGACGAAGCCATCAGCATGTTCCGCAAAGTCACCGAAATCACGCCCGACTCGGTGGACGCTCATACTCGACTGGCCGACGCCTTCCACAAGCTGGAGATGTTCGACTACGCCTTCGAATCATTCCAGCAGGCCCTGCGCCTCGACTCCAAACACATCCCGAGCTTGCACGGCATGGGCATTCTTTACTTACGCTATCGCAACAAGCCCAGCATCGCTGTCGACTTCTTCCAACAGGCCCTGGAGCTGGAGCCCAGCCACGCGCCCTCGCTGGCCTCCCTGGGCGAAGCCTACATCGCCCTGAACCAGCCCGAGCGCGCCCTGCAGTTCTTCGAGCGCAAACTCGAGGAAAATCGCGAGAATCCAGATTATCTCAGCAAATACGCCGAAGCCCTGGCTCTCGGCGGCCAGACCAACAAGGCCATCGACGAACTCAAGCGCGCCCTGCAACTGGCCCCCGAAAGCGTGCTCATGCGCACCACCCTGGGCCGCATGTTCATGCAGGACAAGCGCTACGCGGACGCTCTCGACCAGTACCAGCGCCTGGCTCAACAGCAGCCCAAAGAGGCCGAGCATCACTATCACATGGGTCAGATTCACGAGCAGCTCGGCGACAACGAAAAAGCCGGTCGTGCTTACAACGAAGCCCTGGAGCGCCGCCCCGACCACAAGGAGGCCATGGAGCGCCTCGAGGTCATTTACGAAGGCAAAGAAATTCCACGCCCCAAACCCAAGCCCGTTCAGGAAGTTGCACCGCAGCCCACCCCCCAGACGCAAGCCGCCGCGAACGACGACGATCCGCTGGGCAACCTGGAGATGTTGCTGGGTGTAGGCTCCCTCGAGGACTCCGCGCCGCCGCCTCCTCCTCCGAGCATGGTCAGTCATATCGAGCCCGAGCCCGAGCCGACCTATACCGCTCCCGAGCCGGAACCCGCGCCCGCTCCTACTCCGACCGCTCCCTCCAGCCAGGAGGACGAGCTCTCGACCGATGATTTGCTTTCCAGTCTCATGGGAGACATGGGAATCGAAGCGACTCCTCCCCCCCCGCCGCCCTCGGCCCCGGCACCCACTCCGGCTCCCGTGGTCGAACAGGAAGAAGAGATCGACGAACTTGCGGCTCTGTTCATGACCGACGAGCCCTCCGCGCCGCCGAGCGTTCCATCCGTTCCCGAGCCTGAGCCCATCGCGGTCGAGCCGGAGCCGGAGCCGGAACCAGTGACCGTTGCGCCGGAGCCGGAACCCGAGCCCGAGCCGGCTCCCGCCGCTGCCGTTCCCGCGCCTGTCGCCGCCGAGGAAGACGACCTGAACGACTTTCTCCGTGGCCTCGGCTACACCGAAGACACCGACCCGGTGGACTCCACCCCGGTGGCCTCGCCCGTGGCCAGCGAACCCGAACCCGAACCCGTGGTAGAACCCGAATCCACTCCGGAACCCGTGGTGGAACCCGAGCCCGTGGTCGAGCCTGAGCCCGTGGTCGAGCCTGAGCCCGTGGTCGAGCCGGAGCCGGAGCCCGTCGTCGAGCCGGAGTCTTCCACTTCCATCGAGGACCTGCTGGGTCTTACCAGCGAGGAGCCGCCCGCACCTGTACCGGTCGCGGCAGCGGAAGAATCTACCTCGATCGAAGATCTTCTCGGCCTCACCAGCGAAGAGCAGGCCGTCGCTCCCCCTCAGGTAGAGGCGGCAGCGGAAGAAACCAGCATCGAAGACCTGCTGGGAATCTCTTCCGAGCCCGCCCCGGTCGTAGCCGAGCCCACGCCTGAACCCGTGGTGGAAGCCACGCCTGAGCCCGAGCCCGAGCCTGAGCCCGTGGTCGAAGCGGCCGTGGAGCCCACTCCCGAGCCCGTCGCGACAGCTGCGGTCCAGAACTTCGAAGACCTCAGTGAGGACCTCGAGGACATCGTCGACTTCATCGACATCGGCAAGCTGGACAAAGCAAAAACCAAACTGGAAAAGCTCCTCAAGGGGAACGAAGGCCATCCCGACGTTCTCAACCTGCTGGCCAAAGTCGCCGTGGGCGCTGAAGATTGGGCTGGCGCGGCCGGCTACCTCGAGCAGGAACTCCAATCTCGCCCCAGCGACGCGGCCTTCGACCAACTGTCGGACGCCTACCAGAAACTGGGTCAGGAAGACCAGCTGCAGGCGACCTACAAGCGCTGGCACGCTTTCAACCCGCAGGCCGAACGCGCCCAAAGCGCGGCCACGCCCGCCTACCAGGAATTCGAAGCCAACGGCCAGTGGGCCGAAGCCCTCGGCTCCCTGACCGAGGCCGAAGCCGGTGAGCGCGAGCGCCTCTTCCAAGCCTGGAGAAACCAGCTCGAAGAAAAGCATGAATACGAGGAAGCCCTGGCCGTCACCCAGCGTCAAGCGGATGAGCTCTCCCAGGACCTCAACGAAGACCGTGTGCGCCTCTACAAAGCCTGGGCCGACCAGGAAGAAGCAGCTTCGCGCTGGGAGTCCGCCGCGAAAGTCTATCAGCACCAGCTTTCCAAAGATCTGAGCAGCTCCGTAGCCGTTCAGAACCTGGAGCGCGTCTATCACGCCTGGAGCCAGGAACCCCTGCAGCAAGGCGACTTTGAGCAGGCCATCCAGGTCTGGGACAAAGCCAAAGACATCACCGAACTCCAGACCTCCGCCAGCGACAAAATCTCCGGCCTCTATCTGGAGTGGGGACAGGCCCTGCGCACCAGCCAGGACTTCTCCTCGGCCATCACCGTCCTCGAACAGGGGCGGGTTGTCTCCGACACCCCCGCTATGCAACAGGAGATCGGCCAGACCTTCCAGGATTGGTCCGCCCACTGGGAGCGCGAAGGCGACTTCGAGCAAGCCATCGATTGCCTGAAAAGACAGGGAGCCGCCGTTGGCAGCAGCGAGGCGCTCAACCAGCAAACCATTCAGCTCTACAAGACCTGGGCCCAGTTCCTCCTCGAGGATGGCCAGAAAGAAGCCGCCGACGAAGTCTATGCCCGTCTCCAGGGCGACTACCCGGACGCGGAAATCCCCAAAACCGATCCCTGGTCCGGCCACCAGACCAACCTGCAGGAACTGCGCACTGCTCAGGACTTCGCCACCGCAACCGCGATCGTCGACAGCTTCCTGGCCGAGCACCCCGATCATGCCGAAGCGCAACAGATGCGCGCCGAACTCCACTCCGACAGCCTCAAAGGCTGGCGCGAGAAAGGCGACTGGGAAGCCTGGACGGCGGCCCTCTCCGAGAAGGACCTGGAAGAAGCTCAGAGCGGTTTCCGTCAGCGTTCCGAAAGCCTCAGCGAAGCGGCCGCCCTGGAATGGGCCGACCAGTGGAAGAAATGGGACGAGTCCGAGGCGCAGACCTACCGCCAGGACAAGGCCAAAGCCTGGGTGGGCAGCCTGCAGGGCGGCGAGGCCCTGGCCAAAGCCGAGGAACTCGGGCTCGACGAGCTCAAGCCCTCGCTTCTGGAGGCCTGGACTCAGCAAGAACTCGACGGCAAGGACTACCAAGCAGCCCTTTCCAAGCTGCCCGTCTCCGAGCATTCGCGTGTTTACGAGGCCTGGAGCCACGCCCTGGAAGAGGAAGGCGACTACGAAGAGTCGATCAACGTGCTCAACCGTTGGCTGGCCGCCCAACCCGAAGCGGAAGGTCCCCAGCAAAAGCTGATCGTTTCTTACAAAACCTGGGCCGAAGGCCTGGCCGAAGACCACCCCGAGACCGCTGTCGCGATTCTCGAGCAGTTGCTGGCTGCCGACTTCCCGCTGATCGGTCAGCCGGAGCATCGTCAACCGGTGCAGGCGCTGCACGACAGCTGGATGGCCACGGCCGCGGAGGAAGCCCCCGCGGCCGAGGAGCCGGTGGCCGTTGAGGCGGTCAGTGAGCCGGAAGAAGTTCCGGCCGCGGAGGAAGCACCCGCCGTCGAAGAAGCTCCGGTCGCCGAGGAAGCGCCCGTAGCCGAAGAGACCCCGGTGGCCGAAGAGGCCCCTGCAGCCGAGGAGGTCGCTGCGACCGAACCGTCCGTGGCCGAGGGCGGCTGGGACGAACTGGGCGAGCGGCAGAAAGCCGGAGAGTGGGAAGACGCTCTGGGAGCCGCGGCTGCGCTGCAGGCAACTCAACCCGATGCGAACGCCTACGCCCTCTTATTGCTCCGTCATGCCGACCACCTTCTGGACGAGAAAAAGCCCTCGGAGGCGACCCTCGAGCAGGTCAAAACTCTGGAAGGGCTCTCCAGCGAAGCGCAGGAGAAACTGGACAAAGTACTGCTGAGAGTCAAGGTAGAGGAAGCTCTGCTCGGCGACGACGACCGGGCTGAGGACCTCTTGCGCGAGATGATGTCGCAGGATCCGTCCAACGACACCTATCACAACGCTCTTTATCGTCTACACTCCAACAGCAGCATGAGCGGCCGTCGACTGGTCGACTTTTACCGCGACCTGCAGAAGAGCTACCCCAACGAGCCCTCCTTCCTGCTGCAATTGGCCCGCGCTTATTGCAACGCCAGCAAGGACACCCTGGCCGTCGTACAGTTCCGCAAGCTGGTGCAAATCGCCCCGCAAGCCGGCTACTATGTCGAATTGGCTCAGACCTACGTGCGCCTGAACAAAGGGGCCGATGCGCAAAAAGCCATCGCCAGCGCAGTCGATCTGGAAGCCGATCTGCCGGCCGGGCTGTTGACCGAAGTGCTGGTGCTGATTCAGCAAAAAGACCTGGAAGGTGCCAAGGCAAAAGCTCAAGCGGCGAAAGAGAAGGTTACCAACGAAGCGGCTCTCGCCTGGTTGGACAGCGTGATTGCGGCTCTCGAAGGCGGCAAAGCGCCGGACGACGCCACTCTCGCCCAGATGCCCAACCTGCTTCAGTAAACCGATCAGGTGCGCCCGTTAGAGCGTATCCGCCGAGTCGGGGGACTGGTCCTGATCTTGCTCGTTGCGGGCACGGTCGGCTACCGCCTGCTCTGTCACCTCTCGTGGCTGGACGCCTTTTACTTCACGGTGATCACCATGAGCACCGTGGGCTATCGGGAGGTCGGGGAACTCGACCCGGTGGGCAAGGTCTTCACCATCGCCCTGATTTTTAGCGGCGTGGGCGTCCTGGCCTACTCCGTCTCGACCACGCTCGAACTGTTGCTGGACGAACAGCATCGCACCTACTTCACCACTCTCCTCAACCGGAGGCGCTCAAAAAAGATGGAGCAACACTATATCGTTTGCGGACTCGGAAGAGTCGGGCGGGCCGTCTGCCAGGAGCTGGCCGACAGCACCATCCCATTTCTGGTCATCGACTCCAACCCCGAGAAAGTCCAGTCGGCCAGTTCCCTCGGTTGGACAGCCCTGCTCGGCGACGCCAGCGAAGACAAGATCCTGCAACAGGCCAATATCACCAGAGCCCGCGGCCTGGTCTGCACCGTCGATACCGACGCCTCCAACCTCTTTATCTTGATCTCCGCCAAAGCCCTCAACCCGGAGGTGGAGGTTTCCGCCCGCGTCAACGAAGACTCCAACGTGAAGAAGTTCGAACGCGCCGGAGCCGTGCACGTCTACTCACCCTTTTCGCTGCTGGGCCGCCGCATTGCCCGAACCATCACCCGGCCTCGCGTCTTAGAACTGCTAGATGTGGCCCTGGAACAAAACAACTTCGACATCACCATCGAGGAATTCACGGTTTCCCAGAGTTCCCCGCTGGCCTGGCTCAGCCTCAAAGACTCCGGGATTCGCCAGAACTTCGGGGGCGTGGTGATGTCCATTATCAAGGAAGATCGCGCCATCGTACATAACCCCGATCCAGAACTAGTCTGTCAACCCGGGGATATTCTCATCACCCTGGGAACACCCGAGCAACTCAAAAAAATGCGTGAGATCGTGGAGCTCAAATGATCAGACCCGAAGTAGAAGCCCTCACCCAAACGGTCATCGACTTGCGACGAGACTTTCATCGCCACCCGGAACTCGGGTTCCAGGAATTCCGCACCAGCGCCAAGGTCGCCGAGTTCCTCAAACAGTGCGGCCTCGAGACCACCGAAGGGATCGCAGTCACGGGCGTGACCGCCGAAATCCGCGGCGATCACCCCGGCCCCACGCTCATGCTGCGCGCCGACATGGACGCACTTCCGGTGGCCGAAGAAACCGACCTGGAATTCGCCTCCCTGGAAGCCGGCAAGATGCACGCCTGCGGTCACGATCTGCACACCGCCATCTTGCTCGGAACGGCCCGTATCCTCATGGATATGAAGCCGCGCCTGAAGGGCACCGTCAAACTCGTCTTTCAGCCCGCCGAAGAAGGCCCCGGTGGGGCCGACCCCATGATCCAGGCCGGCGTGCTCCAGGGAGTCGACTACGCCCTGGGACTTCATCTATGGTCCGATCTGCCGTGTGGTCACGTAGCAGTAACTCCCGGACCCGTCATGGCCGCGGCCGACACCTTTCGCGTCAAAATCCACGGCAAGGGCGGCCACGCCGCCTATCCTCACGAGAGCGCCGACCCCATTGTAGCCGCCTCCGCTCTCATCATGGCCCTGCAGACCCTGGTCAGCCGCAACACCAGCCCTTTTGACAGCGCCGTCGTCTCGGTCACCCAGATCAACGGAGGAACAGCCGACAACATCATTCCGGAAAGAGCGGAATTCTCCGGAACCATCCGCACCTTTCAACCGGCCACCAAAGCCGCGTTACTGGCCAGACTCGAAGAGATGGTTCCCAGCTTATGCAAAAGTTATGGAACGGTCGGAACCTTTGAGTTTTCCGAGGGATATCCGGCCTTGATCAACAACCCTCTGCCGTGCCAATGGGTCCAGAGGGCTGCTGAAGAGATGCGGCTGCCGTTATCGACTCAAGCCACTATGGGTGGCGAGGACATGGCTTACTACCTGCAAAAAGTGCCGGGAGCTTTCTTCTTCTTGGGCGCAGCCCCCGATCAGCCGGAGCGTGTCTTCCCCCACCATCATCCCAAATTTCAACTGGATGAGCGGGCCGTGCCTCTAGCCATGGAACTGTTCCTGCGCTGCGTGGAGAACTGCCTGAAATAGAAACAGCCCTCTGATCTTTCGTACAGAGGGCTGTGGACTACTACCGTCGTTCATTTTTTACCCGCCAAGTGCTTTTTCTGGGCGATCAGTTGAAGCAAAGCCTTGCGAGCTTCGCTAACGTCCTGCTGCTTCATCGGCGTATCCTCCTTTCCTGGGCAGCTCCCCCCTAGAAAAGAAAGTCCCCTTGAGCCAAGAGGATTGAGCTACTTTAGCGAAACGCCTCAGCAAATGCAAGCATCTGAGATGGGACATTCTGACTACTCGCCGCAGCGCCGTTTGGGGCTTTTCGACTTCATGTGCCTGGGCTGGAACTGTGTCATCGGCTCAGGCATCTTCCTGACCCAGGGAGACATCGCCAAACAACTGGGTCCTTACGGACCTTTAACCTTTCTTCTTGGGGGCATTTGCTGCCTACCCATCGCGCTTTGCTTTGCGGCACTGGCACAAAAATACCATGGCACAGGTGGCTCCAGTCTCTACGCTCGCGAGGCTTTTGGCCCGCGCGCCGGCTTCCTGGTCGGTTGGGTGATGTGGCTGTCCGGCCTGATCGGGCTTTCCAGTGTGGCGGTCGGGCTGTCGGAGTACCTCCATCAGGGTCCGGCCCTGGCCTGCTTCCTCGTAACCGCACTGGCAGCCATCAACCTGCTGGGCACGCGCAGCGGCGCTTACAGCAACAACCTGCTGGCCATCCTCAAACTCGGCCCGCTGTTGCTGGCCGCCGCTTCCGGCTTGCTCCACCCCGCCGCCACCCTGTGGCCTCCCGCCGTGACCAGCGCCCCCAACTACAAGCTGGGCCTGTTGCTGGTTCTCTATACTTACAGCGGTTTCGAAGAAATCGCCCTGGCGGCCGGTGAAGCCAAAGACCCCGAAAGAACCGTTCCGCGAGCCACCGTGCTGGTACTCGTGAGCAGCGCCCTGATCTACACCCTTCTTCAAGGGGTGGCCGGTGCCGCCAGCGCCGACCACCCCCTGGAAGCCGCCTTGCCTCAATTGGCCCCGGCCCTGGCCCTGGCCGCCCTGGCCAGTCTGGCCAGCGTCAACGCCAGCATCGCCTTCACCACGCCCCGCAGCCTCTGGACCCTGGCCCACCAGGGCTGGCTGCCTCAGCGCCTGTTAAAGCTGCATCACGGCGCCCCCAGCCTGTGCATTCTCATCAGCACCGGACTGGTTCTCATGCTCATCCTCTCCAAGAACCTGGAGTCCCTCATCGCCTTGAGCGTGCTGGCCGCCCTGCTGCAGCACCTGGCCTCCAGCCTGGCCTGCTGGAAGCTGGGCTTAAGCCGCTTCATCCCGCCTCTGGCGGTGGCTACATGCCTGCTTTTGCTCTGCACCAGTGAACTGCCCCACCTGTTGGGAATGGGGGCATCCTTGCTCATCGGCGCCATCCTCTGCGCGCTGGTTCAACCTTCCACCCGGCAGAAGATTGACGACCCGCCTCAGGCGTGATAGATTCATCAACCTACCAGCCCAGATGGCGGAATTGGCAGACGCGCGGGACTCAAAATTCCGTTCCTGCAAGGGAGTGCCGGTTCGACCCCGGCTCTGGGCACCAACCAGCGAGAGCTCACGTAGCTCTCGTTTTTTATTATCAGGACAAACCGATGGCCAGAATCTTCCTTTTCGACTCGATGTTCCAAATCTACCGGGCCTTTCACGCCCTGCCGCCCCTGAGCGGCCCCGGCGGCATCCCCACCAACGCCGTCCACGGCGTGCTCGGCATTCTCTCCAACCTGTGGCGCAGCGAAAAAATCCGCCACATGGCCTGGGTCTTCGAGTCCAGGTCCAAGAATTTCCGCCACGGGCTCGACCCCAATTACAAAGCGACCCGCTCCGCTCCCAAGCCCGACATGACGGTGCAGGTCCCCTATGTGGAGGAAGCCCTGGAGGCCCTCGGCGTCACCGTCTATCGTCACGACACCTTCGAAGCCGACGACGTGCTGGCCACGCTGGCCGCCAAAGCGGCCGCCGCCGGTCATGACGTGGTCATCGTCTCCAACGACAAAGACCTGGCCCAGGTGTGCGTTCACCCCCGGGTCAGCCTGTTGCGCATCAAAGGCTCGGGCAAAAGCACCAATCTGGAATACCTCGATGCCTCCCGAGTGGAGGAACTCTTTGGCGTGCCCGCTTCCTACATCGCCTCTTACCTGGCCTTGAACGGCGACGACATCGACAACATTCCCGGCATCCCCGGTATCGGCCCCAAAACCGCCGTCAAACTGCTCAAACAGCACGGTCCTCTACCCGGACTGCTCGAACACGCCCTCCAGGAACACAAAGAACGCCTGGACCTCAACCTCCAGCTCACCCGACTCCACGACGACCTGCCCATCGACTTCTCGCTCGAGCAAGTCACCCCCGGAAACTTCCGCAACCTGGAAGCCTTCTACCAGAAGATGGGCATGAAAAAGCAGCTCGCCGCTCTCGACGGCGGCCTCTTCGACCCACCCAACTCCCTTATGGAGCTCTGGAGTTAGCCTGGAGGCGAACCTGTCGGGGACACGAACCGGCGGGTATGGCATTACGCGACGAAAAACTCGAACCCAGACTGCGCACTATGTTGGCCGATCCGGGCGTTCCTGACAGCCTGCCGGTCATCGTGCAGACTTTTCAAGGGGTCAACCCCCAGGTGATGGACCTCTTAAAAATGTTCAAGGGCACCTACAAGGAAGATCTCAAAATCATCAAGGGCTTCACCGCCGATCTCTCCCCCAAAGCCATCGAAGCGATGATCCTGTCCGATCTTATCAAGGCCATCAGCTACGACGCCCAGATGAGCGGCTTCGGCGGCTAAATCAGAAGGAATGTTCATGACATGAAGGGTAAAAAGCCCTCAGTCATCTCTCTTTATTTTACACAGCAAAGGTAATACAAGCGTGACGGATACTCTCACTAAAGACTGGAAATCCAAACTGACCAACGGCAAAGCCGTCTACCTCTTCGAAGAGGGCGACGCCAAGATGCGCGACATCCTGGGCGGCAAAGGCGCCAACCTGGCCGAAATGACCCGCCTGGGCTTCCCGGTTCCTCCCGGCTTCACGGTCACCACCGAGGTGTGCAACGTCTACCTCAACGCCGGCAACAAGTTCCCGGCCGATATGCAGGACGAACTCAAGACGGCCATCGCCGCCATCGAGAAGAAGATGAACAAGGGCTTCGGCGATCGCAAGAACCCTCTGCTCGTCTCGGTGCGTTCGGGCGCCAAGTTCTCCATGCCGGGCATGATGGACACCGTCCTCAACCTGGGCCTGAACGACGAAACCGTTCAGGGCCTGATCGAAATCTCCAAGGACGAGCGCTTCGCCTACGACGCCTATCGTCGCTTTATCATGATGTTCTCGGACGTGGTCATGGGCCTGTCCAAGCACGAGTTC
The DNA here is from genome assembly GCA_017307785.1 of Vulcanimicrobiota bacterium. Classification (GTDB taxonomy): domain Bacteria; phylum Vulcanimicrobiota; class Xenobia; order Xenobiales; family JADMJV01; genus JADMJV01. The sequence continues at coordinate 130,688 of JAFKGI010000013.1, read as the reverse complement.
GACAAGCTGCTGCAAAAGAAGAAGAAAGAACTCAACATCACCGAGGACAGCCTCATCCCCGCCTCGGCCCTCAAGGACCTGGTCGGTGAGTTCAAGGCCAAGTTCAAGGCGGAAGCCAACCGCGAGTTCCCCAACGACGTGTTCGAACAGTTGAGCCTGTCGGTGGAAGCCGTCTTCCGCAGCTGGCGCAACCCCCGCGCCATGGTCTACCGCGACAAAGAAAAGATCGCCCACGACCTGGGCACCGCCGTCACCGTGCAGTCGATGGTCTTCGGCAACATGGGCGACGATTGCGGCACCGGCGTAGCCTTCACCCGCGACTACAACACCGGCGCCAAAGTGCCGGTCGGCGACTACCTGACCAACGCCCAGGGCGAAGACGTGGTGGCCGGTATCCGCACCCCCAAACCGCTCGAGGCCCTTTCTCAGGAAGCTCCCGAGATGTGGAAGCTGCTGCTGGAAGTTTCCGGCAACCTGGAAACCCACTTCAAAGAAATGCAAGACATGGAGTTCACCATCGAAAAGGGCAAGCTCTGGATGCTGCAGACCCGCACCGGTAAACGCACCGCCGCGGCCGCCATCAAGATCGCCTCGGACATGGTGAGCGAGAAGTTGATCAGCCGTGAGGACGCCGTGCTGCGCGTGGCTCCCTCGCAGCTCGACCAGCTGCTCCACCCCTCCATCCCGGTCGAAGCCAAGAAGGCCGCGCACGCCGCCGGCCGCTACCTGGCCAAAGGCACCGGCGCCGCTCCCGGCGCTGCCTGCGGTAAGGTCGTCTTCGAAGCCAATGACGCCGTCGAAGAAGCCGCCAAGGGTCACCCGGTCATCCTGGTGCGTCCCGAAACCACTCCCGACGACGCCCACGGCATGGCCGTGGCCAAGGGCATCCTGACCTCGACCGGTGGACCTTCCTCGCACGCCGCCCTGGTGGCGCGCGGTTGGGGCATCCCCTGTATCGTGGGCTGCGAAGCTCTGCGCATCGACCTCGACAAGAAGAAGGTCACGGTCAACGACCAGACCTTTGGCGAAGGCGAATGGCTGACGTTCGACGGCGGCACCGGTGAAGTTTACCTGGGTCACACCGAGCTTCAGGAAGCCTCGGAACTGACCGCTGAAACCAAGCTCTTGCTCGGTTGGGCCGACGAGTTCCGCAAACTGGGAGTCTACGCCAACGCCGACACTCCCAAAGACGCTCAGCGCGCCCGTAACTTCGGCGCCACCGGCGTAGGCCTGTGCCGCACCGAGCACATGTTCATGGAGCGCGACCGCCTGCCGATCGTTCAGGAAATGATCCTGAGCGCCGCCAAGGCCGAAGGTCTGCACCGCGAAGAAATCCGCGCCCAGCGCGAACTGAGCGAACAGGTGGAGGGCAACCGCCGTCACACCGAAGCTCAGACCGCTCTGGCCGCCGTCACCGCCAAGAAAGCCGGTCCCTGGAAGATCTACACCGACTGTCTGGACAAGCTGCTGCCCATCCAGCGTGAGGACTTCCACGGAATCCTCAAAGCCATGGCCGGCCACTGGGTCATCATCCGCCTGCTCGACCCGCCGCTGCACGAATTCTTGCCGGCCCACTCCGACCTGCTGGTCGATGTGGCCCGTCTGCGCACCGTGCGCGACCACGCTCCCGACGCCTACAACAAGGTGCTGGACGAAGTCCGTCACCGCCGCGAAGACCCCAAAGCCACCCTGGAGTCGATCGAGGAAATGCTGGCTCGCGTCGAGTCGATGAAGGAATTCAACCCGATGCTGGGCCTGCGCGTCTGCCGTCTGGGTATCGTCTATCCGGAAATCTACAAGATGCAGGTCAAAGCCATCCTGGAAGCCGCCTGTGATCTGACCAAGGACGGTATCGACGCTCGTCCCGAAATCATGATCCCCGGTGTCGGCACCGTCGAAGAGATGAAGTTCACTCGCAATCTCGTCGAAACCGCCGCCAAGGAAGTCCAGGATCGCCGCGGCATCCAGGTCAAATACAAGATCGGCACCATGATCGAACTGCCCCGCGCCACCGTGGTGGCCGGCGACCTCGCTCAGAACGCCGACTTCTTCAGCTTCGGCACCAACGACCTGACCCAGACCACCTTCGGCTACTCCCGTGATGACGCCGCCGGTACCTTCATCCCCGTCTACCTGGAAGAGAAGATTCTCAAGAACGATCCCTTCCAGGTCGTCGACACCGTCGGCGTGGGACGTCTGATGAAGCTGGCCGTCGACGAAGGTCGCGCCGCCAATCCCCAGCTGGAAATCGGTATCTGCGGTGAGCACGGCGGTGAACCCGAGTCGGTGGCTTTCTGCCACACCCTCGGTCTCAACTACGTGAGCTGCTCGCCCTTCCGCGTGCCCATCGCCCGTCTGGCTGCCGCTCACGCGGCCCTGGCCAGCAAGGCCACCTTCAAGGACAAGTAAAAACCAGGGGTAAAACCCCGAGGAAAAGGGCGCACTCGCAAGGGTGCGCCCTTTTTTTAGAACCTGCTGAACCCGACTTCGGAAGGAGCGGGCGCGGCGTTGGCCTTCACACGCAACGGCAGTGCGATGGCGGTCCACTGAGAAAGCAATCCGGCTATGACCACCCAGCCCGCGATATCCGATAACCCTCCGCAAGAGTTGATGAAGAGCGCGCTCAGCGTCAGTCCCAGTCCGGCGCAAAGGACTGCCGCGTTGCGAACCCCCGCGGCAGCGGCCGGCGAAGTCTTGTCTTTGTAGCTGGCCAGCGTCGCCTTGAGCACCAATCGCGTCACCAGGTAAGGCGCCATCAGCAACGCCAGAGCGATGAGAAACAGCAAGAGCAAGAAAAGTCCCATCGCTTAGAGCCTGTTGAACCCGACGTCATCACCGGAAAGCCCGGATGGGTCCCCCGGCCTGGCCTGCCAGGCACTGGCCAGAGCGACCTGCTGGGCGGCCAGCGGCAGCAATCCCAGACCCAAGAAAAAGCCGGACCAACGTCCGATGAAGTAGACATAGGCAAAAAAACAAACCAGGCCAAGGGCGGAGGAATAGCGGGCGGTCCGCTTTAGGTCGTCGACGGCTTGCGGGGAAGACTGGTCGTGGTGGCGAGCCCGGGTCAGGGACAAGACCACCCAGTTCAAAGCAAAAGAAGCGAGAGTCAAAAGGCCCACAAAGGACCAAAAAAACAGCAGTGCAATTCCCATATACGCAACTTAACACCGTTAAGGCGATTCGTCAATCTAACGGGGCGGGCTCCACACGGGAATTCCGTTGTTTCCCTCGCGTCGGTAGATGACAAGATTTCCGTCATCCTGAATCTGCAACTGGTAGTCCGCGTTGCGATGTTCGGGGCTGGACCAGAGAACCTGACCGGCGCCCGACAGCACCCGAATCCGTCCTCGATTGTCCAGGGTCAAGCGCGCCCCGCTTCCCTTGGTCTCGGTCCCCCAGATGGGGATAAGCTTGCCGTCCTCCACTCGATAGAGAACGCAATTTCCGTCGGTCTGCACGGCAAAACGAAAGCGCTGGTTGGGCGACTCCAACATCGAGCCCGCGGGTAGATCCGTCCCGACTGACAAACGTTCGGGAGATTTTTCGGGCGTAGGGGAGGCGCTGGGCGTCGGGGAGGCAATGGCGGCCAGGCCCAGTTGACCGACCAGACCGGCCAGCGCGTCCGCGGCCGTCGTGTAGCCGACCCGCCAGGTGACTTTGACCGGGCGGTCCTTGGCATCCAGCTGGGTGAGGCAAAGGTAGGTTCCGTTGCGCGAAACGCCCAACCGCTTCAAACTGGTTGCCATCTCCGCTTCCGCAAAGTCATAGATCTGAAAATACTGCTCGAGGCCGGTTCCGGCGAAAAGCCCTTCGGCCCGCTTCTGGCGCAACAATTCCACCAGCTCTTTGTGCCGCATCGATTGAGAAGTCTGAGCGGAGTCAAAGACCACCAGCAAGCCGCGATGAGTCTGAGCCCAGGCCATCAGCAACCCCATCCAGAGAGCCAGAAAAGCGATTCTAACCTTCACCAATCGTTGCTTTGCACAGGATTTCAAGATTCCCCCAACTAAATTCGAGCGGTGGAACACGAAGCCATCTACTATCTGCGCGAAGCGCTGGCTCAACTCGAACGTCCAGCCTTACTCTTCTCCGGAGGCAAAGATTCTATTGTGCTGGCCCACCTCTGTCACCAGGCTTTCATGGGTATCCCCTGCCCGTTGCTCCACATCGACACCGGCCACAATTTTCCGGAAACCTTGGAATTTCGCGACCGTTTCGTAAAGCAGTACAAAGCCCGCCTGATCGTAGCCCGAGTGGAAGACTCCATCCGCCGGGGCACCGTCCAGGAAGAGCAAGGGCCCAATCCCAGCCGCAACGCAGCCCAGAGCGTCACTTTGCTGGAGGCCATCGCCGAGCACCGCCTGACGGGACTGTTGGGTGGCGCTCGTCGAGACGAGGAAAAGGCCCGCGCCAAGGAGCGCTTCTTCTCCCATCGCGACATACACGGCCAATGGCGGCCCAAAGAACAACGTCCCGAGTTCTGGAACCTGGTCAACGCCGCTCACCATCCCGGCGAACACTTTCGTATCTTTCCCCTCAGCAACTGGACCGAAATAGACATTTGGAAATACATCCAGCGCCATCAACTGGAAGTCCCTTCGCTCTATTTCGCCCATCAGCGCGCCCCCTACCCCGGGACCATCCGATACCGAACCGTAGGTGACATGACCTGCACCGCCGCCATTCCCTCCGACGCCGGCAACATCGAAGAGATCATCCAGGAACTCCAGACCACTCGTGAGAGCGAACGAGGCACCCGCCTCGACGATCAGCGCAGCCAGTCGGCTATGGAAGACCGTAAGAGGCTGGGTTACTTCTAATGCTGCGATTTGTCACCGCGGGAAGCGTCGACGACGGCAAAAGCACCCTGATCGGTCGATTGCTGCACGACAAAGAACTGATCCCGACCGACCATCTGAAAAACCTGGAGGATCTCTCCTACCTGACCGACGGCCTGCGCGACGAGCGCGAGCAAAAGATCACCATAGACGTGGCCTATCGCTACTTCGAAATTGGCGAGCGCAAGTTCATCCTGGCCGACACTCCGGGTCACGAACAATACACCCGCAACATGCTGACCGGGGCCAGCACCGCCGACCTGGCCGTGCTGCTGGTCGATGCCCGCAAAGGAGTCACGACTCAGACGCGCCGCCACACTCTGCTGTGCTCGCTGCTGGGCGTGCCTCAGATCGTCCTGGCCGTGAACAAAATGGACGCGGTGGACTTCCAGCAAAGCGTGTTTCAGCTAATCGAGCGGCAGTTCTTTGCCTATGCCGACCGCTTGAAAATCCCCAGCATCGTCTCCATTCCCGTAAGTGCTCTCCAGGGAGACAACGTAGTCCACAAAAGCGCTCAGATGGCCTGGTATGAAGGGCCCACCTTGCTCCATCATCTGCAGCACGTTCACCTGGGGGCGCTTGCCAACCCGGTGGACTTCCGCCTGGCCGTGCAGTGCGTGGTGCGCCCTCATCAAGACTTTCGCGGTCTGGCCGGACGGGTGCTCTCGGGCCGCGTGCGCGTCGGCGACGCGGTCACTCTGCTGCCCAGCGGGGCCACCAGTCAGGTTCAGGCCCTGCACGGTCCAGACGGCCCGCAACAGCAGGCTGGACCCGGAGAATCGGTCATCCTTCGCCTGCAGGACGAGCGGGAAGCCGGCCGCGGCACGATGGTGGTGCGCACCGCCAACCAGCCCGAACGGGCCACCCGCCTGGACGTCAACCTGTGCTGGACCGATGCCCGACCGCTGCAACAAAACGTGCCCTACTGGCTGTTGCATACCTCGCGTAAAATCCGTTGTCAGGTCGAACACGTCCACTATCAACTGGACGTGGACACCTTGCACCGGCAGCCCGCCGAAACCCTCGAGCTCAACCAGATCGGACGCGTGCGCCTGTTGTGCAGCGAAGCCGTCTTCTTTGACCCCTACGACCGCAATCGGGAAACCGGCAGCCTGGCCCTGGTCGATCCCAATAGCAATCAAACCGTTGCCGCCGGCATGATCCGGGGCGCTGCTCCCGACCCCGCAAACGACCCGAGAGTCTATCCTTACCAGGCGGCCATTTCCCGAGTCGACCGCGAAATGCGTCAGGGTCACGCCGCCTGCGTGCTCTGGTTCACGGGTCTGTCCGGCTCCGGTAAATCTACGCTGGCCCAGGAGTTGGAGAAGCTTCTCTTCCTGCAAAATTGCCGCACCTTCAGCCTCGATGGTGACAATCTTCGTCACGGGCTCAACAGCGATTTGCCCTTCAGCGCCGCCGCCCGCAAAGAGAATGTACGCCGCGCCGCCGAGCTGGCTCGACTGGCCTTTGAACACGGCAACATCGTGCTGGCCAGCTTTATCTCGCCTTTTGCCGAAGATCGCGAACTGGCCCGTCAAAAAATCGAACCGGGCCGCTTCTTAGAGATCTTCGTGGACACGCCCCTGGAAGTTTGCCAGGCACGGGACGTCAAAGGCCTCTATGCGCGCGCCCTGCGTGGCGAGATCGCCGAGTTTACGGGAATCTCGTCCCCTTACGAACGGCCCCTCCAGCCAGAACTCCATCTGCCCAACCAGCCGCTCGTCCGCTCCCTGCAACAACTCCTGGATCTTCTCAAAGAAAGGCAAATTCTGCCGCCGTCGAACGCCGGCTGATGCGGTTTCGGGAATGGTGCCGGCGCACCGTGGGTCACCTCTGGTTTGAGCTTCCTATTTTTCTGCTCATTCTGGTCTCGGTGGTTTTGCTCGGGGAAGAAGCGTTGGTCAAGCCGGGCTCCACCCAGTACCACCAGATTATGGGCGCCCAGCTGGTGGTCACCGCCCTCTTCGTGATCGAACTCACCATTCGCTACGTGGCCTCCGATGAGTTCCGCACCTTTTTCAAAGACTGCTGGCTGGACATCCTGGCCATCCTTCCCGGCCTGCAGGTCTTTCGGTTGGGCGGGGGTTTGCGGGTGGTGCGACTGTTCCGCCTGCTGCGGCTGGTCCGCCTGGTCAAACTCTACTCGCTGCCGGCCGGCACTCGCACCGTGCAGTCTCTGGGCGTCATCCTGCTGCTGGCGGCCGCCGTACTGCTGGGCACTCTGGGACTGACCGCCACCTACGGATTCTCCCTGCAGGGCATCGTCAACTCGTTCTGGAGCGCCATCTTCAGCTTTCTCTCCAACCAGTGGGTGGATCAGTTCCCGCCCACCATTGGCGGCAAACTTACGGCCCTCATGCTCATTTTCTCGGGAGTGGCTTTTTTCTCGATTCTAACCGGCTCGGTCTCGGCGGTGGTGACCGAGCGCATCAAAAGAGGAGGCAGTTTCTTGGAAGGCCTGTTGCTCAACGAACTCACGGAACACGTGCTGATTTGCGGCTGGAATGCGGGGGTGGTGACCATCCTCAAAGAGCTCCAGACCAACCCCAAGTTCAAGGCCAAAGATTTTGTCATCATCAGCGAACTGGAGGCTCCCCCCAATCTCTCCTTCCTGCCGCATCCCCGACGGGTACGCTTTGTCAAGGACGACTTCACGCGCATCGCGGCCCTCGAGCGAGCCGGCTTGAAACGAGCCCAGGTCGCCTTGATCATGGCCGATCACTCGGGAGGACGCAGCTCTCAAGACGCTGACGCCCGCACCGTTCTGGCCGCGCTCACCATCGAGAAGCTTCATCCCAGCGTACTTTCCTGCGCCGAACTCTCCAGCTCCGAGTCGGAGCCGCACCTGCGCCTGGGAGGTATTAACGAAGTGGTGCTCTCGGGCGAACTCTCGGGCAGCCTGTTGGCCCAGGCCGCCATCGACGCCGGTCAGGCCCGCATCTTCCAGAACCTTCTCCATCCCAGCAGCGGCTCGCACATCATCCCTTTACCTCTGTTGGACAGCTGGGTCGGCCAGTCGTTTGCCGCGATTCTTCAGGAGGCCCGGGAAAAAACCGGCGTCATTCCCATCGCCGTGCGTCGCGACGAGAAAATCGTCATCAACCCCAAGGACCACCTGCTGCAGAGCGGCGACCTGCTCTTCGGCATCGAAGGCAACTCCGAGTGTTAAGCCGGTAACCAGCTGAATGTGCGCCGCAGACGGGCCCGAAACTCAGGCAGATTCTTCTGCCAGCTCTGGGAGCGAGACTCACCGCGCATCCGATAACAGGCCAGAATTTCCGGCACCTGGGCGCCGTGAAACCCCTGGTCGACCAGGCTGAGCCACAAAACATAGTCTTCCAGCGGCTCAGGCACGGTGGGGAAACCGCCGATTGCTTCCCAAGCGCTCCGCCTGAGCACGGCCAGCGTGTCAATGTAGTTGCCCTGTGCCAGCCGCTCCCGGTCAAAGGGGTGGGTTCCCAGCAGCCCGCTGCCAGCCCCAAAAATCCTCAGGATCGGGTAGGCGAAAGCCGCCTGCGAACACTCCAGCACTTGTAAACAGCGCTGCAGGCAACGCGGGTAAAGCAAATTGTCCACGTCAAAAAGCAGGGCGGCCGGGGCCTGAGACCAGCGCATCGCCGATTGGCGGGCGGCTGCCGGGCCGTAAGCTCGGCCGTGTCTCAGCAGAGTCGCACCGACCAGGCCGCTTTCCGCCACCTCTTGGGCCTGCAGAATACGGGCAGCCTCCTCGGTTCCTCCGTCGGTCGAGCCATCGTCGACCACCACAATTTCGAAGTCCACGCCCTGCTGGTCGGCCACGCTCTCTAGACCTTCGCGCAAGAACCTTCGCCCGTTGTGGACGGGAATGATCACCGAGGCCTGGGCCGGTCGTCCGGAACCGCGATGCAAAAGGCACTCGTAGTCTATGTTGGCAGCGCGCTCGATCACGCCAGAAGCCCCTGAAGGAAACGGCTCAAAACCACCTCTTGCCGAAGCCGGGCAAGGGCCTGAACGCGAATGCGTTCGGCGGTCTCACGCCCACCTGCTTCACCCAGCAACCAGTCCAGAACATCCGCCATTTCCCGAAGCGGCGCCTCGATATAATGCTGCCCCGGCAGAAAATAAGGCTGCGGAGCACAGGGTTCGCTGACCACCAGCGCCCCCTGCCAGATACCCTGGCAAACGATGCGATGCCATTCAAAGAATGTCTCCTCGGTCTGGTGCAAGTTTAAGATAATTTTGCTGCGCTGGGCCAATCCGAGACTGGCGTCCGTATCCAGGCGAGCGTTCTGACCAATCACCAGCGGACGATCGGCTTCGCTGAGAACCAGGTGGCAACGCCAGCGCGCCAGACGTTCCGACAAACGCTCGAAAATCTCGCTGCGTCTCCCGCTTTTGTGGCCGATGAAGAAGATATCCAGCGGCCTATCGGCCCACTCGCCGGCCCAACCACGTATCTCCTCCTCCAGGCCGTCGAGGGCCGGCAATCTAGGCAACCGGGCTCTTGTGCCCAAAGCCGCATAGTTGGCCACGTGACCTAGCGGTAAAAAGGCGGCCGGCAGACCCCGGTCGACCAGAGTCGCGGCCGATTGCAGGCAAATATCCACCACCAGAGGGGCTCGGCGTAGAGCGTCCAGACCCTGGCGGAACCAGGATGTATGTAGCTGCTCCACGTTACATAGAATGGCTCGGTCGGCGCACTCCAGCGGAACTCGGCGACCCTCGCGCTGCAATAGGAAAAATTCATGCGGCGCCACCACCATCAGTTGGACCCCGAAAGGCGCTCCTTCCAGGCTGCTCTCATCTCCTCTCCGAGCCTGCCAGCCCGCCTCCACCAGCCCGGCGCACAAGAGGTCGGCGATTTCGCCCATAAAGAGATTGCCCTGCGAATGGCATAAGACCAGGACTTCCGAGCCAGGAGCCAGACGCGGCCAGCGCGGGCCACGTTCCACCCGAGCCAATCTCTCCTGGGCAGCCTCCACTGTAAGCACCGGCCTGGCCTTCTGTTGGCCACCTCCCCGACTGGGGGAGGAAGGCCAGGTCCTGCGTCCTTCGTGTTGGCCCCAGCGCAGATAATGATAGGCCGGATGAATGCCCGCGGCCCTCACGTCGGGATAGTGATCGAGGTAAAGCCGCGTGGAGAAGTCCGGCCCCGGATCTCGACCCTCTCGCCAGCCGATCTGCAGGTAATGACTCAAAGCCCAGTAGCCCGTGGACTCCCCTCCCTGGTCGGCATACCAGGAGGCTTGAAACAAACCGCTAGTTCGCAGCCAGCGAGCCTCCTCGGCCAGCAGGAAAGCGGCCGGCCAGCCGCCACGCCGCCACTCTCTCCACCAGGCTCGCGGCCCCAACTCGCAGATGAGCCGAAACCTTCCCCACCAACCGCGCAGTCGCTTCAGCACCGTGGTCGAGCCACCACCACCACAAAATCGGAGGCAATCTGCCCGTCCGCCATCATCTGCTCCTCCAGGCCGATAAACTCGTCCAGCCAGTCTTCCGCCTGCAGGTCCCCCTCGGCGAAGCACCAGGCAATATCGTGCAGCAACGGATGCAGCAAGGCCCCTCCGTAATCTTGTCGCCACAGAATCTCGAAACGCTGCTCCAAACAAGCAAGCACTTCTCCCGATCGAATCGACTCCGATGGGTCCGTTTGTTGAAAGTGCTGCTCGGGAAGGCGCACCACCAGCGGCTTGGCCGCCCCCTCGGGACTCCGTCGTAGTTCCTTGGGTAGGCGGTTCAGCAAGGAATTGATGGTGGCCATCTGAGTCTCGGTCCAGGCAAAGCGAGTAGGACCTACAAATTCATCCAGGATCAGCAAACCTCCGGGAACCAGGGCCCGAGCGATCTCCTCGTAAACGCGCTCCAGTCGCTCAACGTGATGCAGCGACATTTCCGCATACACAAAATCGAACGTTCCAGGCTCCAACTCGACCACGTTCAAGTCAGCTTGCTCGTAACGAAAAGTGGTGATGCCACTGTGCAAGGCGGTTTTCGCCGCCATTTCCAAAGAGTGGGGAGAGATATCGTAGCCCACCAACGAGGTCGCCAGGCCGTTGCGATAAAGCCGCCGGTCGTGACTACCCGCCCCGCAACCGAGCGAGGCCACACGCGCGGCCGGGAGCTCAAGACCCCACTCAGGAAGGAGCCGGCGCAACCGCTGCGCCAGCGTCGTTCTGGGACAACCACTCAATCGCCGGCGAATGGCCCTCTGCACGCGCGGGTGGGCCGACCACTGTCGCCAAGGCCATTCTTCCTGGAGATAGGGCTGGGTGTAAAACTCTTGAACCTGGGCCAGGGCGTCCGGCATCGCCCCGACTTCCCTTCCTCGCCCGCGCCACCTCCAACGCTTGCGATGGAAACTGTCCATCTGATATGTTGCATAGCCTATGAACAGGTCTGGGGATGAAGAGGTCGAGATCAGCGTGTTGGTCTCCACGCGCGGCCGACCTGGACCCCTACTCGACCTGTGCCGAAGCTTGCGGGCTTCGCTCCCACCCGGCACCGGCTGCGAACTGGTGCTGGCCATCAATGACTGCCCCTCCGCCTATCCCAGCCTCGATGAACTCCGACTCCAGTTGCCCGATTGGTGCAAATTGGTCGGATTTCACGAGGGCCGTCCGGGTAAATCTCGTGCCCTGAACGGAGCGATCCACGCCAGCCGGGGCCGGCTGCTCGCCTTCCTGGACGACGACGTGCTGGTCGAACCCGACTGGATCTTGCAATTGCGACGCGCCTTTACCGATCCGAACATACAGGCCATCGGTGGAGGAGTGGAGGTCCACCTGGAGCACCCCGCCCCTTTCTGGTGGACCACTCATTGTGCCGCACTATTCGGATGCACTCGGACCTGGCCATTCCTAGAAGGTCAATCCATCCCCTATCTCTGCGGCAGCAACATGGCCGTCCGCCGAGAAGCAGTGGTCTCGTTCTGGGAAGACATCGGACCGGGAACTCAAGCCTATCCGATGGGCGAAGACCTTCTCTTCGCCCGCGAAATCCAGCGTCGCGGGAACAGTTGCGTCTACTATCCCTCCTGTCGAGTGCGCCATCTGCTGCCCAAGGCACGCCTGACCTGGTCGCAACTGGCCCTGCGCGGCTGGTATACGGGCGGCATGAAATATCGATTCGAACCGAAATCAGGAATCAAAGAGGTGGCCAACAGCCTGGCCCGGATTCCCATCGACAGCATCCGCCTGCTGCAACATTTGCTGGAAGGACGTCGAGCCGAGGCCTCCGATCGCCTACTCTGGCTGGTGCGTCACCTCGGCTTGTTGCGCGAGACCACCCGCCGGAACTCCGTGCTGGCAACGTACCCCGCCGTGAAGCAGGACTGACCAACCGATTCCTCGCAGGTCGCGGCACAAATTCCAGTCCCACCCCATCAGGCTTCCCTCCTGCGTGCATGAAGGCACCAGATTTCTCACGGCGCTGGCCGACCAGAGGCTGCAGCCTCCCCCCACATAGGCCACCGGACGAATTTCCGAACCGGCCTGATTCCAGGTGAGCTTACGAAATCGCTGGTCGGCGGCGCACACCCAGGGCCCCGGCCGATACGGATCACCGTAAGCCGCACACACAACGCCCACCGGGCCGCGCAATTCGGCAGCCAGGGTGGTATAGGCCGAGAGCGGCGGGACAACATCGTCCTCCAGAGTCAACCACAGGTCTTCTTCCAGCATGGGCCACAATTGTCTGTAGAGTCCCGCCACATGGTGGTGCTTGCCGGGCTCGACGTAGGACTCTCCGGGACGGCATGGGTGAGGCTTTCCCCATTGCAAAATCCGCAACTTCAGCTCGGGCCGGGCCTCCCCCAGCCGAGCCGCGGCACCCTTGAGAATCGTATGAAACTCCTCCTGTCCGGAATTATCCACCAGGTAGAGGGTGGTTTGAGGCGCCAACTCGGCGCCCAGCAAAAACTCGATCCAGCCGGGCAAACTGGTCCGACGACCGGCAAACAAAGTGACAACCGCCAGGCTTCCTGCCACGGGCGGCGCCGGAAGACGCTGCTCAACCCGCCCCACATCAAATCCCTTTTCCGCCTGATAACGGAAGACACGTCGAGCGCGAGGGTGACCTCCCGGCGCCACGATCTGCCAACCGGGTAGCCCCGCCAACAAAGGCCAGGGGCCGCCTTTGTCGGTGACGACCGAAACTTCTGGCTGAATCCAACCACGCAAAGATTTCCAAAATCGGTTCATCAGGTCGAGCCGATTCGCGGGCAGGTAATGGGGTTCCCCCGCCGGAATCGCTGCCCCATGCTTGTAGGCAGCGGACTCTTGCTCATCCTGGCACCGGCGGACGGCAGCGGCCGCCTGCTGGCCGAGCGCCTGGAAAGCCAGGGGTGCGACTGCTGGGACCGCTTTGAACTCCAATCCATCCACCGTCAGTTGGAAGCGGGCCAGGTCCCCACTCCGGACGCCCCGACCGGGGGCTGGACGCTACTCGAAGAAAGTGGACTGACCCGCCATCTGCCCTTCTGGCTACAAACCTTTCCGGAGGCGCGAGTGGTCCTCTTGGCGGGGGACGCTCCCGCTGGCTTCTGGTCTGTTTTAGGACAGCTCGACACGCGCCCGGTGGCCGTTCTTCATGGTCGCGGCGACATCCACGAACTGGCCCACCTGCGCTCTTACCTGGCCGACCCGGAACGCGGAGTCCGACCCCTCGAAACGGTCCGACGCGCCCTGCTTCCGCCCCCCACCGCTCCCAACTGGCGAGCCAAGTTGCTGGACGTATCCCGCCGCGAAGGCAAACAGGGCCTGGTCCTGCGCCTGTTGCTCAAAGGTGCGGGAGTGGTGCGCCGTTGGCGCGACCAGAGCCCTCCACCGCTCCAGGACCGACTTCGGGTTCTCTGGCTGGCAGAGTCACCCGTCGTCGGACCCGACTTCCTGCGTCAGCGCGGTTGCCAGCTGGACACCCCGATTTGGCGCGGCTGGCGCGGCCTGGCCGAATTGGCCCGCATCTGCACCTATCGGCCCGACACCTATGATCGAGTCGTCCTCTCGGCCGAGCTCAGTTCGCAGCTGGGCCCGCTGCTGCGCAAGGCCTTTCCCCACGCCCGTCTGGTCGGCCTGGCCGGTGACGACCTGCCCCATCCCGCCCTGTTTGACGTCATCGTCACCGCCAATCGCGCTCAGCGCTCGCGCTGGTCCGGCCAACGCGTAGCGGTGCTCGATGACCCCGGCTACAACCAGCACCGACTGGCTTGCGCCCTGGCTCTCCCCCTGGATGCTCCCGTAGTCTCGCTGCCTGGGGCCAGTGAGCCGCTGGTGAGCATCTGCATCCCGACCTACAACGGCGAAACCCATCTGGGGGCAGCCCTGGCGGGTGTGCTGGAACAAAACTACGGCAATCTGGAAGTCGTCCTTAGCGATGATGGCTCTCAAGACGGTACCCTCGACCTGGCTCGCCGGATGCTAGACGGTAGCCGGGTTGCCTACCGACTGGTCGAGGGACCACGTCGTGGGATGGTGGCCAACTGGCAGCACTCAGTGGCCGAGTCGCGCGGAGAACTGATCAAATTCCTCTTCCAAGACGATTTGCTGGCACCGGACTGCGTGCGCGGACTGGTCGCGGCCATGCAACTGGACGAACGGGTCAGCCTGAGCTTTTCTCCGCGCACCCTGATCCTCGAAAAATCCGCCCGAAAGGACCAGGTGAGCCTCCAGTCGGCCCACTATGCCGGCGACGTTCACCTGGCCTGGAGCGACCTGCGCGGCCTGCAACCAGGCAAGGATTTGCTGGCTGACCCCGCTCTGCTGGATGGGCCGCTGAACAAAGTCGGGGAACCCACCACGGTGCTGATTCGGCGCTCCAGCCTGGATGCGGTCGGTCCCTTTGACGCCGAAATGGGTCAGGTGGTGGATCTCGATATGTGGTGGCGTCTGCTGGCCCAAGGTCAGGTCGCCTTTGTGGAAAAGCCGCTTTCCGTTTTCCGAGTGCACTTGAGTCAGGTTACCCGTAGCAACCACCTGGCCGGTGTCGCCGAGGATCACAGCCTCAAGCTGTTGCGCAAGCTACGCGACAGTAGCCTGCGACCGCTGCTCCACCCACGCGCTCAGGCTCGACTGGAATTCCTATTGAAGTAGGCCTGCAAGGCGGCCTCGTACTCCGGCGAAGCATCCAGCGGCTCGCGAAATCCCCGCACCGCCGCCTGCGCCTCAGCGAACGGCAAATCGCGAGCGGCTCGCAAGCCCGCCTTGAGCGCTCTTACCGCCGCGCGCGAATGAGTCGCCACCCTCTCGGCCCAGCCGAAAGCATCCCCTCGCTCGGCCAGACCCATGGCAACCGCCTGCTCGCAGTCGATCCGCTCTCCTGAATAAAGCAATCTCGCCGCCCGCCCGGGACCGACCAGGCGGCTCAAACGCACCGGTCCGTCGGCGCCGGGGAAAATTCCCAACTGGATCTCCGGAAAACCAAATACGGCGGACTCGTCGGCAAAGCGCAGATCGCAAGCCAGCGCCAGTTCCAGACCCCCGGCCAGGCAAAACCCCTCCACCTGGGCCGCCACCGGCATCGGCAACGCCTCCAGCCGATCGCACAGGTCCGCGATTCGTCTCGTATGTGAAGTGCGCTGCTCGGCGCTCATCCCCCGTCGTTCCCGCAGATCGGCCCCCGCGCTAAAAACGCCGCCGGCCCCCGTTAAAACCACGCAGGCCGCCTCTCCGACCAAATCCAAACAGGCTTCCAATCCGTCCAATAGCTCCAGGCAAAGCGCATTGCGCGCCTCGGGCCGCTGCAAAGCAACCACCGCTACCGACCCGCGCCAGCTCAACTCCACCATCCCCAGCCCTTCGCCTCCCCAGCCGGCCCCCCCGCTCTGCCCGCCCCCAGACGAGGCAAAACACCCGCCCCAGCCGAGCACCCACGCCTGCCCGCCCCCAGACGAGGCAAAACACCCTCTCCAGCCGAGCACCAACGCCTGCCCGCTGTCAGGCGAGGCAAAACACCCTCTCCAGCCGGGCACCCACGCCTGCCCGCCCCCAGACGAGGCAAAACACCCTCTCCAGCCGGGCACCCACGCCTGCCCGCCCCCAGACGAGGCAAAACACCCGCCCCAGCCGGGCACCCTAAAACGCAAAAAGGCCGCGGACACCCGCGGCCTTCCCGTAGAAACGAGAGAGATTACTAGTAGCCGAAACCGCCACCGTAGCCGCCGCCACCGTAACCGGGGAAGCCACCGCCGGGGAAACCTCCGCCCCAGACGTTACCGCGGTGGTTCACACCGGTGAAGTTCTGGAAGGGGTCGATGGTGCCGACCGAACCGCGGCCGAAGCCGGGGGTGGGGAAATTGTAGGGGCTGTGCTGCTCCCAGGGCTGGAACTTGCCGTCGCGGTTCTGGTCGACCATCGCGCGGCCACCGGCCTGAGCGAATTCCCACTGCGACAGGCGACCGTCGCCATCGAGGTCGCGAGCGCGCATTTCACGGCCCAGCGCGCGGCCCTGGAGACGCTCGAAAAGGCCGACTTTGCCGTCGCCATTGAAGTCATAGTTACCGCCCATCGACATCAGGCGCCGACGGCTGCCTTCGATTTCGTTGCGGTCGATTTTACCGTCGCGATTGAGGTCCATCGCCAGCACGGCGTCCTGGCCCGCGTCGTAGCGGCCGTTGTTGTTGAGGTCGGTGGCGTAACCACCGCGCTGCTGCAGTCCGAGAAAGCCACCGTCGCCCACCTGGGCGTAGGGCAGGTTGCCGTGACCCTGCTGCCACATCGGGGGCTGCTGCGGGTAGAAACCCGGGCCCTGACAACCACCCATCATCTGAGCGCGGCGCATCGAGTTGATCATCATCTGCTGATCCATTGCCTGCTGGTTAAAGTTGGTGATGTTTCCGATTGCCATGTGTGCGTTACCTCCCGACCTTTGCACAAGTCTAGCTTGCGTGGGAAAGATATCCCTCGAAAAACCGGGGAGTATATTGACGAGAAGAAACACGTTTGTGAACTTTTTGTAAATTCATCGCCGAGTCTGATTCAGAGCCTTTTCAGACCCCACTGCTACACTCAACGGGTGAAGATCCAGAGCCAGCCGTCCTTCCGCTCCTGCACCGGGCCTCAGCGTTACCAGGCCCAGGTGTCCGGTCTCACGCAAGATTCCGTAGCCCTCGGCAGCTACACCCCCGATCTGTCTCCCTTAAGCGGTTCCCAGGGTCTGGTCCAAAGTCAAAACCTCAGCCTGAAAACTCTGGGAGGCCAGCCGAGCGCCCGCCAGAGCCTGCAAACCCTGGCCGAGTCTTTAGAGCAGAATCACAAAGGCTGGCCGATTTTGCTCACCGGCAACTCCGGCTCCGGCAAAACTACCCTGGTGCGTGCCCTGGCCGGCGACCTGCAACAGGCGGGCATCTCCACCCTGGGGGTGGAGGCCGCCAACCTCAACTGCGACAACCTGGCGGCTTACTTCAGCCAGGCCAGCGGTTTGGCCGCACAAAGTCCACACGGCGTCAGCGTGCTGGCCCTGGAAGACCTCGACCTGGCCGCCCGCGTGCGCAACAACGAGAACAGCGAAACCAGCTTGCGCCAACACCGTCTGCTGGCCCAGCTTTGTCAGAGCCTGAAGGACTATCCCAGCGTGACCGTGGTGGCCACCACCAGTCGACCGGAAATCGTCGACCGCGAAGCCAGCGAACTCTTCCAGCGGGTGGACGTGAAAACGCCCTCGGGACCTGAGGAACGCTTGGAAATCCTCCAGAGCGTCTGCCGCCAGCGCAACCTTCAGGCCGACCCCCAGGCCCTCCAGGCCATGGCGGACGCCACTCGCGGCGACCAGACCAGCCAGCTGGTCGAGCTGGTCCAGAAAGCTTCCCCCAACGGGGCCATCACCACCGAATCCGGCCGTCAAGCAAGGCTCGAGCAAGCCTTCGGCGCGGCCGGTCCGGTCACTCTGGACGATGCCAACTTCCGCGTCACCGTCTGCCACGAGCTCGGCCACGTGGTCGTTCGCCATCTTTTCCAGCAGCTGGCCGAACGCACCAACCATCCCGAACACCTGCCCCAGGCCATCGACAGCATCAGCTTCGCGCCGCGCGGCGGCTCCAACGCGGCCGTCTTCCTGAAAAACTCCAGCAACCCGGTCTCCAGCTTCGAATATTACTTCGCCGAGGTCACTTCCAACCTGGCCGGTCGCGCCGCCGAGAACCAGTGTGGCGGCGGGCAGCTCACGGCCGGCCCCGGCGACGACATCTTCAACGCCACTCGCCTGACTCAGGAGGCCGTGCGCCAGAAAGGGATGGGCCAGAATCTCGGCCCCGTCAACGCCGTGGCCGGCGCCACGCTGCACCTGGCCGAAGAAGATGAAGACCGCTTCACCAAAGCCGCCGACCGCGTCGCGGCCAGCATCGTCAACTACTACCGGCCCATGATCGAGGAATACGCGGCCGAAATGGTCGAGAAAAAGAACCAGCCGGCCGCCCTCTGCGTAGGAGGGGAAGACCTGCTGCAACGCATCCAGCAATGGGAGCAAGGGCGGGGCGAACCGATCGAAAGACTGCAGAATTGGGTGGCCAAAGAAATGGAATCTCTCAAGCCCAAACCCCCCGCCATCTATGACCCCGTCAGCGACAAGATGGTGAGCTATTAAGCAAAAACTGGCCCTGAGCGCGCTGCTCCTGGCCGTTTTCATCTGGTGGCTGTGGCCCCGCCGCATCGACTACCTGGTGCCCAGGGCGGGCCCTATCGTGGTGCTCGGCGACAGCCTCTCCTTTGGACTGGGCGCGGAAAGCAACCACGGCTATGTTGGCGTCTTGCAAAAGCGGCTGGGCCTGGAAATGGTCAACAAGGGCGTCAGCGGCGACACCAGCAAGATGGCGCTGGACCGACTGCAAAAGGACGTGCTCGACCTGAAGCCCGCGCTGGTTCTGGTGGAACTCGGCGGCAACGACTTCATGCAAAAAATCCCGACCGACGAGACCTTCGCCAACCTGGATCAGATCATCACACGCGTGCAGGCCCAGCAGACTCCGGTGCTGCTGATCGGAGTCCAAAACGGCCTCTTCGGCAACCAGGCGGGCGGACGCTATCGAGCGCTGGCCAACCAGCGCCACACAGGGCTGGTGACCAATGCTCTCGGCGACATCCTGACCCGGCCCGACCTGAAATCCGATGCCATTCATCCCAACGACAAAGGCTACGAGAGCATGGCCGACAAAGTCGAGCCGGAGCTACGCCGCATGCTGCGCAAGATGGGCCGGCTGTAGCTTAAAAGGGCCAGCCGTTGTTGGACTTCTGATTGATATTGATCTGGCCGTCGCGCTTCACGCCGATGGTCTGCGAATTTCGACTGAACCAGTCGCCCTGATTGGTCTTGTACTGGACCCCGCGCTTGTTGAGCGAGTAGGTCTGATTGTTCTGATTGAGCGGCACGCCCAGGAACGAGTTCCCGTTCTGCGTCTGCACGTTGACGTTCGGGAAGAAAGGCTCTTTCTTCCGCTGCTTGGCCAGCGCGGCGTCGGTGCTGATCAGGGTGAAAGCCGCGCACAGCGGCAACAAGAATGCTAATTTTCTCATAAGAACCTCCGCACAAAGAAACCCCCGGCCAACCGGCCAGGGTTCCCCAAACGGCGCCAATTCGGCGTTTTGATTACCCCGATCCCAGGACCCAGGGATCACGGTTCGGCGATCTTGGTTTCAACTCTCCCGCCCTGTCCTGGTCGTCCGGGCTCTCCATCCGAGGCCTGCACCAGATCCTCACCGTCTCGATACCAGCCTCCGGCACCGCCGGGACCGGGGCTGCCGGCGCGGACGTCCAGGTCGAGGTAGTCCCTCCAGGGTGCGCTACGCGTCACCACGCGAATGTTTCCCCCCCAGCCCGCTCCCCCGCCGTCATACCCCTGAGGATGGCCGGAAAAATCCCGACCCGCGCTTCCCGCGCTGCCGTCTCCCCCGCGCGCCGAAATGGCGAATTTCAACCCGGGCTCACAGAAGAGATAATGGCGGGCCTCCTGACGCTCCTGGATGTAAAGGTTCATCCCATGCTCGTTGCGAGTCAACTCCACGGTCAACTGCCCGCCGTTGGTGCCGGCCAGACCCCGACCGGAAGTCGAGATCCCGGCCCTACCGTCAGAATGATACTCGAACCGGTCCGCCACCGAGAACGAATGCTTCTCTACGGGTGAACTTCTCGAGGTCTGCACGGTCCAGGTATACGAGCCGCCGTTCTCCACCGACACGGGAAAGCGACGCTCGGTGGTGGTGACCTGAGAAACCAGCGTGTCGCCCTTCCAGAGCCGAACCACAAACACGCGACCCGGTCGATTCCAGGTCAGGTGGACCAGCCCCGAGCTCTGCAGCAGAATGCTCTCGTGGGGCGGATAAAAGGCCGGACCGGCAGGAACCTGCGGAACCGCGACCCAAAGCCAGACGACCCACCACATCCCGGACCTTTCTCGCTAAATGGAAGGGCACCCCCTGTCCCGCATGGAAACCATCGGGACCAAAGCGTTCCGCTGGAAGGAGCCCCCCATGGCAGATAAAGGCCAAAAAGCCAAGAAGGAAGTCAAGAAGCCCAAAGCCGATCCCAAGTTGAAGAAAGAGAAGAAGTCCAAAAAGAACTACGAGTGATCGCGGCAGGATTCTAGCCAAGGCACCCCACAGACACCGGTCGGAGGTGCCTATGCTCAAAAATCGCAGTCTGGTCTCCATTCGCGATTTAAGTAGAGCCGAGATCGAACTGGTTTTGGATACGGCTCACAAGCTCGAGAATCATCGAGGGCGCCACCTGGAACATCGACAGGTGGCGTTATTATTTTATGAAGCCAGTACGCGCACGCGCAACAGCTTCCTGACCGCGGTCCATCAACTGGGCGGCAGTGAAGCCGGCTTTTCCAGTGGAGAAGGCAGCTCGGTGGCCAAGGGCGAGAGCCTGCACGACACCATCAAGATGTTTTCCGCCTACTGCGACGCCATCGTGCTGCGCCATCCGCGCGACGGAGCGGCCCGCTGGGCCGCCGACGTCAGCGATGTGCCTATCATCAACGCGGGCGACGGCAAGAATCAGCATCCCACCCAGACGCTGCTCGACCTCTACGCCATTCGGGCCACTCAGGGGCGCATCGAGAACCTTTCCATCGGTATCATGGGTGACCTGAAATACGGTCGCACCGTGCACAGCCTGGTGGATGCCCTCCGCCTCTTCCCCGGCGTCCAAATCCACTGCATCAGCCCCGACTCGCTGGCCTTACCTCAGAGCTATGGACCCCACCAGGTCCACCATCGGCTCGAGGACGTCATCCCTCAGGTCGACGTCCTTTATTGCACGCGCATCCAGCGCGAGCGCTTGCCGGACGAAGCAGAATACGAAAAAGTCAAGGGCATCTACCGCCTCAACGCCGCTCATCTGCACCACGCCCGACCGCACCTCAAGATTCTCCACCCCCTGCCAAGGGTGGACGAAATTCACCCCGACGTGGACGCCACCCCGCACGCCTATTACTTCCAGCAAGCGGCTGGCGGTGTGGCCGTGCGCAAAGCGCTACTCTATTTACTGTTGGGTCTACAATGAGAGAATACAAAGTCTATCGCATCGAAAACGGCACCGTCATCGATCACATCCCCCACTGGAGTTCGCTCAAGGTGCTCGACCTGCTGGGTCTGCGCCAGGGAATGGATCTGGTCACGGTGGGCATTGGCCTCGACTCCAAAGACATGGGTCGCAAGGACCTCGTCAAGGTGGAGAACCGCGAACTCTCCGAGTCCGAGATGAACAAGCTGGCGGTGGTGGCTCCCCAGGCCACCATCAACCTGATCCGCAATTCCGAGCGAACTTCCAAGCACAAAGTCACCGTTCCGGACCACATCGTGGGTCTGGTGCGCTGTCCCAACGCCGGCTGCATCACCCGCCACGAACACGTGCCCACCCGTTTTGACACCATTTCCCGCTCGCCCCTGGAATTGCGCTGCTACTACTGCAACGTACCCTTCACCAGTGAAGAATTGGAGCTACTATGATCGTAGAAGGCCGCCTGGTCGACGCCCACTTCGGACCCCGCTGGGGTCAGGTTCAAATCGTGGACGGGCACATCACCCGCATCGGCGACCTGGGCCTCAAACCCGACCTGAAGCTGGGAGAGAACCAGCTGGTTTTCCCGGGTTTTGTGGACGTTCACACCCACCTGCGCCAGGGGGATGAATACAAAGAAGACTTCCACACCGCCAGCGCCGCCGCTCTCAACGGCGGCGTCACCAGCCTGCTGGACATGCCCAACAATCCCATACCGCCCGTCACCAAAGCCATGCTGGCCGGTAAAGAAGCGGCCGTAGCCGAGCTTCCGGTAGACATCGGCTTCTACGTCGGCCTGGGCCCGGACACCCGGCCCAGCGGACACCGCCACTACAAAGCCTTCATGGGCCCCAGCATCGGCAACTTGTTTTTCCACGGAGACGAAGACCTGGAAGAAACCGTCCGGCACTACCGCGACTGCCGCATCACTCTCCACTGTGAAGATCCGGAAATGCTGCGCCAACTGGCCGACCAGCCCAGCCACGAGCAGACCCGCCCCGAAGAAGCCGAGCGATTGGCCGTCACCACCGCTCTGCGCCTGGCTCGCAAACACGGTTTCCGCGTGCACGTGGCCCACCTCTCGCAGACCGACAGTCTGCCCGAACTGGAAGCCGCCGCCCAGGAGTTCTGGCCCGACGACGCCGGTTTACCCGGAGTGGTCTGGGAGGCCACGCCCCATCATCTTTTCTTCGACTGGGACAACCGCCAGGTGGCTCAGCGCAACACTTTCCTGAAAATGAATCCGCCCCTGCGCAGCTCCGCCTCGCGCGCCAAACTGCTGGAAGCCTTCCTGGCAGGACGCATTCACTTTCTCTCGACCGACCACGCTCCCCACACCATCGAGGAGAAGTCCACCAAGAACCCCTCGGGAGTTCCGCTGCTGGATACCTACGGGGCTTTCGGCAGCTGGCTGATGCAGCAGGGCCTATCGGCCCGAGCCCTGGCCCGCCACGCCTGCTACCTGCCCGGCCTTTTCACCGGTCGCAAAGTCGGGCGCCTGCTGCCCGGCTACCGCGGCCACCTGGCCGTGCTCGATTGGGATCAGCCCTGGACCGTGCGGGCCGAGGACTGCCGCACCAAGTGCGCCTGGTCGCCCTTCGAAGGAGTCACCTTTCCGGCTCGCGTTTCTCACACCGTGGCGTCGGGCCGACTTTTCCAGAAAGGTCAGGAAGTCACGTGATCTACCAGCTCCTTCGCCCGCTGCTCTTCAAGGCCGATCCGGAAACGGTCCACGAATGGGCCGTGAAAAGCAGCAATTTGTTGGCCCCCGTGCTGCGCCGCCTGCCCCAGGTCGACGACCCGGTCACCGTGGCCGGCATCGAATTTCCCAACCGGGTGGGGCTGGCCGCCGGTTTCGATAAGAACGCCCGTTGGGTGGGCGTGGCCGAGGCTCTGGGCTTCGGTCACACCGAGATCGGTGCCGTTACTCCGCGCCCCCAGCCCGGCCATCCGCGCCCGCGCCTGTTCCGCCTGCCCGAGCACAAGGCCATCCGCAATCGCATGGGCTTCAACAACGACGGCCTGGAAGCCATCAAGACTCGCCTGCAGAGCGCCCGCCCGCGCCGCATTCGCGTAGGCGTCAACCTGGGCAAAAACGCCGACACCCCCTTAGAAAACGCGGCCGCCGACTATCAGGCGGTCATGGACGGCCTTTGGCACTGCTGCGACTACTTCTCGCTCAACATCAGCAGTCCCAACACCGAAGGTTTGCGCAGCCTTTCTCAGGTGGACACGCTGCAGGCTCTGCTGGCCGAGCTCAAGCCCCAACGGCCCCTCTTCCTCAAACTCAGTCCCGACGAAGACCTCGAGACCTACCGGGCCATTGCCGCTCATGCCCAGGACTGGGGACTGGCCGGCATCGTTTTCTCCAACACCACCGCCCGCCGCGAAGGTCCCCTCAGCCAGGTGGACAGCCTGGGCGGAGTCAGCGGCGTTCCCCTGTTGGAGCGCAATTTAGAAGTGCTGCGCAAAATCCGCTGGAGCGTGCCCGTGATCGGCGCCGGCGGCATCTTCTGCGGCACCGACGCCCTGCGCTATCGCCACGCCGGGGCCGACCTGGTGCAACTCTACACCGGCTTCATCTACGCCGGACCCAGCCTTCCCCGCCACATCGCCCGCGTTCTGAAAGGAGCCTATGAATAATCCCGATTTTGCCGACTTCCTGCTCGACGAGGGCGTCTTCCAGGTAGGCGACTTCACCCTCAAAAGCGGCCAGAAGTCGAGCTTTTTCCTCAACTTCGGCGAGCTCTGCACGGGTCGTCAGCTGGCTCGTCTGGGCCACTTCTTCGCCCTCGGCCTGGCCAGGCTCGACCCTGCTCCCACCCTGATCTTCGGACCTGCCTACAAGGGCATTCCCCTGGCCGTTTCGCTGGCCCAATCGCTGAACGGTGACATGGGCTACTTCAGCTTCCGCAAAGAGGCTAAAACCCACGGCGAAGTCTCCACCTTGCTGGGCCAGAAGCCGCGCAACGGCGACCGGCTGGTGCTCATCGACGATGTCATCACCACCTCCGAGACCAAGGTCGAGGGGATGGCCCAGGTGGCCGACTTCGCCCGGGCCCAGGGCATCGAACTCAGCTGGAGCGGTGTGCTGGTGGGCGTCGACCGCCAGGGGCTGACTCCGGCCGGAGACACCTACGCAGAGGCCTTCGAACGCGACCAGAAAGTGCCCGTGCACAGCCTCATCAAGCTAGAAGAACTGTTGGCCCGCGCCCGCCAGCGCGGCCTGTCGGTGCCGCAGTGAGCAGCTACCAGGACCGCCTCCGCCAGTCGGCCCAAAAGGCCGGACACATCCTGTGTCTGGGCATAGACCCCGACCTGGATCGCCTGCCCCTCACCCTGGCCGCCTGGGAAGAATACGTCAACGCCTTGCTGGAGACGGTGCAACCCGCCGCCATCAAGCCCAATGCCGCCTATTTCGAGGTTTACGGCTGCGAGGGCTGGGCCTGGCTGGAGCGCCTGTGCGGTCGCTGGCGCGGCAAGATCCCCATCATCCTCGATGTCAAACGCGGCGACATCGGTCCTTCTAGCAAAGCCTATGCCAAAAGCGCCTTTGAACGCCTGGAAGTGGACGCCTGCACCGTCAACCCCTGGATGGGTCGCGACTCTATCCAGCCTTTTGCCGACTACGCCCCCCAGCACGGCTTTTATGCTTTGGTGCGCACCTCCAACCCGGGCCACAGCGATTTGCAAAAATCGCCGGTAGACGGTCAAGAGCTGTGGCAAAAGCTACTGCTCGATCTGCCTCAATGGTTTCCTGGCGCCGGCATGGTGGTGGGAGCCACCGGCCCCTCGGACCTGGCCTTCACCTGCTCGCGGCTGGCTCCCAACTGCCCGCTGCTCATTCCGGGAGTGGGTAGCCAGGGCGGTCAAGCCGACGAAGTGTTGAGCGCGCTGCGCCAGACGGAGATCGCCCTGCACCGCGTCAACGTCTCGTCCAAAATCCTCTACGCCCAGGAAGACGACCCCGAGCTCACACCGCTCGAGGCCGCCCGCAAAGCCTTCGCCCACTACGCCGACCAGCTACGACTGTAGGAAGAAAGACTCCAGCCCGACTTCCACCTCGGGAGCAAAAAGCGGACGCACCGACTCCTCCGGACGATAGATTCGGAGCTGTCGGTATTTTCCGTCCTCGGGCTGCCTTCGCACCTCCACAACCCGGCGCGGGATGTTGACGATCCAGTATTCCGGCACTCCCGCCCGGGCGTAGAGCGGCGCCTTCCGCTTACGGTCGTGCACCAGCGAGGTATGGCTGACCTCGATCAGCAGGTCCGCCCGATGCACATCCCCGAGAGGGCAGAGGGCAAAGTCAGGCAGTGGTTCCGAGTGGTCTTCGATGGCATAGCCACACTGGACTCGCACCACATGGGAGTCCCCGAATAGCCGGACCAGAACGGTCGTAGGGAACATGATTCCGTTGAGATGCTCTTTAGTCCAGGGGCTCATCTGCAGAATCTCCCCCTCGATCAACTCGACCCGGGTGTCCTCGCTCAGCACTCCGCGCTTCCAGAGCTGATGATAAGCGTCGCGTGTCCAGCGATACGGCGTGTTCATTCCCACTATTTGCCCGCATCTCCTCACCACCCCTGCTGGTCCAAGCAGCGGTAGTGCACGGCTTCTTGCACCTGATCCATGTCGATGCCGCGCTTGCCCTCCAGGTCGACAATCGTTTGCGAGACGCGCAGCACCTTCTCCAGGGCCCGCATGCTCAGGTGCTTCTGGTTGCCGTGGTCGAGCAGAAAATCCAGCGCCTTCATGGTGATGACCTTGGAGTCGTCAAAGAAGCTGCGCGGTAAGTCCCTGTTCAGGCAACCCCGCTGGAGCTGACGACGGCGCGCCTTGAGCACGCGCTCGCGGGCCTGCTCGCTGGTGGTCTTGTCACTTCCTTTCCAACTAGCCCGCAAGTCGGGTCGCTTGAGGGTCACCTGCAGATCCACCCGGTCGCGAATGGGGCCCGAAAGACGATTCATGTAATGCAGCCGGCGGCTGTCGGGGCAACTGCACATTTTCTTGTCATCTCCCGCAAACCCGCAGGGACAGGGATTGCAGGCGGCCACCAGCTGAAAGCGGGCCGGGTAGCGAACCCGCGTGCGCACTCGACCCACCTCGATCCAACCCGTCTCCAGAGCGGTGCGCAGACCCTCCAGACCGTCGCGATCAAACTCGGTCACTTCGTCCAGAAACAGGACCCCTTGATGGGCTCGCGACAACTCTCCGGGGCGATGACTGCCCAACAGGGCCGGCGCACTGATCTGACAGTGCGGCTCGGCCAACGGCGGCGTCCGTCCATCGCTGGCCACTCCCAGCGCCGAGGAGACGGCCAGAACCTCCAAAGCCTGCTGCTCCTCCAGGTCGGGAAGCAAACCGGGCAGACAGCGAGAAAGCATGGTCTTGCCACAACCCGGAGGGCCCACCCAGATCAGGTGATGCCCACCGGCAGCCGCCACCTGGAGCGCGCGCTTGCCGATGTCCTGCCCTAGCACCGCGCCCAACTCCGGGACTTCCAGCGGAGACGGGCGCGGCTCCCGCTCCCTCCGCTCCAGCATCGGCGGCCCTCCGCCGTGCTGTAGCATGTCGCCCAGCGAGGCAAGCGGCCACAGCTCCAGGCCCTCCAACCAGTCCACTTCCGGCATATTTTCCCAGGCTAGAAAGAGGCGGCGCAGACCGCGTTCCCGCATGGCCATCGCCGTGTTGAGTACGCCTCGCACGGGACGCACCCCTCCATCCAGACTGAGCTCGCCCACCACCACCGAGTCGCGCACCAGCTCCGGCGCGATAACTTCGCTGGCGGCCAGAAGCCCGAGTGCGATCGAGAGATCGAATCGAGGCCCTTCTTTACGCAGATCGCCAGGAGCCAGATTGACGGTGCAACGCCGGGGAGGAATGGGGTGTCCGATACTGCGCAATGCGCTGCGCACTCGATGGACGGATTCGCCGACGGCCGCATCCGGCAGTCCGACGATGTGAAAACCGGGCAGGCCCGAGGCCAGGTCTACTTCCACGCGAACGAATTGGGCCTCCACCCCGACCAGGGTGGTTGAGAACAACTGAGATACCATTGAAATGATCCCGCCTTTTGCGGGACTCGCACACGGGGTGCGGCTGCATCGCCTTCGGATGCTCCTCACAGGTTAGCCACTCGGGGGGAGCGAATCCTGCCGCATGAAGAAACTGCTTTTGGCCCTCCTGCTTTCCGCTCCCCTGGCGGCTCAGCCGCAGCTGAAGATCTTCAGCCTTTCCAATCGACCGGCCGCAGCGACCATCGAGCCAGTGCGAGCACTGCTGCAACCCGGCGAAACCGTCATGGCCGAAGAGCGCTTACAGCGCCTGATCGTAAGGGCCGCTCCCGAACGTCTCGAGCAGATTCGTCAGCTACTGGAAGCCATCGATGCTCCCGCGCCACAGGTCTGGATTACGGTGGCCCAGAGCGCTAACAACAGCTCGTCCAATGGCGGCTTGCTGCAGGTCGGGCAGGGCTCGCAAAACGTCTCCACCAGTCAGCAACTGCTGGTGATGAGCGGCGAAAAGGGCAGCATCACCGTGGGCGAAGACATTCCCCAGGTGCAGCCCTTCTGGAATTTCGCCAACGGCCTGGGAATGCTCGCTCCCGGCATCATTTTTCAGCGCGTCAGCACCGGCTTCGCCGTAGAGCCCACCGTCATCGGCCAGAACGTTCGCTTGAAGCTTACGCCCTGGATGGCCTACCAGAGCGCTCAGGGCCCGGGGCGCATCGAATTCAGTGAGGGCGCCACTCAGGTCACCATGAAGAATGGCGAAACCCTGACCATCAACAACGGCGGCTCGACCAACAGTCGTCAATCCTCGGCTTTCGGCCTGATCATGGGGTTCGGCAGCGCGCAAAATTCGTCCAGCAATTCGCTGATTGTCACCACTCAGATCCGTGACGAAGCGCCGGCCGATCCCCAACCGTGAACACTCCCTAACGAATTTCCCCTTGCACCCCAATCGGAGCTGACTTATTCTTAAATTAAGAAAAGTTTAGGGAGCTCCGCCATGTATCCAGTTCAATTTGGCCCTCAGCAGCCTTATTCTTACCAGCCCTATTCGGGAGGGCCGGGCGGAATCGGACCCGGCCAGCTACCCGGCGGTGTTTCTCCCGCCTACAACCTGCAGCAGCAAATTGGCTTTCTTTTGAACGCCCTGCAAAGTTTGCAGCAATCCTGGAGCGGCTGTGTGCAACCGCAACCTCAGCCGCCCATCGTCATCGGCTTGCCTTCTCCCCCGAGACCTCCCATCGCCGTGGGCCTGCCGCCTCAGCCCCAGCCTCCCATCATCATCGGCTTGCCTTCTCCCCCGAAACCTCCCATCGCCGTGGGCCTGCCGCCGCAGCCACAGCCGCCCATCGTCATCGGCCTGCCTTCTCCCCCGAAACCTCCCATCGCCGTGGGCCTGCCGCCTCAGCCCCAGCCGCCCATCGTCATCGGTCTGCCGTCTCCCCCCAAGCCACCGCCTTTCATCAATGGCCTCCCGCCCCGGCCCCCGATCGTGGTCGGTCTGCCCTCGCAGCCGCCGCCGCCCTTCATCAACGGACTCCCCCCTCGGCCCCAGTAGGAAGTGAATACGGAAGTCTTCTCTCCCGAGCTACAGCAGTGGCTGGCTTACGGCGTCATGACGGGATTCAGCGATGAAGCCATGCTCGAGCAGTCGCCGGACCTCCCCAGGGAACCGCTGCTGAAACTGCTGGCTGAATTACGCCAGAGCCCGCTGGCCGCGGTGGGAGGCCAGTTCGCCCGCCAGGTGGTGAATCTCCAGTGGCTGCTGAATTTGCAGACCCAGCTCGAGCAGACTTCTCCCTACCGAGAACTGGTCACGCTACAGTCCCATCAGATCGAGGAGATCCGCCGCGATTACCTCTTCGCCAATCGCCCCGTGAAAATCCAGGGCCTGCTCGAAGACTGGCCGGCCCGCCAATGGACTCCCGGCTATCTGCGGGGCCGCTGGGGGTCTCAGCCCATTCAGTTCACCGAACGGGGCGCAGGCAGCCAGACCCAAACCCGTCACGGCACGCTCGGCGAGTTCCTGGACTGCATCCAGGCGCCGGCCAATCACGGCCAACACTATTGGACCGCCTACAACCAGACCGATGCCAGCGGGCTGCTGGCCCAACTGTCCGAAGGGGTTCGCGAAATTCCCGGCTTGTGCCGCCCCCTGCAGGAGGGGAAAGTCTACTATTGGATCGGTCCGGGAGGCACGCGTTCGGGTTTGCATTTCGACCCCTATAACGTGCTTTTCGCTCAACTCCGCGGCAGCAAGAAATTCTATCTGCTGCCCCCCTCCAGCATGCCCCGGCTCTACCTCTACAACGACTTTTTCTCCCCGGTCGATCTAGAGCATCGAGACTCAGCCCTTTATCCCTTGAGCGAGGGGTTGATGCCGATCGAAACGGAAGTTCACGAAGGGGAAGTCTTGCTGCTACCGGTGGGCTGGTTTCACCAGGTGACCTCACTCAGTTACAGCGTCAGCATTTCGCTGACCAATCTGGACCTTCCGGGAGGCAACCATTATAAGGCGCCTTCGGCCTACCGCGGAGTACTTTAGCCCCTTCGCCGCAACCCGCTCCGGGATGCTAAGATGAAGGATGTTCTCTCTCTTCAGGTCCAGCAAAATTCAATGCCTGGCCTTCGAGTCAGGCCTGCTTTATTTTCAGAGTGACAGCAATTTCAAACCGCTCAAAACCTACAGCACCCAGGCCGAAGTGCCTCAGGACGGCCAGCCTCTATCGGTTAGAATTGGCCTCAAAGTCACCGAGGAAGTGGCCCCTTCCCCGCTCTGGCAAAATCGAGCCCAGCAGCTGTTTCAGGCCATCGCCCGCCACCTCTACGCCGGTCAGGTAGACAGTCCAGCCACCGCCGAGCTTTTTTCCCAATTGCTTGACCCTCAGCCCCAGGCTCAGGAACTACGTCGCGCTCCGCGCGCCGAGAAACGCCTGCGTGCCACCTCTCATCAGCTACCCGGCTACCGCGGCACGGTGGTCGACCTCTCCGCCAGCGGCCTGGGCATGCTGGTGGAGAAAGAAGTCGCCAAAGACACTCAGCTGCAGTTTTCCATCGACTTCGAGGAGCAACGTAGCAAACCGCTGGAGCTCCACGGTCGGGTGTGCTGGTGCCGTCCGGAAAAGCCCCTGGGGTTCCGCATCGGCATTGAATTCATCGGCCTCTCCCAACAGCAGTCCTGGGAACTCCGTCAGGTGATGGAAAAGCTCCTCAAAGCCGAACCCGGCGTCATCCTCGACAGCAATTTCCTACGAGGTTAGAACGGCGACCAGGGGGGTCGGGCCACGTAACCAGCCCAGCCCAATAGTGCCGCCAAACCCCCCCAGCGCAGGATCCCGCCGCCGCGAAAGGCCAGATAACCGACCACCCCGGCGATCATGCCCCCGAAGTGCCCCGCGTGATCCACCGGAACGCCCATCCAGGCCGGCACCACCGTCAGCAGCACGCTGAAAACAAACAGCGCCAGGTAGCGAAAGCGGTCGTCCTCGGCCGGCGGACACCAGGAATGCACCACTCGAGCCGCCCAGATGCCGAAGACCGCTCCCGAGCAGCCCAGGGCCGTCACCTGGGGATTGTGGTAAAAGGAAACCAACAACGAAGCGATGCCCGAGAAAAAAAACAGGTAGACCAGTCCCAACGACCCGATGACCGATTCCAAGGCCGCCCCCACCATGGAAAGGCTGACCCAGTTGCAGGCGAAATGCGTCCAGCCGCCGTGCAGAAAGAGCGGTGCCACCAGATGCTCCGGCCGCGGATTGAATCCGTAGAGCGGCGGGCGGGCGCCCATCCGTCGCAACTGAGCCACGTCGGTGCTGGCCCCGCCCAGCAGCGCGAACACCAGCAGCAACCCGAGCAACACGTAGGTCGCGCGCACCGCGTAAATGCGACGCTCGACCGGCGGTCGTGGCGGTGGCGCCTCAACCGGTCCTCCGCCTTCTTCAGGACGCTGCCAGGTGCTACTCAGGACTCCAACCCTCGAATCTCTCGCAATCGAACGGTTCTTGTTTGGCGAATTTCTCGGCCGGTTCGGAATCCATCAGATAATCCTCGCGATTGCTCCAGCCGAAAATCTTGCAGCGATACTTTATATATTCGGTGTCGGCGATGCCGGGAAATTCCCGGCCCTGGTCCAGCACCTCGAGATTCTTGCAGAGCGCGCAAATGCGGTGCTCTTTTTTGATCATCGAAGGTCTCGCAGAATCATCTGCATATCTTCAGGAGGCGCGGCGCTGAACTCCAGCGGCCGGTGCTCCACCGGGTGACGAAAGCCCAGACGAGCGCAGTGCAGAGCCTGACCCACGATGGAAAACGGATGATTGCGCCGACCGTAAAGCGGATCGCCCACGATGGGAAAGCCCAACCAGGTCAGATGCACCCGAATCTGATGGGTTCTCCCGGTGTGAATCTGCAGATCCAGCAAGGAATAGTTTCCGAAGTTCTGATTCACCTCATAGTCGGTGATGGCCGTTTTACCGCGCGGATTGACGGCCATGCGAATGCGGTCCACCGGATGCCGTCCGATGGGTTGCTCCACCCGACCCCGAGTCGGCTGAGGGTGCCCGTGCACAATGGCCTGATAGTGCTTCTGCACAAGGCGTTCAGAGAACTGATTGGTCAGCCCCAGATGAGCCTGGTCGTTCTTAGCCACCACCATCAGACCGGAAGTATCCTTATCCAGGCGGTGCACGATGCCCGGCTTCTCTACCCCGCGAATGCCCGACAAGTCCCGGCAGTGGCCCAGCAAGGCGTTGACCAGCGTGCCGCTGTAGTTGCCCACGGCCGGATGCACCACCATCCCACGCACCTTATTGAGGACCAGCAGGTGCTCATCTTCAAAGACCACGTTGAGAGGAATGTCCTCGGGCTCGGGCTCGGCCGGCTCCAGCGCCGGGATTTCCACCAGGATTTCCTGGCCCGCCTTTAAGCGCGTCGAGGCTTTGCCGGGGCGCATGCCCACCAGCACCTGACCGGATTCGATCCAGTCCTGCAATAAAGAACGACTGCGATCGGGAAACTGGCCCACCAGGAAATGATCCAGGCGCAGGCCCTCGTGCTCGGGCAGCACGCTCACTTCCCGAACCTCGTTCTCCTGCTCCTCGACTTCCTCGTCAAACCACGTTGGATCTACTTTGCGCCGACTCACGTCAATCTAAAAACCACAAGGGGATCTCCTGATAGGTATGATCCTCATGTTCCTCCTCGGCCTTGCCCGGGAAACGTTCATCGCAATAACCGTAGTGAAAAACCTCGGGCATCTCGGGACCGCGGTGATATCCATAGGCCTCCGCCGCCACTTCCGCCTCATAGTTGCTGACCCGCTCGTGCTGTCTCAGGTGCGAGGCCCAACTCTCCTCCAGGTAGACCTCGCGGAAGCGCTGGGGGGCGGCCAGATCGCAGTAAAGGGCCCAGCGGATGACGCCGTTGCGCAGGCGAATGCGCTTGAGACGCTCCATGGCGGTCACGAATTCGCGGGCGTGCTCGGGTGCGATGTCGTATTCCACCACCACTTGAATCGGCCCGTGGTTGAGCGGAATGTCCACCTTTACGTCCGGGTCTTCCCAATGATGGGAGGGGTCGTGGTCGTAGCCCTCACCGGTGTGCAAGGGAGCCAGCCAGGCGGTGACGGCGCTCACCAGCAGCACCGCACTGCTCAGCAACAGGCAGGAACGCAATCCCAGACCGCGCGCCAGATAGCCCCAGAAGAGACCTCCCAGAGCGGCCGAACCGGCATAAACCAGCAAGTAGACCGACATGGCCCGGGCCCGCACCCAGGGCGGGGCCAGCGACTGGGCGGCCAGGTGAAAGCAGGAAAGGATGCAGATCTGACAACCGCCCGCCCAGAAAATGACCAGATAGGGCAACCAGCTGGACGTGCATTTGGCCAGAATCCAAAAGACCGGCAGGTAGGCCAACCAGGCGCGACTGACCAGTGAATTGGCCGGCAAGCGCTCGCGCCATCTGGGCAATAAGAAGGAAGCCGTCAGGATCGAGCCCAGACCGAAGACGACCAGCAGCAGTCCGTAGCCCTGCGCCTCCATCTTGTATTCGCTCTTACACAACAGCGGCAGCAGCGACCACAAGCAGCTGGTGGTAAAGACGAACAGTCCGCTGCGCACCAGCACCAGCCGCAAGACTGGCGAATGGCGCACGTGCTGAGCGCCTACTCGCATGGCCGAGACGAAACGCTCGGCCGGCAGGTTGCCCACGCGCTGCTTGCGCCGCCAGGCCAGCAAGACCCCGATCACGGCCAGAAAAGAGAAGCTGTTGATCAGGAAAGCTTTGCCGGCCCCCAGATTGACCAGCACCAGACCGGCCAGACCCGGACCCACCGCGCGCGCGCAGCTGATGCCCAGTCCGTTCAAAGTCACGGCTGCGGCCAACTCCTGTTTGGGAACGATTTCCGGGGTGATGGCGTGCCAGCCCGGGGAATTCAGGGCCGAGCCCACCGCCAGATAAAAGGTGCAGATCAGCAGAATCCAGGGATTCATCATGCCCATCAGGGTCACCACCGCCATGGTGGCCGCCGCCACCAGCATCCAGGCCTGAGTAAAGATGAGCAATTTGCGCCGGTCGAGCACGTCGGCCAGCGCCCCGGCCGGAATAGCCAGCAAAAACACCGGCAGCGCACTGGCCACCTGTGCCAAAGAAACCATCAAAGGATCCGGGGCCATGGTCGCCATTAACCAGGTGCTGGACACCTCCTGAATCCAATTTCCGATATTGGACACAATGGTGGCCGCCCAGAGCATTCGAAACAGCGGACGCCGCAAGGGGCTGGGGGTCTGACTCACAGCCTGCGCCCTTCGCTATCGTAACCTCGCCTTCATCCCTGTTCGGAAGGGACCGGGTTTGGCTCGGAGAACGGGGCGCTTAGATGAGCTGGCTTGAACGTTATAAGGACAGCGCCGCCCAGGTGCTGGCCCGCACCTTGGGTTGGCTGGCCCGAACCTTGAGTTTTTCTCGAGTCGAATCGAGAGGATTCGAACTCTCCGAGCGCCGCCGCATCTATTACTTCAACCACACTTCGCACGCCGATACGGTGCTGCTCTGGGCGATCATGCCCAAGTGGCAGAGGCGTCGTATGCGCTTCGTGGCCGCCAAAGATTACTGGGAAGTGCATCCTTTCCGTCGCTTCGTGGCCTCGCGCTGCTTCCGCGCCATTTTTCTGGAACGTCAGCCCAAGACCAAGGAAGAGCGCCAGCAACAGGTCACCGAGGTGGTCTCCCAGGTCGGCCCCAGCGAAGCCATCGTGCTCTCCCCCGAGGGGACCCGCGGCGACGGCGTCCAGGTCGCCCCCTTCAAAAGCGGCATCTTTTACCTCTGTCAGAAGCAGCCGGACTTCGAACTGGTGCCCGTCTACCTGGAGAACATGCATCGCTTGCTGCCCAAAGGTGCTTTCTTACCCCGGCCCTGCCCCTGTCGGGTGGTCTTCGGCGAAGCCTTTTCGCTGCAGCCCGGCGAGACGCGCGTGGAATTCCTGGAACGTGCCCGCAACCGCCTTTTGGAGCTGGAGCAGAACTAGCCGGCGATGTACGAAGAGAAGCACATTCGCTCGCTCTACGAACAGGCTTTTGGTCAGGCCATCACCTTTGCCCAAGAAGGCCTGAAGGCCGAACACGCCATGGTCACCTACTCCGGCAACGGGCGGCTGCTCAATCTGAAGTCGGAAGGCATCTGGACCAGTGAGCCGGTCAGCCTGAGCGTTCTGAAGTCGCTGATTGAAGAAGGCCAACCCAGACTGTTGGTAGACCTGGCCGAACCCGACCGCTTCGACCGCACCAGCGTCTTGATCGCCGGCATCATCAGCATTCTCTTCGTGCCCATCCGCAGTCGTAGCGACGAAATCTGCGGCTTTTACTATATGGACAGCCGGGTCAAAAACCAGGGAACCTTCCAGGAGAAAGACCTGAAGCAGGCGGAGGCGGTGGTGGCCGGAACGCTGGAGCCCCTCTTTCGCGAAACCGGCGTCTCTCGTCCCATGACCTGGGACCTGCTCATGAATACCTACTGGCTTTAGCCCGATCGTCCAGTGGAGGGGTTCCAAACATGCGCTTGTATTCGCGACTGAACTGAGACGAACTGGCGTAGCCCACCGCAAAGGCCACCTCGGTCACGTTGCTGACGCCCGTCACCAACAGCCGTCGGGCTTCGAGCAGGCGAATCTGCTGCTGATAGACCAGCGGACTGAGAGCGGTAGCGGCTTTGAAGTGGCGATGAAAGGAGGTGACGCTCATGCCCACCAGGCCGGCCAGCTCCTCGACGGAAATCGTTCTCTCCGGTTCCCGCCGGATCAAATCCACCGCCGTTTGCACCTGAGCAAAGCGCCCCGAGCCACGCACGATGCGGCGGAGATTGCCGCCCATCGGTCCGCGCAGCAAACGGTAGTAGAGCTCACGCTCCACCAGCGGCGCCAGCGTTGCCAAATCTTGCGGAGTGTCCAGCAGGCGCACCAATCGCTCGAGAGGTTCGAAGAGCTGGTCGTCAGCTTCCACCACCGCCCACTGGGGAGCATCCTGGTGGGGCTCGGGACCCTCCAGCACCACCTGAGTGAGCAGATCCTTGTCGAAGGCCAGCTCCAGGCCCAGGTAGGGTTTGTCGCCGGAAGCCTCCAGGATCTGGCCGGTGAAGGGCAGCCCCAGCGGGGAAATCGAGTAGCAGCCCGGAGTATAGTGAAGCTCGCGCTGGCCGAAGATCAGTCGCTTGGCTCCCTGTAGCAACACGTAAAACCTCGGTTCAAAGACGGCCGGAGTCGGAGGAGACGGAACGGTGCAGGCCCACACCGCCAGCCGGGGCCAGGCGCTACTATGACGCTCCGCCTCGCCGGAAGGACGACCGATCTGGCCCACCCGAGAGACGAGACGGGGGAAAAGCATAGGTCAATCTACCGCAAATGGTAGGATCAGGCAAATAACCGCCAGGATTAAGGATGCCCTGCCCCTCCAGCTAAGCCAGAATCGGCTTATGAAAACCAAGAAATCCGCCCTGATTACGGGCGCCAACAAAGGAATCGGCCTGGAAATCGCCCGCCAGCTCGGCCGCTTAGGATATACGGTCTGGCTGGGCTGCCGTGACCAGCAGCGCGGTGCTCAAGCCACCGCTGAACTCCAGGCGGAAGGCCTGGACGCCCGAAACCTGCCGCTCGATGTGAGCAGCGACGACAGTGTGCGTAAGGCTGCCGCCCAACTGGACGGCCTGGACGTGCTGGTCAACAACGCCGGCATCAGCCTGGGAATGGCCGAAAGCATCACTCGGGACAGCCTGGACGACATGAGAACCATGCTCGAAGTCAACGCCCTGGGACCGGTGCGCGTGACTCGCGCCTTCCTGCCTTTGCTGCGCAAGTCGGCGGAGCCGCGCATCGTCATGATGAGCAGTTCGCTCGGCTCCGTCAGCGCCACCCTGGACATTTCCCGGGGCGGCTGGAACGTCGGCTATGCCGGCTACAGCGCTTCCAAGAGCGCCCTCAACATGTTTACCGCCAAACTGGCCAAAGAACTGCTGGCCGAAAACTTCAAGGTCAACGCCGCCTGCCCCGGCTTCACCGCCACCGATCTCAACGCCCACACCGGCTTCCGCACCGCTCAGGACGGGGCCGCCATCGCCGTGCGCCTGGCAACTCTCGATGCACTGGGTCCCACCGGCGGCTTCTTCAACGACGGTCACACCGCCGAACTGAACCCCCTACCCTGGTAGGGGCTCAGAGAAAAGGGAGTCGAGGGCGTTCCGAGATTGCTCTGCCAGCTTCTCACGCTCCTCTGCCAAAAAATCCGAGCTCAATTCTCGGACCGCCAGATCCAGCCAGTCCCAGCCCGTCGCCCTCGGCTCTCGCTCCTGAGGAATCTCCGCCTCATCCATATCCGATCACCTCCTCGAACTCTGAATATACCATAGGTACGCCTCGATCTGGCGCGAACCGGAGGGGTGGCTGGCTCCTCAGCTGGATCTGAGAGCCAGCTCCTCCGTCAACATGCGTAAGCTCAGCGGTGCGCAGCCTTCCGCCTTATTGTTCACCAGCACCCACACCGGCAGACCCTGCCCTAACCAATCCAAAACCTGGTCGGCGATGCGGCGCCGCGTCTCCACATCCGGATCGCGCAAGGCCGAAAACGGCAGATAGCGGTGAGCGGCCGTTTTCAGATTCCACGGAACCTCCGGCGCCGATGGCCGCAACGTCCAGCGCACCACTCGCACCCCACCCTTCTCCGGCTGCGGCCAGTCCATTCCCGGAAAGACGTTCCAGACGCGATTCAACGCCGGCAAGTCGCAGACCAACTTTTGACGCACCTCGTAAGAAACTTCGCAGCCAACCTCGAGCAGACGCCCGAAGAAAGCGCGAAAGTCGTCGTGACGTGCAGGGGGAAAGAAGAAATGGGCCAATCCCAAGGACGAGCCTAACCCGCGCCGCGCCGGCTCCAAAAAATTCTCCAGGGCCCATGGCGCATCCAGGTAGTGAGCCGAGGCCGGGTCGACCAGAGCCCGTGGAGCTTTGACCAGAAAGCGAAAATTAGCGGGCACCTGAGCGGCGTATCCGGCATACTCCGCCTCGCTCAGCGGCCCATAGAAGTTGCGGTCCAGGGCCACGCAACGAAACAGCGGATGGGCCGAATAAGCGGCCAATCCCGGCTCGTCATAAACCAGGCCGCGCCAACCCGGATAGTTCCAGGAAGCCGTCCCCAATCGCAAGTTAGGGTGCTCAAAAGCACCCAACAGTGGCTCCGGACGCTCAAAGAGGGATAGCTGCATTCAGGAAAATCACAGAAAACGAAAAGACCCCTTCAGGTTCCCATGTCACAATAAGCACATAGCAACGAAGGGACACACGCAAATATGAAAACTTTACTCGGACTCGGACTGATGGCCACTCTCTCGCTGGGAGCCAGCGCCCAAAGCTGCGGCCCCAACAACAACGCCTACAACGGCCAGTATTACAACAATGGCCAATACTACAGCAATGGCTACAATCAGCCCTACTACAATGCCAACACCAACTATAATTACAACTACCGTCAGCCCTACAACAACGGATACAACTACAACAATGGCTATGGCTACAACAACGGCTACTACAACAACGGCTACAACCAGCCGTATCGCAACAACGTAGGCGTCAATCTGGCCGGCGGCCTGCTCAATGCGGTCCTCAATCAGGTCATCCGCTAAACGCAAAACACCCCGGGACGAAATCTCCGTCCCGGGGTGTTTCGCTGTCAGTGCCTGGATGGTCAGGCCGGAACGATGATTGTCCAGTTCACGCCGAATTTGTCCACCAGCGTGCCGAACGCGGCGGCGAAGAAGGTCTTGTCCAGTTGCATCTGGGCCTGACCTCCGGCGCTCAGGGCGGCGTAGGCCTGGTCGGCGGCAGCCCGGTCGGGCAGCGTCATGGTCAGAGCGAATCCCTGAAATCCCGAAGCGGGCGTGCAGCCACCGTCGGTGGCCATCAGTTCCGTCTCGCCGATGCGGAAGCTGGCGTGCATGATCTTGTCGGCGGGCGGAGCCTCGCCAGGGCAAGACTCGGGTGCGTCACTGAAGCGCATCAGCATGGTCGTTTCCGCTCCCAATGCCGCTTTGTAGAACTCCAGCGCCTCTTCGGTGCGCCCGTTGAACTGTAGATAAGTCTGAACCTGGGTTTTGGTTTTCACGTTAGACATAGAGAATGTTCCCCTTTCAAATCCCGTTGACCGAATCAACTCATGAACTAGACGAACAGCTCATACCCAGATCGACAGGCCTGAAAAGAATTTTCCCGAGGTCCGTGAAAAGCGCAAGACCATGAGCGGCAACCTAAGTCTCGACGACTTACTGCAAAGCCTCAGCCACGAAGGCGAGCGAGACTCCTCGGGCCAATTCACCCTGGACATCGAGAAGGCCGTCGAGAAAGTTCGCAACTTTCAGCTGGCGGACCCCTATCAGTATTGCCTGCGCTGGCTGCAGGCCGCGGTGGTCGGCCAGGCCAGACTGCTTCAATGGAGGAGCACTCCGCTCTCCGTGAGCTGCCTGATCGAAGGGATGAACCTGCCCTCGCATCGCATCGCTCTGCTACCGGGCCTGCTCTTCGAGAGTGGCGCCAGTCCCGCAGAACGCCATCTATCGGCCGGCCTCAACGCCGTCATCAAGACCAGGGCCCGGGCCGTCCACCTCACCAGCGGTATGCTCAAAGGGACCTGGAGGCCGGGGGGTTACCAGCAGGTCGAACTGGACAAGCCTTTCACGAGTGTCCACCTCGAAATCGAGCGCAGCGGGGGCGACATTCTCTCCCAACTCTGGCACGCCGCCAACCACTACCACATCGGTTCCCGTTCCGGAAGTCCGAATGCCAGGGACCGGGAGCAGTCACTCCTGCACAGCCAGGGAGCGTGCGCCCCCCTGGAGCTGGACATTCAGGACTTTGCGCCAGATTGGCAGTTGACTTACCAGGAGCCTTTCAGCTTGTGGCGCTCCCTCACCACCTTTTCCGTGCTGCCCGAGACTCCGTTCCGCCAAGAAAAGTGGGAGCCGGCACAGAAAGGTCAGATCGGCTTTCACTACCGGCGCAACATCTTGCGAACCGGCAGAAAGCGGGAGCTCATCTCCATTCGT
Organism: Vulcanimicrobiota bacterium; assembly: GCA_017307785.1. GTDB lineage: Bacteria > Vulcanimicrobiota > Xenobia > Xenobiales > JADMJV01 > JADMJV01. The sequence goes on along the minus strand of JAFKGI010000013.1, from coordinate 90,793 downwards.
CTCTACATCCTATATCCGCGCTATCCACACCAGTGCTCTTTTCTTTATCCGATCAAAGATGGTGTGCTACTGCCGACCATGAAAATTCTGGAGGGACGAGCCGGCGCGATTTTCCTTGCCGATGTCAGTTCCTTGCACACCGACCTGACCGGCCTGACTCTGGTGCAGGATCAGCTTTATCAGCAACTACTGAAAGAACTGGAGGGCTACCTGGTTTAGCAGCCGCGCTGGCCACCGTGGTTGTAGCGCCCGTAGGGGTAGCCGCGGCCGCCGCCCCAATGAGGGGGCCCGCCGCCCCAGCCATGATGATGGTGAGGAGGACCCCAGCGACGCTGCATCCAGGGACGCCAGGAAGCTCGCTGCCAGTCCTTATTGGTATCCGGCAAGGGCTCTGGAGGATTCTCAGCGGCCAGCTTGGCGGCCAACTGGTCTGCCGTCTGCTGACGAAGGGTCAGGCGCGAGGAAGCCTGGTGAAATTCGTTGTTCACCACCGGAGGACGCCCCTGCATCTCGAGCACGTCCAAATAGCCCTGCCAGGGGTCGTTGTCCGACGCCGGCCTGGGCGGGAGCTCGAACCCCTTGGGCGGATACGTACGGCAGTAGCCGTTGCCCTGGATGAACATAGTCCAGACATGACCCAGCGGCCTCAAAATTTCCTGAAAAGGTCGACACGGGGAAATGTTAAAAAATTGATCGTACCCCAACCTTGTCCTGGCAAAGACCTGCGCATATACTGGGGGCGCTATAAAAGATAGATGAGGCGGACGTTCACAATGGCAGGTATCAACGGAGTCCCGGTCAATGCGATGGGCGCGGTCGGAGTACCGGCCAGCAAAAACATCAGCAACGCCACCCATGTAGGCGCTGCGCAACAGACCGGCAAAGACGCGACCCAGGTTCAGGACACCGCCACCACCACGCCCGCCCCTGAGTCCGAAGCCCCGCAGTTCGTGCCGGGCCTGCAGGTGTCCACCCGCCAGGACGGCACCCAGTGCTTCCAAGCCCAAAGCGGTCTGGTGATGAACACGACTCAGGACAGCAAAATCACCACCATCGACGTGCCCGGCGAAGGCCTGATCCAGCGCCAGAGCGACGGCTCCCTGGCACTGGAGACCGCCAACGGCGCGGTCATCACCGTCAAGCCCTACGGTAACGAGTCCCAGGACTTCCTCGGCTATTCTTACAACCGCAAAGACGGAACCGCGGTCCACATCAACATTGCCGACATGTCGGTCGGCTACGTCAGCGGTGACGGCAACGTCTGGCAAGAAGTGGACGCCACCGGCCAGCAGGTCATCCACACCAAGAGCACCTTCCGCGACCCCAACACCGGCCAGGAATCCAAGCTCGTCTCCCAGGTGATCGTCTCGCCCCAGGGCGAGGTCAGCGTGGAAGGCTACGACCGAGACTTGCGCATCGGCTCTAACCGGATCGAGTATAAGAATCCCGCCAACTTCACCCACAAACTGGACCTACCGCAGACGATTCCGGCTCTGGTCCCGCCCCCCCGCGCGGAACAAGCTCAAGCGGCCGCCAAGCCTTCCAACACCGGTCCCATCCTCATGGAAGACACGCCTCCGCTTCCCGAGCCTCCCGTGGACATCCCCTCCAAGCCCGTCGCCCACGCGGTGCTGCCTTCTCAGGTCGGCTTCGATCGGGATGAGAGAGGCCAGACCGCCGTTCAGTTGCGCTCCGGTCTGACCATGATCTACACCCTGGCTGACGGTGCCGCCGTGCGCGACCCCCGCGTGGCCGGCCAGCTGCTGCCCGGAACCGTGGAGAACTTTACCTCGGCCGACGGTCGCGTGGAAAAGCAGTTCAAATTCGAAGATGCCGTCGGCACCAAATACCGCTGCTTCCAAGAGTCCATGGACGTGATGGTGGACAGCAAAGACGGCAAGGTCCGCCAGCACATCATGCCCAATGGCACCATTCTCGGTCAGGTGCAAGGACCCGACGGACAGTTCCGCCGCTTTGAAGTCACTCCCCGCGGCGAAGTCAAGGCCGACCAGGGACTGACCGTGCCGCCCTCCAGCAGCGACCGCGCTCAGGCTTACTGGACCGGAGCCGACGGCAAGACCGTGCCCATCACCCTGCCCTATCCGATTCCCTCCGACCAGACCAATGCCGGTATGTATGCCGACATGTATGGCACACCCAAATACCCGACCTCCGGCGAGCGCCTGCCCGCCTTCCTGGATGGCAACTCGCCGCCCAGCCCGGGTCCGGTTCCGCCCGGTCCGCCCCCCGGCACCCAGGTTCCCCCCAACCCGAATGCCGGTCCCATGTCGGGATTCAACCCCAATCAGGGCCCGATGGCCGGCACCAGCTTCGTGCCCCCGCAGCAACAGCCCCCGCAGCCGCAGGGTGGTTACAATCCTCCCCCCAACATGGGTGGCGGCGAGAATTGGTCCGCCTATGGCGGCGGTTATGGAGCTCCCCCGCCGCCTCCTCCGGGCTACGGTCAGGCGCCCTATCCCGGTCAGGCCCAACCCGGACCTAGCTACACCGGCCAGCAGCCTTCCTATCCCGGCCAGATGCCGGACGGCCCGACCATGATGGAGCGCATGAAGGCGGACTTCGACCGTAACAACGCCATGATGTGGGGACAGCTGGCCCAGAGCAGCTATACCACGCAGATGATGACCATGGGGCAGACCATGAACAGCGCTATGTATGGCATCGGCTTCAATCTGGCGATGTGGCCCAGCAGCATGTTCTTCCCGCGCTTCTTCTAAACAGTGGAAGAGAAAGTACTCTCCCGCAAAACCCACTTCGAGGGCAAACTGCTGCGCCTCGAAGTGGCCGAAGTGCTGCTTTCCAACGGCAACCACGCCCAGCGCGAACTGGTCTACCATCCCAACGCGGTCTGCGCCGCCGTGCTCACCAAAGACCAAAATTGGGTTTTTGTGCGCCAGTGGCGGGTGCCCACCGAGCAACTCATTCTGGAATGCACAGCCGGCAAAATCGACCCGGACGAACAGCCGGATCACGCCATCGAACGGGAACTGCGCGAGGAAATCGGCTTCCAGAGCGGCAAAATCGAGCGTCTCATGGAATTCTGGTCGACACCGGGCTTCTGTAACGAGCGCATGACCTGTTACGTGGTCAGCGACGCAGTTCTGGGCGAAAGTGCTCTGGACGAGGATGAATTTCTGGAAGTCGTCCAGGTTCCGCTCCAGGAGGGCCTAGCTATGGCCCTCGACGGGCGCCTCGGAGACGCCAAGTCCGTCGCCGCCGTCCTCGCCGCCGCCCGCTTCCTGGGCCTCTAGCAACTGGGCGGTGGTAATGTCGGGCTTCTTCCAGAACTGCCACCAACCCGGTTGGGGAGCTGGTTTGGCCACCGTCCGGTTGATGAACCACCACCAGTGAGTGCGGGGTGGGTCGTTCATCACGTGATACTGCTTAAAATTGGCGTGACCGATCGTGCGCACCAGTAAGTCCTGATTGGCCCTCAGAATTTCGTCGAATTCCTTGACCTGAGTCCAGACTCCGCGAAAGTCGACGCGCGGGTCGCCCTTGAACTCCTCCAACATCTCCTGAATCTCATCGCGGTAGTAGAGCACATTGGGAGCGGAGTAGCCCAGATTTTCGATGTCGCTCAGATATCTGCCATAGTCCTTAACCACGTCCAGCAGGTAGGTCCAAACTTGCTTCTCGTCGGCATTCAGTCCGGGACGTTCAGACATAAGCTTCGACCATCTCCACATCTTCCGGAGTGGTCACCTTGAGGTTGCGATAATCCCCCTCGACCGCGCGAATGGTGCCCCCGAAATATTCGATCAAAGAACAATCGTCGGTGCCCAGGTAGCCCTCGGCGTGGGCCTTGCGATGGGCTTCCACGATGGCCGCATAACGGAAAACCTGGGGAGTCTGAGCCGCGAAGAGTTCGCTGCGAACCAGCGTCTGGAGCACCTTGCCCTGCCCATCCACCCGTTTGATGGTGTCCTTGACCGCTACCATCGGAAGGCTACCTTCGGCCCCTTGCAAAGCCTCCACCAGGCGCTCCAACAAGTCACCGCTCAAACAAGGCCGAGCTCCATCGTGAATGGCGACCGCCTCTTCCGCCGAGCAACTCAGAGCCCCCAGAGCGTTACGAATGCTGTCCTGGCGCTCGGCCCCGCCGGCCACCACCGCGACAACCTTGCTCAGGCCGTGCTCACGCACCAAACTCAGATACACCTCCCGCTGGTCGGCCGGAGCAGAGACGACCACCCCTCGCACCAGCGAATGCTTTTCGAAGTAGCTCAAGGTATGCACCAGCAAGGGCTTGCCATGAAGGGGCATCAAGAGTTTGTTGACTCCCCCCATGCGCCGGCTGGAGCCGGCTGCGGTTACGATCACCCACATCTTAAGCAGACTCCTCACTCGCCGGGGCGCTTTCCACCAGATGCCGGAACTTGGCGAAGACCATCTTGCCGGTGGCCGTCTGCATCACCGAACTGACCTCGGCGATCACGTCCTTGCCAATGTGCGGGCGACCGCGCTCCACCACCACCATAGTTCCATCCTCGAAGTAGGCCACACCCTGATGGGCTTCCTTACCCTCGCGCTGCAAACTCAATTGGAGAACCTGCCCCGGCAGAACGGCCGGCTTCAAGGCGGCGGCCAACTGGTTGAGGTTGAGAACCTTGACTCCCTGCACCGAAGCGACTTTCTGAAGGTTGTAATCGTTGGTCAGCAGGGCGGCGCCGCTGGTGCGAGCCAGCTTGACCAGTTTCTGATCGGCCCCCCTACCCTCGACCGGGTCATCCATCACCTGGAAGGGATGGCTGGCTCGAAGAGCCTCCAGCAATTCCAGGCCGCGGCGACCTCGCACACGCTTGAGCGGGTCTTCGGAATCGGCCAACGTCTGCAGTTCTCCCAGCACAAACTGAGGGACCACCATCTGACCGGGGAGGAAACCGGTTTCCAGAACGGCCGGCAGGCGGCCGTCCACGATGATGCTGGTATCGATCAACACCAGCGGCCCGGCCGATTCGTCTCCTTTGTCGAGAAAACCCCGCACCGATTTGGCGGCCGAGAAGCGGACGCCAATGAAGCCTCCCAATGTGCCGAAAAGAACGGCGTTAAAAAGAATGAGGACGGGACTGAGCCAGGCGCCCACCAGGGGCACGCTGTCGAACTTGAACGTCTGGATGGCCAGGCTGACAAAGAAAGCCAGGCCGAGACCGATGATCAGCCCCAAGGAGCCCAGCAGCACTTCGGAAAGCGCCATCTTCTGCATGGAGTTGCCGGCGGATTCAACCGTTTCGGCAGCCGCGTCGGCCACCGGGTCGGCCAGCAGAATGCCCACGACCAGACCGAGAATGGTGAAAGCCGCGTAACAGGCGTAGATGGTGACCTGAGTCAAGCCGTTCAAATAACGCGCAGAGTAGAGCCCGAAGAGGATGCCGGCAATCCCCCCCAAACCCGTTACCACTCCGAAGAGAACGCGATGGACGGTTTGCTTGAAGGCCATTGCTTCCAGGTTTAGGGAAAACAGGCGAACTTCCCTCTGTCGGCAAAGCTCTGCTGGTGAGTTCGACAGCCTATGAGGTGGCGCTACTGCGCAGCCAGTTACAGGGGATCTCCGAAGAGATGGGCCGCCTGTTGGCCCGTTCCGCTTTTTCGCCCAATATCACGGAACGCCTCGACTTCTCTTGCGCCCTGTTCGGCGCCCACGGAGAACTGCTGGCCCAGGCGGCCCACATTCCCGTCCACCTCGGGTCGCTGCCGGATCTCATCACGGCCATCCACACCAGGGCGCAAAAGCCCGGCCACTGCTGGATCGCCAACAGTCCCTACCATGGGGGCACTCACCTGCCCGACCTGACCCTGGTCAAGCCTATTTTCCAAGGACAGCGGCTACTTGGCTACGCGGCCAGCCGCGCCCACCATTCCGACGTCGGAGGCATGACCGCCGGCTCCATGCCCAACTCTCAGGAAGTCTTTCAAGAAGGCCTGATTCTTCCGCCCTTGCTGCTGCTCCGGTCGGGAAAGCCCACCGATCTCTGGGAACTGCTGCTGGCCAATGTGCGCACTCCAGCCGAACGGGAAGGGGACTTGCGAGCTCAGCTGGCGGCCTGCAGCCTGGGGGAGAAGCGCTTTCGCCAGCTTGACCCCTCTGTGGCCTTGCTGAGCCGGCTGCTCGATTCGGCCGAGGAACAGATGGCCGCCTTGCTCGCTCCTTTGGGAACGCAGACGGTGGAAGTAGAAGAGTCCCTGGACTGGGGCGATCAGCTCTTGCCCTTAAGGCTCAAACTGAGCCTAGCGGAAGGCAAAGCCGTCCTCGACCTGCGCCAGGCGCCCGACCCTTTGCCCGCCCCCATCAACGCCACCCGAGCCATCACTTGCGCGGCCGCCTACTTTCCTTTCTTTTGTCTGGCTCAAGCCCAGCAGGGCAACGTCGTCATCAACGCCGGCAGTCTGCGCCGACTGGAAGTGTTGACACAGGCGGGCACCTTGCTGCACGCCCAGGCTCCTTTCCCGGTGTGCGCCGGCAACGTGGAGACCTCTCAGCGCGTCTGCGACCTGGTCTGGCGCGCGCTAGCTCGTTTCTTTCCCGAACTGGTGCCGGCGCAGTCGGCCTGCACGATGAACAATCTGACCATCGGTAACTCCCGTCTGGCCACCCCCTTCACATACTACGAGACCTGCGGAGGGGGCCACGGCGCCAGCGCTCAAGGGCCGGGAGCCTCAGGCCAGCAGATCGCCATGACCAACACCCGCAACACCCCGGCCGAAGTCTTGGAGACCTACTACCCCCTGCGCCTTTGGAGCTACCGGGTGCGCCGTGAATCGGGCGGCCCCGGCGTCCACTCAGGCGGACATGGCGTAATACGCGAACTAGAACTGCTCTGCGAAGCCCAGATCAGTCTGCTGGCCAGCCGCCGGAGACTGGCGGCCTCGGGACTGGCCGGGGGTGGGGACGCCCAGGTCGGGCTGGACCTGGCCGACGGTAAACCTCTGGCCACTCCCTGGAGCGGCTGGTTGAAAGCCAACACAAGATTGCTTCTACAGACCCCTGGCGGAGGAGGCTGGGGGTCGGCCTCGTAACAAGCGGGATGGGTTGGGATCAGGGCCAAAACAAGTCGGTACAGTACATCTCACCTACCGACCTTCGACACATTGTCGACTCCTTACCCGATCCCTTGCTGATCGCTGACACTCGCGGTTCGATCCGATTCGCCAATCCCGCTTCCGCTTCACTTTTCGACGGCAAAGTCGAGGACTTCCTCGGCACTCAGGTCCCTTTCTCCCCCGATGACGCTCGCGTTCGTCTGCGCGTGCAGGGCCGGGAAACGGACCTTCAACTCCGCTGGGCGCGCACTCACTGGGAAGGCAATTCCGCCTGGCTGGTCACGGCCAGGGCTGGCTCCGCTCCCGAAGCTCCCGCGCGCAACGCCCACGATAGTGGGGAGGACAAAGCCCTGGAACATCGGGCCGTGCAGGCGGAACTGCGCACCGAACAACTCCAGGAACAACTGCATCGCCTGCAAGAGCAGCTAAGCTCCAGCGATGACCTGCGCCACGAACAACAGCTTCTTTTAGAGCAGCGCAATCTGGTCATCCAGGAGATCCAGGAGCAGATCGACTACTCCCACCATCGCGCCCGCCAGATGGAACTACGCGCCCAGGAGGCCGAAGCCACCGCACTGGAACAGTGGAACCAGTCGGAAGAAAAGCGGCGCGAGCTAGAACATCGTGTGCAGGCCGGAATCCATCAACTGGAACAACTGGAAGAAGAACGCGCCAAGCTCGAAGCTCAGATCCAGGAAGCCAGCTCGCGAGTGGGCCCACCCACCCAGATGGAACGCCAACTCGATCAGGCGCAGCGACGCTTCGCCGAGCAACTACAGCGAATCCAGAGCCTGGAAGGCGAACTTGAGGCGCTGCGCGAGCGCGCCGTTCCGCGCGACGAGAATGCCTGGGACGATCTCCGCCAGCAGGTCAGCAACAGCCGCGATCAAGCCTTTCGCTCCGAGCAACGCGCCGCTCAGCTGGAACAGCGACTTTATGATCAGGAACAGCGCTCCCGCGACTCCGATCAACGTTCCGAGGCCCTGGCCGCACGTCTTAGCCAGATCGAGTTCGACTCCGAGCAGACCCGCCTGGGACTGGAACAGCAACTGCAGCATCTCAGCGCCGAAGAACAGGAAGCCAAGCGCCTGGCCTTCGAGGATCAACTGACCCGTCTGCCCAACCTCAACATCCTGCAGCAGTATCTGGATTTCACCAGCGGGCTGATCGAGCGCGAAGAAGGCGCTGCCATCCTCGTACTCATCGACATCGACCGGCTGCGCAGCATCAACCAGACTTTCAGCACCTACGCGGGCGACGAACTGCTGCGGCAATTCGCCGAGCGCCTCAAGAGCCTGTGTCGCAACACCGATGTGCTGGGCCGCCGGGGCGATGACGAATTCCTGGTGGTGGTGGCCCACAAAGCCGTGGACCCCCGCGAGCTGGCCCTGGCCCGCACTACCGTTGCCCAGATGGCTCAGAGCCTGGGCAACAAAATCATGAACGCCTGCCAGGAGCCATTCTACCTGGATGGCTCTCCGGTGCAGATGACCTGCTCGATCGGCATGTCGATGTTCGGCGGGGAGCCTCTCGAGCAGACCGTGGAGCAGGTGCAGGTGGCGCTGGACCGAGCCCGCGAGCTGGGACGTGCCCGCTTCCAGTTCTTTGGACCGGAACTCCAGGATCGTATGCGCAAGAAGCACGCGGTCGTACCTCGACTGGTGGAAGCTCTCGAGCGCCAGGAGTTCATGCTGCTGTACCAACCGATCATCGACCTGCGCAACGGCAAGATGGTCGGCCTGGAAGCCCTGCTGCGTTGGAACGACCCCAACCTGGGCATGATCTCGCCCGGCGAATTTCTGCCGGCCGCCGAAAGCTCCGGTCTGATCGTGCAAATCGGGGAATGGTCGGTACAGGAGGCCTGCTTGATGGCGGCCCAATACAAAGACCTTTTTGTCTCGGTCAACCTGTCGGCTCGCCAGCTCATGCACGGCGACTTCTCCAAGCGCTTCATGAAGGCGGTGGAGCGCGCGCGCGTCAAACCGGACAAAATCGTGGTGGAAATTTCCGAATCCACCACCGCCGCCGACCCCGAGCGTGTCTCCCAGGTGCTGGCCGAGCTGGCTCGCTGGAACGTAGGTCTGGCCATCGACGACTTCGGCACGGGCAGCTCCAATCTGCTCAAGCTGCAGCGCGAGAAGCCTCGCTTCCTGAAAATCGACATGGCCTTCGTGCAGCAGTTACCCGACGATAAAACCAGCTTTCACATCGTGTTGGCAGCCTGCAATCTGGCCGCGAACCTGCAGATGCAGTCGCTGGCAGAAGGCGTCGAAAAAGACGCCCAGCTTCAGACCCTGCGCAAAATGGGCTGCAACCTGGCCCAGGGTATGTACCTCTCGCCGCCGGTCAGCCCCGCTCAGATCAAAGACCTGACCAAAAAGACCTGGAAACTCAGTTAAGCTTTTTTTCGGTTGGACGACCTATGCTCCCCTTACACATATAGAGGAGCGACCCCGTGAAAATCCAACGCCCGCAAGTAGACGCCCGCAACTGCCTGAACTTCAGCCAGGTCAAGACAGCCCCCAGCCTCCAGGAGGAGCGCTTCAAGCCGTTTGTCGACAAGTTTGAAAACACTTCGGTGGAGAGCGTCCTGGCCAACGCCGAGAAGTTCCGAGACGACGCGGACTGGAGCTCCCGGGGAGCCGGCGAAAGCCGCATCGGTTGGACGGTGGGTACGCTGATCGGTAGCGGAACCGGCACCTGGGCCGCCCTGGCCGGCAACCCCTTACTGGCAGCAGGCCTGGGCGTGGCCGCCACCGCCTGTGCTGGTTTGGCCTTCAGAAGCCACCTGCAGGTCAAGAAGCACGATGCGGAAGTCGATCTGGCCGGAAAGGCTCACGACGCCATCGGCAAAGCCGCCGACGACTATGCGGCCACCCTGGTCTGCGACGGACCTGGACCCGATCAGTTCACCGACAAGCGTTACTACACCGGTGGCATCATCAACAGCGTGTCCACCGTTCACTCTCGCGAGTCCGGCGACACCCTGCGCACCCAGGTAGAACTGGGCGGAGCAGTCCCGCGCAAGCTAGAAGCCAATCTCGCCAAATCCACCGTTTCGGTCCGCTCCCCGCAGGGAGACAAGACTTTCGCCGGCGAGCTGCGCTTGAGTGACAACGGCAGTTTCTCGATCATCACCTCAGCGCCACAGGCCAACGACCACGGCCCCCTCACCCAGACCATCGAACCGAACGGCTCCAGCAAGCTAAACGGCAAACTCGACAATTGGGAGGCTCTGTATCTTTCGTCCGAGGCATCCCAGCCCAAGCAGGGCTTCTACGCCCAGTCGACGGTCTGGGAAAACGGCCAGGTCGCCCATACCAAACAAGACAATCTTTATGTCGCCGATCCGGTCGTGCCCTTCCAAGATCTGAGCAACGTGCGCATCCTTCCGGATGGAGTGATCGGATTCAACACCGCCTCGGAGACCACTCACGAAGCTCAGGAAGCGGTTCTCCCGGTCTCTCACGGCATCGGAACCTGGTCCTCGGTCAATCAGCCGCAATACACGCCTCGCCTGCTCGAAACCAAGTTCTCTGGCGGCTTCAAGGCCCTCGGCGACCAGAAGGCCGGCACCGTGACCATCACGGCCGGAGACGGGTCCACTTTGGACACCCACTCGACCCTGGTCTCCACCAACGGAGCCTTCCGCCTGAATACCCGCCACACGCTGGGAACCCTGGAGCAGTCGCTGCTGCCCAACGAAGTGCTGCTCAATCTGCAGGACGGTGCCCGCACCATCTCGGTGCAGCATAAATCCGGCAGCCAGCCCACCGCCAGCGAGCACAAAGACGAAGACTTTATCAGCTCGGGCAACCAGCTGGCGGTCTCGCTCGACGACACCGGCATTTACTGGGTGGGCGAAGGCGTCTCCAAGATCGACGTCAAGCCGCTGATGCCACTAGCCTTCCTCGAGAAGAAAGCCTCAGAGGTCGCAAAGCCCTCCGCCTAGGAAGAGGTGGTGCCACAATTGGGTGGCGATCACTCCCACCATGGCCAGGTCTTCCCGCCCGCTCAGCGGTTTGCCCAGGCGGCCGCGCGCGTAGGCAACGCGAACCGGGTCAAAGTATCCGGTCTTGCGTAGGGATTCTGGGCTCAGCAGCTGGCCGACGTAGGCCGGCTGCGGGTCCAGGAACGAGCCGGCGTAGCGGGCGCGAAAGATGTGCTTGGGCCGATTGGCGATGGCCGCCGGTAAATGAGCCGCGGCGTAGCTACGCAGCAGGTGCTTATCGCGGAACCAACCCTTGAGCTTCAGGTCGGGATCGACGGAGGCACAGAACTCGACGACGTCCTCATCTAGAAACGGGAAACGCGTCTCCACCGAATTGGCCATGGCGGGACGGTCACCCTTATGCGACATCAGCAGCCCCGCCAGCATGACCTTGTAGCCCAGGTAGAGCGAACGATTGAGGGGATGCCAGCGGCTCATCCTGGCCAGGTCCAGGCCCAGGTCCTCGCAGGCCGTATGCCCGGCCATGCGTTCCAGCTGAGCGTCGGAGTAGACGCGGTAGCCGGACAGGGAGCAGGCTCCATAGAGATCGGCGGTAGCGTGAAAACCACCCATGCATTCGTAACGCCGGGCAAAGACCGACCAGGCCTGCCCGCGTCGGTTGGCCCGAGCGTAAAAGCGCCGGCGCATGCGCTCGCCCAGACCTACGCGGTCAAACAGCCGCAAAAATCGGTTGACCTTGAACCACGGGTAACCGGCCAGCGCCTCGTCAGCTCCTTCGCCGGTGAGCGCGACCTTGAAGCCTTGCTCGCGAACCGCCGCGGCCAATCGATAGATGGCCGCCGAAGAGGTATCGATGACCGGACTTTCGGAAGCGGTCACCAACGCCGGATAGGTCTCCGCGATTTCCCGACCTCCCACGTCGACGATAAACGGCTGGCTGCCGATTTGCCGTGCCGTCAACAGCGCGCGAGGTACCTCATCCAGCTTGTCTTGCAGAATGCGGATACTGAAGGTGGGAATCGGCCGGCCCAGCTGCTGACTGGCCAGGCTGGCCACCAGGCTGGAATCCACTCCGCCCGACAGATAACTGACCACCGGCACGTCGGCCCGCAGGCGCAGAGCGATGGAGCGTTCCAGGCGCTCGCCCAGCTCGCGGACCAGCTGATCGCCACGCAACTCCCGTCCCTGGTCCGGGAAATCCAGGTCCCAATACTGTCGGTCGGCAACGACTCCGTCCGCCAACTTCAGGTAATGCCCGGGCAGAACTGCCTGCACCCCGGCAAACATGGTGCGACGCATTCCCATGGCGAAAAAGCTGAAGACGTGGTCGAGCGCCAGCGGGTCCGCTTCGGCCCGAATCTGACCCGAAGCCAGCAAGGCCTTGATCTCGGAGCCGAAATACAACCAACCGTCCGATTCACTGATGTAGAGAGGACAGATGCCCAATCGGTCGCGACCCAGAATCAAGGTCCGTCGTTGGCGGTCAAAAAGCGCAAAGGCGAACTGGCCGCGCAGATGCTCAAAAAGCCCCTCGCCATACTCTTCCCAAAGATGCACCAGAATTTCGCTGTCCGACTCGGTGCGGAAACGATGCCCACGCTGCTCCAGGCGGCGCCGCACCTCCAGATGGTCGAAGAATTCTCCGTTGCAGACGACCACCACCGTGCCGTCTTCGTTTTCGATGGGCTGCCGTCCCGACTCCAGACCCACGATCGCCAGCCGCTGAGAAATCAAGCCGATGCCGGGTTCGCTCAGCCACCCGTTCTCATCCGGGCCGCGCTGTCGAATCGCCGCCCCCATCCGCCCCAGCAATTCTGGGTCCGTTTCCCGACTTGCTTGAAGGTCAAAACGGCCGGCAATACCACACATCGCGCCCGCCTTCTGGCTGGCGCGCTTCGAGACCTGGATAACATCTAAATATCAACCGCAAATGGCCTGCCAGAAAACTCGCCGGATTTCGCTGGAGCCGCGTTGCGTCGGCTCGATCTCACGATACACCCAGTCGGCCACCCGCCCCTGGAAATGCTGATGAATGTCCGCCAGCAGAACCCCTCTCTGAGTCGTGAGCCGGCGCAACAGGTCATTCATCGCCTCCAGGCCCGCGTGGCGCTTGCCCAGGCTCGCTCCGCTCTGCAAAATTCCCGTTCCGTCAGTCGGGTCGTAGATATTCCCGACCACGACCAGGCTGTCCGGGTAGAGGGCTTCGATTTCGTCCAGCCAGCGCAACCAGGACTCGTGCCATTGCGCAAAGCCCTGGACCGGCTCGCAACCGAAGTAATTCCCACAAGCGTAGCCTAGAGGGTTCTCGGTCTGCCCGAGCCCGCTCAAGATGTCGTTCCCGCCCACCGTGAGCGTGACCAGAACTCGCCCTTGGACTCGAGGCGCTTCGGTGAGCTGCTTCCAGACGCCGCTGAGAGTGGCGCCATTGCAGGCCAGCCGGGTGAAACCGCAGCGCGGGTTGGCCGAAAGCAAATCGAGCCTCTCAAATTCCGGCCAGAAATCCGAGCGATTGCGGTAGAGCAGGGATGCGGCTCCCAGGTCAGGACCGGCGTATTCATCGATACTCATGCTATCGCCGAAGGCCAGGTAATGGTCGAACATGTCAGCCATTTTTCAGCCAGGCCGACTAAACTGCCTGCAATAGGGGGCGGCTGCGACCTCCCCCATCAAGGGAGACTTCACCGATGTCCGTCCACAAGATGACCCCCGATGCACCTTTCTGGTCGGGAATCACCCGCATTCAGCGCAAGGCCGGCGAAACGCAAGAACAGTTCGATGCCACCAAAGATCAGGCGACTTTTCAGGTCGGCCAGGAAACCCACACCCTGCAACTGGACGGCAAAGTCGACGACATCGTGCTGCAGGGACTCCGTCCCGGTTATGGCGACACCCTGATCAGCGATATTCGCCAACTGGCCAACCACGGCTCGGCCATCCGCGAAGCCTGCCTGAAATCAGAAGACGTCTTCTCCAACGCCGAGGTGGACCTGGGCACCGGCAGCCCGTGGTACGCATTTCCCGACAAGGACGAGAAGTATCAAACTTACGGTTACACGCTGGTCAATGGTCCCGGTCCGCAAACCGTTTCCGTGAAGCTCGAGGACAACAACGTGGTCGATGTGTGCGTGAGCAGCAAGGACAATGCTCGCGATCTCGGCCACTCGATGCGCGCAAAGATTGGCGCCGACGGTACTTGCGAGCCTCACCTGGAGGGCATCAGCTGGAAGATCAGTCCGTAGCCTGCCTTGAGTTTCCCCGTCCGCCTCTGCTACACTGAATTCGTATTCGAAGAGACGGAGAATATCGTGCACTATGGCTAAAGTTCTGGGACTTCTGGTACTGTTGGTTCTGCTCTTTGTGGGCTTCAAGATCGTCACGACTGGATTCGCCGTGATGGCTGCCGCCACGACTATGATGGCTGTGGCTGCCTCAGTCGGAATTTTCGGAATCTTCGCGGTCGGCGTCTTCACCGTCACCCGCTTCTTCCTCAAAAAGAAGAAATAGAAAAAAGCGCCCGGTCGGGGCGCTTTTTTCTTTTATTTTTCAGGTCGCTTCGATAGGATGTGTGTAGAAAGCTACACACACATTCGGAGGGAATTACCATGTCGCTCGTAGGTTCACCGTTCGGCAATTGCTGGGGCACCGGCCGTCCCCAATCTAAGAGACCCGCAGAAAAGCGCGAAGAGCAGCCCCCCGCCGAAGAACCCCAAGAGACCTACCGCCCCCGCCGCAACGAGCCTTTCGGCAATTGCTGGGGAACCGGTTCCTCCAAATCCAAACCCAAGGCTCAGCCGAAACCGGAGCCCAAGTCGGAGCCCCGCGAAAGCTACGGATGGGATCCACGCGAGCCGTTCCGTTACCCGGGCAATATCTAAAACAGTATCTCCGTTTCTAACCAGAGACTTTCAGCGGGCATATCCTGAGGATATGCCCGCTTCTCGTTGGTTCGCCAAATTCAATCGCACTGTCACCAACCCGCTGCTCAGCGGAATAGCCAGGTATCTACCGTGCTTCGGCATCGTTCGCCACATCGGGCGCCGTAGCGGCACCGCCTACCAAAACCCCGTTTGCGTCTTTCGATTCGGGTCGATCTACACCATCGCCCTCACCTACGGCCCCCAGGCCGACTGGGTGCGCAACGTCCTGGCTCGGGAAGGCTGTATTTTAATGACTCAAGGTCGCCAGCAGCAACTGGTCCAACCGTTCCTACTTTATGACCCGGAACGCCGTGGCGTCCCGCCGCTGGTGGCGAGACTGCTGGGCCTGTTTGGGGTCAATCACTTTCTGGAACTCAGGGCTCTTTAGGAGCTGGAGCGCTGGCCGCGGGCGGACTGATAATCTTGAAGGACTGCAGAAATTGTGAATCCAAGGCGGGCTTCAGACTGATCTCCGAACGCACGTCGATGACATAAAGTCGATATTTCTCCAGGCGAAAAATCGTCTCTCCCCGATGACCGGGAGCGGTATAAAGCAAGCGGCGAGTCTGCGAATCCTGACGCTGCCAACTCGTCTGGGTACCGGCGCACTGCTGCAGCATTCCGTCGCGAGCTTCATCAAAGATTCGATCCCGGCCGGCCAGCAAGGCCAACTTGGGCAAATCCGTGAAGCTGACGGTAAGAAAACGCCCCGGCTGCTTATCCAGGTAAACGGTGGTCACGATATCTCCCACGGGAGATTCCGACTGGGAAGTGCTACAGGTGGTGGCGGGAGAAAGTTCGGCCGAAAAGCGGCCTTCCGGGGAAATGTAAGGCTCGGCCCAGGCTACTGTGGTGAACCACAGAAGCGCGCTTAAACACCCGTTCCAGCGCAGATTGGCCACAATTTCAGGGTATCGAAATAACTGGATTTGGTCAAGTGGAGGAGCGATCTGCTCGACGCAGGAAGGCCTTGGAGAACCCTGATTAGGAGGACACAACATGCCCATTCGAGTCGGAGTGCAGCTCCATCCCCAACACTGCACCATGGAAGAATTACTGGAAGCGGCCAAAGCTTGTGACGGCCTGAAAGTCGACAGCCTGTGGCTGTGGGACCACTTCTATCCCCTTTACGGCGAGGAAGGGGCGCCCATGGCGGATGCTCCCGTCACCGCTTCGCCCAACAAGCACGCCCACTTCGAAGCCTGGACCACCCTCACCGCCATGGCCTGTCACACCCAGCACGCCACCCTGGGACACCTGGTCGGCTGCAATAGCTACCGCAACATTCAACTGGTCGCCGACATGGCGAGAACTCTCGATCATATTAGCAACGGGCGCGCCGTGCTCGGAATCGGCTCCGGCTGGTTCGAACGCGACTACAGCGAGTATGGTTTTGAATTCGGCACGGCTATCTCACGGCTCAAAGACCTGGGAGCCAACCTGCCCGTTCTGGAAGACCGCCTGAAGAAGCTGACCCCGCTGCCCAAGCAAAAGAAACTGCCCATTATGATCGGAGGAAGCGGCGAGAAGGTCACCCTCAAGCTGGTCGCCCAACACGCCGATCTATGGAATGGATTCGGACCTCCCGACGTGTTCGCGGCCAAGAACAAGATTCTCGACCAGCACTGCGCCGACGTGGGCCGCAATCCCAAGGACATCGACCGCACCGTGCTGGTCATGCGTCCCCAGGAGCTGGAGCAGCTCGACCAGTTCGTCGAAGCCGGCGCCGAGCACATCATCCTGGGCCTGGGCTGGCCTTTCTCCATCAGCGGAGTCCAGAAACTCCTGGAATGGCGGGACTCCAAGAAGTAGTGGCGCGGGTCGTCTATCACCCCAAACTGGTGATGGGCTTCCCCGGCCTGAGCCTCCTTCACCCCTTCGACGGCTCCCGGCCCCGGCGCGTAAGCCAGGCGCTGGACCGGGAGTTCGGAGCGGGGAAGTGGGGCCTGCTTGAGCCGGAGGGACCTGTCCACGATGAGCAGCTGACCCGGGTTCATCATCCCGAATACCTCAAGAGCCTGCAGCGTCCACAGGTTCTGGCGCGAGCCTTTGAGGTGGGTCCACTGGCCTTGTGTCCGGCCAAGTTTCTCGACTGGATTGCCCTGACTCCCATGCGTTGGGCCACTCAGTGCGCTTTACGCGGTGCCCGCACCGCTCTGCAAGAAGGCGTGGCACTGAGTTTAGGCGGCGGATTCCACCACGCCAAGCCGGCCCAGGGAGAAGGCTTTTGCATTCTGGCCGACGTCGCCTATCTGGTTCGCACCCTCCAGGACGAAGGCAAGCTCAAGAAGGTGCTGCACGTCGATCTCGATGCCCATCAGGGCAACGGAATCTCTCACTGCTTCGCTGACGATCAGAGCGTGCAGCTCTTTGATATGTACAACCGCGACACTTACCCCGCCGGCGACGAACTGGGAGTCAGTCGCCTCAACGTCGACCTCGGCCTTCCTCAGGGTGTTGGCGACGACCAGTATCTGAGCACTCTCACCGAAAATCTACCCGAGTTTCTCGATCAGGGAGCCGACCTGGTCATCTACAATGCCGGGACTGACGTGTTGGCCGGAGACCCTCTCGGCGGCATGACCCTCAGTCCCAAAGGCGTGTTGGAACGGGATATGTTCGTCTTCGCAGAGACGCAAAGGCGCGGCCTGCCCATCCTCAGCCTGCCCAGCGGCGGCTACAGCGAAGGCAGCACCAGGGCGCTGACCGCCACCACCATCCACGTTCTTAAGCGCTACACCTGAACCTCAAGAACCCTTCAGGGAACTTTGAACCGGAGATTATCTGCGGACACAGTTCAGGTCGCTCCCCTTGCTAGGCTGTAAGCAGACAATGACAGGAGCGAGCGAATGAGCACGATTGACGGCAACTATGGCGGATACTACAACCAGCTCTATCAGACGGCCAACCTGAAAGGGACCTGCGCCCAAAGCACATCCTCCACATCTCAGACCTCCGGCAGTTCGCAGATCTCCCCCCAACAAATTCAGGAAATGCTGGCCGGCATGACACAAAACTCCCGCCAGCTGGCGGGAGGCTGGACCGGCCTACTGAGCGGCAGCTCCAACAACATGTCCATCAACGGCCAGACCCCACCCCCACCCCCCCCGCCACGCAACCAGAATAGCCAGCAGTACGGCAGTCAATACGGCCAAAACAACCAGTGGGGCAACCAACAATACGGCAACCAGTATAGCCAGAACTCCCCGCCCCCGCCGCCCCCCTGGGACGGGCAGAACAGCCAGCAATATGGCAACCAATACGGCCAAAACAGCCAGTGGGGCAACCAGCAATACGGAAATCAATACAGCCAGAACTCACCGCCTCCGCCGCCCCCCTGGGACGGGCAGAACAGCCAGCAATATGGCAACCAATACGGCCAGAACAGCCAGTGGGGCAACCAGCAATACGGGAATCAATACGGCCAGAACCCACCTCCCCCGCCGCCCCCCTGGGCTCAACAGACCAGCCAGAGCGAAACCGACTACGACACCCTGCTCAGCCAATTCAACAGCAGCCAGGTCGGCGGCTACGACATCTCCAACCTCGCCTCCCAGCTCCAAAACAACTCCGGCACCAGCCAGCACGGCCATCACCCCCACCATCACCATCACCCCCGCCCCGACGATACCAACTCCAGCACCTGAACGGAGCACCGCCCGTGGGGACGGCCGGGGCTGAGCGATCGCTTCAGCACCCGGCCGGCTCCCCCAGCCAGCCAAAAATCCCGCACAAAAACGCAGAATCCCCGCACCCACCCGCGGCAAACCGCCCCCAGCCCGCCCAACGCCGCGCAAAAACGCGGAAATCCCGCACCAACCCGCGGCAAACAACCCCCAGACAGCCCAACGCCGCACAAAAATGCGGAATCAACCGCGCCGAGTTGCCAGCAGTGCCTAGCGCGGCCCATGAGAGCGACACCGTCAGGGGCCTAACGCTTGATAAGCGTCGACGGCAGAGCACACGACGGACGAGAGTTTCCAGAAATAAGAAAAGACATCCATTGGACATGGCCAGTTCACCACCCGACTGCCAACTGAGCATAAAATCTCGGAAGCACACAATCGGAGGAACACCATGGACAATTTACGGGAAGTCCGCGAGGAGCGCGGCTACAGCCTACAGACGATGTCAGACAAACTCGGCTCTGACCCACGCCGACTCAGCGACTACGAGCTAGGGCGCCGGCGCTGGCCGCTTCAACTCCTAAAAAGCTATCGCCAGCAGCTAGGACTGCCGGCTGAGGCACCCACCGTCCCCCTGATATCCTGGGCAGAACATCGCAAGATAAGCGGCGTGAGCTGGAACCTCGCCGTCGATCCGGGCCCGACTTGGGCAGACATGCCGCCCAGTTACGAAAACCTCTATCGAGAACTCGATCCACAGCGAATGCCGGACGATGAGTTCCGATCGAAAGTTCGCACCGACGCCGGATTGGAACCCCTTAGCTGGATCCAACTGGTAGAGGACGGTGCCGAGCCGGTAGGGGCCAGTCCCGCCTTGCTTGACTTTCCCTATCCGCTGGTCGATTCGCGCGGCCGCCCGCTGGGCACGGAATACCGTGCCGCCTTCCGTGGCCAGGCCGGCGACCACCCCTGGCTACTCTTTCCTCAGATTACGATTCAGCTGAAAGATGGCACGATACGTCCAGACGCTCTGCTCTTCCGCTATGGCCGAGACAAGCGCTGGGCGCCCATCCAAATCGACGGCGGAGCTCATCAGAACAAAGAATGGGATAAAAAACAGGATGCGCGCGTGAATCTCACAACCCTACGCTTCTCCTCCAGCCAGATCGTTGGCCTCAAGTTCGCCCAGATCTTCCGTCAGGCGGTCATCAGCCTGTAAACGGAGGCCCCGCCCTACAGCGGGGCCTCCCCCACCCGCGGCAAAGCCATCCCGGCCAGCCAAAAATCCCGCGCAAAAACGCGGAATCTCCGCACCCACCCGCGGCAAACACCCCCCAGGCCGCCCAACGCCACACAAAAACGCGGAATATCCGCACCCTCCCGCGGCAAAACGACCCCAACCCGCCCAACCCCGCGCAAAAACGCGGGACCCCCGAACCAACCCGCGGCAAACAGCCCCAACCCGCCCAACGCCACACAAAAACGCGGAATCTCCGCACCAAACCGCGGCAAACAACCCCCTACCTGCCCAACGCCGCACATAAACGCGGAAATCCCGCACCCACCCGCGGCAATCAGACCCCAACCCGCCCAGCGCCGCACAAAAACGCGGAATCTCCGCACCAACCCGCGGCAAACAACCCCCAACCCGCCCAACCCCGCGCAAAAACGCGGAATCCGCGCACCCACCCGCGGCAAACAGCCCCTACCCGACCAACGCCGCGCAAAAACGCGGAATCTCCGCACCAACCCGCGGCAAACAGCCCCCAAACCCACGAGCCCCGCGCAAAAACGCGGAATATCCGCACCCACCCGCGGCAAACCGCCCCCAGCCCGCTCCAGAGGGACTCCTCCCGGGAAGCCCGAAACGCCGGGAATGCAAGAGTTTCCCATCGCCATCACCGGTATCGGTTGTCGTCTGCCGGGCGACGTAGACAGCGCTCAGGCGCTCTGGAAATTGCTGATGGAAGGAGTGGACGCGGTCACGGACATCCCCAGCGAACGCTGGCTCAAAGATCGCTTCCATCACCCCGAAAAGGGGCGAGACTTTCGCACTCCTCAAGCCCAGGGGGGCTTCCTCAAGGAAATCGACGGCTTCGACCCGGCCTTCTTCGGCATCTCCCCCCGCGAAGCGTCCACCCTCGACCCGCAGCAGCGCATCCTGCTGGAGGTCGCCTGGGAAGCTCTGGAAGACGCGGGCTACCCGCTGGAAAAGGTGGCCGGCACCCGCATGGGCGTCTTCACCGGCGCCTCCTCGCACGACTACTACGACATCCAGGACCTGGACTCGCTGACCACCCACAGCGTCACCGGCTGGGCCATGTGCATGACCTCCAACCGCCTCTCCTACGCTTTCGACCTGCACGGCCCCAGCCTTACCATCGACACCGCCTGCTCCTCGGCCCTGGTGGCCCTGCACGCGGCCGTCACCAGCATGCAGAAAGGCGAAAGCGACAGCGCCCTGGTCTGCGCCGTCAACGCCCTGCTCCACCCCATCCACCACGTCGCCTTCAGTCGTCTCTCCATGCTCAGTCCCACCAGCCGCTGCCACGCCTTCGACAGCTGCGGCGATGGCTACGTGCGCTCCGAAGGCGCCGGTGTGGTCGTGCTCAAGCCACTCGACAAAGCCCTGGCCGACGGCGACCACATCTACGCCACCATCCTGCGCACCGTGGTCAACTCCGACGGCCGCAACGAAGGCCTGACCTTCCCCAGCGTGGACGGACAAATCCGCCTGCTGCGCGATTCCTACCGTGGCTTTCCGGTGGACAAAGTCAGCTACCTGGAAGCCCACGGCACCGGCACCCAGGCCGGCGACCCGGTCGAAACGACCGCCATCGGCACCGTGCTCGGCATGCCCGAAGAGCGCAAACTCACCGTCGGTTCGGTCAAAACCAACATCGGCCACCTGGAGGCCGGCGCCGGCATGGCCGGCCTCATCAAGACCGCCCTCATCGCCGCCCACCGCCGCATCCCCGCCAATCTGCACTTCGACAACCCCAATCCCAGCGTGCCCTTCCAGAAATTCGGTCTGCAGATTCCCACCGCCGTCACCGACCTGCCGGCCGGCGACCTGCTGCTCGGCGTCAACAGCTTCGGCTTCGGCGGCACTAATGGCCACGTAGTCTTAGCTACCCCGCCCCCGGCCAAAGAACAGGCGCCGGGCAAAGAGGCCACCCAGCTCCTGTGCCTTTCGGCCCGCAGCGAAGGCGCGCTCAAAGACCTGATCGCCCGATATCAAACGCTGGACAAGCCGCTCGAACAAATCGCCTACTCCAGCCTGGAGCGGCGCACTCACCATCCTCACCGCCTGGCCATCGCCACCGATCAGCTGAAAGACCTGGAAAACGCCACCATCCCGCCGGCCGCCCGCCAGGCCCCCCGAGTCGCCTTCGTCTACAGCGGCCAGGGCTCGCAGTGGCTGGGCATGGGTCGGAACCTGCTGCAGGATCCGACCTTCAGCGCCTTCGTCGACGAATGCGAGCCGCACTACCAGAAGCACGCCGGCTGGTCCCTGCGCCAGGCCTTCCAGAGCGACGAAACCTCCATCGATCAGACCGCCGTCGTGCAGCCCATGATTTTTGCCCTACAGGCCGGCCTCACGCGCATGCTGGAAGCCTGGGGGGTCGTGCCCGAAGCCCTGATCGGTCACAGCGTCGGCGAAGTGGCCAGCGCCTGGGCCTCGGGGGCACTGACCCTGCCGGACGCCATCCAACTGGTGGTCCACCGCGGTCGATCCATGGACCGCCCCTCCAGCAAGGGCCGGATGATCTCGGTCTCGGCCTCGGCCCACGACCTGGAACTCTACCTGCAGCCCGGCGTCTGCGTCGGCGCCATCAACGCCCCCAGCACGGTGGTTCTCTCGGGAGAACACGAGGCCATGGAACAGGTCAACCAACGCCTGCGCCACGCCGGTTTCGACTGCAACGACGTCAAGGTTGAATACGCCTTCCACAGCGCGCAACTCGACGTCATCGAAGGCGCCCTCAAGGCCGCGCTGCAAGGCCTGGAACCCCAGGCGCCGCGCCGCAAGCTCTACTCCACCGTCACCGGCTCACCGGTGCAAAAGGTGGATGCCGACTACTGGTGGCAGAACGTGCGCTCCACCGTACGCTTCAGCCAGGCCATCTCCAACGCCGCCCGCGACGGCATCACCGTCTTCCTGGAAGTCGGCGGGCATCCCGTACTGGGCGCGGCCATCGGGGAAATCGGCGGCCGGGCTGTTCCCACCCTGCGCCGCGGTCAGCCCGAGCGCAAGCACTTCCTGCAGGCGCTGGGCGAACTTTACATGCTGGGCCAGAACCTCAAATGGGGAGAAGAAGCCCGCGATTGGACCCGCCTACCCCATTACCCCTGGCAGCGCGAACGCTACTGGCAAGAATCGCGCCGCGTGCGCCGCTTCCGCACCGAGCCCACCCACTACGCCATGCTGGGCCATCAGTCCGACCCCAACATCTTCGGCCAGTTCATCAACCCGCAGGATCCCGGCTGGCTCAAAGACCACATTTTCCACAGCCAGACCATCCTCTCGGCCAGCAGCATGATGGAAATGGGCTTTGAAGCAGCCCATGCCAAAACCGGCCAGTTGCCCCTGGCTCTCGACAACGTGCACATCGATGCCGCCTGTTTCGTCAACCACCAGCTGCAATTGCAGACAGTCGTCAGCGAAGAAGGCAACTTGACCATCTACACCGAGGCGGTGGATGGCGGCGACAAACGCCAGATGCACTTCCGGGCCCATATCTCGGCCGACCCCGGCGCCGTTCCCGCCAACCTGGACTGGAGAGCCATCGAAGCCCGCCTGCCCGAGGAATGGCAGGGCAGCCTCAGCAAGCAGTGGGCCAGCCGCGGCCTGATCTTCGGTCCGACCTTCGACTGCATCCAAAGAGGACGAAAGGGTCCCGGAGAAGCCCTGGCCCACGTGCACGGAGCCGCACTGCTGCCGGCCGCCGACGGTCTTTCCTTCACTCACCCGGGCACCATCGACTCGTGCTTCCAGGTGGGCCTGGCCGCACTGGACGCGGTCCTGATGGGCGAAGGCACCAACTGGCTGCCGGTGGCCGCCCGCCGCGTGCGCGTGCTGCGCCCGCTGGAAGGCGAGCTGATCGCCTACATGCGCTGCACCCACCAGACCTCCCGAGAGTTAGAAGGCGACCTGACGGTCTGCAACGCCCAGGGCGAAGTGCTCTTCGACCTGCTCGGCTACCGCCTGGTGCGCGCCGCCGAAGCGGCCTCCGACGCCACCGATCCCCTCTGCTACAGCTTTCACTGGGTCCCCACTGAGCTGCCCGCCACCGAAACAACCAGCGGGAACTGGCTGGTCTTCAGCGACGGCAGCCCGCTCAGTGCGCGACTGATCGCCAAACTGGACAACCCGCGGGTGGTCGAACCGGGCCAGAGCTTCGACATGCGCGAAATGGGCACTCTCAGCGGCGTGCTGCACCTGCAGGGCCTTTCGGCCAGTCTCGAGGATCCATCCGCACCGCTGCTGCCCTTGTTGCAGATGGTCCAGCAAAACGACCAACACGGGCTCATGTCCACCCGCCTGTTCTGCGTTACTCGCCGAGCGCAACCGGCCGACCCCGCCGTGACGGTAGACCCCAATGGAGCGCCGCTCTGGGGATTGGTGCGAGTGCTGGCCACCGAGGACCCCTTCCTGAAGGCCACCCTGATCGACATCGAGAGCGATGACGACGCGGAACGAATCCTCCAGGAGCTCTCCTCCAAGAGCCCGGAAGAAGTCGCCTACCGCGGTGGTCAGCGCTTCATCCAACGACTGCAGCGACTGCCTCTTTCCCAGCAAACCGTCCAACCCGTCAAGCCCAGGCCGGACCAGGACTACGTGCTGACCTGCGAGCGCCCGGGCACCCTGGAAGCGCTACAGTGGACCGTGCCGGCAGCGCGTCCGCTGCAGGCCCACGAAGTCCGCGTGCGCACCGCCGCCGCCGGCCTCAACTTCAGCGACGTCATGCGCGCCATGGGTCTCTATCCCACCGAAGGAGTGTTGGGAATCGAAATGGCCGGCACGGTGACCGAAGTCGGTCCGGAAGTCACCGACCTCAAGGTGGGTCAGCGCGTCTTCGGTATTGCGCCCTCGGCCTTCGCCTCCCAGGTGGTGGTTCCGCGCGCCTTCCTCGCCGTCACTCCCGACAGCCTCAGCGACACCCAGGCAGCCGCCATGCCGCTGGTCTTCACCACCGCCTACTACGCCCTGATGCAAATCGGTCGCTTGAAAGCTCGCGACACCATCCTCATCCACGCCGCCTCGGGCGGTCTGGGTCTGGCCGCCATCCAACTGGCACGCAAGGTAGGAGCTCGCGTGCTGGCCACCGCCGGTAGCCCGGACAAAGTCCACTATCTTCACGAGATGGGAGTCGAACATGTCTTCAACTCCCGCTCCACCTCTTTCGTCGACGACGTGCTCCAGGTCACCAACGGGGAAGGCGTGGACGTCGTCCTCAACAGCCTGGCGGGCGAAGGCCTGACCGGCGGCCTCTCGATCCTGCGCCGCTTCGGCCGCTTCCTGGATGTGACCAAACGCGACATCTACAACGACATGCGGGTGGGCCTCAGCCCCTTCCGCAAAGGCCTGACCTACTCGGCCATCGACCTGGAGCAGGTCATCAACTACGAGCCCGAGACGGTCCAGGAATGGATGGAAGCGCTACGAGCCGACGTCGAATCCGGTGCCGTCCAGCCGCTGCCGCTGCAGACCTTCCCCTACAACCAGGCCGTCGAGGCCTTCCGCTGCTTGAGCATGGCCCGCCACATCGGTAAGGTGGTGCTGCAGGCCGAACCCCCTGAAGCCGTCCAGCCCAACTGGAAGCCTTCTCCCGACGGCACCTACATCGTGACGGGCGGAATGGGTGGATTCGGCCGCGAGGTGGTTCTCTGGCTGCTCAAACACAACGCCGGGCGAGTCGCCGTTCTTTCCAGAACCCCGCAAGCCCACAGCGGTTTTGACGATCCGCGGGTCGAAGCGCACGCCGTCGACGTGGGCGATGCCGCAGCCGTCGAGGCCCTCTTCGAGAAACTCGGACAGGTCCGGGGCATCGTGCACGCCGCCATGGCCCTGGATGACGTGCCCACCCTCAACCTGACCCGCGAGCGCCTGGAGGGAGTCTTCCACGCCAAGATTCACGGCAGCTGGAACCTGCATCAGGCTTCGCTGCAGCAACCGCTGGATTTCTTCATCCTGTTCTCCTCCAACGCCGCCTGGTTCGGAGCCGCTGGCCAGGGCAACTACGCCGCTTCCAACACCTACCTCGACAGTCTGGCCCATTACCGGCGCTCCCTGGGCCTGCCGGCCCTGACCGTCAACTGGGGACCGATTGGCGACGTCGGCTATCTGGCCCGCAACCCGATGGTGGCGGCCTGGCTGGAATCGGGAGGCAGCAAAATGATTACCTCCAAAGAATCCATGCAGGCCATGGAGGGCGCCCTGCGCGTCAATCCCACCCAGGTGGGCGTGATGAACGCCGACTGGGCGCTGCTGCTCAAAGCCATGGGCGGCAAACCGGTGCCTCGCTTCGAAGCGCTGCTGGCCGGTAGCGGAACGGCCGAGAGCGGTCCGCAGAACCTGGAAAACCTGGAACCCGAGGAACGCCGGGCCGCCTTGCATCCCATGCTGATGGCCCAACTGGCCCGCGTGCTGGGAACGCAACCCCAGAAGATCGACACCAGCCAGTCGCTCTCCGACATGGGGCTGGACTCGTTGATGTCGCTGCAGCTGCGCAACTGGGTCAAAAGCACCCTCAACCTCACTCTCTCGGCCAGCGCTCTCTTGGACCAGCCCTCGGTGGACAGCCTGGTGGTCTTGCTGGCCGATCAAATGCAGCCTAAAGAAGAAGCCGCTCCGGTCGGAGAACAGCAACTCGACCATCTGGAAGACGACGAAATCGAGGCCATGCTAGGCGCCATGCTGATGAACAGTCCCGAATGAAGCCGAATGTCCAATCTCTGACCCCGGAGCAAAAGCGCGCCATGCTGGCCAGTCTGCTGAAGCAACAGGCAGTCGTCTGCAAGACTGCCTTCATTCTTCAGGGCCTCTATCTCGACTGTGTCCTCGGCCAGGCCCCGGTCTGGAACATGCGCTCCACCGTGCGCTTTCTGCAAAAGCAAGATCCTGATTTGCTGCGTAGCCGCACGCAGCGGCTCGTGGACCGCCATCCGGCCCTACGCACCACCTATCACGTGCCCCAAGAAAAGGACATCGAGTACCACGCCAAGGTTCTCATGGTCCGGCTGGGTTCGCTGGGTCTTCACGACCTCAACAACGAGTGTCAGGTTGAGCAGCGCGTTCATGAAAACCATCAGCTCGCCTTCAAGCTGGTGGACGCTCGCGACTGGAGCACGGACCGGCTCCGCGAAGCGCTGAAAGAGGATGCTCTCGAGCCTTTTGACATGGGCAAGCTACCGGTTTGCCGCCTGCGTCTGTATCAGAGAGAAAGCGAGGACATCATGCAGTTTGACGTGCATCATTGTGCCGCCGACCTCTGGAGCCTAGAACAAATCATGGCCGAGCTGGAAGTGCCGCCGCAGGACCCTCCCCCGCCCAGCTTCTCCGAGTTCTGCGCCTGGCAGCACGCCTGGTTCGCTCTGCCCAAAGCCGAAGAAATGCGCGCCTGGTGGCTCCAGGAGCTGGCTCACTGCCCGGACCTGGCCCTGCCTCACTCGGAAAGCGACGACCACGCTTTCAAAGTCTTCTTCCGCCTGGAAGGGGACGTGGTCGAGCAGGCGCGACAGGTCTGCCGCAGCCACAAAATCACCATGTTCAACCTGATGCTCTCCACCTTGCAGGCCACCATGGGCGCCGACCTGTGCCTGGACGACTTTTGCATCGGTGGAGCGGTGGCCAACCGGCCGCACCAGCGCTTCGATCAGACCGTGGGCTTTTTCGCCCAACTCGTGCTCTACCGGCGCAAGCTACACGAGCTCAAGAGCTGGCAAGAGTTGTGGGCCGCCAATCGCAGCACCATTACCGAGGTGGTCAGCCGTCAGTTCTTTCCGGTGGTCACGACGTTGCCGGTGCCGCGCACCGACGTCTGGATCATGTTCCAGCAGTACCAGAAGGCCCGCTGGGTCGAAGGCGAAGGGCCCGCCAGAGAAGACCTGGGTTTACGCAGCGGAGGACTGATCAGCAGTCCGCTGGGTCCCTGGGAATTTCTCTTCGTGGACTCGCCCTTCAACTCGTCGCCGGTGCAACTGGAAATCGTCGAACAGAAAGACTCGTTACAAGGCATTCTGCACTACCGCATCAGCTGCTTTTCCAAAAAGAAGGCTCGCTTTTACGTGGAAGATTTTCAGAACCGGCTGCGCGCCTCGCTGGCCGATCCCGCCTCGCCTATTGCTTGAGCTCGAACTTCAAGAGCCAGTAACCGAACCCGCCCATTTCCATAAAGAATTTAGAGAGGCGGGCGACTTCGTGCACTTCGGCCAGATAAGGACCCAGCAGGCTGCTCAAAAAGTCGTAGGTGGGTAGAACCAGAGGACTGATGTCCTCGCTCTCTGTGAGCTCAAGTCCGACTTCGGCGGCCAGCGCCCGATACTCATCGATTCCAATCTGGGTATGCCGGCCCCAAAGCATTTCCGCGCTGTGATCGAACGACCCGTGCGGGGTGCCCTCCGGAAGCACGATATCCGAAAGGGTCAGGTTGCCCCCCGAGCGCAACACCCGGCGCGCTTCTTCAAAAAACGCCCTTCGACTGGGAAAATGAAAGATGCACTCCACCGCCAGCACCCGGTCAAAGGAAGCGTCCGCACATGGCATGGCGCAGGCGTCGCCCTGGAGAAACGGAACCTCCGGTAGGCGGCTGCGAGCGATCTCCAACTGGCGCCCGTCGATGTTCAATCCCGTTAAAGCAACCGACGGAAACTGCTCCCTCAGGCTCATCAAAGTGCCTCCGAAGCCGCAACCCACGTCGAGCAGGTGCTGGTCGGGTTGAACGTCGGCCAGATCGATCAGCAGTTGAGTCAGCTGCTCCATGGCCTGAGCCGGGCTCTCGTTGCCCGTCCAGGCGCCAAAGTGGACATGGCGGTGGAAATTCTCGAGGAATTCAGGGTCGCCGCTTTCAAACCGCGACAGAATGATATCAAAGTAGGGCAGTTTCATGCTGCCTGAGCCTTCCACAAAAGAGAACAGGCCGAAGGAAACTCCGGCCTGTTGTTCACCACCAAAATCAAACTACTCTTCCGACTCGGCTTCGTCGGCCGCTGCGGCGGCCTCGGCGCGACGGGCTTTTTCATCCCTTTTTCGCTCGTCAATGGCCGCTTTCTCGATTTTCGCTTCACTCTGAATGTCGCGAGAAGCGTTCATAGCGTCGATGCAGGTCTGCAGACCGGTATCAAGGTCACCCTGGTTCTTCGTGCTGGGGAAGTTGAGCAAGAGAGTCAGGCCCTCTTTAAGACGGTGCAGTTCGACCTCCAGCGCATCGACGATCTCATTCTGATGCTCGGTAAGCTTACCCGGTAGATCTTTCTTCACGGTGGGAATCGCGTAGACTCGAAGAGCATTGTCGGTGATCACATCCAGCTTGGAGACCCCTTCGATAAACTGCTCTTCACTAAGTTCACCGGACCTCAGACCGGCCACCGCCAGCTTCAGCAGAGTGACGTAGGGAAGCTCTCCGGCTCCCGAGCCGCCAGCCGTGAGACCGTCGCCGCTGACGACGTTGACCCCTTCCTCGTCCTCTTCATCACCCGCCTGGCTGATCGCGCTTTGAATCGCACCACCCCAAGCGGGGACTTCCTCTTCGTCCGAAGCCATGTTCAAAACCCTCCAAAAATTCAAAAAACCCGAACCGTCACCGGCCGAGTTCTTTTGGTTTGCTAAAGGCCCGCTTCAGGCCTCTATTAAGAGATCTTTAGTTGCCTTGACCGGTGATGGCGCTCACCAGCTTCTGAACCATTTCCATGGCACCGCCGCCTTCGCCGCCGCCCTTGTTGCCTTTGCCGCCTCCAGCAATGCCGCCGATGACTTTACCGATAATTTCACCAATAGCCATGATTGAGGTCCTCCTGTGATTTGCTTGAGTTGATTCTCTCATACCGGGCTGAGCTTGGGAAGCTTTTCACAATCATTTAACATGTAGCTCCCAGTCGCTCCTGCAGCAGGACTCGTTCCTGACCGGGCGCATTTCTCCAGCGTGCGATTTGTGATTTGCTCCACGGGCACTCTGGGGGATTTTGTTCCCTTTCTGGAGATCGGCGTACGGCTGCGCCAGCGCCAACACCACGTGGTCGTAGCGGCACCGGAACCTTTCCGAGAATTAGCTCAAGAGCAAGGGCTGGAGTTCGAGCCCACCGTTAGCCGCGAGGCCCATCAAGCGGTGCTGGCCAGGCCGGAGTTGTGGAATCCTGCGCAGGCTTTCGGAACCATGGTCGAGGGCTTTTTCGTGCCGCCTATCCGGCCCCTGACGGAGTGGGTGCGACGACAGCCCCGGCCCGAAGAAATGCTTTTGATAGCCGACTTCTGCAGCGGTCCGGCCGCGCGATTAGCCCAAGAAGTCTGCGCTGTTGGGCTGGTTTCGATCTGGGCCAATCCGGCCGCTCTGTGCAGTCGGATTTCGCCCCCAGTGGTGGTGGGCGGAACCATGAGCACACTGATGTATGAGTGGGGGAGCCGGCTTGTGCTTGGGCCTCCGGTCAACGCCGCCCGGGCCGAATTGGGACTGGCGCAGGTCGAATCGATTTTGCCCTGGGCCGTCTCGAAACGGGCTTCCCTGGCTCTCTTTCCAGAATGGTTCGCTGAGCGCGCCTCGGACTGGCCGGTAGCCCTCGACTACGCCGGGTTCGTGCTGGCCCCCGGCAGGGGCGATTTGTCCTCCGAGGTAGAGGCCTTTCTCCAGGCCGGCGACCCCCCGGTGGTAGTCACTTTCGGCACCGGCATGCAGCATGCCCAAACGGAATTTGAGCTGGCTTGGGCGAGCTGCCGTAGACTGGGTCTTCGTATGCTGGCGGTCTCTCCAAATCGGGCAGCCGTGTCCCTGGAAGCGCACCAGAACCTCTGCGTGGTCGGCTTTGTGTCCTTTGACCGGCTGCTACCTCGGAGTCGGATGCTAATCCATCACGGAGGTATGGGGACCTGTGTGCGGGCGCTGGCCAGCGGGATTCCCCAACTGGTGATTCCGCTCTGTCACGACCAACCTGACAACGCCGCCCGTCTGGTTCGCCTGGGAGTAGCCCGCCAAATCGCGCGCGCAAGCCTCACGCTGGAGGCTCTGGTGGCTCACATAAAGCCATTGCTGGAGGCCGGAGTGGGGGCCGATTGCCGGCGCTGGGCGGAGGCCACCAGGGCCGATGGAAACGGCGCGGACAGGGCCTGCGCGGCGCTGGAGCGAATCGCAGGCGGTGCGTGATTTCCGAAACGAGCTGGCCGATGTGCGTTGCTGGGACGAGGCTCTAGAGGACCTCTGGCAAAAGTTCGGCGTGCCCCTGGCCGACGCGGTGCTGCAAATTCGCGAGGAATTGGTCGGATTGTGTGAATTTATTGAAGCCCACAACATTCGCAGTTACCTGGAGATCGGTTCCTGGACGGGTGCTCATCTGGTGCTGCTGCAAAGGCTCTTTCGATTCGAAAAAGTGGCCTGTTGCGATTACGGAGCAGCCGGAAAATGCAGCCTGCCCTTTCGCATTCCCAAGAAAGCTCAATTCTTTCAAGGCAGTTCGCATTCTGAGGAATACAAGGTTTGGCGCGAGTCTCTGGGCCACTTTGATCTGGTTCTGATCGACGGGGACCACAGCTACGGGGGAGTGAAAACCGACTACGAAATCAACCGTCAATTCCCCCATCGATTCCTGGCCTTTCACGATATTGCCCACACTCACCCGAGCATCGAAGTCGGCCGGCTCTGGAAAGAACTCGATGGGAAGAAAGTCGAGATTGTTCGGCCACAACACGGTCTTTCGCTCATGGGCATCGGGATTTTGGCAGCTCCCGACATTCCAGAGAAAAGCGAATAGTGTCCACCGGGTAGCCCATTTGGGTGTGCCAACTCGCCAGCGAAGCCACCTCCAGACTGCCGTCCCCGTAGACAAAACCACCCTCTACTCCCGCGATCGACTCCGCCTTTCCCTGTAGAAAAACGGACAGCCCCCGGCCGGAGAACTCGGGAGCGATGGCAACGTCATACACATAAAAGGTCTTCTTGCCGGCCACCGGCTCACCGAGATTTAGCAACAAATAACCCGCCCTCTTGCCGCTGGCGCGTTCCTCAATCACGAAGTAGAGGGGACTGGAGAGATCCAGCAACAGGTAGCTCATCTGATAGCTGGATTCCAGGGCTTGCAGATCCACTTCGCGACCGGCCGGACGGTAAGCGCGCGTGAAGGCCGCGTGCACCTCCAGGAGAAAAGGCAAATCATCCGGACGTGCCTGGCGAATCGGATAGTCCGCCGAGGCCGCCCCCTGGAAGCCCGCTGGCAGATACTTGACCACGCGGGTCTGTTCGCCTCGAAAGCCGCAGCGGTAGAACCAGAGCTGAGTGCGCCGGTCCTGAGCAGACAGGTCGACCACCAGGTATTCGTTCTCGAAGGCGTTTACGATCTTGCGCGCTCGAACCATCAGCTTGGCCAGCCCTGCAAATTCGAAGACGGCGAAATCCAGCAGCACGGCCTGCAACTGCTGGGTCACCCCGTGCACGTCGTCCACCTCGAGAAACAGGTAGCCGCTCAAGCCCTCGCCCTCGGTCAGGACCAGTAGGCGCACGTCCGGTAGCTCCGCCAGCCGCGGCAGGGCGTCTCGCAGCCTCTCCAGGGCTCGCTCCAGGTAGTCGGCCTCCTCTAAAAAGAGCGACCCCGGATAGGGCATAGCCCGCCGCAGTCGCTCTAACTCGGGAAGATCCTCAGGCCTGGCGGCACGGACCTTCATGGAGTCTAGCTGGCTTCTTCGACGCGAGAAGCCTTGGCCGGACTGCGGCCGCGAATCTTATCCAGCAGTTTGCGCAAGCTCTTGGTGGAGGAGGCGGCGGCTCCGGAAAGCTCTTCGGCGATGGGGGCCATCGCCTGAATGGTGGAAGGCGCCTGAGCCACCGCGGCGGGCGCGGGCTCGGGCACGGCCATCTCCTCGGAAACAGCGGCCGGAGCGTCCCAACTCGACTCGCCGCGAGCGCTGGCGTTCCAAAGGGCCTGGGAGGCGGAAATGCCTTCCACAGGCTGGCGCTTCAGCTCGCCCATGTCGGGTAGATTCTCCAGCTTGTCGATGCCAAAGTAGCGCAAAAATTCGATAGTCGTAGCATAAATATAGGGTCGACCTGGCAACTCGGCGCGGCCAGCCTCACGAATCAAGCGCAGGTCGCTCAACTGGGCCAGCAAGCGCTCGCAGTTCACGCCGCGATAAGCTTCCACCTGAGCACGAGTGACCGGCTGGCGATAGGCCACCACCGCCAACGTCTCCAGCTGCGAGCGCGACAGACGACGACGGGTCTGCACGCCGATCAAGCGCTCGACGTGCTCGGAAAGTTCGGCCTTGGTCACCAGACGATAGGCTCCCGCCACTCGCTGCAACTCCAGTCCGTGGTCCAGATAGCGGCCCGCTACCTGACGCAGGTCGCGCTCGATCATTCCCTCCGTCCAACCGGTGGCCTCGGCCAGTTCGCTCAAACGAACGGGAGTGGGGCTCACAAAAATCATCGACTCCAGAATACGGAATCTCTCATCAGGGGACGGGTAGTCGTTACGGCTCATCGATACTCCTCAGCGGTTTCCGGGGCGCCCAGATCCTTGGCGCCTTCATAAGGACTCAAAACAATGTCGTCATCTACCGACTCTTGCACGGCGGTCACACGGCTGCGGCGCACCAGTTCCAGCACGGCCAGGAAGCTGACGATGATAAAGGCGCGGTTCCAGTCGCCATTCAAGATCTCGTGGAAGAAGGTGCGCGGGTTTCGTCGGATCATATCCCACATCTGCTTGACGCGGTCCGGCACCGACAGCACCACCCGCCGCAGCTCGATGGGACGACGCGGAGCCTCATACTTGCGATCCATGCGAACCCAGGTGGCCGCCAGAGACTCCAGCGACACATCCAGCTCGGGACAATCGACTTCCAGCACTCCGGCCGGCCGCGTGTATTGGGCCATGCTGCGGGTTTCGCGGTTGTAGAGCCAGTCGGCCGCGTCCTTGACCAATCGGTAGGCCTGAAGCTGGTCGAGCAGCTCGTTGGGCGCATCCTCCACGTAGTCGTCGCCGGCCATGGAAGGACAGAAATCCTCCTCGTACATGTCCATGGGAGTCGGCTCGGGAGGCAGCAACAGCTTGGACTTGAGTTCCAGCAACTGGGCGAAGACGACGATGTAGGAGCTTTCGATCTCGACGTCCAGAGCCTCCAGGGTCTTCAAATAACCCTGATACTGCTGGGCCACGGCTGCTAAGGAAATGTCGCTGAGGGGCAGCTTCTCGTCGTCCACCAGATGCAGCAAAAGGTCCAGGGGTCCCTCGAACTGAGGCAACGAGACCTGGTAGTTGCTCTTGACGGCGTGTTGCTGATACCCGGTAGCGGTCATCTATCCAGGAAACTCCATCAAGAAGTAGCGCGTGTAGAAGACGGCCGGAGCGACGAAAAGCGGCACAAACCCGAGCGAGCAGAGCAGCAAGAACACGGGGGCGAAACGCCCAAGACGCTCTTCGAAGTTCTGCATCTGATAGGCAATGCCACGAGGAACGAAGGCCTGAAGAATTTTCCAGCCATCCAGCGGGGGTAGCGGAAACAAGTTAAACAGTCCAAAACAAATGTTGGCCATAACAAAAACAGCGAAAAAATCCCGGCCGGGAATCCCGAATCTGCACAGAGTGGCGAAAAACATCGCGGTGAACAGATTGGAGACGGGCCCAGCCAGCGCCACCAGAGCGCCATCCACCCAAGGGCTCTTGAAATTGTCGCGATTGAACATCACTGGCTTGGCCCACCCGTAGCAGAGAGAGCCATGGCTCATAATCATGCTGCAAGTCAAAACCATGGTTCCCACAAAGTCGAGGTGCACGGCCGGGTTTAGCGTAAGCCTGCCGTCATACTTCGAAGTCGGGTCGCCTAGCGAATAAGCAGCCTGGGCATGCGCCCATTCGTGCACCACGAAGGCGATCAAAATCCCGAGGATGGCACTTATAAAAAACAATGCAGTCATGGGTGTTGCACCTCCATACGCCTTAGCCCACCAATGTCCTTGAAATTCCTTCACGACAGGTGGATTTTTTCGTTTGTGCTGCTCAGTATAGCGCCTTCGCCCGGCCGGCAGGTTAAGAATTTGCGTCCATCGTGAACCAATGGTCGCCGCCAGTTACCGAGAGATGTTGATGTGGTGGTGGTTCCTCAACTCCTTGATGTTGACCAGCTTGTAGCGCGGGTCCTCGTCGGCCTTGAGCGCCTTCCAATTCTCGGCCAGCTCCTTGTCGCCCGTCTTGATGGCCTTATCGAAGGTGGCCAGCGAGACTTGCAGCTCGGCCTGGTCGCCGAACTGAGCCCACTCGGGACGGGCTGCCTCATTGCGAATGTCGCCCACGATGCCCATCACGGTCGTCTCCAGACCCACCCACTCCTTGCCGTTGTCGAAGCAGACGAAGCAGTGACCGGGAATGATGACCAGGTTGGCGGGGATGCCGATTTTCTGCAGGATAGCCACGAAAAGCACGCTGCCGTCGACGCAGTTGGCCTGGCCGGACTTGATCGAGTCGTCAAAGAGCCGAACATACTGGCTGTAGGTTTTGCGGCCGTAAGCCGAGCTGTCGGTGATGCTGCTGTAGCGGAAGCCGAGCTTCTGCATCACGTACCAGACGGCAAAGACCTGTTTCATCACGCCGTTCTGGTCAGCCTGAGTGCCGGAAAAACTGTTGACCAGCCCGGTTTTGAGAGCTTCGGCCAGGATCTTCTCGATCCAGGGATGGTCCTCGTTGACATAAGCGGCAAAAATCCACTTGGCGTCCATCCAGGCGATGCTGCCGTCCGGTTTGCGATACTGATAGGCGAAGAGGGCATCGTTGATGCTGCGCACGCTGATGGTCACATTCTTGGCCTGATTGGCCTTGCCGTCCACGCTCACCCAGAACTTGGCGTTGATCACGGTCGGCTGATTAAGGTGCTTCAGCTTGTCGAAGTTCCAGACCACGGCCGGACACATGACGGTCAGATCTTTCTCTTTCTCGGTCGTCACCTTCTCGAAGGTTTGCACCTCGGCCAGGTCGCCCAACTGGATGGAGTAGCGAATCTTGGTTTTGGCACCGGCGTGGTGCAGCACCACCCCAAAACGTCCCTGCCCCTGCATGTAGGCGACCGCCTCCTTTCCGCCACTGGAAACGACGGCGTCGGTGAAGCCCTCCACGTCTTCCTCACTTTGAATGGCGGCCAGGGCCACGAAGAACGAGGGAAACAACTGGTTGTCGGCGGGCACATAGGGGTCCCAACTGAAATCGGCCGCCGGTTTGGCGTGCGCGCCCAGACTCAGACAATACAACAGGACCAGACAAAACGACTTACGCATGAATCTCCTTAAATGACGGGCTTTCCGCGCGAGCAACAGCCGGGGTGCCCGAAAAAACAGGTCTACTGCGTCGCAGAACAGGGCCCTCTCTTCCCCCAGGTTTCCCCTCGATCTGCAGGCAGTTTCCGATCTATGGAGGAGCGAGTCGTCCCCTTGGCCAATGCCTGGCGATGGGGAATTCAGACGAGCCAATTAGACTACTGGTGGTTGAAGACCAACTGCTCTTTCGTGAAGGCCTGAAAAGCCTTTTGAAACAGCACGCGGACCTTCAGGTCATCGGCGAAGCCACCACGGGAGCAGAGGCGGTCAATCTGGCCGTCACTCACGCCCCCGACGTCATCCTGCTGGATCTCAACCTGCCGGATATCGACGGCATTGAAGTCTGCAGCCGCATCAAGGCGCTGGTGCCGGTCACGCGCATCGTCATTCTGACGGTCAACAAAGACCTGCCTCACTTGCTGCGAGCGATGAAAGCCGGCGCCTGTGGCTACCTGACCAAGGACAACCCTTCGGAGAAGGTCGCTTCCACCGTACGCCAGGTCTTCCACGAAGGCTCCAGCCTGGAGCCCCTGCTGGCCGACCGCCTGCTGGCCGAGTTCGCCAACCCGACCCATCGCAAAGACGATCTCTACGACGCCGCCCTGGCTTCACTCAGCCCCCGCGAAAAAGAGATTCTCAAGATGGTCGCCGACGGCAAGCCCAACAAGATTATCGCCGACGAACTCGACATCAGCGAACACACGGTGCGCAACCACATCTCCAACATCTTCCAGAAGTTGCACGTAAACAATCGCACCGAAGCAACCGTCATCGCCATCAAAAAGGGCCTGATTTAAGAGTCTGGCTAGCTGCCCTGAAACCAGGGCAGCGCCAGCTCGAGTACCAGCACGGTGACCTGCTCCACGGCTGGCTTGATATCGGCCGGAGAGTTCATCTTCCAGTGATAAGGCTTGCCTTTCCAGAGTTCTCCCAGAGTCGTGCGCTCCGGACACTCCGACCAGCTTTTACCGCCTTTTCCGACGCCCACTTCGAAGCGGTCCGCGCCCGGCAAAATCTCCAAAACCCAGCCATCCTTGCGCAGCAATCCACCACGACCCGAGAAGCCCAGCGGAGCCAGTAGGGGACCCACGCCCTCCTGAAAGACGCGGTCCATCATCGTGCCGGCACCGCCAGGTGCGCGCGAAAGATCTGCCAGAGCTTCTGGCTTAGACTGGTGCGCGCCCGGTTCAAGCGAGAACGCACGGTCCCGATCGGCACTGACAGGACCTCCGCGATCTCCTGATAGGTCAGTCCTTCCACATCCGAGAGCAGCACCACGGAACGCAATCCCTCGCTCAACTCCCCTACCGCCTGACGGACTTCCGCACTGGGGGTATTGTCAAAGAAAGTCTGCTCCGAAGAAACTTCGTGTTCGAGAAAATGCTCCACCAGCGAGAAGCTCGGATCATCGCCGGGATCGAGCACCTCGCGCCGATGCTGAGCGGAACGCAGGCGCATCCGATGACAGTTGTGCAGAATCGTAAAAAGCCAGGACTTACAGTTGGTGCCCGGCTTGTATTGATGAAAAGAGCGCAACGCCTTCTCAAAACACTCCTGAACCAGATCCTCCGCCGAATCGTCCTGCCCTGTCAGGCGACGCGCAAAGCGGAACAGGGCCTCGGCGTGCACCAGAGCCTCCCGATCAAATCTTTCCCGATCTTCCGCGGTGATGGACACTTCAGCGAGCCGCCAGAATCCGCCAGGGCTGGTCACTACCCAGAGCCGGCTGCACCCATTGCACGACCTCGTCCTTGGAACCCTGGGCCACCAGCGCGAAGGCCCAGTTGCGACTGTGCCACATCGCCACCGTCTGCGAGCCCACCGCCTGAGCCTGAAGGTCCTTCGGAACTCGACCCTTAGACTCGGAAAGCGGCAGAATAAACAGAGAAGCCTGCCGGCCCTTGGGATCGAGCAGCAGCAAATGTGGCCCCGTCGCGACGTCGCCAAACGGACAAATGCGCCGCTCTTTCTCGACGAACCCCTGAGCCAACGGCACCCTCATCTGGGCGGCCGGATGAGTCTCAACCCAATGCTCAACGTCGGTAACACACCGGGAATTGGTTGGCAAAGCCCAGCAGGCGGCGTGATGCTCGGCCAGAGCCTCACTCAACTGAGAAGCCTGACCCCGAAACATCAGCGGCAGACAGGCCAATAAAAGACAAGCGACCAGTCCCAGCCCCCGGAAGATGCGCCCGGTCCAGCCACGAGCAGCCAGTCGACCCGGCTCCACCTCCGCCTGGACGCGGTCCAGGCGGGCCACCAGGCGGGCGCGAAAGCCCTCGGGAAGCTCAGTGGCTTCCGCCGCCTGGAGCTTGGCCCGCAGTCCCTCTTGCAAAGCCAAAGCCCGCCGACACCTCTCGCATTCCGAAAGATGGGCGGGCGTTACGTCGTCCAGAGAAGGGCACTGCATGGGCGAACCAATGCAGTGCCCGTTCTCGGAGTTCCCGGTTGAGCTCAGCGCCGCTTGGTCTTCACACCGGGCAGAGCCGGCAGAGTTTCCAAGGTGCGCGGATCGTGACTGTGAGCACCTTGAGCCATTTGACCCAACATACGCGCCAGCACGTCACCGGCGGCCAGGGTAATCGTCCCCTTGGCCTTGATTTCGTCGAGAGCATTGAAGTAGCGGAAGACCAGACCACCGTCGACGCTCGGGAATTCCTGATTGCTCAGCACCAGCTGCAGCTGCACCCGGCGCAACTCGACGGCCAGGCCTTCGAGAGCGATCTGTTCCCACTTGTCGGTGACGCGCAGGGCCTTGAGGGTGTTGCGCAGCCAGCTCAGCTGGAAACGCTCGACCAGCGAGAAGTAGCGAGTGGCCGCTTCCGCCAGGGAGACCTTGGCCTGCAGATGGGTTTCGATCACGCCCAGACCGCTGGGCACCCACTCCAGACTGACCAGAGCCTGAGCCACGCCCTCGGGGAAGCCCTTGGCTTTGGCTTCTTCGCTGAGACGATTGAGGCGTTCGATCTGCTTGGGAGGCAGCAGCTCGGCGAGCTTGCCGCGCAGCTCCGAAAGCGGCGTCTTGTAGCGCTGAATGAAGTCGGTGAGCGAACTCAGATCGGCGTCGGTCAGCAGCGTCCAGGCGACCACGTTCTCGACGGCCACGCCCAGACGCTCGAGAGCGCCGTACTGGTCGGAAGCCGGAACCTGGTTGTCGAGATCGTTGACCTGACGCACGAAATCATAGGCGCCCACAATCTCCAGAGCGGACAGAGCGGCACGCACCACCTGGATGGGACTGGCGCCGGTGTCCTGAATCTTGCGATGCACGAAGGTCATGCCCAGAATATCGATCACCCGATTGGTGAACTGAGTGGCGATAATCTCGCGGCGCAGCGGATGGCGCTTGATCCAGTCCGGGAAGCGTTGCTGCATCGCGGTCGGGAAATACTCCACCAACTGATTCTGGAAGGCCGGCTCGTCCGGGAAGTCCGTCTCTAGAATACGACGGAACAG
Source organism: Vulcanimicrobiota bacterium (assembly GCA_017307785.1). Lineage (GTDB taxonomy): Bacteria > Vulcanimicrobiota > Xenobia > Xenobiales > JADMJV01 > JADMJV01. Next base: position 51,273 of record JAFKGI010000013.1, on the reverse strand, counting down.
GCCCATCTTGGAGTAAGCCATCAGGATGGCCAGCTCCGGACGTGCAAAGCCGCGTCCCGAGCGAACCCGCTCCTGCAGGGTGCGCGAGTCGGGCAGAAACTCCACGTCGGTGCGCAGGCCGCCACGGTCGGCCAGATACTCCATCATCGAGATGAAGACATCCAGATTTTCGCGACTGCGGCGCTCGGAAATCGAAAGCGACAGAGTCTGATGGTAGTTGTCGGCCAACACCAGCTTGTTGACCTCATCGGTCATCTCGCCCAGTACCGCGTTTCGCTGCTCATTGGTGAGCTCGCCCCGGGAGATCATCTGGCCGAACAGGATCTTGATGTTGACCTCGTGGTCGCTCATATCCACGCCGGCCGAGTTATCGATGGCGTCGGTATTGATACGTCCGCCGCCCAGCGCGTATTGGATGCGGGCCAGCTGCGTGAAGCCCTGGTTTCCACCTTCGCCCACCACTTTGGCCCGCAACTCGGGAGCATCGATGCGCACCGAGTCATTGCTCGAGTCACCTACGTCCACGTTGCGCTCATCGGAGGACTTGACGTAGGTGCCGATTCCGCCGTTCCAGAGCAGGTCGACGGGAGCCTTGAGGATGGCCTTAACCAGGTCCTCGCCGCTCAGCGACTCGTCTTCGATTCCCAGAGCCTGGCGGATCTCCGGGCTCAGGTCGATCGACTTGGAGGCACGCGAGAAGACGCCGCCGCCCTTGCTGATCAAGGACTTGTCGTAGTCTTCCCAACTGGAGCGGGGCAGATTGAACATGCGCACTCGCTCCTGATAGCTTTTCTTGGCCTCCGGATTGGGATCCAGGAAGATGTGGATGTGATTGAAGGCCGCGATCAGGCGCAGCGTATCGCTGTAGATCAGGCCATTGCCGAAGACGTCGCCAGCCAGGTCGCCGATGCCGGCCACCGTGATCTCTTCCTTGTGAACATTGACGCCCATCTCGCGGAAGTGACGACACACGCCTTCCCAGGCGCCGCGAGCCGTGATGCCTTCTTTCTTGTGGTCGTAACCCTGGGATCCGCCCGAAGCGAATGCATCGCCCAACCAGAAGCCGTATTCGGCCGACACACTGTTGGCGATGTCGGAAAAAGTAGCCGTGCCTTTGTCGGCGGCCACGACCAGGTAAGGATCGTCCTCGTCATAGATGACCAGCCCCTCGGGATGAGTCACCTTGCCGCCCACGTTGTTGTCGGTAAGGTCGAGCAAGCCGCGAATAAACGTCTTGTATTGCTCCACCACGTAGACGGCCACTTCGGCCCGGTCCTTGGGCGCGTTCTTGAGCGCAAAGCCACCCTTGGAGCCCACCGGCACGATCACCGCGTTCTTGGTCATCTGGGTCTTCATCAGACCAAGCACCTCGGTGCGGAAGTCGGGGCGGTCCGACCAACGCAGACCACCGCGAGCGACCTTGCCGCCGCGCAAATGGATGCCGTCGACGCCCGGAGCCACCACCACGATTTCGAAAAGCGGCCGGGGCTCCGGCATCTTTTTCACCTCGTGGGAATTGATCTTGTGACTGATATAGGGCTTGTCCAAGAAGTAGTTGGTGCGCAGCGAGGCCGACATCAAGTTGTAGAGGTCGCGCAGAGTGCGGTCGAAGGCCAGCGACGTCACCGCATTCAGACTGTCGAAGAAGCGTCCCTTGGCCGACTCCATCGACTCCTCTCGCTTGTCCAGGCCCGGTTTGAAGCGAGCCTCGAAGTATTCGTAGAGGAACTGGGCGCAATTCGGGTTACCCAACAGCGAATCGATCAGGAAGTCGCGCGCGTTCGCCGGTTGAATCTGCCCCAAGTGCACCAGGTAGCTGCGCAGCAGAGCAACCTGACGCAGACTGAGACGAGTGGTGAGCACCAGTCCATTCAGGCGATCGTTCTCCGCCCGCCCTTCCAGCAGCGCGTCCAGAGCGGCCAGGAAGCGTTCGCGGTCCGCCTGCGCGTCGAGCGGCTGCCCGCTGCCCTTCTTCTGCACGCGGAAGACGTCCAGATTGGCTTCTTTGTCGTGAGCCGAGTGCACTTCGAAACTGTTCTGCACCAGCACTTTGAGACCCAGGTTTTCCAGAATCGGCAGCACGTCGCTGAGATGGAAACTGGCGCCGTAATGGGCGATACGCAACTGAGTGCAGGGGGTGGTCAACTGGTCTTCCGGAGCATTGATGAAGTCGACCACAAAGTGGTCGTCCTGGCTTGAGAACAAGCGCTCCAGATTGCCGATGTCCTTGCTGGCCACGTTGAAGGAGGTCGCCGACTTGTAGGCTTCGTCAAAAGACTCCGCGTAAAGCTTGGCGATGCGGGCTCCCTCCACATCCCCCTGGACCTGGCGCAGCTTCTCGCCGAGCAGATCGATCCAGGTGCGCGTGAGGTCCGCGACTTCCTTTTCCAGCTTGCCCATATCCAGGTCGTGGAGACGGTTGTCGGTGGTGAAGAAGAAGTGGAAGCGGACCTGGTCTTCTTCTTCGCCAAAGGAGAGCTGATAGTCCACATGGGTCGCTCCAAAGCGGGCCGAAAGCAGTTCCTGAATGCGGTTACGCACTTCCGTGTTGAAACGGTCGCGCGGCATAATGACCATCACCTGCACGCCACGAGCCAGCGGATCGGGGCGCAAGGTCACGCGCACCTTGTGCTGACGCTGAATCTCCATAATGGCGCGAATGTCTTTGTGCAGGGCCACGGCTTCGGTCCAGAACAGCTCTTCGCGCGGCATCGAGTTGAAAATCGATACGATCTGCTTGAAGTCGTGACTGCCCTCGAGAGCCTGGTCCATTTCCAGCACTCGCTGGAGCTTGCGCCGCAGAATGGGAATCTCGCGCACCGGAGTCGACAGACCCTGACTGGTGAAGAGGCCTACAAAGCGCATTTCACCCTGCGTCTCGTCACCGGGGCCCCACTTCTTCACGCCGATGTAGTCCATGCGGACGGCGCGATGCACGGTGGCCTCAGCATTCGTTTTGGTCACGATCAGCAAGGGCCCGCTGATGACCCGAGCCCGCAGATTCTCGGAAAGTTCGTTCAAGGGTACGGGCTTCATATAGTTACTGAGCGAGGTGTTGCGCAAGATGCCCAGACAGCTGTTGGGATGCATGACCAGACACTTCTGGCCCTTGTCTTCCACCAGGTCGTACTCTCGGTATCCCAGGAAGATAAAGTTATTGGAGCGCAGCCAGTCGACAAAAGCCTCGCACTCAGCCAGGTCGGCCGCTCGCGTTTCATCGGAACTAGCCTGACGAAGCGCAGCCAGGGTTTCCTTGACCACCTCCGCCTGCTTCTTCATATCCTGGTAATCGTTGGTGGCCAGCAACAGGTCGTCGAGGACCGCGTTCAGCCGCCCCTTCACTTCTTCCTGACGAGCTTCGTCGAGGCGGTCCACGAAATAGAGTTCGTAAGCTTCACCGCGCACAGCGGTGGAGCGCTCGAGCTTGCGCTCCAACTTACCGTCGGCGTCGCGGCCCAGGTGCAAAATCGGGTGGAGCAGGTAGCTGAGGCGCAGCCCCAGCCGCTTGAGTTCAGCCCGAATGGTGTCGACGATGAAAGGTCGATCGTCGAGAATGATTTCAATAACCGTATTGGGACAGGTCCAGCCGTCCCCTTCCAGAGTGGGGTTAAACAGGCGGACGCTCAGGGGAGAGCGCTTGCGAGCTTCGAGCGAGCGCAAAGCGCCCAGCGTCATCGCTGTCATTCCCTCGGCGTCAAACGATTCCAAGAAATCGTCGCTGGCTTTTTCAAAGAGAGCACCGGACAGTTGCTTGAGAAATTCGGCGTCCGCGCTGGGCATTTTCTGGGTGATGTGCTGCTGGAGTTTCTCCAGAGTTACGGCCACGAGATAATCCTCCGTAAAGATGTCGGGGCGTGTTCGCTCAGGGCAGAAAGGGGGCCTGCTTCAAGATTTCTAGCGCTTTCCGCGCGAAAAGCCGGGCGCAACTGCACCGAACAGACCATTAAGTTAACTTTGCCAGCATTAACCGCAATCAAGAACGCGAAAAGCCTAAGTCCATCAAAAATTACCCTAAATACTCCGACTCGGCGAGGTTTACGCCGATGCCAATCGGGCTATAAGAGTGAACTTTACCATCTGGTAATAACCCGTCTATCCCCGGGCCACCAACCTCGGGGTATGCTGGCGGTTCGGGGTCAACCAAATGCCACAAGACATAACGGACATACTTCAATACGACGACGACGCACTCGACCTGGTCTCGGCTCGCTTTGCCGACCTGGTCGCCCAGGAGTACCAGCAGCGACTGCTGGACCAAATCGCTCGTCAACTCTTTCAAGCCGAGAACGAAGAAGATTTCGCCCGGCTCTTGCTGCGCGCCGTCGCCCAACGCTGCGGAGAACACAGCTTGCTTTACGTCGGTCTGGACGAACCTGCGCTGGCGCCGCTTCTGGTCACCCACGGCTACCCGGAACGACCCGAAGTCTCGCCCACTCCGGTCCGCTCCTTGCTGACCGCGGGCAGCGGCTACCTGATCGAGGGCAAGGCCGTCAGCCTGGCCCTCGGCATCGCGCAGCCGATTGCAGCCGGCCTGCGCCTGCGCAATCTCAACGCGCCCACCGCCGTCATCTCGCTGGACCGCCAGCCCCAGGAAGCGATCGTCGTGGATTTCCTGGAGCGCCTCGGAGAACGCGCCTCTCAGGCACTGGCCAGCCTGCGCATGCGGGAAGGCCTGGAACAGACCCGCCGAGCCCTCCACCGCCAGCGCCATCAGGTGCAGAAGCAAACTCGCCTGCTGAACCTGATGGACGACTGGTCCCAGGTGCTGAGCCGACTGGAAGACCGCTACGCGCAACTGGAAAAGCTGCTGGCCACGGCGGTAGCCACCCTGGGCGGCGAAAAAGGCTCTCTCATGCTGCTGGACGAGTCCAGCGGCGAACTGGTGGTGCGCGCCACCTTCGGCCTGGAACCTGAAGTTCAGGAGCGCATCCGACGGGGCGATCAATCTTGCCGACGCCTGAAGTTGGGCGAGGGAGTGGCCGGCAAAGTCTGTCAGTCACTGCAGCCAATGATCGTCAATCAGGTCGACCGCGAGCCGGTCTTCCTCGAACCAGAACTTTCCCAGGTGGCCTCCATCGTCTGCCTGCCTCTGCACGTGGACGGACTGGCCCTGGGAGTAATGAACATCACCAACCGTGCTCGGGGGAAGCAATTCCAACCGCAGCACATCGAGGAAGGCATGAAGCTCGCCGTCCAGGCTTCCCAGGCGATCAACAACTCGCGCCTCTACCACCTGGCCATCCTCGATCCCGTCACCGAAGTCTACTCGCGCAACCATCTCTATCAGCGCTGCCAGGACGAACTGACGCGGGCACGTCGCTACCAGCGCCCCCTTTCGCTGCTGGCCATCAACCTGCAGGGCCTGGAGCAAGTGCGCAACCACCACGGGCACGAGTTGAGCAACCAGCTGGAAGTTCTCTTCGCCGAAGTGTTGCAAGTGTGTGTGCGCGAAACCGACATCGTGGCCCGCCTGGGAGACTGCACCTTTGGGGTCTTGATGCCGGAAACCGACGCCATGGCGGGCATGTTCGCGGCCGAGCGCATCTGCCAGCAGTCGCGCGAGTCCGACTTACTGACTCGCTACTACGTGACCGCTCATGTGGGCCTCTGTTCCTATCCCGACCGGGCCGAAAACGTCATGAAGCTGATCGCCCGCGCCGAACTGGCGATGGCCAGCGCTGCTCGCTGCTCCGACAGCCTGCCCGTCGTGCTGGCACCTGGGGTTGGCGTAGAAATGGAGGCCCCGCCGACCGCTCCCTGGGCCTCGGGTCGCGCGGCCGTATAGATCGAGATCCTCATGGAGGTTTTCGAAGGAGCGAGACAAACTCTCCCGCATGTCGCAGACCATCAGTGATTCCATCCTCGAATTATCGCGTAAAATCTCCCAGGGAGACGATCAGAGAGAGGCCCTCGGCGAACTCCTGACACAGGCCCTGCCGGCGACCCAACAGCAACTCGACTCTTTCATCGAGCACGCACCCCAGAATCCCGAATTCACCAAAGAAATGGTCGAGCAGTTCCAGGACGGACTGCGCAACCTGAAAACCAGTTTCGAACAACTGGAATCCAGACTCGACGACGAGCCCGGCCCCGCCTGGACAGCCGCCAGCGAGCACCTGCACCGCGCCATCGTGGCCATCCGTAAAGCTCAGTCGGCACATCAAGAATTGATCGAAGACGGCGACACCTCTCACCTTTATCTGAACCGCCTGCTGGTTCACCTGCGCGCCTGGCAGGCAGGACGAGCCCCGGGACCGATGACGCTCGGACTGGTTCAATCCATGCCCCACTTCGAGCAGGACCTGCGCAGCTTCATCGACGAGTTCGAAGACCCCAGCGTCCAGGACCGCATGAACAATCACGTGGAGAGGCTGATGGACACCTGCCACGCCGTGGTGGACGCCGTCCAGTCGGGCGAAGCCACTCCCGACGAAATCAGCCACTGGATTTCGCAAATGGCTCAATTCAGCCAGGACCTCGATCAGACTCTGGCCGAAACCGTCGAGTCCCATCTATCCATGGGTCCCACGCCTTTCCCGGTCGTCAATCTGGTCAACGCGGCCATGGACCGCTTCCTGGGCCAACTGATTCCAGCCGAAGAATTGGCCGACACCATGGACCAGTGCGAAGACTGGCTGCGCGGTCAGCTTCCCACCGACACCGATCCATCCTTGAGCCAGGCTGCCGAAGAGCTCTTCAAAGTGCTCCAGGAAATGCGCCAGACTTGCCTGGCCGGCGATGTGGATTTGCTGATCAGCCAGCGCGAGTCGCTCTTCGCGGCAGCCGAAAACCTGGCCATGTTCGCGGCCGTTCTTTCTCCCGACGAGGGCGTGGTCAATCTGGTCAGCACCGAGGGCCTGTCGGGCGGAGCCACCAGCGACGAGCGGCCCATGCCCGCTCTATTGGCCACGATCATGCAGCAAGCCGAATCCTTTTTGAGCGGCAGCCAGAACTCCGACAAATTGGAAGAGTCCGTCCAGGCGTTAGAACGGCTGGTGACCTCGACCGAAGGTCAGGTCTCGCGTTCCCGCGACAGTGTGGAAGTGAAGCAGCGCACCCAGCAAGCGCTGGAGTTACTCAACGAAGCCAGCAATCAGCTCTGGGACTTCGTCGAGAGCGCCAGCGAAGAACGCCTGAACTCGATCGAGGATCTGCTCTGCGAAGCCAGCGACGTGGTCAACTCGCTGGCTCCACGTCGCCGCTAAGCGCTCAATCGATATCGGTGCGGCGCATCACCTGGACGCGCTCCACCTGAAAGTCCAACCCTTTCATGCCCAGCTGCAAGGTGCGATCGTTGCTGCTGGAGACCATGCCGACCAGATACTTCAGGCCTCGCGCTTTCGCCAGCGCCGAGGCCTTTTTGATCAGTCTATGGGTGGCGAAATGCCCTCGCTTGTCGGGGTGCACGGCCAGGTCCACAATGAAGCACTGCTTCTCCCCGGTGGACGGCTCGACGTGCGCAAAATCCAGCATCAGGTAGCCGGTGATTTCCTTGTTGGTTTCTTCCACCAGCACCACGAAGCCGGACTGACGCAGCATGCTGTCCATGTCTTCGTAAGCATCGGCCGCATAGGCGCGCACCTGCTCGTGGCTGGCCTCCCTGGTGGCGGGTATGCCGGCCGTGATACAGGCTTGATTCAGTTCCCTCAGGGCCGGAATATCGGCGGCCTTGGCCATTCGGATCATGCTAAAAGCTCAACTTTCAAATGCTTCAGACGGCGAAAAGCCAGAGTGGGAATACGCTCGGGGGGTGCGGCCAGGCGGCTGTTGGGCCACTTGCGCAGAAAGGTGGCAAAGACGGTGCGAGCCTCCAGGCGTGCCAAGAACGAACCCACGCAAAAGTGAATGCCTTTGCCGAACGGAATGTGATTGCCGTTCTGACGCTCGACGCGGAACTTATCGGGGTCGGGGAACTGGCCGGGATCGCGATTGGCGGCTCCCATACAGAGGTTGACGCTGTCTCCCGGAAGCAGCGTCTTACCGCCCACCTCCAGCTCCTGGAGCACAGAGCGCACGGCAATCAGAGAAGGACTATCGAAGCGCAGAACCTCCTCGACCACCCGGTCCAACAACTCCGGCTGCTGAACCAGCTTGGACGACTCGCTGGGATGCTGCAGCAGAGCCAGCAGGCCGTTGGCGATGAAATTGGTGGTAGTGTCGTGCCCCGCCCCGAAAAGCAGAATGCACATCGACAGAATTTCGGACTCTTTCAGAGTGGAGCCCTCGTGCTGAGCCTGCAGCAGGCGTGACATCAGGTCTTCCTCGGGCTTGCGCCGGCGTTCTTCCATCAAGCTCTGGAAGTAGCCGGCCATGCCCTCCAGACTGCCCAAACTGCGGGCAACCGACTGCGGCGACAGGTACTCATCCCCCAGAAAGCTGGCCAGGTCGTGCGACCAGCCCGCCAACTCCCGGTAGTCCTGAGGTCGACTGCCCAGAAAATCAGCGATGGTCATCACCGGTAGCGGCACGGCCAGCTGCTCCATCAAGTCCACCACCTGCCCGGTCTGCAGGGGCTCCAACAGCCGGTCCACGCGCTCTTGCACCACCGGTGCCAGCAACTCCACGCTGCGCGGGGTAAAGGCCTTGCTGATCAGGCCGCGCAGCCGAGTATGGGCCGGTGGGTCGGTAAAGAGCAGGAAACTGGCCAGCCACACCTCGATCTTGGCGAGCTGGGCCCGAGCTTCGTCCATTTCCCCCTCGCCTTCGAGTCGGTGGGAGAACTTGCCGACCTGGGAAACCGAGAGCCGGTTGTCCTTCATCAAACTGGCCACGTCCTCATAGCGCGAGACGAACCAGGACTGCCAACTCTCGCTCCAATGCACCGGATCGAGCTTGCGGATCACGTGATAAGCGGGATACGGGTTGGTCAACAGCTGACTGGAAAACTTGGCGAGCAGATCCTGCATGGCGGGCGCTTCGCTCCCGGAAGTCGATGGTCTTGCAACAAAAAATCAACCTATCTCGCGAAATTTGTTACAAATTTTACAACATGACCACAAATGCACGCTGGACGGTACGCCCGGATATCGATACTATCTTTACAAGACATCTCGAAAGTGAGGACCTTACAATGGGTGGAGTTAATAAAGTTAATCAGAACCAGCAGGCCGGAGCCTCGATCAGCATCGCACTGTCGCTGACCAGCGGCCTGGGTGGTTTCCCCGGTGGCGGAGCTCAAGCTTTTGCAGGCCCCAACGGCGCCTTCGCACAGGCTGGTGGACCCGGCGGACTTGGATCTTTCGCACAGGCCGGCAACTTCGGCCCCAACGGTAACGCTCTGGCCGGCAACTTCGGCGGACCCGGCTTCCCGGGCCAGCAGGGTGGACCTCAGAACGCCTTCCAGGCCGGCTTCCAACAGGGCCAGATGGCCGGCAAGATGAAGAAGTTGATGCGCAAAATGCACAAACTGATGCACCAGATGGGCGGCATGCCCGGTGGCTTCGGTGGACCCGGCGGCCCCGGCGGATTCGGCGGCGGCTTCCCCGGTGCTTTCGGCGGCGGTATGCCCGGTGGTGGCGCCTTCGCTCAGGCCGGTGGCGCTTTCGCCCAGGCCGGACCGCTCTTCTAAAGAAGTCAGCGATTCAAAAAGGACCAGGTTCGCCTGGTCCTTTTTCATTTTCCGAAGGGTACCAGGATTCCGCCCCCTGAGGTCCAGAAGCGTGCTGGCATGAGTGCATTCATGGAAAGGGCCTTTGCGGCCTGGGACAGCCTTTACATCTGTGGCCGTGAGAACTTCTGGGAGCGAATGCGGGCCACGCTACACTTTCAGCATCCGGCCGAATGCAACGTCACCATCGCCGACGAGTGGCCCCTGGAGCCCCCCTTTGGCTCCCGGATTCCCGGTGGAGAGGCCTCGCTTCGTGCGGCTCTTCGTCAGGATCCCGACTGCGTGATCGTTCCCCAGGCGGAAGAGATGGGACCCCTGTTGCTCCAGGCCGCGCTGACCGGACACCGTGTCCTGGCCGGCTTTGACCTGACGCCCCGCCAGGTTTTGCAGCAGCTGCTGGGTGAAGCCCTGGGACAGCTAGCGACCACCCAGACTCGCTCCCTCTTCTTCCAGGCCGACGGTTTGTATGTGTACGACAGCGACCGGGACACCTTCGAACAAGTCTCTCAGTTTGACGGAGAGAGCTTTCGCGATCTCACCGTCCCGGTGGAACCACCACCTCCTCCGCCCCCGCCTCCTCTTCCACCGCTGGAGGCCCCGGCCGAGTGGGGTCCGGCCCGACCGCTGCTGCCGGAACTGGAGACGATTTTTGCTCCTCTGGCCCGAACTTGCCATGCTCCGATTTTCGGCCACGGCGAGGCGATCGCTCAATTCGGTGGCCCACCGCGCCTGGCCGAACAAGAGCAGTGGCCGCGCTGCGGTGCCTGCGAGGAACGCCTGCATCTGGTTTGTGAGCTGGATCTGAGCCGACTTCCCGACCCTCAGCCCCTGCCCGCCCAGGGCTGGCTCCAGTTGTTTTACTGCACCTCCGATTCGTGTCATCACTCCAAGGCATGGGGACCCTTCAGCAACAATGCGCTGGCCCGCCGTCTAACCGGCGGACACACCACTTCGTTGGAGCCGGTCGACCCTCGCCATCCACAAAAGAACGTGACCGAGTGGCTGGCTCTGACCGATTACCCTGGCTGGGAGGAGCGCCCTCAGCTGGACGACCGCCAACGCACGGCCAGCTACAACCTCGAAGAACCGGCCTTTCTGGAGCATTTTTGCCTGGATGAGGTGGACCGCGAAAAGGCGGCCGCCTATTTTCGCAATTACCCGGGCGACAAATTGTGCGGCTGGCCGGCCTGGTCGCAAGCGGCGGAATATCCCGCCTGTCCCGAATGCGGCGAATCGATGAGAATGTTATTTCAGGTCAACAATGACGGTCACAGCGAGCGCGAACCTGGGTATAACTCCTGTCACGGTCAGATTTTCGCGGCAGATGGAAACGGCCACATTTTTGTATGCGCGAACCATCCCCACCAGCTAACCTTCAGCTGGGCCTGCGGGTAGGCTCGGTCAAGCCGAGGGAGTCACATGAGCTTCAAGTCCAATCTTCAACTGGTCGTTCTCGACGGGCCGGCGGCCGGGCGCACGATTTCCCTGGAGGCGAAGAATCTGAAGATGGGCCGAGCGCTGCGCCCGGGTGGCGCGCCCCCCAAAGACGCCATCTGGGTCGAGGATCCCACCATCTCCAGGCTGCACGTCGAGCTCAAGTGGGACAATGGCCAGAAAACGTATTTGATCGTGCATCGCTCCAAGACCAACCTGACCCGGGTCAACGGGCAATCCATCGACAAGTATCTGCTCAAGGTCGGCGATCGAATCGGTATGGGCTCGGGCCAACTGGAAGTGCAGCGCCCCGATTCTTTTCAGCCTTCGCAAAAAGCGGGTAAAGATTTACAGCCGGGCCAGCAGAAGTGCCCCCGCGACCGCACAACTCTTTCCCCCACTCCGTTGCGCAACAATGTCGTGGGCATGAGCTGCTCCTATTGCAACGGGGTCTGGCTTTCCGCCGGAGACCTGTCCCGAGTCCACGGGCATACCCAGGATCTGGAGGGCGCCATTGAAGTGGAGGCACGTGGCCAGGGACTCAAGTGCCCTCACTGCGACCTGGTGATGGGAACTTGCTACCTGCCCAATTCCGGCGGACTGGATGTGGTCCGCTGCCGGCACTGTCAGGGGGTTTGGTTCGACACCGACGGACTGAAGTTGGCCTTGACCGCCATTCGCCGCACGCAGGGAGCCGTGCCGTCCACTCCGATGGCTCCTCCCGTGGAAGCCTTGTTGGAACCGACGGCCGGCCACACACCGGTGCCGCCGGCTCCTCCTCCACTCGACCCCGAGGAACGCGCCGCCATGATGAAGCGGCTGAAAAAACAGAAAGAAGAGGCCCTGGGCCTGTCCAGTCCGCCCACTCCGCCCCCGGCAGCGGAAATTCCCAACTCCATCGAGTTGCTCAGCGCTGCCCCCACGGTGGGGGCTTCTACCATCGACCTGCTGGACGGATTGCTCAAACAGGCGGTAGAGAGCGGCGCCAGCGACATTTACTTCGAGGGTGTTCGCGATGAACTGCGCATCCGCATGCGGGTGGACGGGCAATTACGGGTCGTTCAGATCCTGCCCAAAGCCAACCACAGCCCCCTGGTGGTGCGATTGCAGGTGCTCTCCAACCTGAATACGGCCAACCCCTGGATTGCCAGGACGGACACTTCTCCACCACCATCAACGATTTGCCCTACGATTTCCGCGTGGCCACCGTCCCGACCGATAAGGGCACGGCCTGCGTGGTGCGACTGCTCGACCGCCACCGCAATGTGGCCGAACTCGACGAACTGGGAATGCATCCGCACGACCTTGAGCTCTTCAAGCAGGCACTCGAGCTGCCCCAGGGCATGATTTTGACCACCGGCCCCAGTGGAAGCGGAAAAACCACCACCTTGTATGCGGCCGTCCAGAAGCTGGCGGCGCGGAATCTCAAGGTCGTCACCATCGAAGACCCGGTGGAATATCAGGTGGATCAGGTCGTTCAGGTGGCCGTCAACCATAAGGTGGGTCTCGATTTCGAAAAGGCCCTGAGAGCCGCGCTACGCATGGATCCCGACGCCATTCTGGTGGGCGAGATTCGCGACCGGGAAACCGCCGACATCGCCGTGCAGGCTTCTTTGACCGGACACTTACTGCTCTCCACCCTGCACACCCGGGGAACGGTAGAGACGCTGCTGCGCCTGGTCGACATGGGCTGCGAACCCTACCTGGTCAAAGAGGTTGTGAGTTGCGCCATCGCCCAGCGCCTGGTGCGACTGCTTTGCGCCACATGCAAAGAAGCCTATCACCCTTACGCCGAAGACGTGGAGCCCTTCGTCAGCGATACCTCTTCGGTCCATCAACTGACCTTCTACCGACCCAAAGGGTGCGACGACTGCTCCCACACCGGCTACCGAGGCCGGACCGCCATTAGCGAACTGATGTCCAACAACGACGCGATTCGAGCCGCCACTCAAGCCCGCCTGACGGCCCGGGAAATCCGCGAAGTAGCCGTGCAATCCGGCATGCGCTCCTTCTCGGCCAACGCCTTCGACAAAGTAAGCCAGGGCCTGACCGGCCTGGAAGAAGTCAAACCCTACCTGTTCAGCTAGGTTCCGCCGGAAAGGGGAACAGGGGAAGGTGGAGATACCGCAGCGACAGGCGCTTGCTTTCGGTGCCTCGCCTCGGCCTTTTGCGTCTGTTGATTTTTGAGGGTGAGTCACGCTCAGAATCGACGCAACTCCGAAAATATCCCAAGCCAGAGTCGGCCTTAGCGCGAAAGCCGTCTCCTGATCCCCACTTCCCCCTGGTTTCCCTTCCGGACCAGGCCATAGCAGAACGCGTGGACTCCGTTCTGCGCGAGTTTCCGCCGGAAAGGGGAGAAGGGGAACGGGGGAAGGTGGAGATACCGCAGCGACGGGCGCTTGCTATCGGTGCCTCGCCTCAGCCTTTGCGTCTGTTGATTTTTGAGGGTGAGTCACGCTCGGGCTCGCCTCAACTCCCGAAAACATCACAAGCCAGAGTCGGCCTTAAACTCAACCCTTTCCCCCTCCCCAAACAAAAAGAGCCCAGCCTGATACCAAACTGAGCTCTCTCCCTCTCCCCGAAGCAAAAAGAGCCCAGCCTGATATCAAGCTGAGCTCTCTCCCCCGAAGGGGACTTAGAAGAGCGGGCGGGGGCCGGCGAAGCCGAAGTTTCCGGCCGAGGCGAAAGCTCCGGCGGGGCCGGCGCTGGCGAAGGCACCGCCGGGGCCGTTGAAGCCACCCATTCCGGGCATACTGGGCATACCGCCACCCATCTGGGCCATCATTTTGTGCATTTTGCGCATCATCTTCTTCATTTTGTGAGCCATACGGCCCTGTTGGAAACCGGCCTGGAAAGCGTTCTGCGGGCCGCCGGGCTGACCGAAGTTACCGGCCAGGGCGTTGCCGTTGGGGCCGGGGAAACCGCCGGCCTGGGCGAAGGATCCGAGTCCACCGGGGCCGCCGGCCGAGGCGAAAGCACCGTTCGGTCCCGCGAAAGCCTGGGCGCCACCGGCGCTGGCCTGAGCGCCGAGACCGGTGCTCAGCGACATTGCGATGCTGATGTTGTTTCCGCCGACATTCGGATTGACTACTTTATTAACTCCACCCATTTTCGTGTCCTCGTCTTTCAGTTGCTATTGAAGTCATAATAGCCCCCGGTCAGCTTTTCAGAACGGGGGACATGTTCCAAGCCTGCAAACATTGTTAACGCTTTGCGTCCAATGGTTAACGGCAGGTAAACCTGTGGACAGGAAGCAAGCCAACCAGGGTTATGAAAGTACTGGTCGTCAATAGCGGCTCCTCCAGCCTCAAATTTCAGCTGATCGAAACCAGCCCGGAGGACATCGAAGCCGATTCCGATCGCTGCCTGGCACGCGGAATCATCGAGCGAATCGGAGGGCAAGCCCTGATTCATTTTGAAGCCGAGGGTCAGGCTCCAACCAAAGGAGCCACTCCGGTCCGCGACCACAAGCAGGCGGTGGAGCGAGTTCTGGCCTGGTTCCTCAATGACAGCAAACTCCTGGGGTCGGCCGCTGACCTGGCCGGCGTGGGCCATCGCGTGGTCCACGGCGGCGAGAAATTTCAGAAGTCGGTGCTGCTGAACGATGAGGTGCTGGCCGAAATCGAAGACTGCATTCCTCTGGCTCCCCTGCACAACCCCGCCAACCTCAAGGGTATCCGGGCCACTCAGGAGTTACTCGGCTCGGCCATGCCTCAAGTCGTGGTCTTCGACACCGCGTTCCACGCCACCATGCCCCCTGCCGCCTACCTCTACGGCGTCCCCTACTCGATGTATCGCCGCCATCAGATCCGGCGTTACGGGTTTCACGGGACGTCGCACCGCTACATTGCCTATCGCTACCGCACCCAACAGAATGTCCCCAAGGAAGAAGTCAACATCATCTCCTTGCACCTGGGGAACGGCTGCTCGGCTTGCGCCATCAAGAATGGGGAATCGATCAACACCTCCATGGGAATGACGCCGGTGGAAGGTCTGCTGATGGGGACGCGCTGCGGCGACCTGGACCCCTCCGTCGTGGAAATTCTGATGCAGAACGAGGGCCTCAACGTTCACGAGGTGGATACTCTCCTCAACAAGCAGTCAGGGCTGCTCGGAATCTCGGGTCTGACCGGCGACATGCGCGATCTGCTGCTAGAGCGCAGGGAGAACGGTGACCGTCGCGCCAGCCTGGCCATCGAGATCTTCTGCCAGCGCGTAAAACGCTACATAGGGGCCTATCTGGCCGAGATGGGCGGAGCTCAGGCCATCGTCTTTACCGGCGGCATCGGCCAAAATGCCGCTGAAGTGCGCGCCGAAATCTGTCAGGGGCTGGAGTGGTTCGGAGTCGAGTTGGACCCGGAAGCCAACGCAAAAATTCACGGACAGGAAAGCGGAGCCATTACCAAAGCAGGCTGCCGGTTGCCCGTCTACGTACTTCCCACCAATGAGGAGTTGCTCATCGCACGGGACACGGTGCGTTCGATTTTGCAGGGTTAGCTCTCCATGTCGGGAAAACGGGGGCCACGAAAAGTGAGGAGTGAACCCTGTGAAACCTGTCCATCTTTTTCTACTGAGCTCTTTGATCCTGACCGGCTGCCAGTCGAGCCCCCCTCCAGCCAGCAGCGAATCCCCGGTCGCGATCAACACCCCCGTCACTCCTCCCCCCACCAACGAGCCCCCGCCGCCCATGCCGGAAGGCGCGCCCATTTACACCAAGGGCAAGCTCGAACCCCTGCCCGGCGTAAAGGCGCCCAAGCTCAAGAAAGTCGTCAAAGCCAAGTTCAAGACCACCCAGGGCGATCTCTTTATGGAGATCTACCCGGAAGCAGCTCCCAACGCCGCCAAGCAGTTCGTGGAATTGATCAAGTTGGGCTTCTACGACAACACCCCCATCTTCCGCGTGGAGCCGGGTTTTGTCTGCCAGTTCGGCATCAACTCCAAACCAGGCAAAGTCGAATGGAAAGACAAGAACTTCAAGGATGACCCGAGCTTCTTCCACCTGGGCACGGCCACCCTGGCTTTCGCCAAAGCCGGCCCGGACACCAACAGCACTCAGGTCTTCATCAATTACAATGACAACAGCGGCCTGGTCCAACAGGGCGGCTTCACCGCTTTCGGCAAGGTGACCAAGGGCTACGAGAACTCCACCAAGTTCAAGCGCGTCGAGGAAGCCGGCGACCAGGGCGCTCTCTGGGCCGACACCGAGGGCTTCATCAAAGGTCTCCCCAACAAGCCCGACACCATCCTCAAGGCGGAAATCATCAAGTGAAGTCGCTCTTTTTGGCCGCTCTGCTCAGCCTTTCCGTCTGGGCGCAACCGAGCTACCTCACTCCGCTGCCCCAGTACAAAGATCGCGCCCCGGCCTTGACCCAGGTGACCAAAGTCCGCTTTGTCACCACCCAGGGCAACATCGTCATGGAACTCTACCCTCAGGCGGCGCCCAACGCCGTGGCCCGCTTTACCGAACTGGTCCAGAAGGGCTTTTACGATTTCACCCCGGTCTTCCGCGTCGTGCCCAACTTCGTGGCTCAATTCGGAATCAACTGGCGTGGCTCGTTTCCCGAGTACCAGAACAACAACTTCAAAGACGACCCCAGCTACTTTGCCCTGGGCCCGGGAACGCTGGCCTTCGCCAAAGCCGGTCCCGACACCAACAGCACCCAGGTCTTCATCAACTACCAGGACAACTCGCGCCTGGTCCAGCAAGGCAACTTCACGGCCTTCGGCAAGGTCATCGAAGGCCTGGACATCGCCCTCAGCTTTCCCGCGGTGGGCGACGCCAGCATGGGACTGGACCAGGACCAACTGTGGGGCAAAGGCGACGTTTACCTGAAGAAACTGCCCAAACAGCCCGCCTATATCCTCTTTGGCGAAGTCCTCCCGTAGCGGGCCCGGGCTGCTGGCTTGCGCCACAGCCCTGCCGCCGCACTATTACTCGCAAGACGACCTGCTGCAGGGCCTGGAGCAGCTCTGGCGCGAGCAACACTATAACGGACAGCGTCTGCGCCAGTTTCACCAGGCCATGGGCATCGAAGGACGTCATCTCAGTCTCCCCCGCGAAGACTACCTGAAAGCCTCCGACTTTAGCGAGCGCAATCGAGCTTTCGGTCAGGTTTCTTTGGAACTGGCCGAACAAGTCGTCTCCGACCTGCTGCGCCAAGCCCACTGTTGTGCCGAACAAATCGACTTTCTCGTCTATACCAGCGTCACCGGCCTGAGTGTTCCTTCGCTCGACGCCCAGCTGATGAACCGACTGCCCTTCCGCCCCGACCTGCGGCGTCTACCTCTCTTCGGCCTGGGGTGCCTCGGTGGCGCCGCCGGCACCGCCCGGCTGACGGACCTGCTGCTCGGCTCCCCCCAGAGTCGCGGAATTCTGTTGAGCGTGGAACTCTGTTCGTTAACTCTTCAACCTCAGGATCTTTCCGTCGCCAACCTGGTGGCCAGCGGTCTCTTCGGGGACGGAGCGGCGGCCGTGCTGATGGGTCCGACTCAGGAAGCCCATCCCACGGTGGTGGACACTCGCTCGGTCTTCTTTCCAGACTCGCAGGACGTTATGGGTTGGGACATTGGCAGTCACGGGTTTTCCATCGTGCTCTCGCCGCAAGTCCCCCACTTTGCCCGCCAGCATCTCGGCCCGGCCCTGCTGCAATTTCTAGAAGATCACGACCTCACGCCGGCCGATATCAAAGCCTGGGTGGCCCATCCCGGGGGCCCCAAGGTGGTGGACGCTCTGCAAGAAGCTCTGGATCTACCCGCCAAAGCGCTCCAGGTGACCCGTGACTCGCTGCAGACGGTAGGCAACCTCTCCTCGGCTTCGGTGCTCTTCATTCTGGCCGAACACCTGAAGAAGAGCTACCAACCGGGAGACTACGGACTGATGCTGGCGATGGGGCCGGCTTTCTGCGCCGAACTGGTGCTGCTGCGGTGGTAAACTTCCTGGCTTTCTGGCTGCTTTTAGTATTCCAGCGTCTCGCCGAGGTGCGACGCGCCCGCCACAATACTCGAAAGCTCTTGAAAGAAGGCGCCCACGAATTCGCCCCTCGACACTATCCCATCATGGTCTTGCTCCACGTGCTCTGGTTTGCCGCCTGGCTTTACGAGGGTTTGCATCAGGGCGTTTCTTGGAATCCCCACTGGCTGGCTCCCGCCCTGGCCGGACAGGCACTACGCGCCTGGGCTCAGCGTTCGCTGGGGCCACGCTGGACCACCCGCATCCTGGTCTTTCGCCACGAACAGCCGATGAGACACGGGCCCTTCCGTTTTCTCAGACATCCCAATTACGTAGGGGTGGTGCTGGAGCTTCTAAGCTTCCCGCTGGTGTTCGGTGCCTGGCGCACGGCCCTCGGTCTCAGCCTGGCCAATGCGCTGCTGCTGAGCTGGCGCATTCGCATGGAGGATAAAGCGTGGAAGACGTTTGGAAACTGACCGAAGCCACCCTCCGCCAGCAGTGTCGCGTGACCGGCGTCATCGAACCGGCCACTCGTCTGCGCGAGGATCTGGGGCTGGACTCGCTGGCCCTGCTGACCCTGGCGGTGGCCGCCGAGGACCACTTTCGCCTGTGCCTGAATGAAGACCCGGAGAGCCCGCCCTCGACCGTCGGCGACTTTGTCGAGCTGGTCGAGAAACGACTCGCCGAAGGCAGGCCGCATGCTTGAGTTGCTCCGGTCCCGCCGCCACACCGACCACTGCGGACTCCACTGGGAAAACGGGTTCTACCCCTATAGTCAGCTGATCGAGACCGCCGCTCGCCAGGCCGCCTGTCTGCAACCAGGAAGCACGGTGGTGCTGGTCGGGGAGAACAGCCTGGAACTCGTCCAGGCGCTGCTGGCCGCCTGGTGGGCCGGCTGCACTCCCGTCTGTCTGCCTCCCCCCGCTCGTCTACAGCAGGCCGGATCCTACGAAGCATTTCTCAGATCGTGTCTGGAGCACTTGCAAACAACCGGAGGTTGGTGCGACTCCCGCCTGCTGCCACGCCTGCCCGGAGAATGGCGGGCTTTACCTCTTCCCGAGGCAGAAACGCCGGCCCCCCCGGCTCCTGAAGCCGCACTTGCCTACATCCAGTTTTCCAGCGGCACCACCTGGGAACCGCGCGCCACCCGGCTCAGTCACGCCAATCTCCAGCACAATCTGGAGGCCATTGCCAGGCAACTCCCCGGCGACCGAACCCGACACAGCTGCGTATCCTGGTTGCCGCTCTATCACGACATGGGTCTGGTCGGCTGCCTGCTCAGCGCTCTCTATGCTCCGGGCTCCTTGAGCCTGCTGACCCCCATCCAGTTCGCCCTGCGCCCCGACAGTTGGCTGCAGACCATCAGCCGACGACGCGCCACCATCTCGGTGGCGCCCAATTTCGCGCTCGAACAGATACTCCAGCGCGGCTCCGAGCAAGACCTGGACCTCTCCTGTCTGCAGATGCTGCTGCTCGGCTCCGAAACCATACGACCCGAGACCTTGCGCGCATTTCACGCTAAATATCAGAAGTTCGGGCTGAGTTGGGAGTGCCTGCGACCGGTCTACGGGCTGGCCGAAAATACTCTGGCCGTGACCTTCAGCTCCGGCCCCCACTTGCAGGGCTTTTGCCTGCCCGGCGAAATCGGCGAAAGGGTGACCACCGGCTCGCGGCAACTCGTCCGTTTAGGCAAACCCGTGGCCGGGACCGAGGTGTCGATTCGAGATGAAGCGGGTCAGCCGCTCCCATCCGCACGGCTTGGCTCCATTCAGATCTCCGGCAACAGCCTGGCAATCGGGCTGGAAGCGCCCTACGATACCGGCGACCTGGGTTTTTTCTGGGAAGACGAACTCTATTTCGTGACTCGCCGCAAAGACGTGCTGGTCCACCACGCCCGCAAACACGACCCGGAAATCGTGGAACAACTCGTACTTCCCTACGAAAGCGCGGCTATACAGGGGGAGACCGGTGCGCTGTGCCTGGTGGAACGACCGCGTCGCGGCGCTCCTCCCGATCTGGCCGAACTCCAGCAACTCGTCAGCTCCGCCCCTCTACCCGTGCGCGTCGAACTGGTCGACAGCGGCTGGCTGCCGCGCACCAGCAGCGGTAAAATCTCGCGCTATCGCGCTCGCCAAAAACATGTCCCTCTATAATCTGCTGAGCCGGCGGCGCATGGTCCGCGACTACGAGGACCGACCGCTGGAACGCGACAAGCTGGAACGAGTGCTGGCTGCCGCCCTACGTGGCCCGAGCGCCGGAAACTCTCAGGGCATCAGCCTGGTGGTGGTGCAGAAGCCGGAAAATCGCAGAGCGGTGGCGGAACTGGCCGGGGAGTCCGACTGGGTATCCCGAGGCTATCCGGCCTGGCTCAGCCTGGCGCCCGTCCACCTGATTCTGTGTGCCGAGCCCCAGGTTTATTGGGACCGCTATTCCTTGCCCGACAAAGACGCGGCCGAGAAAAATTGGCCCGTTCCCTACTGGCATGTGGACGCCGGATGCATGCTGATGATCCTTCTATTAGCCGCGCTGGAGGAAGGGTTGGCGGCTGGCTTCCAGGGCATTCACAACCTTCCCGGCCTGGCCGAGCACCTGGGAATTCCCCCCAACGTGGAGCCGATTGGCCTGCTCACTCTGGGCTACTCCCGCTCCACGCGCAAGGGTCATTCAGCCAATCGCCCGGCTCGCTCCCAGCGTATCCATCTGGAACAATGGTAAGAGAATGCCCGGTTCTCATCGTGGGAGGAGGACCCGCCGGGCTGGCGGCGGCGCGAGCTCTGCTGAGGCAGGGCATCACCCCGGTCGTGCTGGAACGCCGCGGCTGGCCCATCGACAAAGTCTGCGGTGAGGGCATCATGCCGGTCGGAGTGGCGGCCCTGAGCCGCCTGGGAGTCGACCCCGGTGGTTCTCCCCTGCCCGGCATCGACTACGTGGAGGGCTCCCTGAGAGCGGGCGCGGACTTTGCTGAAGGTCCGGGCCGGGTCGTGCGCCGCACCGAACTCTCCGCGGCCCTGCTTTGCTCGGCCGAACTGGTCGATCACTGCCGGGTGCTGGATGCCCGCCGCTCCGGAGATTGGATGGAGATCGACAGTACGCGGGGACACTGGCGCTGTCGGCTGCTGGTGGCCGCCGATGGACTGCATTCGCCCACTCGCCGGATGCTGGGATTGCAAGGTCGCACCAACGGCTGGTGGCAGCGTTGGGGTTGGCGTCAGCACTTCGCCGTTCGCCCCTGGAACCGTCGAGTCGAAGTTCATTACGCCAAAGGTTGCGAGGCCTACGTTTCGCCGGCCGGTCCCGATACGGTGGGAGTGGCCGTGCTGAGTCAGGCCGGACTGCGCCGCCACAACTGGCTGTCAGCCTTTCCGGAACTGAGCGAACGTCTGCATTCGCCCGTCTCCCAACTGGCCGGCTACGGACCCCTTTGGCAGCGCAGCCGCAGCGTCCACGAACCGGGCGTCGTCTTGCTCGGCGACGCAGCCGGCTACCTGGACGCATGCACCGGGGAAGGGTTGAGTCTGGCCTTCGCCCAGGCGGAAGCTCTGGGACGCCAGTGGAAACCGGGCACAGAACGGACGAGACTGCCGGACTATGTTCGAACTCACGCGGATATCGTGGGCCATTACTACACGGTGACCTGGGGGGCACTCTGGCTGTCACGCTGGCCCTGGCTGCGCCGCGGCGTGTTGCGAACCCTGAGAGACCACCCGGCGCTTTTCCAGCGCCTGCTGAGTGCCAATCAGGGACTGCTGGCGCCGCACGCTCCCCTACTCGAACTGTTCCTCAGAGTGCCGCCACAGCTCGTTGCAGGTTGGCTCGGGCGCTCTCTTCCAACCGCTGGCGAAAGAAGTCGGTGAAATAAAGCTGAGGCCGGTCCAGAAACTGCAGTAAAATCTGCTTACGCTTGCGCCGGAAGAGAAACCAGGGGACCCAGGAGTATTCTTTGCGCACGCCGGTTTCGTAGCGGTCAAAGCGCAGACGGTCGGAGCCCAGCACCGACAGGTCGATGTCCACCATCCAGCGTCCCAGCTCACTGGCCGGCTGAGCGGCGTGCTGCGTATCCAGGATCAACTCCACCTCGGCTCGCTCGCCCAGGTCGCGCTGGCACCAGTCGGCGCTGGCCTGCTCGTTGTCACTTCTGCGTCCGTTATAGACGGCATCATGGTAGAAAAGCGCGATGCTCAAACGGTCTCGATCGGTCTGAGCCAGCGGCACCTGATCCACCCACAGCAGCACCTCTTCCAGGTGCTCCAGATTGTGATACCCTCGCCCCGGCTCCGCGTAGGCCCGCAAAATCGGCTCCCCATCGTAGTCGGGCAACAATTTTTGCCAGCGTTGGCGGAGCCGCTCCTGGCGGCGCGAATCTTCCTCGTCCATGACCAGTCCTTCGCTTTCTTTTCCACCAGACTTTTTCTGGGGGTGCGCTACCGCCGCTCTTCAGATCGAGGGGTCGACCGAGGCCGACGGCCGCGAACCCAGCATCTGGGACGACTTCTGTCGCAATCACCCCGAGCGTATTCACGGCCGGGCCACTCCCGAACCGGCCTGTGACCACTATCGTCGCTGGCAAGAAGACCTCGATTGGATCGGCAAGCTAGGTCACAACGCCTACCGCTTCTCGCTCTCCTGGCCGCGCGGTGTCCGCGGCCTGGATTTCTACGACCGGTTGGTGGACGGACTGTGCGCCCGCGGCGTGGCCCCTATGGCCACCCTTTATCACTGGGATTTGCCCAGCCGACTGGGCAGCTGGGAGAATCCGGCCGTTCCGGAGGCATTCGCCGAATATGTCGAGTTGGCGGCCCGTCGTCTGGGGGACCGAGTGACCCACTGGATGACCCTCAATGAACCGGCCTGGAGCATCATGAATGGCTTCGTGACCGGCCTGCATCCGCCGTGCGTACAGAATCTGGACCGGGCCTTTCAGGCCGGACATCAGTTGATGCGCGCCCACCATCTGGCTCTGGCCCGGCTGCGCTCGGCCGGAGTGCGCGGCAAACTGGGCATCGCCCTCAACCTCAGCCCCGTGCGCTGCGCCGGAACCAGC
Source organism: Vulcanimicrobiota bacterium (assembly GCA_017307785.1). Classification (GTDB taxonomy): domain Bacteria; phylum Vulcanimicrobiota; class Xenobia; order Xenobiales; family JADMJV01; genus JADMJV01. Next base: position 28,242 of record JAFKGI010000013.1, on the reverse strand, counting down.
GCCAAAGACCGTCGGGCCGCGCGCTGGGCCGACGACTACCTCAATCGCTGGTTCCTGGAGGCGGTCGTGCACGGACGCTATCCCCAGGCGGCCGCGCGTCGCCTGCGCTTTGAGCAAGTGCTGGACAATCCCCAGCCCGTGGACTTCCTGGGCGTCAACTACTACTACCCCAAGTGGGTGGCGCACTCGCAGCGCCCCACCCAGTTTCATCTCAACACCAGCGGTCAAAGTCAAGAGAAGTGCCAGTTCTCGCTGCAAGGAAGGCTTCAGTTCGTGGACTCTCCAAGAGCCGAAAAGACCGAGTGGGACTGGGAGATCGATCCCCAGGGCCTGGAGGACCTTTTGCTGGACCTGAACCGCAGCTATCCGGGGCTACCGCTGATGGTGACGGAGAATGGCATCGGTCTGCGCGAGGACCCGTCTTGTCAGGACGATCCTCAGCGCATTGCCTTCGTAGAAGCCCACCTGCAGGCCATTTCGCGAGCTCTGGCCCAGGGCGCGCCCGTGAAGGGCTACCTGATGTGGGCCTTGATGGACAACTTTTCCTGGCTCAACGGCTACCAAAAGCGTTACGGATTGCTGGCCATCCATCCCGAAACCCTGGAGCGCCGGCCCAAAGCCAGCGCCGAATGGTATCGCCGAGTCTTTCAGACCTCGGCCGGTTCCAAGAGCTGAGCGGCCGTTTCCAGCCGGGCGGAAAAAAGCTTGCTGGCGGGTGGACCGGTGAAGCGCAACCCGAGCGGCGCTTCCATGCTGAAATCATCGAGTTCGATTTCCGCCTGCTGCAGCGGCCAGTGCTCGTGAAAAACGCGCGCCCGAAAAACCCGCCCGTCCGGATGCTGCGAAAAGAGCCAGTAGCGTTCGGTCAGGAATTCCTCCAGCGAACCCGGTTGGGAACGGAACGCCTCCCCCATCGGCCGGAATCGTCCCGAAAAGTGAACCCCCGGGCTGCCGCGATGGGTGCGGCGCATCCAGTAATGGCACCAGCCGCTCTCCCAGCGACGCTCGAAGCGAGCATCGAAGTAAGGCAGATGAAAAAATGCCCGAGCGGCTCGCACGGCCAGCGGATGGGCCGCGTCCAGGCTGAAGAACCACACTCCCCCGACCGCTCGATCGCGCACGTAGGTGCGCACGTTGAACTCGGGAAAAGCTGAAATGCCCGGAATATCCGGAAAGCCCATCGGCTTGACCCCGGTCATCGTAAAAGGAACCAGCGCCAGCCAGGCCCAGCCGTCGTAGGTGTCCACTTCTAGAGCCTGAGGGATTAGAGGGCGCAGATCGGCCACTCGCACCGGCCAGTGTAGAAAACACAGGTCTAACCAGTTCATTTGCATGACTTTCACAGGTGGCCAACCTCCCGGCGCGAATTTCTTGCCTCAGGATCGGAATTCCCACCGGCTTATCCAGCGCGGATATCGGACGATACTGTAAGCGATATGCTTGCTCGAGGAGTTGTGTAGATCAAATGAATGGGCTTTTCGGCGGCTTCCCGCTCACCAACAAGACGGTCTTCTTTCGCCAGTTGGCCACCATGATCACCTCGGCGCTACCGATGGATCGAGCTATTACCGTAGCCGGCAACGGCTTGCTCCCCCAGGCCAAGGCGATTGCCCAGAGCATTCTGGCCGGCAACAGCTTCTCCAAGGCCATGGCCGCCTACCCGTTTCTCTTCAGCGAATATGAGGTGGCGATGATCGCTACCGGCGAGACTTCCGGCACCCTGGACACCCAGTTGAACGTGTTGGCCGGTGAACTCGAACAAACTCATCAGCTGGTCCAGAGCCTGAAGTCCAAGATGCTCTATCCCCTTCTGGTGGCCCACGTAGCCCTGTTTGTGCCCTCTCTGGTGGTGCTGGTCAAAGATGGCGTCGGGCCCTACTTGAAGATGACGCTGGGCCTGCTCATTCCCATCTACATCGTAGTGGGCGTGCTCTGGACTTGTTATCGCCTGGGCACCAGCACCGGAAGCTTCCGCTACCTCATCGACACAACTCTCAACCTGGTGCCGGTATTGGGCAATGTCCTGCGCCTGCTGGCCCTGACTCGCTTCACGCGGGCACTGGCCCACCTGATCGAGGCCGGTACCCTGCCCTATCACGCTTTCCAGGTGGCCGCCCGGGCCTGTGGCAACAGCTGGGTGCGCAGCCGACTCTACACCAGCTATGGACGGGTCGGTCCCGAAGGCAAGCTTTCTCAGATGATGGGTCTGGCCTACCTTTTCCCCGTCACCGTCACCTCGTTGGTCGAGAGCGGCGAAGAGACCGGCCAGATGGGCCCGATGCTGGCCAAAGGCGCAGAGCTTCTGGAAATGGAGTATCGCGCCAAGGTCAATCTCATCATGACCATCCTGCCGGTGGTTATGCTGCTAGGAGTGGGCGGTCTGGTCGGTTTCCGCGTTTACAAATTGATGATGGCGACCTACGCACCGATCTTCGATATGTAAAAGGCCGCCGGCTTCCGGGGGACGAACGCAGCCCCCATGCGTGAACATTTACTCTCATCTATGAAGTGTCTGGCCATCACGGCCCTTCTTGGCGGCGCCCTGGCCGCTCCGGCCGTCGCCAAACCCCCGGTTGCTCAAAAGCAATCGGCGGCCCGTAAAGTTACTTCGGTGGAAGGTATCACCGAGTATGTGCTGCCCAACGGCCTGCGCGTACTGCTCTTCCCCGACCCCTCGTCGGCCACCATCACCACCAACATCACCTACCTGGTGGGCTCGCGTCACGAAGGCTACGGCGAGACCGGCATGGCCCACTTGCTCGAGCACCTGATGTTCAAGGGTTCCAGCAAGCACCGCAAGATTCCCGAGGAACTCACCCAGCACGGCGCGCGACCCAACGGCACGACCTGGTTGGACCGCACCAACTACTACGAAACCTTCCAGGCCTCCAAAGCCAATCTCGAGTGGTCTCTGGCCCTGGAATCCGACCGCATGGTCAACTCTTTCATCGCCCGCAAGGACCTCGACAGCGAGATGACGGTGGTGCGCAACGAGTTTGAAAGCGGCGAGAACGACCCCGGCAGCATCCTCAGCGAACGCGTGATCTCCCGGGCCTTCCTCTGGCATAACTACGGAAATCCCACCATCGGAGCGCGCTCCGACATCGAAAAGGTTCCGATCGATCGCCTGCAGGCCTTCTACCATCGCTACTACCAGCCCGACAACGCGGTGCTGGTCGTGGCCGGCAAGATCAACGAAGCGGAAACGCTGGCCATGGTCGAGCGCTACTTTTCCCCCATTCCCAAGCCTGCACGCAAGCTGATTCCCACCTACACCGAAGAACCCGTCCAGGACGGCGAACGCACCGTAACCTTGCGGCGTGTCGGCGACATCAAAGCGGCCCTGACCTGTTACCACGTGCCGCCGGGGTCTCACCCCGACTTCGCCCCCGTTGAGGTCATGTGTGAAGTGCTGGGCGACACTCCCTCGGGACGTATTTATAAAGCCATGGTGCCCACCGGCAAAGCCGTGGACGTAAGCGGCGGCGCCTATCAACTGCGCGAACCGGGTATGGCACTGTTTTCTTGCAGTCTGCGCAAAGACGGCAACATCGACGAGGCCACCGATTTGCTGGTCAAGACCGTAGAAGAATTCCCCAACACCCCTCCGACCGCCGAAGAGGTGGAGCGAGCCAAGACCACCTTGCTCAAGTCCGTGGAACAAACCCTCAACAAGAGTGACCGACTGGCCCTGCAGCTTTCGGAATGGGCCGCCATGGGCGACTGGCGACTCTTCTTCCTCTACCGCGACCGTCTGGAGAAGGTGACTCCCGAGGACGTGCAGCGGGTGGCCAAAGCCTACATCATGTCCTCCAACCGCACTCTGGGTAAATTCATGCCCACCGACGCGCCCGTGCGCGCCGAAATTCCCTGGGTGGCGGACCCGGCCGCCGCGGTCAAGAGCTACAAAGGCAAGCCGCCGGTGGCCCAGGGCGAAGTCTTCGTGCCCACCCCCGCCAACTGCGATGCCCGCGACAAGCGAAGCGTCCTGCCTTCCGGCATGAAGCTGGCCACCTTCGAGAAAAAGACTCGTGGCAACACGGTCAATTTCAACATGGCCCTGCGCTTCTCCAATCTCCCCACCGCGCTCAACACCGGGTTAGCGCCCGGCTCAGTCGCCTCGATGCTGTTGCGCGGCACCAAGCAGCATACCCGCGAGCAGATTGCCGATGCTTTCGACAAACTTCACTCGCGAGTCTCGCTTTCCAGTGATGCCTCCACCTGCACGGTCAGCATCGAATCCACCCGAGAGAACCTGATCCCGACCCTGAAGTTGGTGGGCGAAGTCCTGCGCCAGCCCGCCTGGGACCCCAAGGAGTTCGGACAGGAGAAGGAAGAGACTCTGGCCGCGGCCGAGCAGATGCAGAACGACCCGGAAACGCTGGCCGAAAACCAGCTGGGCCGGCATCTCGCCCCCTACCCGGCCAGTGACCCGCGCTACACCGATACTCCCGAGGAACTGATCGCCCAGGCCAAGACCCTCACCCTCGAGCAAGTCAAAGGCTACTATGACAAAGTCTACGGTGCCAGCAATGGGGAAATCGCGGTGGTGGGTGATTTCGACCGGGCCGCTGTGGAAAGCACGATCAACGAAATGCTGGACGGCTGGAAGAGCCCCCTGGCCTACGAGCGCATACCTGGACAATACTTCGACGTCCCGCCCCTCAATAAGGACGTGACCGTCAAGGACAAGGCCAACGCCACTCTGGTGGGCGGCTTGAACATGGTGATGCGCGACGACAACCCGGACTATCTGCCGCTCACGCTGGGCAACTTCATGCTCGGCGGTGGCTTCCTCAACTCTCGTCTGGCCACACGCGTACGCCAGCAGGAGGGCTTGAGCTACGGCATCGGCAGCAGCTTCTCGGCCGGAACCCTCGATAACGTAGGCAGCTTCGGCGTCTACGCCATCTCCGCTCCGCAGAATACCCCGAAGGTAGAGAAGGCGATCCGCGAAGAGGTGGCCCGGGCCGTCAAAGACGGCTTTACCGACGCCGAACTGGCCAGCGCCAAAAGCTCGCTGCTTCAGCGTCGCGAGGGCTCGCGCTCCAACGACGGCAGCCTGGCTTCCACTCTGGTTCGCTACCAGCGCGTCGACCGCCGCTTCACCTGGGACGCTGAGTTCGAGAAGAAGTTGATGGCCGTGACCAATCAGCAGATCACCGACGCCATGCGCCGCTATTTCCTCATCGACAAGATGTCCATCGTGAAAGCGGGCGACTTCAAGAAATAACAAAAAGTCGCCGCCAGTGACGGGGGGACATACTGGCGGCGACTAGTTGTTTTATACCACTCTGTCTAACAATTGTCAATTTTCCATGAAAGGAAGCTGGACAAGAATCTATGCTACCCACCAACCTGGGAAAGCCCGATCATTGCACCAAATGCGGGCAGCTTCGCGCGGGCAGTGATCTGATCTATGAGGGCCCTGAGCTCGAGGCCATCTGCCTGGACTGCCTACGTCAGATGGATCCGGGGCGCGCGGCCATCCTGGAGAAAATCAACCAGCAGCGCCGCCCTCGCTAAATCGGAATGTCGAGGTGGCTGCTCGGATTCACCCTGCTTTGGGCCTGTCTCGCCGCTTGCTATCAGCAGATTCCCTCGCCGGATCTGTGGTGGCTGCTGGCCGACGGACGCCTGATCAGCCAGACCGGCTCCATCCCTTCGACCGACCCCTTCTCCTGGACCGCCCAGGGCCTGCCCTGGCACAATGACCAGTGGCTGGCCGGCTGGATCGCCTTCCAAGTCTATCGACTGACCGGCCTGGAAGGTCTCCACCTGGCCAAGGCCCTGCTCATCACGCTCACCCTGGGGCTGTTGCTGGACACGGGGCGGCAACTGCGATCCGATGGCCAGTACGGCTGGTTAGCACCGGCACTGGCCATCACGCTGGCTGCGGCCGACGGCGCCAACTTTTTCGACGTGCGCGCCTACCTCTTTACCTACCTCGGCCTGGCTCTGCTGTGGCGCTGGCTACAACTGCGCGAACGCCTCCACCCGGCGGCGGTGTTCGTGCTTTTTTGCCTGTGGGCCAACCTGCACGCGGGCGTCAGTTCCGGCTTGCTGCTGCTCGGGTTGGAATGCCTGGTGCAGCGGCGCGTACACCTGGTCAAGATGACCCTGCTGGCTTTGTTGGCCTCGTGCTGCAACCCGTCCGGCGTCTGGCTGCTGCTCCACCCTTTGCGCCTTCTGGGTAGCCCCTGGGGACTGTATCTGAACGAATGGGCTCCACTCTGGCGCCGTCCCGACAAGTTCGCTCCCCTGCTGTTCAACCTGGCATGCTGGTTGGTCTGGGGTCTGGCGGCGCGCCCCCGCTGGCAAAAAGGCGACCTGGTGCTGCTGCTCTTCGCCTGCTTCAGTCTCACCGGCTGGCGCCACATCCCGCTCTTCGCCCTGCTGGCCTTGCCGCGCTGGTGCCTGCACCTGAAAGGCCCGGCCCAGGCCTGGCAGGCCTGTTGCGCCGCTCTGCTACTCTGGGGCGGCCTCAAGCCGTTCTGGCTGGCCGACCCTGCCCAGAGCCGCGAGCAAGAGTATTTTCCGCAGCGGGCCTGTAGTGCTCTGGCCGAGCTCCCGGAATTGCCTCGCAAGCTTTTTCACCCGTATGGATTAGGCGGTTATCTACTGTGGCGCGACTTCCAGGTCTGTATCGACGGCCGGGCCGTCCAGGTCTATCCCTGGGAAACTTACAAAAGCTATCTGCTGGCCGCGCTGCCCACACAATCGGAGGGCGACAACCCCGAACCGGCCCGACTTCGCTTCGATCAATACTGCCGGGACCACGACGTGCAGGCCGCTTTACTTTTCACCCGACAAAAAGAAGCCGGCCTCTGGCTGGTTCAGGGGAACAAGCGCTGGAGGCCGGTCTACTCGGACGATCTGGTGACTCTGGTGGTTACTGAGGAGGTCCGATCGTTCCGTCAATCACGATAAAGTAACGCGTCTCGCCTTCGGCAGCCCGAGCGGTAATCTCGGTCTTATATCCGGTGGTGTACATGAAGTCGACACGGCAGCGGTCCATCTTCTCGTCCGACCAGACGATGTCGACGTAGCGCTCGCGAAGCACGACGCGAACGTTTTCTTTCTTCACTTCTTCTTTGTCAGGCTCGCGAATCATAATCGACAAAGCCTTGTATTCCCCGTTGTAAGTGCCGGAGCGATTGTTCAGTTCGCGTCCCGCCACCGCCGGCAGCGTCATCAACGCCAGGAAAAGCAGCATACGAAACCAGGCAGACACGTTATGCAAAACCTCTTCTATTCTCTCGATTCAAGGGGCGCGAGGCCCGGAGTCCGAACAGGCCGCTATGGGCTTGAGGACTCTTCACGTTACCACAATTGACCTCACCGCCCATTGCTTCCTGCGCAGCACCTTCGATCTTTTACGCCGCCAGGGACATGAGGTGGCCCTGGCCTGCGATTTCCAGCAGTTCCAAAGCGAACTTACCGAACACACGGACCGCATGTTTCAGGTCAAAATCCCCCGCCAGATTCGACCCTTCCAAGATTTGCGGGGGCTGGCGCAGATGATTCGGGTCATCCGACTCTACAAGCCGGACCTCTTGCACAGCCACACTTCCAAGGCGGGATTTACAGCCCGTCTGGCGGCCCGCCTGTGCGACGTTCCCCTGGTCGTGCACACCATTCACGAACTTCCTCAGAACGCGACCCGCTCACGTCTCAAAAAGACCCTCTATTGGGCCATGGAGAAACTGGCGGCCGGATGGTGCGATCACCTCATCACCGTCTCTCGCGTCAACCGCGAGCAGATCCTGCGGGAGCGCATCTGTCGTCCCGAAAAGCTGAGCCTGATCCCGGGTGGACTGCAGCTGCAAAACTATCAAGGCGGGGGCGTCATCCCCTGGACCCTCCCCGCCGACGCCATCGTGATGGGAATGGCGGGTCGCCTGGAGGCCGCCAAAGGACATGAGGACTTGCTGCGCGCCTTCGCACGCCTGGCCCCCCAGAATCCCCGGCTCCATCTGGTGGTCATGGGCACCGGCCATTTGCGTGGGCAACTCGAGCAACTTCGTGACGACCTGGGATTGCAGGAACGCGCCCATTTCTTGGGATGGGTCGAAGACCTGGTCAGCGCCATGGCCGCCCTGGACCTCTTCGTGCTCTCTTCCCACTACGAGGGGCTTGGCGTGGTGCTGCTGGAGGCGCTGGCGCTGGGTCGCCCGGTCGTGTCGACGCGGGTGGGCGGCACCCAGGATATCATCGAGGACGGCGTCACGGGACTCTTCGCCCCCGCCCACGACCCGGCCGGCCTGGCCAGGGCCGTCCAACGTTTGCTGGACGACCCGGCCCTGGCCGCTCGCCTGGCCGCAGCCGGCAAGGAGAAGGTCTGGCGTGACTACTCGGCCGTGGACGCCGACCAGAAAGTCCTCGAGCTCTATTTGCGCCTTACTGGCCGAGCGTCGCGACCATAATAGCCTTGATGGTGTGGAGACGGTTCTCCGCTTCATCGAAGACCACGCTGTGCTTAGACTCGAAGACTTCTTCGGTGACTTCCAGTCCGTCGGGCATGTTGAACTTCTGACAGACTTCCTTGCCCGTCTTGGTGTCCTGATTGTGGAAAGCAGGCAGACAGTGCAAGAACTTGACCTCGGGGTTCCCGGTCAAATCCAGCGCCTTGCGGTTCACCTGGTAAGGGCGGAAGGCGTTAACGCGCTCTTCCCAGGAACTGGCCGGCATGCCCATGCTGACCCAGACGTCGGTGTAGAGGAAATCGGCGCCCTGGACGGCTTCAGCCACATCCTCACTGAGCGTGATTTTGGCGCCGGTGTCTTTAGCGATTTCGCGGCACCGGGCCACCAGGGTCTCGTCAGGGAAATATTCCTTGGGAGCGGCCACTCGGAAGTCTACGCCCATTTTGGCGGAACCCACCAGTAGAGAGTTGCCCATATTGTTCTTGGCATCCCCCAGGTACACCAGCTTCTGCTGACTGAGCGGCTTGCGGCAATGCTCTTGCATCGTCATGAAGTCGGCCAGGATCTGGGTGGGATGAAAATCATCGGTCAGTCCGTTCCAAACGGGCACACCGGCAAACTCGGCCAGCGTCTCCACCGTCTCCTGAGCGAACCCACGGTATTGGATGCCGTCATACATGCGGCCTAACACGCGGGCGGTGTCTTTCATCGTTTCTTTGGCGCCGATGTGGCTACCGGAAGGTCCCAGGTAAGTCACCAAGGCTCCCTGGTCGAAAGCGCCGACCTCAAAGGCGCAGCGCGTGCGCGTCGAGTCTTTCTCGAAGATCAGAGCGATGTTCTTGCCGCGCAATCGTTGCTGTTCAGTACCCGTGCGCTTGGCCGTCTTGAGGCTATGCGATAGGTCTAAAAGATATTGAATCTCGCTGGGGGTAAAGTCGAGCAGCTTTAGGAAATGGCGGTTGCGAAGATTGACGGGCATGAAGCCTCCTTGAAGGGGCCTGGCCCCGAATATGACGGGAAAGCTGTTCCGACTTGCGGAAACGATTCCTTTTGGAGGAGACCCCATGATCACAGGCTGGAATCTGTATCGCACCACCGTACGGTGCAAGCGGCCCTTTGCTATCGCCACAGGCACCCAGGACGAATGCCACGGCCTGCTGGTCGAACTCAAGACATCCGAAGGGCTCAGCGGCTGGGGCGAGGGAGTTCCTCTACCTTATCTGACCGGCGAAACCTTGACCGGCTGTCAGGCCGTTCTCAGCGAGCTGCTGCTGCCCGCCCTTCAGGGGGAAGATCCACGCGCGCTGCAGAGCCTGCGGGTCAAACTCAATCGGCTGGCCGTGAACCAACCGGCGGCTCGATGCGCCTTGGACCTGGCCCTGATCGACCTGGTCTGCCGCCTCCACAACATGCCCGCCTGGGCCTGGATGGGTGGGTCGAATCGGCCTGTGCAAACCAACTACAGCATTGGCCTGACGACTCCTCAAGATGCCGCCGAGCAGGCACGCGCCCTGGTGGAACAAGACTTTGCCTGCATCAAGCTCAAGATCGGACAGGATCCCGACCTGGACCTGGATCGATGCCGAGCGGTGCGGGGAGCCATCGGTCCGGAAGTCCCTTTGCGAGTGGATGCCAACGAAGGCTGGACCTTCCTCCAGGCCAAGCGTTTCCTGACCCGGGCCGATAGCCTGGACCTGCAATTGATCGAGCAGCCGGTAGTCCGTTCCGACTTCGAAGGCCTCAAGCGCCTGCGCGGCCTGAGCTCGACCCCTATCTGCGCCGACGAGTCGCTGCGCGGTGCTCAGGAAGCCAGACGTCTGGCTGAAATGGGAGCGGTGGACGTCTTCAACATCAAGCTCATGAAGTGCGGAGGACTGCTGGAGGCCCGTGACATCGTGGCCATCGCACGCGCCCACGGCATCGACTTGATGGTGGGCGGCATGGTGGGAGAGTCGTGCGTAGCGGTGGCCGCGGCCACCGCCCTGGCTTCCGCCTATGCCTTTGAGTACGCCGATCTTGACGCGGACCTGCTGCTCAAGGCGAACTTCGGCACAGGCGGTGCCGGCCACAGTCCGGTCGGCTACCGCCATCTCGACGATCGCGCGGGCTGGCCGGTCGGTGAACTGAGCCCGGGGAGCACAACTCTCCTGGGCAGTTGTTAACAGTTTGTGAACACACCTTAAGAAATCGGCAATTTATTTTAGGATCCTTACAGTTGGACGGTACGCCTGAACCCCCTGGCTTGGTATATTTAGAACAACCTCGGAATTGAAAGGAGTTGCCTCGCGCTCAACTGAAAACTTCATAGCTGATACCGGGGCATACCGGTGCCGGACGCCGACCTGGAGACGCAAGTGGACGAAGGCTTTGACAAACAGAAGTTAGTTCAAGACTTTGCAAACCTACTTGCTCAGATGGAATCGGCGGTGCGCGGCTCAGGTAGCCCAGCCCCCCAGGGCGCGCCAGGAAAGTCCCCCGAAGAGCACTACTCCAAAGGGACGATCGACAGCTTCACGGATTACGAGGAGCTGACTCTCGAAGACGGCCGAATTCTCAGGCGCTACGACAATGGCGCTGTCCGAGTGGAGAATCCGAAAAGCGGAATCATCCAGGAGGAACGTTCGGACGGAAAACTGATTATCTCTCTCCCCAACGGGCGGGTGATTTTCCAGGAATATCGAGGCGAACCGCTCCTGGTGTACGACACCGACAAGGGAAGCCCGCCAACTCTAGCGAGAGTCGGCTCAGCGACTTTGCCGGAAGAAACTCAAGCCCGATTCGTGTTTCACTTCCAAGATCAGGATGGCAGCCATTTGGTGGACTTGGAAACCCTGCGCTACTACAAGGTTAAACGACCTGATTAAACCCTTGGAGATGTTGTGGATCAAGAAAAAGGCAGCGAGAAAAAGGTCAGTATCGGGGACGCGCTAGACGCGATTCGCAGCGGCAGAAACCTGCCAGCCGAAGCAAAGTCCAACGCTCCCAAGCTACCGGCCGCCAACAACTTTGAGTATCAGCGTGTCTCTCCCGCCTACTGGTTGGACAACCTCCAGGAAGGCGTGCAGCGTAGTCGTGATCAGTTGTTCGACTCCATCGCCAAAGACCCGAAGAGTTCTAACGGAATGGCCCGCAGAGATCTGCACGCCAGCGAGTCCTTCTTCGTCCCCTCCGAATGGATGGACGAGGTAGACCTCACGAAACCGGCTCAGGAAGTCGGTTTCGGGCGATCCACTCCCGAAGAAATCACCATCGGCGGCACAACGATGGGAAGCAGCACCGAAACCAGCTCCGAAATTGAAACTGGGGGAGCCCGCTTCAATTCCACTGAAAATCTTAATGTTCAGGCCTTGCAAGTTGAGGAGGTCGCGAGCGAAGATAGTGGGGAACCGAAGATGCGTATCAACCCAATGATCCGCGAGATCTTCAAGAAGAAGGCCGAAAGCTGATTTCGGCCAGGGCGATGGTCCCGGTCCCTAAGAGTTAACTAGAATTACTGATTAAGACAGAGGAGAGAATCGAAAATGGCGTTTGTAAACAACTTTGGTGGCGGCGTTCCGATCAACAACCTGTTCACCGCTCAGGGTGCTTTCACCAACGGTGGCGTCAACTTCCAGCAGGTCTCGCAGCCGACTTTGGGCCCCGCCCAGCTGATGCAGGCCCTGCAGGGTGTGATTCAAGCTCTGTCGATGATGCAGGGCGCCTGGGGCGGCATCGCCTCCGGTGGCTTCAATCCCGCCCAGTTCCAGCAGCAGCCGAACTTCGGCAGCATCGCCGGCCCCGGCACCTATCAGCCCCAGCAGTACCAGCCCGGCGCCTACCAGCCCGGCCCGGTCGGCGGCTACGGTGGTTACGGCGGCGGCGGTTACGGCACCGGCTCGGCCATTCAGCAGACCTACGGCGGTGGCTACAACACCGGTGGCGCGGGTAGCGCTTACGGCGGTGGTGGCGCCTACGGCACCGGCGGCGCTTATGGCGTCAGCGGCGGCTACGGCGGCGGCGGCGTATCGCAGCCGGTCTACACGGACAAGGACGGCTTCCAGGCTTACATCGACGCAGTAGATCAGAACGGCAACGTCGACGCCGACAAAATCTCCGCTGGTGGCGTGAATGTTGCTTCGCAGCGTCGCCGCATCATCGAAGGCTACAGCGCCGAGTTCTATGCCGGCAAGCGTATCGAAGACGCGGGCGAGATGCAGAACATGGCCAACATCGTCAATCAGGACTTGAGCGGCCGTAACGGCCCCAATGCCAAAAACGCCGCCACCTTCTCGCTGGTCGCCGCTTCGTTCAAGAACGCCGGCGGTAACTATAACAACGCCCAGCTCGCCAAGGTCCTCAAAGAGACCGGCAACGAAAACCTCATCACCGAGGGCGTGGGCGACAAAGACGTAGCCACCCTGGGCGCCGTCAGCCTGGCCATCAAGCAGGGCAAACTCAACCTCGGCCAGATCTTCGGCCAGGACGGCAAAGATATTCTCGGTGGCAACTCGATTGACGCCGGCGACAAGGTGAAGTATGACGCGGCCATCGCCGCCGTCACCCAGGGCCAACTGGGCGCCAACATCGCGGACGTCAACAACGACACCAAACCAGCTGACTTCAACCTCGCCACTTCAGGCCTCGGCGGCGGTGGCGGAGCAGGTGCCGCTGGCGGCGCTGGTAACGCAGGCAATGCCGGTAACGCGGGCAACGCCGGTAATGCGGGCAACGCAGGCAATGCCGGTAACGCGGGCAACGCCGGTAATGCAGGCAACGCTGGTAATGCCGGAAACGCGGGCAACGCCGGTAATGCAGGCAACGCTGGTAATGCCGGAAACGCAGGCAACGCCGGTAATGCAGGCAACGCTGGTAATGCCGGAAACGCGGGCAACGCCGGTAATGCAGGCAACGCCGGTGGCGCGGGCTCGGTCTACAGCCCCTACCCCGCCTACAACCCCTACGGTGGTCAGTATGGCCAACAGCCCCAGAATCAGCTGCAGCAGATGATGCAGATGATCACCCAGATTCTCAACCAACTCTTCGCCTCGATGACGGGCGGCGGACTGGGCGGCGGCTTCCAGCAGCCGGGTCAGTTCACTCCCCAGCAGAATCCGTACGGCTACCAGCAGCCCACCTTCTCGGGCTACGGTGGTGGCTTCCCCAGCGCTTACTCGGCCGCCGGCTCGCTCTTCGGCAACGCCGGTAACGCTGGTAATGCGGGCAATGCAGGTAACGCTGGCAACGCCGGTAACGCTGGCAATGCCGGTAACGCTGGCAATGCGGGCAACGCCGGTAATGCGGGCAACGCCGGTAATGCAGGCAACGCTGGTAATGCAGGCAACGCTGGCAATGCGGGCAACGCCGGTAATGCGGGCAACGCTGGCAACGCCGGTAATGCGGGCAATGCAGGCAACGCAGGCAACGCTGGTAATGCAGGCAACGCTGGTAATGCAGGCAACGCTGGTAATGCCGGTAACGCTGGTAATGCAGGCAACGCTGGTAATGCGGGCAACGCCGGTAATGCGGGCGGCTACGGCGGCGGCGGCTACACCGCTCCTGCGGCAGGCGGCGGCGGAGTCGGTGGCTACACCGGCGGCGCAGCACCGACGGGTGGCGGCTACGGCACCACCAACGTCGCGGCAACCGTCAACGTCACCCCTCCCCCGGCCACCGGTGGCGGCGCTGGCGCCTACGGCTAAACCCAACCCAAATAGTCAAAAAGACCTCGGAGCAATCCGGGGTCTTTTTATTTTGGAGGGAGAGGTGGGGAGATCGGGGCGAGGTGGGGAGACCCCTCAGCCAAGAACAAACCCTCTCCCCCTCTCCAACCCCTCCCCCTCTCTCCAACCCTCAAGGAGATCTCCCAGCTACCTCACACTAGATCATGCAGACAAACACTCAGTCGGAGGACGATCCCCTTGAATTCCTTTGAAGGCCACCACATCAGTCGGCGCAGCTTTATGATCGGAGCTGCCGGTGTCGCAGCCTACAGCGCACTCGGTCCAGCCTATGCTGACGGCCCCTGGCAACCGTTTCAGAAGCCCACCACCGAGTCAGGACTGGTGCTGGTGCCACGCCTGGTGACCCTGAAGGGCAAGGTGACATTGGTCTGGGCGGGCACCAACAATGCCGTCCGTCAAGCCGAAATCATCTACTGCAACGCCGGTGACGACGACGACGTGTGGGGTAAAGCCCGAGCTCCCTTCTTCGGCTCCGACATGGGTCGCGTGCGCCGCCTGGCCGTGGCCACCGCCCGCGACGCGATGGCCATCGTTTTCCAGCGCGAGTCCGCTCAAGGCAATGGGGCCGTCGAAGTCTACCTGACCGTCTCCTATGACAGCGGCTACAGCTTCAGCACCCCCTTCGTCATGGACAGCTATGTGCTTGGACAGCAGGGCGGCAGCTATCTTTCCTGCGCAGCCCGTCAGGGCAAAGCTCGACCGGAATTCGCCGCCCTCTGGGTAGCCGAAGGTGGAGTGGTGCGCGCTTGCGGCATCGACCAGCGCAGCTCGTTCCGCCCTCAGGCACGCGTGGTCGGAGAAGTCGAGAACATCAAAGGCAAAGCCGAGATCATCGGCGCCGGCAACGACGGATTCTATGCCGTCTGGCCCCAGGACGGAAACGTCAAGACGGCCCGCGTGAAGCCGCTGACCACCAGCGTGGAAGACACCCAGACCCTGTTCAAAGGCACGGTGGTGCGCAACTTCGGCGGCGCCAGCTACTACCGCGGTCCTGGCTTCATCACCACCTGTACGGAGGGCGGAGAGTTCAAAATCTACGAGACCAAAGGCGAGAAACTCACCGAGGTCTTCAAGAACAAGTTCCCCATGACCCAGCGTGGACTCGATAGTCGCACCGCCCTGGAAAAAGAAGAGTTCCTGCACATGGCCGTGGTGGAAGGCGGACCGAAGCCCAAGCTGCACTACATCACCAATCGCTCCGGCAGCTGGAGCGCGCCGGAGGTGATCATGAACCTGGAGCCCGAGGTCCCGATTTCCGGCTTTGACATCACCGTCAGCGACAGCTATGTCTGGACCATCGTCAGCCAGGAGCAACTGGTCACCGTGATGCGCCGAAAGCTCAGCTAGACCCAATTGCTCGGACCCAAAGAAAAAGCCCGGCGCAAACGCACCGGGCTTTTTTCCTTAGAAACCGGTCCGGCTTAGTGGTGGACGCCCGAGGGTGAGCAAATTCCCATAGCCATCATGGTGGCCGAGAGCGAAACCACGCGGCGGGGAATGCCGTCTTTCACCAGAGACTCCAGATTCTCGCTGGCTTTGGCCGGAGTGTAGCCGGGAGCGAAGAGGCTGGAGGCAAAATTGAGAATGGCCTGACTGTGAGCCTTGTCCACACCCAGCCGGGTCGAGAGCCGCTCATACTCATCCGACTCGGCACTCGAGAACACCTCATCGCGATAGGCCATGGCGGCCAGGTCGAGCAGCAAACTGTAGCGCAGGTCGGTGGTGGCCAGGCGGTCGATGATTTCGTCCATATTCTCGGGCGGAGTGGCGGTGGCCGCCATCACTTTGCCGCGTGCTTCCGGGCCGAGCACAAACTGCAGGCTCAACTGGCGCACTGCGTAAATCTCCTCCGAGGTCACGGCGCCGTCCTGACCCGCCATCGAGGCAACCACCATCATATAGTCCGTACGTTCGGCTTCGTCGAAATCGGTCAGATGAAGATTCAAGGTGGCCTCCTGGTTAGATTGTGGTCGCATAGGGCGGCGCTTCGTTTACACCCGCCCCTATACCTCCGAGCGCGGGCCTGCTGGAAGGGGAGGGAATGGTAGCCATTCTGAGAAGGACGTCTCATCCGCTCTTTGGAGGCTCGATGTTCAGTCGTTTAGGCAAGCTCATCAAAGGTTTCTTCAGCATGTTCATTTCGAACCTGGAAACCGCCAATCCCAAGGCCCTGCTCGAAGCCGAGATTGCCAGCTTCCAAGAAGCAGTCGGGACCTATAACAAGAGTCTGGCACAACAGGCCGCTCTGGTGGAAAAGATGCGCAACCAGAGCGCCAAGCAGAAGACGGAATTCGAAAAACTCAAGGGCAAAATCGCCATCCTGGTCAAATCCGGCAATCAAGAAGAAGCCGGACGCCTGGCTCTGCAAGCCAAGAATCTCTCCCAATCGCTGGCCGAGATCGATGCGCAATTCACGCAGACCGACGAAATGTACAAAAACATGACCAAGCAGCGCGATGTCTATATCCGCGATGCCCAGCGCCGCATCGAAACCATCAAGCAGAAGCTTTCCCAGGCCGAGATCGCCGAAAGCCAGGCCAAGCTGGCCGAAATTGCCACGGCCACGTCCTTCAACATGGCTGGCTCGGGCGCCACCCTCGAACGCCTCGAAGAAAAGCTGGACGACCGCGTCGCCCAGGCTCAAGGCAAGGCTCGGGTGGCTTCCGACTCGATCGCCGGCGGCTCGTGGAACGTCAAGGCAGAGGAAGAAGCGGCGCTGGAAGCCGCCGCCCTGCACGAGTTCACCGCGATGATGGGACTGGAGCAGCCGGCCGCCAAGGTGGGCCAAACGCAGATGCTGCCCGCCACCGAAATGCCTCGCGAACTGGGCGGAGGCTAAAGCGCCTTGTCTAAAACCATCCTGCTGGTCGATGACGAAGAATCCATCCTCGACATTCTAGAAATGAATCTGGAGCGCGAGGGCTTCAAAGTGCTGCGCGCCGATTCGGGTGCCGCCGCTATCAAAGAACTCCGCGCCGGCTGCCCTGACCTGGTGCTGCTCGACGTCGGCCTACCCGACATGAACGGCTTTGAAGTCTGCCGCAAAATGCGGCAACTGGCGGAGGTCTACATCCTCATGGTGACCGCTCGTGGTCAGGATGAAGACAAGATTGCCGGACTCGAAACCGGAGCCGACGACTACATCGTCAAACCGTTCAACCCCAAAGAACTGGTGGCCCGCGTCAAGGCGATTCTGCGCCGCGCCGACCGTTCTCCCCAGGGTCCTCTCAATCGCCTGCAGTACGAAGGTCTGGATATCGACCTGCTGCGACGCCGCGTCACCTATCAAAGCAACCAGCTGGAACTGACTCCCAAGGAATACGACCTGCTGACTTTCCTGGTCAGCCGGCCTGGCGAAGTGCTGCAACGCGAAGAGATCCTGACCGAAGTGTGGGGGTCCGAACACCTCGACGCCCGCTCGGTGGACGTTCACGTGCGATATCTTCGCGAAAAGCTGGGCAAACAGGGGGCGGCCCTGATTCGCACGGTTTGGGGCAAAGGGTATCAACTGGGCGGCAAGTAGGCGCCAACCTTGAAGCTGCGCCCCCTGATCTATGCTTGCTTGCTGCTGCCAACCATGGCCGGTTGGATGGGCGCCGACGTCAAGCATCAGTTGTTTCTGCTGGCCGCGCTGGCCATCGTGCTGGAGACGACCGTCCTGCGCCCGCTTTTCCGTCTCACCGAGCGGGCCAAACGACTCGAGGTTCATAGCGGCAGCGGCACGGTTTTCGAAGTCTCCGCTCTCGACCGTGCCATCGCGCGTCTGGAATCTCGCTTCGATCAACGCCTGCAAGAGTCAGAGCGAGAGAAGCAGCAAATCCGCAACCTCCTTTCCGCGCTCCCCGATCCGGTGCTCTACTACGACCGGGAAGACCGCCTGCTCTTCCTGAATCCGGCCGCCGAACTGGCACTGGAACTACATCGTCAAGACTTGATCGGTCGATCTCTGGCCGCCAACTGGACCGACCTGCTCCGCCCGCCCGAGTCTCCGCGGCGCCAGCAACCGCCGGTTCTCTCCTTCGAAAAGCCCGGAAAGGTGCTAATGGAGAAGGTCATGGAAGCCCATGAAGGCGGCCAGGAGACTTTTGAGATTGGCGCCAAGCGCACCTATCGTAGCCAGATCATTCCGATGCGCTCGCAGGAGCGAGTCCTGGTGCTGCGCGACATCACCGACCTCAAGCGGCTCGAGGAGGTGCGTCAGCTGTTCCTGAGCTCCATCAGCCATGAACTGCGCACTCCCTTGACCATCATCAAAGGATTCGCCATTACCCTTCTAGACCACCCGGACATCCCACCGGATTTCTGCAAGCCGCTGCAAAAAGTGGACCGGGAAGCCGATCGCCTGACCCGCCTGGTGAACGACCTGCTCGACCTGTCGCAAATTCAAAGTCGGCGCCTGAGCATCGAAGTCGTTCCCTTCGACGCTCGAGAACTGCTGGAGGAGACGCTTTCGTTGATGGCTCCTCTGGCCGAGCGACGCGTGGTGGACCTTCAGTTCGCCAGCGAGAGCCAGCTGCCGCACGACCTTTTCGCCGACCGCGACCGCATCAAACAGGTTCTCATCAACCTGCTCGACAACGCCATCAAGTTCACTCCGGGAGGCGGCCAGGTCACCGTCTCCACCACCGTCAGCGGCAACATCTGGGAAATCAACGTCACCGACACAGGCCCGGGCGTCTCCGAGAGCGATCTACCCAATCTGTTCGAGCATTTTTTCCGCGGAAAGCACAGCCGTAAGTTTGCGGGGTCCGGCCTGGGACTGGCCATTGTCAAGGAAATCGTAGAACTGCATCAGGGCACGGTCGAAGCATTCTGCCCGCCCACTTCCGGGCTACACGTTCGCGTCCGGCTCCCCCGCCATCATCAGTGATACCATTCGAAGCTCCAGTCGGGAGCCTGCTCCTCACGGTAGCAGCCGAGCGCCTGGCGCAAACAACCGGCTAAATCCGGATAGAGGAACTGGTAACCCAGGTTCAAGGCCCGCTCCGGCACACCGTAGCAGCCCTCCAGGAGCAACGACGCTCTGCGCCCCAAAGCCGTCCGAACCAGACCCTCGGGGAGAGACAATTGCGGCCGGCCGCCGAGGACTCGACCAACCTCTCGAGCACAGGCTCCCAGAGTGGTGGGCTGAGGGGCGCAACAGTTGATGGCACCGCGCCATTCCTCGCGCGTTAAAGCGCTCAACATCATGCCCAGAGTGTCTTCCAGGGAAATCCAGTTGAAGGGCTGTCTTCCCTCCCCCAGACGCCAGCTCGGACCGGCCAGACAGGACCAGTAGAGCGGTGGCAGAGCCCCGCCCCGCAAGGTCAGCACCGGGGCGATGCGCAAGCAAACTCTACGGGTCCCGACCGCCTGAATCACCTCAGACGCCGCTTCCCAACGAACGCAAACTTGGGCAAGAAAATCCTTGCCAGCCTCTACCGCCTCGCTACAGAAGCCTTCCGGTCGGTGCCCGTAGAAGCCGATTCCGCTGGCAGCCACGAAGACACGCGGAGGACGCTTCAGCCCGAGCAAGGAGCGACAGAGCAGGGTGGTGACCTGCGCTCGACTGGAGTCGATTTCGGCTCGGTGGGCCTTGCCGAAATTACCGTCCAGAATCCCTTTGCCCGCCAGGTGAAGGAAGCCATCGAGCCCCTCGAGCCGAGAAAGGGTTTGCTCGCTTTGCGGGTCCCAACTCACCTCATCCGGGCTCTGAGCCGGTCGCCGCACCAACCGCAGCACTTCATGACCGGCGGTGCTCAAAACCGCAACCAGCGCCTTTCCCAGCACACCCGAGGCACCGGTGACCGCGTAACGTCCCGGCCGATCCGGCTGAGGTATGCTCCGCCACAATCTGGTGACCAGGTGTCGGAAGCGAAACATCGTCTCCATCTGGCGTCTCAGGAGCGGGTTCAGGACGTGTGAGAAAGGAGCCAGCGGCAATTGGAAATCGATTTCATCAACCAACCAGCTGGCGTCCGCCCCCGCTTCCAAGAAGGAGTGTCGATGAGTCCACGACTTGAGTGGCCCACGCTCCTGAAAGTCTTCGAAGCCTCGGCCTTCCTGAAAGTTCCGATGACGAGCCCACCAGGAGAGATAGAGCGGCGTGACCTGTAAATGGCGCAGGTCGCCCTCTTGCAGGCCGGGGTCTGGCCCGCGCATTCGCATGAACTCCCACGGAGGAGTCAGCAGAGAAAGCGCTCCAGGTCTTAGATGCCAGTCGTAGAGTTGCCGGGCGGTTCCCGGCTGGCGGGAGCGAGCCCGGAAGCGCACTAGAACACTAGGGTCCTAACAGCCCGGCCGTGGAGAGCGAGCCGCGGTCGAGATAATGCAGGATCATGAAGCGAAATCCACCGGGCAGAGCCGCCAGGTCCGGGCGAGGCATAAACGGCGGATTGGCGTTGCGCAGCGACAGGTCGTATTTGAAATCCTGGTTCTTGTAGCCGCGCCCCAACTGGTCCCCCTCGACATCGATGTACTCACCGATGACCGAACCATTGATGGCAATTTTGCGCTGGGGCTGACCCGTCGTGCGCGGGGTCATCAGTTCTTTCCAGGTGTCCGGATTCTGGCGCCCGGTGTTGTCCCAGTCCATGCTGACGGTGCGCTCTTTGCTCACCAGAACGGCGTCAATCGTCAACTTCTCTTCGCCGGTCACCGGGTCTCTGGGAGTATTGTCATTCAACAGGACGAAATTCTGAGCAAACAAACCCAGCTGGTTGCCGGCTTTGTCGTTGTATTTGACGTCGTCGGCAATCACCACGTTGCCCTCGCGTTCGGTGGTGTAGCGGACTTTATTGCCCAGCGAATCGCGTTCCACGGCCGGCGCCGGCCAGAGGATTTGAGCTCCGGGCATTCCCGGCTCGACATCTGGAACCACCGTAGGATCCGCGGCGTGGGCGGCGCGCAGTTGGGCAACCGTGTAAGGAGGCGTGGGATAAGCCTCCGGGTTGGTCGGCTTGAAGCCGGTGGTGACCAGAGTCTGGTCCCATTTGTTCTTCAGGGAAGTGTAGTAGGCTCGCGCAGCTTCGCTGTAGATGCTGGAGTCGTTGGGAGTAAAGCCGTCGCGGTTCGGGTCTTCACCCGCCACGATGCTGAGCTTACCCTGAAACTTGTTGGTCGGGTCCGTCTTGACCACGACATTGCCGCCCTGAACATAGAGCAGACCGCTTTGCAGCTGATCCTGCTGAATGGTGCGGCTATTGATCACGCTGCCGTCCAAAGTCGACTTCGTTTGAATCTGGATCTGGTCCTTATTGAGGACGACCTCGACGTTGGGAAAACGCGGACGGAAATCGACCGGCTTGCGCACGGTCTGCGCGACGCCGTTAGCGTCGACTACCGTCTCCACTCCGTCGTAAAAGGGATCGGTGGGGTCACCAGATTTCGGGGCCGCCAGGCTGCTGCCGCGCGCACCTGGAATGCTCGAGGTCGCGATTTCGATCAGCCCGGATTGGTCCGTATCTCGCACCACATATTTGGCGGCCAGCTTCATGTCTTCCTGACGGAAATCCGGAATGCCCACGCGTGCCGAGCGCGGCACGAAGCCGGCCGAAAAGCCGGCCATGGTGGAATCGGTGACATCATCTGGATAAACGTTGGCCGGCTGATTGATGGTCAGCTTGTAGTTAAATTGCGGGCCGTTCTGGGCGGAATTGGAAAGAAACCGAAGATTGCCGGCCTGCTCTTTGACGTGACGCTCCACCGAACCGGACGGAGCAGCGGCGGCATCCTGACCGTCGACTCGCATGGGACCCTGTTCCACATAGTCCTTGGGGATGACCACATAGTCGGCCAGGTCCTGACCATTCATGTTGGGAGTCGTTCCGGGAGTGTAGCCGTTGACGTTCCAGGTGCGCCCGTTGGCGATGAAGTGAGCGTAGTCGAAACTCGACTCTTTGATGCGCGCCTCGACCACCCGGGTGGCCACAGGAGCATAGATATTGGTCGCTCCGCCATTAGCCAGCGTGAAGACTCGGGCCGTCGAGATCAGCCGGTAATCATGGCGGCCCTGACCTCGCGAAAGCAAAATCGGCTCCACCACCACGTCACAGGTAAAGGCCAGTTCGGAATTCAGGGAAATCAAACGAGGATTGAGGTTCTGGTCACAGATGCGAATGCGGCGCAGGTCCTGACGCAACTGCAGCTTTTCCTGATTGGAAAGGGAAGCCGGCACAAAGGACTCCAGGGTCGGGTCCTGGGTGATGTTGGTGACGGTCACGCCAATGGTTTGACCGGGGGCCGAGGGAATCTCCTGATAGGAGCTCAAGGCGCCGGTCTGGGCCCGCAGGACGTTGTAAAACCCGAAGGCGGTGGAAGGAGTCCCGCCCGGATTGGGCCACGGCCTGGTGTCCCAAATCTGCTGGCCCGGGACCGTGCCCCGACCCATATAGGTGAGCGCATATTCCAGTCCGTAACTGGCCGCCTGCACCGAAGTCTCCTCGTAGCTGTAGGAACGGGAAGTGCGGGCCTCACTGAGCGAGAGAGACATGAAGGCGAGACTCAGGGTGACCAGAATCACGGTGGTCAGCAGCGCCAAGATCAGCGCCACGCCGCGACGGCGGCGCAGTCCTTTAGGAAGCTTCATCTCTCCTCCACGCTAAAAATCAGTATCCAGATTTAATTGTAACCTGTTGTGTGAGTACTTGCGAGCCGTAAAATTTATTGTTTCCTTGAGAATCGACCAGAATCGATACGGTGATGGTGTAGAGAGCCGGCTGATAAGCCGGGTCATTGGGCAAAGGAGTCGTGCGCTGAGCCGTTGCGGCGGTGTGCTCGACACTGAACTGCACCCTGTCCTCCAGCTTGGGCAACTCCAACACCAGGCCTCGCTGCAGCTTCTGCTCAGGCGTCATGGCGGCATCGACCAGATTGGGATTGGCCAACGGGTCGGCAGGGTCCAGAGCAAAGAAAGTGCCGTTGGCGACTTCATAATTACCCGCCAGCAACAAGCCGGGAATGGCCGTTGCCAGAGGGTCGGCCTGGACGCGGTAGGTGCGGCGATAAAGCTTGTTCTGAGGAAGGTCGGGATTGTCGGTCCGGGGCGGCACCAGATACTCCACGAAAACGTAGTCCGCCAGCGAATCGTTAAAGACTCCGCTGCGCTTGCCGGGGGAACTGAAAATTACGCGATTGTAGGCCCGGTCGACGTTTACGGTGGTGCCACCGGGCAAGGTCTGCAAAAGGTGCTCTCGCTTGTACAGTTGACCCGTAAACGGCTGATTGAGAGTGGGAGCGTAATCGGGATAGACGACCCCACTGCGCAATTCGCCGCCATTGGGCAGCAAGCCCATTCCAATCGAGGTCGACATTTCGGAAGTGATTCGGTTGAGCACTTCACGTCCGAGCGAGACGGCTTGACGCTTGGCTTCACCGCTGCGGTGGGAGCGCACCGCCCAGCGGATGGCCTCGGCCGTTACGCCCAAAATGATCGAGAGCAAAAACATTCCCACCATTGCCTCGACCAGCGTGAATCCCCGACCAGGCCTCACCCGCTTAGCGGACATCGCGATTCTCCGCTTTACCGGTCACGACGGTCACGCTCTTCTCCGCTCCCCCGGTGTTCGAGTCGTTGTAAAAAGTCGTGACCCGAACCTGGGCAAAGCGGCCACCGATGTCGTTGTTGATTCCGGTCGGGTCGGCGGTGCCGTAGAGCGCCACTCGAATCGCGGTCGCTCGCACTTCATACCCGGGAGGAATGGTGCTGCGCATCTGCTGCTCCACGAAGACCTTGATGGCGGTGGTGCCGTTCAAATCGTTGGCCAGGGAGGACAGATTGGGCTGAGAGGTGCTGGTGAAACTGGGCTGGTCAAAGGGCAAGGCCAGAATCTCGGCTCCGACGGTGGAGGCGGTCTTGGCCGCGATGGTCGCCTTGGCGCTCTTACGGTTAAGCCGGTAAGCGGCCGGATAGACCGCGGCAAAGGCCACCAGAATCACGGTCAAGAAACCGATGGCGAAAAGAATTTCCAGGAGACTCAGGGCCTGCACCCGCCGCTTTTTCACGCCTAGCTTACTTGGCTCAAAGCGGCCCGGACCCCTGCTCGATCAGCCCCGCTCGGGGCGAGTCCACACCAATTGGCGACAGATTTGCGCGAACAAATCTCCGGCCTCGTTGCGCTGGGCCACCGGGTAGAGAACCTCGACGACCTGGGCCTGGCCACCGCGAAAGCTCCAGGCGGCCAACATCTGCCAGGGTTTGCCGCCGCGCAGACCCGTCACCAGTACCCGCGTGGCCGGTCGTCCGGCCAGATTCTGACTGGAGAGTTCCACCCGGGCGCCCTTTCCGAGGCGTTGCCGGAGGAACTTCTCCAACTCCCTGTTGTGGGCGGGCGTGAACTTGTCGAGATTGCCGAACTCGACCCGATAGAACGACAGGCCTACCGGGTTGTTCTTGCGCGACAGAATCACTCGAGCCGGGGCCGCTTCATCAATCGTGTAGGCATCCGGCACCGAGGCTTCGATTCCCAACAAGGGGAAAGCCAGCTTGCGGGCCTCGGCCGCCTGGACCAGACCCAACCAGAGCGACAGGCCGAGTATGACTACATGGTGCCGAATAGCCGGTCTCCCGCGTCGCCCAGGCCGGGCAAGATGTAGCCACGCTCGTTGAGTGACTGGTCGATGGAGGCGGTGTAGATGTCCACATCCGGGTCCGACTTCTGCAAGACTTCGATGCCCTTGGGCGAGCAAAGCAGGCAGAGGAACTTGATGTTCTTGCTTCTGGCGCCGCGCTTCTTGACGAACTCCACCGCCGCCGCCGCCGAGCCACCGGTGGCCAGCATGGGGTCGAGCAGGAAGATGTCTCGCTCGGCCAGATCCTCCGGCAACTTGCAATAGTATTCGACCGGCTGCAAAGTCGTCTCGTCGCGGTAAAGACCGATATGTCCAACCTTCGCGTTGGGCACCAGGCGCAGAATGCCGCCCACCATTCCCAGACCGGCGCGCAGAATCGGAATGACTCCCAATTTCTTGCCGGCGATGGTCTTACCGTCGCAGGGTCCGAGCGGACCTT
The DNA here is from genome assembly GCA_017307785.1 of Vulcanimicrobiota bacterium. Lineage (GTDB taxonomy): Bacteria > Vulcanimicrobiota > Xenobia > Xenobiales > JADMJV01 > JADMJV01. The sequence continues at coordinate 3,109 of JAFKGI010000013.1, read as the reverse complement.
GCACCTGGATATCCTCAAGGGCAATCGAACGCGTCACCTCGTAAGCCATCAGCATGGCGATTTCTTCCAGCAGCTCGCGAAAGTCTTTGGGGCCGGTGGACCGGTCGCGCATCAAGGTGAGCTTGTGCTGGATGAGTGGATGATCAATTACGGTTACGCTCATAGTACCTCCTGAGTGAGGGCGTGCCCTTCTGGGCGGGAGGGGTCGGAGCCTCCAAAGAGGAACGAAACAGCATATCTTCCCCACTTTCTAGGAGGCTTTTCGATGCGTACGCTCATTCAAAATGCTGAAATTGTGACCGCCAGCGACCAATTCCGTGGCGACCTCTTGTTCCAGGATGACAAGATCTTGAGCGTCGGCTCCAACCTCGGAGACGTGTCCCGCGACCACACCATCGATGCCGACGGCAAGTATCTGCTTCCTGGTGGACTGGACGTCCACTGCCACCTGGAGATGCCCTTCATGGGCTCGGTCAGCAAAGACGACTTCACCAGCGGCGGCAAGTGCGCCATCGCCGGCGGCACCACCACCGTGGTCGACTTCTGCATCCCCAGCAAAGGCGGCACGCTGGCTCAGGCCCTGGAAGCCTGGGACGCAAAGTCCAAGCCCAAGGCCATGTGCGATTACTCCTACCACATGTGCATTGTCGACTGGAACGAAGGCATCCGCAAAGAGCTGGACATGGCCTTCGAGCGCGGTATCACCAGCTTCAAAGTCTTCACCGCCTATAAAGGCGCTTTGATGATCTCCGACGAGGAAATCTTCGACCTGATGCTGGAGGTTCGCAAGCGCGGCGGTCTGGTCACCGCCCACGCCGTCAACGGCGATGTGCTCAACATCCTGGCCGCCCGCTTCGCCGCGGAAGGTAAGCTGAGCCCCCACTACCATCCGCTCTGCCAGCCTCCGGTTGCGGAAGGGGAAGCCACCGGTCGCGTGCTGGAACTCGGCAAGATGGCCGACCAACCCGCTTACATCGTGCATATGACGTGCAAAGAAGCGGTGGTCGAGCTGGCCCGCGCGCGCAAGCGCGGCTGGGAGTCCTACGGCGAAGTTTGCGCCCAGCACCTCATGCTGGACGCCGACCTCTACGATCTCCCGGACTTCGAAGGCGCCAAATACGTGATGTCCCCGCCCCTGCGCAAAGCTCATGACCGCGAAGCCCTCTGGGGCGCGCTGGCCAACGGCATCATCCAGGTGGTGGGCACCGATCACTGCACCTTCGACTTCAAGGGCCAGAAGGACATGGGCAAGGACGACTTCCGAAAAATCCCCAACGGGCTCAACGGTCTCCAGGAGCGGATGCCGATCGTCTGGACCTACGGCGTCAACCAGAAGCGCATCTCGTTGCAGCGCCTGGTGGAAACCTGCTGCACCAACCCGGCCAAGATGTTCGGCCTCTACCCCACCAAAGGCAGCCTGTTGCCCGGCAGCGATGCCGACCTGGTGCTCTGGGATACCAAGCAGGGCTACACCGTATCGGCCAAAACTCACCAGTCCGCCTGCGACACCAATGTCTACGAGGGCACCAAGATCGACGTCACCGCCCACACCGTCTTCATTCGCGGCCAGAAGGTCTACGAAGCCGGCAAGTTCCTGGTGGAGCCGGGCTTCGGCCAGTACCAGAAGCGCCCCGCCGGCCGCCCTATGAAAGTCGACTACTCCAGCCTGGGCAACCAGACCGTCGGCGTCTAGACCACCCCTTCGGGGGAGGGTGGAGAGACAGGGGAGAGGTGGAGAGGGCTAACCGGTAACTCGGGATGCGCCCTCCCCTCCTCTCCACTCTTCTCCCCATCTCTCCCACCGGGAGCCAGGTCGCGGGCGGTGGGGTCGACCAGGAAGAGGTCGTGGAACCAGAGGAAGAAGGCTTTGGTCATCGCCGCCAGCGGGATGCCCAAAAGCATTCCCCAGACGCCGCCCAAAAATTCGCCGCCGGCAGCAGCGGCAAAGATGACGAACATCGGCGAGACCCCGATGGCATCTCCCATGAGCTTCGGCGTCACCAGTCGGTCGATGGAGATGCTCACCACCGCCACCACACCACCCACCAGCAGGCCGGTGGCGATATCACTTTCCGGCAGGAACCCCAGAATGACGGCGGTGATGACGGAAGAGAGAATGCCGAAGAGCGGGATCGGGTAGGTCAACCCGGCCACCAGAGAGATCAGGTAGGTATAGGGACAAGCTCGACCGGTAAAGAGAGAGAACAGCGTGAGTCCGGCCAGCGTGCCCAGAGCATTGACCACGCTGGCCAGGATGGTGGCCCTTACGTAGCCGCCAAAGATCTGATTCATCTTGGCGATCAGCTCGATGAAGTTGTGCCGATAGCGACCCGGGAACGCGGAAATCGTCCCTTTGTAGAGGTCCTCCCAGCCGAACAGGAGGTAGAGACTGATGAGCAGGGACGAGATAAAGACGGCGGCGCCGGCCGCCAACTGCTTGAAGAAGGTGGCCAAAAATCCCAGACCCTCGGTCAGCCCCTGACCCACCATCACCGTCAAATTGCCCACACTGGACTTGAGTCGGTCCAAGAGCTCGGCGCGATACTGCATCGGCACCAGGTTGACCAGGCGCTCTCCCTGATTCTGAATGGCGGCCGCCAGCTCCTGAGGGTGATAGAGAGCGTGCTGCAGATCCAGCAACTTGTCGAACTGACCGGTGACGGTCGGAAGCGCCAGCGACCCGGCCACGAAGAGCATGGTCAAGAGCAAGAAATACACGGTGAAGATGGCCAACGAGCGTGGGCATTTGCGGATCGGACCCACGCGTTTTCCTTCGAAGAGCAGCACGGCCGGTCGGGTCAGGTATGCGATCAGCCAGGCCAATCCAAAAATGCCCAGCGTAACCTGAATGCGAGTGAGGAACCAGATTCCCGCGGCCAACATGGACAGCCACAGACCCGCTCGCACCAGCGTGGAGACCTCAGGGCTGCTTAGAAGACCAGACTGCTTCACCGCGCCAAACTTCTGCGAACCGGCTCGAACACCTGTGCCGATCATCGACTCAATTTATTTAAAATTAAATCAATCCATTTCAAAAAAGACAAAGAAACGGGTAGTTAGACTTCGATCCTATCGACATTCAAGTAATAGGCCGCAAGAAACTCGATTT
>JAFKGI010000012.1 GCA_017307785.1 Vulcanimicrobiota bacterium | reverse complement strand
CCATCCTCTGCTACAAGTAGATGCGGACCTTCGAAGATGAAGTCATTTAGTCCATCAATGACACCCGATGCTCCGTAGTAGGGATAAGGACCGCGGCGCTTCGCGCGCTCGCTAGCTACCAACGGGATCCTGCGCCCGTCAAGATTATACGTAATGTCTTCCAGCTTGGCCCATGCCCATCCAGTTGGCAGTGCTGGAGAGCCTGCTGGTCCCAACAATTGCCGATCATCGTTGCTACGTTTTGCCTGAGATTTATCGAGCCGGTTCCTTGCAAGCTCTTCCCGAACCCCAGCAAGAAATGTATCCGCAGAGGGGGTGCCTACGTTCTTCAACCTCCAGTCGGCGGTCAAGTCGCCGCGGAAGGCAGCGGCCAGGACGGATTGGCGGAATTTTTCCAGGAGGGGGGGGATGGCTTGGAGGGCTTGTTTGGCGGTTTTGCTGCGAGCGGTGAGTTCTTCGATGCGGGCGACGATGCGGCGTTGCTCGTCCGCTGGCGGGACCGGAATCGGTAGCTGCCGGCATTTGGAAGTTCGAACATTGTACTGCCCGGCGGTAGCTTTTGCTTCCTGGCCAAAGAACTTCTTCGCAAACTCGCCTCTGAGCCAAAGACAGAGCAGTTTGTTCGAATAGAGGTGAGAGGTCCGGAAGAACACGATGGCCTGGTTCATGTTCCACTCTGGATAGTCGTCGGGAACGATAGAGACTTTGCCCAAGGGGGGGCCAACAATATTCATCAGGACGTCGCCAGGCAATAGACGGGACTTTTTTAAGACCTTTTCGTGGGTTTCAAAGTCGATGAATGTGGGCTCTCGAGTGAAGTCCAATTCTCCAGTAAACGTCAGATTATAGACTTTGAGGAATGGAACCTGTCCGTCCTGCGTCATCCGACCGGTTGGAGTCCCCCCCGAGGAAATTTTGTTGAGACATACTTGGTCTGCCGTCGCCCACGACCAGTGTTTGGGGATTGGAGGCAAATCTTGGCCAAGGTTTTGTTGGATGCTCTCATGCAGGCTCTCCGTTGCATCCATTAACTTTTGCCACCCTCAAGAGCTTCCATCAGCGCTTCCATTTCTTCCATTGCGGTCCGGAGATTCGACATGATCTCGGCGGCAATCTCGGCGGGTTCGCCGAGGTCGTCGGCGTGGTCGGCGTTTTCGTCGCGGAGCCAGGTGATGTCGAGGTTTTCGCCGCGGTCGCGGATCTGGTCGCGGGTGTAGGGGCGGAGGCGGCCGGTTTCTCCTTGATCGGTGCGGTTGTGGTAGGCGGTTTCAAAGTCGGCGAAGTGGCCTCGGGTGAGGGGGGTGCGTTTGCCGAATTGGGGGATGTTGGTTCGGAGGTCGTAGATCCAGGTGGTGGTGGTGGGGGTTCCTTGGGTGAAGAAGAGGACGTTGGTTTTGACTCCTTGGGCGTAGAAGATGCCGGTGGGGAGTCGGAGGATGGTGTGGAGGTTGGTTTTTTCCATGAGGTCGGCGCGGATTTTGGCGCCGACGTTGCCTTCGAAGAGGACGTTGTCGGGGAGGACGACGGCGGCGCGGCCTCCGGGTTTTAGTCCTCGGTAGATGTGCTGGAGGAAGGCTAATTGTTTGTTGGAGGTGGGATAGGTAAAATCGTCGCGGGTGGGGAGGCCGCCGCCTTTTTTGGAGCCGAAGGGTGGGTTGGTGAGGATGAGGTCGGCTTTGGGGAGGTTGGCTCCGTCGGGGCTGAGGGCGTCTCCGAGGGTGATGTCGGAGTCGAGGTCGTGGAGCATGAGGTTCATGAGGGCGAGGCGTTGGACGTCGGGGACGAGTTCCATGCCGTAGATGGCGCGGTTGCGCTGGAAGTATTGTTGGTCTTCTTTGAGTTCGAAGAGGTCGTCGGTTTTTTCGCGGATGTGGCGGTTGGCGGCAATGAGGAAGCCGCCGGTGCCGGAGGCGGGGTCCTGGATGAGTTCGCCGGGTTGGGGATCCATGAGGTGGACGATGGTGTCGATGAGGGGTCTTGGGGTGAAGTATTGGCCGGCGCCGGATTTGGTTTCGTTGGCGTTCTTCTCGAGCAGGCCTTCGTAGAGGTCGCCGAGGCCTTCGCTGCGGGCGCTGTACCAGTCGAGGCTGTTGATGCTGTCGGTGAGGGTTTTGAGGTTTTTGGGGGCGCGCAGGGCGCTGTTGGCGTTGGCAAAGATGGCGCGCACGCGGGGGGACTCGGAGTCGGTGCCGAGGTGGAGGAGCATGGCGCGGTAGAAGTCGAGCTGTTCGATGCCGTCTTTGGAGGCGAGGTCGGCCCAGCGGTAGTGGGGCGGCAACTGGTCTTCTTTTTTGGTCTCCTGGGCCATTTTGAGGAAGAGCAGGTAGGTGAGCTCGGTGACGTATTCGTGGTAGGTGATGCCGTCGTCGCGCAGGACGTGACAGAGGTTCCAGAGTTTGGCGACGATGTCTTGGGTTGGGGCGACGAGTGACATAGGGCGGGGATTCGCGTTGGCGGGCTTAGTCCTGCAAGGGGAGGCTGCACAGCAAGACGCGCCAGCAAATCCGCCGGCCCTCGTACGGGCGTGAGAGCGGGACTCGGCGCGGTATTGTTCGAGATCGAGGCCCCTGGCCGCCAATCTCTGCTCAGCTTCCTCTGGGGAAGTGTTTGCTATCGCTCTATTTAGTCCAACGCGTGGTCTCACGATCGCCTCCGTTTGTAGTTTTCTCATTTTCTTAGACGATCCGGGCAGTCCGGATATTACAGGGACGGTAGGCAATCTGTGCGACTTTGTCGTATAGTTCGGGGTGTATCTTTTTGTAGAAACTCGCATCTTTACGCAGAAGCTTCTCAAGCTGATGTCGCGAGATGACGAGTTTGCCAGGTTTCAGGAGGAGCTGGTCAGGAATCCGGAGGTTGGAGTCGTTATCCCGGGGTGTGGTGGCATACGCAAGATTCGATGGGCGGAGAGCGCCAGGGGCAAAGGTAAGCGCAGCGGTTTGCGCATCGTCTATCTGCCGATTGTTGCGGCTAAAAGAATCTATCTCCTCACGCTCTACAGTAAGGATGAATGCGACGACCTGAGTTCAGACGACAAAAAGGCCTTTCGTTCTCTGGCGGAAGCGATACAACTTGAAGTCAAAAGAAGGAGTGGTCACGATGAAAAAACGCTCTAGCGTTGCTAGCGAGATTCTGCAGGGGCTCGAGGAGGTTCTGGCTTTCGAGCAGGGCAAGATCAGCCTGAAAACGCGAGAAGTCGAAGTGCCTGATCCTCCAAAGGTTTATGGTGCAGCGGGCGTTCGGCAGCTGCGCGAGCAGCTGGGTTACAGTCAGGCGTTTCTTGCTCGAGTGGTGGGGGTGTCGACGGACGCGGTCAGTAGTTGGGAGCAGGGGCTTCGAAATCCGTCGCGCTCGGCTGCGCGAATTCTGGAGTTTTTGGAAGAACCTTCGTTGCTGAAGAAGTTCACCGGTCTCCCCAGAAAGAATCGCGGGGCCTCGGCTTAATTGGACCAGTCGAAGTTGTAGGGGCTTACCCGCTAAGATTGTCTACACATTGTGTAGACAATCTCTTTTGACGAGTCGAGCCTCCTCAGGCGACGTCGTCCCAGATGGCGTCTTGGAACTGGGCCAGGAGGTTGGCGAGCTGGCCGTCGAGTTTTTTGTTGATGGTTTGGAAGCCGCCGTGGGCGGCGAATTCGCCTTGATCGAGGGCGTGGTGGTCGACGATGACTTCTTTTTTGAGCTGTTTGGCGATGCGGTCGAGCCATTTGCGTTGGGGGTCGGTCCAGGGGCGGGTGGAGAGGACCTTTTTGAGGGCTTTGTCGACGCGTTCTTCGTAGGGGATGAGGGGGGAGCCGAGGGCTTTTTGGCGGATGAATCCGATGATGCTGGCGGCGATGTCCTGGTTGGTGGTTCTGCGGTAGGCGGCTTTGAGTTGGGTTTCGGAGAAGCCGGCGTTATCCAGGAGGAGGCGTAATTGGCGGAGGTCTTCGCGGGTGAGGTCTCTGGGGCGTTGGGTGACCAGGGTGAGGGCGGCGACTTCGTTGAGGTTTTGTTGGATGAAGTGGGCGAAGCCTTCTAAGTAGTCGGCCGGGGGCTGGTTGCCGGGGCCGAAGCCTTGGGCGGTGTAGGCGACTTCGTCTTCGTGGGTGGAGACGACATAGAGGGCGGGGTTGGGTTTGTGGGTGTCGAGGTAGCTGACCAGGGCGAAGCGTTCGCCGAAGTAGGTGGCGACTTGTTCGGGGGTCTGGCCGCGCAGTTGCTCGATGAGGTCGGCTAAGGTCTGGCCGGCGAGTTCTTGGAAGGTGTTGCCCTGGAGGCTGCGTTTTTTGCGCTGGAGTTTGGCGAGCAGCTGGTCTAAGACTTCGTGGCGGGCCTCTTCGGGGGCGGTGGTGAGTTCGCGCACCAGCTGCTCGACGGTGGTTTTGGGGTTGACCACCACCGGCTTCATGTCGGAGAACTCGTCCATGTCTTTGTAGAGTTCGACGGCGTCGTAGATGTGGAAGCTTTCTTTGAGGAAGTCTTTGCACAGGCGGGTGGCGCGGCCGATCATTTGTTGGTAGAGAATGCGGCTTTTGACGCGGCGCAGGAAGACGATGTGGCAGATCTGCGGGACGTCGACGCCGGTGGTGAGCAGGTCGACGGTGACGGCCACGCTGGGGTATTGTTCGTTTTTGAAGCGGCGGATGAGTTCGTTGGGTTTGTCGGAGGCGCCGGTGATTTTGACGACCGCCTGTTCGGGAGCGTCTTCGAAGGCTTCTTTGAGCAGGCGTACGACCATGTCGGCGTGCAGGTCGGTGGCGCAGAAGACCAGGGTTTTGCCGGGCAGGGTGGGGTCAATGTGGCGGGCCAGTTCCTGGCAGACGGCCTGATTGAAGTTCTCGGTGAGGACGGTCTTGTTGAACTTTTCCAGGTCGATTTTGACTTCGTCGGGTAGCCAGGTGGTTTCTGGCATTTGGGTTTGGGTGTTGTAGAGGAGCATCTCTGACTGGGCGGGCCAGACCATGCCATCTTGAGCAAGTTTGGTGACGATTTGCAGGGGGGGTTCGTGGTCGACCAGGTAGCCGTCGATGACGGCCTGGCGGTAGCTGTAGAGGAAGATGGGCGGGCCGAAGATTTCGGTGGTGTGCAGGGCGGGAGTGGCGGTGAGGCCGATGCGCACAGCGTCGAAGTGGTCGAGGGCGCGGCGGTATTGGGAGATGTAGTCTTGCTCGTTTTTGTAGGTGAGCTCGTTGTCGGTGAGTTCGCGATCCAGGCTGTAGCCACGATGGCATTCGTCGACCAGGATGCAGTCGTACTGGTCGACGGGGGCGTTGGCCTCGTCGCTTTCCAGGGCTCGTTGGATGGTGGCCTGGATGGTGGCGATGTGGACTTTGGTGGTTTCGTCGGGGGTGACGTCGCCCAGGGACTTGACGTCGTAGGTCTCGGTGAATGTCTGGTTTTGTTCCAGGCGGAAGTGCTCGAAGGCGTTGAAGCTCTGGTTGCCCAGGGCGGTTCGGTCGACCAGGAAGAGGATGCGGCGGAAGCGTTTGCTTTTGAGCAGGCGGTAGATGAGGCCGATGGCGGTGCGGGTTTTGCCGGTGCCGGTGGCCATGGCCAGCAGGATGTCCTGTTTGCCTTCGGCGATGGCGGCTTCCACCGATTGGATGGCCTGGATCTGGTAGTCGCGTAGTTGCAGGTAGGCGAAAGGCTCTTTTTCGAGCTTTTGGTGGGCCTGGTCGAGGTCCTGGGCGAGTAGAGCTTCCAGGCCTTTGGGGGTGTACCAGTCTTTGAGGGCGTGGGCGCGGTTTTGGGGACGGCGTTCGTCGCGGAACCAGACGCCGCTTTTCTCGATCAGCTGTCTGAGGTAGGGGCGGCCGTTGGTGGCAAAGAGGAAGGGGATGGGGTCGGGCAGGGCTTTGGCATAGCGGCGAGCTTGTTCCAGGCTGGCCGAGACGTCTTTGGTTTTGCGCTTGGCCTCGACGATGGCGACCGGGGTGAGGCCCAGGAAGAGGACGTAGTCGGCTGGTCCTTTGGGGGTGGGATACTCGGCGATGGCCAGGCTTTTGCCTTGCTGGGGGCGGGCGCCTTTGGCGTAGCGGAGCTCGACGCTGTCCACCTGCCAGCCGGCGGCGCGCAGTTGGGCGTCGATTTTGATGCGCGTGTCGGCTTCGTCTTCGTCGAGGGGTTGTTGGGCGGTGGCGGTTTTGAGCTCCTCGAGGGGGACGGTGGCCACAGGGGTTGGTGAGGTGGTTTCTTCGGCCAGGCTTTTCCAGCTGGCGGCTTCTTCGGCCGCCTGCAAGGCTTTGAGTTCGGCCTGGGCGCGGGCCTGGGCTTCGGTTTCGGCGACGTTCTGGGCGCGTTGTTTTTCCAGCAGGGCTTGTTGGAGCTGGTCCTGGAGTTGCTGGAGTTGTTCGTCGTCGCTGGGGGGCGGGACGAAGGGGCCGGGTTCGAAGCTGCGGTCTTTGGTGACGCGGTGATACCAGGTGCCCATGGCGCGGGCGGTTTTGAGTTTGAGCAGTGCTTCTTGGTGGTCGCCGCGGAAGCCGTGGACGGCGTCATTGCCGGCCCGGCGCAGGTCGTGGAAGCCCTGAATGACGCTGGCGTGGACGCCTTCGCGTTGGAGCAGATGGATGGTGGCGGCGAAGTTCTCGGCTTCCTGAAGGCGGTGCTGGGCGGCTACGTGCTTGATGAGCAATTCGCCGAATTGGCGCAATTTGATGAGGCAGGTGTTGGGGTCGTCGGCCAGGTAGCGTTCGGCGCGCTGGGCCAGGTGCATGAGCTGGGGATCGTGTTGTTCCAGGAATCCGAAATTTGCTCCACCCGCCATGAGGGAATTGGCTTTCGGGAATTGGGTTTCTTGGCCCTGCTTTGGGCGCGGGAGGTCTGAGGGGGCGGGGCGAATGGGCGGGGATGAGTGATGATGCAGGGTTTCCGATGGTTGTTTCCGCGCGGCCGGTGGCGTCGCCGCTGGAGTTTACGGTGGAGGTGCGTTCGCCGCAGGAGCTGGAGCTGGGGGCGGTGGTGGAGACCTGGCGGAAGGTAGAGAATGTGGGCTGGGTGGGGCATTTCGGGGTGGTGGATGCCATCGGGGTGGGCAAGCATTATCGGGCTTTGGTGAGAGTGATTCGGACGTATCCGGAGGTTTATTTGCCGCCCTTGCCAGGGATGTCGGTAAAGCGTTGTTCGGTGGCAAATGTGAATTGGGCGATGCGCTTTGATTCGATGACTCGGCGTATTCCGGTTGGGGTGATGAGAAATGGGATGGCGGCCTATGCGAATGTGGACTTTCTTTCCGGGGTGAAGGGGGCTCACGTGAACATTGCCGGGATTTCCGGGGTGGCCACCAAGACGAGTTATGCTTTGTTTTTGCTCTACAGCTTGTTTCAGAGCGAGGCGGGGCGAAATTCGCGGGCCATTTTGTTCAATGTGAAGGGCGATGATTTGTTGTATTTGGATCGTCCGAATGCCCGCTTGAGCGCGGAGCAGCGGGCGGTTTATGAGCAGTTGGAGTTGCCATGCGAGCCGTTTTCTGAGGTTGTTTTTCATGGGGTGAGCCGGCCGTTGTGGACGTTGCGCGAGTTTGCCGAACGGGAGTTTTTGCGCTATTTGCTGGCGGATACGGAACAGACCGGGGTGATGGAATTCGGAGTGGAGCGGTTGCTGGAGTGTTTGCGTGAGGCTGCGTCCGTTTCCGAGGGTTCTGGTTTGTTGCTGGGTGGGCAGTCGGTGAGCGATATGGCGGGGCTGGTGCAGTTTTTGATTGCGGAGTCTGGCAAGGCCGATAGCAAGTGGTATGAGAATGTGACCACGCCGACTCGGCGGGCGTTGGCGCGGCGTTTGAAGGCGTTGGGTCCGCAGATTGCGGGATTGGTCGGGGCCGAGGGGCGGTTTGATCCGTTTGAGGGGCAGATGAATGTGGTGGATGTGCATCGGCTTTCGGATCGGGCCAGGGCCTTTGTGCTGGGGGCGGTTCTGCAGACGGTGTTTCTGGCGCGGGAGTCGATGCCGGACGGGTTTCCCACCACCTATTTGATGGTGGACGAGTTGAATAAGTATGCGCCTCGCGATGGAGGCGATGCCATTCGTCAGATGTTGTTGGATGTGGCCGAACGCGGGCGTAGTCTGGGAGTGGTGCTGGTAGGGGCGGAGCAGACGGCTTCTCAAGTGGAGGAGCGGGTGGTGGGGAATTCGGCGCTGCGCGTGGTGGGCCGCTTGGAATCGGCGGAGGCGGCGCGCGAGCAGTATGCCTGGTTGGGCGAGAGTTTGCGGCGGCGGGCGACGTTGTTGGCGCCGGGGACGATGATTGTGGCTCAGCCGGAAGTGCCGTTGCCGCTGGTGGTGACGTTTCCGTTTCCGGCCTGGGCGACGCGGCGCAGTGAGGTGGAGGTCAAGGTGCGGAGTCGGCTGGTGGCGCCGCCGGAGCTGCCAGGCTAAGTTTGGCCTCGATCAGGGGGAGGAGGCGTTCGGGGGGCTGAAGCCAGTCGGCGTGGATGCCGTTGGGTTGGCCGTGGATTCCGCCGGTTTCTTGGAGCCATTTTTGGACGCGTTCGTCGTCCTGGCTGAGGGGATGGGAGAAGAGTTCGAGTTCTTCTTCGGTGAAGGCGGAGGCGTCGATGAGGAATTCGGGGCCGGCGGGGGTGGGGGTGCCGAAGCGGTCGAGGTGGGCCACGATGGCTCGGCCGTTGACGCGGCCGCCGGGGTCGTAGTCGCCGAAGATGAGGGTGCGCAGGCTTTGTTGGCCGGCTTGTTGGAGGGCGTAGGCGCAGAATTCGGCGGTGAACAGGCGGGAGATTCCGCCGGTGATGTGCCAGCTGAGGCCGAAGTGGCGGGCGGCGGCGACACCAGTTTTGGCCAGGTCGGTTTTTTCGATGACCAGAAGGATGCCGGGGTGGTGGGTGCCGATTTCTCGACTGTCGGCGCCGGGGTCCGCGAAGCCAAGGTCGCGGTAGCCGAAGAGGCGATCGTCGTCGATGAGTTTGACGAGCAGGCGGTAGTAGATCATTTCCGCTTGATGGGCGCTGATGCTGCCGAGGCGGGCCAGGGTGGCCGCCCCGGGGACGTACCAGAAGCCTCGGGGGCTGGTGCCGTAGCCCTTGTGGATGCCGCTCTGGTGGTAGACGAGTTGTTGCCAGATGAGGTTGGCGATGAGGGTGTTGGGGTCGGCGAAGTGTTGGCGCAGGACGGCCGCCGAGGCGCGGGCGAGTTCGAAGGGATAGTCGCGCAGAAAGGGTCCGCTGGGGGCGTCGGGGAGGTAAGGGATGTGCAGGGCCTTCAGCACTTGCTGGCTCCAGTGGGGGGTGATGACGAGTTCGGTGCCTTCATCGGTGAGAAGCAGCAGGCCGCCGCTTTGTTTGCTGACGCGGCGTATGCGGCGGGGATGGAGCCAGAGGTGGCGGCCGGCCTGGAAGAGATTCTGAGTGGCTTCCTCCAGGCTTTGCAGGCAGAGCTGGCTGCCGTCCCAGAGCAGGGCGTCGGGAGTGCGTAGCAGGCCCCAGTGAGGCTCGGGCTGGTATTCTGTGGAGCTGGGCCAGTCCGGGGGGATGGGGTGGGGCATGTAGCCGACGGTTCCGTCCGCGCAGGTGACGCACAGGCGGTTGGGGTAGGCGGGGGTGATGGAAACGATGAGTTGCTCGGGCCAGAGGCTGAGGCCGTTTTCGTCCTGGATTTGGATCATGGCATGAGTTCCTCGAGGCGGGTGCGCAGGCGGCTGTAGGGCTGCAGCCAGTTGCCGTGGATGCCGCGCAGCTGGCCCTGGACGCCGCCGCTTTCTTGGAGGAAGCGTTGCTGGCGGGTGATCAGGTGGGGGGCTTGGGCATCCAGGGGGCGGGAGTAGAGCATTTGCTCTTCGGGGGTGAAGATCTGTGGGAGAACCAGTCGTTCCATTCGGACGCACTGGATGCCGTAGAAGAGCAACTGCTTGACAAAGGCGGGTCCGATATCCCAGCCGGCATCGTCAAAGTCGCCGTAGTAGTAGACTTCCACAGGGCCTTGATAGATTTCGCGCAGGGCTTTGCAGAAGTATTCGGTGGCCAGCAGCGAGGGGCAGCCTTTGAGGATGAGGGCGGTGAGGCCGAATTCTTTTTGGAGTTGCAGAGCGTGTTCTTCCAGCAAGTCGCCTTTTTCCACCAGCAGGATGCGCTGGGGATGGCGGTCGCCCAGGATGCGGCTGGCCGGAAAGGGGTCGACGAAGCCGATCTGGTGATAGTGGAAGAGGCGGTAGTGGCGGACCATGCGGGTGAGCAGGGTGCAGTAGCGAGCGTAGAATCTGTCTTTGGCCGCGCTGGGGCTTCTGAGTTGGGCGCGGGTGAGGTAGCCGGCGCGGTAGAGCACGGCCTGCAGGGGGCGGTAGAAGAAGCCCTGGAAGGTATCTGCGTATTGGTAGCGTTCGCAATAGACTTGCCAGACGATGTTGGCGATGAGCTGGGTCCAGTCGGGGAAGTCGGCTTGAAGTTTGTCTGCTTTGGCGCGCACGATTTCGTAGGGTAGATCGCGTAGTTGGAGGTAGCGGCGGCAATGGGGGTCGGGGGAGAGTTCGGCCAGGTTGTCGATGCCCAGGATGGTTTGTAGTTTATGGCGCCACAGGCGCTGGGGAACGGGCAGGGCGGTGCCGTCGTCCAGGTGCAGATGCAGGGGGTCGCTGGAGCGCAGGCGGTTGTAGTTGAAGCGGTGGTCTTTGGTGCGGCCGGCCAGGCTGGGATGTTGGGCGGCGGCGTCCAGGAAGTCGAGCCCTGTTTTCTGTTGGGTGCCGTCATCGAGGTGCCATTGGTGTTTCTTGAGCTGGAGGCGGGGGTCGACCGGGCTTTGTGGCGGGATGGGTGGCGGGGGGCCGGGGTGGTGGAGGATGCGGCCGTTGTGGAGGTCGACCCGGTAGCCTTCGGGGCGAGTGGGGGTCCAGGCGGCGATTTCCTGGGGGTCGGCGTAGTAGAGGCCGGTGAAGTCCTGGAGGGGGATGCGGCTGAAGGGTTGGGGAGTGAGCGCGGTCGGTTGGTGGGACGGGATGTTTTGCAGGTTTTGGACCAGGATCGGCGGGCCGCTGGGCAAGCCGAGTTGGGCGAAGCGTTTGCGCAGGGTTTTGATTTCGTTGTCGGGGACGTTGTAGCGGAGAATTTGGATGGGTCCGCTGAGTTCGGCGGCCAGGTATTCTTGGGTGATGGCCCCGGAGTTGCCGGTGATGAGCAGGCTGATGCCGTGTTCCCGGGCGGCTTTGCGGGCTGCCTGGAGTTCGGGGTGGGGGGCGAGCAGCACGACGTTGGGGTGGCGGCTGCCGGTGAGGCGACGCTCGGGACTGATTTCGCGGAAGCCGAGCTGGCGCAGGGTGAAGAGTTCTTGTTCCACGGTCAATTGATGGAGGAGCATGTAGATGCGCCCTTTGGTGGGATGGTAGCCGCAGCGGCGGGCCGAGCTGAGCATGGGATGCTGGGCGAAGCCGGCTTTGTCGTAGTCATTGGTTCGGTTCTGGGTGGCCACTTGCCAGAGCAGGTTTTGTAGGAAGGCCAGTTCTGTGGGGAGGTCTTTTAGGATTTTGTCGGGGTCGGCACTGGTAAGGTCGTAGGGGAAGTCGCGCAGTTTCCACATGGTCTCGGGGACGCTGAGGTCGAGGGAGACGAAGCTTTCCAGGCCCAGCCGGTTGGCCAGGCGGAAGTAGAGGCCGCCCAGGACTTTGAGTTGCCGGCCGTTGTCCAGTTCGAGGGCGGCGCACGGACCCGGGGGAGTGGTGTACAGGCGGCGCACGCGCGGAAGGTAGACCAGCTGATGGGGGGTGAGTTGGGCCAGGTCCGGGTGGGGTTGGGGAGGGCCTTCGCAGGGGAGTTCTCCGCTGTCGGTGCACCAGAACCAGGTTTTATCGCGTCTTTCGACGGTGAGCAGGCCGGGCGGGAGGTCACTGGCTGGTTCTTCTTCTTCGGGGATGTCGAGGGGTTGGTAGGGGTAGCGGAAGCCGGCCGGGTCAACCCAGTGGTTGTCTTCTTTCTTCAGATGCTCGGGGCGGACCCAGCCGTTTTGCAGGGGGACCCAGGGACCTTGGGGGGCGGGGCCGGTGCGGTGGCCGACGCGGCCGTCTTGCAGGACGATGCGCCAGCGGTCGGGGTAGGTGGGCATGATGCTGGCGATGTCCCGGTCGGGGACGTAGAGGAGGTCGTCGGCGGTTTGCACGAGCAGCATGGGAATGCGGATTCGGCGGGGGGTTGGGGCTCCCCTGGGGGTGTGGGGCGGGCAACCGCTCAGCGGTTCCCTTGTTACCGGTGAGCGGTTGCGCTGCTGTATTTTAGGGGACGAGGACGTCGACCGAATTTCCGACCAGTTCGGTGAACCAGAGATTGCCGTCGGGTCCGGGGGTGATGGCGAAGGGAATCGAGTTGTTGGTGAGGGGGCCGGTGAATTCGGTGACATCGCTGCCGGGGGTGATGCGTCCGATGCGGCCGGCCAGTTCGACAAACCAGAAATTACCGTCGGGTCCGGGGGTGATGGTGTGGGGCAAGGCGCCGGCGGTGATGCCGGCGCTAAATTCGCTGATGACGCCGGCGGTGGTGATCTGGCCGATGGCGTCGCGGTCTCTTTCGGTGAACCAGAGGTTGCCGTCGGGGCCGGCGCAGATTCCGTCGGGGCCACTGTTGGCGGTGAGGCCGGAGAATTCCGTGACCACGCCGGCGGTGGTGATTTTGGCGATGCGATTTCCGACATGCTCGGTGAACCACAGGTTGCCGTCCGGGCCGCTGCAAATCTGGAACGGTTCGACGCCGGCCGTGGGGACGGGAAATTCGGTGACCACTCCGGCCGGGGTAATGCGGCCGATGAGGTTGGTGTCGATTTCGGTGAACCAGAGGTTGCCGTCGGGACCGGCACAGATGCCGTAGGGGTAGGACTTGGCGGAGATGCCGGTGGAGAATTCGGTGATCACGCCGGCGGGGGTGATGCGGCCAATGCGGTCGATGCTGCCGATGGTGAACCAGAGGTTGCCGTCCGGTCCGGCGCAGATGAAGTTGGGCCGGCGGACTCCGCTCAGGCCGGAAAATTCCGTGATCTCTCCGGTGGTCGGGTTGATTCGGCCGATGCTGCTGGTGCCGTTTTCGGTGAACCAGAGATTGCCGTCGGGGCCCGTGCAGATGCAGGTGGGGCCGGCGGCGGCGGTGAGGCCGGTGGTGAGACGCTGGATGGTGCCCGTGGCCGGGATCAGTCTGAGGCTGGTGCTGGCGTTGAGGTTCTGGAAGGCGGCCGTGATGGTGGCGGTGAGGGCGGGCACGACCTGGGTGATGGATTGGGCGGTGGCCAGGCCGGTGTTGCCGACGATGGTGACGGCCGAGTTGTTGGAGGAGGCCCAGGTGGATAGGGAGGTGACGTCGCCGCTGCGTCCGTCGCTGGCGGTGGCGGTGGCCGTGAATTGCAGGGTCTGTCCGGAAAGGAGGCGGGCCGACGCGGGGGTTACGGTCAGGGAGGCGAGGGTCGGGGTTTGCACACCCAGGTTGTCCGAGGTGCTGCCACCGCATCCGAGGGTCAGCAAGGCCAGGGTCAGCAGGCCGGATCGTAGGGTTGATTTCATGGGAACTCCTTCGTTTGCGATGGTTTCTCCATGAGTCGAGAGAGACGGGCGGTTTTCCTTGTGGATTGGTATAGGAGGGCGCTGCCGTCGGGATAGGCGGGCATGATGCTGGCGATTTGTTTCCGGAAGCAGGAGTGGTTGCTGGTCTCGCGATATCTTCCGGGTTATGAGTTCTGCATTGCGTACGACAATTTTAAGTCTGGCGCTGTTCGCACTGGGCTGCGGCAGTAGCACGAGTGGAGATCGGGGCTTCGTCCCGTTGCCGACCCTGACGGGTTTGGCGGTCAGTCCCGTTTCTGCCCGCATTCATTCGGGCGAGACCCTGCAGTTTGTGGCGACCGCTACCAGCAGCGATGGTCAGAGTGCGAACGTGGCCAATCTGGCGACCTGGACTTCTTCCAATCCGGGGGCCGCCAGTGTGGTTTCCAACAGCGGCCTGGCCACGGGCCAGTCTCTGACCCAGGTGATTCCGGCGGTGTCGGCCACAATTACGGCGGCTTTCGGTGGGCTGAGTGCGAACTCTAACCTGCGGGTGGTTCCGCCCGTCGGAACCATTCAGGCCGTGAGCACCGGTATTTCCGCAGGGGCTGCTCCAACCGGCGTTTGCGCGGGACCCGACGGCAACCTCTGGTTCATCGAGAACGGCGGAGATCGGGTTGGCCGGTTGAATCCCAGTAGTGGCGCTGTCACCGAATTTCCCGGCCTGACCAGCGGCGCTCAGGCCTATGTCATCTGCGCCGGACCGGATGGGAATCTGTGGTTCACCGAGATTGCCGGAAACCGCATCGGACGGATCACGACGGCCGGGGTAGTCACCGAGTTCTCGGCGGGACTTACGGCTGCAAGCGGTCCTTACGGAATTTGTGCGGGACCGGATGGAAATCTCTGGTTCGCCGAGCAGAATAGCGGCCGCATCGGGCGCATCACGCCTGCCGGCGTCATCACCGAGTTTTCCGCGGGAATTAGCGGAGGAGCTCTCCCCAGCCAGATTTGCAGCGGTCCGGATGGTAATTTGTGGTTCACCGACTTCGGCGGGAATCGCATTGGACGTATCACCACCGCGGGGGTGGTGACAGAGTTCTCGACTGGAATTACGGCCGGGTCCGCGCCCGAAGGGATTTGCGCGGGACCGGACGGCAACCTGTGGTTCACCGAGTTCGGCGGGAATCGCATCGGGCGGATCACCCCGGCCGGTGTGATTACGGAGTTCTCCTCGGGGATCAGCGCGGCGGCGAGGCCGGTCGGCATCTGTGCCGGAGCGGACGGGAACCTCTGGTTTACCGAGTACCAGGGAGGCCGGCTGGGGCGGATCACGCAGACCGGTGTGGTGAGCGAGTTTACCTCTGCAGCACTGACCGCTTTGTCGCGGCCTTATGGCATCAATCCGGGGCCGGACGGCAACCTGTGGTTTGGCATTTCTGGTCTGGATCAGGTGGGCGTGGTCGTTCCTTGAGTGCGGATCGTATTAGGGGAATTCTCCTTTCGCGGTCAAAGTAGCGCGGATGACCTTGAAAGAGCTGGCCGCACTTTATAAAGTGCGACCCGAATTGATCAGGGCGCTTTTGGCGGAGGGGCTGGTGCCGGCCGAGAAACGCCTGGGCACCTGGCACGTCACTGCCGGCGGACTGGAGAGGCTCGAGGCCATGTTCAACGCGCTGCGCCGGCCCGTCATCGAGCGCAAGGTGGTCGAGACTGCGCAAGGGCAGACGCGGTGCCCGAACTGCCATTGTCCCACCTTCCTGCCTAAGGGCGGATCGACAGGCTGGTCGGAGTTTTATCAGTGCGGCCAGTGTGAGTTCAGTCTGCATCGCAGCAACTTTTCGGACCCGGACAAGATTGCCGGTATCGTCAAGGAGTTTCGCTTGCAGCGTCGCGCCGGTGCAGGCGGGGGCTGGCGCCACGCCGCGGAAAGCGATCGCGACCGGCAGGCTTGAGGCGGTGGTCTAGCTGCCGGTGATGCGGTCCCACCAGCGGCCGGCGAAGCTGCGGTCGTCTTCGCGCTGGTTGATGCCGGTGAGGCGGGCGTAGAAGTCGTCTTTCTTCATGCGCACCAGTCCGGTATTGGGATCGACGACTTCACGCGGGGGTCCGTTCGTTCCGCCCTTTTCGTCGTTGCCCCAGGGGTTGCGCAGGTAGACATAGTCGCCATCCATCTTGGTGATGGTGAGAGCGTGGTCTTTGTCGCGCGCTCCCGGGCTCTGGTCCCAGGTCATGCAGACGATGGGATTGCGGCCTTCGCTGAGTTCATGGCGCAGGTCGCGATCGGTGGTGAAGCGGCGAATGCCCATGAAGCCGGTGTTGTTGGGGTCGACGCCGCGCGAAGTCTGGCGTTCGCCGGTGACGGCGTTGAGAGCCTTGGCTTCTTCGTTCAGGTACATGCCCTGGTGCGAGTTTTTGCCGTCGGCGCCGACGTGCTGGTCGGTCTGGTTGTTGTACGTCATTTTGTCGCCGTCGGCGTAGTCCATCATGCTGGACTGATAGATGCGGTCCACCGAGGTGCGTCCGCTGTTATCGGGGCCGAGGCCGCTGGCGTTGCGCTTCATGGTCTCGCCGTTGTTCATGCGGACTTCGCCTTTTTCCGAGAGCAGTCCGGTGACCACGCGGGCGTAGTCGGAAGGCTGATTCTTGACGTGCACGTACTCCACCGAGGTGGGGGCGCAGGTGCCGCGACCGCGTTGATTGGTGTTGCCGGGTTCGGCGATGTTGGCCACCAGTTCGCGATAGGCGGTGGGTTTGTCGACTTCTTTGGGGACTTTCTGGCGATCCAGCTGATCCAGGTGCTGCAGCGTGGTCTGGCCCTGGCGGTCGCGATTGGTGAGGCGACCGTTGCCCATGATCTTCAGGAAGTTGGCATCGGCACCGCCGGCTTCGGCGGGATGGTTCATGCCCAGGCGATCCACGGTGGCGCGCTGTTCCGGGGTCATGGCGTTGTAGGCTTTGAGGGCGCCGGGGTTGCCATTGAGGCTGGTGCGCCATTGCTGAGCATTGAGCGGCTTGGGCGCGGGTTTGGGGACCGGCTTGGGGGCGGGAGCTGGCTGGGGAGTGGGCTTGGGTCCGTTCCAGGGAGGGGGAGCGGGCGCCGGAAACGGCTGGGGGCGCGGCCCTGGGAAGGGCTGCGGGCCGTTGCCGTAAGGATTGTTGTTGTAAGGCTGATTGTTGTAGGGCTGGTTATTGTAAGGCTGGTTGTTGTACGGCTGGGGAGGGAAGGGGGGGAAACCGTGGTTGGGAGGGATGGGGCCATACGGCTGGGGCATGGGCGGGTAGAAGTTGCCCGGGCCCATTCCGCCGCCCTGCATCTGCATTTGCATCTGCTGGAACATCATCATGGTCTGCATCATCATCATCATTTGCTGCATCTGATTTTGCATGCCACCCCAGCCTTGCGGCATGCCGTAGGGGCTGCCGAGCATCTGCTGGGTCATTCCAAAGTTGCCGTAGCCCTGATTAAAGCCAGGGCTGAACGGCGTGGGAGCGCAGAACGAAGGGTTCCCCAAGTTGTACTGAGCGTACATCAAACCTCCAGGCGAAGAATCACCAACTACCTGTATCCCACCACAAGTCTAGCCCGTCTAGTGGGCAGGAGTCTTTTTTCTTCAGCAGAAACTATCTGCATGATTTCCACGCAGTATTCCTCCCTGATCGGGGCCGCTCCGAGTGGCGTCAAGCGCCCGGAAAGAAACCAGGAAACGGCTCCCCAGGACGGCTTTCGCGCTTCCTCGGAGTCGACGGGCCCCGGATATGGGCCGATGCGTTTTGCCGAAGAGGCCGCGGAAGTCAAGAAGTCGGGCTTTGCGATGCCCTGGAGAGGAGTGGTGGCGGGGACGCTGCTGGCCTGCAGTCTGGCCGGGGGAGTCGCTTCCGCCGCCAGTGCCCAGACCATGCCCAGCTCTCAGGATGTGAAGGCTCAGCAGAGCCTGGAGTTTCTCGACCACGCCGGTCGCCTGTATCAGGCCAAGGGGGGGTTACTGGGCGGCTACAAGTCCGCCACCACCGAGGAAGCCTTCAAGCAGTTGAAGTCCGGTAACAGCGTTTACTGGAATCAGGCCGAGGGCCAGGCCCGCCAGACCATCAAGAATCTGCAGAGTCTGGATCAGTTCGTAGAATCGGTGAAGCACCAAAGCCTGCGTTGAACTCCTTCCAGGACCGTCTTGAGGCCTACGTTGCCAGCGGCAACGAGGCCGACTTGCCCGATTTCGCCGCCTTTTCCCAGGGTCTGGAAGAGCACTTCGCCAGCTGGCATTCCAATTTGTTGGCCATGCCCGAGGAGCTGCGCGAGAACCTGAACGAGCTGGAAGAGCGGGTGAGTCAGGGATACCAGGACTGCTTGCAGGGGGCCAGCGAGCTGCAGCAGGCCATCGACCCCCAGCTGGCCGGTCTCTTTTTACGCCTGCATCGTCAGCACACCCAGAACCTGCAGCAGTTCCAGGAAGAGGTGTGGCGTCTCCACGGGCCGACTCCGTTGGCCGGTATCAATCAGATGTTCTGGGCCTACGAGTCCTGGATGGGCGGTGGGGACCAGGAGTTTTACTGGCACTGCATCGAGACCGAGCGCCGGCGTTTGCAGTACGCCATCGACACGCCCGGGATGGAAGTGGAGTTGGGTCGTTGCGCTCAGGCTTTGCTGGAGTCCTTGGAGGGGCTGCTGCGTTTGGCGGCGGGATCCGAGAGCGAGGCCCAGCTGGATCAGGTGCAGCGGTTGGCTCACGGCTACGCGGAGTTGCTGGGGCCGGCGCTGCCGGCCAACTGGTTGGAGCATCTGGACTTGTTGCTGCAGTCGCAGGACGACACCGAGCTGCACGCTTTCGTGTGGCGCAAACTGGCCGAGTTGCATTCTTTGAGTCAAGGGGTATCGGCGCTTTTGACTACGGTGGATAGCGCGCTCTTGGAGGAGAAGGGCAAGGAGTTGCAGGCTCTTTTTGCCGAGCTGACGGAAGCGTTGCAGAACCTGCTGGAGGATCCGGAGGCTTCGCTGGATGGCATTCGCGAGATCGACGAAGACCTGAGTCAAAGGCGTCAAGAAGTGCTGGCCTTGCTGGACGTGCAGGGGCAGCTGGCCTGTCCCAAGTGTGCCGCTACCGTCGAAGGCGGTCAGAAGTTTTGTCCGGCCTGCGGGTTTCGTATGTTGGAGCGGGTGGACGAGAAGGCGCAGCACGATTTGTCGGAGGCGGCAGTGGGCGGGGGGGTCAACCCGAATCTGGCTTATCTGCAGGCGGTGGCCCAGGAGTATGCGGACGGCAAGTCGGATCGGGCCAGCATGGAAGCCGAGGTGGAGCGCTGGCGCAGCCTGCTGGCGGCCGTGCCCGGCGATGAGCGGTTGGGTTTGCAGTTGGAGCAGCTAAAGGCCGGGGTAGACAGTCTGGAGGCCTGGATCAATACGCCGTCTCTGGCTTCTTTGAGTCATATTTTGGAGACCATGGAGCGAGCGCTTCAGGAAGTGTCCCGCGCGGAGGCGAAATGAGAGATCAGCAGTTGTTGAAGATGCACCAGGCGGTGACGGGATCGGAGCTGGTGCCCGAGGCCGATGCGCAGGTGTTGTGGGGGCAGGTGCAGGCGGGCAACGAGGACGTGCTATTGAGCCTGCACTGGTTCGCGGGGCAGAGCGACTTTCATTCGCTGACGCTGAATCGGGTGGAGGGGGAGCGGATGCACTTTCACAATCCGATTCGGTCCTATGACGAGGAAGTCGAGCCGGGCAGCGAGTTGCGGGACGACGCGCCGGCCCGCATTTTCCACGGGCCCGGGGACGAGAGCGTGGACCGGGGAGAGTTCGAATCCTGGTTTGCCGAGCGAGAGGCGCTGGGCTATGTGGCAAAGGAGAGCGTTGATGAGCAAGAATAAGATGACGACCTGTCTGTGGTTTGACCGCGGAGAGGCGCGCAAGGCGGCCGAGTTTTATGCTTCGGTCTTTCCCGATAGTCAGGTGGGCCGGGCCAGCGATGCGGCCAGCGACAATCCCTCGACTCCGGCCGGCGAGGAGCTGACGGTGGAGTTTACCGTGTGCGGGCAGTCGTTTGTGGGCTTGAACGGCGGGCCTCTGTTTCAGGCCAATGAGTCGGTGAGTTTTATGGTATTTACCGAGGATCAGGCCGAGACGGACCGTTACTGGGAGGCGATTGTCTCCAACGGCGGTCGGGAGAGCGATTGCGGTTGGTGTAAGGACCGCTGGGGGTTTTCCTGGCAGATTACGCCTCGGGTGCTGATGGAGTGTATGAGCAGCCCGGACCGGGCGGCGGCCAAGCGGGCCATGGACGCGATGATGACGATGCAGAAGATCGACCACGCGCGCATTGAGGCGGCTTTTAAGGGCTGAGGCCTTCGGGGTCGAGCAGCAGTTCGATACCGAAGAGGTCGGCCAGTCCATCGTCGGGGAGGACTTCCGCGTCGCGGGCCTGGGGCAGGTGAAGATGGGTGGAGAAGAGTTCGGCGGGGTCGACTCCGCGCAGGCGGAAGAGCAGTTCGGGTTGGTCATCGAGGCGGTTGCCCATGCCGTAGAGGACGGCTGCCACGTGCTTGCACATACGGGCGCCATCGGGGCAGCTGCATTTCAGGTGGATTTGGGAGGGCTGGGGAAATAGGCCCTGATGGCGGTCGGTGACGACTTTCATGACCTGGCTGGAGAACTGTCCTTGGAGTAGTTCGAGCATGGTGGCGACCTGGCCGGCGCATTTTTCCTGGATGCTCTGCCAGAGTGTGGGGGCGAGGTCGTCGATGCGGATGCGCACGTCGTATAAGCTGCCGCCGCTGACCAGGGCTTCGATTTGTCCCGGTGTGACCGCTAGATGGAGCACGGATCCGTTGCGGGCGTAGGTGCGGCCGCGCTCCAGGCGGTTGAAGATGTCGGAGAAGGATTCCAGGTGCTCGCACCAGGCTTTGCCCCAAAAGCTGCGGGCGATTTTGAGGCCCTGGATGGTGACAGGCTCCAGCTTGCGGCCGGACTTTTCCAGGCTGGCCGCCATCTGGCGCGCATAGGAGCGGCGCTCGGAGGCCGAGCTGTAGCCCCAGAAGCTCACGCGAGACTGGCCTGGCGAACGTCGAGAGAGACGAGTTGCAGCAGCTCGTCGTTGGAGAGTTCGCTGAGGTTGATTTCCTGATCGCCGCTCAGAATTTCTTGGGCGAGTTTCTGTTTGGCGGCGATGGTGGCGTCGATTTTTTCTTCCAAAGTGCCGCGGCAGATGAACTTGTGCACCTGCACGTTGTTTTTTTGGCCGATGCGGAAGGCCCGGTCGGTGGCCTGGTTTTCCACGGCCGGGTTCCACCAGCGGTCGAAATGAATGACGTGGGAAGCGCGGGTCAGGTTGAGGCCGGTGCCGCCGGCTTTGAGGGAGAGCAGGAAGAAAGGCGGGCCGTCTGGGGCCTGGAATTGCTGCACCAGTTTTTGTCGTTTGGATACGGCAGTTCCGCCGTGGAGCACGAGGCCGGGTCGCTGGTAAATGTTGGTGAGGTAATCGTGCAGGGGCTCGATGATTTCGCGAAACTGGGTAAAGATAAGCACCGGTTGCTGACGATCGGATAATTCGCGGCACAGTTCTCCGAGACGCTGGAATTTGCCGCTGGCGGCGGGGAGCCAATCGCTGGCGCCGGTGAACTGGCTGGGGTGATTGCAAATCTGCTTGAGCTGCATGAGCGATTGCAGCACCAGGCCTTTGCGGGCGATGCCGGTTTTGCTTTCCAGAGCTTTGGCCAGGGTTTGCAGCACCTTTTCGTAGAGCTTGATCTGGGGCTTGCTGAGGCCGCAATAGGCGGGTGTTTCCGTTTTGTCGGGCAGGTCGGAGATGACTTTGCGGTCGGTTTTCAGGCGTCTGAGAATGTAGGGGGCGACCAGCTGGCGCAGCGGGGCGAACTGGTGGTTGAGCGATTTGACCCAGTCCGAGAAGACTTTGGCCGAACCTAAGAGGCCGGGGTTGAGAAAATCAAAGAGCGACCAGAGATCGCCCAGGCGATTTTCCACGGGCGTGCCGGTGAGGGCGATGCGAGAGGTGGCCTGGAGCTTTTTGACGGTCTGACTCTGACGGGTGCCGGCGTTTTTGATGGCCTGGGCTTCGTCCAGGATGAGCAGGTGCCAGCTCTGTTGCTGCAGCCATGGTTGGCGGGTGATCTGGGGGTAGGTGGTGAGGACCAGATCGGCTTGCTGCGGTTCGTATTGATTGGTTTCGGAGGGGTGGGCGAAGTAGAGCTTGAGTTTGGGGGCGAAGCGGGCGGCTTCGGCTCGCCAGTTGCCCAGCAGCGAGGCGGGCACGATCAGCAGCGAGGGGCCTTGTGATTGGGCCAGCAGAGTGGCCAGCACCTGGATGGTTTTGCCCAGGCCCATGTCGTCGGCCAGGCAGGCGCCCAGGCCCAGGCGGCTGAGGAAAAGCAACCAGTCGACGCCTTGCTTTTGGTAGGGGCGCAGTTCGGCTTTGAGGTTGGGATCGGGGGGGAGATCCTGCGGGCGAGAACCTTCAAGCAGGGGACGCAGGCTATCGGCCGCCTGCAGGTGAACCCATTCGCGTTCCTGGCTGCCGTTGGGGTCGTCCTTGAGGTTGGGGGAGGCACCTGCCAGCATGCGCATGCCTTCGTGGAAGGAGACGGGGCCGGCGCTTTCCAGCAATTTCCAGTGATCGAGGGCCTGCTGCAGTTTGTCGCGGTCGACTTCCACCCACTGGCCTTTGAGGCGCACCAGGTGGTTCTGTTGGGCCAGCAGATCCTGGATTTCCTGGGGGCTGAGATTCTGTTGGTCGTATGCGATTTGCACCTGGAATTGCAGCAGGGCGTCGGCGCCCAGGGCGGAGCCGGGAGTGGGGCCGACGGTGACGGCTACGCGTGGACGCGGGCGTTTTTTCCACCAGTCGGGGAGCAGGATGGAGAGGCCGGCTTCTTCGAGTTGGGGGGCGCTGCGAAGCAGTTGGTAGGCTTTTTCGATGGGCCAGGCCAGGGGCTGGTAGATGTGGCCGGACTGCAGCATTTCGTCGACCCAGGGGCAGCTTTCGGCGGCCCTCTGGATGGGGGAGAGGAGCTTGATGAGGGCCTGCTGGTTGCGTTCGCCGGCGTAGGTCTCCAGGCTTTTTCTCAGGGGGACGTGTTGCAGGCGGCCGCCCTGGCTGAGGCCGGTGGTGTAGGTGGCCAGGAAGGCGAAGGGCCGCTCTTCGTTGTCTTTGTTTTCGGCCAGGTGGAAGTAGACGCGGCCCACTTGCCGCCAGCGCGGGGCGTGCTCCTGGAGGAAGTGGTCGAGGCTTTCTTGGGCGATTTGCTGTTGGACCCAGTGGTCGACCTGGGTCCAGATTTGGGCCAGGGAGTCGGGGGAGAGGTATTCGCCGCCCTCCATGGGCGGAGCGTTCTGGCTGAGCTGTGTGCGTTCGGCTTCGGGGGGGATCGGTGGTTGTTGTCCTGGGGGGAGCTGGCACAGGCTGGTCAGGTAGCGGCGGGCGTAGAGGCGCCAGAAGGCCAGGTCCGGTTCGGAGGGGCGGTCGCTGGCCAGGGCCAGCAGCAGCTCGCGCCAGTCGCCGTCGCCGGGCAGGCGTAAGGTTGCGCCGGGAGTGAGTTGGACCGCCATAGGCTTTATGTCGACGCGAGTGCTATACTGCCCTCTATGCATCAGGAATGCTTTCGTCCTTGTGGTCCGGCCGAGCTGGAGCTGGTTCGGCAGTCGGGTTTTCGGCGTTGGCCGCCGCGGCTTTTGGGTCAGCCGTTTTTCTATCCTGTGACCAATGAGGAGTATGCGCGCGAGATTACCGTGAAATGGAATGTGCCGGCCGATGGGGCGGGTTATGTGACGCGGTTTTTCGTGCGGCGAGAATTCATGGACCGCTACGCGGTGCAGACCGTGGGCGGAGAGCAGCACACCGAGTGGTGGATTCCGGCCGAGGATTTGGACGAGATGAACGACCACCTGGTGGGGCTGATTGAGGTGATCGGCAGTTATTGATCGTCGCTGGAAACGACCAGCACCACCCCCAGGGTGACCAGGGCGTAGCCGGCCAGGCTTTTGACGCCCATGGTTTCGGAGAGTTGGGCGGGGGCGAGCAGGGCGTTGAGCAGGTAGGAGCTGGCGGTGAGGGGGACGGCCAGCGAGAGTTCCAGGCGCTTGAGCACCTGCAGCCAGACGGCGAAGTGAGCGGCCAGCAGCAAGATGGCGAACCACAGGGGGGCGTAGAAGAGGTGGAAGCTGCCCATTTTGCGCAGGGCCAGAGCCAGCTGGATGTCGCCTTCGGTGCTTAGAAAAATGGCCAGCGCGGCCAGTAGCAGTCCGGTCCTCAATTGCATAGCACGATTCCCGAGGCGATGAGCAAGGTGCCGGCCCAGCGTCGCCGGCCGATTTTTTCTTGCAGCAGTTCGCGGGCCAGCAAGGCATTGAGGACGTGACTGAGGGCCGTCCAGGGAATGAGCACGGTGAGGGGGGCCAGGCGCAGGGCCAGGCACCAGAGCCCGAAATGACAGGCCAGCAGGGTCACGCCCAGGACGAAGCGTTCGTCTCGTAGCGCGTAATTGGCCAGAGTCTGAGCGGAAACGGCCACCAGGGTTAAGAAGATCGCCAACACGGTCCCCACCGTATCCGCTCGGGATGAGCGGGGGGTGAGCCGATTATGAAGTTTTGCTGAACTTTACTTGGGCCACTTGCCTTTGAGCAGGGTCTGGAAGTCCTGGCGGGCCGAGAGTTTGGAGTGGCGGATATCCCAGATTTGGTAGCCCTGTCCCAGATCGGTCAGGAAGACTCGGGTGGTTGGAGCCTTGGGTTGTGGGCCGGCAGGGGCGCCCCGGTAGGCGCCTTGCCAGATTTTCAGCGAGACGATGGCTTCTTTGCCATGGACTTCGGTGTCCGTGGTTTTGAGCACCTGGCCGCTGTCCTGGCCGTTGCGAAAGTAGTCCATGTCCACGAAAGCCGGTCCGCCCGTGGGCAGGGCCAGGGCTTTGCGGAAGAGTTGGAGGAAACCGGGGGTGAAGCAGTGAGCGCGGTCTTGTAGGGTTTGCGTCATGCCGTGCTGGAAGTCGTATTCGAAGACGTCCTGGACGATTTCGGCGGGAGTGCGGGCGGCGGCTGTGAGGGTGAGCAGCAGCAGGAACAGGGCGATTTTCACGGCTTGCAGACTTCGCAGGGGCGGTGGGAGCGGGCGGCGGTGGCCCGGTCATCGCCCAGTTGTTCCAGGTTTTCCGGCTTGATGTGGCCGACGTCGCCGCAGCTGGAGCGGTGGAAAACCTGGCTGTTTTTGCTGGCCACGTAGTGGATGGGCCGGCTGCATCCGACCCAGAGCAGGGCGCTGAGCGCCAGGAGAGTGAGTTTGCGCATGGGGGATACTTCGGGGAGGAGGGGCTTGGGCCTGTGGGGAAATTTCAGAGAGCGGACAAAGGCTTCGCTTATTGCGACCCAAGGGGTGCAACCATGAAAAGAATCCACGAAGAGATCCGAATCCTTCGGCAGCAGATGGAAGAAGACTTCCTGCTTCATAGCGAGCGGATTGCCGCTCAGACACAATCCATTGAACGAGTCGAGGGCGCCCTGAGCGAGATGCAGCACGCCCTGACTGAAATGAAGCGGGCTACGGGAGCGCTTAGCCAAGAGTTTCGCGAATTCTCCAGTATGACGCGCTCTTCTTTCGACTTGTGGTCGGTCGAGAGAAAGCGGACCATGCAGATCTTGGACCGGGTTCAGACCGGATTGCTTACCAGCGACCTGGAGACCGATTCCCGATTGGATCGGATCGAAGGTCGTTTGAGTCGGCTTGAGGGTGGCGCGGCTTAGGGGCCCAGGCGTTGACGGGCCCATCTTTCCTGGGCGGGGGTGGCCAGCACTTGCGCAAAGGGGATTTTCGCTTCGGAACTGAGGTCCTGGCCCAGGATGGCCAGACGGGTGAAGCGCGGCAAAGTGGTGGCGGGTCGTTGCTGGCTTTGTAGGATCTGCTCTTCGAAATCGGGAGTGTGGCGGGCCCAGTTGTGCAGGTCCTCGGCCGGGTTCCTCAGGAGTTCGCGGATGAGATTTTGGGAAGTAGTCTGGAGCAGCGGGAAGATGCGGCCGCTGGCTACCCAGAATTCCTCGATGGCCTGAAAGATCGCCGGGCCGGTGCGCTCTTCGATCAGGGCCTGGAAGAGTAGCTCGGTGCGCTCTTGGGGTTGGAGGGGAATGCGGGCGTGGACTGGTTCCAGGCCCCGGGCGATTTCGTCGAAGGGTTGGCTGGCCAGGGCGTGCCACTGGTCAGGCGAGGGGAGAGTCCAGCCGGCCTGGAGGAGAGTGCGCAGATACTTGCTCAGACGACTGAGCAGCCTGGGGTCAAGGTCGGGAGCCTGGGTCAGCACGTAGTCGCGGTTGAGGAAGCGCGGCAGGTTGTCGAGCAGGGCGCTCTGCAGCTGGAGTTGGGCCTGCTCGGTGGCGGTGAAGTGGGGATGGGCCAGGTGGAGCGGAGTTTCGCCCTGGTCGAGGACGGTCAGGGTGGGGTGAGTGGCGCGCTCGAGGGTGATGGGCGGGAAGTGAAAGCCGCGTTCTTGCCAGAGCCAGGGGATGACCTGGAGGGCTGCGGCCTGGATCGTTTCCGGGAGGCGCAGGAGCAGGGCAGGTGGGGCCAGGGATTGCAAGATTTCGCCTAGATGTTGCGGTTGCTCCTGGATGTCCTGGCCGGTTTTGGTAGGCTCGCCGCGCAGGTAGATGACTTTGGGCGTGGGCGGTTGGCGCTGGAAGAAGGGGAACATCTCCTGCTGGGAATTCTGCGGTTTTGCGGATGGGCCTACTTTGGGGTTTGGGGCTTGCTTGGGGGGGCGGAATTGCGCCTACCGGTGTCGGCGCACCTACGGGTGGCGGAATTGCGCCTACCGGTGTCGGCGCGCTCACGGGTGCCGGCGCACCTACGGGTGGCGGAATTGCGCCTACCGGTGTCGGCATTGCGCCTACCGGTGTCGGCGCGTCTACGGGTGTCGGAATTGCGCCTACCGGTATTGGCGCGCCTATCGGTATCGGCGCGTCTACGGGTGTCGGCGCGCCTACGGGTGTCGGAATTGCGCCTACGGGTGTCAGCGCGCTCACCGGTGCCGGAATTGCGCCCACCGGTGTCGGCGCGCTCACGGGTGTCGGCATTGCGCCCACCGGTGTCGGCGCGCCACCGGTATCGGCATTGCGCCTACCGGTATCGGCGCGCTCACCGGTGCCGGCATTGCGCCTACCGGTGTCGGCGCGTCTACGGGTGCCGGCGCGCTCACCGGTGTCGGCATTGCGCCCACCGGTGGCGGCAGTGCGCCCGGGGGTGCCTGGTTTTAGAGGTCGAGGCTGGAGTGGGCGTCGAGGTTGTCGAGATCGGGGTCTTCGAAGTTCTCTTCGGGATCGCGGTCGGCGCGGATGCTCTGGGCGGAGATTTCTTCGTCGTCGTTTTCGGGAGGGACGGCTCCGAAGGCGGTTTCGGGGGCGCCGGGGGACCAGGTGGCCTGGATTTGCTCGACGGCCGAGATCTGGTCGGGGGTGCCGTCGTCGGCGCTGATGGGATCGATGGCGATTCCGAGGTCGTTGTCGTCCGAGCCTTCGTTGTAGTCTTCGCTGCGGCTGTCGGCGGGGCGGCGGCTGCGCATTCCTTCCAACTGATTGTCAATGGTGGGGGGAATCTTGTGTTCGTTATCCATGGTTTTGTGCTCCTCAGGCTCAGTTTCTGCCTAGAGCGTAGCACCATTGGCGACGGCGGTCGTGGCAAGGGGGTCCCTGGGCGAAAGGACGGGCGTACCCGTTTTAAACAGCGGATCGCATGGCTTCGCGCAGGGGGCGGGGGATGTATTGGAGGCGGGTGTGGCCGCCGAGATAGAACCAGGCGCCACGCAGGGTCTGGGCGTCAGCCCGTTGCAGGGCGGCCACCAGGTCTTCAACGGCGAAGCGCTCCAGAAGGCCGAGGGGGAGTTCCATGCGGATGGGATCGGGGCTGGTTTCCTGGCCCATCCAGTGAAGCAGAGCGCGGATGCTGGCGCATTCGTCTCCGTAGGCGTTGTGGAGGGCTTCCAGTTGAGCGGGTTGCGAGCGTTGGCCGGTCAGGCAAGGGGGCATGGCCTGCAGCCAGTGGGCCTGGGCGGAGCGCTCGATTTCCAGAAATTGTCGGCGCTGTTCGAAATTGGCCAACGGTTCGGGAAGGCCGAGTTCGGCCAGCAGTTGGGCCAGGGCCAGGCCGTCGTCGGCCAGTTCGCTATCGGAGGTCCAGCGTCCGTTCCAGCGCAGGGCCGAGAAGTCGAAGACTTCCAGGCCGTGCAGTAAGGTGTCTTCGGCGTAGAAAAGCAGGGTGTGATCGCCCCAGCTGATCTGGTGAAAGGGCTCTTGCGGAGGGCGCAGTTCCAGGGCCTGGCGCAGACGGCCCAGGGCGATTCCGGCCATTTCGCAGAGCAGAGGGCCAGGGGCGATGAGGCGATCGAGGGTGACCACGGGTCGTAGCTCGATGCGCGTGGCGCTGGCGAAGAGCTCGTCCAGATCCGTATCTTGGGGCTCGTTCACGGTAGGCGGGTGGCCACGCCCAGGAGCTGGCCGTCCCCAAAGGGAGCTGTGTGGTGGCTGAAACGGTGGTGGCTTCCGTCGCGATGGGTCAGCTCCAGGGTGTCGCGGTCGCTCAGGGCTGTGAGGTCGTAGTCGCGGGCGGTTTCGTTGCGATACAAAATCTCGCCGCTGGTCGGGTCGCTCAGATAGACGACGGCCGGCAGTAGTTCGGCCAGGCCCTGGCTCAGGGCGTTGGTGGTGCGCAGTTCGATTTCGCTGTTGACGCAGGCGGCCAGATCGTTGAGGGCCTGGCGATCGGCCCAGCCCCAGCGGCGCGGGTTCTTATCGGTTACGCACAGGGAGCCGATGCATTTGCCCTGAGCCAGCAGCGGGGAACCGAGGTAGGCGATGATCTCGTTTTCCTGGATGGCGGGGTTGTCTTTGACGGTGGGATGGAAGCGGGCGTCTTCGATGGCCAGCGGTTGTCCGGTGCTGGCCACATACTGACAGAAAGAATGGCTGAGCGGGGTTTCGCGGGCCGGGTTTTCTTCGCCGTGGGTGGCTTTGAGGAACTGGCGGCGATCGTCCACCAGCGAGAGAAAGGCCTTGGGCGAGCCGGTCAGACGGGAGGCCAGGCGCACGAAGCGATCATAGGACGCTTCGGGTAAAGAATCCATCAGGCCGGTGAGCTTGAGGGCCTGCAGTCTGGCCACGTCCTGGAGCGAGCGATGGTGTTCCGAGTCCATAGGAGCGTCTTTTTCGGGCCGGCGGGCCATTCCTCTGACCCGGGATTGGCGTACTTTGCCAGGCGGGGGCGCAGAGTATAGCATCCTATGATGGCTCTGGAATTGAATCGGGTGGTCCATCTGGTGGAAGATTGCGAGGCGGACTCGCTGGCTTTTGCCCGGGCCCTGCATTCGATTGCTCCGGATGCCTCGTTGCTGCAGTGGAAACGGGTGGGAGATGTGTTGCGCAGCTTGGACCAGAGCTGCGTGCGCCCGCCGGGTATTTTTTTTATCGACCTGGGTTTACCGGGGCTGGACGGACACCAGTTATTGCGCCACTTGCGGGAGCATCCGCAGACTCGCCTGGACCCGGTGATCATGATGAGCGGCTCGCATCGAGAGAGCAATACGGTCCGTAGTTTTCGCCTGGGAGCCCAGGGCCATTTGCTGAAGCCGGTGGATGCGCGCAAGCTGCAGCAGATGCTGCATCGTTGTCTGAGCTACTGGCTGGAATGTTCGCTTTTGCCCTGAAAAACTCGAAGCCCCGCCAGAACTCTGACGAGGCTTCTACAATTTATAGCGCGAGCAGAAAGAACCCACGGCGAGGATGAGCCTTACGGCTCTGTGAAGCTGCTCCGGGTATCACGCCGGAGACGAACCCAAAGGGAAATCGCCTGATTTTTCGTTCACGTTAAAATTCTTCCGAGGACGCCTGTGAGGGAATTTTTTCACCCGCGGCGGCGTCCCCGCTAAAGAGACTATAGCGAGTTTCGGGCCGGGCGGGTATGGGGGTAAATCCTCTATTTAGAGTACTCGTGTGCCTACGTAGCGGCGTAGAGCGGTTTCCACATCGATCTGGCGGACCGGCTTGCTCAGAAAATCGTCCATGCCGGCGGCCAGACTGGCCTCGCGGTCTTCGCGGAAGGCGTTGGCCGTGAGGGCCACCACCCAGGGTCGCGGGTTCAGTTCCAGGCTCCGCAGCTGCCTGGTGGCGGAAACTACGTCGAGAATCGGCATCTGGATATCCATGAAGATGACTTCGTAAGGGTCTTGTCGGCAGGCCTGCACGGCCTGCTCGCCGTTCTCCACCAGCTGAGCCTGGTAGCCCAGTTTCTGCAATATGGTGGCGATGACGCGACGGTTGACTGCGTTATCCTCGGCCACCAGAATGCGCAGACCGGGGGGTAGGGGCGTACCCTGGGCCGCTTCCACGGCGGGCGGCTCGATGCGCTGCACCGGCCAGCGGAAATAGAAGCACGAGCCCTGGTCACAGGGCTGCAGCTGCCAACCGGGGGGAGTTTGACCGGCCTGACCGGAGCGGCTTACCATCCAGATCCAGCCGTTGAGGAGACGGGCGAACTGCCAGCAGATGGCCAATCCCAGGCCGGTGCCTCCGTAGCGCCGGCTGATGGAGGCGTCGGCCTGGGAAAAGGGCTGAAACAAGCGGTCGAGTTTTTCGGCCGGCACGCCTTCGCCGCTGTCGCGAATGCGCAGTTCCGCCTGGTCGGGTTGCGGCCAGTGGAGCTCGACCGAAATGCAGCCTTCCTGGGTGAACTTGAGGGCGTTGCTGATGAGGTTGGAGAGAATCTGGCGCACGCGCAGGCTGTCTCCCAGCAGCCAGACGGGAGCGGGCTCCCAGGCTGACTTGAGCTCCAGGCCTTTTTGGCGCGCGGCGGTTTCGAAGAGGGTGACGGTGTCGCGCAGACCGGCCACCAGATCATAGGGCTGCTGCTCCATTTCCAGCTTGCCCGACTCAATTTTGGCCAGGTCCAAGATGCCGGTGATAATCGAGAGTAAGGTCTGGGAGCCGCCGCGCAGGGCGCTGACCCATTCTTGTTGGGCCGGCTTGAGTTCGCTATCCATGAGCAGCTCGGTCATTCCCATGACGGCGTTCATGGGAGTGCGAATTTCGTGGCTCATGGTGGCCAGAAACTGGCTTTTGGCCAGGTTGGCTTCCTCCAGCTGATCGGTGCGGCGCTTGAGCAAGCGTTCGCTGCGAATGGATTTCCAGTAGCGGTGATTGTGCTGGCGGCCGGTGGCTCCGATGAAGATCATGAAGACGAAGAGCGGCAGGCTGGAGAGGGCGTCACGGCCCCCCAGCGCGGCCAGCAACAGGCTGCCGGGAAGCAGCATGACCACCGTGTAGACCCGGAAGAGGTTGAGATCGCTGGCCAGCGTGCTGGTGGCACCGGCGGTCAGTCCTACCGTCACCACCATGGCCAGTTGCGAGGCCCAGCCGGTGCCGTACCAATAGACAGAGGCGGCGTTGAAGAGGCCCCAGCTGAGCCCGACCAGGATGGCGGCCAGTCGATAGCTGCCGATCAGGGAGAGGGGAATGGGGTCGGGTTGGGCCAGCAGGCGACGGGCCAGCAGCAGTCGGATCAAGCCGGCCACGGCGGTGCTCAGCACCAGGGCCAGCACCGCCACCCAGTGTTCCCGGCCAAAGGAGCTGGCCAACGAGCAGCCGGCTACCAGGGCCGGGTAAACCGGTACCGTGGGCGCGGTGGTGCGCGCCAGTTCTCGGTAGCTCTCGAAACGCAGGGCCTCCTGGTCTTCGCCGGATAGCATACGATAGACTTTTCCAAGGGGGGCGCCTCAACCTTCGGCTATTTGAACAGGCTGGCGAACTTTTCCACCCACTGGGCGGCCCGTTCTCCCGCTTTGGGGTGGCCGGCGCGCAAACCCTGGTAGCAGGCCAGGCCAATTCGATAGACTTCGGCCAGCACGGACGAGCGGTCGCTGAGGAAGCGCAGGCGGACCAGCAGGATGGCCAGCTGATCGGCCTGGCGGTCGCGATACAGGGCCCGCAGTTCGCTTTTCCAGGCTTCCCGATCGATTGCAAGCAATCGTTTTGCCTGGGCTACGGGATGGGTCTTTTTAAGGGCGGGCTTGCTGGGTTTGCGTTTGGCGTCGTATTTTTTGGACTGGCTGATTTTGGCTTTGAGTCCGGTGGGGGAAGGGGTGGAGCCTTGCGGGGGAACCAGGCCGGCCCGCACCGGCGGAGGTTCGCTTACCAACACCGGTCGAATCCGTGGCTTGAGGACGGGAGGTGGGGTGGATCGGGTCCAGCTTTGGGGGTCGAGCCCGGCCAGTTGCTTGCCGTCCACGGTCATGGGAGAGATCTCCGTCATGAGCCGATACTCGCGGCACAGGGCCTGAGAGATCTGGCGCAGTTGCGAGGCGCGTGGACCATGTACCAGCTTGAGTTCGTCCAGCATTTCGGCCACTTTGTGGCTGGCCCACAGCATCGGAAGGGCCGGGTTGGCACAGGGGTTGGGAGCGGCCGGCTGGCCTTGCCAGGAGACTCCGCCGGTGCCGGATTTGCGCCCCAGCACGGTGTGAATGCCGGTGCAGCTGGCCTGCTGAGCCTGCAGGCCCTGATCGACCCAGGGATTAGGGCGGGTAACGGCTTCCAGGCGGCGCAGGAAGGCGTGGTTGGCGGGACCGAGAGCGACGGTGCGAAACACCGGTGGTTGAGGGGCAGCGCACACCTGGGCGTAGAGCTCAGGTTCGTTGCCGACGGGGCCACAGGCGATGAGCAGTACTTCCAGGGGACCCCGGCGGGGCAAGCTGAGGACGCGCTCGAGCAGCACGGCCATGTCGGCCCGGCCGGCGGGGCGCTGCCGGGCCAGCCACTGCAGGGCTGCCTCCGCTTTGCTCTGGGGCTGGAAGGCGCCCAGTTCGAAGCCTTCGATCTGATGATGGAAGCTCACCAGCGCGAACTGGCTGTGGGCGTCCAGTTGGGTTAGCTGTTGGCGAGCCAGCTGTTGGGCGGCGGCAAAGCGCTCGGGCGTGGCGTTTTCTGAGCCGTCGATCAGAAGGACCAGGTCCCGGGAGGTGCTGTTGGGATCGGGCGTTTGCAGCAGAAAATGGTGGGGCGATTGGCGCAGCACCAGCTGGCGGTGCTGCGACAGGACCAGATCTTGCGAGAAGGGACCGGGGCCGGGGTCGAGCAGCACGTCGCCGTTGGCCAGAACCTGTCTGCGGACCGGCAGGTTGCACTCGTAGGCGGTGGGCGCTTCCAACAGGATCTGCAGTTGCGCCTGCGGGCAGCCCGCCAGGGGAAAGTGAAAGTCCTGACTGAGTTCGGCGTAGAAAAGCTCGATGGCGACCGTTTCTCCGGGTTCTAACAGGCCTAGCCCGACGGAGAAGACGGGAGCGGATTCTTCGGCGAAATAGGGGGCCAGGGCGGTGGGGCGGCGGTTTTCCGCCAGTTCCTGGCTGGCGGCCGGCAGAGTTTCCAGGGTGCGCGTGCCGATTTGAGCGCGAAAGCGAGACAGACTGGCGCCTTCGTTCCAGGGGAAGAGATAGCAGAATTCCAGAGCGTGTGGGTAGGGGTTGGTGAAGCTGTGGCGGAGTTCGACGGCGGCCAGGGGACCGCTCAGGCGAATGCGCGCCTGCAGTCCGATGGTGCGGGCGGGGGCGGGGGAACCGTCTCGGAAAGCGAGCAAGGTTCCCGGTCCCAGGGGCACCTTGCGGCTGGTGTTGACAGTTGTTTCAGTCATACTGTCAAGCTTAGGGGTCGTCAGCCGGCCTGTCTGGGAATTTTTCCCACAACGGTTATTTCAGGGCGGTGATATTGTGATAGTGATTGTAGAATTCCTTGAGGGGCATTTCGAAGAGGCCGTTTTCGTCCAGTTTGCTCTGGTTCCAGACGCCGGTGCCGTGAGGATTGCGCAAGGTCACCATGTTGGTGAACGGGTTGAAGCTTTTGACGGCGTATTCGTGATGACCGATCAGACCCGTGCTCCCGGCGGTTTCTGAAATGCCGGCGATGATGGGTTCGTGATTGCGTTGGGCTTCCACCAGGAATTGGCGCAGTCCTGACGGGCCGAGAGCGGAAATTCGGCGGAATTCCCCGGTGCGTCCGGTCATCAGGGCCATCGCCTCAGTGGGCGGAATGGTGCGTCCGGCGGCGATGATGTCGCCCCCGGCCACGCCTTCCGAGGCGCGCACCGTGCCCACGGCTTTTTCAAAGAGCGCCGGCCAACGTTCGCCTTCGAAGGTGGTGGAGAAAAAGCTGCGTTCGGCCTCGGTGACGTCTTTGACGGTGGCCTGCTTGCCGTTGCGGAAGTGCACGGTAAAGGTGCCGTCGTGGTTGTCGGTGATCATTTCGCGCAACTGCTTGGCGGGCAGATCAATCAGGGTGGAGAGCAGCACGCAGCTGCCCTGGAAGCGCTGACGAATGCGGCTGGAATCGAAGCTTTCCTCAGACAGGTCCTTGAGCTCCGGCTGTTTGGCCTGGCGCTGCAGCGAGACGTCCGTGTAACGGGCCAGGGTGGGGTTGTCCAGGGCCGACCAGGTGATGTAGCCGAGCTTGCCCGAGAGTTCGCCAAAGAGAGGGGCCATGGCGGCGGCGGTCGCTCCCAGGCGGCCGTCCTGCACGCCGGTCAGGGCCCGGGTCAGTTCGCGGCGGGTGACGGCGCGGTCGCCGTTGGTGTCGTAGAGCAGGAAGCTTTCATGGTTCAGCTGGACCATGGCCGGGTCGGGGACTTCCTTCTTCTCTTTGTCC
Organism: Vulcanimicrobiota bacterium; assembly: GCA_017307785.1. Classification (GTDB taxonomy): domain Bacteria; phylum Vulcanimicrobiota; class Xenobia; order Xenobiales; family JADMJV01; genus JADMJV01. The sequence goes on along the minus strand of JAFKGI010000012.1, from coordinate 150,236 downwards.
TTGCTGGGCGGATCGCTGGGCAGGCGATAACCGTCGTAGAGGCTGTCAAAACGGGTCAGGCGCTGGGCCAGTTTCTCCGGGTTGGTGGGCAGGTTTTGCAATTTGTGGCGCAGTTCATCGGCCTCTTTGGCGGTCAGGTGGCCGGTCTCGAGGCTGAGCTGAATGCCTTCCAGGCGAGTGGCGACCGGGTCGCGACCGGGGATGCCGGCGGCCCAACTGTCGGCTGGAATTTCGTGGCGGACGGGTGCCTGGGGAACGGGGAGCATCGCGCTGGAGGCGGGCAGGCAGAGCATGGCCAGAGCCACCATCATTCCCAGGCGGCGTTGCTGCAGTTTGCTGACTTTGGGCTGACCGGTCAGGCTGACCGTGTCGTTGGGAGCGACGTCGGGTGCGAAGTTGGGAGCCATGGCCCGGCTGTAGTTCTTCAGCGGCCGGAAGCTGGGAATGGAGGTCAGCTGCATGGTTTTAGTATAGAAATCGGCCGCACGACGGCGTTAGTCGGGCCTGCGTGTTTTGAACACCAGGTAACTCGCTTGTTACAGTTTTGTTTTCAGGGTTCTTTCAGGTTTTTTGGCTACTCTGACATCGGCCCAGAGGAGCAAACTCCCGGGAAAATATACGATTCAGAGGTAAACCTAGAGCCGTGGCAGTTCCGTCGATTTCTTCCGCTTCCATCCAACCCAGAGCCTTCATTCCCCCCGCTTCCGAGAAAGCGACGACGACCACCGAGAAAGATACCTTTACTCCCGGCACTGCCGGCACCACGGAGACCAAAGCCGCGGTAGCCGCCCAGCCTCCCGACCCCACCGAGGGCGCGGAACAGATCCCCGGCTTTATCAAGATTCTGAAGAAGGGCGACAAAGTCTGGCTGGAGCTGACTCCCGAGCAGCTCAAGAAGCCCTTCTTTTTCAGCGCCAACGTGGCCAAGGGCCTGGGCGAGAAATACCTGACCGGATCGGAGCTGGGCGATTCCCAGCTGGCCGAGTTCCGGTTGGCCGGCAACCAGGTGCAACTGGTGGCCAAAAACACGACCTACTTCGCGGAAGAAGGCACTCCTCAGGCCGAGTTTGTCAAAGAGGGCTTTTCCGACAGCTTGATCGCCAGCGCCCCCATGGTGGGCAGCAAACGGCCCAACGGCTCGGTGGTGGTGGAGGCCAACGCGCTGCTTTTCACCGACATTCCGGCTTATCAGATGCGTCTGGCGCGCACTTACGAGACGCCCTTTGGGCTGGACGTGAAGAACACCCATTTCACCGCCACCGACAACTGCGATGAGCAGACCAGCTTTGGCGTGGAAGCTCACTTTCAGGCTCCGCCGGTTCCGCCCAAGACCGGCAGCATGCCCTCCACTACGCCCGATTCGCGCAGCCTGTTGACCGAGTTCCGCTACAACTTCTCCAAGTTGCCGGACGAGCCGATGACGCCCCGTCTGGCCGACGAGCGCATCGGTCACTTCGTGACCACTCGCAAGGACTACACCGGTGACGATACGGATGGGAAGGTTCGTTACGTCAACCGCTGGCGCCTGGAGAAAGCCGATCCTGATGCGGCTCTGTCTGAGCCGAAGAAGCCCATCACTTACTGGATCGCCAAGGACGTGCCCGAGAAATATCGCGAGTCGGTGCGCGAGGGCGTGCTGGAATGGAACAAGGCTTTCGAGCAGATCGGTTTCAAGAACGCCATCGAAGTGCGCCAGCAGACTGATGCCGATAAGTTCGACACGATGGATGCGCGCCACGCTTCCATCCGCTGGTATACCGCTTCCGACGTGGGCGCGGCGGTGGGACCGTCGCAGGTGGATCCACGCAGCGGCGAGATTCTCGATGCCGACATTCGCATGGCCGACGTGTTCGGACGTTCGGCGCAGAAGTTTTTGGTGGACAATCCGCCCGCCGAGAGCGCTCACGTGCACGAGCACGGCGAGCAGTGCGGTTATATGCACCACGCCGGCATGGAGTCGCAGTTCGCTCAGCAGTTGCTGGACGTGCGCGGTAACAGTGAGGAAGGTCAGAAGCTGGCCAATGCTTATGTGCGCAACGTAACCACCCACGAGGTCGGGCACACGCTGGGTCTGCGTCACAACTTTAAGGGCTCGTTGTTGAACAACGACGAGCAGCTGCAGGATGCGGCTCACACCGCGGAGCACGGTCTGGGCAGTTCGGTGATGGACTACCAGCCCTTCAACCTGGCCGCTCCCGGCGAGAAGCAGGGCGAGTACGTGCAGTCCGGTTTGGGCAAATACGATTATTTGGCCATCAAGTATGCTTACGAGCAGATCGATCCGGCCCGCGAGAAAGATACGCTGTCCGATATCGCCGCTCAGACCACCAAGGATCCGGCCCTGGCTTACGAGTCCGACGAAGCCGCTGACGGCATGGACCCGCTGGTGAACCGCTTCGACCTGGGTAGCGACCCGTTGGCCTTTGCCGACAAGCAGGTGGTGCTGGGTCGCGAGCTGTGGCGCCGGGCTCAGGACCGGGTGTTGCCCGAGGGCGCATCCTACCAGGAGTTGACCGGGGCTTTTAGCTCGGGTCTCAACAAGCTGGCCAGCTCGGGCCGGATTATGACGCGCTACATCGGTGGCGTCAGCATCCACCGCGATCGGGCCGGCACCGACAAGGCCACTTATGAGCCGGTTCCGGCCGAGAAGCAGCGGGCGGCGCTGGGTTCGATTTTGACGACGTTTTTTGCGCCCGACAGCTTCAAGTTCAAGCCCGAGTTCGTGGCCCGTCTGGCCAAGGACCGCTTTGACACCTGGGGCGACCAGAACATCCACGTGGGTTCGGCGGTCGTGCGCACCCAGGCCAATGTCTTGAACGGTTTGTTGGCCAACGACATCGCCCAGCGCATCATCGATTCGCCCGAAAAGATGGATCCTTCGGCTTCGGTCTTCCGCTTGTCGGAGCTGTATGACGGACTGCAGACGGCCATTTGGTCGGAACTTCCGGCTGGAACCGAGGTTCCCCAGCAGCGTCGCGATTTGCAGAAGGAATACATCAAGTCGATGTTGCCCTTCTTGTCTCCGGATACGAAAGCTCCGGGCGATGCGGTGAGCTTGATGCGCTATCAGGCGGCCGAATTGAAGACGCAGATCGACGCAGCCGCCAAGGGCAAGTTGAGTCTGGAGACGCGGGCCCATCTGGCCCAGTGCAGTCAGACGCTGGCTCGGGCTTTGAAGGCCGAGTAGTTCTGTCCCGGTTTGCTAGGAACGGCGCCCCGTGCGGGGCGCCGTTTTTGCGTTTAGGCTTGGGGTATGGATGATGTATTGGAAGAGGATGATGATGTGGCCGTTGTGGAGGAGGTCAGCGAAGGGGAGCTGGCCCGCGAGGCCGTGGACGACTGGGCTTTTGTGGTCGGTGCTTTGCGCTTGACCCGGCCTGTTTAGCCTCCGTCGCGCGCTACCACAAAAGGTCGAAACTTTCAGGCGCGCGACTCCGTTGGTCTCTAACCCGCGTTCGGTGCGCTTCGCTCCCCTGAACCCGGGTTCGATACTAAAACATCTTGTGCTGGAGTTTGAGCTCGCCGTTTTCCCAGCTGGCCCAGCCGTAGGTGGGCGGGGTGCCGTGGCGGGGTTCGGAGACGCTGCCCGGGTTGAAGACCCAGCGGCCGTCGTGCTCTTCGCAACGGGGCAGATGAGTGTGGCCGTGAATGACCAGTTTCACCTCGGGGATGAACTGGTCGAGGATGCTGCGTCCGTCGCGTAGATCGATGAGGTGGCCGTGGGTCATGCCGACTTTGAGGCCGTCCAGATCGTCCACCCGCATGGGAGGGAAGCGATTGCGCAGGCTGGAGTTGCAGCAGTTGCCGATGACGGCCAGCACCGGCGCCACTTGTTCCAGGGCTTCGATGATGGAAACGTCGACGGCGTCGCCTGCGTGGAGAATGTACTTGGCCCCGTAGAGACGGTGGATCAGGCGATCTAAATCCGGTCCGCCTTCGCGCCAATGGGTGTCGGAGACAATGGCGAATTCCATTAGTGGACGGAGATTTCCAGCTGCAGGCCTTCACCGCGCGCCTGCAGGTTGGCGCGGTTGGTGGCCAGGTGGCGCATCATCAGGAAGACCGCCTCGGGGTCGGCTTCGAGCTTCTGGGCCAGGGTCTCGGCGTTCCACCAGCTGCCGGGCTCGGTCTGCAGCGCGGCCAGCAGCTTGCTCTGCAGCTCCAATACGGTCTTGGCGGCTTTTTTGCCGGCTTCCACACCGGGTTGGTGGTAGGCGTTGATATTGGTGAGCTGGGCGTAAAGGCTGACGGTGCGCTCATACAGGGCGATCAGGGCGCCGACCTGATAGGCATTCACTTCGGGCAGAGTGATGCAGGCGTTGGCGCGGCCGTTTTCACTCAGGGCCTGGCGCGTGCCCTGCCAGAAGCCGTTGAGGAAGTCCCCGGCGGTGACGCCGGTTTCGACTTCGAAGGGCTCCGTGTTCCGGTCTTTCAGGACCACCACGAAGGTGGCGAAGAAGTTGTTGAGGCCGTCGCGCAACTGCTGCACGTAGGCGTGCTGGTCGGTGCTGCCTTTGTTGCCGTAGACGGCGATGCCCTGATGGACCACCTTACCGTCCAGGTCTTTTTCTTTGCCCAACGATTCCATGACCAGTTGCTGCAGGTAGCGCGAGAAGAGCGCCAGGCGATCTTTGTAGGGGAGCACGACCATGTCTTTGTGGCCCTGGCCGTCGCCCACTTTGTACCAGGCCAGGGCCAGCGCCATGGCCGGATTGTCCTGCCAGTTTTTGGCGCGGGTCCAGCCGTCCATGTCGGCGGCGCCCTGGAGGAATTTTTGCACGTCCAGACCCTGCAGGGCCATGCCCACCAGGCCCACGGCCGACATGATGGAGGTGCGTCCGCCCACCCAGTCCCACATGGGGAAAATGCTCAGCCAGCCATCGCGGGTTGCTTGTTGGAAGAGGACGCTACCGTCGCCGGTGACGGCCACCGCCTGCTTGGCGAAGTCCAGTCCCTGCTTTTTGTAGGCGTGGGCGGCTTCCAGCATGCCGTTGAGAGTCTCCGGGGTGGAACCAGATTTGGAGATGACCACCGTCAGGGTTTCCGAGAGATCGCTGTCGAGGATGCGGTCAAAGCCGTCGGGGTCGGTGTTGTCCAGGAAGACGAGTTTCATCTTGTCGTCTTTCTGGCCCAGGGCTTCGGCTACGAACTGCGGTCCCAGCGCCGAACCGCCGATGCCGACCGAGAGGACGCGCGTAAATCGTTGTCTTATGGGCGGTTTGACCGCGCCGGTGTGTACCTGGTTGGCGAAGTGGACCACGTCTTTGAGCATCTGCTCGATTTCTGCGCGGATTTCCGCGGTGGGGGCCAGGGCCGCGTCGCGCAGCCAGTAGTGGCCGACCATGCGGTTTTCATCGGGGTTGGCGATGGCACCGCGCTCGAGTTCGTTGATGGCGGTCCAGGCTTTCTCGGCTCTGGGCTGCATCTGCTCCAGGAAGGCATCGTCCAGGCCCATGCGCGAGAGATCGACGCTGATCCCCAGTTTCGAAGAATGCAGAAAAAACCGGGTGAATTGCTGCCAAGTGGACACGCGCGCCTCCTAGAAGTGTAGCTGAGGGGTAGCTACGAGTTCGCGTCGCGAGGAACCTCTCGACTGAGTCCGACATGGTCCTGGGCTGCGGGTGGGCTGGGGCGCATGAACCAGGTGGCCAGCCAGCAACTGAGGCTGGCCGGCAGCATGGCCAGAGCCGAGACGAACATCATGCCGAGGGAGCGGCCGTCTTCATCCGGGTTGGGGAGGATGAAGGACAGGATGAGCAGGAGCAGCGGAAAGCCGGTGGCGATGGCCGAGAGGATGCGGCACACGCGGAAGCCGGCGGGGCGGCCGGCAAACAAAGAGACGAGGCCCCCACAAATCAATGTGAGGACCCCGCCTGCGCAAAGATAGATGAATAAGCTCAAGAAAAGAGCTTGGACACCGAGAGATGGAAGTAGTTGCGGCGGATGGCTTCGCCGAGCAGCGAGGCCACCGAGAGAGTGGTGATCTTTCCGCGCTGGGTCGAGGAGGGCAGCGGAATGGTGTCCGTGACCACCACTTCTTCCAGCGGCGAGTTGTTGATCATGTCGATGGCTTCGCTGGCCATGATGGCGTGGGTGGCGGCCGCGTAGCACTTGGTGGCGCCGCGGGCCAGCATCGTTTCCACGCCCTTGATGAGGGTGCGGCCGGTCGAGATGATGTCGTCCACCACGATCACGATTTTGCCTTCGACATCACCGACCACGTCGATGACTTCGGCTTTGTCGGGTTCGGGGCGGCGTTTGAAGATGATGGCCAGGCCGGCGTTGAGGCGCTCGGCGAAGAGGCGGGCGCGGTTCACGCCGCCGGCGTCGGGCGAGGCCACCACCAGGTTGCTCGAGTCGAAGCCCTTGCGCTGGAAGTACTCCACCAGGATGGGCAGCGACATCAGGTTGTCCACCGGGATGTCGAAGAAGCCTTGAATGGCGGCGGCGTGCAGGTCGACGGTGATGACGCGGTCGGCGCCGGCCACGGTGATGAGGTTGGCCACCAGTTTGGCGGTGATGGGTTCGCGGCCGGCCGTTTTCTTTTCCTGACGGGCGTAGCCGTAGTAGGGAATGACGGCGGTGATGGTCTTGGCCGAGGAGCGATGCAGCGCGTCGATCATAATCAACAGCTCCATCAGCGTCTCGTTGACGTTACCGCAGGTGGGCTGAACCACGAAGACTTCCGCGCCGCGGACGTTCTCGTCGATCTGCACCCGGGTTTCGCCGTTGGTGAAGTTGCCTACCAGAGCCGCCCCGAGGGGAATCTCCAGATAGTCTGCGATGGCCTGCGATAACCGCGGATTAGAATTCCCCGCGAACAGGACCAGATTTTCCCCCACCAATGTCGGTTGCGACTGTTCCCCTAGCATCAACATTCCATTGCGCTCCTTGCCTCGGGACCTCGAGATGGGGTGCCGCGTTCGGTTCCCTGACTGGGTCTCCTGCTCGCTTTCCAGCGTATTCTGGTCGAGTTGCAAGAGCGTTGTCATTAGAGGTTGCCCCTTTTCGCTTGCTCGCGCTCAATGGCTTCGAACAACGCTTTGAAGTTGCCCTTGCCAAATCCGCGGCTGCCCCGCCGTTGGATGACTTCATAAAAGACCGTGGGACGATCTTCGACCGGTTTGGTGAAGATCTGAAGCAGGTAACCTTCCTCGTCGCGATCGACCAGGATGCCCAGCTGGCGAATGGCGTTGAAGTCTTCTTTGACTTCGCCGACCCGCTTCTGAGCCTCGTCGTAGTAGGAGTCCGGCACTTTGAGGAACTCCATGCCGGCGTCGCGCATCGCGGTCACCGTCTTGATGATGTCGCCGGTGAGCAGAGCGATGTGCTGCACGCCGGGGCCGTTGTAGAAGTCGAGGTATTCCTCAATCTGGGATTTGCGGCGGCCGTCGGCCGGTTCGTTGATGGGAAACTTGATTTTGCCGGTGCCGTCCTGCATCACTTTGGACATCAGGGCGGAGTACTCGGTGGAGATGTCGGCGTCGTCGAAGTGGATCAGTTGAGAGAATCCCATGACGCGGGCGAAAAAGTCGACCCAGTGGTTCATTTTGCCGAGTTCGACGTTGCCCACGATGTGGTCGATGGCGGCGATGCCGAAGTCCGGGCCTTTGAGGTCGCGGGCTTCGTAGCCGGGCAGGAAGGCACCGCTGTAGTTGCCGCGCTGCACGAAGGTGATGAGAGTGTCCCCATACATGGCGATGGAGGCGGTGATGACGCCTTCTACTTCGGTCGGGGTCTGGACCGGCTGGGCGCCCCGTTCGGTGGTGATTTTGAAGGACTGGCGGGCGTCGTCCACTTCCAGGGCGATGGCGCGCACGCCGTCGCCGTGTTGCTGGATGTGCTCGGCCATGGGGTGGTCGCTGCGGATGGGGGTGGAGAGGACCAGGCGAACTTTGTCGCGCTGGAGTACGTAGGAGGCGCGCTCACGCACGCCGGTCTCGGGGCCGCTGTAGGCGACCAGGTCCATACCGAGGGCGAAGCGGTAGAAGTAGGCGGCCTGTTTGGCGTTGCCGACCCATAGCTCCATGTGGTCGATGCGCTTGAGGGGAAGGCTGTCCTTCTCGACGGGGGTGCTCTGAGTGATGGTTTCCACGCAAACTCCTTGAATCTGAATCTCTTGGGATGGGATACCTCATGGTGGGTCGATTCAAACTCAGCGTTCGTACCTTGACACGTTAGTTCGGCGCCAAAGCGGGGTATGGCAGGAGGGAACCGGGCCTTGAGCAAAACTCCAAGCCCTCTACCCAATGTGATCTAGGGGGGACTCGCGTCTCCCCCTAGGACCCCCCTCGGTTGAAAGGAGCAGACGTGGAACGCCTGCGCAAAACTCACGAAGTCAAAGTCGGTGACATCAATATGGGCGGTGCCAATCCGGTACGCGTCCAGTCCATGACCAATACGGACACCGCCGACGTCGAAAGCACCGTTCAGCAGATCATTGACCTGGCCGAAGCCGGTTCGGAGCTGGTCCGCTTTACCGTCAAGGATGACGAGAACGCCGAAGCCGTTCCCGAGATTGCCCGTTTGCTGGAGCGTCGCGGTTGGGGCCACGTGCCCTTGATCGGCGACTTTCACTACAATGGTCACAAGCTTCTAAAGAAGCACCCGGGCATGGCTCGGGCGCTCAACAAGTATCGCATCAATCCCGGCAACGTCGGGGTGGGCGAGCAGCACGACAACAACTTCCGCACCATGATTGAGGCGGCCGTCGAATTCGGCAAGCCGGTGCGCATCGGTGTCAACGGCGGTTCGTTGGACCAGGCTTTGTTGAAGGAGTTGATTGACGAGGATCTGGCCAAGGGCAGCCCGCGCGGCGCCCAGATGGTGTTCCTGGATACGATGGTGGAGAGCGCCGTGCGCTCGGCCAAGATGGCCGAAGAGTATGGGCAGCCGGCCAACAAGATTATTTTGTCCACCAAGATCAGCGAAGTCAACGAAGTGGTGCACGTTTACCGCGAGCTGTCCAAGCGTTGTCGTTACGCGCTGCACGTGGGCCTGACCGAGGCCGGTATGGCCCTGAAGGGGACGGTGTCTTCGAGTCTTGCTTTGGGGATTTTGTTGAGTGAGGGCATTGGCGACACCATCCGCGTGTCGTTGACTCCGGCTCCGGGTGCTCCGCGCACCCAGGAAGTGGAGATCTGCCGCGAGATTCTGCAGAATCTGGGTCTGCGCAGCTTCACGCCGCGCGTCACCGCCTGTCCGGGTTGCGGACGGACCACTTCGACCCTCTTCCAGGAACTGGCCATTCAGGTGGAGACCCGCTTGAAAGAGCGCATGAGTTATTGGAAAGACAACGGTTTTGAAGGGGTCGAGACCATGAAGGTGGCCGTCATGGGCTGCGTGGTCAACGGTCCGGGCGAGGCCAAGGGCGCCAATATCGGGCTGTCGCTGCCGGGCACGGGTGAGAATCCCTCCGCTCCGGTTTACGCCGATGGCCAGAAGGTGGCTACTTTGAAGGGGGACGCCGAGAGCATCTCGAGTCGCTTCCTGGATATGGTCGAGGAATACGTGCAGAGTCACTACGCTCCCAAGGCGGTCGTTTAATGCCCAAGAAGGTCGGCTTCATTCTCAACAAAGCTCCACTGGAGTCTCCGGGGGCGCGTACCCTTTATCATCTGGCGGTCGGCTCACTGGGCCGAGGTCACGAGGTGTGGGCTTACGCTCATCAGGAAGGCGTTTACCAGTTGCTGCGCAATCAGCATCTGCCGGATTCCGAAGAGGGCTCGCCCTCGAGTTGGTGGCAGGCGCTTTTGGCCCGTGGGGTGCGGGTGGTGTGCAACGAGTTGTGCGCCCGGAGCCGCGGCGTGGATGGGAAAGAATCGATGCTCGAGGGGGTTACGATGGGCAATCCGGCGGATCTTGCTAATCTTTTGGAACACACCGACCAGGTGCTCTGTCTCTGATGAGTCGTCCGGTGGTGGTGACCCTGTCTCATTTTAGTCCCAGCACTCCCAGTCTGGTGGCGCCGCTGCGCGTGGCCATCGGTCTGGCCAGTGCCTATCGTCGTCAGACCGTGACCGTGATGTTGTGCGATGAGGGCGTGTTGCACGCTCTGAAGGAACGCAATCCTGGTTGGGTGGAGCGCTACCTGACTTCGGCCAAGGCCCATAGGGTAGAGCTCTGGGTGGACCAGCCCAGTCTCGAGTCGTTGGGAGTGGCGGCGGACCAGTTGCATCCGTCGGTGCAGGTCAAAGAGGGCGACGAATTCTGGGAAGTGCGCAGCGGTTCGTCGCTGAATTTGAGCTTTTAGTATGACCTATTACATTTTAACCCGTCGTTTGCGCGCTCAGGACGCGACCTGGCTGGCCCGCAGCGAAGAGGCCCATCTGGTGGTTTTCGGCCAGGGTTTGCTGTCGGACTTCACGCCCGTGAAAGAGAAGACGGTAGTTTACGCTTTACAGGAAGAGGTCAAGGAGACCGGCCTGGTTCCGCAGTTTGACGGCAAGCTGGAACTCAAGACCGGCGGCGATCTGGTCGAGCTGCTGCTCGAGGCCCAACTGGTTCACCTATAGCAGCTTGTATTTGGACAGCTCGGTGACCAGGGGGTAGATGCCGGTGAAGTGGTGCACCTTCATGCCGGCCGCTTTGGCCGCCTGACAGTTGACGGCGGAATCGTCCACGAACAGGCATTTTCCGATGGATTTCCCGGCCTGCTTGGCGGCGTACTGGTAAATCGACTTGTCCGGTTTGCGTTGGCCCACCAGGCAGGAGAGAACACACGGGCGGAAGGGCTGGTAATAGCCCAGGTCGGCCAGGTATTCGGCGTGTTCCTTGATGGTGTTGCTGAGGGCCCCGACCACGACTTTGGCGCGCAGGTTCCAGCACAGTTTGAGCACCTGGTTGTCGAGCTTCAGGGTGTCGACCATGAGCTGTTTCCAGAGGCCCCGGAAATGATGGGGGTCGGGGAGGACTCCCTGGCCTTTGGACCAGAGCACCTCGCCGACTTCTTTCCAGAAGTCCTCGGAACTGATTTCGCCTTTTTCCAGTCTGGGGACCCGCGGCTGCACGGCGGCCCGTACGGCTTCCGGGTTGGACTTGAAGACCCGGGCTCCGCGTTCCGCGTACGATTCCAGGTCGGCGTGGATAAGGACTCCGCCGATGTCGAAGAGCACCGCCTGCACTGCCATAGCCCAAGGTTTCCTGGTCCTGAAACAACAACCTGCAGGGGGAAGAGTTTGGCGGCGAGAACGCGCCCGGATGCGTCAGAATTTCCAGATCGAAGGCGAAAACCGCGAGTTGCAGTGGGACAAACTGCAGGCCCCGTTCGTGCTGAAGGTGGGCGAGGAAACGGTTGAGGTGGTTCACCATCGTCCCGGTTTCTGTCTGCTCGGAGACGGCCGGTGTATCCGCTACAGCGGGGTCTACCAGTCGGCTCTTCAGGAGTGGACTTTGCAGTGGCAGGGCCAGCCTTACGTGGTCAAGGCGGTGCGCCAGAATCGCTCGGGTGCCGCCGGGGGAGCCCAGGACGGACTGGTCAAGAGCCCGATGAACGGCGTGGTCGTCAAGATTTCCGCCCAGGTCGGTGACCAGGTGGAGGCGGGACAGGTCATTCTGGTGCTGGAAGCGATGAAAATGGAGAACGAGGTGGCTGCTCCGGTGGCCGGCAAGTTGTCCCGCATCGAAGTTAGCGCGGGTCAGGTGGTGGGAGCCCAGCAGCTGTTGTTTGGAGTAGAACCTCATGTCGATTGACTATAAGAACTTCCCGGAGCCCAAGTTGGACCCGATCGTGAATCCGCGTCCCAAGGCGGGAGGCGGACGGCCCGTGATCGTGGCCGCCCAACGCACCGCCATCGGCAAGTTCCAGGGTAGTCTGAGCGAGGTGCCGGCCCCCGAACTCGGTGCCGCTGTGGTCCGCCAGATTTTGCAGAACACCGGCCTTTCCTCGGAACTGATCGACGAAGTCATCTTTGGCTGCGTGCTGGCGGCCGGTCAGGGTCAGAACCCGACTCGCCAGGTCGTCATCAAAAGCGGCATGGATCCTCGCGTTTCCGCCTTTACCATCAACAAGGTGTGCGCTTCCGGCTTGAAGTCGGTTTCGCTGGCTTCTCAGGCCATTCGCGCCGGTGACCAGCGAGCGGTGCTGGCCGGCGGTATGGAAAACATGAGCCGCGCTCCTTATTTGCTGGAGAAAGCTCGCACGGGCTATCGGCTCGGGCACGGTCAGATGCTGGATAGTATGATATCTGACGGGCTTTGGGACGGAAAGTATGACTTCCACATGGGGAACACCGGTGAGTTGGTGGCTCAGAAATACGGGCTGAGTCGTGAGCAGCAGGACGAATACGCTTATCAGAGTCATCAGAAGGCTTTGGCGGCGGTCGCGGCCGGCAAGTTCAAGGATGAGATCGCGCCCGTGCAGGTGCCGGCGGGTAAAGGCAAGTTCAATACCTTTGAGGTGGACGAGTGCCCTCGTGCCGACACGAGTTTGGAGGCTTTGGGCAAGCTGCGCCCGGCCTTCGTGAAAGAGAACGGGACCGTTACAGCCGGCAATGCCCCGGGCGTGAATGACGCGGCCGCCGCTCTGCTGGTGATGGATGAAGATTTCGCTCGAGAGCAGGGCCTGACGCCATTGGCACGCGTGTTGGACAGCTACGCGGGAGGTCTGGACCCGGCCTGGGTGATGCTGACGCCCATTCCCAGCGTCCGCGGTCTGCTCAAGCGCAATCCCGAATGGAAGCTGTCCGACTTTGCTTGTGTGGAAATCAATGAAGCCTTCTCGGTGCAGGCGTTGGCCGTGATTCAAGAACTTGGCCTGGACCCCGCTCGGGTCAACGTCAACGGAGGCGCCGTCGCTCTGGGGCATCCTATCGGTTGCTCCGGCGCCCGCATCCTGGTCACCTTGATTCACGCCTTGCGCCAGCGGGGGGGCGGTCGTGGCCTGGCCACTCTCTGTCTGGGTGGAGGCAACGGACTGGCGCTGGCCATCGAAACGATTTGAACACATTCGCCTCCCGAAACGGAAGTTTGGGGGCGGGCGGCGAAACGAGGAAAGGCATGTTTGGTTGGCTCCGGAAAAAGGCACCGGCAGACTCGGAAGAGTCTGTCTCTAAAGTCGTGCCCGAGCCTGTGGAGTCTCCGGCCGCTCCGGTCAACGTTCCCGTAGAGACGCCTCCCATGGTCAAGGTGCCGGCTATGGCTCCACCCGTTCCGCCCCCTGTTCTACCCGCGGCACCGCCCAGTTCGGACGACTGGATGAGCCTGATGGAAACCCCGTCCGAGCCGGTCAAAACTCCGCCGCTGGCAGCCCCGGCACCACCGCCGGTGGCTCCTGCGCCGCCACCCAGGCAGCAACAGCAGCCGGCTCCCACTCCTCCGCCCGCGCCGAGCCGCAGCCAGGAAGAGCCCCCCGAGCCGCTGCAGCCAGGCATGGTCATGCGGGCGATTCCCGAGAAGCAACCGTCGACCCCGCGCGGCTGGAACGTCAAGGTTTTGAAGACGGATGCGGAGGGCATTTGGGTCGCTCGAGTTCCGGGCGAGAACGATCCCTTGCCCGTTGCGCCCAAGGAAGTGCTTTCCTTGGTGATGTTTGACGAACGTCGCCAGGTGAGCTACGACTGCCCCATCATCCGGGTTAAACCCGGGAACCCTGAACAGGTCCTGGTCGGGCGGCCACTCAAGTCGATGGCCGAGAAGTCGAAGCTAGATTCTTTAGGGGGTCGTCAGCATTTCCGCATTGAACTGCAGCTTCCGGTAGAAGTGAAGATTCCCGGCCTGGCCGGTAAGAGCATTCCTCCTATGTCGGGCCACACCCGGGACGTCAGTAAAGGCGGCCTGGCTTTGACTCTGGCTCGCGGCTTCGATATGGGTCGCGAACTGGAAGTCCGAGTGCTCTCATGGAATTTTCCTTTGCAAGTCAAAGCTCGGGTGGTGCGTTGCGACGAGGAGGCGAACGGTCGTTTTACGGTGGCCGTCGCCTTTCCGGAGGAGATGAGTGCGATTACGCGCGATCTGGTCGCCCACTTTATCATGGAAAATCAACGGGGTAGGTAGCCGACAGTGACTCAGCAGACCATCGCCATTCCTTTGCCGGAGCCGGACGAAGAACCGCCCGAAGAGCGGAACCACAATCCTTACATCGTGGCCGCGATTCTGGCTCTTTCGATTGTGGTGCTGCTCTTTTACAGGCTCAGTGGCTCTCAAGTCGTACCCGATGAGCAGACGAATATGGCCGCCCTTCAGAGTCACTCGAAATCCAACCACATTTTTGTGGATGTAGATGGAGCCGTGGTGCGCCCAGGCGTCTATCGCCTGCGAGTGGGCAGTCGTGTCTTTGACGCGATCGCTTCGGCGGGTGGACTCAAAGGAGACGCAGACCGCCTGCAAATCAAAATGGCCGCCAAGCTGCATGACGAGGAGAAGCTGATCGTTCCGCGGATTGGCCAGGTTCTGCCAACTCCTACGGGTACTCCGGAAGTGTCCGAGACACCCACGGGTGAGGGTGACCTCCCCCCCGAACTGAGTGACAATCCCGAGATTCCCGCTGACCAGCCTCTGCCTGAGTTGACTCCTCCCGTGGAAGTGGTCCCGGCCGAGAGCCCCTCTCCTGTGGCGGCCGGAACGGTGCCACCGCCGCCTCCTGTCGATTCCCGACCGCCCGCTGGTTCGGCGACCCCGCCGCCACCTCCGAGTCCGGCCCCCAAGCCGGAAATTCCGGCCGCCAGCAAGGTCAGCATCAATCGTGCCACGGTCGACCAGTTGCAATCGATTCCCGGAGTGGACCCCAAGCTCGCCCTGGAGATTGTCAACTACCGGAAGGGACCGCCTCCTCACGCTTTCACCTCGCTGGATGATTTGACCAGCGTGCCCGGCTTGAAGCAGGGCAAATTCGATGAAATTCAACCCTACCTGAAACTGTAAGGAGCTCACGATGACGATTCAAGGAACACTGGAACACTCGGCGCTGGAAGGGGGCACCTGGGTTTTCCGGACTAAAGATGGCGATTCTTATCAACTTGAGGGGCTTCCCTCCAACCTGCAAAAAGATGGTGCCAAACTCGAACTCGAGGGCAGCGTGGATGAAGGCATGATGACCATTGGGATGATGGGCTCTGTCTTTCAGGTCAGCAAAGCGCGTTCTCTCTAAGACGTGCGTGGTTGGAAAGTAAGCCTATCGACCGACCTGACCAAGGCGGCGGTGGGAAAAACGCGCGGTCCCGCACTCGATCTCGAAGGCTGTGGTTGGGCCGAAGGAAAGCGTTCGGACCTGCATGTTCTGCTGGTGGAGACGTTGCCCGACGGCTGGACTGACGAGCACGAGTCCGCACTCTCCGAGAAGCTGAACAGTGACTTCGGAGGCGACTGGGTATTGGTCCAGGGATCGCGTCTGATGCCTCGCTGGGCGGAGCTGACTCACGGCGAGAAGCGTCTCCTGCGTCGACGTGAGGGCTTTCGCGAAATGTCCGAGTGGACAGATCGCTGAAGCAGAACACCCCCGAGGCTTTCCGGCAGCAGCTTCGTTCCGGACACTACAATGAGTTGCGAGTCGCCCTCTATTTCATGTTGCGAGGGCACGCGGCCAGGCTGGGTTTCGACGGTCAAAGTTTCGACATCACCGTCGTGCCTGGTCCGGAATTTGGCCGGCGTGATCCCTTTCGAGTTGAAGTGAAGTGGGACAAGCATGCAGCCCAGACCGGTAATGCCTATTTCGAAACCGAAAACCCGCGCTCTGGCAAACCTACCGGGATTCGGAGCAGCACCGCCGATTGGTGGGCTCACGTTCTGGGCGAGGGTCAGGAAGCATTGCTGATGCCTCTGGATAAGTTGCGTATGTGGCTGGACGAGCGCCGCTACAAGTCGGTAGCCACCCGGGGCAGCGACTCTAACAGCCGGGGTCTGATTGTGCCGCTGGCCGACCTGGCCAGCGAGCGGAAATTTCTAAGGGTCAAACTCCCCACTCCCGAGCAGTTTTTCGACGATCTCTTGCGGCAGGCTTTCCATACCTAGTTTGGGAATCCCGACCCATGCCCAAGAGCACTGACTACCAGTCGAACCTCGCCGTGGTGGACGTCTTCCCTTTCACCATTTACCACAATCCCATTCGCAACCACGTGTTGCAGGTGATCGATGAGGAAGCAGGGGAGTCGAGGTCTGTAGAGATTCTCAATGTCGGCTGCGGATTCTCTCAGATTTTAAGGCACATCAACCCACGTCATCGCTATACCGGGGTTGACGTCGACGAGCGCAGTCTCGGTCAGTGTCGGCAGCGCTTCCCACAGGCGCGGTTTGAAGCTTGCGGACCCTTTGAACTGCCTTTCCCGGACGCAAGCTTCGACGTCGTCTTCGCAACGGAAGTGATCGAGCACGTGCTGGACCCGCAGCGTTGGCTGCGCGAACTGCTGCGGGTGCTCAGGCCTGGGGGTCGATTGCAGCTGAGCACCCCGAACTATGGCGACTTCATTTTGCCGCTGGTCGAACGCACCTTTTTGGAGCTGGTAGCGAGGTTGCAGGGCTTTACGCGCAAGGGCATTCACCCCACTCCGTTTTCTCTGAATTCGCTCAAGGATACCCTGGAGCAAGCCGGACTACAGCAAGTTCAAGTTCAGAAAACCTTTCTCTGGTTGGCGCTGGTGGCCAGCGGCCGGAAAGCGGGCGGATAATGGACGTGCAGACCAGTTTCGCGGCGATGCTGCGGAAGATTCCCGTTTCGCTGGCGGTTCGTGAATGCAATCGACTGGTGGCTCTTCAGTCTCGCTTGCCCGAGAAGGCCAGCGTGTTGGACGTTGGCTGTGGAGACGGCTCCTTTTGGAAGGTTTTCCCAGGGGTGGAGGGCCTGACCGTAGATGGAATCGACTTAAATAGCCATGAAGTCGAGTTGGCTAGAGCAACGGGAGTGTATCGCTCTCTTCAGGTCTCGGACGTGAGCGAAACCGTTCCCCAAGGATCGTATGACTTCGTGATCGGAAATTGCTCCATGGAGCACATTCCCAATATTCATCAGGCTCTGACCAATTTGCGCCACGCCATGAACGCGGACAGCCGCCTGCTGATGTTTGTGCCCGCTTTTGGCTGGCCCCGAGTCTTAAATACCGTGCGCTTCCTGCAGGGGATTAGCCCGCGACTTGGCATGGCGGCTACGGGAGCTTTGGACGGTTTCTTTCAGCATCACCACATCTACGACGAGGTTTCCTGGAAACTACTGGTGGAGAATGCCGGTTACCGAGTCGAACACGTGCAGTGTCTTGGAGCTCCCGAGATCAATCGTGAGTTTGAGCGGAATTTGCCGGCGGCGTTTTTGGAGTTTCTGCTCAAAACCGTGCGTAAGCGCTATGCCAGCCTGGGCTGGCTGAGGAAGATGCCCGGTCCACGCTTCTTCGAGGTGCTTGGTCAGCAGCCGGTGCCGACCGGCTCCCCGGACATCGTCGAATACGTCATCGAAGCACGCTTGCCCTGAAAAGCGAAGGGGCCCTGTGCGGGCCCTTCGGGGTTAATCCTTTTGATTGGTTTCGTCGGTCTTCTTATCGTCGACTTTCTTGGCCTCTTTGGGCTCGTCGACTGACTTAAACAGGTTCTTGTTTTCCTGAATCTCGGGCTTGCCGGAGAAGGCGTAGCCCAGGTTCTCTTTGAGACGGCTCATCAGGCTGTCGCCGCCGCTTTCTTCGCTGGCGCCCAATTTTTTCTTGAGGTTGAGCATGGGAACGACTTGCTTGGCGATGTAGGCTCCTACCGCGATGCCCGGAGCCAGGTGACCACCAATGCCCATATTGACGGCCAGGCTGGCCGCACCCTGGACCAGGCCGAGGGTTCCCGAAGCGGTGTCGTTGAAATGTTGATTGCCGGCCGCGTGGGCGACCATCGAGGCGCTCTGCAGGATGGTGTAGGTGCTTCCGACCAGACCCAGGCCCTGCCAGATACCGGTGGGAGCGTTGCCCGAGAAAAGGGCGCTGACGTTGTTCCAGCCGGCGGCCATACCGCCGGTGTTGCTGGCTGCATCGCTGATGGCCTTGGCCAGAGCGAAGGAGTTTTCCAGCAGACGGCCGTCGCCCTTGGGCTTGGCCTTCTCGTCAAACTTGATGCTGACCGGCTGGGTCGGAAAAGTCGCCGCCTTGGTCGGCTTGCTGGCTTCATGCTTGGCATGGGCGCCTACGATCAGGCGACCGGCCAGAGCGGCCACGGCGCCACCGGCGGCCACCGCCGAAACGATGGGAGGACCACCGGCAAAAGCGGTGCCGGCACTGACCCAGGTGGCCAGGCCTTGAGCGACTTGCAGGCCGCCCAACACGGCTCCGGTGCGATTGCGATTGATAGCGCTTTGTTGCGCCAGTGAGGCACCGCGTGCCACGTCGATGGTGCCGCCCACGATGCCGACGCTGGAGGCCAGTGTGCCGGCCTGCGCACCCAACAGGGCGCTGCCGAGTTGATAGGTCTGACCGATACGGGCACCGCCCTCGAGCACATAAGAAGCGCCCCGAGCCAGGTTGAAGGCCGTTTCGTAGGTCACGCGGTGCTTATCGACGTCTTTTTCCGCCTCTTCGTAGGCCGCGTAAGGGTTCTTGGGCCCGTTGGGCTTGGGAGCCTGACCTAGCTTTTTGGGGAGCACCGGTTGGGGGGCGCTTTGTAATTTCATGACGGCCTCACTGCGAGTTTTCTCTTCCGACAGTCTAGGCCACACCGGATCGGGCTGTGTTACCGTGTTGTTACGGTCGCCCCCGGAGGCGCTTTTCGCAGATAAAGTCGCTGCCCGAGCAAGCCGAAGGCATAGACGCTGACCAGTTGTAAGGCCAGAAGTCCCAATTCAAAGGGGTGCGAGAAGGCGGCCTGGGTGACGCCTTGACCCGTCAGGGCCAGAGCCAGAGTAATCGGATTCTGTCCGGAGAGCAGAGCCAGCACGGGTAGACAGCCCAGGTAGTCGATAGAACCGCTCAGCCGAGCGTAGGCGAATCCCAGCATTCCAAAGGAGAAAAAGCTGCAGAAGAGGGCGATGGCCGGCCAGTCCAATTGGCTGAAGATGGGCATCATGACTTCCAGCATTCGCTCGGCGTCGCTGCTGCTGGGAGTGAGCGGTGTGAGCGACTGCTGTTTCTGCACCTGCTCCAAGATTTGTTGAAGCTCGGGCCGGCGGGCCGTAAGCTGGCCCATGGCCAGCGACACGGTGGCGAGCCAGGCCAAACCCAGACCAAGCTGCATCAGCATGGCCACGACCGAGAGCCAAATCAAACGACGACCGAAACTCATTGTAATTTGCTTTGGCCAAGGGGCGTCCTGACCCTGCTTCAAAAAAAAAGCCCGCCGATTTGGCGGGCTTTTTCGGGAATTTAACCGGCGAACTTCTGCCAGAGACTGCGTTCCGCGTGGTCCTGGAGATTCTGCTTGCCGTAATACTGAGCGGCGGCGGCGCCCACCTGTGCGGCAGTGGACATCTTGTTGTCTCCGATGCCCAGTTCCACGCCGTCCTTGATGGACTTGTACTGATCGTAGACGCCGTAGATGTTGCGCAGCCAGGGCGACATAAACATCAGCATACCGGCGGTCTGCGCATACGGCTTGAGACCGGGCACGATGAATCCCAGGTTGGCCACGCCTTTGGCGGCGGCGCTGGCCACGTCCATGGCGCCTTGGGCAACTTCGCCGCCGTCTTTCAGATTGGTCGCGCCATTGATGATGCGGCCGACGCCCTTCAGGGCTTCGTTGCCCGCTCCGACCACACCGGCGTAAACGGCCGTCTGCGGTCCGAGCAGCATAAAGCCGGTGGCGTCCGCGCCGCGCCAGGCCTGGATGCCGTTCATGTAACCGGCCATACCGGCAAAACCGAGGGCGGCATTGACCTTGCCGATGTGCTGGTTGTAGAGACCGTGCGCTTTGTCCACGCCGTTCTCGGACATTCCCAGCTTCTTCAGAGTGTTGTTCAGCTTGCCGTCTTGGGCGGCGCCGCTGAGCAGTTCGTCCCACTGGGTTTCCTGGGCGAAGTTGGTCTTGGAGTAATCGGCGTCGCGTAGCGAGTCTTTGAGGACCGGCGTGCCATCGGGGCGCATGAAGCCGTAGTTGGTGGGAGCGAAGACGGAGATGCCGTTGGCTTCTTCCATACGCTTGCCGTTGGCCACATCGCCGACCAGCGAGGCTTCCAGGGCTTCGACGGCCTTGGCGGCGGCAGCCTTGACCTTGTCGTCGGCCACTTCCTCGCCGACCAGCTTGGCGAAGTGGATGGCATCGCGACTGTTCCCGTAGGCGCTGTTCTTGGAAGCGCCCTGGAAGTCCTGAGTCTTCTCGAGGATGCTGTGCAGCTGTTCGCGGCTGACGCCGGCGCTGATCAAATTCTTGGCCAGGTCGTTCCAAGCTTCTTTGGCCGGACCGATTTTGTCCAGGTCGACGATGGAAAGTGCGCCCGGAGCCATCGAGTTCATCAGCAACATATACTGGGCGACGGTCAGAGGGCTCTGCTCGCCGTCTTTGCTGACGTTGGCGATTTCGTTCATCACCATCGCCAGCGGCATCGACTGGCCGCTCTGGATATCCTGAGAGCCGACCAGCAGTTTGGCGTGGTCTTTGAGCTCGTTGGCGACTTCCAGGGAGTTGGTGGCCGAACCGTTGAGGGCCACGATGTCGATCTTCTTGCCGGTTTTCTCGTGCACTTGCTTGAAGGCGGCGCCCAGGTCGGCCACGCTCATCTGCGAGTCGTGGAGGACGTCGTGCATCATGCCGGAGACGCCTTCCGAAGGTCCCTGCATCACCACCATGTAGTTCTTGGCGGGGTATTTGGTGACTCCCCACTCGAGGAACTCGGCCAGCGTTTGCGACTTGCCCATGTCCACGTCGCCCATGTCCTGGAGCACTTCGGACTTGATGCCCTTGGTTTTGCCGGGGAGGAAGCCGGTCAGCCCGTCGATGACCACCGCGCCCGCGTTGAACTGCTGTCCGTTGTTCTGCACTTCATAGCGACGCACACCGCTCCAGTCGTGCGACCATTTGTCGAGCAGCGCTTTCGGGCGGGCCAGCTGAGCGGCCATATGCATCTTGTCGTTGCTGCCCACGAACTCGAGCTGGCGCATCGTGGTCACGGCCTGGCTGGCGGTGGCGTTGTTGCCGTTCAGGTAGACCAGCACGGTCCAGTCTTTCTTCTCAGCAATGGTGCCAACGTCCATCGGTTCTTTGGAAACCGGTGCGGACTCGGATTTGGGGGCGGCGGGCGCCTTGCTGGCGACCGGCTTATTGCTGGCTACTTGGTAGTTTACGGACTGGACCTTCATGAGGGGTGTGCCTCCTATGTATGTGATGGCAGTATAGGGTCCCGTGAGTCACAGAGGTTTTGCCGCGATGTTACACGGCGAGCAAGTCGGTAGGTGGCGTCTTGTTAACACTCTGGTCCCATTTCCTTGGTTGCGGTCTTGCTATGGTGTCGACGGATAAATTTTCGGAGGCACCCATGCAAGTTCAGGCCAACCAGACTCCACAGTGGCAAGCTCTCAAGAACGCCCAGAAGCTCCACGCCGCTCCCAGCGGCGCTCAGGAGCCCAAGGATGAGGTGTTCATTCAGAGCTACGAGGCCGGCATTCACACGCCGATGGAGCTGACTCCCCTGGCCTACGCACTGCCGCGTCCGGCGGACCGCATCGACTCCATCAAGGAAGTGCTGACGGTTCAGGATTGCTGGAACATGGGCATCACCGGTAAGGGCGTGACGGTAGCCGTCATCGACACCGGCGTGGCACACCACCCCGACCTGGGGGACCGCCTGATCGAGTTCAAGGATTTCTGCAACGGTCGCGACGGCGTCGAGAACGCCTACGACGACAACGGTCACGGCAGCCACTGCGCCGGCCTGGTGGCCGGTGACGGCACCAAAGCCAACGGCAAGTTCAAAGGTCCGGCCTATGAAGCCAATATCGTGGGCGTTAAAGTGCTCGGCGGGGAAGGCGGCGGTTCGCTCTCCAACATCGCTCGCGGCATCCGCTGGTGCATTGCCAATAAAGATCGTCTGGGCATCAAAGTTCTGAGCATGTCGTTAGGCGCCAACGCCAACCTGCACGAGAAGCACGACGTCATCGCTCAGGCCGTCAACGACGCCATCGCGGCCGGCTTGATGCCGATCATCGCGGCCGGCAACTCCGGACCCGGCGTGCGCACCATCGGCACTCCGGCCATCACCAAAGATGCCTTGACCGTCGGTGCTTATGACGACAAGAACACTCCCGGTCACGAAGACGACACCATGGCCTTCTTCTCCAGCCGCGGTCCGACCACGCGCGACGGTCTGGTAAAGCCGGACATCGCCGCTCCTGGCGTCAACATGGTCAGCTTCCTGGCTCCCCACTCCGAGTTGCAGGACGCCGACGTCACCAAGCTTCCGCCTTACTACTGCCTGCTGTCCGGCACCAGCATGGCCACGCCCACCACGGCTGGTTGCGCTGCTCTGGTGATGCAGGCCAACCCGGATCTGACCCCGGCTCAGGTCAAGCAGGTCATGATCGAAACCGCCGAGGGAATGAAAGACACCCCGGGCATTCTGGGTGGAGCCGGCCTGGTCGACCCTGCCGCCGCCGTCAAGCGCGCCCTGCAAATGGGTCGCGAAGCCGCTGCCGCCAAGGAAAAAGCCAAAACCGCCGCTTAAGCCCCCCTTGCACTGAAAGAAAAGACCGGCCTCCAGGCCGGTCTTTTCTTGCTTGAGGAGAGTGTCTCTCCCGCCCCTAGACGGAGTGGACTTTGCGGGCGGCCACCAGGAAGCCGCTGAAGGTGGGCACTTGAAAAATAGCCCGGGCCAGGCCGAGGCCTCCCAGCCATTGGAGCGGTAGGAAGCGGCCGGTCAGGGACAGGATGGCTTCCAGAGAAGCAAAGGACCACTCCATTTTCACGAGTTCGGCCCGGAATCCGGACTTGGCCAGCAGCAGATGGATGTTTTTGCGGTTCAGTTGGTAGAGGCCGTTGAGTCCGATTTTGAACTCGCCCAGCAGTGGCCGAATCGGATGGTCAAAATCCCAGAAGTTGAAGAACAACCAGCCGTCGTCACTCAGCATGCGGTTGGCGTGCTGATAGGTTTGGACCGGGTCGTAGAAGTTGGAGTCCGCTCCCCAGATCGAGAGCGCTTGCACGGGACCGCCGGGTGGAACATACTGATCGAAGTCGCAGGCCTCGATATCGACGCCGTAGCGCTCTTTGCCGAACTGAGCCATTTGGGAGGACAACTCGACTCCCCAGGATTGGAAGCCCGCGTCCACCAGCGTCTTTACAAAAAATCCGGTTGCGCAGGCCACATCCAACCAGCGGGCGCCCTCAGGAGCGAAGCGTCGAATCTGTTTCAGCCTCCATTGCGACTGGCGCAAGCGGTAGGCTTCTCCTTTGGCGTAGTCGCTGTATCCCAGGCGTAAGCCGCTTTGGGTCTCCATTTTCTGCACGTTCCAGTAGGTGGAGGAACGGTAAATGGAGTTGAGGGACTCGCGACTCAGTTTCGGGTTCTGGAAAACGAAACGGCAAGCCTGACAACGTTCCCAGCGAATCTCCATTCCCTGGTAGCGTCGCTGGTAGGCTGGTGAACGCTCCGGATGCCCGCACAACGGGCACTCCCGCAGTTGCACGAACTCGAAGGAGGCCGCGATCGGGTCCGCCGATGAAATCATGGATGGCCGAGATTCCGACCTGCTCCCTAAATACCTCTTAACGGTTGAGCTTCCAAGTGGCGTAGTTGACGGAACTGGCGAAGCCGATCCAGAGCCATTCCGGCACCAATAGGGCAGCGGCCAACGGGTCGTGAGGCCAGCACAGGACGACATATAGGCCCAAGGTGGCCCACAGGCAGAGGTTGTCGATAAGAGCAAGGCCGGGCGACCTGCGCACAAAGAACAGGTAGGTCCAGAGTTGATTGAGTCCCAGTTGGGCCAGCCACAGGCAGAGCAACCAGGAATGAGCAGGGTAGAGCCGCCAACCCGCGATCCCCATGAGGGTATAGAGCAGCAGCCAGACTTTGGCAAACACCCAGGCGGGAGGATGCCATTCGGGCTTTTTGAGATGGCAGAACCAGTCGCGCAGACCGGGTAGGGCCAGGCGGGCGGAAAAATGGCCGCAGGCGTGGCAGAAGAAGACGAAAAGGAGCAGCCTCACTCGCTTTCCGTAAAGTTCTCGAACTCGACTTCACTACCGCATTGGCGACATTTGCCCTCGCGCCCGAAGTGAGCCACGTCTTCCGAGCTCCAGTCGAATTCGCTCCCTTCGCAGAAAGGGCATTGCAGAACGGAAAACTCTCCGCTCAAGGCGGACCAGGGTCGGTAGGGGCCGTCCTGTATTTCGTTGAGAGCGACCAGATGGTCGACGGTGGCCAGTTTGACCCGCTCGGCAACCTGTCTGGCGGCGTCATCCAGAGCCTGGCCGCGAAAGACCATCACGTAGGCGACTCGGACGCCGCGTCGCAGGCGCAGGCTGTGGGTCACGACCTTGCTGCGTAAAGTTCCTTCGCGGCAGGCCAGAGCGCGGTAACCGGAGCGTACTTCTTGCTCTTTGGCGTAGGTGACCTGGAGAGCTTCCAGCGTTTCCATCCTGGGGCTCAAGACCACAAATTGATCCTGGGAATAGCGCATGCAGGCCTGTACACCCACCGCTTGGGCAACTTGACTGAACTCCTCCAGGTCCTGGTCGCCCTGGGCGTGACCGAGCAGGTGGTTTCGGGTCTTGAAGTCTGCAATGTCGTAGATGGCCAGATAGCCCGAGGTAAAAGACTTCTGCAGAGGCTTCAGATCAGCGGTCTCGTGGGGGGCGTTGGGGCTGTCCGGCGGACTCAGCGGCAGCAGGCGGTTGGGCTGCTTGAGGGCCTGGGCGCTTTTCCAAATCTCTTCGATAAAATCTTCCGCCGAGACGTCGTGCACCTGGTCGAATTCGTCAGCCAGATGGGCAGTGTGATCCAGACTGACCAGTACATTGCGTGCCTTGGCGAAGCGGGCCAGATTGGCGAAATCCACCACCCGTGGTGTCGATTCCGTGACCGCCAGGGCCAGAAAAAGATCGCAGCGTCGTAGAGCTCGTTGGGCCAACCACTCGGTCTGGGTAGGCGCACTCTGGCCGAACCAATGAATGTCGGGACGAGTGGCTCCTCCGCAGCTGGGACACTCAGGAAGCGGCAACTCCCAAAAACGGTCTTCATTCCAGTCACACTGATCGCACCGCAGCCTGTGCATGGAGCCCGCCAACTCCACCACGTTCTGACTCCCGGCCCGTTGGTGCAGTCCGTCGGTATTGTGGGTCAGCAGGGTGAACTGGCCACGGCGCTCCAGCACGCGTTTTTCCCACTCAGCCAGAGCCAGATGGCAATCGTTTGGCTGGGCCTGTAGGGCCAGCATGTGGACGGGATAGAGGGACGTCCAATCGCCATCTCTACCCATTTCGGGGTCCACGGGGACGCCCGACCGAGCCGAGAGACCGGAGCCGGTGAGGACGACGATGGAAGAGTAAAATTCGAGTTGCGGAGCGGACATGGGCGCGCCTTCTCCATTACAAGGGCAAACGCTTCCATTCTCGTGGAGTAATCGTGCTGAGAAAGTTGCAGATGCCGCGGTGAACCTCCCAGCGTCCGTATTTTGCCTTCAGGTAGTCCAAATAGAGACATCGCCGAGCCAGACCGTCCAGTCGAAAGCAGAAATACATGGACATCAGCGGATTGAGAAACAGCTGACTCTCCGAGGTGCGAACGGTCGGGTGAAAGTTCCCGAAATTCCCGCGACCTGCGGCGACCACGGAAGTCATGACGATGCTTTCTTTGCCGGGAGTGCGCGAGCAGACGTATTCCACCGCCTCGGTCAGGGCCTGGAACTCGGGCATATCGCCCGTGAGAGAGAGAGCGCCCAGGTAGTCGCCGTGGCGATTCAAGTCCGCAATTGCCTCCAAGACGTAGTGATGGCAGACTTCGTGAAAGGCATCCACCCCGAATCCCAGGCAGACAACAAATTTGTGCGCTACCTCCAGCATCTCGGCGGCAGCCAGGCTGCACATATCTTCCAGGGGAGTCCCCAGAGCCGGTTCATCCCCGCGCATCAAGATGTCGGTTCCACCATCCACCAAAATCAGGCCGTCGAGCTGAAAATCGCGGACCATCTGTTGATAGATTTCCAGCATCACCATCGGTCCGGCCGCTTTGTAGCAATAAACCGGGACCGACTCCCCGCCTAGCCAGAACCATTCGCTGAGATAGCGCTCGGGGAAATAGTCCTCGTCACCCCCCGAGTCGGCATCGACTTCCAGGATGTAGGTGCCCCGTTTGCGCCCTCGGGCCTTGGACAGCTCGGAGAAGGAAAGGCTGGCCAGCCAGACTTGCTTGCCTTGCGCTCTCAAGTATTCGTATAACGGGACGCCGGCCACCACGTCGAAACCCCCGCCGGCACCGGCGATCAGGATCCGCTGGCAGGGTTCCAGAGCCTCCAGGAGCGGGAGCATAGGGGAGACTTCTTTCGCCAACTAGGGGCGCCTTCCCAAGTTGTAACAATTCATGTCCTGACGCCGTCTCTCCGATACCCCATGCTATGGGGGTGAAAATCCAGGCCCCCCAACGTCCGCTCACTCCCAAGCCACTGCTCAAGCCCGCTCCGCCGCCTCCTTCCGATCTTCCGGAAGACATCGGAATCAGCGTCGACTATGTGCAGGCTCAAGAAACCACTCAGCAAGAGCCGCCTCATCTGAAGGGCATTGTCTACGAGCAGACTCCGAAAGGAGAGACCAACGTCCTCAAGCTGTCGGGTGAGACCAGGCCGGAATTGCCCGCCGACATCCCCCAGTCAGCCGTCAATGCGGACGGGCGCGTCGTGATCTACGTGGACGGAATCCACCAGGAGTTGCCTGAGCAGGAACGCCAGATCCGTTGCTTTTTTCACGGTCAGGCCAGTACCGGCGCAGATGTCGGGCAGAGCGTGATTGGTATCCACGAAGGAGCCGGCAAGTCCGGCGTTCACGACGTGGCGCGGATCGGCAAAGCCCTGTTTATGCTCAAGTTAGTCCAGAACCACGTCGTCCCGCTGGAGTGGGCCAGTAAAAAGCTTTTCAAGATCGATCCGGCCATCAAGTCGGTCCACGACGAGGTCAAACAGTCGTTGCTAGCCGGACGCAAAGTGCAGTTGGTCACTCATAGTGGGGGAGGCGCAGAGACGGCGGCCGCTCTGACCTTATTGTCCCGCCAGGGAATGAAGCAGCAAGTGGCTGACAACGTGCGAATCCTCTCGATGGCCTCGGCGGCCGCTTTCAAAGACTTCACCAAGGCGGGAGTCAAGGCCGAGAATATTTACTATACCGGCAGTAAGAGTGATCCGGTCTACAGCGTCTTTCGCAACTATCTTGGACCGCTCAGTATCGGCTCGGCTGTCGGCTTTGCGGTGGATACTACGCGCTATCTCTACCAGATGGTCAAAGGTAAAAATATCAATGTGGTTCGCCACTATCACTCTCCGGACTACATTTTCCACCACAACGTGGTCGATGGTTCTCAGCGGATCCAAAAGTTTCTGAACGGCGACCCCGGGGGGAAATTCCCGCTGCCATAAAAAGGAATCTTCATGCGAAAGATTCTGTTGTTGCTCGTTTTACTTTGTACCCCCGTGTTGGCTCAGGATTGGGCTAAGGCTCGACTGGAGAAGTCCCCACGCCATCTGGAGTGGGTCAAGGTCAAGGCCGGCTCCCGCACGGTCGAGTGTTTCGTGGCCTACCCGGAAGTCAAGGGGAAAGCTCCTTGCATCGTGCTCATCCACGAGATCTTCGGTCTGACCGATTGGGTGCGCATGGTGGCTGATGAACTGGCCGCTCACGGGTATGTGGTCATCGCCCCCGACTTGCTTTCCGAGATGGGTCCGAAGGGTGGAGGAACGGCCGAGTTCGGAGGCGATGACGCAGCGCGCAAGGCGGTCGGGACGCTGAAGCCCGAGCAGGTCACTTCGGACCTGCACGCCGCCGCTGCTTACGCAAAGACGCTGCCGGCCGCCGCCCCGGAGCTGTCGGTGGCCGGTTTCTGCTGGGGCGGTTCCCAGAGCTTTCGCTTCGCCACCACCGAAGCCGGACTGAAGCGGGCCTTCGTCTTCTATGGCTCGCCGCCCGAGAATCCCGAAAAGGTCGTCTGTCCGGTCTATGGCTTCTACGCCGAGAACGACGCTCGCATCAATCAGACCTTGGAAGCCACGGAGAAAGCCATGAAGACCGCTGGAAAGACCTTCGAGCCCAAAATTCATCTGGGTGCGGGTCACGGATTTATGCGGGCGGGCGCTGCCCCCGACGCTTCCGACGCCAATGCCCAGGCCTGCAAAGACGGCTGGCAGCGTCTGTTGGAGTTGCTCAAGAAATAGTTTTTTTTCAGTCTGCCCGGCTAACCTGAGCCTATGAGAAACCTGTCGCCACTGCACACCGCTCCCGCCTTTGTCGGACCGCACCGCCAACTGGGCGGCGGCTCTCAACCGGTGGAGCAAAAAGGAAATGAGGTTTCCAAGGGGCTGGTCGGGGCTGCCGGATTGGCTGCCCTGACCGGGATGAGTCTGGCGCCGCAGGTTGCCCAGGCGGCCAACGTCGGTAAAGCTGTGGTCAAGGCGAATCCGGACCTGGCCGACGTTTTCACCAAAAGTTCCACTCAGGTTGGTGATTACACGTTGCATTTCCGGCCGGCCGACATCAACGTCACTCCGCGGCTCTCGGGAATGACTCCCGGTTTACGGGTCCGAGGCGAGTTTTTAGATGCGGAACTGAGCAAGACCGAGAGTCTCGGCGAGGGGTGGTCTCGCACCCAGGGTCTGCGTGGGCGCATCCACGGAGACATCAGCACCTATGGCGATGTCAACAGCAGTCTGAATCTCGAGGGCTTCAAGCGCTGGGAGGGCAGTTTCAAGCCCGGCCTTTACGCTAAGTTTGAAGTCAGCGGAGGAGCCTACCAGGACCTGATTCACAACACCACCAGTGTAGGAGTGCAGGCCTATCAGGAACTCAAAGGTGGCAACTTTACCTTTCACGACCAGCCCTTGAGCTGGCATGTCGAAGGACGCCAGCACGTGGGCCAGCGTGTGGCCGGTAGCAATGCCGACCAGCCATCCACCCAGTACGGCTACTCGTTTCTGGTGGGAGTGCGCCGCGATTATCCCATGAAGGTTTTCGGGCGTTCGGCCGTGGTCAGTGCGATCGTGGGACCGGATCTGCACGGCAATCAGGATAAGAAGTTCGAAGTCTCTCCCAAAGTCAAGATGCGCGTCCAGTTCCAATAATGGAGTCCAGCCGTCCTCATCACAACTGCTATTGGGTCACGCCCCAATTGATGGCCGGCGAGTATCCCATTGTGCGCGAACTCGAGGCGGGCCGGCGGAAACTGCAGGGGATTCTCGATGCGGGCATCACGGAGTTCCTCGACTTGACCGACCCGGCAGACGGCCTGGCCCCTTATGAAACCATCGAGGCTTCGAAGCCTTTTGGCCACCGTCGTATGACCATCCGTGACATGGACGTCCCGAGCCTTCAAACGATGCGCCAGATTTTAGATCACTTGAAGCTGCGACTCGACCAGGGCCATAAGGTTTACGTTCACTGTTGGGGCGGCATCGGCCGCACCGGCACGGTGGTTGCCTGCCACCTGATCGAACAGGGGATGAGCGCCGACCAGGCACTCGACCACATTGCCCAGCGCTGGACCACGATGGAGAAAATCGTGCGTTTTCCGCGCTCACCCCAGACCGACGCCCAGGTTGAGTTTGTGCGCCACTGGCTTCAGCCAACCTGAAGTTGTGCGTCGCTTCTTTCTCTGGTTGTGCTTGACCGGCCTGATTTGGGCTGAACCCGCGCCACTTTATGACCTGGGTCAGGAATATCAAGAATTCCGCAAGCAGAGGGGGCATTTCAGCGGGGGAGACTGGAATGCGGCGTTGGACCGTTGGGATGGCCGCAAGCATCAAGTTATGGTCGAGTTGGGGGAGCGGCTGGGGGAGGGGAGCACCCGGACCCTGCTGGAGATCATGGGCGAGCCCGATGCGCGGGAGGGCTCAAACTGGCTTTATTACTGGCGAGGACGCCACGATTATCTGTTCTTCCACTGCCTGGGCGAGAAGGTGCTCAAGGCAGAGTGGTGGATGGCCGGTGAGTAGCCGCTCTTGAGGTTTTCTTGACCCTGTCTTGACGGTACTTGACGAACCCTTGACTTGGGCGCTGCTAGCCTCAGCTCAATGACCGTCTTAGCTACTCCCGTGCCGGCCGAAGCCGCACCCGCTCCAACTCCAGTTCACGAATCCTCTCACAAGCCTCTGCAAGGGGCCTATTTGCGCTCTCTCGCCCTGGGAGCCCTGGGAGTCGTCTATGGCGATATCGGGACTTCTCCGCTCTATTCTATTCGCGAAGCTCTGCACACCGGCGGCCTGGCCATCAACCCGGAAAACATCTTGGGCGTGGTGTCGCTGATTTTTTGGTCCTTGATGCTGGTGGTTTGCCTTAAATATTTGTTGCTGGTCATGCGTGCAGACCATCACGGGGAGGGGGGAATCCTGGCCCTGACCGCCCTGGTGGGCGAAAGCAAATGCCGCAATGTTAAAGGCTATGGAATCTTGCTTTCGCTGGGCCTGTTCGGAACGGCGTTGCTTTACGGGGACGGGATCATTACTCCGGCGATTTCCGTGCTCTCGGCCGTGGAGGGCCTCGAGCTGATCACCCCGGCCTTCCAGCCCTATATTGTTCCCTTGACCCTGGCCATTCTGGTCGGTCTCTTCTCGATGCAATACAAAGGCACGGACTCTGTTGGGAAGCTTTTCGGCCCCGTGATGTTGGTCTGGTTCTCGGTTCTGGCCCTGCTGGGCTTGTTCCAGTTGGTCCAGCAGCCGGCGGTGCTGGCTGCTTTCAACCCCTGGCACTCGCTCACGTTCTTCTGGCGCAATGGCTGGACCGGCTTTCTGGTACTGGGTTCGGTCTTTCTGGTGGTCACCGGCGGCGAGGCCCTCTATGCTGATATGGGCCACTTTGGCCGCAAGCCCATTCAGTTGGCCTGGTTCTTCGTAGCTTTTCCCGCGCTTTTACTTAACTATCTGGGGCAAGGCGCTCTGATGCTACGAAATCCAGAGGCCATCCACAATCCTTTCTTTCTGATGGCCCCCGGTTGGGCGCTTTACTCGGTGGTGGGTCTGGCCACACTGGCCACCATCATCGCCTCGCAAGCCTTGATCTCGGCAGTCTTCTCGCTCACGGTGCAAGCGATTCAGCTCGGCTACCTGCCGCGCATGCAGATTCTGCATACGTCGGACACGGAGAAGGGTCAGATCTACGTTCCTGCCGTCAATTGGGTGCTGATGGCGGCCTGTCTCGCGTTGGTGGTCGGCTTTCGAACTTCCAGCAACCTGGCGGCCGCCTACGGTATCGCGGTCACGGCCACCATGCTCATTACCACGGTCTTGTTCGGGATGTTGCTGGTCCATGGCTGGAACTGGTCGCGCCCGAAGGCTCTGGCGATTTGCGGCTTCTTCCTGTTGATAGAGACCACGTTCTTTTCGGCCAACATCGTCAAAGTTTTCAAGGGCGGCTGGTTTCCGCTGGTGGTGGGAGCCGGCGTCTATCTGCTGATGAGCACCTGGAAATTGGGGCGCGCCTGCCTTTTCCAACTGCTGCAGCGTCGCACCGTCCCTCTCAAGCAGTTGTTGATGCGACTCAAGGAAGAAGAAGTCCATCGTCACGAGGGCGTGGGAGTCTTTATGTATGGCAATCCCGAGGGCACACCGCCAGCCCTGCTGGCCAATTTGAGTCACAACCACACCCTGCCCGATAAGGTGGTGATCCTCTCGGTCGAGGTGACCGGTTTCCCTTACGTCGAGCCGGCCGAGCGAGTGGTGGTGACCCCTCTGGAGGCCGGGTTTTATCGTATTCAGTTGCGCTTCGGGTTCCGCGAAAAACCCGACGTCATGGGTCCCCTGCGCGAGGTCAGCCTGGAGGGACAACCGCTCTGTCCCGAACGGGCCAGCTTCTTTGTCGGCCGCGAGACCGTAATTCCCCGCCACGGTGGCGTCATGCCCTACTGGCGCGAGACCGTCTTCGCAGCCATGACGCGCAACGCCCTCAACGCCACTTCCTTTTTTAGCATTCCGCCCGACTGTGTGGTCGAACTGGGGACGCAGCTAGAAATCTAGGCGACTTCTTCCTGGTCCCGGTGCTGCTGATTGCGGCGCGTGGCCGGCTGTCCGGGGTGAGCGTGAGTCCGGTAGATCTCCACCACCACGCCCTCGATTCGGCCCATCCGCCAGTACTGCATGCCGACCTTGAAAGCCACATTCTTGGCCTGGGTGTTCTCCGGCGTCACAAAGGCGTGGAATTCCTCAATGCCGCATTGATTTTGCCCAAATTCCATCAGCCCCAGCAGGGCCTCGGTTCCCAGGCCGCGGCCCTGGGCGGAGTGCAGGAGACGATATTCCAGCGCCATCATCGGATGGTCTTCCAAATCAGGCCAACGAGAGACCAGCGAGGCGCAGCCGACTACCTGTGCATTTTCCACGATTGCCCAGGAGCCTAAGCCTTCGGATTCCACAGACTTGCGGACTTTGCGTACCCAGTCCAGAGCTCGGTCCGCGTCCATGGGCTCGCGGAAGTCGCCCCAGCGTGCCTGGAACTGCTGGTCCTGGGTCATAAGCACCAGTCGATGGGCATCGCTTTCTTCCCAGGGGCGCAGGACCAATCGGTCGGTTCGGATCCACAAATCTTTCATCGGGGAGTCGGTTGGTTGGCGTCGACCAGAGTGTATTTGAAGGGCGTGTGCTCTCCAATGGTGTCGATGAACTCTTGCATGGATCGAGGGGGCAAAGTCTGACAGCCGATGGAGCGCCCGTGATCGTCGTTGACTCCGTTGTGCAGCAAGATCGCTGTGGCCGTGCAGCCCTCGCGTTCGGCCTTCTCTTTTTCTTTGCTGGAAATGTAGCCGTCCTTGTTGACGTCGCGCCAGGCGGGCACGGTGTCCTCGCCTCCCATGGTCACGAAATGCCAGGAAGGCATGTCGTTGTGGTTCCCGTGATCGATGGTCTGATAGTTGCCGGGTCGCAACTGAGCGACTCCATTCGGGGAGAGATTGGAACTCTTCTGGCCGGCGTGGGTCGAACCCAAAAACTCCTTGAGCAGTGGGGTGCCGTCGGCCTGACGGTGCAGCAGGACCAGGGTGTCATTGTAGGGACCAATGTTTTGCGCGGAGTCGTGGCGCTGATTGTTGGGATCCAAACCGCGCAGTCCTAAGAGCGCCGGAGTGCCGGGTTCAAAGACGCCGTGGTTGGATTCCAGGATGCCCTGGTAGTAGGCAAAACGGTCTTCGACGGGGAGGTCGCGGGAGGGGATCTCCGGGCGGGCACCGCGCGGAGACTGTGGCTTGAACCAGAAGCAAGAGCTGACATTGATCATGACGGCTGCAGCTTAGCAGACAGCCGGCCTGAGGCTTAAGTGCCAGGTTGTAAATATTTTTCAGGGTGGGCTTCTAAAATAGCCGGATGAAGATCACGTCTTCTTTGCCGGCGCCGGCTTCCCAGCGGCGCGAGGGCGAAGTATTGGTGCGCGTTCAGTCCGACCGCGTACAACTGGGTGAATTTTGCCAGGACCACGGCGCCCGGTTGCTGCGTCGCTATGACTTACCGGGAGCGCGCTCGGACGGTGCCATTCTGCGCTTGAAAGTTGACCAGACGGATCAGGCTCTGGCCGAACTCAAGAAGGACCCTCGCGTCATGTACGCCGAGCCCAACTATCTGCTGCAAGAATTCGCTCAGCCTGATGATTTAGACCCGAAGCTCTACGGCATGGAGAAACTCAATGCTCCAGCCGCCTGGGATGTGACTCACGGGAGCAAGGCCAGAGGACCGCTGGTGGCTATCATGGATTCGGGGGCGGACTACAACCATCCCGATCTGGCCGCCAACATCTGGACCAACCCGGGAGAGATTCCCGGCAACGGTATCGACGATGACGGCAACGGCGTCATCGATGATGTACACGGTTTCAACGCGGCCGCCAGGAGCGGCGACCCGATGGACGACGGGAGCCACGGCACTCACGTGCATGGCACCATCGGAGCAGTGGGCAACAACGGCCAGGGCGTGGTCGGCGTCAATTGGGAAGCCAATTTGATGCCCGTCAAGTTTTTGGCCCAGGGCTATGGTGACACCGCCGATGCCATTGAGGGAATTTTGTATGCCACCAAGATGGGGGCGCGCATCACCTCCAACTCGTGGGGCGGGATCAATTACAGTCAAGCTCTTTTTGATGCCCTGGAAGCTTCCCCGGCTCTGCACATCTGTGCGGCCGGCAACGATAGTTTCAACAATGACGTGCGGGCCGTCTACCGGCTGGCTATAACCTTCCCAATTTGGTGTCGGTAGCGGCGACCAACGCCGAAGGCAAACTGGCCAGTTTTTCCAATTTTGGATTGGACAGCGTGCATGTGGCCGCGCCCGGTGACAAGATCTACTCCACCCTTCCCGGCAATCAGTATGGCTTCAAAAGTGGCACCTCCATGGCGGC
Source organism: Vulcanimicrobiota bacterium (assembly GCA_017307785.1). Taxonomy (GTDB): domain Bacteria; phylum Vulcanimicrobiota; class Xenobia; order Xenobiales; family JADMJV01; genus JADMJV01. The sequence goes on along the minus strand of JAFKGI010000012.1, from coordinate 115,847 downwards.
TCCCGGGGTCACCGGTGTGGCTGCGCTGGTCGTCACCGAGTTTCCAGAAATCAGCAATCAGGAGCTGAAAGACCGACTTTTCTTCGCGGTGGACCGCAGTCCGGAACTGCATGGTAAGATTTTTTCCGGCGGTCATCTGAATGCCGCCAAAGCGGTGGAGCATGATACGGTTGCTCCCGGAGAATTGCGCGATCTCCGGGCTGAAGGGGTGACTCCCTTCACGGTTCCGCTGTTTTGGCGGGCAACCGGCGACGATGGGGACCTGGGTCGGGCCAGCGCTTATGAATTGCGCTATTCAAGTCGGCCTATAACCAGCGAAGAGGAGTTTGCGGCGGCCAGGCCGGTGACCAGCCCGGCGCCTGCCGAAGCGGGAGAACTGCAGGAGCTCACCCTCAAGGTTCAACCACGGGGTCAGGATCACACTTTGTACGTAGCGGCCCGCGCCGTGGACAATGTCGGCCAGCGCGGCCCCATCGGTCAGGTCCAGGTCTCGGTACCTGCCGCGAACGTTGCCTTCTCGGGAGACGCGGACGCGGGAGTCGACCAGTGGACGGCAGTCGGCGGTTGGGGTCTGCAGCAAGTGCCCGGGCGTGGCGCCGTGTGGACGGATAGTCCCAACGGGGAGTACGCTCTGGGCGCCAAGGGTTCCATCACTTCTCGGGTCTTTTCTTTGAAAGACTTCCAGGCAGCAAAGGTGGACTTTGAATGCCGCTACGATCTGGAGAAAGTCTTTGACTCGGTGACCCTGGAAGTCACTCGGGACGGCGAAAAATGGGACAAACTGGACGCCTACGAAGGTCTGACCGGTTGGGAAGAGCGGAGCTACGATCTCACTCCTTACTGCGGCGGCGACCTGCGCTTGCGTTTCCGTATGAAAACCGATGAGGACGTGTGCCAGGACGGATTTTATCTGGACAAGCTGGTGGTAACAGGAAGCTAGCGCGCAAGGGGGCGAACTCGCCGCCATGACTTGGACCAACGCCCCGCATCACCGCCATCACGCCGTTCATTCCCACATCTACCGTCTGCACTACGCGCTGGGGGAGTTCCGCGCGCCTCGCAGCTGGAATGTGGTGGAACTCACCCAGCAGGTTTCCTCGGACTTCCGATGGGACGGAAATGTTCTAAGTCACCCCGAGTGGGGGCCTCTGCTGGAATTGGTGGCCCCTGTAGATGGTCGTGAGGCCCAGCTGTCCGATTATCACGGTCAATTGCTGGCCCGACCCGGCGACCAGTTGCCCCCTGGGCCCGCCTCGCACGAAATCCGCTTGCGGCTACGCCGGGACAAAGCGGCGGCATACTACGGCCTGGGCCAGCGTATGGGACCCATGCGTCGAGACCCCGGCAGTTTCTGTAACTGGACCGTGGACCCGCCCAACAGTGGGCACCACCGCGGGATCGCCTCGATGTATCAGGCTCATCCTTACCTGATGTTGCATCGTCCTGGAATGGCTTTGGGACTGTTCTTAAATTCCACCTGGTTCTCGCGCTTCGACCTGGGCCTGGAGCACGAAGACGAAATCGTCATTTGTACTCTGGGTGGTGAGGCCGAACTCTTTGCGCTGGTGGCGCAAACTCCGGCCGAACTGAATCGGCGCCTGGCCGAGTTGACCGGCTTTCCCATGCAGGTGCCGCTCTGGTCCCTGGGCTTTCATCAGTCGCGTTGGGGCTACCGGGAACAAACGGAAATCGCGGAACTGGTCTCTCAGTTTCGACGTCGTCAGATCCCCCTCGATGTCGTTCACCTGGATATCGACTATATGGACGACTTCCGCAGCTATAGCTTCCATCCGGAACGTTTTCCCGACCCCAAAGGCCTGGCCGAAGAGGTGGGAGCTCAAGGCGTGCGTTTGGTGACCATTATCGATCCCGGCATCCGCTTCGATTTGCACAGCGGTTATGAAGTGGCACGTCAGGGGAGTTCCGGCGGGCACTTTTTGCGCAATCGGGACGGCTCGCCGTTTAGCGCCTATTGCTGGCCCGACGCCGCCCTCTTTACGGACTACTCGAAGGAGAGCGCCCGAGAATGGTGGGGGGAGCAGCAGAGCTTCTTGCAAGATCGCGGGATCGCGGGGGTGTGGATCGATATGAACGAGCCGGCCACATTCGCCAGCCCGTTCTCCGAGGGATTTTCCTCGCAATTGCCCATTCCTCTGGGACTTCCCAGCGGGGCTGGGGATGATGTGACCGTCCACGCGGAGGTGCATAATTTATATGGCCATCAAATGGCCCAGGCGACCCATCAAGGATTGCTGAAATCACGACCCCAAGAGACTCCGTGGGTGTTGACTCGCTCAGCCTTCGTGGGCACACAAAAATGGGCCATTTCCTGGATGGGGGATAACCATTCCTGGTGGGAGCACCTGGCCCTTACTTTGCCCCAATTGACCAGCATGGGGCTGAGTGGAGCACCGCTGGTGGGTGTGGATATCGGCGGATTTTTTGGCAGTACCCACGCGGAGCTCTTTGAACGCTGGATGGAGCAGGCCGTCTTTTACCCCTTTATGCGCAATCATTCAGCATTGGGAACGCGGGCGCAGGAGCCCTGGGCCTTCGGCCCGGAGGTGGAGCAGCGGGTGCGAGAGCATATCCAGCGGCGCTACCAGCTGTTGCCCTACCTGGAAGAGCTGGCGCGTCAGTCTCACGAGCAGGGCAGCCCGATTCTTCGGCCGTTGTTTTATGAGTTTCCGGAAGATCCCGAAAGCGCACTGCACGAAGACCAGGCCATGTTGGGCGACGCCATTTTGATCGCTCCCATCACGCGCCCAGGACATACCCATCGGCAGGTCTATTTTCCGGCCGGGAGTTGGTATGATTTCTGGTCTGAGCGAGTGGTGGAAGGGCCGACCTTTGAGATCTGGCAAGCGCCGCTCGGGAAGATGCCCACCTTCTTGCGTGGCGGGCGGGCCATTCCCCTGGATTCCCCACGCCTATCCACCCAGCATCCGGTGCAGCAAAGAATCTGGTGGATCTTTCCCGAGGAAAGGAAAGGCACGGCTCGCCGCGGGGATCAAGTGCTCCATTGGCAGGATGATCAGGTGACGCTCGAGCCGTCCAGCTCCTGCCAAATCGTCATTCGTAGAAAAGGCACCAGACTGACCCGGGACTACCCGTAATTCTGTTTCAGCGTTGGGAGGAGGGAGTGGCTTCCGACATGACGGAAGCTACGCTTCTCGGGGGCTCCATAGTGCCTTTGGCGGGCGTCGAAACCACGTAACTATCGGCCAAAAGATTCAGGGCCGTGAGAAATTCGGGACTGGGCTTGCGTTTCCGGGCCGGAATTTTGCTGGGACCGAGTGCCGGTCCGCCGTTGAGTGGTTCCAAATTTCCCCCTTTAAAATGTAGACCCATGAAAAGTATAAGAACAATATGATACAGGTCTCAGGACGCAGTGTCTAGTCTATTAATAATACTTGAGGGTTGGTGCTTATGCACCACGAGGTCGAACACAGGTGCGAGACATTTGGGCCATTCGGGCCTGGGTATAAATTGTGAATAAGTGGAAAAGCCGCTATTCTTAAATGAAATTCACGGGGTTCTGAATCGGATTCAACCGCTTGGGAGATGCATAAAACGCGCCTTGGGGCTGACTGGTAGCGCGATTGGATTCGTCGACTACAATCACGATCACGGGGGCGCCTTGCAGGCTGCTCATCGGTCGAGAATCTGGCGGTGGGGGCAGAGCTCCAAAGGTTTGCGAACTTTCGAAAGTCGCGGTGGGTTTCGGCGTGTCCATTTGGGCCAACTTGGCTCCAAAAAAGCCGCCAAAGGCGGAGCAACCGAGCAAAACTAATCCCAGTACGATTTCTTCCTTCCAGCGCTTCACCATTCCCTATTCCTCCGGGCCCCTTTTTCCTTATTCTCTCCGCTCTCTGACCGCTGGCCCAGACCGGACGGTCACTCCGGGGTAGTATCGGAGTACTGTCGCAAATTGTTAACATCACGGGCCCGCAGTTTGCGATCTCGCGGCGCTCTTCCGGCAAACTTCAGTCACACGAACCCGACGAAGGAGCCCGAACTCATGGCCATCATTCAGAACCTGCCCCGCTTTGCCCCGGTTGCCGCCCCCTCCAAGGCGGCCCCTCTGGCAAAGGCAGCTCTGGTTGAAGCGCCGCCGCCGGATGGTCTGGCCCTGAGCGCGCCGGCTCCCGAACTCACTCCCAAAGCTCTTCGCTGGGAGCCGGCAGCCTCGCTGGTCAATCCCAAGGCGGAGCAGTTGGCTCGCGGCACCGAGGCAACCTGGCAGGGAAGCGCCTGTTCGGGAGTGGCCGAACTGGCTGCCCGCTACTTCAGCACCACCGAATTCCAGGCGCTCAATTCAGGCAGCTACCATAACTTCGAGCACCCGCTGGTCGTGGCCGATGCCGCCGGAAAGTTCGCTCCCGGCCTGGGCTGGACGCCGGAGCGCAAGCAGTTTATTCAGCAGGTGGCCTTGCTCCACGATGCGGACGACCGCACTCAGGTCGACAGCGGTGAGGTCAAGACCGGCACTCCGGCTCGGGCTCAGGTGACGCTGGAGTGGATGGAGCAGCAGAAAACGGAACTGAGTCAGCGCTTTGGTTGGAGTTCGGAGCAATTTGTGGAAGCCAAAGCGCTGGTGGCCCGCACCGACTTTCCCTTCGATGACAAGCCGAAAGCGGCTATGGGAACCCGCTATGATGGCCAGAGCTCCGTTCAGGTCTATCAGGAGCTACTGCAACAATTGCCCCAGGAGAAGCAAGTCGAGGTTCTGCGCGATGGGCTGGCTCTGCGCTTCGCGGATCAGGCCGGATTTTATGCCAATAGCTTCGACATGGCGGTCGACTCGGTGCAAGGCCTGGCCAAAGAATTGAACAGCGGGTTGGCCGGAACCCTTAAGTTCACTCCCACCTTTCTGGCTGGGGTGGGCAACGATACGCAGTTTGATCGTCAGCTGGCTGACCAAATGGGCCTGGGAAGTGTAGAGCTACCGGACCGTGAGCGCCTGCTGGCCAACTGGAATCCGGCCATGGCTCAGCGTTTTCACACCAACGCCCGTCAGTTCGAGATGCTGAGTCAGGCTCTTGGCAACCTGCCGGCCGAAGCGGTGGAGGGCCAGCTGGAAGGTCTCAAAAGTACGGCCCGCGCCGCTTACCGACTGACCACCGGTCAGAGTCCCACGTAGGTCTGATTTGAGCAGGCGAGAAGAGGCCCCGCATGGATGAGCTCGGCAGCCTTTTGGGTCCCACCTGTGAAGCCATTTTGGACAGTCCCGCGGAAGAGCGGTTTGACCGTCTGACCCGGTTGGCTCGACGGTGTTTTTCGGTACCGGTTTCTTTGCTCACCTTGATTACACCCGACCGGCAATGGTTCAAATCGGCTCAGGGGACGACTTTGATCGAATCGCCCGTGGAAATCTCTTTTTGCGTGCACGCATTGCGGGCCGGTCGCTCGCTGGTTCTCTCCAATCTCGATCAGGATGAACGTTTCTGCGACTATCCCATCGTCTGTGGCGACCCGCACGTGCGTTTCTATGCCGGCGTGCCGCTGCGGGCGCCTGAAGGCAAGCTGGTTGGCACGCTCTGCATTTTGGACCAGAAACCTCGCGAGTTCAGCGAAACCGACATGGCCGCCCTGCAAGACCTGGCCGCCTGCGCGGAAACCGAGCTGCGGGCCTCGACCTGGAGCAGTAGTGAGCAGGCGGTGTGGGAATCGGCCGACTCCGAGAGCCGACGTTCGCTGGTCGACCTGCCCACACGCAGCTGGTCCTCTCCCGCGATTCTGGATATTCTGCGTCGCGAGAGCCTGCGCAGCGCCGAACATGGCCGACCGCTCATGGTCTTGTTGCTGGAAACCGAAGTCGGCGACTTGGAAGAGGCTCGGGCCAAGGCCGAGGAACTGCGACGTCAGCTGGCTCCCTATCAGGCCCTGGGCCGTCTCTCCGAGAATCAGTTTTTGATGGTGCTGGCGGAAGCCAATGCGGAACGAGCCGCGGCCCTTGCCTCCAATCTGCTATCCCAAACCGGTGGAAGGGCCTGCATTTTGGAACCTCCCGCCACCGATCTGGCAGCCGATCAGGTGCAGCATTTGCTCCAGGAGAAACTTTCGGCCAGTTCGGGAACGAGCCTTAGCGTGGAGCAGCCGAAAGTGCGCGTGCACAGTTTCGGGCCCTTCGAGGTTTGGGTTGGCAGCGAGCAGGTTGCCGCGGGCCGGTTCAAGTCACAGAAGGTACGAATGCTGCTCGCCTACTTGCTGGGCTCGCGCGACCTGCGCTGCAGCGAGGAAGTCTTGATGGACGAGTTCTGGCCTCAGGGCGGCGACTCGGCTCGCAAAAGTCTGCGCGGGGCTCTGAGCACCCTGCGCACGATCTTGCGGCCCGATGGCTGCAGTCAGGACCCGCTGGAGCGACAAGCCGGTTTCGTCGTGATGCCGCGGCAATTTCCGCTCTGGTCGGATGTGGCCGAGTTCCGTTCCGTTCCTACCGACGCCTTGGAAGAGAGCGACCTGAAGCGCGCTCTGGCTCTTTATCGTGGGCCCTACCTCGAAGGCGGCTTCGAAGACTGGGCTCTGCGACGACGCGACCAGCTCCACGAGGATTATTTGCAACTGGCCTGTCGTCTGACCAATCTAGCCTTTGCCCGCGGAGACTTCGAAGAGAGCGCGCGGGCCGCCGAGCTGGTCGGGGAGGAAGGCTGGGAACGCCAGGAGTTGGTGGCCGTCTTGTTTCGCTCCTGGTTGCGACTGGGCCGGCCCGAGCAGGTGGTCAAGCGCTTTCGAGAAGTTAAAGCGGCTCTACAGAGCGACTTTGGCGTGGAGCCCACTCTGGAGCTTTTAGAGTTGTATCATCGCGCCGAAATCGCTTTATCCTGAAAAGCAGCTGAAATCATTTCCGCCACCCTCCGGGCTGTTCATGTTTTTGTAACAGTTGTAACCTCCGGGACCGTATATGCTCCGATCAGACACCGGAGAGGTTACAGCACACATGATTACCCGCTTAAATCAAAACACCCAAACGTTTTCGCGCAATGACCACAAACAGTGGCAGGCCAAGAACGAGCGTCACAACGATCGCTACGAGCGGGAGGACCGCAACCAGACTTCACAGGATTCCAATCGTTTGCGCGATTTTGCCAAAGGCCAGAATCGCACTCCTAAAAATGAAGCGCCCCATCAAATGGGCAACGAAATGTTCCGCGATTTCCCCAATCGCGAAGGCTACCAGGCCAACTTCTTGGGCGTGAATTTGCCGCTGCCCACCCTGGACCCGGAGCTTGAAGCCAAGGCCGCCACGCTCAAGGACGACCCCAGCAGCCACGAACTGAAATACACCCATTTCTCGGTGATCCAGCACAAGGAGCGTCGCACTCCCCTGTTGACCGCCGTCAATGTCGACGGCAGCCAGTATGTCGAGCACGAGCGTGACGGCAAATGGGTCTTTGACTCCCGCATCGACCGTAAGTATCAGCTCGGCAACGAAGTTTACTCCAACAACTCGATCGACAAGGGGCACATGGTGCGCCGCCGCGACCCGATGTGGGGACCCGACGGAGAGAAGGGGCAAGATGACACCTTCGTCTATACCAACGCTTCTCTGCAGCACTCTGAACTCAACCAGAAGAACTGGCTGGACCTGGAGAACCACGTTCTCAACGGCGCCATCAATGACCACAAGAAGATTACCGTCTTCACCGGTCCGGTCTTGTTGGAAGATGATCCGAAATTTGACAACAAGGGCAAAGTCGATCCGCCCACGCAGATGCCGCGCGCTTTCTATAAGGTCGCCGTGGAGCCGGACGGCAAGGGTGGCCTGCAGGGCGCAGCCTACGTGATGCATCAGGACGACCTGATCGGCAAAGAGGGCAACGGCGGGCAGAACCACGTCGAGTTGACCAACTTCGACCAGTTCCGCGTCACCATCAAGCAGCTCGAAGACTTGACCCACATCAACTTCGGCGACATCCACGACGCCCCCCAGGGCACCTAACAGATCCCAAGTCCATTGAAAAGGCGCCGGTTCTACCGGCGCCTTTTTTGATTGCGGGACGAATGACCCGGGCCTGACAGGACGGAAGTGGACAACTCGCTTCATGCAGCTCAACTCCCGTCCTGGGGTTAGAGGCTTGCTTGAGGCCCGGAATATCGCCTCAAACGGCTGTTTGCATAAATTTCGCAAAAAGCGACAGGCAACTATAGGACCCATACTGGAGTACCTAACCCGACTTGCCTATACCCTCTTAAGCTTTCTAAAGAGACGGTAGGTGGAAGCCGTCCATTCTTGCCAGATTGGAGCGAATCTATGCTACAGCTAGCCACTCAAAATGAGGACTTTCATCCTTCAGAATTTTTGACTCTGGGCGTTGAGGTTGAAGTTCAGCTGCTGGATCAGCGGACGCTCGACCTGGCTCCCGTCTCGCCGAGATTGCTGGCCGCGCTGGGCGATTCGTCGGCCTTCAAACCTGAATTTTATTCAACCATGCTGGAGATGGTCACCGGGGTTTGTAAAACGGTAGACGAAGCCGAGCGTGAGCTTGGAGAGTCCAGCTCTCGCCTACTGGAGGTCGCCCAACGGAGCAATATTGGGATCGCTGGTGTCGGCACTCACCCGTTCGCGGGACTGGGACAGGAGGCGCATCTTTATCCGGATCGTCGCTACCGCCGGCTTCTTAAGAAAAACCAGTGGATTGGGAAAAACAAGAACCTGTTCGGTCTGCACATCCATCTGGGAATGACCAGCGGTCAACAGGCCATCGAACTGCTCAATGCGGCCAGGCCCTACCTGGCTTACCTGCTGGCTTTCTCGGCCAGTTCGCCTTTCTGGCACGGTCAAGACAGCGGCCTGGCCAGCGCCCGGGCCACTGTTTTCGAGAGCCAGCCGATCTCAGGTCCCGCTCCGCTCATGCGAGATTGGAGCGACTATCTCGACCTGACCCGCCGGATGCTTCGTAGTGGTGCGATTGGCAGCCTCAAGGATCTGCACTGGGACATCCGCCCTTGCCCGCACTTCGGCACGCTGGAATTACGCATTTGCGATGGTCAGGCCAATTTGAGCGACACGATGGCCCTGGTCGCGGTGGTGCAAAGCTTGTTTTCTTACCTGGAAGAGCAGCGCCAGTCGGGACTGCTCCCGGCAACCGCTTCGGAATGGGCCTTGCGAGAGAACAAATGGCGGGCGATCCGCTGGGGCCTGGAAGCCGAGGTGATTACCGACGAACACGGGACGGTCGCCTGTTTGGGTCACGAGCTTCACGATCTCTTTCACAAGCTGGAGAGCCACGCTCAGCGTTTGGGCTGCGCTCACCATCTGCACCGCGCGCATCTGACCTTGGAGCGCGGCAACAGTACCCAGCGCCAGCGCCAGGTCTATCGGCGCAATCGTAGTCTCAAAGCTGTTATCCACCATTTGATGGAAGAATACCGCTACAGTCTGGAGCCGGTGGCGTTGGCGATTTAGTCGAGCAGCCGCCGTAGGGTCCTGGCGTTGCGTTGCCCCTGGTCTTCGTGATTGTTATTGAAAAGCACGTCCACTTGTTGGGCGTGCTTTTCCAATTCTCGAAGATGGGGAACCAGCTCTTCCAGTTCCTCTTCGGAATAGTCGTAGTTGAAGCGCTCGGAGGATGTCTTGAGGCCTTTTTTGTTCCACGTCTCGGCATTTCGACCATGCAGTCTGAGGAGCGCCAGCCTCGAGTCGGTCGTGGCCCAAACGGTGGGAATTTCCGGCTTGACTCCCCGGGGGGCGTCGACCACGACGTGACTGACTCCCAACTCTCGCTGCAGCTCTAGGGTGCGTTCCAGGTGTTTCTCGGTCCACCAGGAGGCGTTGCGAAATTCCACGGCCAGCTGGTCGCCGGGGAGCTGCGTGCAGCACTCGGCCAGCAGCTCCATGTTCTCGGGGTGAAAGGCCAGCCAGGGGGCGAACTGAAAATGCCAGGCGCCAAATTTGCCGGTAGATCTCAGTGGTTCTACGATTTCGCGCATCCGCTTCCAAAGTTCCTGGCGGATTTCCCCCGGCAGGTCCTTGAGATAGACGTTTCGGGTCGGGTCGGCCCCCAGTGCTTCCCTCAAGTCTTTGGGGAGAACCTTGGGCAGAGCCTGATGACCGGTGAACAGTCGAAAAGCCTTGACGTTAAACAAAAAGCCGACCGGAGTCCGGTCGGCCCATGCCTGCACCATGGCAGGCGAAGGAAGTCCATAATAGCTGGAGTCCACTTCCACCAGGGGAAAGTGGTCGGCGTAGTAGCGCAGCCGCTCTTCGGCGTTTTTCACCTCAGGAGGATAGAACTTCCCGCTATCCACCAAACTTTTGTCGGCCCAGCTGGCCGTTCCGACTAAGATCAAGCCGCTTCTTCCTCTTCGTAGAACTGGCCCGCTTCGTCAAACAGGGCCTGCAGAAAAATGACCGCGGCGCGGCTTTCTTGGCGGACCGGCCGCTCTCCCAGTAACTCTTGAAAACGAACTTCGAAAATTGGCTCCGTCATCGTGTTACCCTCCCGCACTATTCAACTACTGGGGTGGATGTTCATCGGGGTTTGCGGCGATTTTCAGCTCGTTCACCAGCTTCTGATCGGGCGCGATCATGTTATTGGTCAGATCGTTGGCCAACTTCTTCTGGTCGGCGGTTTTTACGCTGCCGCGCAGAAAGACGGTTTTCTGCTCGGTGTCCACGTTGATGTAGCTGGCGTCCAGTTTCTTGCTGGAGAGCAGGGCGGACTTGATGCGGGTCGAGTTGACTCCTTCGTCCATGGCCTGACCGGCCTTCTTCATCTCTTGCTTGGCGGTCTGGCCCGCCTGTCTCATCTCCTGGTCGGCCTTGTTGGCCATATCGTTGCGCTCGGCTTGCGAGCATCCAACAGCCAGTGCGGCCGTGGCCAAAAGAATCATAAGTTGGTTTTTCATCATCGCCTTCTCCCATCTTGGGTCTGACTCTATCGTAGGCCACCCAACCTGATCGGGCAGGGCAAGGGGGTACCTCGCCGCGGGTATGGTTGTCCTGCTATGATGCACATCGATGAGAAACTGGCCGCGAGGACGGAAAATGCTCTGGTTGTTCTTCTTGCTGTTTTTTGCCGCCCTGGCGGTAGCCCCCCTGATGAACTGGTGGGTGCACCGCCAGGCCCGGCCCTATGTGGTGCCGGCCGAGAAAGTTCAGCACGCCCAGGTCGGCATCGTTTTGGGAGCACTGGTCTACGGCAAAAGTGGACGTCTCAGCCCGGTCCTGGAAGATCGAGTGGACGCGGCCATTGCCCTCTATAAGGCGGGCAAGGTGGAGCGCCTGCTGATGAGTGGAGACCACGGGCAGTCCAACTACGATGAAGTCAACGCGATGAGACATTACGCGCGCGATCACGGCGTTCCCGACGACCGGATCTTTACGGATCATGCCGGCTTCAATACCTACGACACGATGGTTCGAGCCCGCAAAGTCTTTCTGGTCGAAAACGCGGTAGTGGTGACCAACGGGTTTCATCTGGATCGCTCGGTGTTTCTGGCACGCAGCGCCGGAATCGAGGCTCAGGGAGTAGTGGCCGACAGGCGCCAGTACCTGGATGCGAACTACAACGAGCAGCGGGAGTTTCTGGCCCGGTGTAAAGCGGTTCTCAACGTGTACCTGCTGCGTCCAGACCCGGCTTTTCTAGGACCGGCCATTCCTATCACCGGCAGTGCCAGCGCCAGTCACGACGACTGACTTACGATTCCATCCGAATTCTTGCAAATTCAGGTAGGGGCGGGCTCCAGCGCCCGGCTCCAGACCCTCGCGGGCGATCTTTTTGAGTTCGATGCCCAACTGCTTGCCCAACTGGTTGATGTGGTCTTCCTGAGGGTCTTTGCCTTCCAGAATGAAGCTTCCCATGTCTTCGACCTTGAGACAGACGTCGGACTTCCATTCCGGGCGCATCAGGCTGTAAAGGGCAGCGCCGAAGAGATGATACCATCCGCCGAAATTGTCTCCGAGGGGCGCCGAGTCGCTGCGCAGGTAGCTGAGCTTGGAGATGACTTCTCGATCCTGACGATTGGGGTCGTAGAGGCCCTCACTCAGCACGTTTTCGGCGCATAGCAGGGTGCTGTAAAGATCGCCCTGATTCAGTTTGTAGGCTTGACCGAAGAGTTGATGGAGTTCAATGGAACCCTTTTGCTGTTGGAGCATCCATTCGCGCAATCCCTTTTCCTGGCCGGTTGGCATGACCACGGCCGTTGCCCCCAGTCCCAGCGCGCAAATCAGCTTGCTGCGGCCGAAGGTGGGGAAGGGAAAGGGGCGCTCCCCTTTGACGAAGGAGCCGACCCGGCTCCAGAAACCCAGCCCCTGATAGCCTTTGGCGTCCTTGCTCCAGACGTGCTCCGCTCCAATGCTGGGGGTAAAGTCGGTCATGGTCGTCTTGAGGGTGTCCATCAAGGCGTCCAGCCGGATGGGGACCTGTTTGCCTACTTGGAAGTCAGCACCCTGTTTGTCTTTCAGCGGCTCAGGAGTGGCGTCCCCCTTGTGGACCCAGCGCTTGATGGCAGACCAGGTCATACTGGCCAGCGACCTGGGAAGTTTGTCGATCAAGTTGAGGAGCAGAGCATCCGAAGCGGGATTGAGGCGGTCGCTTTTGAGAGTCCGATCGGTTTCGGGCCTCGCCGTCTTCAAGGCCTTGGAAAAAACCATACCGTCGACTGCCTGCTCCACCGACTGGGGCTGGAAATCCGCCTGAGCCTGGCGATTCAGGCAAGCGGTAAAGCTGAGCTTTGGAAAGGATGGGCCGATCTTCACTCGCCCATTATGGCTAGAAGTTTGGAAAGATCCCTGAAACGACCCAGCAGAGAATGGCGCTGACCAGGCCGGCATAGACATCCATCGTCCAGTGAGCACGCAGGGCCAGCACGGCGAAGACTTCATACAGGCCGATGAGGATCACGATGGCGGTCAGCCAGGGAATTCCCAGGCTGGCCAACGTCAGCGAGCCGTATACAGCCAGGCCGGTGTGCCCGGAGAAGAACAGGTCGTTGCTTACACCGTAGGTGACGAACAGAGATGGGAAGCCGGGGTTCCGCCAGATCATTCCCTCAGGAGCGGGTAGAGCCGTCAGGTACTGGGCGGACTGACGAAGCATCAGCAGGGCCACCAGACCGATGATGGGTCGGAAGCTGGGACCGAAGATGCCCAGGTAGAGGACCGACAGGCCCAGCACGTCGATGCCGAGCGAACTGGTGATGAGCAAGGCCGAGACAGCCCAGGGCGTTCGCGACAGATAGGCGTGGAGAGGGGCCATCCAGATGTGCACTTTGTCCCCAATCTTACCGTCATCCGGAAGTCCGCGCTTACCCAGGATGCTTTGGGTCAGATGCCAGATGCCGATGAGTACGACCACACCGAGAAGGCGAAAAAAGATGTTGAGAGTCATTCGTGATGTAGCTCCACTTTCACGGCGGGGATACCGCCCCAGGTTTCTCCGTCGGGAATGACGGTCTTGGGAAGAACAAACGAGCCCGCCAGGACTTTGGCTTTCTCGCCAATGGTGACCCCGCCCATGACGATGGCGCGCAGGCCGATGGTGGCTCCACGCCCGACTTTGACGGGGGCGATGACCAGGTATCCGCCCTGGGCGTAGTGGGCCAGCAAGCTACAAGACCCGCCCAGCGTCACCTTGTCGCCGAGTTCAATCAGGGAGGGGTCGGCAATGGCGGTGGTATTGATGGTCACGTTGTGGCCAACCTTCATCCCCATCAGCCGATAGTAGAGGGTAATGTAGGGCGTGGCCGAGATAAAATCTAGAAACGACAGGCGGGGCAGCAAAGTCATGGTCGCGTGCACGTACCAGCGCAGCGCGCCCGGGGAGACTTGTTTGCCACGCCAGGGTTGCAGGCGACCGCCCAGCAACAGGTTGACCAGGGGGGCGATCAAAATGAGCGAGAAGCCATAGACCAGATAGGAGAGAGCCATGGCCACTCCCACGCCCGCGTAGTGCCAACCGGGAGCCCACCCGACCAGATAAGACGTCATGATGTGGTAGGCGTGCATGGCCGGGGCCAGCGCCAGCCCGGCCGTAAAGGCCGCGAGAAAGAGGAAGGGCAGCACGCCCACGGCTTGCAGAAAGCTCATCATAGCCGCCGTCACTTCCCTGGCCTATCGGAACTTCCCTGGCTAGCTGACGCGCAGCCGGAACTGCACGCAGGAGCCTCCTTCGGGCCGGGAGCGAACATCGAGTTCGGCCCCGTGCAGGGCCACGATGCGGCTGGCGATGGCCAGGCCCAGACCGGAACTGCCCAGATTGGACGAGTCGCCGGCGCGTTGCCGGCGGGCGATGAGCGAGTGTTGGAAGCCCGGTCCTTCATCCAGCACGGCTACGGTCACCGAATCGCCTTCGCGCGTGACGGTTACGTCCACGCGGCTTTGCTGCGGTGAGCAGCGCAACGCATTGTCCACCAGGTTGCCCAGCACCACCAGCAGTTTGTCGGCGTCGCCCCAGACGCACAAACGCGGCTCTTCCTCTTCGTCGATGCCCTCCAGGCCCAGCCGGATCTGCTTCTTCTCGGCTTCGCCCTCAAAGGTATCGACGACCGTCTGAAGCAGGGAGCAGAGCTCCAGCGACTGGCAGCGCAGTTCGTAGTAATCCAGGTTCTGTAGTTCCACCAGACGACCGACCAGTTCCGAAAGGCGCCGGGTTTCACGGTCCAGGGTGTGCAGCAGGCGCAGACGGCGATCATCGTCCTTCTCGACAAGCAGGGATTCCACCGAACCGCTGACCCCAGTGATCGGTGTTTTCAGTTCGTGAGCAACATCCTCGAGGAACAGGCGGGTCTTTAACTTCTCCTCTTCGAGCTGGGCCACCTGAGTCTGCAGCGAGGCGACCAGTTTGTCGATGCCCTGACCGATGGCTTCGACGTCGTCTCCTCCCTCCAACTGGCCGGCGCGCTGGCGCAGTCGTTTCAGGCTGCCTCTCCACTGGCCCGAATAGTAGAGCGACATCACGAAGGCGGACAGGGCCAGCAGGACCACGATCCGCTGGAGCATGCGACGAAGGTCGCCCAGGCGCTGGAGGATTTCGTCGGTGGTATGAGAGACGTAGACTACTCCCGCCACGCGATTGGCGATGTTGATGGGAATCGCCGTATACAGAGCCAGCGACATCGGGCTTTCGTCGCTAAGGCGCGTGTAGCCGCTATAGTGGCCTTTCAGGGCTTCGCTGACCTCGACGCGAAAGGCAACGCTGTTCTGCTGCGGGCCGGCCCCTAACGAGTCCACCAGCAGCCGACGTTCCCGGTCCAGAATGCGAATGCGGCAACCACTGGCGGTCTGGGTCGCCCGAGCCAGGCGCTCCAGGTTTGGTAGTTTGTCGGATTCCAGGCCCTGGCCCGCGAACTCGGCCACCGGGCGTCCCACCGACAGCATGTAACCTTCGAGTTCATTCAGGGATTGAGTTTCGAAGCGACTGAGCAATAGAGAGATGAAGCTGCCCAGTGCAACCAGGAAGAGGACGGCCAGCAGCCAGGAAGGCGGTCGTTTCACAAGGCCAGGCGATATCCCAGGCCGCGAACCGTCTCGATCAAATTCTGGCCCACCTTGCCACGGAGGCGCTTGATGGTGGTGTCGACCACTCGCGCGTCGCCTTCAAAGTCGTATCCCCACACCTTTTCGAGCAGGGAGTCTCGTTCCAAAACGCGTTCTCGGTTCTCGTAGAGGACACGCAGCACTTCAAATTCTCGTGCGGTCAACAGTACGCGAGCTTCGTCTCGGAATACGTCGGCCCGCTGCCAGTCCACGCGCAGGTGGCCCATCTGGGTCTGAGTCAGCTTGCCTTTGCGCAGATTCCGTCGCAGCCGCGCCATAAGCTCTCGCGGCGAGAAGGGCTTGGTGACGTAATCATCGGCACCGAGTTCGAGGCCTGCCACTTTGTCGGATTCCTGGTCCTTCACCGACATGATGAGCACCGGTATTTCCGATTGCTTGCGAATGTTGCGCAGAACTTCCAGACCGCTCAGGCGAGGAAGGCGCAGGTCGAGGAGGACCGCCGCGGGGCTCTCGCTCTGGAACATTTCCCAGCCCAGGCCTCCGTCACTGGCCCAAAGGCTGCGAAATCCTTCTTGTTCCAGGGTCAGGGTGAGGAGTTCTGCGATCGAAGGGTCGTCTTCGATGATTAAAATCGTGTCCAACATCATAAACGGTAAGCGCCTTAGGTGTCAGGTGGGTGACAACCTTTCCGGAAAAGGAGCAGGGCCCTGACATTTGTCAGAGCCCTGTGACACCAGAGAGTCCGAAGAGTTTCCAAGAACTGTGATACTGCCCGAGGGACCAGTTCGGGACCCGCATCGAATCGCGTACGATTTTGTTCGTCTCCTGGCTGTCTTCCTATCCCATCATACGAATGACATTCTCTAGAGGGGAGGTATGGGGATCCCTGTGGGCGCGGTATGGGGATACTAAAAAAGGCCCTTCCAGGCCGAGAGGGGTTGCCGGGAAGAGCCGAGGGAATTTTTAGTAGCGGTGCCAGCCCATACGGTCCTGGCGCCAGTGGCTGCGGTCCTGGTTCCAGCCGGTCTGCTGCTGGTTCCAGTCCCAGTTCCGGTGGCTGTTGTAGAAGGCCTGTGGCACGTACTGGGTTTGGAAGTTTCCTTGCGGGTAGACCGTCACGCGCATCCCGTCCACGACCTGGCGGTCAGCGATGCGACGACCGTTCAGGCGAAACTGTGCCTGCGAGTAGGGGATGAAAGTGACCCCCTGATTGTTGGCCAGGTAGACGCCGTTGCGTGTGGTGCCGGTGACCATTCCACTGGTGACCGGGGCCGCGGAGGCGGCCAGGCTGGCCAGAACGACGAGTCCTGCACAAATCATCTTTTTCATCTTGAATTTTCCTCCGTCTTTTTTCTTTTTCCTGTGAATTTCTTCATTCACAGAATAGCCCCGGAGGCTGAAGCCATTTCCCGATTTTTCTGAAGATTGTCTTAAGACATTTATACTACTGTTGGTAGCCGTGAACCCGGTTCATCCATCCCGTCAACCAGCGCTGTTCTCCCCGGTCGGGCGGGGAGTTTCGCACGCGGCGGCGCAGCACCAGTTCGGCCGATTTGCTGAAAGCGGCGAGAGGATTGCGAGCGAATGTTCCTGCGTCGCATTCCTCCAGTACCTGAAGAAGTCCCCAGCCTTTACCGGCGTATCGCTCAGTATCTTTGATTCCCTCACCTTTAAAGTTGACGTAGTCCAGCAGGGCGTAGGTTCCGCCCGGCGTTTTCAGTAATGTATGGAAACGTTGCTTGATCTGATCTGGATTGCGGCCGATTTCCATCATCTTGGGGAGGGCTTCCTGAAGCCGAGCAACCATGAACTGGGTCTGATCTCCCACCCGAGAAGCCAGATAGCGCCGCAGTTCTTTCAGTTTGGCGCCGTTATAGTCGGCCAGAAAGGACTGACGGTCCGGCCAGGGACAGGCGGCCGGGATCCACTTAGGAACGTCGGAATGGCGTTCGCGCAAGAAGGCGATCAGTTGGGGAAAGCTTTCCTGGAAAGGACCGCTGCGGCCCTCGGGATACCAGATGAAGTGTCCGATTCCCAATGAGGGAAACTCTTCGCCGTAATTCCAGGAGGTCAATCCCTCGACCGTGCCGGAACATTCATTCTTCCACACCCGCAATCCGGCCGACTGAGCCTCCTTCGGGTCTACCTGAATGGGTTGACTCCAGGCCAGGCTGCTCAGGAGTGCGATGAGAATCCATTGTTTCATTGGGGAGTTGCCGCCTTCAAACTGTAGACTGTTCGCCCGCTGGCGATGCGCTGGTTTGCACCTTGAAAAACTTCCACATCGATGACGGCTACCTGATTTCCCGAACGGACCACCGTCGCTTCCGCCACAAGCTCCTCCGGTTGCGCGGGAAGCAGGTAATCGACACGCATGTCCACCGTGCTGCAGCGACTACCATAGGGGAGAGTGGACAGCGCGGCTGCTCCGGCAGCCGCGTCGACTACCGTGGAGATGACGCCTCCATGCAGAGCCTGACGGAAAGGGTCCCCGAGGAACTCGGGTTTGAAAGGCAGGCGAACCCGGACCCAGCCGGGCCGGATGTCCTGGATGCACAGGCCCAGATGCTTGTCGAAAGCAATGCGCTCTTCAAAAAATTCCTTGATTGTAGCCAGCCACTTGTCGTCGCCCATGGCCAGCGCTTCTCGCAAACGAAAAAAGCCCCCTCCGTAGAGGGGGCCGGTGATTCAAAGAGTGCGTTAGCCGTTGCCGTTGGACTCAGAAGCCCAGAGAACGCGCTGACGAGGGCTGTAAAGCACCATGTTACCGTCATTCTGGATCCGGAACTGAGCGCCCGGGTGGCCGGCGGTGTTGGATGACCACAGGGTCTGACCGTTGCCATACATCACCAGGTTACCGTCGGTCTGCATACGCAGCTCGGTGGCTGGAGCGCCGTTGGTCTCGGTGGCCCACATCACGGCGCCGCCGTTGTTGTAGAGCACCAGGTTGCCGTCTTCCTGGAAGTTCAGGTGGTAGGCGCCGTTGGGCGACCAGGCTACCTGACCAGGATACATGGTGCTACCGGGCTGCAGGATGCCTCCACCCTGGGCGAACGCCGAAGCGGCCATCGTAGCAAAGAGTCCAGCACTTAAAAGAAACTTTCGCATAATCATTACCTCCTGTGTGTGAAAACGTTTTGTGTCGTTTTGCTTGCCCTCAGATTACGCCGCCTGGCCGTTTCGCTCCAGGTAAGTCGATACCCAAAGGCAGGTTGCCCGTCCCGGTAGAGACCGAGACAAAAGTTTGAGCAGTAATTCGCTATGCGGTCGCGAACGGGGGAGCGTGTCCTTGAAGTCCGGAGAGGTCCTGCAGCAGCGCTATCACGTCAACACCGTGCTCAAGTCCGGTGGCATGGGATCCATCTATCTGGCCCACGACGAGAACCTGGACGGCCCCTGCGCTATCAAGGAGATGCATCCCACCGACGACACCTGGGTGAGCCGCCGCTTCCGCGAAGAAGCCAACTTACTGAGTCAGTTGCAGCATCCCAACATCCCCCGCGTGCGCGATTTCTTTCAGTTGGAGCGAGAGGGAGGTGTCCTCTGCTATATCGTGATGGATTTTATCCAGGGGGTGACTCTCCATCACGAGTTAGAACTGGCCCTGAAAGCGGAGAAAAAGGGCATCGACTGCTCGCTGGCGCGCAGCATTGCGCTGGAGATGTTGGGAGTGCTCGAGTATCTGCACTCTCTGGCCCCCCCGATCATTCACCGCGACGTCAAACCGGCCAACATCATTCGGGATACCGAGAACGGGAAACTCTACCTGGTTGACTTCGGACTGGCTCGCGGGACCTCGGAGCACACCCAGACCACGGCGGGCACTCTGATGTTCTGCCCGCCCGAGCAAATGCTTGGGAAAGCCGACGTCCGCTCCGACCTTTATGCTTTGGGAGCTACGCTCTACTTGCTGCTGACCGGGCAGCCTATTCAAATGGGAAGATACATTCCGGTGCTGGCGTTGCGAGGAGATATCGAGCCTCAGCTTGCCGAGACGGTGGACAAGGTGCTGAGCCTGGACCCCGACCAGCGCTTCCAGAATGCCGCCGAGATGCGGGATTTTTTGACTCGCCCTTATGTTGCGCCGGCTCGGCCCAATCCCTGGCCCAAAAGAGCCGGGACCGCCGGGGTTTTGCTTCTGGGTCTGGGACTGATCGGCGTGAAACCTCTGCTCCACAGTCTCTCTCCGGCCAGCCCAACGCCGACCCCTTCCGTTCGTGCGACTCCCTCTCCCCATCTCAACCCCGACGGTTTACCGCCGGCAACCATTCGCGTGGTGGGCGAGCCGGCCCGGCCGACCTGGTTTCTACGCGAGAAGGTGTCCCAGTTGGGCGAGCTGGAGACCGCGGTCAGCCGTATGTCGGCCGAGATTGCTGACTACACCAGGGCCGCCGGCATTCAGGCGCCGGGTTACTTACGCTGGCATAAGTTTTCCAACACCGAGGCCGATATCGAGGCGGGTGTGGTTTTACCCAAAAAGATGCCCTCTCCCGGCGGCAGAATTGAAGCGGGAAGCCTCCCTGAGGGTCAGGTCATTACCCTGACCCACAAAGGCGCGGACTACCAGAATCTACCCAAGCGCTATGAAGAAATGCGTCATTGGGCGGTCGAGCAACGCCTGCAATGCGATGAAGCTCCCTGGGGAGTCTACCGAGTTACCTTCCCCCAGGAGCAGCAGCTCTGGGAAACGGATCTCTATTACTTGATCAAGCCATGAGAAAGAGCCTGGTCGTCTGGCTGCTCCTATCTGGACTGGCCCTCGCGGATTCGGTCCCGATCGGCCGGGGGCAGAATCCGGACCTTTGCCGCGATGGGAGCGGTCGACTCTGGCTGGCTTACGAAAGAGACGGTGACATCTGGCTGCGATCCAGTCAGGACAACGGTCAGAGCTGGACTGAGGAAGCGGCTGTGTGCCACTCGCCGGCAACCTCCACACAGGCTAGCCTGGTGGTGGATAGCAAGGGCACTCCTGAGGTACTCTGGCTCGAAGATGGTCAGGTTGTTTTTTCTCGTTCGGCTGATGGCCGCACTTTCGCCCCGCCGACCACGGTTTTTGCCGGCAGGGCCGACAGCCCGGATCTTGCTATCGACCAGGACGACGGTTTGCACGCGGTCTGGGTGGAGCGTTCGAGCGCATCCCCCGACGTTTTTTACAGCTACTCCAATCAGCAGAGTCTCGTGTGGAGTCAAGGTCTCAATCTCTCGAAAACCCCCGGGGTCTCCAGCCAACCAACCGTATCCGCTGGTGCGGACGCCTCGGTGCAGGTCGCCTGGTTGGACACGACCTCGGGAAATCAACGCCCGGACGTCTTCGCGACGGAGAGAGCTCCGAGCGGCTGGAGCGCTCCGCGGAACGTCAGCAGAACGGCCGGGCGGTCGCAGTCCCCTGCGATTCTGGTCAGCGGATCCCATCAGGTCTACCTGGCCTGGATGGACAATTCGCGCTCCAGTTCCGTCTGGGACATCTACTTCTCCCGTTCCCAGAACGACGGGACTTTTTCTGCCCCTATCTTTTTCGATACCCCCGCCGAGTCCACAGACCCCTGTCTTGCCTCAGCCGAATCGGACCGTCTGGCGGTGGCCTGGGTGGATTCCAGCCAGAGCGGCTCCAACCCGGACATCTTCCTCGTTCAGTCGAGCGACGGCGGCGCGACTTTTACCGTCCCTCAGAATATCAGCCAGTCTCCAGGTCCATCGGGTCTGCCTACCATGGTCTGGAACCAGGAACAGTACGTAATCGTCTGGCAGGAGCAAGAGGCCGGCCAGCTGGTTCTAAAATTGGCTCGTCAGTCTCTGCCGCGGAAACCGAAACTGCCGGTGGGTAGCGGCAAATACTGATGCGCAACGGGCTTTTCCTGCTACTAACGATTCCGGTCGCCGCGCAAGCACCCCCTGAGGCTCCCACGCAGGTGGCCCAGCCGGCGGAGATCGAGCCGGAGCTGAAGTTCAACGGCTATGTGCAGAGTAGTTTCAGTACCAACTTCAACCGGCCCGCTGACGGCCGGAACCTTTACCACGGCTACGATGAACGCACGGATCGCTTGCGCCTGGATGTCCTCGACCTGAATTTACAATACGCGCTGGATGAGGCGGACCGGACCGGTTTTCGGTTGGAGGTCACGGGCGGCGGCAGCATGCCGCGAGTCGATGCTGCCTCAGGACTGTTCCGCGATGCTTATTCCGGATACAGTAACACCGATTTTGACATTCGCCAGGCCTTCGTCAGCCACACCTTCGCTAACGGATTGCGCGTGGACGTGGGCAAATTCGCCAGTCACGTGGGCTACGAGGTGATGGACGGGGTCGATGGGCGCAATCCGAACGCTACTCGAGCCCTGACATTTACCTATTCCCCTTTCACTCATACCGGTGTGAGGGCGACCTATCCCATCGACGACACCGTCTCGGTGACCGGCCTGCTGGTCTTGGGAGCGGATAGCTTTCAGGACACCAACAACTCCCTGTCAGTAGGGGCGCAGGTCAACTTTCACCCGACCGACGATTTTTCGTTGGTGGCCAACTTTTATCAGGGGGCCGAACAGATCCGTAATGATCGGAACCAGCGTCAGCTTTGGGAGCTGATTGCCAATTACAAGGTGACCGAAGAAATCACCCTGGGGGCCGAGGTGATGCGGGCGCGCGAGCAAGGCCTGAGATGGGACGGCGGCACCGCTCATTGGAATTCCCTGGTACTGTATTGGACGAACCGACTGAGCGACCAGTTTTCTCTCAATTTTCGCCAGGAGTGGTTCAACGATCCGGACGGAGCCCGTATTTTGCCCGGGGCTCACTACAGTGGCTTTACGGTGACTCCAGAGTATCGCATCACCGAAGACTGGGTGGTTCGCATGGACTTCCGCTTTGACCACGCCGACCGGGCGGTTTTTGACCGGGCTGGTCGCAGCGTTCGCCAACAGAACACTTTCTTTTTGGGACAGAGCTATAAATTCTAGAGTCCTGCCGAGGCGGGTATACCGATCCGGCAGCAAACGTACGAGTATTTCTCGTGACCTCGGGCTGAATGCTTTACTCTAAGTCCAACGCGGACCGGATGTCCGCCAAAGAATTGGAGACATTCACTATGTTAAACTGGGCAATTACTTTCTTTCTAATCGCCATCATCGCCGCGTTCCTGGGATTCGGTGGCGTCGCCGGCACCGCCGCTGGAGCGGGTAACCTGCTGCTCCAGGTCTTCCTGGTGGTCTTCGTGCTGGGCCTGATTTTCCGGATGGCCCGCACGGCCTAGATCCGCTGATAAATTTTCCTCTTGAGTCGTCTCGCAGCTGGAGCGAGGCGGCTCATTTTTATTTCCTCAGTCTACGTGAAGAAGTTCTAAAGCTTCCGCCACGCTGGTTACGCCAGATAGGACCTTGCGACGGAGACTGTCCGCCATGGTGAAGAAGGCGCCTTCCGAGGCCGCCTGATGGGCGATGTCTTCCGCATTGATCTGGTCTCCGCGCAGCCGGCGCAGACTGGGCGTGAAGTCGAGCAGTTCATGCACCGCCACGCGGCCTTTGTAGCCGATGTTGTTGCACTCGGGACAGCCCACCCCGGCGAACGTCTCCTGGTCGGCTCGCAGGCCCAGGTCGAGCAAAGCGTCCAGCGAACCCTCGTCGGGCCGGCGGCACCTGGGACAAAGTCGCCTTACCAGCCGTTGGGCCAGAATGCCGTTCAAAGCGGCCTGCAGCTGATAAAACGGAATGCCCATATCCAGCAGGCGGGTTACAGCTTGCGGGGCATCGTTGGTGTGCAGAGTGGAGAACATCTGGTGGCCCGTGAGAGCCGCACGGATCGCGATTTGAGCCGACTCCAGGTCGCGGATTTCACCAATCAGCACTACGTCGGGATCGTGACGTAGAATGGCGCGCAAGCCCTGGGCATAGGTGTAGCCAATTTCCGGCTGAATTTGGATCTGGGTGATGTTGGCGAGCTGATACTCGACGGGGTCTTCCAAGGTGATAATCTTTTTGGCAATTCCGCTGATGCCGTTCAAGGTCGCATAAAGCGTCGTCGATTTACCCGAACCGGTGGGTCCCGTGACCAGCACAACTCCGTGAGGCCGGGCCAGAATGCGTTCGTAGCGCTCCAGAATGTCGCGTTCGAAACCGAGAGCGGTGAGGTTCATGGAAACCGCGTGTGGATTCAGAATGCGGATGACGATGCCTTCGCCGTGAACGTTGGGAATGATGGACACACGAAGATCGTATTTTTTGTCGTCGACGTAGATGCTGGCGCGTCCGTCTTGCGGTAATCGTCGTTCGGCAATGTCCAGGCTCGAGGTGATCTTGATGCGGGAGACTACGGCTGCGTAAATCGCTTTCGGGGGCGCGGGAAATTCTCGGAGTTGACCGTCGATACGGTAGCGGAGCAGAACTTTGTGGGGAAAGGCTTCCAGATGCAGGTCGCTAGCGCCGAGACGAATGGCCTGCATGATGATGTGGTCCACCAGCTTGACGGTGGGAACGTCTCGGTCCTCGATGACCGCCGACTGCTGGATGATCTTTGTTTCGCCCACTACGTCAGCGGTAATCGCTTCCAGCGTCTGGCTGGAACGTTCATCGGTAATCATCGACCGGTTCAACGCTTCGTCGATGTCTTTGCTCAGGGCCAGCACGGGCTCGATGACGCAGCCGGTCAATTGGGCCACAAAGTCCTGATTTTGCAGATTCTCGGGATCGGCGACCGCCAGGTAGAGGCGATTGCCTACGCGGAAGAGTGGCACGGAGCGCACGCGGCGGGCCTGCTGCTCACTGAGCAGGCGCACCGCTTCCGGATCCGGCTGATAACGTCTTAACGAAAGCACCGGGCAGTTGTAGTGCAGAGAGGCGGCCTGAAAGGCCTCGCATTCCGTGGCCCACTTGCGGTCCAAAACCATTTCCAGAGGCTCGACGGCCTGGCGCAGCTGTTGCAGCTGATCTTCGTCCAGATTGAGCCGTTCCAGCCAGCTCAAGAGCGGCACACCAGGCCGATGGCTTCATCATAGAGCGCGATCTCGCTCGGACCGCTGCTGCCGCTCAACTTCAGGCGATCCCATTGGTGACGCTGCACGGGCAGGTTCAGGAACTCGCTCAAGCGTTCCGCCAGACCCCTCCAGAGGGCGGTGCCCCCGCTGAGTATGACCTGGGTGGGCACCAGCTGGGCGTGCTTTTGAGACGCGTAGGTCAGCGAGCGCTGCACGTCACCCAGCCAACGCTGCACGAAGGATTCCACCTTGAAGTCCTTTTCGCCGACGTCGTACTGCAGCTTGCGGCGTTCCGCCTCGGCCCAATCGACCTGGTCTCCCATTTGGAAGGCGTAGGTAAAGTCGCTGCCGGCCAGTCGGAACTCGCGGCAGAAGTAAGGGTGAGGACCCTTGAGCAGGACAACCGAAGTGCGCTGGTAACCGGACAGGACGAGAGCGGTGACTTGCTCGGCCGGAAGGGCCACATTCTTGGTGAGTCCCCGCAGGCAGGCCAGCAGGCCGGGCTCGCCGCTGCCGACCTCAAAGCCTGCTTGCGTGAAAGACCGGGTTTGGGCATCCTGAATCGTCTTGGGAACGGCCACAAAGAAGATGCCCTGCATGGTGGTGTCGCCCAAACTCGGGACCGGCATCGGGAACAGGTTGACTTCCTGAAGCGAGTGGGGAATCTCGCGGGCGACCGCCGAGGGAATGGCTACCTGTAGCTTATCCATGCTCAGTTTGGGGAGTTCCAGGTAACCGCTGGCCGTGGTGGGAGCGTGCAGGGAAAGATGGGCCTTCCCTTTGCCCTTCGCCTTGAGCTCAGCGGCCAGAGAGCTCAGCCGTTGACTCAGAGCCGGCCCCTCCAGCATCTGTTCCTGGCTGGAACGGTGTGGTAGTAGCGGATGCAAAGCTACGCTACAAGAAGTGCCGTTGCTCTCTAAGGTACATACCTTGATAGAGTCGCTTCCGACGTCGATTCCCAGTTGGATTTTCTTGCCCCAAAGCACCGCCTGTGCTTCGGATTGGAACTGAGGCTTCCCTACCAGCGCTGGCGAAAGAGTACGGTAAGCCCGGAGGTGCTGCCGCTGGAGCTGCTGCCGCCCAGCGAGAATTCACTGAGCGCCTCATCGTAGTGAACCCAGGAAGCGCCCGCGATCTTCACGCTGTTTCCGGACAGGGACCCATAGATGGTGGAGCCATTGCTCAAGTTGGCGGTGGCACTGGGCCCATAGACGACTCCCGTCAGCTGAGTGCCGCCTTGCTGGTCGTAGGTGGAACCATCGGCCATATTGATCTGGAGCAGGGATGGACTGACCTTGGAATTGGAGACCACGGCGCCATTGTTCAGACTGAACGACTTGGCAACGTAGATCTGAACCGGGCCATCGCCGGCGACCTGAATGTTGGCGCCACCTCCAATGCTGAAGCTGTTCATCACATAGACACCCGCCTTGAGCGTGAGGGTGCCCGCATTGCCGATGGAGACGGAGTCATAGTTGCCGGGTGCCAGCGTGTTGGTTCCCCAACTCATGGAGACGCTGGTTTTGCCGACCGCCGACGGAAGGGTGACGGCCGGCATGTCCTTGGCGCTGGTCTGCAGACTCGAGGAAACATAGCTGGTGCTCCAGTCGCGCCAGACCGTATAAGCGCTATTCATGGTCGTACCGCCCGAACTGTTTGGATCCAGGACCCCCTTGGGACCGATGGAAACCGGGCCGTAGATCTGCGACGCGCCTTCGATGATGACCGAGCCCGCGCTGGTCGAATTGGTCAAGACGCTGCCGTTCTTGGAGCCGATCAAGTAGGCGCCCTTGGTGCTGTTGTAAGAATCCACGAAGGCGCCACCAGAAAGTCGCACGCTGCTACCGTAGACGCCGGGTAGACCTTTGCTACCGCTCGTGCCGACCTTGACCAGGGCTCCGCTTCTGGCGTTGGCGTTGCCCAGACTGTAACCGCTGGCCAGTGCGAACAGATTGCCGCTGGGCACGGTTTGTCCGTCGGGCATGCTGGCTCCGGCCTGCAGAATGGCAATTTTATAGGTTTCTGGACCTTCCGCCAGCGTCTGCAGCGTGCTTACGCCCGTGTAGGCCGGGTTGCTGGCCAGCTGTTGCAGCGCGATGACGAGACCCGCGTCCGCCGCATTGGCCGCCTGCTCGGCGCGTACCTGCAGCGAAGCAAAGCGCATCTGCTTGCGGCTTTGATCCTGCAGTACGAAGGCGATGAGCAACATCAAGAAGCAGAGCAAAACGGCCAGAGGAAGGATGAAAGCTTGTCGGCGGCGTCTCAATTGAGCGAGTCCCCCGAAGAAGCGATTTCCACCTTGTAGCCGCTGCTGTCGCTGAGAATTACGCGCACACGTATGACACCATTGTTAGGTCCAGTCACGCTGAACAGGGTTACGTTCTTGGCAATGACCTTCCGGGTCCAGTTGGCGGGAGAGGTGGTGGTGGGGCCAGTCGTCAATTCTCCTCCGCTGGTGACGGGAGTGACGAAGGCCTGCCAGGCCTGCCACACCTGTCGATTGGTGGTGTCGTAGCCAAAGGCTTTCCAGCTGCTCCAGACCAGGTTGCCGGAAGAGTCAAAGACCAGCTTGCTGGAGTTCACGGTGGAGGCCTGCGGAATCAAGACCCCGTTGATCGAGGTATTGGCCAGCAATAGAGTGTCGCGGCTGGGCGCGTAGCTGGCGAGGACGCGGTCGACGATTTTCTCTCCACCGATGATCAGTTCTTGGCGCAACATATTGCGTTGGGTTTGGCGCAGGGCGTAGACAAAGAAGGTCATCATTAACGTGCAGGTGATGCCCAGCAGGAAAGAGGCGACGATGGTCTCCATCAGGGTCATTCCCCGCTTATGGCGCGACAAGGGTTTTGAGCTCCACAAGGTGAGTGCGGCGTCCCTCGGTCCAGCTGACCTGCGAACGAACCAGTAGCAACGTTCCGCTGGTGCTGACCACCAACTTGGGGGTGTAGAGAGTGCCGGATTTGCCCGCCGTCTGTGTAACCGTGCTGAGCGTTTGGGTCCCGACCGTCGCCTTGAGCGTCCCGGCTCGCAAGGATTCCAGATTTTCTCCACAGAGTCTCAGGGCTACTCGGGTTTGGATGGCCTGCGTATAGCCCAGGTCGCTCTTGGAGAGGGTGGTAAACATGGAAACTCCGCTGATAAAGAGCAGTGCGAAGGCCACCACGACCTCAATGAGCAGAAAGCCTCTTTGCATTTTCACATCATCAAAGCCGGCAGATTCAGGAAAGGCAGGGCCAATCCTAGAATTACGCCGCCCAGCAGAATTCCCACCACCACCGTCAGGGCGGGTTCGATCAGACTGGTGAGGGCCTTGATCGAGTGTTCGCAGCGGCGGGTGTAGAACCGATCCAGTTCGGTCAGCATCTTGTCGAGAGAGCCGGAACTTTCCCCGGTGGAGACCATCTCGATGGCCATCGAAGGAAAGAATCCTGTGCCGCGCATCGCCGAGGAGAGTAATTCTCCGTGGGTGACGCGGCGCTTCAGCGTGTTGACGACGTCGACCATGCGCAGGCTGGAAGTCGCCTCCCCGAGGACCTCCAGGGCTGTGGACAGCGGCAGTCCGCTGCGGTAGAGCAGTCCCAGGGTGCGCGCGAACAGCGAGACGTTGAGCAGTCGATACACTTCTCCGAAAGGCCAGCTGACGAGCACCACTCGCTCCACGAAATGGCGAACTCGCGCATTCTTCGAGAGTCGCCGGTAGAGATAGAAGGCCAGCGCCAGACCCAAAATCCACATCCACCAATTCTGCGATAGACTCAGACCGATCAAGACCAGAAACCGGGTGGGAAGCGGCAGCTCAGCCCCCATTGCATCGAAAACGCCCTTGATCTGGGGCACACCCCAGCCCAACATCCCGGCCGAGAGTAGCCCGGCCACCACCATGACGAAAATCGGGTAGGCGATGGCGGAGCGGACCTGGCTGGTCAGGGCCTCGCGACCTTCCATATCGGCCGCGAGCTGGATCAGCACTTCGGACATCTTACCGGAAACCTCGCCAGCCTGGACCAGTTTCGGCTGATAGGCGGCGAAGACTTCGGGGTGTTCGCTCATGGCCTGACTCAAGGTCGAGCCCGAAGACAGGGAGGCTGACATTTGAAAGAGCACCGCCTGGAGGCGGGGGCTGTCTGAATCCTCCGCCATGGTATCCAGGCTCTGCTTCAGAGGTACCCCGGCATTGGTGGCGACGGCCAACTGCTGGTAAACGGCCAGAATTTGCTCCGCGCTCGGTCCGCGACGAAACATTCCCAGCAGCGACTGCTTGGTTTTGAGTTCCGTCAATTCGGTGACCAGGGGGTATTTTTCCGACAACGTCTGTAGGGCCGCATCGCGATCGGCGGCCTGCAGCGTACCCGTTACGGTATGTTGTTGAGCGTCCTGCGCCTCATAGGTAAATCTGGCCAAGTTTTGAATTCTCCTGGACCGGTTTTCGGTCTAATTTGCGGCTGGTCCTGGGACCACGGGGAAATGCCTGAGCGAGCGCGAACGGCCCCCAGGATGAGCGAACTCCTTCAAATCTACGTGGTCGAAGACAGTCCTACCCAGGCGTTGGGGGTCAAGCGCGCTCTCTTACAATTACCCGAAGTGAAGGTAACACTCTTTCACGATGGCCTGGAAGCTTACCGCGCCATTCAGATGAAGAAGCCTGACCTGCTGCTGATGGACCTGATTTTGCCTTCCCTGCACGGTATGGCGCTGTGCCGTCTGCTCAAATTCCATCTGGATTTCAAGCATATCCCGCTGCTGATCTTCAGTTCGATCACGGAAAGTGACATCGCGGAACAAGCCCGACGCGCCGGCGCGGACGACTTCTTGCCGAAGCCTTTCGACCCGGCCGAATTGGTGCAACGGGTTAAGTCTTTGATGGCGAAAGTGGTTGTCCAGTGAGTTCCTTCCCTCTCGAAGTCTGGGAAGAGCTCTGGTCGGATCTGGATAGGGGCCTGCAGGAGCCGGCCTCGTTGTCCGAACTGCGCTGGCTGGCTCGCCAGGGGAACTTGGCTTGCGAGTTCGCCCGTCGAGACGGGGGGCCGCAGCTTTTTGAAGTGCAGGCCTGGGCTGTCGATGTGGGCCGTCGCCGGGGCCTGCTGCTGCAGCCGCGGGAAGGATTGGTTTCTTTGCGCTGGGGGCATCCGCAGGCGCTGGAATATCTTCTGGTGGCCCTTAACTGGCAGGCCTTTGGAGAAACCCCTCCCTCGATTTCCATCGCTATTTCGATTGAGGGGGACGACTCCGAGCTGGTTTTCCTGAGCACCCTGCCGCAGGGTCGAGAGCGGGTTCGGGGACCTCTGGTCGACTATCTGGCGGCTCAGGTGGGAGCGCGCTTTTCGCCCGGAGAGTTGTTTCGTTGCCCTTGTCTGGCTCAGCAACAGGAAATGGTCGGATCACCGGTCGATTTGGACGCGCTCAACCGTTCTTGTATGGACGACGCGGAATTCGAGCGAGAATTGATCGAGACGTTCACGGCCGAAGGACGGCGTCAGTTGGGTAGTCTGGCTCTCAACTACAGCTCTCATACCTTGCACTCGCTCAAAGGAAGTGCCGGAATGGTCGGCGCGATGCGACTCGCCGAAATGCTTGGACAGCAAGAGAAAGCTTTGGAAAAGGAGCATCTTCCGGAGCTGGAGGCGGAATTTAACCGAGTGGTGGCCTTCTTGCAGTCGAGGTTGTTACAGTAGAGCTTTCAGGTCCTCGACGCTGAGGAGGCTGGGCGAACCGTCTTGGGCCAACACCGATTCCGCCAGTTCGCGTTTGCTTTGATGCAGTTCCAGCACTTTTTCCTCGACCGTTTCGCGGGCAATCAGACGGTAGACATTGACCGTCTGGGTCTGCCCGATGCGGTGGGCCCGGTCGGTGGCCTGGTCTTCTACGGCCGGATTCCACCAGGGGTCGAGGTGGAGAACGTAATCCGCGCGCGTCAAAGTGAGGCCCGTGCCGCCGGCTTTCAAGCTGATCAGGAAAATTCGGAATTTCCCCTGTTGGAAGTCGTCCACCAGCGCTCTTCGCTCTTCGACTGGAGTGGATCCGTAGAGGCTGCGATAGGGGAGCCCTTCCTCATCCAGATGGCGGGCGAGACGATTGAGCAGGGAGACAAACTGACTGAACACCAGAATCTGGTGCCCCTCCGCACTGACTTCGGCCAGAATTTCCACCGCCGCTGAAATCTTGGAGCTGGGCGAGGTCCATTGTTCGTCCACCAGGGCCGGATCGCAGCAGGCCTGGCGCAATCGGGTCAAGGCGGTCAGCAGGCTGATGCGGTCCTCTTTCTGCATTTGCAGGGCACCACGCCGGATCTGGTTGTAGAACTCCCTTTCCTCGCTGCTCAGGTCGATGCGGTGGACGGTCTCCAGCTTGGCCGGCAGTTGCGGAGCCACCATCTGTTTCCGCCGACGCAGAATGAAATGGCCGACCTGAGATCGCAGTCTGCTGAGGCGGTCGGACTCGGCCGCATCGTCTCCGCGCGTCAGGTAGGTCTGGCGAAAATGATTCTGCGTGCCGAGCAATCCCGGGTTGAGGAAGTTCATCAAACTCCACAGTTCCACCAGGTGATTTTCGATGGGAGTTCCGGTCGTGGCCAGGCGTGCCCGCGCTTTCATGTCAAAGGCGCTACGAGCCGTGGCTGAGGAGGGGTTTTTGATTTTTTGGGCTTCGTCCAACACCAGGCAGTTCCAGTCGCGAGCTCCGAGTAGAGCGTGGTCTTTGTGAAAAATCCCGTAGCTGACCACGACCACTTCGTATTCATCCAGCTTTTCGGCGGCCAGGTGACGGACAGGGCCAGGACCTTCGTAGAGCAACACGCGCAGATCCGGCAGGAAGCGTTGCGCTTGCTCTTTCCAGTTGTAGGTGACCGAAGTGGGCGCCACCACCAGACTGGGCCCCTGGGCGCGACGGTGATAGAGCACACAAAGCGTTTGCAGAGTCTTGCCCAGTCCCATGTCGTCGGCCAGGCAGGCTCCCAATCCGGCGTGCAGGGTGCGCAGCATCCACTCCACACCCTCTTTCTGGTAGTCTCGCAGTCTCTCCCAAAGCTCGGCCGGGAGATCGGGTTTCAGTTCTCCGGCTTCCTCGATCAGGGCCGCCAGGCGCGAGAACTCGTGATTGTTGGTCTGATCTTCAAAGAAGTGGACCTGGCCGGCCACCAGGCGTGCCCTCAAGGGGTCGATGGTGGACGCGTGCAGTCCCTCCGGCAGCAGCGAGTTGAGTTTCTCCAGTTGGGAACGCAGCGCGTCGTCAAGCTGGACGAAGGTGTCGGGAGCTACGGCGATGGCTTCGGGGTTCTGCCGGACGCGGTCGAGCAGGTCCAATAAACCGATCTGATGGCCCTGTCCTAGCTGAAGCTTGCCGCCGATCTCGAACCATCCCTGTTTCTGGCCGATGGTGGCTCTCAAGTTGTGCAGGCCGGCTTTTCCCAGGACCTGGAAAGGCTGACCGTGAGGCCACTGCACTTCGAAGGGGCTCTCTTTTACTTCTTGCAATAGTCTCAGGCAGTTGCTGACTCCCTTGCAAAGGAACCAACTTCTACCGGCGCACTGGTCGCGTAACCAGGGACGAGCCTCGATTGCCGCGTTCAGCTGCTCTTGCAGGAAGGGCACGTCATTGAGTTCGGAACGGACGCGCAGGTGAACAATAAAATTGTGCCGACCCGAGGGACGGATGACGACCAGGTAAGGATGGCCCCCGGGCTGTAAATCCGGCAGGACCAGGGGAGTGGCTACGGCCGAAGGTGGGGCCGAGTCTCGAGGCAGACGCTCGGCCGCCTCGAGAGCCAGCTCCAAACGCTGGAGCTGCTCCAGTCCCGGGTCTTCCTGCAGGTGACGCCTGGCGGCCTGCTCCAGTTGATGCAGGACTTGAAAGCTGCGCTCGGACACCCCCAGGTCGCTGGCCAGGGACAGCAATTCGCGGGATTTCTCCACGTTCAGAGGACCATCGCAAAGGGCCACCACCAGGCTGAAGCTGAGTGTCCGCAGGTCCGGTTCTTCCGGTTCCGGGGCGGGAATGTGCAGCTCCGCCAGAGGGCGGGTTTGCAGATTCCAGAGGGCGCGATCCTGAAGGTCGTGCAAGCTGCCTCGGACCAACCGCGCGATCGTTTGCGACTCGACCGAGTTCAGAGGCCCGTCGCTGCGGGCCACGCGCAAAAAGCAGTGCAGCGGCCGCAGACTGTGAAGCGGCAGGACGGGGTTTTTCAGGTCCAGGCCCACCAGCCACGGGGCCGGCAAAGAAGGCATCCCGCGATAAAACTCCGCCAGCAGAGCCTGCAGTCGTTCCACCTCTTGAGCGGGGGGTCGGTTGTCTCCGGCCAGCTTCTCCAGGTAGTGATTCTGTAAAATCAGCAATTTGTGATGCAAGCGATCAGGATCGTAGCGGTCGGGGAGAATGCCGAAGTAAGCGTAGTCCACGTAAGGTGGGCGGCACATCTCCCCGAAACGCTCCACCACCGCCGGGGCCGGCAGGGAGGTACGCAGGCGTTTGGCCACCACCTCCAGAGCCTGCCGCTCGTGTTCGTGAATCTCCAGGTCCACGAATGCAACCGCAACCGCGCCGCGGAACACGTGGTCTCGCAACTCTTGAGAAAAGCTAGCCAGCTTCTTGGCCGATAGAGACTGCCCCAGTTGCCGATGATTGAGAGAACGATGGACCGCCATCCCCAGCAAGGTCTCGAAGGGTTCACGGACGTCGGCGGGTAGTTCGAATTCGACCGCCAGCAGGTTGCCAATCAAAGTCATCTCTTCAGGCCGGACGACACCATCGGCTGTGGCGATCTCAAACAAGGTCTGGAAGACCAGGTCAGCTACTTCGGCCGGGCTTTGCGGGTCCGATGGGTCGGGATGGCTGTCTTCTAAGAAGAAAAGGCCTTCGCGCTCGCCGACTTTCCCTTCGGCTTTGAGGCCGTGGACTTCCATTTCCAGTTCCAGGGCGGTGGCCTGGAAGGCTTCCAGCCTTTTGAGCCGTGTCAACAACTCCCGTAAGCTGAGGGGACCTTTCCAGAGACGTAGACAGCCGAGCAAAAGATCGCGGCACGATGGGGGACGGTCCAGGCTGAAGACGACCGGCTTCCGGTCCACCTCCGCTACCACACCCGGAGAGAGTGTCTGTCCAATCAGGGAAGCCAGAGTCTTCTCGTCTACCTGGCGACCGAAAAAAGCTCTGCTGCTGGCTTCTAAATGACTCAGAGGTCCGGGTACCTGCCCACTGGCTCGCAGGTGGTCAATCAATTCCAAACGAGAAGCGTCGGTGCAGATGACTTTGCCCTCGGCCAGTCGACAGCCAAAAGCCTGCAGTAGCGAGGCCAACCGAATGAGATTGCCCACCACATTCTTCTCGGAGGCAATGGCTCTGGCCAGCTCTTCGACAAAAAGCCAGCCACCGAGTTCTTCGGTGGCGGCCTTCAGTTCCATGGCCAGCTGGCCCAGCAGGGGAGCGACGAAGGCCGGCAATTCCCAATAGACGGTCTTTGGATTGCAGTGGGCGCTTTTCAGTTGAGAGAGGATCCGGTTGTGATCTTCGAGGCGTTCGAGCAAACCGTGGATCAGGGAGCCCAACGCCTTGTAGCGCGCCGAGGGCACAGGTGTCTCCGCCACTCCCCCCGAGGCATTCTTCGAGCTCATCCCCTTTCTATGCTACAGCCGAGCCCGTGGGGCCTTCAGGAGAGGAGCGTCAGGCGGCTTTCGGTTTCGGCTTGCTGTGCAATTCGATACCGTTGGTCGCCTGGCTGGTTTGACCATTCTTGCTGATCTGGCCGTTGGTATTGGTGCTGCGTCCGTAGTCGTCGACTTTGGCGCCGCCCTGGCGATTGCCGGTGACCACTTCGGCGTGGCGGCCGTTGTACAGGATGGCGGCCTCGCTTCCACGGCCGTTCTTCACATCTTGGACGGCAGTCTGCACGCTGGTTCGAGAGTAGGGAATGCCCAGCAGGCGGGCGGCATCCTCCGGATAGATTCCTTCGGCCTTGGGGTTGGACTTCTGGTCATACACACCGTTGGTGGCATGAAGTGCCTGTTGGTAGGTCATTCCGGGATGTTCGCTCTGGTAACTTTTGGCGATGACCCCGGCAGCCATCACCGCCTGGGCCTTGGCAGGGCTGTCTGGACCTTCGAAATCGCTCGTCTTTTGAGCTGCGGCCAGTTCGGCCTGACTGACGGTGACGGTGCGGCCGTCCTGGGTGGTCACTACATAGCCGGTTTCGGTCTTGCGCACGCTTTCGAAAATCGCGTTGCCGCTCTCGGCGGTGGCGGCCTTGATGACGGCGACGGCCGAGCAATTGCCGGCGCTATCACCTTGCGCCCAGGCTTCCGGATTGCGGAAGTCGGCCGGCTCGTTCGCCATCGCTTGATCGAAGAGAGCGGCTTGACTCCAGGTTTCGCCGCCAGCGCTGGTGGGCGCAACGGCCTGGGCGGCCGCTGTTTGACCGCCACCATCCGAGGCTGCCTGGGGGGAGGTTCCTCCGGAGCCCTCTCCGCTACCCGGCTGGGATGCCCCCGGCAGCGAAGGGTCCTGGCCCAGTCCGGGAAGCAGGCCGGCCTGGCTTAAGACTTGCTCGACGGCTTGCTGCAGTTCGGTGGGGAGAGCTACCCCCTGGCTCTGGGCCGCCTGATATTCTTGCTGGAGTTGCTGCAGTGAAGTCGAAGCATCGGCACCGAAGCTTTGGGCCAGTTGGACCTGTTGCAACGTCTGGGCCATCGAATCCACCAGGGGATTTTGCATCCCCTCCAGCATTTCGTCGGAGAAATTGGCGACGTCGGAACCGCTAACCGGAGCAAAACCAGGGGCGCCCTGATTGGTGCCTGGAGCATTTGATAAGCCGACCGCGCGGTTGAAAAAGCTGCCAATTGAACCGAGACTGATCGCCATTTTTTGCCTCCAAGCCTTCCCTGGTGTGGGTCTGCTTAGAGGATACTCCGCGGAGTATAGACATTCGTGAAATGGTCTCGGAAACGTTGAAAATTTCGTAACAGTTGTGGGTGCATTCGTTTACATCCCAGCGGCCAACGGGGTCCCTGTTTTATTTTGGTTTACTCGCGATCAAACAGAAGAAGTAAGGATGGTCGGCGTTGATTTTGCCGGCCCCAACCTTGATCGTGTAGAGTCCGCTGGTCTTCGGAACCATATTGATGATAGCCACGCTGTCCACCTGGCGGTCGTTGGTTTCTCCCTGGCCTTTGGGGTCGATCACGCGCACCTGCAGGTCGGTGATGCCTTTGGCCCCAACGCCGACGACCTTGTATTTATTTTTGGCGGACAGGTCACGTCGCAGGGAGTATTCGCCCCCAGGCGCCAGGCGGTCAAACTCCACGTGCAAGATGGTGTAGCCGGCTTTGACCACCTTAGGCGACACGGCTCCCAGTTTGGAATACAGCTCCGTCAACTGATCCTTGGGAGGTTCTTCCGCCAGCGCGGCCTGCGCGACAAGCAATAGTAAAATCAGGAACCTCTTCATTGTCTATGCCTGCATCAGAGCCAGCAACTCGCCGGCGCTCAAACGCACTCCTTCTTCGGCTCCCTCTAACAAACCGTGAGCCAATTCTCGTTTCTGCCTGTGCAGCGCCAGGATCTTCTCTTCCACCGTGTCTTTGGCCACCAGTCGGTAGACGGTGACCGGTCGCTGCTGGCCGATTCGATGGGCTCGATCCGACGCTTGATCTTCCACCGCCGGGTTCCACCAAGGATCCATGTGAATCACGTAGTCGGCGCCGGTCAAATTCAACCCGAAGCCACCGGCTCGCAGGCTGATGAGGAACACGTCACCCTCACCGGCCTGGAAGGCCTTGACCCGACGCAGGCGTTCCTGAGCCGGGGTGGTGCCATCCAGGTACTGGTAACTCAGTCCTTGCTGGTCGAGTTCCTGGCGCAGGAGCTGGAGATGGTCTACGAACTGGCTGAAGATCAGGGCTCGATGACCACCCTGACGCATGTCATGGAGTAATTCCCGCACGGCCTCCAGCTTGGAGCCTTCACCCGCTTTTTTCTTCGGCTCCACCAACGAGGGGTGGCAGCAGGCACGGCGCAGGCGGGTCAGTTCGGCCAATACCTGCATGGCTTCGATTTCGCTGCCGTTCAGTTTTTCCAGAGCACGGGTGCGCAGAGCTTCGTAGAAGGTTCGTTCCGCAGGGCTGAGAGGTACTTCCAGGGTGATGTCCGTGCGTGCCGGTAGTTCATGGAGAACCTGCGTCTTGGTTCGGCGTAATAGGAACGGATGCACCAACTTTTTGAGATGCTGGCGAGCCTGTGCCTGACCCGCCTCGATGGGGGCGATGAAGCGCTCGCGGAAGCGTTCGAGGCTGCCCAGAAGGCCGGGATTGAGAAAGCGAAACAGCGCCCACAGTTCTTCCAGGCGATTCTCTACTGGAGTTCCAGTGGTCACCACGCGGAAGTCGCTGGGGATCTTCAGCACCGCTTGGAATCTTTGGGTGGCGTGATTCTTGATGGCCTGGGCCTCGTCCACCACCAGGGTGGCAAAGGTGCGGGCGCTGAGAATCTTCATTTCGCGCACCACCACTCCGTAGCTCACCAGCAAGACGTCGAAGGCTTCCGCTTTTTCCACGATCGTCTGGCGTTCTCCGTCGAGCAGCCAGTGTACGCGCAGGGTAGGCGCGAAGCGGCGTGCCTCCTCCAGCCAGTTGCCGCAAACGGAGGTCGGGGCGATCACCAGGGCGGGTCCTAGAGGAGCTCGATGCACCAGCAAAGCCAGCGTCTGCAGGGTTTTACCCAGGCCCATGTCGTCTGACAAACAGGCTCCCACGCCCCAGTGGGCGCGCTGGCTGAGCCATTCAAAGCCTTCTTGCTGATAACCACGCAACTCGGCCTGAAAGGTCTTGGGCAGCGGAGGCTTGATCGACTGGCTGTCGTTGAGCCTGGCCAGGCGTTGCTGAAAAAACTCGTCGCCCTCCGTCGGGGCCACTTCTTGGAGGGCACCGGCCAGCAGGCCGTGGACCTTGATGGCCTTGCCTTTGGACGGCTCGACCAGGTTGGTCAATTCCTCCAGGCGGCGACGCAGTTCTTCGGTCAGCGCCAGGAACTCTCCTGAGCCCAAGGCGATGAAGCGACTCGTCTGGTTGCGCATTCGTTCGAGCAGTTCCTGAAGGTGCCAATGTTCCTCGGCCGACAACTCCAGCTGGCCTTGAACGTTGAACCATTCCCCCTGGGTTTCGGCTTGCAGGCGCAGATTCTCTCCGCTGACACGGTGGCGGATGCGCATGGACTGGCCCTCAGGCCACTCTACCGTCAGGGCTTCGGGTGGCAGGCGTCCGACCTGTTCCAGCACCTCGAGACTGGCCGACAGATCGGTGGTAACCCAGTGAGCCGTTCCCTGCTCTGGACCAAAGCCCGGGCAGGCGTCCAGGACCGCCTGGCAAGCCTGGCTTTCCAACTCCAGGTTGCGCACTCCCTGCACACGACGTCCGTGCTGCCGCAGCAGAACTCGCTGACCCCCGTGGGTCGGCGGGTATTCGGGACCGTCGCTGCCCAGAGGACGCACCAGCATGTTGAGCTCCAGGCCTTCACGCAGCGGACGGATTCGGAGATAAAGGGTCGCGTCGGCGGCTACTTCCTGAACGGCGTCGCTGGCCAGGTCGGAGGCAATCGCAAATTCGGCGGGGAGCTTGTCGAGCAGTAACTGCACGGCGGCCTGCTCGCTTTCGGGCACTTCCAGGCCGTCGCCGAGAATCTCGCTAAACTCCCGGAGAAGCGGATCAAACCGGTAGACTTTCAGGCTGGTGTGTCCCACCATTTCCAAGACCTGACCACTGGAGTCAAGGCAACTGGGCAAAATACGCACGGCCAGACCGTTGGGGCCCTTGTTGACCTGGAATTCGGGGCGGCCTTCCACCACCTCGATCTGCTGGCCCGTGTCTTCGTGAAAGACGCGAGGATGGCCGACCAGGGAATGAAAGACATCGCTCAAGGTGAAGTTGCGCGCCAGTGCCTGGCGGAAAACACGCAGGTCGTATTCATCGGCGCAGGGAGGCGGGGTGCGGAACAATTCTAGCTGGCGACCCTTGGACCATCCGCCGCGCTTGGCCTGACTCTGCAGTTTGGGAACGGCTTCCCAGCCGGCCGCCACCGGTCTGACCGTCCAGATGATGCGCTCTTCTGGTTCGATACGTGGCTTTTGGGCCAGGTCCATCAGCTGTTTCAGGCGTAACTTCCAGGGCTGTTCGGGCACCACGCAGTCCCAGGGGCTGCACTCGGCTCGAGCGTGATCAAACTTGTGAAGGAAGCGTCGAACCTGGCGCTCGACCCATAGAAAGCCTTGCGATTGGGCCTGTTGAGCGAGTTGCTCGCCGCTTTCGCGGAGCTGGGATTGCAGTTCCCGGTCGTTGACGGTCAAAGCACAGCTGGCGACCGTCAGCCACAGGGAGCTGGTCATTTCCGCCGCACTGTAGGAGGGACGTGAGTGACGGGCCTTGCCCTGCCGTTGGTCGCAGAGCCAGCGCAGCCAGGGGTCAACTCCCTGGTTGTCGGGCCCGCAGCAAGTTTGCGCCTGGGCAGCGTCCCCCTTGCGCAGCAGGCAGAGCACGCGCGTCAGCCGGGTCACGGGTAGGTAAAGGACGGGGTTCTCGGTGCGACTGGCGGCCTGAGCAAACGACTCTACCGCGATGTCGTAGCGCTTCAGGTCAAA
This sequence comes from Vulcanimicrobiota bacterium, assembly GCA_017307785.1. GTDB lineage: Bacteria > Vulcanimicrobiota > Xenobia > Xenobiales > JADMJV01 > JADMJV01. The sequence continues at coordinate 76,835 of JAFKGI010000012.1, read as the reverse complement.
GGCTACCAGTCCCGGAAGGCTGGGTATGCGGTTGGCGGCTTGCAAAAATCTCTTGGTCTGCTCGTCGTTGCCTCGCATAAACCAGTAGAGGCCGAGGTAGAGCAGGACCTGGTTGTTCAGTTGCGATTGGCGCTCACAGAAAGCGACCGCTCCAGGAGCCTCCTCGCAATGTTCCACCGCCCATTCCAGGGACTTCTCCAGCAAGGCCTGGTGCCACCGCGAGTCTACCTGCTGGAAGGATTCGGCGTGAAGCCAGCCGCGGGCGATCTGGGCCAGCTCGCGGGGTTTGCCGGCCGCCCCTTCAAATTGATGATAGCTCTGATTGACATAGCGGGCGGTGCCGAAAAGCAGGCTGGTGCGAAAATTGACCTGGGCTTTATCAAACGGGCTGCTGAGTAATGGGAATACGTGGTCGAAGAGCGCGCTGGAGGCGAGCCCGGCTCTTCGTTCTTTCCGGATCTGCAGGATGATGTCTTCATAGAATCGATCCAGCAATTTCACCTGGTCGTTGCTGCGCACGACCAGGTTGTGGTCGATCAATTCCTGCAACACCGGGTCGAGGTCGCCGCTCGGCAGGGTGGCATCGGCTGTGCGCGCGTAAGCCCGTAGTCCGGTGCTCCAGGCCGGCTTGGAAAGAGAAAGGCCGCTGACTGCTAGCAATTCCGCTAGCAATCGGGCGGCCTTCGAGATTTTAACTGGCGCCGAGTTCATATTCTCGGCTTTGGTCGTTTGCGTGCCCGAGTCCTTCGGCGATTTCGCCTCGTGGACAGCGAATTTCGAAAGAATTTTGCGCTTTGTTAGCGTCGGTAGTAGTAGTTGTTGAAGCCGGGGTTATAGCCCCAGCCGTTGTAGTTGCTGAACAACGAGGTCATCTGGCCCGGGTGCTCCTGGTGCATATAATCGGTCCAGTAGAGATAGGTGGGGTCCTGCATGCTGGGCCGGTTCACCTGGAACTTGTCATAGACGGGCGCCACCGCTACCGGCGCGACGGACTGGAGGTAAACGTTGTCCCCGCCCTTTACGTCGCTGCTGGCCCAGGGCTTGATGAGCGCGGTTCCCTGCCCTGATTCCACAACCTGACCGCCATTGACCATCAGGCCGTTTCGCATGATGGAGACCGTGCTACCCTTGGGCATGAGGCCGCTGGTGTTGACGATCCACAGCCCTCCGTCGGCCTGGCGTACCAGTTCGCCGACGTGGCCGGACCAGGCTTGATTCGGCAGGCGAACTTCCTGGTTGTTGAAGTAGGGTGCGATGTTGCGCCCGTAGGGATCCGGCAGCGAATTCTGCATCGAGTAGCTGTTGGCGGGGTTCGAGTAGTTGCTCTGCTGATAAGTCGGGTAGGAGGGCTGGGCGGCGGCCATTCCTACCAGGCAAGCTACGAAACCTACGGTGACGGACAAGCGCATGTGAGTTTTCTCCACTCCATCGTTTATAAGAGACTTTCTGTAGTGACAGTATACTACGGCGGACGTAAAAGATTTGTTAATCCGATCGCGTTTTTTTCAACTGATTTTGGAATCGTAGGACTTAAGTCTTGACCGTCCGGCACCAATCGGCAGGGTTTTCCCCCCTCAGCTCCCGAACTTAAAGAAATGATTACTTCCGTGAGCTCCAGCCTCTCCAGTCCCCTGCGCAGCGCCGCCCCACCTCGGACTGTGGCAGAGGAGGTCCGTGAGCCTCAGGATCAATTTTCCGCCAGCAATCTGGATGCGCTCAGCGCCGCGGAAGCACCCACCGCTCCTCTGGCCAGCCAGGGGAAGCACCTCGTGCGCAAGGCGCTGGTGACCGCGTGTCTGACCACGACGGGAGTGGCCGGAATGATGGCCGGCATTCCCACGGCCGCAGCAGCCCAATTGCAGAACCGCGGTCTGGTTCCGAGCAAGGACCCCGCGGTGCGCCAGTTGGTGGCCAGCAGTCTGGTGACCGGTAGAATCCCCGCCGGCACCGTGGAAGAACGCCTCGCTCGACTCAAGCCGGAAGTTCGCAGCCTGCTCAGTGGCCTGCCCCAGGATACCCAGAAGAGCTATGTCGATCTGGATAGCGGCGCTCGGCGATGGGTGGCCGGCAGGGTCGACGGCCAGACCGAAACGGTTTTTGGCAACGTCAAGAACCGCAAAGCTTTCGTTTCAGGGCACTTCTTTGTGATCAATATTTTCGGCCAACTCAAGGACCAGATCGCGGGGGAAGTCCGCAAGGGGACGATTCCGCGAGAAGCCCAGCCGAGAATCAACGCGGCCATCGACGGCTTGAACAAGCTGAAGCCGGCTCAACGCGAGATTCTGGCCCGGGCTCTGGAGGCGGAATTTAAGGCCTGAGCCTTACTCCGGGTAAACCATCACGTCCTGGTCCTCGGAGGCTCCCCATTCCTGAAGGATTTTCAGGGGAATTTCCACGACGCCGGGCTTTTTGCAGCCGGTGATAGCCTTGAAACTGCCCAGGCGCTTGCCCTCGGGGGTTTCCACGACCAGACTAAAACCCTTGGGGTTCACTCCCCAGCCGCTGATCCACTCGGCTTCCACTTTCAGGGCATCTTTGGTGGCGAAGAAGCCGGAAACGGACTTCAGCTTGGCTTCGCGCATGGCCTCGAGGTCCTGGTGGGCCTTTCGGAATTTCTCGTCCAACTCGGCCGGATCACCCGCAAAAACCAGGCTGGGAGTGCCCTCCTTGAGAAGCTGGCCAAGTCCTTCTCGCCCGCAGATGACCTCGCCGTAGCGGCCGGTCATGCTTTCCTGGATAGGCTCGCCTCTTCTATAGAGGACGGCTCCGGCGAAGGGCTGGCTGAACTCCACAAAGCCAGTCTGGCGACCTTGCTGGATGGACTCCCTCCAGTTGCTGGCGGGCTTGGACTCCAGGCCAAAGGAGGTGGCCAGCGTTTCCGACATTTCCGCAGTCAGCACGTAAGAGGATGTGGCGGCTCCGTCCCCGGCCTTGGCGAGCAGTCGTTCCGGCGTATACAGCTTGGTGGATTCCGGAGTCCATTCGAAAGCTCGCAGCATCTGGCCGCGAGAGAGAAAAATAAATCCTTTTTTAGCATTCGAGAAATCCACTCGCAGGTAACCGGAGAAGTGATCTTGCTGCAGATTCTCCAGCATATTTTGGAGGTCGGGACCACTGACCAGCAGTCCTTCGGGCATGAAAGTGGTGCCTTTGGGTAGTTTCATTTCCGTCAGACTCCCGGAGCCAGAATTTTCATTTGTCGCGAGGCAATATTGTTGGCCGGATCGATCTCCAGTACGGCCGCGAAGCATCGGTGGGCGAGCTCCTTGCTCTCTTTGTCGGCATAGGCCAGGCCTGCCATCAGCAGGTGTTTGGCGGCATCGGCCTGCATCCCCTGGCCTTTATAGACCAGTCCCAGGCCTTCGTGAGCTTCCGCGTCGTCGGAGCTCAGGGTGATCAAGCGGTTGTAGACCATCGAGGCGTCGCGAAATAGCTTGCGAATCAGCGAGACTTCGGCGATTTTTAGCAGGGCTTCGCGGTGATTGAGGTCGATGCGCAACACGGCGCGAAACTGTTGGTCCGCCTCCTGGTAGCGCTCCAGCTTGATATACAGGTCGCCCATCTCCAGGAAGTTCTTCGGGTCCTTGGGGTCCATCAGGCTGAGGCGGCGCATGATGCCTGCCGCCTTCTCCCATTCCTGGGCTTCCAAGAAGTGAGGAATGACCTGGCGGAAGAGACCGGTGGCCTCGCGCATCTGGCCGTTGGTCAAATAAGCCTCGGCCAGCACCAGCGTCAGCTCCAGGTCGTCGTGATTGATCTGGAAGGCGCGCAGGAGGACCCGGATAGCCGCGTCCACGTTGTCATTCTCTAGATACCATTGAGCCAGTTCGCGGGAGTAGGCAACGCCATCGGCATTCCGCTGATTGCTGAACAGCAAGTCAACCCGCTTGACCAGAGAGAGTTCGTGCTCGGGCTTGAGCTCCAGGATGCGGCCGATGATCTGCAGGGCCTGCTCGAGCTGGCCAGTCTGTTCGCACATTTCCACGGCCTGCCAGAGCGTCTGAATGGTACTGGTGAAGTGCCCCAGCACCGCCTGCGTCTCGGCCAAACCGAGATAAGCCTCGATATGCTCGGGAGCTCGAGTCAGGATGCGCTGAAAGGAGTCTTCCGCGTCCTTCCAGTTGCGTTTGCTAAAGGCTTCATCAGCCTTGATGGTCTCTTCAGTGGATTGATGTCTCATGGGCCAAGGCAGCGTTTCTCGCTCGACCTCGTCAGGCCCTACCTGATCGACTGAGGCTTTTCTTAAGCCGCCTGCACGCAGTAGGCGCCGCTCGGCAAACTGCTGAAGTCGCGCAGGCGGTAGACGGCGCGAGAAGCCACCACCTGACGGCAGGCCGTAAGGAAGAGGCGGTAGGCAAGAAACTGGCCGTCTTGCTGCAGCAGAGCCAACATCGCCTGGGCGCTTTCGTGGAGGCAGACGGGGCAGCGGCGAGGATCGACTCCGCCCAGCTCTTCGTTACATCTGGAGCAAAATTCGCCGTCTGCCAGGTCGACTCCGTCCCCTTTTTCCTGGGGCGTTTCCTGCTGGAGGACCTGCCGCTGAGGCTGCTCAACCTGAGCTTTTTCGCGGAGAGACTTGGAGGTCCGGGCTTGCTGAAAGTCGGTTCCCAGGGGGCGCTGCGGAGTGCGCAGCAAAAACATGGCCTCGCGCAGTTCCGAGGACAGGGCGCGCAGGTTGTCCTCTCCACGCAGATGCCACCACTGGACCTGGTCGTCGCCGCCCAGAGGTTCGGCGCCGCCAACCTCGTCCAGGCCTTCTTCGCCATTTTGACGCCGACGTTGACGACCTTGCTGGCCGCCTCCGCCGCCCTGGCCGGAACCGCCACCGGCCGAAAGGCCCGCGCCGTTCTCTTGGATCAAGGCCATTTGTTCGCGGCTCACGGGAGCCTGCAGAGAGTTGACCTGCTGTCGCTGGGCCTCGCCAATTTTCATTTCGTTGACTTCGGGGCGTACCTGGGCCACTTTCTCCAGGGTGGCAGCAGGCAACACTCGCGCCGCCGAGGTCGGGACGGCGACCGGCTCTTTACTCACCCCTGCCGGCGCTTCTACTCGCTCGGAGGGTTTCGCGTCCTGACCAGGCTTGTTTGGTTCGGCTTCGCGCACCGGGCGCGTCTCGGCAACCGGAGCCTTGGGCTCGACTTTCCCTTCGTTCTTGGGGGCTTCGGGCGTGGTTGTGGCGGCAACTCGGGCCGGGGGCACTTCGGCTTTCGGGGACACCGGTTTAGTGGAAGCTTTCCCAGCCTGGTCCGTTCCTACGGGGGCTGCTTTCTTCTCCAACTCCGGTTGAGGCCTGACGGGCGCGAGGGGTTGTTTAGGGGCTTCGGGCGTTTTGGCCACGGGCGCTTGCGCGGGGGCAGGTGGAACTGTGGGCTTGGGGACTTGCTGTGGCGGCGCCGGTTTGCGTTGCTCAAGCAGGGGTTGCTTGACCGGTTCAGCGGGTTTGTTCGGGACCAAAGGCGCTTTGGGAGCTTCCGGTTTCCGTACCGACACTGGGGCGGCCACGGGCGGTTTGGCGGGCGGGGCGGCAGTTCTGGTGGCGACCTGCGGACGCTCCGGAGCACTCGCACGATTGGCCTGACGCCGTTCGGGCGGAGCGGGGATGGGGCTATTGAAGAGTTTGGCCAATCCATCCAGGTGATTCTCGCTGCTGGCGCCGGGCCGATGCTGGCTGACCTGATTGAAATTGCGCGAGACAAAGCCGGGAAATCCTTGTCTGGTGGGGGCCGGGGGCGGAGCTTCGGGGCCCAGGGCGGCCATCAAATTGCGGGTCACGGTGGCCACCGTGACGGTGCGGACGACGGGCACCACCACCACAGGCGCGACCGGAATGCTGGGCAAGGTCACGAGCGGGCGGGCCGGCATCGGAACCTGGGGTAGGCTGGGCGGGCTGAGTAGCGGCGCCTTGGGCATCAACGAGGCGGGGGACGGCAACGAGGGAGCGGAGGGCGCTCCGCCCATCTTCTGGTTCACGAATCCCGGAAAGCCTCTCATAAAGAAATCGTAAGGGGTGTTGAGAGCTTTGGGAGGGTGGGATTCGTTACAGGCGGGTGAACGGCATTACCAAATCGTGAATTCACCCGTCACTTCGTTAACATCAGCCGTCCTTGGAAGACTCGACAACTGCCGATACATAGAGCAGAACCTGCACCGGCGTTACGCCGGCCAGGGCGGCAATCTCGTCGGCGACCTGTTTGTGAGGCTTGCCGGAATTCAGGGCGGAAAAAAGCCTGTCGGCGTAAGGCTCTAGCTTGTCCACGGCTTCCTGGGTCAGGCGCGGTGGTTCCGCTCCGGGAGCCGGCGCTGGCAAACCGAGAGTGCTCAGATAGAGCCCGGTGTTCCAGAGCAAGACGCAGGGCGTGATGAAGAAAGAGATCATTCCCCACCACCCGGCCACCGCCGTCCAACCCGTAAATTTGGTGAAGTACTTTCCGATGCAGCGCTTACAGAGATTCCCCCCGAATTGACCATGCTGCATCATGATCAACATACCGGTGTGTTTGTGAAACTGGACTTTGCGAGTGGGGGCTTCCACACCGCAAGCCTGGCAAACCATCGACATCGCCCAAGGTTAGCTCTGCCCAGGGCAACTCCTTGTGCCGGACTGCAAGGGGGGTCGAGGCCCTGGCGGGAAAGAACTCGGCATGAGCATTGCGAACAAGTGGGGATTCCCGGATTTGGGATTTGGGATGGGTCTGCGCACCGTGCACTACAGCCACATCCTGCAGCATTGGCCGGCGATTGATTTCTTTGAGATCATCGTGGAGAACTACATGGGATCAGGCGGGCGTCCCATCTATATGCTCGAGCAGATCGCCGAGCGCTACCCGGTCATGTTGCATGGGGTCTCTCTATCGGTCGGCAGCACCGATCCGGTGGATTTTGAGTACCTCAAGCTGCTCAAGAACCTGATTAACCTGGTGAAGGCTCGCTGGGTCTCCGATCACCTGTGTTGGACCGGGATTTTGGGTCGCAATACCCACGACTTGTTGCCCATGCCGCTGACGGAGGAGAGTCTGACGCACGTCACCCAACGGGTGAAAGTCATCCAGGACTTTCTCGAAGTTCCGCTGGTTCTAGAGAATCCGTCCACTTATCTGGAGTGGGCTCAGGACCAGTTGACCGAATGGGATTATCTGAACGCCCTCACGGCCGAAGCCGATTGCGGTTTGCTGCTGGATGTCAACAATGTTTATGTCAGTTCCTATAATCACGGCTTCTCGGCCCAAGAATACATCCAGAAGATTTCCGCCCAGCACGTGGTCTATCATCACCTTTCCGGTCATACCAACAATGGCACCTACATCGTCGACACCCACGATGACCACGTCATCGACGAAGTCTGGGCGCTCTACACCCAATGCTATCAGCGAATGGGCGGACGCAGCACGATGGTGGAATGGGATGCCGAGATTCCTCCCTTCGAGGTGGTTCACGCCGAGGTGCTCAAGGCGGCTGCTTGCCGGAAACCGGTGGTGACTTCCGTTGGCTGAGCGCGAAGTGGTCTCGAATGCCAAAGGAATGGTGTTGCCCGAACGCTCCCCGTCACCCGTGCGCATTGCCCGCGGTTCCAAGCAAGGGGCCCAGAGTTTGCGTGAGCAGCAAGCCTGGCTCCAGCAAGTGGTGACCTGTACGCCCGAACGGCTCGAGAACGCGATGGCCCAAACCTCAGATTTTATCAAAGAGGGCTACGGGCTCGACCCCGAGAGTCGCCTCTGGATCTACCGCAGTATGTTTCCCATTCGCATGGTCGAATCGCTGCAGATCGATTTTCCGGGAGTGGCTTACACTCTGGGGCCCGAAGCTTTCGAAGAGCTGGTGATGAGCTATGTCGAGGAGCATCCCTCCAGCAGCTGGACGCTCAATCATCTGGGAATGCACTTTCCCGCTTTCCTCGCGCGCAGCTCCCTGCGGGGCCGGACCTTTTTACAACAACTGGCCACGCTGGAGCTAAATTTGGCCCAGGTGTTCGACGAGCCGGAGCTGCCGGCGCTGCAGGCTGAAGACTTGCAGTCGCTCCCACCGGCTGCTTGGGATGAGCTGATTTTGCGCCCCAGACCCACCTCGCGCTTGCTCAAGTTCGACTATCCCGTTTCGCATTATCTTTTTCAGGTGGATGGCGAACTGAGCCCGAGTAAGCCAGCCCGGTCCCCCCAGCGTGTGCTGATCATGCGCAAGGGTTTCCAAATGAACCGCGTGGTGTTGCCCGAGAGCAGCTTCTTCATGCTGAAGGACCTCTTCGCGGGGAAAAAGCTGAGCCAGGCCATCGAGCGGGTTGTGCGTAAGTATCCGACGGTTGGTGCCCCCGAGTTGCAGAGTTGGTTTCATTCCTGGGGCGAATGGGGCATCTTCCAGGCTTGATGCTAAGAAAAGTCCTGTTTTTGCTCGGCCTGGGGTTGACAGTCCCGGCCCTCGCTGAGCCCACTCACATCACCCTGCTTCACCTGAACGACGTCTATGAATATGCCAGCGTGGACGATGGTCGCAAAGGCAGTTTTGCACGATTGGAGACTTTGCGCCGACAGGCCGTAGCCGCCAATCCCAACACCCTCTTTCTTTTCTCGGGAGATACCCTGAGCCCGTCGGTGGCCTCCAGTTTCTTTCGCGGACGTCAGATGGTGGAGATGTGGAACGCCATCCACCTCGACGTGGCCACGTTGGGAAATCACGAATTCGACTTTGGGCCGGACGTGTTGCGCGAGCGCATGGGGGAATCTCACTTTCCCTGGTTGGCGGCCAACGTGCGCGACCGCTCCGGGGCGTCTTTTGGAAAGATGCCGGAGTTTGTGATGCGCGAAGTGGGTGGGGTGAAGCTCGGCATTTTTGGACTGCTGACCGTCGATACGGCCGAGACTTCCAGTTGCGGGCCGGAGGTTGTCTTTCAGGACCCGGTGGAGGCCGCCAGGTCCCTGGTGCCTCGCATGCGAGCTCAGGGGGCCCAGGTGGTGGTGGCCTTGACTCATCTCAGTCTGGCTGAGGACAAGCGGTTGGCTCGAGAGGTGCCGCTCGACCTTATCCTGGGCGGACACGAGCACGAGCCCTCCGAGTCGCTGGTGGCCCACACTCCGATCTTCAAATGGGGAAGTGATGCGCGCATCCTCGGCAAGGTGGACCTCCAGGTGGACCAGGGTCGGGTGGTGGAGATGGACTGGCAAGGCCAGTCGGTCGGCAAGACGGTGGTGCCGGACCCCACCGTGACGGCACTGGCCGCTCGCTACGAAAAGCAGTTGGCGGCCCAGCTAAACGAGCCTCTGGTGCGGGTGGGGGTGGACCTGGAGGGGCGCTCGTCGGTGTGCCGCCAGCAGGAAACCAACCTGGGCAACCTGGTGGCGGACGCCATGCGCGAACAGGCAGGAGCGGACTGCGCGTTGATTACCGGGAGCAGCATCCGAGTCGACAAAGTGGTCCCGGCCGGCGTGTTGACTCGCCGCCAGGCGATGATGATTTTGCCCTATGAAAATGGAGTGGTTAAGGTGCGGCTTAGCGGTCGAGAACTGCTTGCGGTGGTGGAGCATTCCGTCAGCTCGCTTGGACCGGAAAACTCGTCTTTTCCTCAGGTGTCCGCGTTGCAACTACGGTATGATCCCACCCGCCCGGTGGGCCAGCGAGTGCAAGAACTGAGGGTGGGCGGCAAACCGCTTCAGCCCGACGGCTCTTACACGTTCGCCTGCAGTGAGTTTATCCGCAAGGGCGGCTGTGGTTACGAAATGCTGCCCAAGGCCAGACTGCTGGTGGAACCGCACGACGCCCCCGCCGAGGGAGTGGCCCTGATCGAATATCTGCACCGTCACAAGGTCGTTTCCCCTCGGCTGGAGGGGCGTATTCAGGCCGTTACGGGTCGATAAAGGCCAAGGTCGGCCAGGTATTTTTCCAGGTCGGCGCGCACGGCCGGCTGGCTGCGGAAGGCCACATAGCCGTCCGGTCGCACCAGGTACAGGGTTGCTTCCACAGCTCCGTAGCGCTTGTGGATGAGGCTGCCCTCATCCCACCAGGCGGACGGGAGTTGCGATGGGAGATGGTGGGGGTCAAAGCCGATCCAGTGGACCCCGACCAGTTGGTGCAGCTCGTCGTTGGCCCAGCGAGCGCATTCCAGGGCCGCCGGATTGGCTTCTCCAGGAGCCAGCCCGGAGAGAACCAGCAGATGAAAACGAGTATCCGACATCAGGCCAAAAAGATGGGCTTCGTTCTCGTCTTTCAGCAAGTGGCCGTCGGGAGCCCGGTCGCCGGGATGCACACCGTGGCCCAAAAGCCAGGCTGCGTTACCCGGGTGGACTTCACGGTTGAGTGGACTCTTGGGGTAGCGTACCGCCAGTTCGGAGGCTTGCTCGGCAATTTTGTGGCGAACGAATTCAAAGGAGGCCGCGAAGCTCAGGAGAGCGTTACGTAAGCCTTTGGCCAGGGGGTTGCGCAGAGTGATCGCCTTGCGGGCCCGGCTGGTTTGCTGGACGACCGAGGCTCCGATGGGTTGTCGTTCCAAGGAGTAGGAGTCGAGGAAAGGCTCGGCGGCAATTTTCCCCTTTTCGATGAGCGCCAGCTTCCAACCCAGATTGAAGGCGTCTTGCATGCCGGTATTCATGCCCTGTCCGCCGACGGGACTGTGTACATGGGCGGCGTCGCCCGCCAGCAAGACTCGTCCGTGTCGGTAGCTTTTGGCATGGCGCTCATTGATGCGAAAGGCTGCCAGCCAATGGGAATCGCTCAAGCGAATGTGGTCCAGTCCTCGCAACTCCAGTTCGCTCTGCATTTCCTCCAGGGTCGGTGGTGCGGGAGTGGCGCCCTCTCCACACTCGTTGCGCATGATAATGACGCGCATTCTGGAGTCTCGAATGGGGAAGAAAGCGGCCAGGCCGTTGGCGGTGTTGTAAGCCACGACCTCGTCGTTCAGGGGAAGGCCGGCCACGTCGCAGTCGATCATGGAGAATTCCTGAGCGACCGTGTCCCCTTCCAGCGAGACTCCCAGGCTGTGGCGAACCGAACTGCGGGCTCCGTCGCAGGCGGGCAGCCAGTGGGTCGAGGTGATTTCCGTGCGGCCGTCCGCGTGTCGCAATTCTACCTCGACGTGGCTCCCGTGTTGCTTGAGGCCCACCACCTCGACCTGACGTTCGACTTGAACGCCCTGAGCGGCCAGATGCTCGATGAGGAGGGCCTCGGTAGCGCTTTGAGGCAGTCCCAGAACGAAAGGCCAGGGGGTTTCCAGGTCGCTGAAAGTCACGTGAGCGATGCGCTTTTCCTTGCTCTCGTACATGCTCATGCCTCGTAGCGGCACCCCGGATTCCAGGAAGCGCTGGGCTACTCCGGTCTTTTCCAGCAGTTCCAGCGTGCGCGGCCAGACGACCAGAGCTTTGGATTTATCGGTCGGTTCCGCATTGCGGTCGACGATTCGCACGGGAACGCCGTGGCGGACGAGTTCGCAGGCGAGGGTCAGACCGACCGGGCCTGCTCCGGCGATCAAAATCGGCTTCACATTCATACCATCGCATTCTTTTTTTCGAGGGTCGGGGCCTTCAGGAATTTCCGCGCGCGGTTGCGAAGACCGAGTCCAATGAGAAAGTTGTTCTGGCTCCTGCTGGCCTTGAGTCTGACCACTCTGGGGTCGGCCAGGCCGCGTAGCATCATCGTGGTGGTTCCGTTACCGCAGGCGAACTTTCCGCCGAAATGGACCCAGACCATCCATGTTTCCCTGGCGGATGATGAAAGCGACGTTTCCGATCACCGTTACTATAAAGCTGGACCGAAAGAGTTTCGGGCCACCCTGAAAGGTCGCATCCCAAACGAGAAGCTGGAGATCGAGCTGATGTGCCTGAGCAAAGGGGAGAAGCATATCTCCATTTTTCGCCAGTTCGTGACCATCAAGAAAGAGACCAAGAGTGTCAAGCTGGACCGCCTTCGCTTTGTGGAAACTTTGAATCAGTAAGGTGTGGTCAGGTAGATCATCAACAACACCTGAGAGATCCAGAGGGCCAGGGCTACCGGTCGCTGCAGGCGGATGACCGCCAGCGGGCTTTTCAACTCCAGCAGCGCCACCGGCACCAGATTGAAATTGGCCGCCATCTGGGTGATCAGGGTGCCGCTGGCCCCGACGGCCAGAGTCAGAACCGCCAGCGCGCTGGGGTCCGCTCCGAAAGGTTTCAGCAGCAGCGGACTCAGGATGCCCTGCGCGATCACCGGAAAGGCCGCGAAAGAATTGCCGGTGAGAGCCGCCAAGCCGGCCATGGCCAGACAATTGGCCAGCACCAGGGCCAGACGTTGATGAGGAGCGATGAAATGGAGAACTCCTCCGGCCAACCAGTCTCCCACTCCCGCCTGAGCAAAAACGACCCCGAGCGAGGCTAGCAGTTGCGGTAGCAGGCTCAAGGCTCCTAAAGTGTCGTTGAGTTGTCTGCCTGCGTGGCCTACTTCCGCAAGGCTGGCGCCCGTCGTTCGCCAGGCGCTGAAGAGAGCCAGCAGGCTGCCCAGCGACAGTCCCATCAAGGCTCCTTGGGAAAGATCCCAGCCCCGCCAACGGCACACCAGGCTGGCCACCAGAATGGTGGCCGGCATCAGCAGGATGGGCAGGGTGAGGCGAGCGGAGCCGTTCTCCAAGCTGGCCAGGGGAGGCCCTGCTCGAACCAGGCCCAGGCCGTCGAGAACGACCAGGCCGACCACCATGGCTCCCGCCAGCCAGTGGGGGAGCAGGCCGCCGATCCCAAAAAGCAGCCCCAGGATGAGCCAGAAGGCGCCTGTCGAGAGGGGTTTAGGATGTTGTTGGTCACGCGCCGTTAAGAGGGCGAACCAGAGCAGCATCACGCCAATCAGGGAATAGGCCACTTCAAGCATCGCGTTCTCGGCTCAGCTTCCTGAATTGAAGAGCGGCAAACCCAAGGCACAAGAGGCAGGGGAAGGTCGCGAACGCGACCATGCGCCACAGACTCACGGAATATCCCAAACCTTTCATGGTGGCATAGGCCATCAAGACGCCTCCGCCGACCGGCGACAGATTTTGACCGTAGAAATTCCCGTAGTTCTCGGCGGCGGCCGCAGCCGCTTTCATGGTCTCGTGCTGCTCCTCGGGGGTTTCGGCACAGACCATCGGCGCCAGCATAGGCCGGACCAGATTGGGGTGGCCATTGAGACGCAGTCCTAAACAGCCGCAGGCTACTCGGAAAAGTTGGTAGCCGATGAGCAGTTGGGCCGGTCGATGCCAGCCATGCCGTTGAATCCAGTTCGCGATCCATTCCTTGAGTCCGTAGCGTTCCACCGTGGCCACCGCCGGCAATGTGAGTAGAAATAGCGTCAGGTTACGATTGTCCAGGAATGCCTTGCCGAGAATCTCCAGCAGCTTGAGAGGGCTCAAACCGCAGCCCAGTCCGGCCAGGCTGGCGGACAACAACACCACCACGGTGGTGCGCAGGCGTAGCAGCAAGCCCACCAATAAAACGAGAACCGCCCAACCTTGCATAGAGGAATTTTCTTCGCCAAGTGTCCGGCGTTCCGGATGATTGGGTAGAAATCTTAACAAAGGGCGAGAAACCCAATCAAACTGATGGTTTTCGGAGGTGTTCCATGACTCACTTACGCAGGCTCTGGTCTCGCTACCGGTTCAGTAACTGGTTACGCCCGCGGTCACAGACTTCGACACCGGACCCCCTGATGAAGGTTCCGATGTTGTTGCCGGCTCTGATATCCGAACCCGCCAGCCCGATGGCCGTAACCAAAGTGGCTGTGACGGCCGTCAGTCTGGAGTCTCTGGTGTGCAAGACCGGCCGACTGGAACAGGAAGGCGCCATTCTGAGACTTGAGGTGCAATGGCCCGAAATGGAGCCGGTGGAGTTGACGGTCGAGGTCGAATGGGTTGACCTCTCCAGCTTTGGACATTCGCTGGGCTTATCGGTTATTCATCAGCGCGACAGTCGCAAAAAGCTGGATCAGTTGCTGCGTAGCCTGCAGCAAAAGCTGGGTTCTTGCGCCGGCTGAAGCCGTCTGTTGAATAATTTTCAGATCCATGCAGGACCACTCCCGTAGCATTTGAATATTTCTCAATTGCATTGAAGACGAGGGTGGTTCATGTCACTTCATCCCGCCGATGACCCTTCTTTCCGGGTCGGTGCCGAGCAGAACGACGCGCTCTCGGTCATGACTCGGCTGCGCGCTTCCCAGGCTTTTGAAAGTAATGAGCCTGCGGAACTGGACGGCGCGGTCGAAGAGCTCATCGACAAGAATCTCGATCAGGAGAAGCCTGACTGGTCCGAAGTCACCCGTAAGGTGATGCGCGGAGTGGTGGAGAGTATCGCCGATCAAGAAGACGCTGACTGGGCGATTCGCCGGGCCTCGCATCGCGCCGTGCTGGCCGTGGCCAAGCGCTGGGGCAACATTGTGATGGCTGGCAAAGCCACCGTGGTGGCCACTCAGGAAGCTGCCTGCAAAGCCGGTTTTGACTCGGTTCGAGCCGCCCAGCAGGCCGGGCTTGGAGCCATCGAGGGAGTGCTTCAGGTGGGACCGGTCGCCTACCCTGTATTGCAGCGCGAGATCAATCCGATCGTGAAAGACTTTCAGGGCGTATTGGAAGAGGAGCGTCGGTCCGGTGAGTGGATGTTGCGCTCCCTGGAGAGGTCGGGGATTCCCCTGCCGGTGATGCCGGTGGAGGAAGAGGCCTCACCTGCTTTCGACCTTTCGCCTCAGGACTATGAGGCTGTAGAGTCCTTGCCGGTGGTCGCGCCGGTTGTAGCGGTCGCGCCCGAACCGGTCTTTGAGGCAACGGTGGAAGAAGTCGAAGAAGAACTGGGTCCGCCGCCCGACTTTTTCAAAGCGGTTGCCGCCGCCACCGTGCCCCCGGCTCCCAAGTTGGGCGTGGTGCAGCGCGTGGTGCGCTGGTTCAAGGGCTTGTTCAAGAAGGACAAGAAATAGAGCTGACTAACCACCGCCGGTGAGTTTGCGTGAGCCGGTGCTGGTCGTAGTGGGTGGTGGCGCTGCCGGATTGGCTGCCGCTGTGGAAGCGGCGCGCTCTCAACCGGGCGGCGTGCTGGTGATCGACCAGGCCCCCGTGATTTCCATCGGAACATGCGGTCTGCCGTATTTGGTGGGCGGTCAGGTTGCCGACCCGCAAGAGCTGGTCTTGCATTCGCCCGCGCAACTGCAAGAGCGCGGTCTACGATTGATGACCGAGTGTCGTATCGAAGAGGTGGACCTGGTCGGTCACCGTCTCCACTATCGAGACCTGGCCAGAAATCAGGTGGCTACTCTGCCTTTTCAGAATCTCTTGCTGACGCCTGGCGGCCGGTTTGACTTTCCCGGCGGCCAGCTCAAGAACGTGCTGGCTCCGCGCGATCTGGTCTCCAGCTTGCAGGCGCGCACATGGTTGCGTCAGCCGGGGTGCCGGCGGGTGCTGGTGGTCGGCGCCGGCTATCTGGGGCTGGAATTGGCGGAAGCCGCTCGCTTCGCCGGCAAGCAGGTCACCCTGGTGGATCCCTGCCGACGTATTTTAGGTCTGGTGGGTTCTTTGCATGACACGGTGTTGCGCGAGTTGGCCCAGAACGGCGTGGAGTGGCGCCAGCATCGGTTGGTGGCCTGGGAGGGCGAGGGGCTGGCTCGACGCGCGCAGCTCGAGGACGGCACTCGACTGGACCTGGACCTGGCATTGCTGGCGACCGGAATTTCTCCCGACCATCCGCTGCTGAAGGGGCTGCCTCTGGAGCGTGGACCCCTGGGAGGTCTGCGCGTGGACAGGCAGGGGCGTACCAGTCGCGCTCGCATCTGGGCTGCCGGTGACTGTTGTGAGATTCCTTCTCGTCAGGGCTCCCGGCCGGTCTATCAACCGCTGGCGCGACCGGCCGCTCTGCTGGGCCAGGCGGTTGGTGCCGCCGTTGTCGGCCGGACCGCTTCTTTTGCCGGGTGCGTCCCCTGCGCATCGGTGAAAGTCTTCGGGTTGGAGGTGGGCTGGGTCGGAGAAATGGGGGAGGGCGAACGTTTTCTGAGCGATGGTCCGCTGCGCGCCGGTTACTGGAAAGAACCGGGCCGGCTGCAACTCTGCCTGGAATTCTGCCCGCGCAGTCAGCGCTTGCTGGGCGCTCAGGCGGTGGGCACGGCGGAGGTGACCTCGCTGCTGCAAACACTGGCGTTGGCCATCGACCAGGGCCTGGATTTCGAGGCTCTGTCGCGTTTGGACCACCCCTATACTCCGCCGCTGTCAGCAATGTGGGGGCCGATCGCGCGGACCATGCGCTCCTCAAAAAGGTGGGCGTAGTGTCCATGGAAAACACCAGGGGAAGTTATGAGCGCAGAACTAGAATTACTGGTGGTCGAAGGCCAGGGAAAAGGGGAGTTGTTTCCCCTTTTGGCCGATCAGGTCGAACTCGGCCGTAAAGACCCTTATTCCAAGCACGAATCTCCCTCGCGAATCAGTTTCCCTGACCCGACCGTGTCAGGCATTCACGCTACCCTGAGTTGGGACGCCAAACGCAACCGGTTCCTCCTGACCCACCGGTCCAGCACCAACCACACCTTGATCAATGGCAAGGTTGTGCAGGGCACGCAGTACATTCACGTGGGCGACCGCATCAAGATGGGCAGCCTGGTGGTGCAGTTGCGCCTGACCCCCAAGGCCACCGAGGCAGCCGAAGCCGCCGCCGCTCCCGCCCGCATTCCCCCGCCCAGGCCGGTGGCTACCAGCGAGACGGCTCAGGCCGCCTATCAGCTTCTCATCTTGAACGGACCGGACGCCGGCCGTCTGCACCCGATTCAGCAGGAAACCCTGATTTTGCAGGAGCCCGGCGCGGTTCAGACCTTTGAGCCCACTTTGAATGTGCAGGGGGCGGGCGCCAGTCGCTGTCTGCTGCTCTACAAGCCCCCCGAGATTCACGTGACTTGCGCGGAGACGGGTTCTCGGCCGGTCCTTCTCGATACTCCGCTCGGGGGAGTCGTCCGCCAGCGCCATCCGGGACCGGAATTCGGCAATCTCCTTTCCACCCAGAGCCTGCTGTTGGTGGGCGGGGTCGCGGTCCTGCTGGTTCCCGGCGATCAGGCCAACGACTTGCGCACGCGTTTGTTGGCTGGTGAGCAGGTGAATGGGCTGCAGGGAGGTCTCTTCCACGAGGGGGACCGACTGTGGAACCGCGGGGAGCAGCACTTGCTTCGCTTCCTGGCCGGGCCTTTGAAGGGAACCCACTTCTGGATTGACCATCGAAAAATGGAACGTCCCATCACCCTTGGACGCATTGGCCAGAAGACGCTGGTGGAGCTCACCGATCGCGGAGCCGTTCATTGCGAACTGGCCTACAAAGACGACGGAATGGTATTGACCAATCTCGACGGCGAACTGACTCTGCCGCTGAACGGGGAAGATGTGACTCCGGGCAATCATCAAGAGCTCGCTTCCGGTGATTGCTTCCGTCTGGGCCGCACCGTGGTTCGCTATGAATACTTGCCGTTGCAGGCTCGTATCAATAGTTATAGCCTGTTTCATGGAGCCCGAGAACTGCCTTTGCGCCGCACCACCAATCTGATCGGCAACGGACCGCACTGCGATATCAAGATTGACGATGAGCGACTGGTGCCACTCACCGGGCGCTTGATCGTGAGTGAGACTTCGCTGCGCTACCAGCATCGCCAGGCCGGACTGATGGCGGTGGTCCAGGGCCAGGAGGTACGAGCCGGTCAAGACGCCACTCTGCGTCTGGACAATACCATTCAACTCTTTGAAGGGCTTACATTGCGCCTGGGTCGACGAACGTCCGTGGTGGACGATGTCACCGAGAGTTGACCTGAACTTTGGCCAAGAAGCAGACCGCTACCAAACGCCCACCGCCCGATAACTCTGTTCCCGATTTCTCGTTGCCGGTGGTTGGTGGCGTGGCCCTGGGAGTCGTCATCGTCAGCTCCGTTCTGAGCCGGCGCATGCGCCCGAAAGTTCCAAAAGATTGGGGGGATCCGGCCCCTTTGCCCAAGGACGGCAGAATTGGGAACTTCTCTCTGGGCGTGCTGCTGGCTGACGGGGGGACGGCCACGGTTTACAACGGCATTGATCCTCAGGGGCAGACGGTGGCCGTCAAAATACCTCATCGCGGTCCTCTGAGAAATCGCAAGTTCGTCTCGACCTTCGAGCGCGAGGCGCAGATTGGCATCGACCTCCGCCATCCTTCCATTGTCAAAGTCCTGGATGCCGGCACTTATCGTGCCGGTGGCTACGCCAAAATTCCCTATTTCGTAATGGAGTATCTGGAAGGCCAGGAGCTGGACGCGATTCTGGAAACGGGGCCGCTGACTCCTACTGAAGCGGTCGGTGTGGCTCGCGGGGTGGCCGACGCTTTGAGCTGGGCTCACGCCCGCGGCGTCATCCACCGCGATATCTCGCCGCGCAACATCTTCGTCACCAGCCGACGCAGCATCAAAGTGATGGATTTTGGCATCTCGGCGGTCTCGGACCGTGGACCCAAAGCCAAGAAGGCGCGCGGCCTGGCTTTCGGCACTCCGGAATACATGGCTCCCGAGCGCATGCAAGATACCGGCATCGCCGATGAACGCTCTGACCTCTATGCTCTGGGCTGTGTGCTTTATGAAATGTTGGCGGGCGTTCCGCCCTTTCTTGGAGAGAGTCCTGAGAAAACGGTGATGATGCATCTGCGCTCTCCGATCCCGAGTCTGTACGAGAAGGGTCTGGCTCCGGCCGATCTGGATGCCATCGTGACCCGGTTGCTGGCCAAAGATCCCAAGAATCGATATCAAACAGCGAACGAGGTCATCGCTCGGCTGGCCGAGCTCGTCCCGGTCCAATGATTCGCTGGTTATTCCCCCAGGTTCGCGCACCCGAGATGGCGCGCTTTGCCTTCTTTTTGTTACTGTCTCTGCTGCTCAATCTGGCCCAGACGGTGGGTCTTGTACTGAGCGAATCTCTTCTGCTGGCTCATCACGGTCCGGCCGCTCTGCCGCTCAGCTTTCTGATCGCGGCGCTGGCCACCGTCCTGGGAAGCCTGCTTTATGCGCTAGGCGTTCATCGCGCCAAGAACGACCGCTACTTTATTCGCTTGCTGGGTGGGTTGGCGGCTCTGGTGGTGCTGGCCTGGGCCGGCCTGACTCGCGAGGTCCCGGGTCTTTATTTCGCGCTGGTCAGCCTCTTTTACCTGAGTCAGTGCATTCTGACCAACCACTATTGGACTTTCACCGGCGACTTTTTTGACACCCTGGCTTCCAAGCGCCTCTTTCCCTTGTTTGTAGTCGGGGCCAGCTTGGGCGGGATGATCGGGGCTTTCCTGGTGACCGCCCTTGGTGCTTACGTGCGTTCCGAAGAACTGCTCTTGCTCTGGCCAGCCTTTCTGTTGCTGGCTGCCCTTTTGCTGCGAGTCAGTCGGCGCTTGCTGCGCCGTTGGGGTCCTCTGGAGCTGGAAGAAGCGGACGAGACCAGTATCAGCGAGATGCGCAACGCCGCCAATTACCTTCGCCAGTCCAAACTCGGGCAGCAACTGGTGGTTTCCTGCGCCTGTATGATTTTGGCGGCTTTCCTGGGGCAGTATCTCTACTCCAGCATCATTCTGGCCAGCTATCCTGACAGTGAGCAGTTGGCGGCCTTTTTGAGCCGGCTGCTGGCCATCACCAACGGCCTGGAGATTCTGGTGGAAGTGGCCGTGACCCCCTGGTTGATCCGGACATTAGGAGTGGCCAACGCCAATCAGGTGCACTCCGGGCTGACTTGTCTGAGCTTTCTGGCCATTTGCCTGAGCCCGAACCTGGTCACGGCGGTTGCGCTGCGCGCCACTCGCGAAAGCTTGGAGAACGCGATTGCCAGTCCTATTCGTGGGCTTGTCTACAACGCGCTGCCGGCACGCTCCCGCGGGCGCGTGCGAGCTTTCTTGGAGGGTCTGGTCACCTACGCCGCCATGGCTTTGGCCGGAGTGATTCTCTGGGTGGTCGGTTCCGGAGCCAAACCGGCTACCTGGATGTATGGCCTGGGTTTCACCGCGGCCGCGCTCTACTTCGCCGCCAACTGGGCGGTGCGCAGTTCCTACCTGCACACGATGATCGATGAAGTCCAGGCCGGACGGCTGGACCTGGAAGAACTGAGCGGTGGGTTTGCCGTCTCGGAACTGCAGCGCCTGACGGGTCTGTGGCAGGATCTGTGTCGAGAAGCTTCGGACAGCCCCGACCCGGCCATTCTGCGTCTGGCTCAGACCTTGGCCAGTCGCCAGGCCTGGGGGCCTCTGGCTGAAGTCGCCGCCAGTGATCGGGAGCTTCCCGTCTGGCTGCGCCGGACTTGTCTGCAGGCCCTGGCCCAGCCGGGCTGGCCGCGCGATTGGCGTCTGCTGCAGGAGTGTGCCGGCAGCCCCGAGCCGGAGATTCGGCTGGCGGCTTTGCGGGCTGTCGGCGAACTGAAACCCGGCCTGGTTCCAGGCTGGCTGGTGGCCTGCATGCAAGACTCCCAGACCGAGGTGCGGGCCCTGGCTGCTTCTCTGCTGATCGGCTTGCCCAAAGGAAAAGAGGCCTCGGAGGCCAGTCAATGCTTGCTGGAGATGTTGGCCGACGGCGAGCCACCTACGGTGGTGGCGGCACTGCGCCACACTCCTATGAGTTTGAGCAGCGAGCTGGTGGCGCGCAGTTCGCATCCGTCCGCGCGTGTGGCTCGGGCGGCCATGCTGCGCCTGGCCGAGTTTCACGGCGAGGACCAGGGGCGCAGGCGACATTGGGTGCTTTCGGCCCTGGAAGCTCTCGATCGCCGCGAGGCCCCGGTGCGCCGCGCCGCTCTGCAACTGCTACAGAGCCACCAGGAGTTGATTCCTGAGGAAGGTGAAGTTTGGCGGCGTATCAGTCGGCATCTGGAAGAGCCGTCCAAGGCCACCCGCGATCGCTGTATTGCCGTGCTTGCCAGCTGTCCGCTCGATCTGGGGCCTATCCTGGAGCCATACCTGGACTCGGCTTCCGGCAACACGGCTCGAGCGGCGGTTGCCTGTCTGAGCCAGAGTAGCCGAAAAGAGAGTCGCGAGCGACTGACTCGCATGTTGCGTTCTCAGGTCCAGCAACTCTGGGTATGCACGCTCCTCCGTCTGCCTCACGGCGATGCGCCCCAGCTACAACTGGACTACATGCAGCTGTGTCTGGACAACGCTATCGGGAGAAACCGTAAGCTGGTGTTTGATATCCTGGCCGGCATCGAGACGCCCAAAGTGATCCGCAGCGTGGAGAAGGTTTTGCGCTTCACCAACCTGCGTGCCCGAGCGGATGCCCTGGAGGTGCTGTCCAATTTGGGGGATCGCGAGGCCTCCCAGCTGCTGGTGCTGCTGCTGGAAAGCGGCGATCTTCGCGACAAGATGGGGGATCTGCCCGCTTCGCTGGTTCGCCAGGCGGATTGGGAGCTTTTTTGCTCCAGCCAGTGGCTTGCTTGCGATCCCTGGCTGAGTCAGGCGGTGGAATGGCTGCGCAAGGAGAAGTCCTGGAACGAAGCCGAGGAGGAGAAAGTGGAACGACTACTGGTGCTGCGTAAGGTGCCTCTGTTTGCCCAGATGAATCTGGAGCAACTGGTGGCCATCGATCAGCGGCTCGAAGAAGTAGAGTATTTGAACGGGGAAGTGGTCTTCGAAGAAGGCCAGCTGGGCGCCGAGCTTTATATTCTTCTCGATGGCAGCGTGCGCATCGTGAAAGCCCGCGGTAGCGGCCAGGAGTTGCTGTTGACCCGTCTGGAGGGCGTCAATTACTTTGGGGAAATGGCCATTCTCGACGATGAGCCGCGTAGCGCCAGTGTAGTGGTGGAGCGCAATTCCCGCCTGCTTGTGCTCAAAGGGGAGCAGTTGAAAGATCTGGTGGAGCAGATGCCGGAAATGGCTTTTGAAATCATCAAGGTGCTGACCGCTCGCATCCGCCAGGCGGACGACCGTCTGAACCAGATGGTGAAGAGTAAGAACTGATGTGGATTCGCCTGTTTCTCGTGGTTCTTCTAAGCGGAGCGCTTTGGGCTGAAGTAAGCACACAGCAGGAAGTCGCTCTGGGGCGGTCTGCCGCGCAGAAGATCGAAGGACAATACGGAATCGACAATTCCCCTGATCTGAACCGTCGACTACAGACGATTGGGCAGGCGCTCTCTCGGGTGGCCGGGCGGAACGACATCCAGTTTCAGTTTAAGGTTTTGGCCAGCGATGAGTTTAACGCAATGGCTCTTCCTGGTGGATTTGTCTATGCGACGCGGTCCCTGATGCGCGGTATGAGCGATGGTGAGATTGCTTTCGTGCTCGGCCACGAACTGTCTCACGTCGTGCAACGCCACTCGATTCGTCAGATGGAGAACGAGCAGATGCGCAAGGCCGGCTGGCTGGCGGTTCTGATCGGCTTGAGCGGCGGTCGAATCAATCAGCAGTCTGTGCAGTTGGCGGGTCTGGTGGATCAGATGCTCGACAGTCGCTTCAGTCAGGCAGATGAGTCCGAGGCCGACCGATTGGGAACGGCCATGATGGCTCGGGCCGGCTATGACCCCGCCTATGCGTTAGTGGCTCTGCGGACTTTGGCGGGCAAGCACAACAGCGAGACCCCTGCCTTCATTAACGCCATGGTAGGCAGCCATCCCATGCCTCAAGACCGCATCACCGACTCTTACCGCTATATTCCCCTTCTCGCTTACAATGCCGGAGGAGCTGCGCCGGTGCAGCAACCGACCATGACCCGAGCCAGGCCGTTGCTGGAACGCCTGACTCAGGCGCTGGTCCAGTCCACCGGGTGGAAGCAGGATCCTCAGCTGATGAGTAGCAGTCGCGGCCAACTCGAGAATCTGAACCTGGACGCGGACGGGTTTCTGCTGGTCAGTCCCGCGGGAGAGTCGGACCCTGCTCTGGAGCGTCGTTTGCTGACGTTGGAGGTGGCTCAGCGGGTCGTCCGAGGCGGTGTCACTCGCTTTGGGCTGGCCGTTCGCAACGGCTCGGAAGGGGACCGACTGGTCTGGCTGAAGGTGCGCTGATGACAAGCACCTTCTTTTCCGTGACTTTTATCTCCGTCGCCTGCCTGGCCATCCTGCAGATCCTGTTGGCCCTCAACTGCAGTTTGAATCGCATCATCCTCAAGAAATCGCACGGTTGTGAAGAAGACCCGGGCAACAGTCTCTATCGCGCCATCGTAGCTCATCGGAACGCCTGTGAGTATGGACCGATCCTGTGCGTTCTGATGCTGGTGTGTTCGGTGATCTCTTCCATGGGGGCGGGGATGCCCACCTGGGCGGTCTGGCTGGGACCGGCGCTGGTACTGGTTCGCGTTCTGCACGCGGCCGGCATTTTGTTCTTCAATCTGCGTCGCCCCAATCTGTTGCGCCGTCTCGGGGCCATTGGAACCTATTTCTTCTCGCTCTTTCTGTGTGGTCTGATCGTCTATTCTCGATTCGCGGCCTGAACGAATAATTTTGGACATGGATCGGACAAAGAAGGGCAACCTTTAACTCCGTTTCTTCCGCTATGCTGGTCTCATCAGCACACACCAGGAGGAAACCATGCCGATTCATCCCCTTAACTTCTATTTTAAGCACTTCGAAAAAAATCGGGAGCTACCGGGGGTTAAAAAAGAGCCCATGCCCGCCCGCGAGCGCGACGGAATGGTGGACATGCTCGACCTGAACCTGCGCAACGCCATGAGCCGAGACAACGCGCCCGGCGATTTGGACCCGATTGTCGGGCAGGTCTTGACCGCCAACGGTGGGAGTATGACCTACTCCGTGGATGAAGAAGGGCGTCATCTGCGCACTCTTTCTTCCGAGGGAGAGCGCTGCTTTCTCTCGCAGAGCCTGCAGACCGATCGTGGCTTTGATTTGCTCAGCTACACGGCGATACCCGGCATGGGCAAGACGCTACTCTGTTTTCACGCCGATCTGGCCGACCCGGGGAAAGACTTCGTGCAGCGGCTGGACGTAGGCTAATTGAGAGCGGGTTCGACCAGTTGGGGTCCCATTTCCCAGCTGTAGCCATTGGGAACTTCGCTGACGTCCACGTTCTGGAAGCTCATGGGCAGGTGCAGGGCGCCGGCCAGTTGATGGGACAGGCGTCGCGCCTCCACCGCTTGATTGGAGCGGATGACCGGCATCACCCGGCCGTCCTGCAAATCGATGTGGATGCAGTAGTAGACTTCCTGGCTGTCGACCGCCCCCCGCACGGCGCGGAGCACGACCTGGCGCATCGGGGCCAGCGAGATATGCACCTGCTGGCCCTCGTAGACCAGCACGGCCTCACTGGGGGTCAAGCGCAGAGTGGCTTTGCCCAGGCTGCCCGCGCGACTGATACGCTGTAGCGCGCCTTTGGCGCGCTGCAGCGTTTCCTCGCCGTCGAACATGGTGATGGCGCCCGCGCTCAAAGCGCCGGCCCAATGGGCCGATTTGCCGGTGAAGAGGGCTCGGGTGAAAAGGAGGGCGGTCAGGGCCACTTTGCCCAGGGAGCTGTATTCCGATTGCACCTGGCGCTGGGGGAGGCGCAGGATTTCATAGACCAGGGTGGCTTCTTCTTTGGCTCCGAGCAGGCTGATGAAGCGGAGCTCGTCCGCTCCTTTTTGGCGACTCTTCAGCAGGTCCCGGTAGATCGCTTGATCCAGGTGTTCGGCCGGCTTGAAGCAGTGAACGATGTCCATCGCAGTTGCCACTCTAGTTCATCTCCTCGCAGTCTATGTCCTAAGTATTACCCGTGGCGGGGATTAGTCCTCGTGGCTGCGGGCGTCCTCGACGAGAGATTGAAAGAGGGCTTGAAAGGGAGCACTTTCCTGCATATCTTCGGGGTGAAACTGGACGCCACGTTGCCAGGGGCTGTTGCGTCCTTCGATGGCTTCCACCACTCCGTCCGGCGCCCAGGCCACCGGTTGGAAGCGTTCGCCGACGCGGTCCACCGCCTGGTGGTGGATCGAGTTGACCCGCACGTAATCGTCGCCGAGGATCTGGTGTAGGCGCGAGCCGGGCACGATGTGAATGCCGTGAGCAGGCTCGCGCCGGCGACTGGGGTCATTTTGGAGCTCGGGGGAGGTGTGGTGGGCCACGTCCTGGATCAAGTTGCCGCCGGCGGCCACGTTCAAGACCTGCATTCCACGGCAGATGCCGAGCAGTGGCTTGTCGTTTTCCAGAGCCCAGCGGGTCCAGCGCAGTTGGAAATGGTCAAAATCGGCGTCCACGGTAGCCAGGTCGACGCTGCTGTGGGCTTCCTGGTTGTACCAGCCGGGGTGTAGATCGTTGCCGCCGGGGATCACCACCGCGTCCCACTGGTCGGGTTGCGCACTACCGTCTTGATAGACCAGAACCGGCTCTCCGCCCGCTCGGCGGATGGCGCGCATAATGTCCGGGACGCTGCGGTGGGTGGCTCCGTTGACGGGGCCGGCGGGGAAGTGCCAATAATTGCTGCGAACTAAAATTGCGACTTTGACTTTGTGCATGCGGTCCTCATTGTTGTGAAAAGGTTGCGGGTTGTGTCAGGAAAGGGGGTTAGCGACAACAACAACAGCAACAACAACAAGGACAGCCGGGGGCTGCCTGGGCGGACAGAGAGAACTTGAGTCCAGCCGTGTGCATGAGGAGCTCAAGCATACCATGGGATTTTTTGCAAAGCAACTGCGGAAAGCCGCGATTTTTCAGGAAGTTATGACGAAAATAAAAATCGCCACCGGCGCTGGCCGATGGCGATTCTTGAGAAGCTTTGGAGGGGCTTAGAACAGGACCCAGGCGCTGCCGCCGGAGCTGTCGCTGTCGTAATAGTGGGCGCTGCCACCGTAGTCGGAACCGCGACCGCGTCCGCCGAAGTCGGGGTCATAGACGTCGTCCGGTCCGGGATCGGTTTTGCGGCCGGGGAATTCCGGGGGAACGTCGTCCGGGCCGTCCTTGCTGCGACGGGTGTTTCTGGTGTAAGACTGGTGATTCTGGGCGGCGATTTTCATAGTATGTTTCGCTCCTGGGGGTGGGATGTGTTACATCCTTCATACCACCGCCGTTAAGAACACTTGATGAATAACATGTTAAGGAACAGACAGATGCACTACGAAGCGCCCGAATGGGGCACTCTGGAAAAGATTGAGGCGGCACGGCGGGCGCTGCCCCAGGAGGTCGTTGTCCCTCCGCTTCGACAGGTCGACGGCCTGGGCCTGATGTGCGAGAACCTGCAAGTCACCGGTGCCTACAAGGTTCGGGCCATCTGTCACATTCTCAACCTCAAGGCCAGGGGTCTTGGTGAGAAGGGACTGGCGCTGGCATCCTCCGGGAATTTTGCGGTCGCCCTGGCCTGGGCCGGCCGTCACTACGGCGTTCCCGTCACGGCCGTCATGATGAGGCGCAGTCATCCCTGGAAGGTGGAGCGAGTGCGCGCCTGGGGCGGACAAGTGGTTTTTAGCGGTGATTCCACGGAAGAGCGGACCGCTGCTTTGCACGCGCTCACCGAGCAGGGCATCCATGTGGTGGATCACCTGAATGACCCTGAAGTTCTGGTCGGTCACGCGACCCTGGGACTGGACCTGGCGGCGGCGCGACCCCGCCAGGTCATCATCCCGGCCAGCACGGGGGGATTGCTGGTGGCCACTTCGCTGGCACTCAAACAAATCGATCCCCTGGTTCGCATCGTGGGCGTCCAGCCCAAGGGGGCCAATGCCATGGTGGATTCCCTGAGAAACGGCGAACTGCGACGCCTGGATACGGTGGTGACGGAATGTGACGCGCTGACCGCCAATCGACCGGGCGACCTTCCCTGGCAGCTGGCCCAGCAGTGGGTGGATGAAATGGTGGAGGTGTCCGAGGAAGCGGTGCGTGACGCGGTGCGCTATCTGGTGGAGGAGGCCAAGCTGGTGGTCGAGCCGGGCGGTGCGGCAGGGTTAGCCGCCTATCGCAGCGGGCAAATACCCGAGCAAGAAGGAACCTGGGTCGTGCTCAGTGGCGGCAACATCGCCCCGGCGCGCCTGGCAGAATGGATCGCTTAATGGAGCACCCCGATATTCGACTGGTCGAGCGTGACGGCCGCAAGTTTTACCTGCTGGGTACGGCCCACGTCAGTCAGGCCAGCGTGGACCTGGTCAAGGATACCCTTCATGAACTCAAGCCTGACTCGGTGGCGGTGGAATTGTGCGCCTCTCGTTATCAGACCCTTCGCGATCCGGACCGCTGGCGCAATACCGACATCGTCGAAGTGATCAAAAAGGGCAAGGGCAATCTGCTGCTGGCCCAGTTGCTGCTGGCCAGCTTTCAGAAAAAGATCGGTAAGCAGTTGGGAGTCAAGCCGGGCGCCGAGATGATGCAGGCCATGGAGACCAGCCAGGAGTTGGATATCCCGACTGTGTTGGCGGACCGCGATGTCGGCACCACTCTGCGGCGTACCTGGAGGCGGCTCTCGTGGTGGAGTCTCTCCAAGCTCTTTTTCTCTTCCCTTTTCGGGATCTTCGAAAGCGCTGAGATCAGCAAAGAAGAAGTCGAGCGCTTGAAGCGCAGCGATGCTCTGGAAGAGGCGCTCAAGGAGCTCTCCCAGCACCTGCCGGAAGTCGGCGAAACCCTGGTCGATGAGCGGGATCGTTACCTGGCCGCCAAGATTTTTTCGGCTCCGGGTGAGCGCGTGCTGGCGGTCGTGGGTGCCGGGCACGTGTCCGGTATCGCTCGCTATCTCGGCGAGGTTCAGGATGTAGCGCCCTTGGAGGTTGTCCCTCCGGCCAGCAAATTTTCCAAGTTGCTCGGTTGGCTCATCCCCCTGGCCATTGTGGCCGCCATCGTCTACGGCTTTTTGCACTGGGGCAAGAACGTGGCGCTGAGGATGCTCGGAATGTGGGCTCTCATCACGGCCTGCGCCGGAGCTCTGGGGTGCCTGTTGTCGTTGGCCCATCCCCTGACCACTCTCAGTGGTTTTCTCTTTGCTCCTATCGGGGCGCTCCATCCTCTGATCGCCACCGGCTGGATGACGGGTCTGGTGGAAGCTGGTCTGCGCAAGCCCAGAGTGGCCGATTTTGAGGCCATTTCCGAGCAGTCGCTGACCCTCAAGTTCATGTATCAGAACCGAGTCACCCGAATTTTGCTGGTGATGCTCCTGACCAACGTGTGCGTGGGCCTGGGCAATCTCTTGGGGGCCGCCTCGATGCTCAAGGCGGCCCAGCTTTAGAAGCGCTGACCGGTGAGTTTTTGAATCTCGGTCGTCCAGGGCCCGATGTCCTGGTAGCCGGTCCAGGTTTTGGCCACTTTGCCGTTGGGACCGAGCAGGACGACATAGGGGATTTTGTCGCCGTTGAAGTAGCGGATGAAGTTCTTATAGACGGGGGAGCGGGGCTGCATACAGTCCACGTAGATGACCGGCACCAGTTTTTTGAGATCGAACTCCACCACCACCGGCTTGAACAATTTGGCGGCCGGCGCCCAATCGGCTCCGTAGTAGATCAGGTGGAATTGCTTGGGGTCGAAGCCAATCTCTTCTTTGTAGCCGTTGATCAAGTCGAAGTCGACGGTGCCCAGCTCTGAGTGGCGCACCACTCGACCGCCCAGGGCTTGCGCCAGATCGGCCAGTTTCACCAGTTTCCGGTCCACGTCGGCGCGGTAGGCGAGTTCGTGGCCACCGGCATAGAGCTTGTGGGCTCCGGCAGTCAACGCGGGGGCGCTCTTGTCGTTCGGGGAGCGCAGCACCCAGTTGCCGTCCACCTCGTCCAGGTTGTAGCCGAGAGCTCTGGCAAAGTCGCGGGCGTCCACTTCCAGGGCTGACAGGTTGTCCAGAGTCCCGATGACATAGCCCTCAAAGGGCCGATTGCGCACATAGAGTCTGTCCGCCCAGGCGGCCGAAGCCGAAGCCAGGAGCAAGCAAGAGACGAGTAGCTTTTTCAACGTTGATGCCTTTCTTGGTGAGCTCTAGGGAGCCAGGATTGCCTTGCGTGCCTTGGGGTCCAGGTAGGACCAGAGCGCCTCAAAGGCTCCTTGGCGAAGCTCGTTCGGAAGGGCTTCGAAAATACCCCGCTGGGTGGCGTCCCAATGTGCGGCTTCGTAGACGCGGAATTTCTGCAGTTTGGACAGTTTGGCAAATTGCGGGGCCAGCACCTTGGAGGTCGACTCCGACTGGGTGCTCCAGGGTTTCTCGATGTGGGCGTAGAGGGCGACTTGAACCCGTTTTTCGGGAGTGAGCACGCTCCAGAGAGAGTTGAGAAGGTTCTGTTTGATCTCGTCGGGGACGCCATCGGAGAAGGATTGGCGCACCTCGGGCGCCATTTGGAAGGCGTCCATGAGAAAGGCTCTTTGTTCCGGGTTTAGAGTCCGCCAGTCAGGCGGCGGCATCTGGGCCCGAGCTGTGCCCGAAAGCACGAGAAGAAGAGCCAGACTGCAGGCAAAACGCCAGCCCGCGCGGAACGCGACGGAGTATGATTCCAGACCCCTATTGTAGAGCAGCATTCGATTTTATTCGGCAGCATCTGGAAGCGGACCCTGCCGGCACCCGTCAGGAATACGCGGAAATTGAAAAGGGTCTGACCAAGCGAGGCATCCTCTTTCAAGGAAAGCCTTTGCCGATCTGCATCGCGCCCGCTTTGATGCGTCAGGCTCACCTCAAGCCGTTGCAGGATCAGATGCGCCGACTGGTGCGCGTGCTGGCCAAGCTCGAAGAGCCTCTGCGCACCACTCAATGGCTGGACCGCCTGGGAATTTCCCGGACCGAGCAGCAACTGATTCAGTGGCCCAGCCGTCTCAAAGCCGGTGAGTATATCTCCCGAGTGGATGGCTTCCTGGATTTTTCCAACGGAGAGATCGGCTATCAGATTGTGGAGCTCAACGTGGATAGCCCGGGCGGCGCGGCCTTTATGGACGAATGCGTGCGGCTCCTGAAAAAAACGTCCTTGTGGAAGCGATTGGCCAAAGAATTCCCCGGTCGCTATCTGGCCACCGATAGCCGTGACCTGCCCTTGCTTTTGAAGTCCTGGGAACAGTGGGGCGGCAAGGGCAAGCCGCGCATTGCCGTGGTCGACTGGATCACGGTCAACACCGCCAGCGAGTTCGAACTGCTGAAGTTGCGTTACAATCGTCTCGGCTACGAAACGGTGATTTGCGATCCCCGGGAACTAGAATACCGGGACGGAAAGTTGCTCGACTACGATGGAAAAGTTATCGATCTCGTCTATCGTCGCGTCCTGGTGGAAGATTTGCTGGCTCACGCCGAGGCGGCTCGGCCTTTCTTGAACGCCTACCGCGAAGAGGCCGTGTGCGTGGTCAACTCCTTTGCCTGCAAGCCGCTGACCGTCAAGTCTCTGCTCTCCTGGGTGCACCGCCCCGAGTTTGAGACTTTGCTGAACAAATCCGACCTGACTTTCTTGCGCTCGCTGGTGCCGTGGACCACCATCGTCGAGGATGGGCCGCTGCTGGACAAACTGCGTCAGGAGCGCGAGCAGACCATTCTGAAGCCGGCCGATGGCTACGGTGGTCAGGGTCTCTACCTGGGCTGGGAAATGGACGATCTGGCATGGGAGCGGGCCATCGAAGAGGCCGTGAAAGACCGCTACGTGGCGCAGCGCCGCGTGCACATCCCCCACGCCGAGTTTCCGGTGCCCTTGGAAGACGGCTGGAAGTTCGAGGATTTTCGCTTCGACTTCGATCCCTACATGTTTGGAGCGGCGGTTGCCGATCCGCTGGTTCGTGTCTCCGATAGCGATGTCACCAATGTCAAGGCGGGAGCTCAAATCGCCGCAACCTGGGTGATGAGTGATTAGACGGTTGTTGGCCTGCTGGCTGGCGTTGACCGTCTGGGCCTGGGCTCAGGGGCCGACCGCGGCCGACGGACTGGACCCGAAGCGCACCTGGGTGTTCGCGGTCGGATGTCTGGAGTGGGCTCGTTCCGACGTCTATCCAAGCTTTCCCAAAACCAATCGGCGGGACGTTCGCCTGGCTCTGGCCTATCAGCGGCTGGGCGTTCCTCCCGATCAGGTGACTCTGCTGCTGGACCGGGATGCAACCCGTCAGGGCATTCACGACGCCTTTATGAAGATTCTAGGAAAATGCCGTCCCGGCGACACCTTGATTCTTTACTATGCCGGCCACGGCTATCGCGACGAGGCGGACCGGACTTTTTGGATGGTGCCCTACGACGGCTATGACGTAGACACGCTGTGGGGCCTGCGCGGTATCGAACGCGACGTCAACCGGTTGTTCAAGGGAAGCCGGGTCTTCCTATCGGCGGACTGTTGCCACTCCGGCGCGATGCGCCTGGCCGCCAGGCGCAACGTCAGCAACATCGGCTTCTTCGCTCTCTCCTCCTCGACCGCTCGTCTGAGCAGCACCGGCAATTGGACTTTCACCGACTGTCTGCTCGATGCTCTGGGCGGCGACCCGCGCTGTGATACCAACGGCGATGGTGTCATCAGCCTGGCCGAGATGTCCCAGCAAGTGGAAAAGGATATGCAGTTCGCCGAGAACCAGAAGGCAGGCGGCTCCGGCTCTCCGCTCTTCCCGGATACCACTCCCTGGATTCGCACGGCCCGACCGCTGCGGGCGGGGGAGGGGGCTTATGTGAGCGTCTTTGCCGACGGGTCGAATTGGAAGGCGCGGGTGGTGGAACAGGGCCATCGCGGCGTACTCGTCCACTGGATGGGCCTGGCCCAAGATTACCCGGACGAATGGGTCGCACCCAGCCGCGTCACACCTTATCGGTAAAGAAAAGGGATTCCAGTTCCCTGGGGGAAACCAGGGCGGCTATGAAAATGTTCGTTCGCCTTTTGATGCTGGTAACTCTGATGGGAACGGCTAACGCCGATGTTCTCAGGGATATCTTCGATCCGCCCGCGCGCTTACACGGCACCGTCGGCTACGTTCAGGCAAACCACTTCGTGCTGGTTTCCCCCGACGCTCAGTACCTCCGAGTGTTCGTCAAGGAGGGCGCCCTGATTCCCTCCACCCTGGTGCCCGGGATGATTATCGATTGCTCGGCTCGCCTGGACCAGAATAATTTTCTCCGCTTGGAGACCATTGACGGCGTGCAGACTCCCAATGGACAGATGGTGCCCGTCACCTCTCCCTAGTCGGCCCTGCCCACCGAATCTACTCGCGGAGGTTAACCGCTTTGTCTCGTAATCATGCCGGATTTCTTTTTGCTATTGCCTTGAACGGCCTGGCCTGGGCCGACCCGAAACTGGGGGTCGACGTTCACAAGACCAGTGACCGAGTGGAAGTCAAACTCTCCCAGGATAAGCCCTTCGAGAATGTGACTCAAAAATGGCGGGAGAATCCCCATCGGCTCGAGATCACCGTGCCCAAGGTCGAATGGCAGGGCAAGGCCGTCTCGAACATCGACAAGGGCGTGCTGCAAAAGATCGAGGTCAAGCCCGGCAGCGGCGTTGTGGTCGTCACGGTTTATGCTTTGCAGAGTCCGAAGATGAGTTGGGTCAGCAGTGCGGACAAGAAAAACTGGACCCTGCGGATTTCCGCCGGCGAGATGGCCGCGGGCAACGAACCTCCCAAGTTGCCCGCAGGTGGAGCCGTCCAGGGTTTTGCCAGTTTGCCTCCGGTCAAGCCGGTCGCCACTCCCAGTCGCCCGGCCCCTCGTCCCACCCCGCCGCCGGTGGCTCACAACGATGTCCCGGCCCGACCGGCCCAGCCCACTCCGCCCACACCCGCTCCGGCACGGAACAACGTGGACCAGCGCATCATTACCATCAGCTTTGTCAACAAGGACCTGCCTGTGGCCATCCGCGAGATGGCTCGCGCCGCCGGCCTGGAGGCCGAGGTGGGTCCCGAAGTCAAGGGTAAAGTAACGGATACGTTCACGGACGTACCACTCTCGCAAGCCATTACCCGGGTTCTCGGGAAGCAGCAGGACCTCTACGAGATGAAGATTGAGGGCAATCGTCTGCGAGTTTTCGGCGATAACAGCGGTGCGGGCGCCACCCTGGTTCCGACCGTGCCCGTGCCTCCGCCGGTTTCCACCGACAACACCGGCACGCGCACTTTGAAGCTGGTCAGCGACTATTTTCCTTTGATGCCGGACAAGTCGGCCAAGGACCTGGTGGCGGCAATTCGCCGAGCGGTCGCGGATGTCGAAGTCATCCAGGATGATCGTCTCAACGTGCTCTTTGTGCGCGGTGAGGCGGGCGACCTGGAAAAGGTGCGCAACCTGCTGCAAAACGTTTTGGCTAAGTAGGACAGCCAACTTTTTAGGCGAAAGGCGGCAAATGACCAAGCGCCGTACCCGTTCCCTCAAAGCAGACCCGCCCAGCGCCGAAAACCAGTCTGTGGCCTCGGTAGAAGAGCTACGGAATCTGGAGAAAGAGCACCCCGACCGGGCCGACATTCAGTTCGATCTGGGCGTGGCCCTGGCTCGCCAGGGAGAGCAGGGAAAAGCGGCCAAGCACTGGCGCAAGGTCGTCGAGTTGGACCCCGCTCACTCGGCAGCGCGGTATTTCCTGGGGATGTACTACCTGGGGCAGGGCAAGTTCCGCCAGGCAGCCGATCAATATCGCCAGGCGCTTGAGCATCGTCCCGGAGACCCCTACGCCCACAACAATCTCGGCCTGGTCTACGCGCGTCAGACGCAGTACGCCAAGGCGATCGAGTGCTGGGAGAAGGCCCTCGAACTCTCTCCCGACTACTCTCAGGCCTACTACAACCTGGGGCTGATGTATTCGCGTCTGGGTCAGCTGGATCAGGCGGAGTCCTACTATCTGCAGGCTCTCCAGTTGAACGCCGACGACGTCTACGCGCACAACAATTTGGGTCAGGTCTACGCTCGCCAGAATCGACTGGAGGACGCCGAGGGCTGCTTCCGTCGCGCACTCGAGTTGGACCGAACCGACCTTTACGCTCATAATAACCTGGGCAAGCTGATGGAGCGCACCGACCGCATCGACGAAGCCCGTCGCGAGTTTGAGCTGGCCCTGCAGATCGACTCGGGAGACGCCTACGCGCGCAACAATCTGGGGCGTATCCTGGCCAAGCAAGGGGACCAGAGCGCTGCCGTCGCGCAGTTCCGGGCCGTCCTCGAAGAGCATCCGGACGATGCGGTTGCTTACCATAATTTGGGACGCGTCCACGCCCAGCAGGGGATGTGGCAGGAAGCCGTCAGCTACTACAGTCGTGCTTTGGAGCTTTCCCCCCACGACTCTTACGCTCGCAACAACCTGGGACGAGCCCTGCTCAGCCTCGGTCGCGTCAGCGAGGCCGAGCAAGAATTCCGTCGCAGTTTGATCGCCGACGACCGCGACAGCTACGCCCTCAACAATCTGGGCCTTTGCCTGATTCGCTCCAGTCACATGCAGGAAGCCGTCGACGTGCTGGTGCGGGCCGTGGAAGTGGACCCCGGTGACGTGCTGGCCCGCAACAATCTGGGCTTTTCGCTGTCCTCGCTGGGCAGGTACGATGAGGCCATTGAACACTTCTCGTTTGCCGTGGCCCAAGATGATCGCGACGCCTACGCGCTCACCCACTGGGGCCTGGCTCTGTCTCAGTTGGGTCGTCTGGCGGAAGCCGGACAGCGTTTTGAGCAGGCCGTCCAGGCCGACCCGCAGGATGTCTATGCCCTCAACCATCTGGCCTTGACTCGCTACCAACTGGGTGAAGTCGACAAGGCCCTTCAGGCTTTTGAGCAGGCTCTGGCCAGCGAGCCCAGCGACGGCTACACGCTGAGCAATCTAGGCCTGGTCTTGACCGCTCTAGAGCGTTTCGAGGAGGCAGCCGACCGGTTCCATGCCGCCCTGGCCTCGGACCCGCGCGACGTCTACTCGCGGAACAACCTGGGCATCGTGCTGGCTCGCCTGCGCCGCTTCGAGGACGCGGTCGCCCAGTTGCAGCAGGCCCTGGAGCAAATGCCGGACTACGCCGAAGGCCATTTCAATCTGGCTCTGGCGCATTACGAACTTCGTCAATTTGATACCGCCATGCACCACTTCAACCGGGCGCTCAGCCTGGAGCCCGAACTGCTGGCGGCGCGTGGCAATCTGGCCCTGACCCTGGCCCAGTTGGGCGATGTCGAGGGCAGTAAGAACCAGTTGGAGGAAGTCCGACGCCTGGCCCAGGCTCAAGGTCAACCGGCCTATGCCGATGATCTGACCAAAGAGGTGGACGGAATCCTGGCTGTACCGATTGGGAAAAAATCTGCTCCGGCAAGTATAGCTCCCAAGAAAACCGGGAAGAAGCCCAAAAAGAAATAACGCCCGGGCGCACAACCGCCCTGGCGGTGGTGCAAAGTGAAGCGCAACAAAGTATTTAAGTTCCTGGCCTCCATCAAGCTGGCCGTCATTCTCTTCGTTTTTTTTGTGGTGATTCTGGCCTCGGCCACCTACTATGAATCCGCCTACGATACCGCGACGGCCCAGCATCTCGTCTACAAAAGCCCTCTATTCGCCGTCTTTCTGGTCATCTTCTTCGTCAACATCTTTACCTCGACGGCCATCCGCTACCCCTGGAGCAAGAAGCAGACCGGCTTCGTCATCACCCATCTGGGAATCTTGATTCTGCTCGCAGCCGCCGCCTTTACGATGGTGGCCGGCGTGGACGGCTCGATGATCATCCAGGAAGGGCAGACCTCCAAGCGGATCATGCTCAACGACCCGGTTTTCTTCGTGGGGCGCCCGAGCGCTCAACTCAAGGAAGTGCCGGCTGAATTTCGCTGGACTCCGCCCAGCGAAAGTCGACCCCAGAAGGTCAACCTGGGCGAGGGTGTGACCGCCGAGGTGGTGGAGTATCTCCACCACGCCCGGCGCAACACCTACTATAAAGAAGCTCCCCAGGGAGTGCCCGCTCTGGAAATGCGCATCTTCAACGAGCGCGTGGACCAGCACGAATGGCTGACCGCGGGTAAGGGCGACGTGCAGTTGGGACCGGCCCGCATCCGCCTGCTGCGCGCCAACAACCAGGAGCACCTCAAGAGCCTGATCCAGGCCGGCTCCAGCGAGCGCGGCGAACTCCAGTTGCTGGTGGCGGGGGAGCCCCTGCAGATCAACGTTTCTGAACTCTCTGCCAACAAGCCCTTCCAGGTCGGCGAATTCACCGTCACCCTGAGGCGCTATCTGCCGCACGCCGTCATCGAGAAAGACGAGTTGGTTTCGCAGAGCGACAATCCCGTCAACCCCTGCCTCGACGTTCGCCTCGCCGACAGCAAGGGCAATTACCAGGATTGGCTGCTGTTCGCGCGTCTGCCCGACCTGAATACCCGCACCGCTTCCAAAGGCGAGGCCATTCCGGCCAAGCTGCTCTACGCCTGGGATACGGCCGGCGAAGGTCACGTTCTCAGCTTCATCGTCGATCCCAACGGCAAACTCTGGGGCAAAGTGGACGACAAAGCGGCCCACCCGGTCGACCTCAACAAGCCGCAGGCGACCGGCTGGATGAACCTGCAGTTCGAAGTCAGCAAACTTCTGCCCAAGGCGGTCGAAGTCCGGGAATTCGTTTCCGTGGAAGTCGAGAAGGGCGCGGAACAGACCGCCCCCCCGCCAGCCATTCGGTTGCGCCTGCTGGGAGCCAAGGAGAACGAAATGCGTTGGATGGAGCGCGGCGACGTGCTTCAGATTCACGCCGATTCAGGCGGAGAGCTGATCGTCGGCTACGCCTACAAAAGCATCGAGCTCGCCTTTCCCCTGCGTCTCAAGGACTTCCAGATGGACATGGATCCCGGCACCAACAGCCCCGCCGCTTTCAAGAGCGAGGTGGAAGTGGAAGGCCAGAGCTATCTGATTCAAATGAATGAACCGCTGGTCAAAGGCGGCTACAAGTTCTTCCAGAGCAGTTACTCGGAAGTTCCCGGCCAGCCGACTTACTCGATTTTCACGGTAGCCAAAGACCCTGGAATCGCGCTCAAATACTTGGGTTCGATCATGGTGGTAATGGGTATCGCCATTATGTTCATCACTCGCCCCTACAAGGTGAATGTTGGTCGGCGGGGTGTTTCCGAATGAGGTTTTTGAAGATGTCTAGATGGATTTTGTTGCTCTGCCTGCTGTTGGCTCCGCTGGCGGCCTGGGCCGAAGAAGTGCCGGACTGGGCGGACCGTTTCCGCTATCTCGCCGTGCAGCAGGGGGGACGTCTCAAGCCTTTCGACACGTTTGCCCTGGAAACGGTGCGCTACATCACCGGCAAGGCCGAGTTCGAGAAACGCGATCCGGTGGTCACCATGCTGCAGTGGTATGCCGCCGGCCCCAAAGTGGCCGAACTGCCCGTCATCGAGTTCCGCAACAAAGACTGGCACAAGACCTTGGGGCTGCCGGTCGACCAGCGCTACTTCACGGTGAACGAACTCAACGCCAATCCCGAGGTGGTCAAGGTCCGCGAAGAGCTGCACAAGATGAAGCCGGGCGACAAAGTGCCCAACCGGCTCTCGGCCATGAGCGACCTGCTCTCCAAGATGGGCTACCTGGAGATGATCTCCAAGGGCGCTTCCTGGACACTGGTTCCCTCGCCCGACGCCCTGACCTCGCCCTGGGCCAACTTCTACGAAGTGCAGAACGCTGAGAACGCGCCGCCCGAGCTGAAAAAGGCTATCGAGAATTTCCACACCGCCGTCGTCAACAAAAGCGGCGAAGAGAAGGCCGTCAATGAGTTGGCGGCCGCACTTCAGGCCATCGGTCCCTACCCGGACGGCACCGCGCTGTCGCGCGAAGTGCACTACAATCACTTCCATCCCTTCCGCAAAGCCTGGATGCTCTATCTGTTCAGCCTGGTGTGCCTGTTCCTGACCACCCGGGGAACCTCGCTCTACTGGCTGGGTGTTGCCGGCGCGGCCGGCGGTTGGGCTCTTCACGCCTACGGATTCTACCTGCGCTGCGCGATTGGCGGCCGTCCGCCCGTTACCAACATGTATGAGTCGGTGATCTGGGTTGCCTTTGGCGCCATCACCTTCGCCTTGATTTTCGAACTGCTCTACCGGCAGCGCAGCTACCTGATGGCCGCCTGCAGCGGCGCCGTCATCTGTTTGGCCCTGGCCGACCAGCTGCCGGCCGTTCTCGACCCCTCCATCCGTCCCCTGATGCCGGTGTTGCGCAGCAACTTCTGGTTGACCATCCATGTGCTGACCATCACCCTGGGCTATGCGGCCTTCCTGCTCTCGATGGGCCTGGGCCACATGGTGTTGTGGAAGCACCTGCAGGGCCCGGATCAAAAGGAAGAGCTGACCGCCTTGCACACGGCTCTCTACAAAGCCATCCAGGTGGGCGTGGTTCTGCTGGCCGCCGGGACTTTGCTCGGTGGCGTCTGGGCCAACTACTCCTGGGGCCGCTTCTGGGGCTGGGATCCCAAGGAAGTCTGGGCTCTGATCGCACTGCTGGGTTATCTGGCCATCCTGCACGCCCGCTTCACCAACTGGATCGGTGCCTTCGGCATCGCCGCCTGGTCGGTGCTGGCTTTCCAGGGCGTCCTGATGGCCTGGTACGGCGTCAACTTCGTGCTCGGGGCGGGCCTGCACAGCTACGGCTTCGGTACCGGAGGCGTCCAGTATGTGGCCGTCTACAGCGCCGCCGAAGTTCTCTTCGTGGCCTTCACCGCCTGGCGCGTGAAGGGCCGTCTGCGCGACAAAGTCTAAGTGTCGCGCTGCGTCGACCTGTGTAGCGACCAGCCTCTGTTGGGCAGCGCCTCCACCAGTCACTGGCTGGTGGTGGTGGACCAACCGCGGCCCTGGCCCGCCAAGACTCAAGACTGCCTGACCATCCCCGCCCAGTGGGAAGAGCGCATGAACGAATGGCGAGCCAGCCGCACGCCCTTCACCCTGTTGGCTCGTCATTCCAGCGCCGGCGAGATCCATTGCTTCGGCTGGAAGCAAGGCGTCGTCAGCGACTGGCAGGGGCAACCGGTCAGCGAGAAATTCCTGGTTTGCACTCACGGCAGCCGCGACATCTGTTGCGGTTCGCTGGGTCCGCGTCTGGCGCAGGCCCTGCGCGCTGCCGGCCACCAGGAAGTCTGGGAAGTCAGCCATATCGGCGGCCATCGCTTCGCGCCCACCCTCTGGCACCTGCCCAGCTGGCGTTTTTTCGGCCGTCTTTCCCTGGACAATCCCGAGTGCACGCCGCGCTTTTTGCGCGGCAACGCCGCCTACAAGCCGGAACTGCAGCTGATGGAAGCGCGACTTTTCCAGGAGCGTGGCCAGTGGCCGCTCTGGCTCGAGCCTCGAGAGGGCGGTTGCCGCGCCCATTGGGCGGATGGCACCAGCCAGGACTGGCAATTCACCTTTGCCACCCACGAACACCAGGGCCCGATGAGCTGCCGGGACATCCCGGAAGGCAAGTTCGATCCTTACACCAGCCTCGAGATCCTCGGAAATGAGCAACTTTCAACCCCCTGAAGGGGTACCGAGGTGGAGGGGGAACTGGGCCGGATGAGCGACTCGATGAGTATGACCGACCAAGACTTTACCTTGTTGAAGACCCTGGTGGCCCTGGCCTGGGCCGACGGCTCTCTGGCCGAGGGCGAGTTGGAGTGGATCGAAAAGGTGATGGATCAGCTGCAAGTGCCGGCTGGCCAACGCCAGGAAATGCTCAAGGGCGCCCCACCCCTCCCCAGCGAAGGAGAGTTGCAGGAAGCCCTGCCGGAAGGGGAAGACCGCGAGACCTTCCTGCGCTTTCTCCTCTCCGTATCTCTCGAAGACGGCGAAACCAGCCTCGAAGAACTCAATCTTCTCAAAGACCTCAGTCACAAGTTGGGCGTGTCCGGCGACGCGCTCGAGGAGATGCGCCAAAGCGTCCTGGCTCCTTAGCCCAGTGTCTGACGAAGAATGGCCCGACTACGACGGGGAGGGTGACGAAGACTCCCTTCCTCCTCAACAGGGCGATGACGAAAGCGAAGCCGGCGTCCCTGAATTGCGCGCTGAACTGCAGCGCCGCCTTCCCACCCAGCCCTACCTGCAAAGCTACATCAGCGAAGCCATGCGCTGGCTCGATGAAGAGGAAAGCACCGAGGTCATGCTGGCCGCCACCGACTTGCTCGAAGCCAACCTGCAAAGTCGCTGGCCGGACCTGCTGACCGACCTGCGCGACGCCCTGCGCGAAGACGAAGGCGAAGATCTGCTCTACGCCCTGCTGCGACTCACCAAGGAGCTAAAGAATGCTTAGGAAGCTTGCTCTCTCGCTGGCCCTCACCTCACTGGCCTGGGCCGCTCCCGCCGACGACCGCTTTGCCCAGGTGGCCGGGGACTTTCTCGAGGGTTACCTGCGCAACAATCCGGAGACCGCCACCGTGCTGGGAGATCACCGCTACGACGGCGACTGGAGCGACGTCTCGGCGGCCGGGGTCGAGCGCAATCTGGCCTTCGCTCGCGAGTTGCTGGCCCGGCTGGAGGCGCTTCCCGCCTCCGAGTTGAGTCGTGAGAACGCGGTCGACCGCGACATGCTCATCCATTCCTTGCGTGGCCAGCTCTGGTCCACCAACGAGCTGAAGGAATATCACTGGAATCCCCTCATCTATAATCCGGGGCCGGCCATCTTCGCCATCATTGCTCGCGACTACGCGCCTTTGCCGCAGCGCCTCGAGGCCGTGGCCTCCCGACTGGAAAACCTGCCTACCTTCTTGCAGCAAGCGCGCGCTCAGCTGGACAATCCGCCGCCCATTCACTGCCAGACCGCCATCGCGCAGAACACCGGAACCATCGCTTTCCTGGAAAACGACCTGGAAGAATTCCTCAAGCAGGCTCCTGAGAAGCGTGCTCGAGTTGAGGCGGCCCGGCGCCTGGCCGTGCAAGCGCTGAGAGAGTACGGGACCTGGTTGGAAAAGGATCTGCTGCCTCGGTCCCACGGAGATTTCCGCCTGGGTCGCGAGCGCTGGCGCAAGAAGCTCTTCTTTACCCTGGAGTCTTCGCTGACGCCGGAAGAACTGCAGGCTCGCGCCGAAAGAGACCTGGTCCGCACCCATCAAGAAATGACCCGGGTGGCGCGTCCTCTCTACGCCCAACTGCTCCATCGCTCCGCCGACAAGTTGAGCGACAGCCAGGTGTGCCGGGCCGTCCTCCACAAATTGGCCGAATCTCGCCCGGATAGCGCCACCATCGTGCCGCTGGCCGGCGAGTCCCTGAAGAAAGCGACCGCTTTCGTGGCCGACCACAAACTGGTCAGCCTTCCGCAAGAACCCTGTCAGATCATCGAGATGCCCGAATTCAACCGGGGCGTCGCCATCGCCTATTGCGACTCGCCCGGACCCCTGGAGAAAGGCGGCACCACCTACTACGCCATCGCTCCGACCCCGTCGGACTGGAGTGCCGAGCGCTCGCTGAGCTTTTACCGCGAATACAACAAGGCTATGCTCGACGACCTGACCGTCCACGAGGCGATGCCCGGTCACTACCTGCAGTTGATGCATGCCAACCGCTTCCAGGCGCCCACCAAAGTCCGCGCCATTCTGCAAAGTGGAACCTTCGTCGAGGGTTGGGCGACCTACGCCGAGCAGATGATGGTGGCCAACGGGTACGGCGGCGCCCCCGTCCACATGCA
The DNA here is from genome assembly GCA_017307785.1 of Vulcanimicrobiota bacterium. Taxonomy (GTDB): domain Bacteria; phylum Vulcanimicrobiota; class Xenobia; order Xenobiales; family JADMJV01; genus JADMJV01. The sequence continues at coordinate 35,552 of JAFKGI010000012.1, read as the reverse complement.
GCAGCTCAAGATGCGACTGCGTCTGATTTTGAATGCTTTGCTCGACCAGAAAGTGCACGCCGGCCATCTTAGCGAAGCCGAAGGCGTGCGCTGGCTGATGCAGGCCGGCTTTCAGGAGGAGGGCGAGGCCACCGCGAAATGGCGCCGTGCCTGCTTGACCAGCGCCCAGCTTTCGACCTACTACGTAGGAAACTGCGAAGTCAACGACCTGGTTACGGCCTATCGGAAGGATCATCCCGGCGAAAGCTGGCAAAGCGTCCACGATCAGATTCTGGCTTTCGGCTCGCCGGCTCCGCGCTACATCGCCCGGCTGCTAAAGCCCTGAAGAGAAGAGGTACTCATGGCAAATATTGAAGTTGGCAAATTGACTCGAGTGGTTACGATGGATCAGCGCTGCTTTATCGGCACTCTGACCGGTTACGCCGAGGTTTCTCAGGGTGAAGACATGCTCGAAGAGATCTATCTCTCCGGCTGCAATGAATCGGGGCCCGTCACCGTCATCCAACTGAGCAACGTCAAGGAACTCGACCAGAGCAACGTAAGCTTCGCCTTCACTCCCAAGGACTGAGCTTGTCTCGACTCACCGCCAGGCTGAAGTTTTCGGCACCTTCGTTTATCTGGCGCATGTCCCGCGACCCGCTGGGATTTTTGACCAGCCTGCATCAGCAGCATGGTTCGTTTGTCTTCGTGCACAGCGGCTTGCGCAGGCTTTATCTGGCCATCGAGCCGGAACTGGTGCGCGAAGTGCTGGTCACCGAGGGCCTCAAGTTCGGTAAAAGCCGCGGCCTGGAGATGACCAAGCGCCTGCTGGGCAACGGCCTGCTGACGGCCGGCCGCGAATTGCATCTGCGCCAACGTCGCCTGGTGCAGCCGGCCTTCGCCAAGAATCGGCTGGCCGGCTACGCCCGCGTGATTCTGGACACCACGCGCGAGCATCTAGGCCGCTGGCGCCACGGCCAGTTCCTGGACTTGAGCGCGGAGATGATGGCCATCACCCTGGACATCATCACTCGCACCATGTTCGGCGACAGCATCGGTGACCGCACCCCCCTGGTGGCCGAGGCCATGCACGACTCGCTGGCCTCGTTCAATGTCGGGATGATTCCGCTCATGCCCGTGATGCAGTATCTGCCGATTGAAGCCAACCGCAAGTTCTGGCGGGGGCGACGCCAGCTGGACTCGATTATCTACGACCTCATTCAGCAGCGCCGCCACAGCGGCGACCAGGGAGATTTCCTCTCTATGCTGCTGATGGCCACCGATAACGGCGTGCCCATGTCCGACGAGCAATTGCGCGATGAATGCATGACCATTTTTCTGGCCGGTCACGAAACCACCGCCAACGCTCTTTCCTGGACCTTGGCCCTGCTGGCCCAACACCCTGAGTGGCTGGAACGGGCTCGTCAAGAAATCAAGCAACATGGAGCCGAAGATTTCTCCCGCTTAGAAGAATGTCGGTGGATCACTCAGGAAGCCATGCGCCTGTATCCGCCGGCCTGGGTCATCGCTCGCATGGCCCGCGAGCCCGTGACCATCGGCGGAGAAGCCCTGGACAAGGGATCGGTGGTGATCATGAGCTCGGCCATCGCCCACCGTCAGGCCCAGTATTTCCCGGAGCCCGAAGCCTTCCAGCCGGAACGTTGGCGCAACGTCGACCATCTGCCCCGATTTGCTTATTTCCCCTTCGGCGGGGGCAACCGGGTCTGCATCGGTGAGCACTTTGCGCGCATGGAGGCCACCCTGGTGCTGGCGGCGGTGCTGGAAAACTGGGACTATCGGATGCTGGATCGCATGCCTGCAGCCCACGCGGGTATCACTCTCAGGCCAGTCGGCGGGCTGCCCGTCCAGCTCTACTCGGCCAAAGGCTGAGCCGGCTGCTCGCCTCCCCGTAGCGCCAACTCGGGAAGAAAGCAGGTCAGGACGCAAGCCAGGGCAGCCACGGCCGCGCAGGCCTCCAGATTGGAGCCGATGGCCTCTCGATATCCTTGCAAAACGATGGGCATCTTGCTCATCTCGGCCACACCCTGGTTGAGCACGCTGAGGGGGATGCCCTCGGCCGTCAGGCTCCGTTCCAGACCCAGGTTCAGCAGGGCCCCGGCGATGGCCGCTCCCACCGCTCCACCCAGCGAGCGGAAGTAGGCGGAAGTGGAGGTGGCCGCTCCCAGATCGCGCGTCTCGACAGCGTTCTGGATGGCCACGGTCAGATTGGGCATCACCAGACCCAGCGACATGCCCAGGGTGATCAGCCCGACTTCCATCTGGCCGACCGCTTGGGCGTGATGGGCGCACCAGCTCAACCACAGCAGACTGGCGGTGGCTACGGCCAGACCGCTGATGGTGAGCATCTTGTAGCGACCGGTGCGACTCACGATGCGACCGCTGATGACCGAGGAGACGATCACGCCACCCATCAGCGGAGCCATCAACAGTCCCGAGCTGGAGGGCGACTTGCCCATCACCAGCTGGAAGAACAGGGGCAGGAAGATCATCGCCCCAAACAGGGCGGCCGCGTTCAGCGAAATGACGCTGGCGCCGATTTGAAAAACGCGATTGTAGAACAGTCGAGGGGCCAGAATCGGCTCGGCGGCCTGATTCTCCTGCCACATCAAAGCCAGCACCAGGAACACCGCCGCCGCCGAGAGCCCCAATATCGTGTGGGAATACCAGGGATACAGCGATCCGCCCCAGCTCAGCACCAGCAAAATACAGCTGGTGGCGGCCGTCAGCAAAGTTGCGCCCAGGTAGTCGATCGAGGGACGCTTGTCGCGCTGACGAGGTTTCAGCCCGATCCAGATCAGGGCCAGCGCGGCCGCGCCTACCGGTAGATTCACGTAGAAGACCCAGCGCCAGGAGAGGGCGTCGGTGATCAGGCCACCCAGTAGAGGCCCGGCTACGCTGCAGGCGGCGAAGACCGCTCCGAAGACGCCCTGGTAACGCCCGCGCTCACGCGGCGGGATCAGGTCGGCGATGGTGGTCTGAGCCAGCGTCATCAAGCCGCCGGCCCCCAATCCCTGGATGCCGCGGAAAACAATCAACTGCAGCATCGTTCGGGACAGGCCGCACAGGGCCGAGCCGATCAAGAAGATGGTGATGGCCGCCAGAAACAGAGGACGTCGTCCGAACAGGTCGCTCAATTTTCCGTAGAGGGGCGTGGTGGCCGTGGAGGCCAGCAAGAAGGCCGTGACCACCCAGGAGATGTGGGACAGACCGCCCAGATCGCTGACGATCAGGGGCAGGGCCGTGCCAACAATGTTCTGGTCCAGAGCCGCCAGCGATAAGGCCAGCATGAGAGCCGGAAAGACCAGTTTGAGTTCGTTTTTGTCAGCGGCCATTCAAACACAGTAGCACGGCGTTTTTGTCCGCGATCAGGGACTTCGGTCCTGTTTCCTTTTTGACATCGATCACTGTCGGGCGGGGTGGCCCACGCCTTAGATTCACTACAGACTTACTTCTGGAGGCCGTATGCGCAACCTCAAAACTCTTTTCTGCCTGGTGCTGGCCAGTTTGCCGGCCGTAGCCCAGGATACACCCGGGCGATACAGTCCGGTCTGGCTCGGCAAGGGCGAATCCCTCACGGCGGAGCAAATCGACAAATCCGTCGCACCCATCCTGGCCCAAAAACCGGAACACCTGGTGGTGATGGTCCATGGCTACGGCATCCCCAAGGACGATACCAAGGAAGACTACGCCAAAGTCTCTGACAACATCAAAGAGATCTTCGACTCGCGTGGCGTCCGATCGGCCGTGCTGGGAGTCGAATGGGAATCAGCCATCCCCGGTGACCAGGTGCCCTGGCAGACCGAAGACGCCTACTTTACGGCCATCAGCCGGGCCCGCACGGTAGGACGCGTGCCCCTGCGCCAGCTGCTGCTGGCCATCGAGCAGCGCTCTCCTGGAACCAAACTGGACGTGCTCGGGCACAGCCTGGGCTGCGAAGTCAGCGCCGCCGCCATCTACCCGGAACTGACCTACAAAGACGACGCCAAGAAGTTTCCGGCCGCCTTCTCACCGGCTACTCCGCTCAAAACCAACTTCTACGGCCTGCTCGGTTCCGACCTGGACTACGACGTCTGGTACAAGAGCCGCATGCCGTTTTCCGCCAAGAACCCCCGCGTGGGAATGCACTGGATGACGATTTCCAGCTACGTGGGCGACCGCGACAAGGCTCTGCTGGTTCGTAAGTTCAGTCGTGGCTATGCCGGCGGCACCGCCATCCCCCGGATGACCGAAGGACAGTGGGACACCCTGATGGGCAATCGCACCCTGATGCTGGACAACCAGGATGTGCCCGTCAGTCACGACTTTTCCCAGTATCTGTCCAAGGAGCGACTGCTCCGCATGCTTCCGACCGCGCTCTATGTGTCCAAGCCGAACCAGTACCCCAAGCCTCCGGAAGTGGCTCAGATGGATAAAGTGCGCAGTGAGCCCAACACGACGGAAGCCCTCAAGCCCTGGCTTGATTCGCCGTATCTGAGCTCCCAGATCGTAGCCCTCTGGAGACTGGAGAAGATCCTGTGCGGCGGTTCCAAGCATCTGGCTGACGGCACCATCGAAGAAGAAGCACGGCTGATGCGCAGCACTCCTGCCAAGGTCAAGGCCGACCGCAAGGACAACAAATGCGTCACCATCAAGCGCGGCTACTGGCCCACCCAGCAGCAGCTGACGAGAGCGGGCGCTCCGAACTGGTAAAGCCTGGAGTGCCTAAAGTCACGGTCGGCCATCGGGAAGTTGCTTATAGTGGATTCACTTCTACTGGAGGTGGCAACCCATGGCCGACAACGTGCGCGAACGAGATCTGGTCTTAGCTCCCAACGAATTCGCCTTCATCCTGGACGAAACCAAAGGCAACGTCATTGCTTATGTTGGTCCCCACAAGACCAGCCTGGCCAACACGGACCGGCCCGTCATTTTCGAAGAACAGAGCCGGCGCTACCGCCGCTGCACTCTGGAGGAGTCGATCACCGCTTTCCCCTACGCCGAGGAAGGCTGGTACATCGTGCTGGAAAACCCGGCTCGCGAAGGCGACGAAGAATACGCCAAAAGCGGACCGAACACTCTGGTGCGACTGACCCTGGGCCGTAAGGTCAATATCCCTGGCCCGGCCACTTTCCCACTCTGGCCCGGTCAGGTGGCCCGAGTGGTGCGCGGGCATCTGCTGCGCTCCAACCAGTACCTGCTGGTTCAGGTCTACAACGAAGAGGCCGCCCGGGAAAACTGGGGGCGGGCCGTGATCAAGCCGCAGAAAGAAGAAGAAGTCGTGCGCGACATTCCCGAGTTGACCTTGGGCAAGCTTCTACTGATTCGCGGCACCGAAGTCAGCTTTTATATCCCGCCCACCGGCATCGAAGTGTTGCCCGATGAAGCGGGTCATTTCGTGCGGGATGCCGCCACCCTGGAGCGCCTGGAATACTGCATTCTCCTCGACGAAGACGGCAACAAGCGCTACATCAAGGGCCCCGACGTGGTCTTTCCCGAGCCCACCGAGCGATTCGTGGAGAAAAACGGTTCGCGCAAATTCAAAGCCATTGAGCTCAGCGAGATCAGCGGCATCTATCTCAAGGTGATCGCGCCCTACACCGAAGCAGATGGAACCGAACGCACGGTAGGGGAGGAGCTTTTTCTGACCGGGCGCGACCAGATGATCTATTTCCCACGACCCGAGCATGCCATTATCCGCTATGGCGATCAGCGCAGCGAACTCACCTACGCGGTAGCCATTCCGGCCGGGGCCGCCAGCTACGTGCTCAATCGCCTGACCGGCGAAGTCAAGCTGCAGGTTGGCCCGGCCATGTTCTTGCCGGATCCGCGCAAAGAGGTCATTGCTCGCCGGGTGCTGAGCCCGGCCGAATGCGAACTTTTCTATCCTGACAATACGCAGGTTCTAGGCTACAACGCCCGCCTGGCGGGAGGAGAGGTGCCGCTTTCTAGGGAGAAGACGCGGGCCGCCCAGGCAGTCGTTCCCGCGCGTAGGGATGAGCCCTCGGAGGGACTGGTATCCGATGACTTCACGCGCAGCCAGCGTTTTAACCCACCCCGCTCGGTCACTCTCAACGTCAACTACGAGGGGGCGGTCACTCTGGATGTCTGGACGGGTTATGCGGTCATGGTGGTGAGCAAGACCGGCACGCGGCGAGTCGTGGTCGGCCCCCAGAGCGTCTTCCTGCAGTATGACGAAACGCTGGAGGCCCTGCAGCTCTCTACCGGCACACCCAAGACCGAGGACGGCAGCCTGCGCACCGCCTATCTGCGGGTGCTCAACAACAAAGTCTCCGACCTCATCGAGGCGGAAACCCGCGACCTGTGCCACGTGGCCCTGACGCTCAGTTACCGCGTCAATTTTGAGGGCGACCCGGAGCGCTGGTTTCAGGTGGAAAATTACGTGAAGTTCCTGGCCGACCATCTCCGCTCTCTATTGCGCGCCACCATCAAGCAGTTGGGCCTGGAAGAGTTCTACGCGCGGGCCATCGAGGTGGTGCGGGACGCCATTCTGGGCGGCCCTCAAGGTCGCGCCGGGCGCCTGTTCCCGGAAAACGGGATGCGGGTCTACGATGTGGACGTACTCGACGTCAAGATCGGGGACGAGTCCATCGGGCAGATGTTGACCGAAGCCCAGCACCAGGCGGTGCGTCAGGCCATCACTCTGGCTGAGGAACAACGGGAACTGGAGGCGACGCGCAAGGGCGAACAGATTCGGCAAGAAATTGAGTCTCTGCGTTTTGAGACCGTTCGCACTCAGCTGGACTTGCAAAAGCAGCGGGTGCAAGCCAGTGCCGAACTCGACCAGGCCCGTCTGGCCGCCGAGGTGCTCCAGGAAAGTCAACGACTGCAGGCCGAGCAAGAGAAGCAGGCGGCCTTGGACAGTCTGCTGGCTTCGCAACTGACCCGCGGCGACCGCCAGCAAGAACAGGAGGTGCGGTTCCAGCAGGCCAGGCTGGAGCAGCGCTTGACCGAATTGCGGGCCGAGGTGGAAGCGGTGGTTCACAAAGCGGGAGCCGTCTCGCCCGACCTGGTGGCCGCCCTGCAGAGCTTCTCCGACCAGCATCTGGCCGGCAAGTTGGCCGAAAGCATGTCACCCCTGGCCATCCTGGGCGGCAAAAGTGTGGCCGAGGTTTTCGCTCAACTGGTCAAAGGTTCGCCGCTGGCTAACGCGGTGGAGCGCTGGAACCCTCCGGCGGCAGTTCTAAGCGAGAGTAAAAACTAAGCAAATCCTGCTCCAGATCACCCGGCAAGAGCCGGCCCAAAACGTCACGGGCCGGCTCTCCGTTTTTGAGTGCCTGCAGCATCTCCCCCAGTCCGCGGGCACCTGCCTTGCTCCACAGATAGAAAACCAGCGCCCAGGCCCGCGTGTAGCTGTCCAGCCCGCGGTCGGTGGCCGCCTGATTGAATTCGCGTTCGCTCAGGTCGAGCACCGAGACGACCCGCAAACCGAAGTCGGGAGTGAGATAGCGCTTGACCTTGCGCAGGCGCGGCCGTTGCGCCAGAAACAGGGTTTGCTCGCCGGTGAAATCAAAACCCTCGAAACATTCGGAGATCCCCTCGTTGACCCACTTGGGGGGATGGCGAAAGTCCGAACGCAGCAGCGCGTGATTGCTCTCGTGGATGAGCAACGACTTCAGAGTTCGCGTGCGCCAGGTCACCAGTTCGTCGGCGGTGACGGAGTAATAGGCGGTGGGCGAAGGCCGCGACCCGTCGTTGAAGTTGCGATGCACCATTTGGTATTCGGAGAATTCCGCATAGTTGGCGAAGACCCGCGCCTTGATCTGATTGCGCGGGTGGAAACCTTGCTCGGTGTAGAATTGAGCCATCCAATTGAGCCCGTGCTGCACGTAGCTCTCTTCTTCCGGAGTCAGAGGCTCCTGAAGCAGTTCCACCCCCACGGTCTGAGCTCCGGCCGTCCAGCCCAGCCAGACGGCGAGCAGCAGTACTTTTAGGGATTGATCCACGTGAAGGTCTTGGCCATACGGTCCAGCAGTTCATCCATGCTGATCTCCGCATTGGAGACGTTGAGCATCAGGTTGATCTGATAGCCTTTGCGCAACACGATGCCCATACAGCTGTCCTTGGTTTTGGCGATGACTCCCTGCGAGCCCTGAAGGTTGACTTCGTAGACTTCGTAGCCACTTTTGATGAAGCGCTTCTTCCAGTCCGGGTAGGTGTTCTCGACGGTTTTTTCGGCATTCTCCGCGATCACGGCCTGCAGGCGGGAGCCCAGCAGGTCTTCCCAGCAGCCGGGAATTTTGCTCAGGGCCCACGAGCCCGGCAGATCCACTTTGAAGGACGCGGGGGAGGTGGTGGTGCCGAAACGCATGGGATTGGCCTGAGCTGCCAGACTGAGGGCGAGCAGGGTCGCGGAAACAAGAAGCTTTTTCATAGTCCATCCCATTCCGCACGCTCGGGCCGGCTCCTGGAAAATATTTTGGACCGACCCCTAGACGACTGGAGATCGGGTGGGAAAAGTTAGATATCGGGACGCCCGCCTCGGGCATGTCCGGCTGTTTACAATCTGGTAACGCCAGTTCACTTTCTTGTTACAGCGTTTGCAATTCGCTGACATTCTCCACCTCGGTTTCCGGCCCGCCCTCCCTTACTCTGAATTCAAGAAGACGAATCAACGGGAGGCACACACAATGTTCGGAACCAGCTTTGGAGTTAACCCCTTACAGCAAGCTCAGGCCAGCGCGATGGCAATGGCCGGCGGGGGAGTCGGACAATCTCTCTTCAACGGACTCGGCGGCGGCGCCGTCGCCTCGGCCGGAGGCGCAACCGCAGTGGCCAGCGCCGGTGGTGCTTTCGCCTCGGCCGGCGGACCCGGAGCCTTCGCTTCGGCCGGACCAGGTGGTTTTGGCGGCTTCGGTGGCCCGCAGGGCACCCCCAACTTCGGTAACTCCTTCGGTGGCCCGGGCGGCCCCGGTGGCCCGGGTGGCTGCGGCCCCTGCGGAGGCGGTCACAAGATGAAGAAGATGCGCAAGCTGATGCACAAGATGCAGAAGCTGCAGGCCCAGATGGGCGCGATGGGCGGAGGCAACCCGATGATGGGTGGCGGAATGCCCGGCGCCTTCGCCGGTGTCGGTCCGATGGGCGCGATGGCCGGCCCCCGTCCTCTGTTTTAAGCCAGAGCTAAAAAAGAGCTGTCTCTTCGGAGACAGCTCTTTTTGCTTTTCAGGGGAACCAGGCAGGAGCCGGCGAGAAGGAGCCCCGATGAAAAAGGACATTCGTTACGTGGCCTCGCCGCCCGCTGTGGTAGCCGGCATGCTGGCGGGGATGGCCGCCTGGTCATAGGAGCGGCCGAGCGGGGCGCGCGCGGAGTCGGAATCGACATCGATCCGTCGCTGGTCCTGCGCAGTCGAGAAAACGCGAGCGCCGCCGGTCAGTCCGAGCGGACGGAGTTCCGCACCGGCAACTTCTTCGATGCGGATTTGACGGGGGCTACCGTCGTTGCCCTCTATTTACTCCATTCGGTCAATGCCAAACTGCTGCCCAAGTTGCGTCGAGAGCTTCCGCCCGGAACCCGGCTCGTCTCGCATAGCTTCGATATGGGAGACTGGCCGGCTCAGCAGCGCATTACCGTTGAGGAGAAGTGGATATTTCTGTGGGTTGTTTGACCAGCGTGCGATGCAGCAGCTCCAGCTTCTGAAACTGGCGTAGCATCGACTCTTCCTGAGTCTTTTCTCGAGCTTCCGCCAGGCTGAACCAGCCGAGTTGTTGGGATTCCTCGTTCATCTGGAGCGCCTGAGTCTGGCTGACCACCACGAAACGAACGTCGTAGTGGAGGTGGGCGGGCTCGGAGCCTCGGGCCGGAATTTCGTGGATGTCCAGATCGAAGGGAACCGGATGATGCGGGCAGCCGAGCGCCTCTTCAAAATCCAGATAGTTGAGCCTGGGCAGTCCGCTCTCTTCTTCGGCCTCGCGCAGCGCCACCCGCGCCAGATTGTCATCGCCGTCGGCGTGGCCGCCAAACTGTAGCCACTTGTCGAGCTTGGTGTGATGGGTCAGGGCCACCCGGGTCAGATGCGGATCGCAAACCAGCGCCGATCCGGTGAAGTGGCCGGGAATATGGGAACGTTGAAATACCTCCGGAGAGCTGGCCAGGAACTGGCGCATCCGCCCGAGGCTGTCGGCTTCGTGAGCGGCCCAGGGCGAGTCGTCGCGCATCCAGAGTTGTTCATAGATATCGAGCAGTTGGGACAGCATCAGTCTCTAGTTACGATCCCCTCGGTGGCCTGCAGATAGATATCCTGCAAATCCCAGGGCTCCTCGGACAGGGTGATGATGGAGAAGTTGGCTTCAAACAAAGCCCGGTGGAGATCGGCCACTTCTTGATCGAAGCCCACCACTTCAAACAGCAGATCTTCGCCCTGGAACTGGACGTTGTGTACCTCGGGGCGATTGTTGAGGAACTTCATGGCGTCTTCCCCACCGTGCAGCAAGCGGGTGCGCAAACGGCGACGGTCGCGCATGCGATCGATCAGGCGCTTGGTTTCGTCAAACAGGATGAGCTTGCCGTTGACGACGATACCCACCTTGTTGCAGAAGTCGGAGAGGTCACTGAGGATGTGGCTGGAGACGATCATGGCCTTGCCGCGCTGCTGCAGGCTGCGCAGGATGTCGCGCAGGTCCACGCGGGCGCGGGGGTCGAGACCGGCGGCCGGTTCGTCGAGCAGTAGCAGCACCGGGTCGTGCATCAGCAGGCGAGCCAGGCCCAAACGCTGCTTCTGACCGCGCGACAGTCCGTCCACCGGGTTGTCGGCCAGGCTGGTCAGACGGGTGATCTCCAAAGCCTCCCGGATCACGAAATCTCGATGGGTTGCGCTGATTTTATAAGCGCGCGCGAAGAACTCCAGGTATTCCTTGACCAGCAGGTCGTCGTAGACGCCCAGAAAGTCCGGCATGTAGCCGACTCGCGCGCGAATCTCTTCCACCTCTTTGAGCGAGTGGCCGCCCACGTAGGCCGAACCGCCGTCGGGGGCGAGCACGGTGGCCAGCATGCGGATGGTGGTGGTCTTACCGGCACCGTTGGGTCCGAGAAATCCCAGGATGTCTCCGGGATAGAGCTGGAAGGTCATTTCGTTGACGGCCAGCTGCTTGTTGTAAGCCTTGGTGAGGTTGCGCACGTCCAGGATTTGCCCGTCCCAACAGGGCGGCTTATCGGCCACGTCCAGCACCAGGGCCTTGGACTCATACTTGGCTTTGGGGCCCACGTTGTCGTCCTCGGGTCGCAGGCGGCGACCTTTGCCGGGAACGATGTCGTCTTCCGGTCGCGGGCGGCGGACGGCGGTTTGATCCCCTTCGAAGGACCCGAATCCTTCGTCGATCTTTTGGGTTAAGGGCGCTTGTTCTGGCTCACTACTCACCCGGCCTATTTTGTCTTGAGGGCCGATAGGGCCTGCTGGGCCACCTTGTCAATTTGACCGCGATAGCCGGCCCACAGAGAGTTGTCGGCCACCACCGCGCGCAGGTTTTCCAACAACCAGGCATTGCCGGGAGTGGGGATGCCGCTGCGTTTCCCCAGCTCCACCACGGCTCCATTCAGCACCTCTACCTCGCTCTGAGGGCGTCCGGCCCGCAGATCGACCAGCAACGAGGGCGGCTTTTGACCGCGCGCCTTCGTGATCTTGGAGCCGAGCAACGAGCGAATGGCAAAGTTGGGCAGATAGGCCAGCCCGGCCATCTGGGTCACCTTGTAGTTGGGCAGGTCGGCCAGGGGGATGCGATTGGACCGCACCACGGCCAGGAATTCGCGCAAGCAGGCCAGCTCAAAGTTGAACATGGGGCCGTGGGCAACCACTTCCGAGGGCAGCATGTCCAGCAGAGCGCAACTGGAGTTGCAGGTCACGTTGAGCAGCAGCTTGGAGCATTTCAGGGAGTCGACCCGGGGCACTGCGGTGCAGGGCAGTCCCATGCGATCCAGCCAGGGCGGGGCCAGGAAGCGCTCGTGTTTGGTGGCCCAGGCCAGACCGCCGCGCGGCCCCGGTTGGGGTTTGCCATTCTCGATGTACACCGGAATGGTGGTGGTCATAGCCCCGAACCAGAGACCGGGAAAGTGGGCCGCCAGCTTTTCGTCGCTGCCCATCCCGTTCTGGAAGCCCCAGATCCGCTTCAGCCGCAGGCCGGAAGCGGCCAGCTGAGCGGCCGCTTCCTCCACCTGAAAAGCCTTGACCGTGAAGATGACGTCGTCGAAAGCGGTCCCCGGCTCCAGCTGAGCCACCGATCGCATGGGCAAGGAAGCCAGGGCCTCCAGTTGACGGGGACGGGCCAACATGGTGACCGTCTCGCCAGCCCTTTCATGCAAAAGGGCCCCCAGCCACTGGCCGATGGCCCCTGCCCCGACGATCAGGATGGACACGTGCTAGACGCGCTTCATGTACTCGCCGGTGCGGGTGTCGATCATCAGCTTGGTGCCCTGCTCCACAAAGAGAGGCACGTAGACGACCGCGCCGCCTTCCACGGTGGCGGGCTTGGTGGCGCCGGTGGCGGTGTCACCCTTGAAGCCGGGCTCGGTCTCGATGACCACCAGCTCCACGAAGTTGGGCAATTCGATGCCGATGATGCGGTCATCGTAGAGCACCAGCATGACTTCCATGCCGTCTTTCAGCCACTTGCGCTGGTCACCGACTTCTTTGCCGGTGACGGCGTGCTGGTCGAAGCTCTCCGAATCCATGAACGAATATTCGTCGTCCTGAGCGTACAGGAACGAGGCCGGACGGCGCTCGATGTGGGCGCGCGTCATCTTTTCGTTGCCACGGAAGGTGAATTCTTTGGTGTAGCCGGTCTTGATGTTTTTGAACTTGGCGCGCACGAAGGGCGAGCCTTTGCCGGGCTTGACATGCTGAAATTCGATTACCTGAAGCAGGTCGCCGTCGATGTCGACGGTGATGCCGGTGGACAGGTCATTGGATGAAACGAAGGCCATAAAGAAATCCTTTAATTTGAGAGTATGCTCCCGGCGTTTCGCGGGGGTCGGGTTTTAGTCCTCCGCTTCTAGAGCCTGATGGGGATTGCCCTTGAGCGACTTGGCGTGACGGATGAACAACCAGCCGGCCAGAAACATCAGGCCTGGTCCTCCCAGCACTCCCAGCCAGGCGAGCTTGCCGTAAAGCCTGCCGGCCCCGACCGTGGCCAGGTGGAGTTCGGGCTTTTCGGCTACCTCTCCGTCTTCTTCGCGGAAGTTGCTGGAGCCTGACATGACCGGCGCCACGTACTGAACTTTCAAGTCGAGCTTTTCGGTTTTCTTGGCCAGCGCCCCATCGTCCGGGACGGCAACTTTGAGCCACAGCGTTTCCTGAGTGTTCTGCTCGCTGGATTTGACCGAGATACTGCTCCCCCAGTTGTTGTCTTTGGCGGTCGCCGTCAGCTTCTTGCCATCCATTTCGGCGCTGATGTTGGTGGCTCGCCAATAGCCCTTGAGGCTGTGAATCTTGCGGTCAAAATAGTAGGTCGGGTTGTCTCCGGGGCCGACCACGGCCGGGAAAAACTTGGGGTTTTCCTGCCAGCCGCTGACGGAACGCGTCACTTCCGGTAGCGCCATCAAAAGCAGACCCGAGCCCAGTAGCGCCAGCGCCAACGGGTTGCGACCGTGGGTCAACTCGGCCAGATCACTGCGTCGCACCGGAGGATTTTGAGGAGATTCTTCCACAAACAGTTTTTGCTCTTGGACTGATTTCTGGGCTCGCTCGAGATTGCTCGGCACATGGTTGTTGGGATTCTTGAGGGCCATCCAGGCGTAGTTGGCTGCCAACAGCGCCAGCAGCACTCCGCCCCAGAGGGTGATGGTGGACACCGGATACTCGATGGCCAGGGCGATCATCAGGCCAAAACAGACGGCCACCACCAGCCCGTTCAGGCAACCGAAGCGTGCGTTTCGCGCGGACGTCACCATTTCCGGAGGGTGCAGGCCGCAGGTCGGACAGGAATGCTGGTCCACTCCGTTGGTAAGGGACTTGACCACGGCCTGGCCGAGATTGGTTCGCGCCTGAGCTTCGGTGTTGCCCTGGGCGGTGACCTTACGGGTCATCAGGTAGCGGAAGACCGTGCTGCAGTTGACGCAGGTATGCAATTTCCAACACTTGGCGGTGAGGCTGGCGTTGTAGCCCATCTTAGGATTCCCCCTTAGTAACTTCCATCTTTAGTCCAGGTTTTGGGACACTCGCGAGCGATAAACTCGGCCAGGACCTGGTTGCCCTTGGGGTTGAGGTGGCCGTCGTTGGGCAGCACCAGTTCGTCGTGTCCTTTGAGAAGATCGCGAGTCGAATAATAAGGGACTTTATTGCGCTCGCACAGAGCTTTGAAGAAAACGCCCATCTTGATTTGTTGATCTCGCCAGTAGTCCGAGTCGGTGGCCGTGTCGATGTAGACCATGTCCACCGTGCAGCCGGCGGCCCGGGCACGCTTGAGCATATCCTCGAAGAGCGCCGTGTAGTAGTGGCCCTCGCGTTCGAAATCGGCGACCTTGCGACTTTCATCGGTTTCGGGATGGAAGTCGTTGCGATGCTCCAGGCGGCGGCGCGCGAAAGAAACCAGCCGATAGCAATAGCTCGAAGTCCACCAGTTGCCGTAAGGTTTGCGGATCTCGGGGTCGTTGATATTGGTCCGTACGGTCTCGATAAAGCCCGGCTTGAACTCGGGAGGATCCATCTGATCTTCCGGGGTGCGCGGTCCTTCGATGTCCCAAAAATCGTTACCGAACGGGCAAAGGATGATGTGCTTGGGCTTGAGTTCGTCAAACCAGAGGCGGAAAAGGATGTACTGCTGCCAGATGCTGTCTCCCTGGCGAGCCATATTGTAGATCTTCCACTTGAACTGGTTGCGCAAGATGGCCACCGCGGTCTGCGGCTCCTCGATACCGTGGCCGTAGAGAAAGGAATCGCCAAAGACGACAATCTCGTGGGGGGTATCGGGCGGGTTGCGGAAGGCGCGCTGATCGGTGTCGTGGTGCCAGATGCGACCGTTGACGGCCACTCGCTTGTGGTCGTTGGGGTAGGGGAAGTTGAGCTTGCTTTTGGGCTCGAAAAAGTAGATGCCGCCGGGCTCGTTGGAGTAGCTGCGAACCAGCTCGTTGCAGACGTCCGTTCCCAAGTAGGGCGCGGTCAAGCGCAGCAGCCCTTCGAGCAAACCCCAAGAAACTAAGAGGACCAGCACCAGTCTGGCCAATTTCCCTCGCCAACCATTCACGCCGGCCACGGTTCTTGCGTCCATGATCGAATCCTGCAGGGGGCTCCCAGGAGGCGTCGTAGGCGCCTTTCGATGGGATTGACAACCGCCTTTCGAGCTTTTTTCAAGGCTCTCTTCAACCGCCAGTTCTCCAAGAAAGTGGATGACTTGCTCAAGGAGATGAAAGCTCTTCCGCCCGGGCCGCCTCCGGCCACGGCCGCTCAACTGCTGGCCGCGCTTCAAAAGGAAGGTCGCTTGCTGGACTTTCTCAGCGAGAGTCTGGAGGGCTTTCCCGATGCTCAAGTCGGTGGGGTGGCGCGAGGAGTCCACATCGGCTGTGCCAAGGTGCTGCAGCAGTATCTGGTGCTGGAACCGGTTCTACCGGAAAAGGACGGCGACAAAGTGCAGGTCCCTGAAGGCTTCAGTCCCGCCGAGATTCGCCTGGTCGGTAAGGTGCAGGGCGACCCTCCCTTTCAGGGGACGTTGCGCCATCACGGCTGGAAACTGGCTTCGGCCAAATTGCCTGAACTCAAGACTTTAGATATTTTGGTGCCCGCGGAGGTGGAGTTGTGATCGTTGGAATTGACCTGGGGACCACCAACTGCGCCCTCTCTTACGTGGGAGAAGAAAGCGTCCACGACTTCGCCATCCCCCAACTGGTGGCTCCCGAAGAGATCGAAGCTCGCCCCACCTTGCCCTCCTATCTCTACCTGCCCTCGCAGCATGAGTTCGCGCTGGGAAGCCTGTCGCTGCCCTGGGATGAAGTGGCCGAGTTCGCCGTGGGAACCATGGCTCGCGACGAAGGCTCACGGGTGCCCGACCGACTGATCGTCTCGGCCAAGAGCTGGCTGTGCAACGCTCAAGTGGACCGACAACAGCCGTTGCTGCCCTGGAAGTCGCCGGAAGAAGTCCCCAAGCTGTCGCCGGTCGAGGTGACCACCCGCTATCTTCGCCATCTGGCCGACTCCTGGCGCTTTTCGCGGCTGGGGGGCAGCCTGGATGAACATTCCGTCTTTCTGACCGTGCCCGCCAGCTTCGACGCCGTCGCTCGCGAGCTCACGGTGGAGGCGGCTCAGCGAGCCGGGTTGGAAAATCTGACCTTGCTGGAAGAGCCGCAGGCCGCCTTCTACGCCTGGCTGGAGCAGATGGGGGATTCCTGGCGCGAAGCGGTCAAGCTGGGCGATCACATTCTGGTCTGCGACCTGGGCGGCGGCACCTCCGACTTCACCCTCATTCGAGTGGACGAAGAAGAGGGCCAACTGAGCTTGACCCGCGTGGCCGTGGGCGACCACTTGCTGCTGGGCGGCGACAACATGGATCTGAGTCTGGCCGCCACCGTGCAGGCGCGCTTGCGCGCCGAAGGACAGAAAATCGACTCCTGGCAGTTTCAGGTGTTGACTCACCTGTGCCGTAACGCCAAAGAGAAGATGCTGGCCACCGACCCGCTGGAACTTTCCCCCCTGACCATTCCGGGTCGCGGCGCCAAGATGTTGCTTGGCTCCACTTCGACCGAGATCAACCGCAGCGAAGTCGAGAAGGTCATCCTGGACGGATTCTTCCCGAAGGTCGGCGCTCAGGACTTCGCCCAGCGCCAGCGCCGCTTCGGTCTGACCGAACTGGGACTGCCCTACGAGTCGGATCCGGCCATCACCAAGCATCTGGCCCGCTTTCTCCACCAGGGCGGCGAGTTTATCAAGCCCACCGCCATTCTCTTCAACGGCGGCGTGTGCAAATCTCCGGGCGTCCAGCAGCGAGTGCTGGAAGTCCTGAACAGTTGGTTGGACGAGCCGGTCAAGGTGCTGCCGAACCAGGATTGCGATCTGGCCGTGGCCCGCGGTGCCGCCGCCTACGGTCGAGCTCGCCTGCAGGGCGGCATCCGCATCCGCGGCGGCCTGCCCCGTTCCTATTACATCGGAGTGGAGGTCGCCCGTCCGGCCGTTCCCGGGTTCGCTCCCCCGACCAAGGCCATTTGCGTGGCTCCCCAGGGGATGGAAGAGGGCGCCACGGTGGACCTGCCGGGCCTGGAGTTGGGGCTGGTGCTGGGTGAGTTGGTGGAGTTTCCCTTCATGACCAGCAACCAGCGCGTCGAAGACCAGCCCGGTCAGACAGTGGACGACTGGGAAGATGAGGACGAAATCGAGCAGATCGCCACCGTCACCAGCATTCTGCGCAGCTCCGAGGTCGATCAACCGGTGGTTCCCGTGCAACTGCAGACGGTGGCCACCGAGGTGGGGACACTGGAGCTCTGGTGTCAGCAAAGAGGCGGCACGGGCCGCTGGAAACTTGAATTTGAAGTGCGAGAAAAGAAATGAGCAACTGGCTGGTCGGCATCGACCTGGGCACCTCCAACACGGCCCTGGCGCGAATCATCGGAGATCGTGGTGAGATTGAGACACTCAAGCTGACGCAGCGGGTCTCGGAATCGGAAGTCCGCGAACAGTCGCTGCTTCCTTCATTCCTCTACCTGCCGGGCGCCCACGAACTGCCGGAAGGTTCGCTGGCTCTGCCCTGGGACGAAAAGCGCGACTTTATGGTGGGCGAGTTCGCCCGCGTGCAGGGCTCCCGCGTGCCCGGTCGCGTGGTCGTTTCGGCCAAGTCCTGGCTGGCCCATCGTCAGGCCGACCCCAGTCAGCCGTTGCTGCCCTGGGACGGCGCGCCCGACGCGCCCCGCGTTTCTCCAGTCGAGGCTTCGCGCCGTTATCTCGAGCATTTGCGCGAGGCTTTCCGCCATCAGTACCCGGACCACCCGTTGGATGAGTGCGAAATCGTGTTGACGGTTCCGGCTTCGTTTGACGAGCTGGCTCGAGAGCTCACCGTGTCGGCCGCGCGCCAGGCCGGTCTCGACAAGATCACGCTGCTGGAAGAACCGCAGGCGGCCTTCTATCATTACCTCTACGCCAACGGCTTGAGCGTGGAGAGCCCGGTCAATCTTCAGCAGGGCGATCAGATTCTGGTCTGCGACATCGGCGGCGGCACCAGCGACTTTACCTTGATTGAGTATGCCGACAAAGGCCTGCGTCGCGTAGCCGTGGGCGAGCACTTGATGCTGGGCGGCGATAACCTGGACATCGCCCTGGCCTACCTGGTGGAACCGCGTCTGGGCGCCAAATTGGACATTCTGCAGTGGGGGGTGTTACGCAACGAGTGCCGCCGCGCCAAGGAACTGCTGCTCGGCGACGAGCCCCCCGAGAAGGTGACCGTGACCGTGCCCGGCTCCGGCTCCAAGCTGGTGGCCGGCACGCTGCAGGCCGACCTTTCCCGCGAGGAAGTGGAGAAGCTGGTGCTGGACGGCTTCTTCCCGGCCGTGCCTATCGACGAGCCGTTGCAGGCCGAACGCCGGCTCGGCTTCAAAGAGTGGGGACTGCCCTACGCCAGTGATCCGGCCGTGCCGCGCCATCTGAGCAGCTTCCTGCGCCGCCATGGTCGCAAAGACAATGTCCCCAATAAAATTCTCTTCAATGGTGGCGCCTGCCGAGCTCTGGCCATTCGTCAGCGCCTGCTACAGATTCTGGAGTCCTGGCGTGGTGGTCCGGTCGAGGAATTGATCAATCCCGAGTCCGACCTCTCGGTGGCCCGTGGAGCCGCCTACTACGGCCACCTCAAGCGTAGCGGCGGCAAGCGCATCGGCGGCGGTATCGCCCGCAGCTACTATCTGCAGCTGAGCAGCGACGGAGAGTCGACCCAGGCCCTGTGCGTGGTTCCGCGTAACCTCGAGGCCGGCTCGCGCGTGGACTTGCCCGAGCCCATCTTGCAGCTCACCCTGGAGCGCCCGGTGCGCTTTCCCATCTTCAGCAGCTCCAACCGACCCGAAGACCAGCCCGGAGCGCTGGTGGATATCGCGGCTGCGGGCAGCGAAGAGTCCGAGTTTCAAGTTTTGCCGGCCATGGAAACGGTGGTGCGCGCTCCCGACCTGAAGGTGACCGAAGTGCCGGTGTTGCTCTCCGGCGAGGTCACCGAGATCGGAACGCTCTCGATCGCTTGCCGCATGCTCGAGGGCAAGCGCCGCTTTCAGCTTGAGTTCCCGCTGCGCGGCGATGTGGTGCTGGAAGGCGGCCCGGAATTTCCTCCGGAAGTCGTCAAGCAGGCCAAGGACACCATTGCCGAGGCCTTTCTGCGCAAGCCCAAGGGACTGGGCTCGGGCGTGCGCCCGCGCAGCCTGTTGGCCAATCTGGAGCAGCACTTCGGGCTGGGTCGCCAACTCTGGTCGGTGGCCCTGCTACGCGCTCTCTGGGATGGCTTCGTGGACGTGCATCAGCGCCGTCGCGTGGAGCCCGAGTATGAGCAGAGCTGGCTCAACGGCGTCGGTTACTGCCTGCGTCCCGGCACCGGCTCCAAGCTCGACGCCTGGCGCGTAGAGAAGACCTCGGCTCTGCTCGATTCCTGGCTGCAGTTCCCCAAGCTCGAGCCGGTTCGCATGGAGTTGTGGGTAACGCTGCGCCGCCTGGCCGCCGGCATGAGTGTGGCTCGTCAAGAGCAGCTTTGGACCCAGCTGGCGGCCGTGATGATCCCGGGGCGTAAGCACTGGAAAACCCGCGTGCCGCACCAGCGCAGCATCGCCGAGGACAACGAGTTGCTGCGTCTGGCCGTGTCCCTCTCGCAGATCCCGGTGGCCGACAAGGTGCTGCTGGGAGAAATCATTATGAAGAAGTTCCAGGGCACTCGCGACGACCTCTGGCGCATCGCCCGTATCGGCACCCGCAATTTGCTCGGCGCCGGACCTCAATGGGTCGTCCCCCCCGACGCCGTCTGGCCCTGGATCAGCAAGATCCTCGACTCCAAGTGGAGCGAGAAGGAAACCGTGGGCTGGGCCCTGTCCGCCATGATGCGGAAAACCGATGACATCAAACGGGACTTCCCCGAGGATCAGGTCGAGCGCGTGCGCAACCGCCTGGAAAAAGAAGGCCTCCAAAACCACCTGGCCAGCCTCGACGGCCAGGTCGGCGCCCAACAAGAAGCCGCCGCCCTCCTCGGCGAAGCCCTCCCCGTCGGCATCCGCCTCTAACCGCGCTTGCTTTCCTAGAAGGGGAAGGTGGCAAGAGGGGAAGTCGGAGAGAGCGGTCGCGGCAAATCGAACCAGTGCCAAAAATTCTTATAAGGGAATAACAGACACTGCTCTCTCCCGCTCCCCTTCTTCCCGCCTCCCCCTTCGGGACGAGGGTTGGAGGAAGGCAGTTAAGCCGGTTCCAGTTCGCCCGGGAGTTCGAGTTGGCGTTGCAGGCCGGCGTTGATGTTGACGCAGGTGCGGGTCAGGGGCAGGTCGTCGGGGTCCTGACCGAAGGGCTCTTCGATTTCCTCGGCGATCATTTCCAGGCTGATCAGGAAGTAGGCGACCACCCCGATGATGGTGATCGACACCGGTCCGTGGGGCAGGCCCCAGGGTAGGGCCAGCAGGTAGATGAAAATGCCCTGGGGCACGATGGCCCGGTGGCTGAGCGGCAGCGGGGTTCCACGAATGCGTTCGCAGGCGCCGTGAATGTCGTAAAACTCATTCATGTTGCGCTCGATGGCCAGAAAAAGATGGGTGGGAACCAGGCCCTGGTGATCCCAGCGGCCCAGTTGTTGGCTCAGAGTGTTGAGCAAGCGCTGGGGGACATTGTCCGGCGCCGGCCACGGTCCTCGCAAGTGATCGCGCAACTTGTAGGCAAACTCGCCCAGCGTGTCCAGGAAGCGGCGCCGTTCCTCCAGGGGCAGACATTGCGCGCTCCACACCACCGCCGCCAGAGAACGCGAGCGGTTGACCAGAAGGCCCCAGAGCTTACGGCCTTCCCACCAGCGGTCGTAGCTGCCGTTGGTGCGGAAAACGATCAGCACCGACAGCGAAACGCCCAGCAGCGTGTTCACGCTGGCCGGGAATTCCAGATCCTCGCCGAGGATCAGGATTTCGTAGCGCATGCTCAGCCAACCATAGACACAGAAAAAAACTACGCCCCCGAGAATATGGCGAAAGACGGGATAGCGTAGAAAGCGCATCGTGCGCGCCCACCATCGTTCATTCATAAGCTCAGGCCTACGCGTCGTGTCGGCGCGCACCCTTCTAAATAGGGGGCAGGACTCGCTTGGCGGGGCGCAAAGGGGATTTTTATGGCTCAATATGACTACGATCTGGTGGTGATTGGAGCCGGTTCTGGGGGAGTGGGACTGGCCCGGCGTGCGGCGCTCTATGGCGCGAAAGTCGCCATTTGCGAGCAGTCCGAGTACGGCGGCACCTGCGTGCATCGCGGCTGTGTGCCCAAAAAGCTGATGGTTTACGCCAGCTCGCTCCGCTCCGAACTGGCCCTGCTTCCCGGCTATGGCTTTGAATCGGCCGCTCCCGACTTCGACTGGACGAAGCTGATGGCCAACAAAGACAAAGAGCTGGACCGACTCAACGGCGTCTACCGCAAGCTGCTGGACGGCTCTGAAGTGGCTCGCTTCGAAGGCAGCGCCCGCGTGCTCGACGCTCACACCGTTCAGGTGGGGGAGAAGAAAGTCAGCGGCAAATATCTGGCCATCGCCGTGGGCGGCAAGTCCTGGGTGCCGGACAAACCGGGCAAAGAACTGGCCCTCACTTCCGACGATCTGTTTCATCTCAAGCAGCTTCCCAAGTCCGTCACCTTGATGGGCAGCGGCTACATCGGCCTGGAATTCGCCGGCATCTTCGCCGGCCTTGGGTCCGAAGTGACCGTCATGTTCCGCAGTGACCTGCCTCTGCCCGAGATGGACGGCGACGTGCGCAAAGTCCTGAAAGAGCAGATGGAGAGCCGTGGCATCCGTTTTGTTACGGGAGCCAGCCTGGAAAAGCTCACGCAGACCGGTGACCAGATCGAAGTCCACACCGATCAGGGCTCGTGGAAGTCCGAGATCTTCGTGGCCGCCACCGGTCGCGTGCCCAACACCGAAGGCCTGGGTCTTCAGGAAGTCGGCGTCAACCTGGGCGAAAAGGGCGAGGTGCTCACCGACGAGCATTGCCGCACCAGCGTCGAGAGTATTTTCGCCGTAGGCGACTGCGTGGGCGGGGTGCAGCTCACTCCCTACGCCATCGCGCAAGGACGCGCGCTGGCCGCCCGACTTTTTCAGGATCCGAACGCGGACTTTCGTCCTCACCACGTTCCGACGGCCGTCTTTACGCAGCCGGCTGTGGGAACGGTGGGCCTCACCCAGGAGCAGGCCGAAGAGAGCAATCCTGGCGACATCGACGTTTACCGCACCAGTTTTCGGCCGATGAAATACACGCTGCCGGACAAGCCGGAAAAAGTGATGATGAAGCTGGTGGTGCGTCGCTCCAACCAGCTGGTTCTGGGCTGCCACATGGTGGGGTCGGACGCTCCGGAAATCATTCAGGCTCTGGCCGTAGCCCTTACTTGCGGGGCGAGCAAGCAAGACTTTGATCGAACCCTGGCCGTTCATCCCACCGCCGCCGAAGAATTCGTGCTGCTGCGGGACCCGGTCAAATCCTAGGAGTGGCTCAATGATTAACGCGGATAATCTCGACTTCGTCGAAGACGTCCTCAAGGAATACCAGCGCAACCCGGCCGCCGTCGACCCGGCCTGGCGCAGCTATTTCGAAAAGGAAGGCATCAACGGGCAGCGGCTGGCCCTGGGTCCGAGCTACGAACCCAGCACCATCTTCAATCCACCCGTCAGCAAAGAAGGCGACGCCTTCAAGCAAGAGCGCGTTGACCAGCTGATCCGTGCCTATCGCGTGCGCGGTCACCGCACCGCCTGGCTCGACCCGCTGGGCAGCGAGCCCGCTCCCTTCCCGGAGCTGCAGCTCGACCATTACGGACTGACCGAGGCCGACCTGCAGACCCGCTTCTGGGCGCTGTCCCTGGGGATGAAAGAGGCGGTGACCCTGCAGCACATCCTGCAGGTGCTGCAGAACACCTACTGCCGCGCGGTGGGCGTGCAGTATATGCATATCGACGACCCGGAGCCCAAGTTCTGGCTCCAGCAGACCATGGAAACCACCCAGAACGTCCGTTCTCTCAGTCACGCCGAGCAGATTCGTATTCTGACCCGGCTGACCGACGCCGAGATGTTCGAAGAGTTCATCGCCAAAAAATACGTGGGCGCCAAGCGCTTCGGCCTGGAAGGTGCCGAGAGCTTGATTCCCTTGCTCGACCTGGCTCTCGAAGACGCCGGCGAATTCGGCATCGAGGACATCGTCATCGGTATGGCCCATCGCGGTCGTCTCAACGTGATGGCCAACATCATGCAGAAAGACCCCGGCCAAATTTTCCGGGAATTTGACGACACCAACCCCGAGCTGCACTTCGGCCGTGGCGACGTCAAATACCATCTGGGTTACACCAGCGTCTGGACCACCTCCACCGGCAAAAAGATTGACCTGGCTCTGTGCTTCAACCCCTCTCACCTCGAGTTCGTGGGACCGGTGGTGCTCGGCCGCGTGCGCGCTCGTCAGGAGAAGCTGGGCCAGGGTGCTCACCAGCGCG
Organism: Vulcanimicrobiota bacterium; assembly: GCA_017307785.1. Lineage (GTDB taxonomy): Bacteria > Vulcanimicrobiota > Xenobia > Xenobiales > JADMJV01 > JADMJV01. The sequence goes on along the minus strand of JAFKGI010000012.1, from coordinate 11,973 downwards.
TGATGGGCCTGGTCATTCACGGCGACGCCGCCTTCGCGGGTCAGGGCGTGGTCCAGGAAATGCTCAACATGAGCGAGATCGCCGGCTACTCGGTGGGCGGGACCATCCACATCATCGTCAACAACCAGGTCGGTTTTACCACCTCGCCCAAGCAGGCACGCTCCGGAACCTATCCGACCGACGTGGCCAAAATGCTGCAGATTCCCATCATCCACGTCAACGGTGAGCATCCCGAGGCAGTAGCCCAGGCCATTCGACTGGCCATGGAATACCGCAAGAAGTTCAACAAAGACGTGGTGGTCGACATGTGGTGCTACCGCCGCCGCGGCCACAACGAGGGCGATGACCCCACCTACACGCAGCCGCTCATGTACAAGCAGATCGCGCAGATGCCCTCGGTGCGCGAGCGCTATGTGGAAAGTCTGATGAAGGTGCCTCAGCCGGCTCTGGGACGCAGCGAAGTCGAGGATATCGCCGCCAAGCGCCGCGAGTATCTTGAAGCCGAGCTGGCCAAGGCCCGCGCCAAGGATTACGACTACAAGCAGTTGTCGACCCAGGGCGGCTATCGTGGTGGCCTGGACAAGGACACCCCGGAAGTGGCCACCGAAGTCGACCCCGAGAAACTGGCCTCGCTGCTGGTCAAGCTGACCGAAGCTCCCGAGGGTTTCACGACCAATCCCAAGCTGCAAAAAATGGTCCTGGAAGTGCGCAAAGACATGGCGGCCGGCAAAAGGCCGCTGGACTGGGGAGCCGCCGAACTGCTGGCTTATGCCAGCTTGATCGTGCAGGGCTTCCCCGTGCGTCTTTCCGGTCAGGATGTGGGCCGCGGTACCTTCAGTCACCGCCACGCCATCTTCCACGATTACGAAACCGGTGAGCAGTACATTCCGCTCAACAATTTAAGCCCGGAACAGGCTCGTTACCAGGTTTGGGATAGCCCGCTTTCCGAGGTGGCCGTGCTCGCCTTCGAATACGGATTGTCGCTGGACCGTCCCGAGTGTCTTACGCTTTGGGAAGCCCAGTTTGGCGACTTCGTCAACGTGGCTCAGGTGATCATCGACCAGTTCATCGTCTCCAGCGAAGACAAGTGGTCGCGCTTGAACGGACTGGTGATGCTTTTGCCCCACGGCTTCGAAGGCCAGGGACCGGAGCACAGCTCGGCTCGTCTCGAACGCTTCCTTAGCCTGGCGGCCGAGGACAACATCCAGATCGTGAACCTGACCACTCCCGGTCAGCTGTTCCACTGTCTGCGCCGTCAGGTTCTGCGCCCGTTGCGCAAACCGCTGGTGGTGATGTCGCCCAAAAGCCTGTTGCGCCACCCGGAGTGCGTGACCCCGCTGAAGGAGATGGCCGAAGGCAGCTTCCAGCGGGTGTTGCCGGATGTCGGAGCCGGACCCTCGAGCAAGGTTCAGCGCGTGTTGCTGTGCAGCGGCAAGCTCTTCTATGAGCTGGACGCTTATCGCAAGGCCCACAACCGCAAGGACGTGGCCATCGTGCGCGTGGAGCAACTCTATCCCTTCCCGGATCGGTCCCTCAAGGCCGCCCTCTCGGTCTTCCCCAAGGAGACGGCCGCCATCTGGGTGCAAGAAGAACCGGCCAATATGGGAGCTCTGCCCTTCCTGCACTGCCGCTTCGACGATCGTCTCTACGACCGTTATCCCTTTATGCAGATTTCTCGCCCCGAATCGGCCAGTCCGGCCACGGGTTCGGGCGCAAGTCACAAAATCGAACAGGCTTCGCTCATCGAGCAAGCCTTCAAAATGGCCGTACCAACTTAGGACCCCGAAGGAGCTTTTAAAAGATGTCAGTCGATCTGAAAGTGCCCGCCGTAGGCGAATCCATTTCCAGCGTGGTGGTGGGCGAGTGGCTGGTTCAACCCGGCCAGAGTGTGGCCCAGGATACCATCCTGGTGGTCCTGGAGACGGATAAGGTCAACGTGGAAGTGCCCGCCCCGGTTTCCGGCAAGCTTTCCAAAGTTCTGGTCAAGAGCGGTGAAAGCGCCGGCATCGGCGACATTCTGGGCGTGCTCGAAGAAGGCAGCGCCCCGGCCAAGACCGAGTCCAAGGCCGACGCCAAGCCGGCCGCGACCAAGGAAGCTCCCGCCAAAGAGGCTGCTGCCAAAGACCCCAGCCCCGCCGCCAAGCGCGCTCTCCACGAAGCCGGCCTCAAGCCCGAAGACGTCAAGGGCAGCGGTAAAGATGGACAGGTTCTCAAAGAAGACGTGCCGGCCAAAGCGGCCTCCGCACCCCCTGCGGCCGCAGCCCCGTCAGCTCCCGCCTCGGCCGGTGGAGGCCGCCAGGAAGAAGTGGTCACCATGTCGCCCCTGCGCAAGACCATTGCGCGTCGCCTGATCGAAGCTCAGTCCAACGCCGCTCTCTTGACGACCTTCAATGAAGTCGATATGAGCGCCGTCATGGAGTTGCGCAAGTCTTACCAGGACAGCTTTTCGGCCAAGCACGGCACCAAGCTCGGCTTTATGTCCTTCTTCGTCAAAGCCACCATCGAGGCTCTCAAGGCTTTCCCGGCCGTCAACGCCGAGGTGCGTGAGCAAGCGGTGGTTTACAAGAACTACTTCGACATTGGCGTGGCCGTGGGCGGTGGCAAAGGTCTGGTAGTGCCCATCTTGAGAAACGCCGAGCGCCTGAGCTTTGCCGACATCGAGAAGAACATTAAGGACTTCGGTCAGCGTGCCCAGGAAGGCAAGATCAAGCTGGAGGAGCTGCAGGGCGGCACCTTCACCATCAGCAACGGTGGCGTTTACGGCTCTCTGCTCAGCACCCCGATCGTCAACCCGCCTCAGAGCGGCGTGCTCGGTCTGCACAAGATCGAGGATCGCGCCGTGGTGCGCAACGGTCAGGTGGTCGTTCGCCCGATGATGTATCTGGCCCTCACCTATGACCACCGCCTGGTGGACGGCCGCGAAGCCGTCAGCTTCCTGGTGCGCATCAAAGAGTGCATGGAGAATCCCAGCCGGATTCTGCTGGAGGTCTAAAGAGCATGTTCGATTTGGTGGTTATCGGCGCCGGTCCCGGCGGCTATGTTGCGGCCATTCGCGCCGCTCAACTGGGCCTCAAGGTGGCTTGCGTAGAGAAAGAGCCCGCTCTGGGCGGCACTTGCTTGCGTATCGGTTGTATTCCCAGCAAAGCTTTGCTGCAGTCCAGCCATCTCTATCATCAGACCCAACACGATCTGTCTCGCCACGGCATCAAGGTTTCCGGCGTCGAATTCGACCTCGGCAGCATGCTGCGCCGCAAGGATACGGTGGTTAAGACCCTGACCAAGGGCATCGACGGTCTCTTCGCCAAGAACAAGGTGGAGAAGGTCACGGGAACCGGCCAAATCCTTGCCCCCGGCAAGGTCAAGGTCGGCGACCGCGAGCTCGAGACCAAGAACATCCTGATCGCCACCGGTTCGGTTCCGAGCTTCTTCCCCGGCATGGACCTGGACTATGATCGCGTGGGCACCAGCACCGAAGCCCTGAGTTATAAAGAAGTGCCGGAACATCTCATCGTGATCGGCGCAGGCGTCATCGGACTGGAGCTCGGCTCGGTCTGGGGTCGCCTGGGCGCCAAAGTCAGCGTGGTCGAATTTATGGACCGCATCCTGCCCGGCACCGATCTGGAGATCGCCAAAGCCGCCCAGAAGATTTTGGAGAAGCAGGGAATCGAGTTCCACCTGGGCCAGAAAGTCACGGCCGCTAAAGCCGAAGGCAACAAGGGCGTAGTGGAAACCGAGTCCGGCCTGCGTCTGGAAGGCGACCGCGTGCTGGTAGCCGTCGGCCGCAAGCCCTACTTCGACGGTCTCGGCCTGGAAGCAGCCGGTGTCAAAACGGACCGCGGACGCATCCTGGTGAACGAGCATTTCGCCACCAACGTCGACGGCATCTACGCCATCGGCGACTGCATCCCGGGCCCGATGCTGGCCCACAAAGCCGAGGACGAGGGCGTGGCCGTGGCCGAGTTCCTGGCCACCGGCTACGGGCACGTCAACTACGACACCATTCCGGGCATCGTCTACACCCATCCGGAGATTGCCAGCGTGGGTCTGAGCGAGGAACAGCTCAAAGAAAAGGGCGTTCCCTACCGGAAGGGCAGCTTTCCGTTCCTGGCCAACGGCCGCGCTCGGGCTCAGAACGAGACCGACGGTATGGTCAAGATTCTGGCTCACGCCGAAACCGATCGGGTCCTGGGTGTCCACATCCTGGGCGCCGGCGCCGGCGATATGATCGCCGAGTGCGTGGTGGCCATGGAGTTCTCGGCTTCCAGTGAGGACATCGCCCGCGTCTGCCACGCCCACCCGACCATTTCCGAAGCGGTCAAAGAAGCCGCTCTGGCCGTGGACGGCCGCCCGATCCACATCTAGCCGCCCGGGGATTGCCGGCACCCGTGGTTGCGCCGACACCGGTGGGCGCATTGCCGGCACCCGTGGGCGCGCCGATACCGGTGGGCGCATTGCTGGAACCCGTGGTTGCGCCGACACCGGTGGGCGCAATTCCGGCACCCGTGGTTGAGCCGGTACCGGTGGGTGCATTGCCGGAACCCGTGGTTGCGCCGACACCGGTAGGCGCAATTGCGACCTCGCGTAGGGGTTACTTGGCGGCGCGAATGGCGTCGATGTACTCCGAGCCGCGTAGCTTGGTGTATTCGTCGTAGAGCGGGCGGCAGGCTTCGGCGAAGCGGCTGGTCTCGGCGGGGCCCAGTTCGTAGATCTGAATTCCCTGCTTGCGGCACTCTTGCTTGACGCGCTGGTCATCCAGGCGTTGCTGCTTGCGCTGCTCGGTTTGAATTTTCTTGACGGCCAGGCGCAGCGTCTTGCGGTCGGCTTCGCTCAGCTTGTCGTAGGCGGTCTTGTTCATGATGATGGCCTTGCTGGTATAGCTGTGGCGCGATTCGGTGATGTAGCGCTGCACCTCAAAGAGCTTGAAGTCCCAGTAGGTCGGGTAGGTTCGGTCGGCGGCGTCGATATAGCCTTCCTTGCCCATCTGATAGATCTTGTCGACCGGTGAGGGCACCGCTTCGCAGCCCAGGGCGCGAGCCATTCCGATGGCGACCGAGCTCTGCATCACGCGCACTTTCTTGTCGCGGAAGTCCTCAAGGGTGGGCAGTGGAGTCGAGGACGAGAAGATCCGAAATCCCACCTCCAGGGTTCCCAGGCCCACCAGACCATACTCACTCAGGGTGCCTAAAATCTTGTCGCCGACCGGACCTTCCATCACACGGTCCGCCTGTTCGTAGCTGTGGAACAGGAAAGGCAGGTCGAGTACTTCAAAAGCCGGTGCGAAGTTGGCCAGCGGACTGCAAGTGACGATGGCAATCTGGGCTTCGCCCTTGCGCACCTTCTGCACAATGCTCATCTCGTCGAGTTTCTGGCCCTGGAACTGGCCCGAGGGATGAATGTTGAAGGCCACTCGTCCGTCGGTCTGGGTGCGCATGTCCCGGTCCAATTGCTCGGCCGCCTGGGCAAAGCTCGAAGTGGCGCTGTCCACGACGAGAAAGTTGAGAGCGTGCTCGTCCACCAGGACGGGCGTGCCCGAATTGACCGGCTGATCCGCAATCTGTGCCGGGCTCGGCTTGGCGCGAGGATTTTCCTGGATGCCCGGCAGCAGCAGATACAGACCGAACAAGAAGAGGATGGAACCGGCCACAATCCAGGGCCAGATCAGGCCTGCCTTGGGCAGGGGGAGGGCTTCGTCGAGCCAGTCCGGTTCAGCCTGCGAGCTGGACATTGTTTCGCCCCGCTCGCTTGGCCTTGTAGAGCGCCTGGTCGGCTTGCTTGATCAAGGCTTCGGAGTTTTCGGCGTCTTCAGGAAAATTGGCCACACCCATACTGATGGTCAATTTCCCCATGGGCTGATTCTGTCCCCCCTCGTAGTGGGTGCCCTCGACTTGCTTGCGGATGCGCTCCGCCGTCAGGTAGGCGTCGGTTTTCGAGACCCCCTGGAGCAAAATCATAAACTCTTCGCCGCCGTAGCGCGCCACCAGGTCGGGCATGCGGTCGCCTTGCTGGCGCGAATTGGCCACACACAGGCTGGAGACGCCTACCAGGGCTACATTGGCCAGGTCGTGGCCGTTGACGTCGTTGAAATTCTTGAAATGATCGATGTCGAACATGATCATGCTGACCGTCGACTCTTCCTCGCGGGCCACGTCCAGGAAGCGTTCGAGCTGCTCGCGGAAGTATCCGTAGTTGTAGAGATTGGTGAGCCGATCGGTGATGGCGTTCTGATAGGTACGCGCGTTCTGGATGGAGATAGCGGCCAGAGACCCCAAAGCCATCAGGAGTTTCAGGTCTCCCGAGTTGAACGGGTCACCGCTGCGCTTGTGATTGACGTTGAGCACTCCCAGCACCGAGCCGCGTACCTGCAGGGGCACGGAGCACAACGAGCGGGCCGCGTCTTCCTCGCGACTGCCGCGACCAAAGGTGGTGTCGGTGGCCAGATCTTCCACCAAAACCGGCTTGCCTTCCCGAGCCACGTGGCCGGAAATCTGGTCCGCGTCCAGCGGCAGGCTCGAATTCACCAGGTCTTTGCGGGCTCCGCGGGCGGCCTTGACCACCAGCCGGTCCTTTTCGACCAGCATCAGCGAGGCGTGATCGACGTCGAGCAGGTCGGCGGCTTCATCCAAAATACGCTGGGCCATCCCGTCCAGGTCCGTGATGCTCACGATGGTTTCGGCGCTGTCGTAGACCACCGTCAGCTCTTCGTATTTGGAGATCAATTCTTCCAGCGTGCTCTGGAGTTCATAGCGCAGACCGCTTTCGCGACGCAGCAGGTCGGCGGCGTGATCGATCAAGCTGGGAGCGGTACTACCGGCGGAGCGCAGTTCGCAGACCCAGGCCAGAGGCCCGGCGTCGATTTCCACCATCTTCTGCACCGCCATGCCCTCGTCCCAAGGATGGCTGCCGGGCAGCAAAGGAACTTGCGCCAGCCAGTCTTGCCCGGTCATGTGGTCCGGCCACTGCGAATACAGCTGGCCGTCCATCTGCCGAACCACCCAGCCGATGCCGAGGGTGGCGAAGGAGCGATTGAGACCGTCCAGCAACCCCGGCTCCAACAGCAATTCCAAATGAGTCTCGACCTGGGGAGGCATGTTATTCGCCCAGGATCTCTTTGACCCGAGCGATGACCTTGCGGGGCGAAAACGGCTTGGTGATGTATTCGTTGGCTCCGGACTCCATGCTGTTGACGCGGTCCGATTCCTGACCCTTGGCCGTAATCATGATGATATAGAGATTGGAACTGGCCGGAGTGTCGCGCAGCTGGCGACAGACCTGATTGCCGTCCATGCGCGGCATCTGCACGTCAAGAAGCACCAGGTCAGGCAAATTAGCGCTGGCCTGATCGTAGGCTTCCTGCCCGTTGACCGCGGTGAGAACGCGATAACCTTCTTTTTTGAGAATGAACTCCAGCGACCTTAGAACCGCTGGTTCGTCATCCGCGACCAGGATTGTTTTTCCCAAGTCATCCTCCGTCGGCAGGCCTTTCGCCTTGCTGGAAAATCTCCCCTTCGAAAATTCCCCGGATCAGACCGGTCAGCTCGTTTTCGATAAAGGGTTTGCCCACCACGCTGTGAGCGCCTAAAAGCTTGGCCTCGCTGCGCGAATCCGAATCGGCGGCCGTCAGCACGACCACCGGCAGATTCTCCCAGTCTGGATTTTCTTTCAACTCCTTGAGGAAATCGTTGCCGCTCAGCCCGGGCAGCATCAAGTCGAGCAAAATCAGCGTCGGGTGCCACTCCTTGAGCGTCACCAGGGCGTCTTCGGCTGAGAACACGGCCTTCACCGAGTAATTGTGGTTCTCCAAGATGGCCTGGAGAGCTCGCTGCACCGAGGGATCGTCTTCCACCACCAGGATGTTGGCCTTGTTCTGGGAGCCGATCAGCCGCTGGATGCGCTCCATCAACTTGTCGCGGTCCACCGGTTTGGTGAGGTAGTCGCTAGCGCCCAGGCGGAAGCCTTCCTCCCGATCCTGCACGATGGACAGGATGACGACCGGAATGTTGTGGGTCTCGGGGCGCTTTTTCAGCTCACTAAGAATCTCGAAGCCCGTCATGTCGGGAAGACGCAGGTCGAGCAGCACCAGGTCTGGGCTTTCCCGTTCGGCTCGGGTCAAGGCTTCCTTGCCCGACCCGGCCTCGAGCACGTCGTAGCCTTCCTGCTCGAGCAGATGGCGCAAGAAACGGCGGATGCTCGGCTCGTCGTCCACGATCAGCACGTTGCGCTGGTAAGCCGGCAGATGAATCGGCAGCTCGCCCACGGCCGGCGCTTCCGGTCTGGGATTGCTGCTCACCCCTTCCACCCCAAAAAGCGGCAGACGCACGATGAAGCGGGCGCCTTTGCCGGCCTCGCTGTCGACCGTCAGAGTTCCCTTGTGAGCTTCGACAATGCTGCGAGCGATGGGCAGACCAAGTCCGGAGCCCTTGATTTCACGGGTCTCGGAGGTGTCCACCTGGCCGAACTTCTCAAAAATCTTGGCATGAAATTCCGAAGCGATACCCATGCCGCTGTCGGACACCACCACCTCGGCTTTGTCCCCGACGCGCCGGGTATGGATGGTCACGGCGCCGCCACTGGGGGTGAATTTCAGGGCGTTCCCAATCAGGTTGGTGAAGACTTGCTGCATCTTGTCAAAGTCGGCGTGCACGGGCAATGAGCGCTCTGAGCGCTCGACGTTGTAGATGACTTCCTTCTTATCGGCGGCGGGCTTGAGAGTGATGTAGGCGTTGTTGACCAGCTCTTCCAGGTCGGTGGGCTCGAAGTGCCAGTTCATACGGCCGGCCTCGATGCGCGAGAGATCCAGAAGATTGTTGATGAGGCGCGTGAGGCGGTCGGCTTCTTTGTTGATGATGCCCAGAAATTCGATCTGGGTTTCCATGTCTTCGCCTTCGTTGTCGAGCAGAATCTCGGCGAAGGCCTTGATGGCCGTGAGCGGAGTGCGCAGTTCGTGGCTGACCGTGTTGAGAAACTCGCTCTTCATCTGGTCGAGTTCTTTGAGCTTCTCGTTGGCTTCTTCGAGCTCGGTGCGGCTGCGCTCCAGATTCTCGCGAACCGAGCGTTCGTCTTCCAGGATGATGCGCAGGTGGCGCACCATCTCATTGACGGCCAGCGTCAGACGACCCATTTCGTCGTCCTGACCGGCCTCGGCGTGACCCTTGAGGTCGCCGGCAACCACCCGGTCGGTAAACTCCAACAGCGAAGTGACGCGTTGCTGCAATTCGTTGCGAGCCGCCTTCTCGCGCTCGATCATGCCCTCCAGGCGCGAGGCCATGTGATTGAGCGCCATGCCCAGCAGGCCAACTTCGTCAAAGGACGAGACCTGCGCTCGCGTCTGCAGTTCGCCCTTGGAGAGCTTGCGAGCCACGTGGGCCAGCGTCAACAAAGGTTGAGAGAACCAGCGCGCCAGGAAGCCCACGAAAACGACGGCTCCCGAGAGCAGCACCATGGTCAATCCGGTCAGGTAGCGTTGCGAGCGGGCCAGAGCCTGGTCCATGGCGTCCATCGAGATCACGATCTGAACCGTGCCTCGGCGCTTCTGGTCGATGCTAATCGGGTGGTAGACCTCGAGCACCCGTCGCTTGTTCAATTTGTCGTAGTGCAACATCGAGCTGCTGCTGTTGCGCGCTTCTTCGGCGCTGGTGGAGGCCTCGGTTTTGCCGCGTTCGCTGGCGACGTTATGAGCCAACACCTTGTTCTGGCTGTCCAGGATGGCAACGCTGACAATGTCGCTGTCCTTGGCGAACTGCACCGCATTCTGCTGCAGTTGATACTCGGTGAAAGTGCGCAAGGCATCGGCCGAGACGATGGCCAGAGTGGTGGCCAGGGAGATGGCCCGGCGCTCGGTCTGTTGCTTGAGAATGTCCTGTTCGTGATCGAGGATGACCACGAAGTTGAAGCCCATGAACACCAGGATCAGCGGGACAATAGCCAGCGCCAGCTTGATGTTGATACTGATAAACTGGTTGCCGCGCACGGGTGCGGCCTTCGTCTAGCCTAAAAGACCCCCCTGCTGGCTTTACACCCAGCTATGCCAGAAGAAGAGCACCTGGAAGTACTTGTAAGGGACGGTCAGCCCGACCATAAAGGGAAAATAGAGCAGCGTCATCACCGCCAGTAAGGTCAGGAATCCCAGCGCCCATTTGCGGCTTTCCGGATAGTCCAGCCAGTTGTCCAGCTGTCGCGCCACGGCTACCGCCATCAAGGGAACCATCGGAAGCATATAATAGAAAAAACCGGTCCAGCTGCTGGCCCAGAGAAAATACTGGGTTCCATAGGTGAGAAAGAGAAACTGACCGGCGGGGTCCCAATACTGGCGAGTCCAGGCGCCGGCCACGCACTCGAGCAGCAGATAGACCGAGAACCAGTAGAACGGGATCATGCCGAAAGCGACGATGCCGCTGCACATTTTGGCCGGCTCGCTGCGGAAATGGAACCAGATGGGCCGGATCACAAACGGCCATTGCCACATCGGGCTCAGGTATTGATGCTTGAACTGCTTCGGGTCTTTGCGAAACTTGTACATGCGCACGTGCTGAGCGACCACGTCGGAGGTGACCTGGCTGATGGTGCGCTTCTCCGGCGCCAGGGTGCGGGAGTAGGGGATGTAAGCAGCCGCATAAATGGCCGGAATGACCAGGGCGTAGACGAAAAAGACCTTGAGGGGGTGCGACTTGGGAAGATCCCCGACGCGGATGGTCCACAATCCCAGCACCACGCCGGTGGCGGCGAACAAGCCGTTCCATTTGCAGCCGGTGGCTACCCCAAGAGCCAGAGCCGAGAACCACAACCACTTGTCATCACTGCTGCGCCAAATACGCTCGGCGCCGCAGCAGATCCCGAGCATGATCCAGAACACCTGGATATTATCCAGGGTGCAGATGCGCGACTCGGCCACCGAGAGATGCTCGACGGCCACCAGAGCCGCCGCCAGCAGCGCCGCCCGCGGCCGCCCCACCAGAACATAGGCGAGCCAGGCGGTCAGGCCGACCACGGCCACTCCGCTCAGGGCCGGAGCCAGACGCCAGCCGACGGTGTCTTCCAAGGGCACCAAGCCCTTGAGCTTGGCCACGTCAAAAAGCAGTATGGTGGCGGCCAGCTGAATCTTGGCCAGCGGAGGATGGACCGAATTGGCGTCGGCAATCCCCTTGAGATAGTCGTTCGCCGCGTCCACATAATAGATCTCGTCAAAGAACTTGCTGGGTGGAAAGCCCAGCAGACACACCCGCATGAACAGGCCCAGCAGCAAAATCGCCCCCAGGATCAGCCAGTGCTGACGCGTCCAAACACGGGGGGATGCCTCTCCCGACCAGGGAGCCTCGGATGTCTCTGCGGTTTCGTTCTCGGACATAACCCTCTCGAAAAACAAGAGCCGCCGGCTTGCGCCGGACGGCTTATGGTCTCCACGATTGGAATCGAACCAACGACCTGCCGCTTAGGAGGCGGCCGCTCTATCCCCTGAGCTACGCGGAGTCAGACCCCTGGAAGTTAGCAAATCGGGAGGGGAGTGTCAAACTCCAGGTTCAGCGGACCTGTGGGGGCTCTATGGGGCGTTGCTTGTATTCCACGTAAAGTTCTTCCAGCTGCGCCCGTGCCCACGGCGTCTTTCGCATAAAGCGCAGACTGGAGACCAGGGTAGGGTTGAAGAGAAAGCAGCGCACCGGAATCTTCTCCGCCAGGTTGCGAAAGCCATAGGAGCGGATCAGCTCGGTCAGGATCGCCTCCAGCGTGACGCCGTCGAGTATTTGATGACGAGTCGGTTTCATTCAGGCGAGAGTTCTGTTGCAGCTGGGCTTGGCCTGCTGAACTCGCCCTGCTTCAAAAGAGTCGGCGGGATACACTGGTGGTTGTGGAGTCGTTGAAACAATACGAGTCGGTCTCAGTGGAGGACTATCTGGCCGCCGAGTTTGAGTCGGAAACTAGGCATGAGTATCTGGGCGGCGTGGTCTACGCCCTGTCTGGGGGACGCAACCGCCACAATCT
>JAFKGI010000011.1 GCA_017307785.1 Vulcanimicrobiota bacterium | reverse complement strand
TGGTCATGACGATCCTGGCCACACTGGCCTTCACGGTCGAGATGTCACCCTGAAGCTGCAGGAGCTTTGTAGAAACAGAGCGGGCTGCACTCCAAAGAGCACACGTGGCCCAGGCCTAAACTCGCCTGGATGTCCCCTTGAAGACTGGTGGGAGTTTTCCATTGGAATCTCGGCATTGCGATTCTGTTATTGGACGCTCGAGCCATAGCCTCGAGGGTATCGCGGGTGCTGAACCTGTTTCCGCAGGGCAATATTCGCCCCTGACACTCGATCTGATGACCGATCAAGCGAACCTGGGTGCGCCTGCGTTCGAGATAGAGGTCCGGCGAATTCCAATCGCAGTTGCCGTTTCCGTACGAACGGGCGGGCCCGCGGACGGCTTCGATTTGCTGCCTCGTGACTCCAGGCCCGAAGCCTTCAATAGTGGCCTGTCGCCAATCGAGTTTCTGTGCCTCAGCCCGCTCGCCAATATTTGGACCGAATCGGTAGGCTACAGCGCTGCCAGCAAGCAAAAGCAGCAAGTGCCAAACCTGCGCATTACGGGGGTGAGATTTCTTCGTGTCAGTGTCCCCAGAGCCGCTCAAGGCTGAATACCTCGCGGAGCTTTGTTTTTTCGCGTGTCTCCCCGGCCTCGGCAGCGCCGAGCGATTGTCCAATTTCCTAATGCTGCTTTCTCCAGGAGGTAGTCCATTCGAGACCATTCGTAGTTGACGCTGACCAGCGCCTGGGAATGGTTGGAGTTGTAGCCCACCTGCGAGAGAAGGGCGATGCAGCTGTCGGTGCCTTCGTTCTGGCCGAGGAGGTGAATGGTCGGGTCTTTGAAGTTTGGAGAGATGTAGGCTTGTCTCCAATTGACTTCCTCGAAGGACTTCAGTGTCTGAGGCTCCGGGTTCAATTGCGTCATCGCAAAGTGATAGCGCTCGGGATCGAACTTTACCTCATATTCTTCTCGTTTCAGGTTGGACGGCGCGGCGTAGTTGTCACCTTGACGGTGAACGTAAACCATTCCCTTCGGGATTTCGCTGCGTAGCACGATGGTGTAGATATCATAGGCCTCGGCGCTTTGCGAACCGGGTGGAGAATGCTGAAGGTAGGCTCCCGTCAGCGCCGCCACCACCAGGACGAAGAGCCAGATTCTCACCCTGTGGTTTTCGACTCTGGGAAAGTGGCTCCCTGGTGCTGCCGCTTTACCCCGTCCTCACCCAGATATCATCTTTCAACGGGCGGAATCCTAGCTTTTCTACAATGCGGGTGGCAGCCGGTCGGAACTTTGGTCTTGTGGTAACGGTAATGGCTTCAGAGTTGACCAGTCCCTCGAACCACGCGAAAGCAGCTTTGGCCACTTCCTCGGCCAGGCCGCGGCCGCGGTACTTGGGCTTGACGTACAGTTCGTCGAGAATCAGGACGGGAGCCCAGAGTCGGTCTTCGTTTTCGACCAGGGCGGTTACGACGGTCTCGAGGTCACCTGAGATGACGTCGCTTTCGTGGAGGCTATCCTGGCTTAGCTCGGGGACGGTGAAGAGGCGGGCGTGGCCGATCTCGGTGCGTTTGCCGAAGCTGCCGCCGTGTTCACAGGCTTCGAGTTCATAGAGGCGTACGAACCACTGGCGGATGGAGGTGACGCCTTCGAAAGTGGCCTGGCCCATAACCATCGAGTCAGTGAACATCTCAGATATTGCCATCAGATTGCCAAGCCTCTCAGACGGAGTTTTGCCTCAAGCAAAAAAGCCCCGGGTGGTTCCGAGGCTTTTTCTGGCAGGAGTGACAGGATTCGAACCTGCGACCCACGGTTTTGGAGACCGGTACTCTGGCCAACTGAGCTACACTCCTAAGTGCCCGCGTATTATAGCAGAACGTTTCCGGCTGGCAAGCCCCCTGCGCGATAGGTTTCTTGGGTGAGGTGGCCTTCGGGGCTTTTTTGGAGGTCGTGGACTTGGCCGTTGCTGCAGCTGATGATGCGCAGGCCGCCGTCTTCGAGGTAGATGATGGTCTGGTAGTGGTCGGGGTGGGGTTGGGCCTGGTAGCAGCTGCCGACTTCGCTGGCTCCCCATTGGTAACCGTGGAGGAGGAGGAGTTCGGGGCATTCGAGGCGCGGGTCGTCGAGGCTGTGGACGGGGCGGCCGAGACCGTTTTTGCGCAGGCTTTCGGTGATTTCGGCCGGGATGTGGCGGGTGTGGATGGGGGCGCTGGCGCTGCCTCCGAAGAGGTGGCAGAACTGCGGGGTTGTTCGAATCATGGGGTGAGCTTTCCCGGCTGGTGGCGTTTCAATGTAGACGGGTTGTTAACAGGTCGGCGGGTTCGGGAGTGCTTGGGGTTAGTTGTCGGGTGGGCGGTAAGTTTTACCGCGGGGTGGTAATTTTGGCGGCGGGTGGGGGACTTAGTCTTCGTCGAGGACGGGGGTGACGCGCAGGCCTTGTTCGCGGGGGAAGACCATTTCGATGCGGACTTTGAGTTTTGTGCCTGGCGAGAGGGGGTGTTTGGGGATGAGGGGGCAGTCGGTTTCGTAGAGGATCGAGCTGATTTGGATCCAGTGTTTGTCCGGGAAGTTGGAGAGGACGACGGCGTCGAGTTCGGACCAGCGTTTGCTTTCGAGGTAGCGGAGGGTCCAGTATTGCTTGCGTTCGCGTTCGAGTTGTTCGGCCTGATGGGTGGTGCCGTTGAGGCGCTGCATCATGGGCTCGAGCTGGTCGGCGGTGTAAAAGGCTTCGCCGGTGCGCAGGTGGGATTTGAGCTGGCGATGGGCGATGAGGTCGACGTAGCGGCGGATGGGTGAGGTGGACTGGCTGTAGGCGTCGATGCCCAGGCCGGAGTGGCGGGCGGGGGTCATGCCGACTTCGCCTTTTTTCATGAGGCGGCGCAGTTTGTGCAAGTTTTCCGGGGCGGTGTCCACGTCGGCGGGAATGGGCTTTTCCGGCTCGGGCTGGGAGCGGAAGAGCGCGGGGATGGAGTGCTCGGCGAAGTAGGCGCCGCTCAGGCCGTTGGCCAGGATCATCATTTCGCTGACCAGCACCTGGGCGGGAGCTTCCGATTGGTCTCGGGTGATGGAAATTTGCGGTTCTTCGCCTTCGGGCGTTTCCACACGGATGTTGACGCGCGGGAAGGGCAGGGTGACGGCGCCGGCGGCCTGGCGCTTGGAGCGCTGGGCCAGGGCGATTTCATAGAGTGTGAGCAGGTCGCCGGGCTGGCGGGCTTCGAGCAGGGCGTCGGCTTCCTGGTAGTTGAGGCGCTGAGTGACGCGGATTTTGGTGTCGGCGAAGCGGCTGGAACGGACCTGGAAATCCTGATCGAATTCGACCAGGAAGGAGAAGGCGAGGCGATCCTGGCCTTCGATGAGGCTGCATAGCTCGTCGCCCAGAATGTCCGGGACCATACGGATTTTGCGTTCGGGCAGGTAGATGGTGGTGCCGCGCTCCAGGGCTTCTTCGTCGAGCGGGGTGCCGGGGTCGAGGAAGGTGGAGGCGTCGGCGATGTGGATGCCCACGCGGTAACCGTCTTCGAGGCGTTCCAGGGTGAGGCCGTCGTCGACTTCGCTGGTCCAGGGATCGTCGATGGTGACGGCCGGCAGGGCGGTGAGATCCAGTCGTTCGGGATTTTCCAGTTCGCTGTGCAGGCGCTCGCGCAGTTCGGCGGCCGAGGCGGCCAGATCCAGCGAGAAGTCCATGGGGGGATGGCAGCGGTGCAGTTGCAGAAATTCGTCCGGACCCCACAGGCCGGCTTTGATCATGAGGCGGAAGGCGGCGTCTTTGCCGCCGATCTCCAGATCTTTGAAGAGGCTCTGGATTTCCTTGAAGCGCGAGGCTTCGCTGCCGTGCAGGGCCACTTCGCGAATCCAGTTGAGGTAGCGCGACTGGCTTTTGCCGAAGGTGGGGTCGTCGGGCAGGGGCTGGCCGTTCCAGAGGGCTTTCAGCCAGACGGTCAGATATTCGCGCTCGCGAGCGCGTTCTTCTTCGGCCTGGAGACGCTGGCGGGTTTCCTGGATCTGCTCGGCGCTGCGCGGCTGGTAGTCCTGGCCTTTGCGCACGAACCAGAGTTTGTCGCGTTCCAGCGCGCGGTAGAGGCCGGAAAGTTGTTCGGGCACGGGTTTGCTGAACTGGATGTTGGCCAGATCGCTGAGCGAAAAGGCGCAGCCTTCTTCACTGGTCAGTTCCCAAAGGTCTTGCAGGGAGATTTCCTGGCAGCACTGTTCGCGGCGGGCGGCGGCGGCGCGCAGCCATTGCACGATGGTCTGGTTGTCGGAGTCAGGCGACATGCTCTCGTTGGAAACCAGCACCAGCTTGGTTTTGGCGACCTTGTCCTCGCGGTTTTCTTCGGTGCGGACCTGCAGCTGATCTTTGCTATCGACCGACAGGCAAAGGGCGCACAACAACTTCTTGTTGTGAAAATACTCGACTAAGTTACCGGGACTGGCCATGGGCTGGCCCTTCGCCCATCGAAAAGGGGGCGCCTTCCCCCTTTCAGAAGTGCGGGCCATGGAATTGCAACGTTGGCTTGAGCAAGCAACCGAGGCGGCTACACGAGCCGGACACCTGATTCGCGGCGCCTGGGTGCGCGGCGGCACGGATGTTCGCTATAAGGGCCGATTCAATCCGGTGACCGAGGTGGACCTGGAGTCGCAGCGGCTGATCCGCGAGATTTTGCTCACCTACAACCCTAGTCACGATTTTTTGGGGGAAGAGGGGGCTCCGCGGGAGTCGGGCAGCGAGTTTCAGTGGATCGTGGATCCTCTGGACGGCACCAAGAATTTTGCCCACAGCTACCCGCATTTCTGTGTGTCCATCGCCCTCAGCTATCAGGACAAGGTGGTGGTGGGGGTGGTGCACGACCCGATGCGCGGCGAGACTTTCAGCGCCCTTCGGGGTGGGGGAGCGTTCTTGGACGGGACGGCTATTTCCGTCAGCTCCACTGAGGAGATGGAGCGAGCCCTGTTGGTGACGGGCTTTGCCGCGGCCACGGCGGTGGATTATCGGATTTTTCAGAGTTTTGACGAGGCTTGCGAGGGAGTGCGCCGCGATGGGAGCGCGGCCCTCAATCTATGCTATCTGGCTTGCGGGCGCCTGGACGGTTATTTCCAGCGGAACCTTTCGCCCTGGGATATCGCCGCCGGCACTCTGCTGGTGGAAGAGGCGGGCGGCATGGTGACCGATTATACGGGCGGGCGTTTTCGATTGGATGGAAAGCAGCTGCTGGCCAGCAACGTGCATCTGCACGGCGAGATGGTGCGCAGGATGTCGGCCTTTTAGGGCGCGCCGCAGTATTTGCGCTGGATTTTGGTGAGTTCGACCTGAACTTCGACCAGGCTTTTGTAGCGTTTGGCCGGATCCTTGAGCAGCATTCGGTCGATCAGGGATTCGAGTTCGTCCGGTAGTTGTGACTTGTATTCGCGGACGCGCGGCGGCGGCTCCTGGAGGTGTTTCATGACCAGGGTAAGGGAGTCGGCCACCTCAAAGGGACGGCGGCCGGTGAATAGCTCGAACATCATGACGCCGAAGGCATACTGGTCGGTGGCCGGCAGCAGGGTGCCGCCGGTGATTTGTTCGGGCGCCATGTAGGCGGGGGTGCCGAAGGTGTCGCCGGTGCGCGTCACATTGTCCGATTCTTCTCGTTTGGCCAGGCCCAGGTCCATGACTTTCACGAGTTTGGTTTCGGTGACCATGACGTTGTCGGGCTTGAGATCGCGGTGCACGATGCCTTTTTGGTGGGCGTGGATGAGGCCCTGCACGATGCCCAGGGCGATGGGGATGCCGTCGGGCAGGGGCAGGCCTTTGCTGGGCAACATGTCGCGCAGGGTCTCGCCCTGGATGTATTCCATGGAGAGGTAGAGGATGCCGTCCTGCTCGCCGTAGTCGATCATGCGCACCACGTTGGGGTGGTCCAGGGTGCGCGAGATCTGCACTTCGCGGCTGAAGCGGCGGCGGTAATCTTGGTCTTGGGCCAGTTCCGGGTTCATGACCTTGATGGCTACCGCTTCGGCCTCGTTCATGGTGAGGGTGGAGACGCCTTTGTAGACGACGGCCATACCGCCGGCGCCCAGGCGTTTGACGGTGGCCCATTCGCCGAACTGGCGTCCCAGGAAGACGTCGTTCTGGATGTCCAGGCTGCGCAGTCGGGCGTTGAACTTGGCCACTTTGGCGTTTTCCTCACGCCAGGCTTTTTGGCGCGGTAGAAAGACAGCCACCAGGAAAAATCCGGCGCTTCCCAGGAGGATGGTTAGAACGCCCACCACGACCGGGTGGGTTTGTAGCCAGTAGAGAGTGCGCTCGCACCAGGCCCCAAGACCGGGAGCGGGTCGCAGGCGAATGGGTTCGGAGTCCTGTTCTCCTGGATAGATGACCGGATCGCCCTTGAGCACCTGGGTGGAGAGTGTCTCGCTGCGAGTCAGGTAGCCGTGGAAGTTGGGGGCTTTGATGGCTTTGCCTTCGCGGGAGCCGCCGATTTGCAACTGCACGAAGTCGCCAAAGGTGGTGCGGTCCAGAATCAGGTCGTCGCCGGCGCGGCCTAATAGCTCTAGATTGCCGGCGCTGGAGACGGTTTCTCGGTAAACATAAGCTCCCGGTGGTTCCACGCGTAAGCGGAGACGGACCGGGTCACGCGGGGGTTGGGCCCAGGCCGTCCCGGCCAGCAACAACCCCAGCAAAAGTTGACCGCGACGCACTAATTGATGTGGTTCCTTATCATCACCTTTCGGAAGAGTTCCACCGTGGCCGAACTATTCTTGCCGGGGATGACCTTCGAGAGGATAATTCTCATCGAGTAGACTTCTCCGCCGGTGGTCGGCTCGAGGTCGGTGAGGAACTGGTCCACGCCGATGGCGTAGCTTTTCTCGGTGCCGCTGCGCACATCGCAGATTTGCTTCATGATGTTGCGCGCAGGCTTGGCGGTGCTACTACCGCCCAGCGGGTTGATGGTGATGCCGGTGGGATTGTCACCGTTTTTGAAGGTCTTGCGCCAGAGGCGTTTGCTGGTCCGGTCGTGGAACCAGAGGACTAGCTGGGCCTCGAAGCTGAGAGCGGCGCCGGATTGAGACTGGTTGAGCGGGTTGATGCCTATAATCATGCCGTCGGTCAGGGGATTGACGGGTGGTGCCAGCGAGACCGAGGTCGGCACGGCAATCTGCAGGTCGCTGCCGAGTTGCTGAAGGGCGAGCACTCCCTGCTGCTGGAGTTCGGTGCGAATCTGGCCTTCTTGAGCGATGCGGAAAGACGGGATGAGGACCCAGAACAGGCACATACCCAGCATCAAGGTGAGACCGCCTGCGACCAGGACCTCGGCTATGGTAAAGCCGCGTTTTCTCATCGAGTCACGTTGTGCAGATACATGATTTGAACCACTTCCTGGTCGCGGTTTTGGAACTTCCAGTTGACTCGGACTTTGGCGATCTTCAGGTAGGACTCCAGGCTCGGGTCGCTGTCGTAGGTCAAGCTCACTGAGGGGGTGTATTCCGTTCCACCGTAGATTCGGCTGGCATAGCTGGGCATGTTGATGGGGGTCAGGTTGTAAAAGGAGCGGCTGCGCAAGTCTTCCAAGATGGATTGAGCCAGGTTGTCCGCCACGATCTGCGTTTCCCCGCGTCGGATGGCTACGATGGAACCGGGGTAGAGATTGCAGATGAAAAGGATGACAAACCCCATCAGCACGGAGGCGAAGATCGTCTCGAGCAGGGTGAAGCCACGCCTCATTGGGGGATGTCGCGCCAGTAAAGCACTTTGATGCGGTCGGCCCAGTCCACGTACCAGGTGTTGCTGCTGTCCTGATAAGGGGTGAAGGTGGTGGCCGTGATGTTGGGCGTTATATTGTACTGCTCGGCCGCGAAAGAGGGGACTCGGAGCTTTTCCTGACCGCCGCTGTTGTTCATAAAGACGTTCTGAACTAGATTGGGCGCTCCAAAAAAAGCGTCGACCATGGCGTTCGCAACCGCTATTTCAGTTGGAGTTAGAGCGCCGCCCTTGGCCGCTGCTGCATTCGCTTGAATAGCATTGTGGAGTTTGGTGGTGTACTGAGGGTCGTTGGGGGACACGGCTTCGCCGTTGATGGTCACGGTGATGTCGGCGGGGTTGAGAGGTGCAACGCTGGTGGCAGGTGCCGGGACATCGTAGTAGCCACGGGCACCACCCTGGGCGGAGACATATCTGCCCGGCGGCAGATTGTTGTCGTTAATGTCGCGGGCACGACCGGCAACGGTGGACTCGTAGACGACGTGATATTGATTGTTGGAATCCAAAAAGCGACTGGCTGGAGCCGTGATTTGCGCAGTAATTCCCCAGTCGAAGATGGGAAGGCTGCCGACCGGTGCCCAGTTGCCGCCGGAGGCAGTGGCCGGAGACCCGATATTGCCGGTGCCGCTGGTTCCCCCAAATCCTCCTCCTCCGCCACTGGTCGTGCCTCCGCCAATGGTGACGCTCATGTTTTCTTCCACGTGATACATGCTCACGTTGCTGAGGTCCATGCCGCCGGCTTCGGGAGCGATGGCACCGCCGAAGAAATTGGCATTTTCGGCGGTGAATTTGCCTTCGGTGTAGAGCAGGCCGTTGGTGGTGAGGCGTTCGCTGGCGGTGCCGCGAATGGTCATGTCCTCTTTGGAGAGCAGTGCGACCTTGTTGCCGCTGTAGAGTTCTCCGGTGCCGTTGATGGTCAGTTTGCCGGTGGCTACGATGGCACCGGAGCCTTTGATCTCGCCGTTGATGGTGACGTCGCCCTTTACGTAGACGACGCCGGTGTTCAGGGTGAGACCGCTGCTAAAGTTGAGTGCGCCTTCTCGATAGGCAAAGCCGGAGACGGTGCTGGGGCCGGCGGAGCTGTTGAAGGTCGTCACGCCCGGCTTGGCGATGGTGTTGTAATCCTCGATGGTCATTTTAGGGAGCTTGACCGCACCGGCATTGAGGCGTTTTTCGCCCTTGACCACGCTGTTCGCCGAGATGGTGGCTCCGGAAGCGGATTGCAGGTCGCCGTTGACCACCACATTGTCACCGTCGAGCACCATCGCCGTGTTTCCGGTGGTGGCGTTGGTGACCAGGCTGCCGGGCTTGTGTTTGCTGATGTCGGTGGCGTCCGCCATATTGTCCACGCTGGCCACTCGCGAATCGCCGCTCAACTTGACTTCGCCGCCCGAGGCCAGGGCGTAGGGGAAGGGGGGAACGTAGAGGACACATTCCACCGCCCGTTCGACTCCGTGATCGGTTCCCACCGCCATGAGGTAGGCGGAGTTGGCCGGAACCATCTTGCCGTTGCCCAGCGGCTGAGGCGAGTCGACTCCGAAGTTGTTATAGGATTTGACCAGCTTGATGCTGCTCAACTTGCCGTTGAGCGTCGGGAGTTCGGCGGGGTCGAAGGTCAGGTAGCCGCGGCCGTCCGCGTCCACGCCGGGGGCACCCTGAATGGCCGGGAACACTCCGGGGGAGGAGGGCTGATGGGCGTTGTGGTTGGCCATGATCTGAGCGATGCCCTTGGCCAGGCAGTCCTCGGCCAGATTGCGGGCGGCCTGCGCGTGATGGAGGCGGTTAGACACACTGAGATGATGAAAAGATGTGCCTGCTACCGTGAGTCCCAACATCAGCAATAGGGAACTGGTCACCAGCACGGTGAGCAGGCCCGCGCCACGACGTTTGTGTTCCGCTCTCCAGGGCAGTTTCATCGCCATCCTCCTCTTTTCTAGTGCATGCTCTCGATGACTTGAGTCATCGGCAGCATGGTGGCCAGCACCAGCGTGCCCACCATCAAGCCGATCAGCGCCATGATGGCCGGTTCCAGCATGGCCGTAAAGATGTCCAGTGAGTGGTCGACTTCGGCCTCATACATCTCGGCGGCCTTCTGCAGCAGGTCTCCCAGGGTGGCTGATTCTTCGCCCGCCTTTACCATGTTTAGCATAAGTTTGGGAAAAAATCCGGTGGATTCGAGGCTGTCGGCGAAGCCTTCGCCCTGGTGCAGCAGTTCTGAGGCGCCTTTGACGGAGTCGATCAGGATGGGGTTTTCGGTGACCTCGGCGGAGATGGCCAGCGCGTTGACCGGTCCCAAACCGCATTCGATCTGAACGCTGAGCGCTCGCGAGAAGCGAGCCAGCGCAACCCCTCGATAGACCGGGCCGAGTCCGGGGATCTTTTCAATCCATTGAGAGACCAGGCGCTGATTGTCGCGTTTGCGATACCAGGCGGGGACCGCAAAGTAGGCCAGAGTGCCGAAGAGAACCGAGCCGATGTAGAAGGCCGGGCTGCGCAGAAAGGTGGTCACTTTCATGACTACGATGGTGAGCAAGGGCGGCTCGACTCCGGAACCGGAGATCAGTTCGAACATGCCCTTCATGATATAGGGCGGGATGGTGATCATCATGGCCATGGCGATGACGAAGATGAAGGCCGGATAGCCCAGGGCACTTTTGACTTTGAGCACGAGAGCGCGCTCTTTTTCTTCGTAGCGGCTGAGCTCCAGCAAGACCTGGTCGAGCAAGCCCGTTTTTTCGCCCATCTGGACGAGGCGGAGTTGCAGTTTGCTGAAGGCGCGAGGGTAGCAGTTCATGGCGGCCGAGAGAGGAAAGCCGGCCTGGATGCGCTGGGCCATGCCGCGGCAGACTTCGGCCAGTTTGGGGTCGTCGGATTGGTCGGCCAGATAGTCCAGAGACCGGTCGACGGTGACGCCGGCCAGCACCATGGTCGAGAGGGAACGCAGGAAAACGGTTTTAGACTCAGCTTTCGGGCGCGTTTGCTCGACCTGGCTGAGTTTGACGTTGGGCCGCGGGGCCGTAGCCTGACGGCGCGGGTTAGCTCCGCTCACCTGGACCGACGATACGATGAGAGTCATGGAAAGGACGGCCCTCCAAGATGCTCACCTTCACTCCCTGGACTGCCTGCTCTGACGGCAAGGCTAGTCTTATTATACCAGTACCTTGCCTGCGAAACAAGCGAGGTCCTTCCCCCCGGTGAAATAGTTCGCTATCGGGCGGGAGGGCCCTTGAAGGGAGGTGGATTTTCGAATCCGAAGCAGCACGCCGTGCAAATAGAAGAACGAGTCGTCGTGCTCGATTACGGCTCACAATACAACCTTTTGATCGTGCGCAGGCTCCGTGAAGTCGGCGTCTACGCGGAACTGCTCGACCCCGAGCAAAGCTGGGATGAACTTTCTCAGGGCGTGCCCATCCGGGCCGTGATTCTCTCGGGGGGTCCCAATAGCGTCTATGAAAAGGGCGCTCCTACGCTTCCGGTCGGGCTTTTAGAGTCGGGCGTGCCGCTCTTGGGTATCTGCTACGGCATGCAGTTGCTGGCCAAGGAGTTGGGCGGTCAGGTGGTCGCCTCCACCCGGCGCGAGTATGGACCGGCCAGTTTCCGCATTCACCAGGCTTCGCCGCTGTGGCAGGGGCTGCAGGAGAACGAGCATTGCTGGATGAGCCACGGCGACCAGGTGTTCAAGCTGCCCAAGGGCTTTGAGTCGCTGGCTTCCACCGACACGGCGCTGGCGGCTATGGGCGATGAGTCTCGTAAGATTTACGCTTTGCAGTTTCATCCGGAAGTGACCCACACCCCGGCCGGTGTGCGCATTTTGCGGAACTTCGTAGAGTTGGCCGGCTGTCAGTTGAATTGGACCGCCGGCAATTTTGTGGAGGCCAGTCTGGCCGAGATTGCCCAACAAGTCGGCGAGGATCGGGTGGTTTGCGCCATCTCCGGCGGAGTGGACTCGACGGTGGCGGCGGTGCTGGTGCATCGGGCCATCGGCTCGCGGCTGGTCTGTCTTTTTGTCGACAATGGATTACTCCGAAAGGATGAGGGCGACCAGGTTATGGAGTCGCTCTCGGTGCTCGGCCTGAACGTGCGCCGGGTGGATGCGGCTGAAAAGTTCTTGGGACGCCTGGCCGGCATCACCGATCCAGAGAAGAAGCGCAAACGGATCGGCGAGGCTTTCATCCGCGTGTTCGAGGAGCAGGTCAAGGAACTGGGCGAGGTGCCTTTCCTGGTGCAGGGCACGCTCTATCCGGACGTGATCGAAAGCGGCAAGGGCGGCCACAAGAAGGCCCACAATATCAAGACTCATCACAATGTGGGCGGTCTGCCCGAAGACCTGCAGTTCAAGCTGGTCGAGCCGCTGCGCCAGTTGTTCAAGGACGAAGTGCGTCGGGTCGGTCGGGAGCTCGGGATCGACTCGAGGCTGTTGGAGCGACAGCCGTTCCCGGGTCCGGGGATGGCGGTGCGCTGTCTGGGCGAGGTGCGCGAAGACCGTCTGAAGGTGCTGCGCGAGGCCGATGCCATCGTGCGCTTCGAGTTGGATCGGCTGCCGCTGGAAGGGCCCGGGCGTCGTCCCTGGCAGTATTTTGCGGCTCTGCTGCCGGTCAAATCGGTGGGAGTGCAGGGCGACGCCCGCTCCTATGCCGAGGTGGTGGTAGTACGCGCCGTTTATTCGGAAGACGCCATGACCGCTCAGGTGGCCGATCTGGATCATAGTTTGTTGACCCGTCTGGCAACGCGTATTGTCAACGAGGTCGCCGGAGTGAGCCGCGTGGTTTACGACATCACGCCCAAACCTCCGGGCACCATCGAATGGGAGTAGTCTGTTGAGTAATTTGAGTCCTCAAGAACAGCTGGCCTTGCTGAAGCGCGCCAGCGCGGAAATTATCAGTGAACAGGATCTGCTGGCTCGCATCGAGTCTTGTCAGAAAGAAAAGCGGCCGATGCGCATCAAGCTCGGTCTGGATCCTACCGCTCCGCACATCCACCTGGGTTTTGCGGTGGTGTTGCGCAAGCTGCGCCAGTTTCAAGATTTGGGGCATCAGGTGGTGCTGTTGATCGGCGACTTCACCGCACGGGTGGGCGATCCGACGGGTCGTTCCGAGACGCGTAAGGTCTTGACCACCGAGGAGATCGAGAGCAACGCTGCCACTTACCGTGAGCAGCTGTCGCGCATTTTGGACCCGGAGAAGACCGAGGTACGCTTCAACAGCGAATGGCTGGCGCCGCTCAATTTCGCCGACATTCTGGGGCTGGCTTCCAAGTATACGGTGGCTCAGTTGCTGGAGCGCGAGGATTTCACCAAGCGCTATAAAGGCGGCATTCCCATCGGCATGCACGAGCTGCTCTACCCGTTGATGCAGGGCTACGATTCAGTGGCTCTGCGCAGCGATGTGGAAATGGGCGGAACCGATCAGAAGTTCAACAATCTGGTGGGGCGCTTTTTGCAGCGCGAGTATGGGCAACCGTCACAGGTGGTGTTTTTGATGCCGATTCTGGAAGGTCTCGACGGCGTCAAGAAAATGAGCAAAAGTTTAGGCAATTACGTGGGCATTACGGAGGCTCCCGAGGAGATGTTCGGCAAGTTGATGTCCATCCCGGATTCCTTGATGCGGCGCTACTTTGAGCTGTGCACCGAGGTCGATCTGGCCGAGGTGGATCGGCGTCTGGCTCAAGATCATCCGCGTGACAATAAATTCTGGCTGGGCCGTGAGATCATTACCATTTACCATGGTGCGAGCGCGGCTCAGGCGGCTCAGGACGAGTTCGTCAAGGTCTTTTCCAATAAGGAAAATCCGACCGATATGCCGAGTTTTTTGGTGACCCGTGAGGCGGCTCCCGAAGGCAAGGTGGGTCTGGCCAAGCTGCTGTTGTTGGCGGAAATGGCGCCTTCCAACAAGGAGGGGCGTCGCTTGATCGAACAGGGCGCGGTGCAGTGGAACGGCGTCAAGGTGACCGATCCTGGAGAATTGTCGCTGGCCGGCGGGGGCGTACTCAAGGTCGGGCGCCGCTTTGTGCGCATCGAGCTGGAATAGACCTCTTTTACGAGGAAAAATTCATCTTCGGGACTTGCCTGGCGGCCGATCCTGAGGGATACTAGTAGTATTATCGGTATTAACGTTTGTCGCAAAGAACGTAGGAGGCGCTTTTATGAATAGCAAGTGGGTAGGAGTTTTCACTCTGGCAGGGACTCTTTTGGCGCTGGGACTCAGCCCCGCCTGGGCGGCCACCCCCGACACCGCGGACGGCCAGATCCGTAGCTCCACGAGCCACCACACCACGACCACCATCAACGATACGGTGGTTCGGGTGAACAACTACGTCACCAACGTCATCGGTCTGGCCAGCTGGACCGGACCGGGCGCCGACCATCCTTTCTCCGACCGCGAAGTCTACAACGGAACCTTCAATGCTCCGGTTGGCTCCAGAGAAGTCGGCCGAGCCTATGACGAGGCCGCCGGACAGATTCAGGGCGTTCTCGACAGCACTGGCGGTCGCGGTCAGATTCAGATCAGCTCAAATACGAGTTCCTCGAGCTCCTCGAGCTCCGAAACTCGCGAAGACAGCCGCTCGTCGCGTGACGAGGTTCAGCCGGGTGTCGTGACCTTTGGGCCGGCCACTCTGCAGGTGGGCGATTTGGACTCCGGTGGATTTCAGTTGGTTCTGGGCGCCAATGATACCAACATCAATGTGCACACCGAGACCTATTTGAACATCAACACGACGACGACCACCACCACCAATACTCAGACCACCTACACCGTGAGCGGTGAGCTCTACTCGAGCCCGATCGTTCTCGATCTGTCGGGCACCGGTAAACTGGCGGCCAGCGATGGTCACTGGTTGCCGCACCCCAAGTCGTTCTATAAGGACCACCGGGTTATGTTCGACTTCTTTGGCAACGGGTTCCCGGTCGCTATGGAGTGGGTTGGCGAGACCGATGGTCTGCTGGTTCGCCCGAAGGCCGATGGTTCGGTCGACGGCACCTGTCTGTTCGGCACGGCCACGGGCTATGCCAACGGCTACGAGCAGATGGCGACGCTGGACGTGAACATGGATGGCAAGGTCTCCGGTAAGGAGCTGGCCGGTCTGTCGGTGTGGCAGGACAAGAATGGCGACGGCAAGTGTGACGCCGGCGAGTTGCAGACGGTGCAGCAGCTGGGCATTACCGATTTCAGCCTGAAGCACAATCAGTTCAAGAGCAGCTTCACGATGAAGGGCAAGACCCAGGCGATGTATGACTGGTGGCCCACGATGTTCGAGATCAAGAAGAACAAGCAGTCCGTTTAAGTTCGGCGCTTTTTTCGAAGGAGGCTTCCCGCGAGGGGGCCTCTTTTTTGTTGTGCGCCGGGGGGGCCGGCTGGGGTGCCCGGCTGGGGGCGAGGCAAAACACGCTCTCCGGGCGGGCGGGTCCTGGGGGTGCCCGGCTGGGGGCGAGGCAAAACACTCTCTCCAGGCGGGCGGGTCCGGGGTGCCCGGCTGGGGGTGAGGCAAAACCCGCTCCCCAGGCGGGCGGGGTTAAGGTTGTTGTGTTCCTCTGAGGGCGGGGATGACTTCGGAGGCGAAGCGTTCCAGGGAGTTGCCGCGGACGGCGTCGGGGAAGTAGGCGATGATGGTGTCGGCCCTGGCCTGGTCGCGCAGGGCGGCGAGGCGGTCGATGAGGGCGGGGACTTCGCTGGGGTAGAGCATGGATTTGAGGCCGGCCAGGTCGGCTTCTTTGCGGCCGGACTCGCGCATGAGCTGGTCGTATTCGGCGGAGGTGCCGAGGAAGACGTTGATATTGACGCTGCGCTTGATTTCGGCGGGGTCGCGGTCGATTTTGCGGCAGTGTTCATCCAGGATCTGGTTTTTGTGCTGGATTTGTTCGAGGCTGCCCATGAAGTTGGAGTAGTCGGCGTAGCGGGCCACGGTGCGCAGGGTGAGTTGTTCGCCGCCGCCGGCGATCCAGAGCGGCGGATGGGGCTTCTGGACGGGTAGGGGGCGATTGATGGCGCCTTGGAGTTCTTCCTGCTGGCCTCGATAGTTGCGCACGGAGCCCTGGCCGATCTGATAGTGCTGGCCGGAGAACTGGAAGTGGTCCTGGGTCCACATTCCTTTGAGGATCTGGGCGGCTTCGTCGAGTTGGGCGATGCGCACGGCGGGCTTTTCGAAGGGGTAGCCGTAGGCCACGCATTCGTGTTCGTACCAGCCGGCTCCCAGGCCGACGTCCAGGCGTCCGTTGCTGATGACGTCGATGTTGGCGGTGATTTTGGCCAGCAATGCGGGGGGGCGGTAGATGTTGCAGCCGCACATCTGGCCGAGGCGGACTCGCGAGGTGGCTTCGGCCAGAGCGGCGGTGGCGGTCCAGACTTCGAAGCAGGCTTCCAGTTCGGCGTCGGGCACGGTGTGGAAGTGATCGTAGAGCCAGATGCTGTCGTAACCGGCCTTTTCGGCCCGCAGGGCACAGTCTTTCATGGCCTGGTACTTGTTGTGATCGCCTTGGACCTGGACGAGGTCCAGGCGCCAGCCTTGAGGGACGAAGGTTCCGAATTTCATGTGTTAACTCCGGGCATTAGTTTGGACCAAGTTCTCTAACCTCATTTTCGATGCGGATGACCTATCCTGGTTTTCAGGAGGTAGTGAGACATGGTTAGAAAGAGACGTTTGGAGCTGGGGCTTTCGCAGCTGCAGTTGGCACGCAAGACGGGAGTTCCGTTGCGTTACGTGGGGGATTTCGAGGCGGGTCGTTGGGAGGGCCGGGAGCGCGAGTTTGCTCTGGTTCAGGCTTACTTGCGATTGCCGAGCAAGGAAATCTCCGAGCGCTATATGACCGCCGAGGACAATCGGCGTACCTGGAAGGTGGCCGAGGAGGCTTGCGCTGCCTTTGGTTTGCCGGTGCCGCCCCAGGAATTTCGCGAGCGGGTGGCCTGTACTTTGGTGCAGGCGCTGGCCTGGTGTCAGTTGCTGCGCGATGGCGCTATGATCGGGGAGGCTTCGCCGCTGGAGTTCGGATTCTGGGGCCACGGGCTGGTGGATCAGTATCACCATCCGTTGGGCGTCCATCCGCTGCCGTTGATTACCTGGGAGGACTCGGAGTGGCGCCACCTGATCTGGCCCCAGGTACGGGCTCGTTGCGAGAGTCGTACCTATCGGTTGGATGGTCTGACTTTGAGTGCCGGGTGGTGCGGTTCCCGTTGGGCGGTGCTGCAGATGGACGGCCAGCAGAACGCCTGGGACCGCTCGCTGCGGGAGAATTTGAAGCTGCCGCTGCTGAAACCGGATACGACCCGAGTGCACAGCGCCGGTTGGCGCCCTTATCTGGAGTCGCTGTTGGTGCCGCCGCAGGAGTTTGGCGACAATTTTGTGCTGTGCGGCCCCTCCCACCCCGACGCCCTGCTCTGGCGTTGAGCTGCTCTTTTGGCGATTGCCTGGTTGGGAAGGGGGACCCGGGTGATTTGGGAGATGTGGAGATGGCTGGGGCGGTAGGGCGTGGGACTGGCTCGGGAGCGACTTTGCCCTTAAAAAACGACCTGGGAATGGGGTTGGCCGTGGCAGGGAGCTGTCTCCACATCCCCATCATTCCCCGGGTCCCCCTTCCTGACGTTGCCAGGTGGTGAATTGGGTTTGGTTGACGGGGAGGGGGGTGTTGGGGAAGGTTTCTTGGGCCCAGCGGGACCAGGCGGGGATGGCAAAGCCGGCGGTCTGGAGGTTGGCGAAGAGTTGGCCGGGGGGGCCTTGTTGTTGGACTTTGCCTTGGGAAAGCCAGACGACGTGGTGGGCGAGTTCGCCGACTTCTTCGAGGTCGTGGGAGATGAGGGTGCAGCTGACTTCGAGTTGTTTGAGCAGTTCCCAGATGCGTTGGCGGTGGGCCCAGTCGAGGCCGGCGCTGGGTTCGTCGAGGACGAGGGCGCGGGGTCGGTAGGCGAGGGCGCAGGCCAGGGCCAGGCGGCGTTGTTCGCCGCCGGAGAGTTCGAAGGGGTTGCGTTTGGCGTAGGTTTCGGCGGGCAGGTCGACCAGTTGCAGGGCTTCGCGGGTGTTTTTCTCGACTTCCAGGCCGAAGTTGCTGGGGGCGTAGGCGACTTCGTCCCAGACGGTTTCCTGGAAGAACTGCGATTCGGGTTGCTGGAAGAGCATGCCGACTTGCTGACGGATGGGGCGGGCCGGGGTTTTGTCGCCGATCAGTTGATCCCAGAGGTGGCACTGGCCGCTCTGGGGGCGCAACAGCAGGTTGAGGTGCTGCAAGAGGGTGGATTTGCCGCTGCCGGTCTGGCCGATCAGGGCGGTGCAGGTGTCGAGGGGCAGGCGGCAGGTGACGCCGTGGAGCGCCTGGTGACGCAGCGGGGTGCCGCGGGCATACTCGTAGCGCAGCTCTTCGAAGCGGGCGAAGTCGGCCGCGGGCAGGTTGCTTTCGAGAAGGTAGGGCTCGCCCGGCTGTTTCTGGGCCAGCAAGGTACGCAGGCGCAGTTCGGTGGGAATGGCCAGTTCCAGGCCGGCGAAGAGGTCGGGATTTTCCCAGAGTTGCGCGCCGCTGTGTTCGGCGTCGATGGTGCCGTCGCGCAAATGGACGACGCGGTCGCAGAATTCGAGTTCTTCGCTGCGGTGGGTGACCAGCAGGATGCCCACCTGGCCGCGCAGGTCGGCGAGGTAGCGCATGAGTTCGCGGCGGGCCTGCGGGTCGAGCATGCTGGTGGGTTCGTCCAGCAGCAGGTAACGGGGCTTCATGGCCAGTACGGCGGCCAGGGCCAGGCGCTGTTTCTGGCCGGCCGAGAGGGCGTGCGACTGCCAGTTGCGCCGCTCGCTCAGGCCGACTTGCGCAAGAGCCCATTCCACCCGCTCATGCAGTTCGGCCACCGGCAGGCCGAGCTGGCCCGGGCCGAAAGCCACCTCTTCGTCGACCGTGTTGGCCACCAGCTGGCTTTCCGGGTTCTGGAAGACGATGCCCAGCGTTTTGCGGCAGGCGTTGAAGAAATCGGCGGAGTCAGAGGCGATTCCGTCGATTTCGATACGGCCGGATTGCACAGCTACAAGGCCGGAGAGCAGTCTCAGAAGAGTGCTCTTGCCGCTGCCGTTGCCGCCCACCAGAGCCACCATTTCTCCGGGAGAAACGGATAGATCGAGGGACTGAAGCACGGGTTTATGCGCGAGTTGAATGGCTCTAAGCATGAAAAAAACCACCCCGCTAGGGGTGGTTTTCCACTTCGAATCGATCTCTTAGGAGATCAGTTCGATGAGGGCCATGGGGGCGCCGTCGCCCTTGCGGGGATAGAGCTTGGTGATGCGGGTGTAACCACCTTCACGAGCCGAATCTCCGCCCTTGGCGTAGCGGGTGGCGATCTGGTCAAACAGACCCTGAGCCGCATCGCGGTCGGGGCGAGCCGGACGACCCTGAGCGTGCACGCGCGGGGCGCCGGAGATCTCGCGGAATACCTGGCGCTTGGCGGCCAGAGCTTCAGCGGGATCGGTGGCGGCGTTTGCCTTGCGAGCCCAGGTGATCAGGTGCTCCACGTAACGCTGGAGTTCCTTGGCACGGATGTCCGTGGTGGTGATGCGCTGATGAGTCAGAAGCGACTTCGTCAGGTTGCGCAACATGCTGATGCGGTGGTCAGTCTGCCGACCGAGACGGCGGCTGCGGACTTTGTGTCTCATGGATCCTCCGGGTTAATCGGGAGTCGAGGGCTGCAGAGACAGCCCGCGCTCCACCAATTTGTCTTTGATTTCGTCGAGCGACTTCTGGCCGAAGTTCTTCAGCTTCATGATGTCGTCTTCGGAGTAGGTGAGCAATTCGCCCAGGGTGCGGATACCGGCGCGCTTCAAGCAGTTGAGCGAGCGAACCGAGAGCTGCAGATCTTCGATGGGGGTGTCGAGCACTTCCGACTCGGGACCGCCGACGACGATCTCGGGGCGAGTGACCGGCTCCATGTTGGAGAACAGGCTCAGCTTGCGCTGCATGATGGCGGCGGCCTGGCTGATGGCCTCGTAAGGCTTCAGGCTGCCGTCGGTGTGGACGTCCATCACCAGACGGTCGAAGTCGGTGCGCTGACCGACGCGGGTGTCTTCCACCACGTAGTTGACCTTGAGCACGGGGCTGAAGATCGAGTCGATGGGGATGATGCCGATGACCTGCTCCTGGTTGGTCTGCTTCTCGGCCGGGACGTAGCCCTGGCCTTTCGAGACGTAGAGGTCCATACCGAGGCGGGCGCCTTTTTCCAGATGGGCGATGACCAGATCCGGATTGAGGACTTCGACTTCGGGGTCGAGCTGGATGTCGGCAGCGGTGACGACGCCCGGTCCCTGAGCTTCGAGCCGCAGCAACTTGCGCTTCTCGGTGAAGAGGCGCAGGTTCAGCTTCTTAAGGTTGAGGATCATCTCGGTGGTGTCTTCGCGAACACCGGTGAGGGTGGAGAACTCGTGCAAAACGCCATCGATGCGCACGTGGGTGGTGGCGGCGCCGGTGAGGGCCGACAACAGAATCCGGCGCAGCGCATTGCCGATGGTGATACCGAAACCGCGCTCGAGCGGCTCGATGGAGAACTTGGTGTCGCTGATCGACGTTACGCGCGGATCAGCACTTTCTTCGTATGGCTGGGCGGATTGCAGCAAAGCATCCAACATAGATGAAACTCCTTATTTTACGACTGCTCAGTCACCTGGATGTTGTCTATATCCGCACGAGACGGAAGCGAAACAATTTTCACGGGTGAAAGGCGTCAGGCTCACTCCGAAGAGCGAGCCTGACACCGGGCGTTTAAGCCCAGGCTTGCACTAGACGCGGCGGCGCTTGGGGGGGCGGCAGCCGTTGTGCGGGATGGGGGTGACGTCACGGATGAGGCTGATTTCCATACCGGCGGCCTGGAGGCTGCGGATGGCGGCTTCACGGCCGGAGCCGGGACCCTTGACGAACACTTCCAGGAAGCGCACGCCGTGCTCGGAGGCGACTTTGGCGGCCTGTTCGGCAGCCACGCCCGCGGCGAACGGAGTGCTCTTACGCGAACCCTTGAAGCCCTGGCCGCCGGCCGAGGCCCAGGAGATGGCGTTGCCCTGGGGATCACTGATGGTAACAATCGTGTTGTTGAACGACGACTGGATGTGAGCGATACCGCGAGGAGTATTCTTGAGAATCTTCTTGCGTCCGCGGACCTGTTTCTTAGCCTTAGACATTGCTCAGATTCCTCGCTTACTTGCTCTTCTTGCGGCCAACGGTACGCTTGGGTCCCTTGCGGGTGCGTGCGTTGGTCTTGGTGCGCTGACCACGGACCGGCAGACTGCGGCGGTGGCGGATGCCACGGTAGCAGTTGATCTCGATCAGACGCTTGATGTTTCCGGTGATATCGCGGCGCAGGTCGCCTTCGACTTTGACGTTCTTGTCGATGTACTCACGGAGTTTACCGACCTCGTCTTCCGTCAGGGCGCGCACGCGCGTGGATGCATTGACGCCGGTGGCGTCAAGGATCTTTTTAGAGGTGGTGCGACCGATGCCAAAGATGTAAGTCAGACCGATCTCGATCCGCTTTTCTCTGGGCAGGTCTACTCCTGAAATACGAGCCACGATGTTTCTCCTAACCCTGGATCTGCTTGTGTTTGGCTACCGCGCAAATGACGCGGACTCGTCCTTTGCGGACAATGATCTGGCACTTTTCACAGCGCTTTTTCACAGAAGGCTTTACTTTCATGTTCTTACAGCTCCTCGAAATCGACAGGGGTGAAAGCCTCACGCCTTGCCGACAATACGTCCACGACCTTTGTGATACGGTGAAATCTCGAGTCTTACCCGGTCGCCGGGGAGCACTCGCACCAGCTCACTGCGCGCTTCTGCTGAAAAGTGGGCCAGAACTTCCGCTCCGTATTCGGTCTTCACACGCAGGATTGCGTTGGGTAGTACTTCTACCACCGTGGCGATGACCGGGTTGGTTTGATTCTGGGACACTGTCGATTCAGCGATTCCTTCGCAGATCGGCGCCATTGCGGTAGCCCGCTCAAAGCGCTCGGGTATATTAAGGAATTATTCCCCGTTCGTCAAGATCATGGGACCGTTATTTGTAATGGCCACCGTATGTTCGAAGTGGGCCGAGTGGCCTTTGTCCAAAGTAACGATGGTCCAGCCGTCTCGTTTGGAGACCACTTCGAAGGTTCCGGTGTTGACCATCGGCTCAATGGCGATGACCATACCGGCCTCCAATTTGGCTCCTTTGTCTTTCGAGACGTAGTTGGGAACGTTCGGTTCCTCGTGCAGGTCTTTGCCTACGCCGTGTCCGACCAGGTCGCGTACCACGGAGAATCCGTGGCTTTCGCAATGTTCCTGGACGGCTCGGGAGATGTCCTGAACGTAGTTGCCGGGCCGGGCTTGTTCAATGCCCAGATACAGCGACTCTTCCGTAACTTTTAGTAGCTTTTGCACGTTCGGATCGATGTCTCCGACGGCGATGGTGATGGCCGAGTCGGCGATGAAGCCCTGCCAGGCCAGTCCGCAGTCCACGCTGACGATGTCGCCGGACTTGAGGCGGCGGTTGTTGGGGATGCCGTGCACCACTTCTTCGTTGACCGAGACGCACAGGGTGGCCGGGTAGCCTCGGTAGCCTTTGAAGGCCGGACGGCCGCCGTTGGAGACGATGAAGTCGTAGGCCAGTTGGTCCAGGTCTTTGGTACGCACGCGCTCCACGGTGGCTTCTCGCACCAACTGCAGGCATTGGCGCAGCAGTTTGCCGGCATGGCGAATGGTTTCGATCTCGTTGGCAGTCTTGAGAATGATGCCGCTCTTGGTTTTGGTCACGCTACCGCTTCTTTCCCCAACGCCGAGATGATTTCCACAGTGATGGCGTTGACTTCGCCCATGGCGCTGATTTCTTTGAGCAAGGGTGTCTTGCGATAATATTCTACCACCGGTTCGGTCTGCTTGTGGTAGACATGCAGGCGATTGCGGATGGAATCTTCGGTGTCGTCCGACCGCTGGGTCAGCGGCGAGTGGTCGACGTCGCACTCGCCGGCCACCTTGGGGGCGTTGAAGAGTAGATGGTAAGGGCGCGAACACTGGGAGCAGATGCGCCGATAGCTCAACCGGGTGACGATTTCGTCGTCGGGCATGATCAGCTGGACGACAGCGTCGAGCGGGCGTTGCAGGCGGTCTAGCAAGCCCTGAGTGGCCTCGGCCTGGACCTGGGAGCGGGGAAAGCCGTCCAGGATGAAGCCCAGGCGGCAGTCTTGCTGTTGCAGGCGCATTTCCACCAGGCCCAGGATCATTTCGTCCGAGACCAGATTGCCGGCCGCCAGGGTGTCCTTGATCTGATTGCCGATCAGGCTGCCCTGTTTGACCTCTTCGCGCAGCATTTCGCCGGTCGAGATATGTGGGATGTGGTAGTGGGCCGCCAGGCGCGAGGCCTGCGTTCCCTTGCCGGCCCCGGGAGGGCCTATCAATACCATTCTCACGATGAATCCCCGTTCAGATAAGTCCGCCCGCCTTTCTTGCAAGAGAGGCGGGCGGATATAACTAAGACTTAATGGGTTGCAGGCTTATTTCATAAAGCCTTGATAGTTGCGCAGCACCATGCGGGCCTGGATCTGGCTCATGGTGTCGAGGGCCACGCCCACGATGATGAGCAGCGAGGTCGAGCCCAACATGAAGGTGTTGACGTTAGTCAACTTCATGATGTAGTTGGGCACGATGGCCAGCATCGCCAGGAACAGGCCGGAGACCAGGTTGAGGCGGCTGAGCAGACGACCGAGGTAATCGGCCGTGGCCCGTCCGGGACGAATGCCCGGGATGAATCCACCCTGCTTCTTGAGGTTGTCCGCGATGTCTTCGGGGCTGAAGGCGATCGAGGAGTAGAAGTAGGTGAAGAAGATGACCATGGCGGCGTAGAACACGTTGTAAAGCGGGTTGCCGGAGTTGAGGAAGTTGGTCACGACCTCTTTGAACTGCTGGGCCCAGTCCGGCGCCGTCGCGGGAATCAAGCCCACCAGAGTGCTGGGCAGATAGAGCAGCGAGACGGCGAAGATGATGGAGATCACGCCGGCGTTGTTGACTTTGACCGGGATGAAGGTGGACTGGCCACCCATCACGCGGTTGCCGACCTGGCGCTTGGGAAACTGGATGGGCACTTTGCGCACAGCCAGGGTCATGATGATGATCGAGACGACGATTCCCAGGCTCATCAGGAAGAAGACGACCAGCGAGAGTCCGGCGCGGGCGCCACCGGCCTGAGCGGCCTGCAGCGTCTGCATCAGATACATGGGGTAGGACATGACGATGCCGGCGAAGATGAGCAGCGATACGCCGCTGCCCAGAGACTTCTCCGACATCGTCTCGCCCAACCAGATCATAAAGCAGGTTCCGGCGACCAGCGTCACGATGATGCCGGCCAGGAAGACCGGATGGTGGGATACGAAAACCCAACCGGCCGGATTGCTGGGGTCGTTGGGGTCTACGTGTCGAGACAGCGCGGTGACCATCACGGTGGACTGGATAAAGGCCAGTACGATGGTCAGCCAGCGGGTGTATTTGACGATCTGGCGTCTGCCGATCTCGCCGCCTTCTTTTTGCATGTCTTTGAGCTGGGGTGAAACCACCGTCAACAGCTGCATGATGATGCTGGCGTTGATGTAGGGAGTGATTCCCAGCGCCACGATGGAGAACTTGTTGAGCGCGTTGCCGGTGAACATTCCAAGAAGCTTGAACAGTTCACCGCCGGCCAACATGGCTTCCCAGACGGGGCGGTTGATGCCCGGAATGGGCACATGCACGGCTAAGGCGAAGATGAAGAAACCAATAAACAGCCAGGAAATGCGGCTCCGCAAATCCCGGCTGTTCATCGCCTCAGCTAAAGCGGCTTGAGGGCTGGACACTAGATGACCTCGACTTTCCCCCCGGCCTTTTCGATTGCTTCACGGGCCGAGGCGGTGTAAGCGTCCAGTTGAACCGTGAGCTTTTTGCTCAGGCTTCCGGAACCCAACACCTTGATGGGCTGGCGCAAGTTGCGCACAAAGCCCTTTTCCCTCAAAGACTCCGCGGTAACCGTCGAATTGTCCTCAAATTGGTCCAACTGTTTGAGCGTGACTTCCAGATACTCCGTACGGAACGGGTTCTTGAAGCCGCGGTATTTGGGCAACTGACGGTACCAAGGCGTTTGACCGCCCTCGAAGGAGGGGCCTTTGGTTCCGCCGGAGCGGGACGACTGGCCTTTGTGACCGCGAGTAGCCTGAGCGCCGAGCTTGCCGCCGCGTCCGACGCGACGACGATCTTTGCGGGCTCCCGGATTGGAGCGAAGCTGATTGGCTTGCATAATACGTACTCCTTAAGATCAAGAAAAGATGTCCGGTCGGTGAAGACCGGACATCGTTTTTAGGTGAAAGCCGGGACGGCGTGCTGAGACTCGCTCAGTACGCTGGCGACGCGCTTGCCAACCAGTTCTTCCACGGTTTTACCGCGGCGGGCGGCGATTTCCTCAGCCTTGAGCAGCTCGGAGAGTCCCTTGACGGTGGTGTAGACCACGTTGGTGGGGTTCTTGGAGCCCAGGGTCTTGGTGAGGATGTCCTTGATGCCGGCCAGCTCGACCACGGCGCGGACAGCACCACCGGCGATAACGCCGGTTCCGGCCGAAGCCGGGCGCATCATCACACGGGTGGAGCCGAAGGCTGCCACGTGAGCGTGGGGGATGGTGTTACCCACCATCGGCACGCGGATCAGGTTCTTCTTGGCATCTTCGTTGGCCTTACGGATGGCCTCGGGGACTTCGCCGGCCTTACCCAGACCGACGCCCACGTGACCGGCACCGTCGCCGACGACCACCAGAGCGGAGAAGGCGAAGCGTTTGCCGCCCTTAACCACTTTGGATACGCGGTTGATGCGGACCAGATGTTCCTTCAGGTCGAGACCGTCAGGATCGATGTGTCGTTGCAAACTCATAGTGCTTCTCCTTAGAATTCCAGACCGGCGCCGCGAGCGGCTTCAGCCAGTGCAGCCACGCGGCCGTGGTACTTGTAGCCACCACGGTCGAACACCACCGAAGTGATGCCCTTTTCGGTGCTGCGCTTTCCGATCAGCTCGCCCACTTTGGTGGCCTTCTCCTTGAGGGACATTTTCTGTCCTTTCAAGGAGGGGTCCAGACTGGAGGCGGCTACCAGGGTGTTGCCCTGGGCGTCGTCGATCACCTGAACGTAAACGTGGTTCAGGCTGCGGTAGATGACCAGGCGCGGACGTTCGCCCGAGCCGTTGAGGCGCTTGCGCACACGGAGGTGACGCTGAACGCGGGTGGAGTTGCGTGAAACTTTCTTGATCACGGTTACTTACCAGCCTTTCCGGCTTTGCCCATCTTGCGAATGATCTTCTCGCCGATGTAGCGGACGCCCTTACCCTTGTAGGGTTCCGGGGGACGGAGCTCGCGCAGATTGGCGGCAACCTGGCCGACCTTCTGGCGATCCACGCCTTTGACGTGGATGAAGTTGGTCTTGGCGCGGTTATCGGCCTCGACCACCAATTCGATGTCGGCGATTTCGGCGACGTCGATGGGGTGCGAGTAACCCAGCTGGAGCTGGATGCCTTTGCCCTGCTGCACGGCGCGGTAACCGACGCCGATGATTTCCAGCGACTTGGTGAAGCCGGTGGACACGCCGGTGACGGCGTTGTTGAGCAGAGTGCGGGACAGGCCGTGAGCCGACTTCAGAGAGCGGTTCTCGTGCTCGGGATTCTCGACCGTGAGGTTCGAGCCCTCAACGGTGATT
Organism: Vulcanimicrobiota bacterium; assembly: GCA_017307785.1. GTDB lineage: Bacteria > Vulcanimicrobiota > Xenobia > Xenobiales > JADMJV01 > JADMJV01. The sequence continues at coordinate 163,254 of JAFKGI010000011.1, read as the reverse complement.
TTCAGGTCGGGGTGGATGGAGTGCACCATCTGGCCCTTGGGACCCTTGACCGTAACCTGGCCGTTGTTGACGGTAACGGTTACGCCCTTGGGGAGTTCAATCGGTTTTTTTCCAATGCGTGACATATCAGGCTCCTCGCTACCAAACGTAGGCGAGGACTTCGCCACCGACACCCTGTTTGCGAGCCTTGCGGCCGGACATAACGCCCTTCGGGGTGGAGAGGATGACGACGCCCATACCGCCGTAAATGTTGGGGATTTCTTCCTTGCCTACGTAGCGACGCAGGCCCGGCTTGGAGACGCGGGTGATACCATTGATCACCCGGTCGCGCTCGGAGCTGTACTTCATCTGGATGCGCAAGACACCCTGAACTCCGGCTTGAATCATTTGGTAGTCCTTGATGAAGCCTTCGCGCTTGAGCACTTTGGCGATGCGCTCCTTCATCTTGGAGGCGGGGACGTCGACCTGCTCGTGAAGAGACTTATTGGCGTTGCGCACCCGGGTCAGCATATCTGCAATGGGATCTGTGGTCGGCATACTCGACTCTCCTTACTGGACTCGGATGGGGCAGCCGAGGAGTTTCAGGAACTCCGACGCCTCTTCATCCGTGTTGGCGGTGGTTACGATGTTGATGTCCATTCCGCGGACGCGCTCCACCTTGTCGTACTGAATCTCGGGGAAGATGGTCTGCTCTTTGAGGCCGATGGCGTAGTTGCCACGACCGTCAAACGACTTGTGGGGCAGACCGCGGAAGTCGCGGATACGCGGCAGCACGACCGAGAACAGTTTGTCCAGGAAGGCCCACATGCGCGGTCCGCGCAGGGTGACCTTGGTGCCGATTTTCACGCCTTCGCGCAGTTTGAAGTTGGAGATGGAGTTGCGAGCCTTGGTGATCACGGGACGCTGTCCGGTGATGTGACCGAGCTCGGCGTGAGCCATATCCAGCAACTTGGGGTTGCCGATGGCTTCGCCAACGCCGATGTTGATGACCACCTTCTCGAGGCGGGGCACTTGCATGACGTTCTTGTAGGCGAACTTTTCTCTCAGAGCTCCAACGACTTCGCTGCGATACTTGTCTTTGAGGCGCAACGGAATCGTCTTGAAGGGGACTTTCTCTGTGGCGCCGCCCAGGTCGATGGGACCCTTCGAGCGGCCGCCCTTTTGGGCTTCAGGTTTCTTGGCCATTGTTTTCCTTTCGTCGGAACGTCTTTGTGCTCCGACATTGTTAGCCATTATTGGAAATGGGCTTAAGTTTTAAACCAGCGAGGCGGGGATTTCCCCGCCTCGCTTGTTAACTTTTCGCTACCTTGAGGTTAGAGAACCTCAGGAGCCAGCGAAACGATCTTCATGAACTCGCGCTCACGAAGTTCGCGGGCCACCGGGCCGAAGATGCGGGTGCCGCGAGGATTGTGGTCCTCACGGATGATCACGGCCGCATTGTCATCGAATCCGATGTAGGAACCGTCGGGACGGCGAACGCGGGTCTTGGTGCGAACGATCACAGCCTTGACTACGTCACCCTTCTTGACGGCACCACCGGGGGTGGCGGTCTTGACGGCGGCGACGATGATGTCGCCTACGCCGCCCGTTTTGCGGGTCGAACCACCGAGCACGCGAATGCACAGGAGTTCTTTAGCGCCCGAGTTATCGGCTACGCGAAGACGGCTTTCTTGTTGAATCATGTCGGCCTCCCTTAGCGAGCTTTCTCGAGGATGATCTGGATTCTCCAGCGCTTGTCACGCGAGAGCGGACGGGTCTCCGAGATGCGCACGACATCGCCTACGCCGCAGGTGTTGTCCTGGTCGTGTGCTTTGTACTTTTTGGTGCGCTTGATGATCTTCTTGTAGAGCGGGTGGGGGAACTGACGCGTGACGGCAACCACCACGGTCTTGTCCATTTTGTCGCTCACAACCACGCCGACGCGGGTCTTGCGGCGGGCGCGGGTTACGGTGGCTTCACTCATTTCTTCGCTCCTCCGGCCTCGGCCAGTTCCTTCTCACGAAGGATGGTGTGGATACGGGCGATCTCTTTCTTGACGCGGCGAACTTCCGCGTTGTTCTGAGATCCACCGGTCGAGAGCATGAAGCGCAGGTTGAAGAGCTCTTGCTTGGTCTCGATCAGTTTGTCGCGCAAAGCCGCTTTGTCTTTGCCGCGCAGGTCTTTTCTGGAATCGCCGATCTTCACGATTCATCTCCTCCGAATTCCTCGCGGACCATGAAGCGGGTCTTCATGGGCAGCTTGTTGGCAGCCAGGCGCATGGCCTCGCGTGCCGCTTCTTCGGGAACGCCGGCGATTTCGAACATGATGCGGCCGGGACGAATCACGGCAACCCAGAATTCCGGGGATCCCTTGCCGGAGCCCATTCGGGTTTCGGCGGGTTTCTTGGTCACGGACTTGTCGGGGAAGACGCGGATCCAGACCTTACCGCCACGTTTGATGTAGCGGGTCATAGCGATACGAGCAGCTTCGATTTGGCGGGCGGTCAGCCAGCACGGCTCCATCGACTGGAGCGCGAACTGTCCGAAGTACACCGAGCTTCCTCGGTGAGACTTGCCTTTCATACGGCCGCGGTGAACTTTGCGATGTTTTACTCGCTTCGGGCTAAGCATTGCGCGCCTCCTACAGCTGCTGCTCGGACTGCTGCAGATCCGCCTTCTGGGGCAGGATCTCGCCGCGGTATACCCAGACTTTGACGCCGATGCGTCCAGCCGGGGTGCGAGCTTCGTGGATTGAATAGTCGATGTCGGCGCGCAGCGTGTGCAGCGGCACCTTGCCTTGGAAGTTACGCTCGGTGCGGGCGATTTCCGCGCCGCCGAGACGTCCGCTCACCTGGACTTTGATGCCCTTGGCGCCGGCCTTCATCGAGCGGCTCATCGATTGTTTCATGGCGCGGCGGAAAGCCACGCGCTTCTCGAGAGCTTCAGCGATGTTCTGGGCGACGAGTTCGGCATCGAGCTCGGGCTGCTTGATTTCCTTGACGGAGATCTTGATCGGCTTCTGGGTCAGCTTTTCCAGCTTCTTGCGCAGGTCTTCGATGCCCGAGCCGCGCTTGCCGATCACCAGACCGGGTTTGCCGGTGTTGATGATGACATGCACTTTGTTGGCGCGTTCAATCTCGATGCGCGAGATGCTGGCGTGGCGGTATTGAGCCAGAACGAATTTGCGGATTTGGAAGTCTTCCCGAATCCACTCGGCCAGGTTTTTCTCCTGGAACCAGCGCGAATCCCATCCGCGGATAATGCCCAGACGGAGTCCGAGCGGGTGAATCTTCTGACCCATACTAGATGCCCTCCTGACGTTGACGCACGACCACAGTGATGTGACTACCGTACTTCAGCACGGGAGTTGCTCGGCCACGCGACTTGGGAAGGTAGCGCTTGAACATGGGACCCTGGTCGACATAGAGCTGGGAAACCACCAGTTTGTTGGTGTCCAACTCGTGATTGTTCTCGGCGTTGGCGATGGCCGACTTGATCACTTTGTTGAGCGTGCGAGCTGCGCGCTTGTTGGTGAAGTCAAGCAGGGTAACCGCTTCGCTGGCCTTCTTGCCACGGACCATATCGGCCACCAGGCGCAGTTTGCGCGGGGCGGTACGAATCCATTTGGCGACGGCGCGCACTTCGGGTCCTTCGAAAACGGGCTTGGCCTTGAAGGGACGAGCCTTTTTCTTAGGAGCGACGGCCTTTCCGGCAGCCGGTTTGGCTTCGGCTTTAGGAGCCGCAGCTTTCTTGGCTTTGGGCTTCTTTTCGATGGGATCTTCTTGCTCGTTAGCCACGGTGACTACCTCTTGCCTTTCTTCTCGGCTTTGCCGCCGGAGTGGCCGCGGTAGAGGCGCGTGGGAGCGAACTCACCCAGTTTGTGAGCAACCATCTGCTCGTTGACGTAGATCGGCACGTGCTTGCGTCCGTCGTGAACAGCCAGGGTATGGCCGATCATTTCGGGAGTGATGGTGGCGGCACGGGCCCAGGTCTTGATGACCTTCTTTTCATTCTTGGCGTTCATAGCATCGACTTTTTTCTGCAAAACGTAGTCGATGTAGGGGCCTTTTTTTACTGAACGTGACACGGCTCAGCCTCCTACTTCTTGCGCCGACGCACGATCAGCGCGTCACTGGCTTTCTTTTTGCGGGTCTTCAGACCCAGGGCGGGTTTGCCCCACGGGGTGGAGCTCGGACGACCCGGGGTGGAGCGGGCTTCACCGCCGCCGTGCGGGTGGTCACAGGGGTTGGTAGCGACACCGCGGATGCGCGGGCGGATACCTTTCCAGCGAGAACGTCCGGCTTTGCCGCCTTTGATGTTCTCGTTCTCCAGGTTGCCGACCTGACCGATGGTGGCGCGGCAGTCGTGAGAGACCTGGCGAACTTCACCGGAGGGGAGGCGTAGGAGTGCCTTGTTGTTTTCTTTGGCCATCAACTGAGCGGCAGCTCCGGCGGCGCGCACCATCTGGGCACCACGGCTGGGATACAGCTCGACGTTGTGCACCAGGGTACCGACGGGGACTTTGCGCAGCGGCAGGTTGTTGCCGGTCTTGATGTCCGCGTCTTCACCCGAGTGGATGGTGTCGCCGACTTTCAGGCCGTTGGGGGCCAGGATGTAGCGCTTTTCGCCGTCCGCATAGTGGATGAGGGCGATGTAAGCGGTACGGTTGGGATCATACTCGATGGTGGCGACCTTGCCGGGGATTCCGTCTTTGGTGCGCTTCCAGTCGATGATGCGGTAGTGACGGCGAGTTCCGCCGCCACGATGGCGGGCGGTGACGCGTCCCTGCGAGTTACGACCGGCGGTCTTTTTGATCGGAGCCAGCAGGCTCTTTTCCGGTTCCGAGGTGGTGACCTCGGCGAAGGTGCTCAGGCTCATGTGACGGCGGCCCGGGCTGGTGGGGTTAAATTTCTTGATTGCCATCTGTTTGAGGGTCCTTCCTTAGACTTCAAACAGGGGGCGGTTGTCGATTTGAATCTGATGCCCCTCTGCCAGAGTCACCACCGCGCGCTTACGGTCGGAGGTGGTTCCCACCACTTTGCCGCGGCGCTTGACTTTGCCGGGCAGAATGGAGGTGGTTACTTTGGTCACCTTCACTTTGAAGACGTCCTGGATGGCGTTGCGAATCTCGATCTTGTTGGCGCGCAAGTTCACTTCGAAGGTGTACTTGTTGACGGCCGACAGGTTCATCGACTGCTCGGTCACAATGGGTTTGCGGATGACGTCGTGTGCCGTCATGCGTCGCAGATCGGCGACGCTCGAAAGGGGTTTAGCGGGGCGGCTCACGAGAGAACTTCCTCCAGTTTGGTGATGGCGTCCTTGGTAGCCAGGATGCGCTTGCTGTTGACCACGTCCACCACGTTGATGCGCTCGGCGACGATGACTTCGACGCCGGGGATGTTGGCGGCCGACTTCATCACCACGGCGTCCTGCTCCGCAATGAGGAGAAGGGTGTGGCTGGTGGAGACGCTGTGGTCATCCTGGGTCAGGCTCTTGAGCATGTCGACCACGGTCTTGGTTTTGAAGCCGTCGAGCTTCACTTCCGAAACGGCGGTGAAAGCTTCTTCGCGAACGCGCTGCGAGAGCGCGGAACGCAGAGCGGCGTGACGCATGGTCTTGGGCAGAACCTGGGTGTACTTGCGGGGGGTGGGACCGAAAGTGGTTCCGCCGCCCTTCCAGAGGGGGGAGCGTCGGCTGCCGGCGCGAGCGCCGCCCGTGCCTTTTTGACGCCAGGGCTTACGACCGCCACCGCGGACTTCGCCTTTACCCTTGGTGTCGTGGGTGCCGTGGTGGCGGTTGGCCAGCAGGCCCACGTAGATCTGGTGGATCAGGTTTTCTTTGTATTCGGCGCCGAAGACGGCGTCCTTGAGGTCGATGTCGCCGACGACCTTGCCGGCCATGTCGTGCAATTTGATCTTAGCCATTTGCGTCGTCTCCTTACTTACGGCCCGACTCGCGGACCGTGATCAGGCGGCCGTTGGGGCCGGGCACGGAGCCTTTGACGAGCAGGAGATTGCGCTCGGCGTCGACGCGGACTACGGTGAGTCCGAGAGCGGTGACGCGAGCGTTGCCCATTTGACCGGGCTTACGCATACCGGGCAAGCTACCCATCTGGGTGGTGCCGGTAGAGGCGGGGCGACGGTGTACCTTGGAGCCGTGGGAGCGAGGACCACCACCGAAGTTGTGGCGCTTCATGGTTCCCTGGAAGCCCTTGCCTTTGGAGGTGCCGATCACGTCGACCTTGGCGATGCCGTCGAAGATGTTGACGGTGACTTCGTCACCGAATGCTTCGAGGTTGTCCACGCGGACTTCTTGCAGATAGCGGAAGACGGGCTTGCCGTACTTCTTGAATTGTCCGCGGCGGGGACCGGAGACGACCTTCTTGGCGCGAGCTTCGCCGATCTCTTCGTATCCCAGTTGAACGGCTTTGTAGCCGTCTTTTTCATCGGTTTTGCGTTGGATGACCGGGCAGGGACCCACTTCCAGTACCGTTACGGGAACGGCGTTACCGGTCGGGTCGAAGATCTGGGTCATTCCAACCTTCTTACCTAGTATGGCTTTCATTCTATACCCTCGATATGACGCATAGGCCTAGCCAAAGGTCCTAGCGGCGCCAGTGCTACGTTGGCCAGATTGTGGCGAACGCGCGGAAGGGGCCGCCGTAGAGCGGGCCCCTTGTCTATACCGGTGAAGACTCACCGGCTTAGTCGATCATGCTTGCGCAATGTCGAGCGACTAATTTATGAGGATTGCGTGCGTATGTCAACAGGTCTGTTCGATTTTTCGCGCTTGTAACATGATGTTCACCGAGCCCTTTGGGGGAGAGGGGGAAGTTTGGGGGATGGGGAGAGGGCCTGGAGCAGTCCCATTTCCGGGACTCAGCCTCTGTTAGCGGTAGTATTCGCTGAGGTAGCGGATGAGTTGGGGGCGGTGGGTTTTGGCGTAGGCTTCGTAGTCCTGGGCGATGCCGTTGTCGGGGCGGCCGAGCAGGACGTAGGCTTCGAGGAGGCCGGCCTGGTGGAGGCTCAAGAGCAGGGGGAGCCAGTCGGGGTTGGTGGTGAGCTTTTTTTCCTTGGCGATCTGGCAGACGGCGTCGAGGGCTTGGGTTTCTTCGGCCAGGCTATGGCGGCCTTTGCCCGGATGGGCGGCGCGGGCCATGCTGTAGGTCATGGCCAGCAGGGCGGCGTCGTCGGCCTGGTTGACGTTGATCTGGATCTGATTGCCTTGAACCGAGGCGGGGTCGAGGGCGGGGAACTGGGGGTGGGTGAATTTGCCGAGGTTGCGGATGCCGGTCCAGGCCAGGCGGTTGTAGGGGTCGCGCACGATGCCTTCGATGTATTTGCTGCGGGCGGCATCGGTTTTGCCTTGATTGGAGAGTGTGTTGCCCCAGTAGCGGTAGGCGGTTTCGCGTTCGGGGTCGATGGCTACGGCTTTGGCGTAGTAGTCTTCGGCACCGGGCCAGCGCTTGAGGCGAAAGCAGGTGTCGCCAGCGAAGAGGGCGGCTTCGTAGAGGTGGGGGTCGAGTTCCAGAGCCTTTTGATAGGCGGCCAGGGCCCCTTCGAAATTGGCGCTGGTATAGGCGGTTTCGCCTTCTTGCATGGCCTGGTCGGCGTGGGGACTTTTGGAAAATTTGCTCTCCACGCTGCTGCCGTCGGCGGGAATGCTGTCCAGGGCGGTGTCGAGCAGCGGCTCTTTGTTGCCGAGCTGGCGGGCTTTGAGCAGATGAGAGCGGGCCTGGACGCGCATGGCTTTGCGAGTCTGAGGATCGGCCGTGGATTGGCTGAGCAGCAGCAGGCAGAAGCCGAACTGGGTCTGCACTTCCACGTCGTTGGGGTCGGCGGCCACCAGTTTCTCCAGCAGGGGGCGGGCTTCGGCCACCTTGGTGTCGTGCATCAGCTGCAGGGCTCGCTGGCGCTCATCCTGGGCGGGGGCGACGGAGGTGGCTAGCGCCAGCAGGGCCAGGCAAAGGAGGCGTTTGAGCATCTTCGGGTCTACGACGGCGAGGGCTCGGCTCCCCTCAATTGGTAGAGACGCCAGCTGAGGGCGGCCAGCAGCAGCACGGCCAGCGAGCCCCAGCCTAAAGAGCCCATGACTTCCAGTAGCTGTTGCACGCTGTCCTGAAAGTAGTAGCCGGGGATGACGTAGAGCAGCACCCAGAAGGTCTGCCCGATCAGGCTCCAGGTCAGGAACTTGGCCCGTGGATATTCGGACATTCCGCAGTTGAAGTTGACCCAGGGGCCGAGCGGCACCAGCCAGCGGGTGAGAAAGATGCTGGGGCCCTGGACCCGCTCCTGATATTTCAGGGCTTTGTGGAGGGCTTTGCGCAGGCCCAGCTGGTCGGCCCAGTGGAGCAGGCGCCGGCGGCCGGCCAGGCGGGCCAGCCCGTAGCCGAGCAGGTCGCCGAGCACGGCCGCGCCGATGGCACTCAGCAGGACGCTGGCCAGGCTCCACTGGGCGCGCTGGGCGAAAGAGCCGGCCGCCACCAGGGCCAGGCTGAGGCCGGGCATGGGCAGGCCAAAGCAGCAGACGGCCGTGCATGCGAAGAGCATCGGCAGTCCATAGTGAGTCAGCAGGGCCACGAGATCCATCTTGCTTCCTAGCTTAGTGGCGGATTGCCCGACTGGCTTGGTACGGGAGTTGGCTGTTCCTTGACCAGGCTGAATAGCAGGGCGAAACGCATTAGAAAACCCAAATCCATGGCGACGTTGAAGGCCTGGGGGTGGGCGTAGTAGCAGCAGGGATAGTAGAGGTAGCTCTGAAAACTTAGGAATGCTAGAAGGATTCGGTGCTTTTGTTCTTTGGGGAGCCACAGGGGCACGGCGTACCATAGGATCCATTGGGGAGAAACGAAGACGGCGAAGTTGATCAGCGTGAGAATGGCGATAGCGCTGAGGCGATAAACCTGCTCGAGGTTGCGCGGTGGTCGCAGGCAAGCATACACGGCGCCGGTGCCCTGCAGAAGCAAGGGCAGGTGCAGTGCAAGCAGCCAATGCCTGCCAAAGGCGACCGCCTGACCCGAGCCGCCGAGAGCCTTGAAGTAGCGAACGCAAACGTCCCACAGGGACTCTCCATTAAATTGACGCTGGCCTTGGAACTGATAGGGCATCTCTACTCCCGGCCAGCCTGCCCAGCCCCATACCAGGAGATAGCTCAAGATGGACGGGGCAGCCGCCCAGGCCAGCTTCCGCCAGCGTCCGTCAGGTTTTCCGTAGAGAAGGAAAGCCGGTAGTGCCACCAGGGCATAGAGCTTCAGAGCAATGGCCAGGCCCAGCCAGATGAAGGCCGCTTGCACTCGGTCGCTTTTCAGGTGGTGGAAGGCCGCCAGCAGACAGAGGGCGGGCCAAAGATCGTAGCGCAACAGCGCGAAATAGAGGATTCCGGGAAACAGACTTTTCCAGGCCTGTTTGGGAAGGGCCGCGACCAGGGCTAACCAGTTGAGCGTGACCCAGTACCAGCTGAAAGAAGACTGACCTCCGCCCAGCACTGGTAGTTGCTCGGATAGGCAACGGACAGCCCCGAAGAGGAGGTTGGCGGCAAGGGGATACTCGGAGAAGACGTCCCGATAAAGGACGCCCTGTCCGGCCACCCAACTGGCAGAGCGGTAGAAGACGGACAGGTCCGCGTCGTCCCAGAGCCAGGGGACTCCGCAGGGTCGGAAGTTGCGAATGGGTTCGAAGAACATCAGCAAGGTCAGAGGGAGCAGCAATGCCAACAGTCGACGGACCATGTTTCCGGAGTTTCTGGCCGGAAGCGCTCCTGCCTCCCGAGTCGTCGCAGGCCGGTCCTGGCTTCAAGGGGTTCGGATTTCCAATGGCCGCTAGGTTCGGGGAACGCGGGGGTCGCGGATGGCGCCCTCGCTGCTGATGAGGCCGGCCAGGGCCGGGTCCTGGAGCACTTCGGAGACGGGACGTTCCTGGCCGTCGACGAGCATAGTGCCGCCCACCAGGCGGACGCCGTGGCTGTAGTCGGCGTAGGTGCTTTCGTGGACTGTGCTGAGGCCCTGAATGGGTTTGCCGTTGGGCTGGTGCCAGCCGTAGATGGCGACCCGATCCGGATGTTGGGTCAGGCGGTTGGAGATGACCAGGTCTTTCTGGTGGCCGGCCGTGAGCTGGCCATGCTGGGCGCCGCGCTGGGACATCTGGTCTTCGACCAGGTTGTTGTGCCGTTGGTAATAGTCGTTGGACATCATTTGGGCGCCGGCGGGCAGGGGCTGGGGCGTGAGTTTGGTGTCGGCCTGTTTGTAGACTTCGTCCACGATTTTGGTGGTGGGCAGGCTGGTGCCGGTCTGGTCGGCGATTTTCTGGGCGGTTTTGGCGTCCATGGGAATGCGCACGAAGTCGTCATTGGAGCCGATAGCCAGGTAGTCGGGCATGACGCGCAGGGTGCCGCTGTGGCCGTTGCTGTTGACCTGGATTTCGCGCATCTGGCGGGCGAAGTCGGGCACGTTGCCGCGCTGGATTTCCTGGAGGATGCGGGCTTCCCGCTGGGTGCGGTCGAGGCCACGGGTGCTTTCGAGGAATTCTTTGCCGGTCAGGGAGCCTTCGGGGCGCGGCGGGAGGTTGAGGGTGGTGCTGCTGGGGGCGCTGCGTGCCGGGGTAGTTTGGGCCGTTTGGGCGGGTTGGGCCGGGGCCGGGCGGTTTTGTATGGGCTGGGAGCGCCTTTGGATGGGCTGGTTGTGTTGGGGCCAGTTTTGCACGGCGCGCTGGTAGGCCGGCTGGGGAGCGGGCGGGGCCCAGGACTGGAAGAGTTGTTGGAGCAGGGGTTCGTCGAAGAGCTCGCCGGCTTCTTCGTCTTCGAAGTGGGCCTGATCGTGGAAGGGGGACCAGGGGTCGAGGGGTTGCTGCTGGCGGGTGGGGGCGTCCAGCCAGGTGGTGTATTCGTAATTGGGTTGAGAGGAGTTGGAGATTTTCATGGCGCTCGAGACCTCTTTTCCGGGATTTGGATCCAGGCTAGGAGGCCGCCATTATTTGAGCCTTATTCGAGTGCCGCGGAAATGAACGGGGTGTAAACGATTACTCCCAGTGGGGCGAAACCTTGCGGTTATCGGGGCTGGCGTCGGGGCGCGGGACGCACAGGCGAATGCTGCTGTCGTCGTTCTCGCAGCTGAGAGTGCCTTTGAGCTGGTGAGCCTGGTCGTTCATGGTCACCAGCACGGGGTGGCTGCTGCTGATTTCCAATTCGCCGTCCCAGTGCAGTTCCAGGCAGATTTGATCGGGTTCGGCCGTCAGGCTGACGGTGATGAATTCCAGGCTGCCTTCGGTGAGCAATTGCAGCCCGCTTTCGCAGACGCGGAAAAGGCCCAGGCGAGTCCGCGAATCCAGGCGTAAAGCGCGTTCCGGACGGTTCATTTTCCAGGCGATGCCCTGCAGTCCGCAGACTTCTTGAAGTAGCCAGTCGATGGCCGCCTCGAGGCCGAGTTCGTCCAGGATGGGGGGGCGCAGGCCGCGCCACAGGCTGCGCACGCTTTGCACGATGCCGTCGACGGAGAGGATCAGGCGGGCGGCATGGGCTTCGGATTCTTCCGGTAGTTTGGACTTGAGCCAGCTGACTTCGAACTTGAGGGCGCTGAGCGACTGGCCCAGATGATCGTGCAGCTCGCGGGCGATGCGCGATTTCTCTTGTTCCTGGAGGCTTTGCATGCGGGCGGCGATGGCTCGCGCCAGGGGTTCATGGGCGACCCGGTAGGTGACGTCTTCGAGGAAAGAGAGGAAGTGGGTGGGTTCGCCTTCCGGATCGCGTTTGAGAGTGGTCTGCAGCAGCACCCAGACCACCACTCCGTCTTTGCGCACGTAGCGTTTCAGCTCTTGTTGGAAGCGCTCGTGGTGGCGCAGGGCGTGGTCGACGATGTTGACGCTGAGAGCGCGGTCTTCGGGATGGGTCACGTCGCGCACGCGCATCGACTTGAGTTCATGGGCTTCGTAGCCCAAAAGGCGGCACAAAGCGCTGTTGGTGCGCAACCAGCAGCCGTCCAGTGACACTTCGGCCACGGCCCGCTCAGATTCTATGAAGGAATCGTAGCTCAACCCGGATCTATTCCAGTCGAACCAAGAGTGTCTTCTGGCCAGTCCTGACCATTTTTTCCTGAGACGATCGAACCAAGGGGTCTATAGAGCGTTTGTCATCTCCGGCCGCGATTCGGATCGATTCGGAGGCTTTGTTCTAATGATGGAGCCGATTTGAGGCTGGGTTTAATGTTTGCGAAACGACGCGATCTAGAGGGTGTTGACCACGTTGATGATGGGCAGCAGCGTGGCCAGCGCCAGAAAGGCCGACATGGCGCCGGCGAAGGCCAGCAGGATCGGTTCGGCCAGCTGGGTGGCCGAGGTGAGCGACTGGGTGACGTCTTCTTCGTAGAGCACCGAGATTTTGCTGAGCACGATCTCCAGGTTGCCGACCTCCAGGCCCATCTGGATCATGGTGATGACCAGGTGGGGAAAGACTTCGTAACGATAGAGGGCGTCGGAGAGGTCGTCGCCTTCGCGGAAAGCTCGCAGGGCATCGTCGAAGCGCTGCCGGAATTCTAAATTGATGCACACTTCGCGGGCTAATTTGAGGGCGTCGGTGGTGGTCATTCCCACCTGCAGGGCGCAGGAAATGACGTAGAGCATTTGTGCCGACACGGTTTTGCGCACCAACGGGCCGACGATGGGAATGCGCAGAATTTTACGGTGAATCTTAAGGCGAAATTTATCATTGCGGCGCAATTGCCAGAAGAAAAGCCAGACCAAAGCGATCAGGCCGCCGCTGACGCCCACCACCCAGAAGGGGTTGCGCAGCATGCTCGAGAGGTTGATCATGACCTGGGTGGGCCAGGGCAGCTCCGAGCCTAAGGAGGCGAAGAGATTGGCGTCGCCGGGCGCGAGCACCAGGGTGAAGAAGAGTCCCATGGCCAGGATGGCGGCGAACAGGAAGGCGGGATAGGTCAGCGCCGAGACGACCGCCCGTCTCAGGCGCAGCTGGGTTTCGCACAATTCGGCAATGCGCATGAGCGAGTCCACCAGGGCGCCAGTGCTTTCGCCCAGTTGCACCAGTCCGACCATGACGTTGGAAAAAAGGTTCTTGACCTGGGGCTGGCACATGGCCACGCTGAAGCGTTGACCGGTCGATACCTCCTGGTAGATTTTTTCGAGAGCCTTGGCCAGTTGGGCGTCCGATTCGGAGCTGGAGAGGTAGTCCAGAGATTGGGCCAGCGGCATTCCCGCGTGCAGCATGACGGCCAGGCGGCGAAAGAAACCACTGATGACGTCCGGGGGAACTTTAAACGGCTTCTCGCTGCTTTTGGCCTGTTCCGTCAATTCCAGAATGGCCACGAATCGAGCGGTGAGCTGTTTTTTGGCATCGCCGATATTCTTGGCGTTTAAGTAGCCGTTTTCCGTGCTGCCGTCGCTCTTGCGAGCGCGAAATCTGTACCACATGGTTCGCCCGAAAGTTCTGGATGGGGATTAACCTTCCTGGCTGGTTTTGATTAAGGCTTTTACGTCGTTGAGTCGCAGCGAAAAGGTCAGGTGGACCAGGCTCCAGAGGTCGTAGGTGGTTTCCTCATAGAGGCTGGCGGCGGCTTCCCAGAAGTGGAAGTGGCCGGCCGCGTAGAGCAGGCCGGAGAGTCCGATCAAGCCCCCGGCGCGCCGCAGGTATTGGGGGCGGGCGGGTGAGCCCGGGGGCAGCTGCAGATAGAAGTGGAAATACCAGTCGAAGACGTGGAAAAGGATGAGGAACGACATCAGGGCCACGTAGTTGAAGCGCAGCGGGGCCAGGATTAGGGCCAGGAAGAGCAGGTTGGCGCTCCAGAAATAGGCGCTGCCCGGGTCGGGCCGGTGCAGGCCGCGGGCCCACAGAATGACGTAGCCGAGGGCCAGGGCGGCGGCCAGAGCCAGGCTGTTGGGCAGGCTGCCGGGGAAGCCCAGGCTTTGCAATATCTGGCCGCCGCAGAGCACGAAGAAGGTGGCCAGTTCCAGGAAGCGGCCCATGTGCATGGGCGAGCGGCGCAGGTTGATGGGGGTTTGCAGCAGATAGATTTCGTCGAGCAAGAGATGGGCTAGAAAAAACAGCGGGGTGACCAGAACCAGGGTGCGATACCAGGGCATCAGCTGGTAGCTGCCAAACAGGGCTGTAGTGAGCAGTCCAAACTGGAGCAGGAAAGTTCGGGTCATTTTGCCGGCCAGGTAGAAATAAAGCCAGGCGGCCAGAATGTGGGCGTGGCCCAGCACGAAGGCGATTTTCTGGGCGGGGAACACGGGCAGGCAGCCGACGATGGCGGCGGCCAGTCCGAGGGAGGCCAGCTTTTCTGCCACAATCGACCGATGCATCGGGGAAGGAAGTTCTGGGATGCATCCGCGAGTCCTGTGACGAACAGGGGGCGCTATGGCCGCCCGCTTCTATGTGCCCGCCTACGATGGACTTCGCTTCGTGTTGCTGTTGGGCGTGCTGGAGTATCACTACTGTTTGCATCGGCTGCCCATCGAGCGCTTCTGGTTTTTGACTTATGCGCTGTGCTGTTTTTTCGTGCTCAGCGGGTTTTTGATTACCCATTTGTTGCTGCGCAGCGAGGCGGCGGGCGGCCCGTCCGGGCGCAAATTAATGGATTTTTATATTCGCCGGGGACTACGGGTCTTTCCGGCGTATTATGTGGTTTTGCTGGTGTCGGCCTGTTTTCTTTCGGTGCCCTATTTGGGCTGGCAGTTGACTTATCTACTGAATTTCAAGCTTTTCTGGTTGAGTTTGCAGCCTTCGGCGGAATTTCTCGGGTATATGGCCGGCTGGCGCGGCAATGGCGTGCATCTCTGGTCGATGGCGGTGGAGGAGCAATTTTATTTGCTCTATCCGCTGTTGCTGTGGTGCAGTCCGCGGGGTTGGCGGGGATGGCTGCTGGGGCTGGGGCTGGCCTTGTGTATTGGCTGCCGACTGTGGTTGATGCGGGCTTTCCCGGATTCTTGTTATGGCGCGCTGACGCCGGTTCCAGGTGAGTATTTGCTCTGGGGTTGCTGGTTGGCCTGGCTGGATTTTTCGGAGCGGGCCGGCTGGCTGCGCGGTCGGGTGGCTTTTTACGGTGCGTTCTTGGTTTTGTTGCTGCTGTTCGGGCTGGATCCGGACGTGCAGCGCTATGAGTATGCCCAGTGGCGGCCGCCGGCCCACCAGACGTTGTATGCGCTGGCTCTGGGTCTGGTGGTGCTGGGGCTGCGTCACCATCCGCGGTCCTGGCTGACGAGAGCGCTGAGTTGGGGGCCGCTGGTGCGGTTGGGGAAGATTTCCTACGGGACCTATCTGGTGCATTTGTTTTTGAGCGGGCCGGTGGAGCGTTTGCCGCTGCCGCCGGCGCTGGGAGGTCCGTTGTTGTCTTTGGCGGTGGCGGGCTTGATGTGGGTGACCTTTGAGGAGCGGGCCAATCGGGCCAAAGATTGGTTGGCACCGGTCGCATGCGAGGGCTGATTTGGGGCGAGAAGTTGCTGTCGCTGGGGCTGGCCGCCGTGCTGGTGGCCTGGTTGGACTGGCGTTCGGTGATCCGTTTGATGATCGTGCTGGGTCAGGGGCATTTTCTGCTGGCCTATTTTTACCAATTTCGGGCCGGTAAGATAGGTCCCTTGTATGTGCTGAACTACGGCTTCTGGGCCTGCTTGATTTTGCTGGTTTACTGGATGCATCCGTTTGCGGCGGGCTTGACGGCGGTGGCGACCGTGTACTTTGCCTGGCACATGGCGGTGGACGAGTTTTACTTGAGCGAATTGCCTTTGCGTTTGCGGAGCAGTCCTTTGCATCTGGGGCGTTTGTTGGAAATGCTGCCGTTGATGCTGGTTTACGCGGCGGCGGTGGTGGACGCGATGTTGGCCCACGGCGTGTGGCGAGAGTTTCCGGAGTTGATGGGGCCGGCCTTGCAGTTGACGAGTTTGTCGCTGCTGGCCTACGTGGCCCTGATCGGCTTCGCCAGGTATCGGCCGGATGGGCGCAGTTGCTATTTCCTGGTGGCCGGCGGTTGTCTGGATGTGGCCGCCAAACTGGGTTGGCTGCAGCAGGTGCAGGCTCCCAAGTTGAGCGGCTTTATCATTTTGTTTCATTATTTCAGCTGGTATTTGCATTATTATTTGAGTCTGGAACGGGGGCGGGGGGTTTATCTGCGGCAGGTGGCCCTGGTGAATGTTCTGGTTCTCGGTCTTTATGGGGTGTTTGGGGCCGAGGGCCTGGGCTGGCTGTTGTTTCAGGAGCAGAATTTCTATCTTTGGACTTTGATGCATTTGATTTCCAGTACCCGGCGGGGGGATTTGGTGGGGTTGTTGCGTTGGCCGGGGAGATGAAGTCGGAGGCGGGTTTTTATTGCCCGGCCTATGTGGGTCTGCGCTTCTTTTTGCTGATGGCCGTGCTGGAGGGGCATTACTGGTTCGAGAAGTTTCCGGGCACGCGAGTGGGAGCGCTGTCTTTGTCGGTTCCCTGCTTTTTTGCTCTGAGCGGTTTTTTGATCAGCCACACGCTCTTTTGCTATGAGAGTCTGGCTCGCGGGCGGGCGCTGGCGACTTTTTATTTTCGCCGGGCTTTGCGGATTTTGCCGGCCTATTATCTGGTGTTGGCCCTGGCCCAGTGGTGGCGAGGGGTGCCCTATTTGGGCTGGCATTTGACCTATTTGTTGAACTGGAAGATCTATCTGGTGAGCTGCTCTGATCCGGCGGCTTTCGTGGAATATCTGAATTATCGGGACTTCAACGCCATTCATTTCTGGTCGGTGTGCGTGGAGGAGCAGTTTTATTTGCTGTATCCGCTGTTCGTGTTGTTCGGGCCGGTGGTGTGGCGCACGCGGGCTTTGCTCGTAGGGATTCTTTTCTGCGTGGGGGCTCGCTGGTTTTTGTTGAAGACGGCGCCGCCGCTGTGTTTTTTCGGAGGGCTGCCTTTTGTGGCCGGAGAGTACATCCTGTGGGGCTGTTTGTTTGCCTGGATGGATTTTCGCGGGCGCTGGCGCTGGTTGGAGAGCCGTTGGGCGCTGTATGGGAGTTTGCTGGGGCTGGTGGCTTTGGCCTGGAACGATACGGCTTTTGCGCGCTGGGGGCAGTGGCGTCCGCCGCTGCATCAGAGCGTCTATTGCCTGCTGATCCCCACACTGGTGGCCTCACTGCGCTACAACGGGGCCTCCTGGCTGGGGCGCTTTCTGGCCTGGAAACCGTTCCGTCGAATCGGAACGTGGTCTTACGGGGCTTATCTGGTGCATTCGTTTCTCAATCCGACCTTGGACGGGCTGTTGGAGGCCTATCCGGCGCTGGTGCTTTTTCCGGCTTGTCCGCGGGCCGGGTTGGGGCCGCTGCTGACGATTGCGGTGGCGGCGTTGTTGTGGACTTTCTATGAGCGGCCCATTCAGAGTTGGCGCGGGCGTTTTTCAGGGGCGGTTGTTGCGGGGGAAGACGGCCATGCTGTTGACCAGAAAGCCGGGTTGGCCGGTGAGGGCGACGCTGCCGACGGCTAGTTTGCGGCTGCGCGGCTGATTGAAGGCGGTGACGGTGAAGATCACTTCGTCTTGCATCAGGGCGGGATGGGTGGAGTGGGTTTGAACGCGCAGGCCGACCAGGCCGTGGGCCACGATTTGCGACTCGGTGAGGTTGGCTTCGGAGCTGAAATTGGAGATATCTTTGGGGCTGAGCGGGCGGGTCAGGTGGCCGGCAATCGAGCCGATGGGCAGGGGCGTTTGGGGGGTGGTGCCCAGGTTGAGGACTTTGCGCACCAGCACTTTGTGGGGGCAGCGGTCGTCGAAGCCGTTGGCGTCGGCGCCACCGGCGCAGGGGTCACCGCCGGGCACCACGGTGTAGTAGATGATGTTGCGTTGCCATTCGGGTCCGTCGGTGTTCATGACCATTTCGCCGGAGCCGTTGCGGTAGGGGCTGAGCAGGCACACGCCGGTGCCGTCTGAGGCGCCTCCGGGCAGGCTGGCGGGGACGTTGACGACGTTGAGAGCCGGGGCTCCGGCCGAGCCGACGGTGTCGGCCAGAGCCGAAATCAGGTCTTTGTGGAGCATGCGCACGGCGCGTTTGAGCTGCATGGTGGCGTCTTCGTTGCCGGAAACCTGGTAGTAGACTTTCTCGGCCATGCGCAGCATGGTGTAGCCGACGAACATGAAGAGGGTGAGCAGGGCCCCGGCCAGGCACAATTCCAGCAGGGTGAAGGCGCGCCGCCGCATCATTGGTCCTCCAGGTAGACGTAGAGGCGGGTGCAGCTGGTCATTTTGCTGCCGGGGCCGTCTTCGCGCCACCACACGTAGGTGTCGACCCGGCTGACGACGTTGTCTTCGGCCACGCCGCCGATGCCGCTGAGGGTGGTGGCGTAGACGGCAAAGTGGAGCTGGTCGCTGCCGATGTCGGTGACGCCTTTGCGGAAAGGTGTGGTGGGGTAGGGGAAGTTGGGGCCGCTGACCGGGTCTTTCCAGAAGTCTTTTTGGGTGCCGGGCGGCGAGTCGTAGATGATTTTGCTGATGGTGCGGCTGGATTCGCTGTCGGCCAACTGGGCCGCTTTGATGGAGACCATGCTTTGCTCGTTGAGGCGCATGCCCAGGCTGCAGACGCTGAGCAGGGCGAAGAAGGCCAATGCGATCAGTCCGAGTCCGAGCAAGACTTCGGCCAGCGTGGCTCCTCTAGCGTTCGAAGCCATAGCTGATTCGGGTGATGCCTTGCAGGGGCGCACCGGCGGTCAGAGTGGTGCCGGGCGTCAGGAAGGCGGAGTCGTAGATGATGTCGGCCGTCTCGCCGTAGATTTTGACCGCTCCTTTGTTGTCGGCTCCGGGGGAACCGCCGTTGGGATCGGCGCCGTAAGCGACCAGGGCTCCGGTCACGCTGACGTTGCCGAAGGAAGAGGCTTTGTAGATGCCGGGAGTGGCCGTCTGGTCTTTGGTGCCGGCCAGGATGTTCATGTCGCCCCAGCTGTAGACCAGGCCTTTGACTTTGAGCGGGCCGTATTCGCGAATGGCCGGCACGTAGGGGGGAAGGGCCGGGTTGTCCTGCCAGGTGGAGAGGGTGAGGTCGCCTTTGACGTAGACGCTGAGGCGCTGGGTGAACGTCGAGGCCGAGGTCATGTCGATGTCCACCGAGGGCGCGCAGATGGTGGAGTTGCCGCCGGCGGTGATGGTGCCGTTGCGGCCTTTGACGTTGGTGAGCACGGTCATGTTGCCGGCGCAGGAGACGGTGGCGTCGTTGATTTGCAGGACGCCAGGGGCGTAGAAGCTCATGGGAGTGGTGGAGGAGACGTAGGGCTTATCGGTGTCGTCTTTGGAGATGGGGCGGCCCGAGGGAACGGTGAACATGACGTCGGCGTGGCCGTTGCTGGAGGTCTTGATGTTGAGGTCCTGGGTGACGTTGATGGCGAAGGTGCTGGAGTCGAGTTTGATGCCGCTGGGCACGGCTCCCAGGTTGGCGCTGGAGCGCACTTCGTTGAAGTTGGAGCTGCTGATGGTGACGCAGCCGGCGCTTTGATCCATTGTTTTGAATGTGCTGGGGTCGGCGTCGTAGTAGCGAACTTTGCCGTCCATGGCCATGACGTAGATGCCGCCGGGTAGCTGCACGGCGTCGTTTTCGTTGCTGGAGGCTTTGGGGACGTCGCTCCATTTGATGTTGTAGAAGTCTTTGCCGTCGCCGACGCTTTCGGTTTTGGCTGTCACCGAGCCGGTCAGGGTGGCGTTGAGGCCGGTGTTGGCCAGGCTGGTGTCGCGGCCG
The DNA here is from genome assembly GCA_017307785.1 of Vulcanimicrobiota bacterium. Lineage (GTDB taxonomy): Bacteria > Vulcanimicrobiota > Xenobia > Xenobiales > JADMJV01 > JADMJV01. The sequence goes on along the minus strand of JAFKGI010000011.1, from coordinate 143,603 downwards.
GCTTCACCGGTCATGTCGAGGATGTTGACCGAGCCGTCGCCTTTGCCGACGTTGATGCCCTTCTTGGTGCGCAGGCGGGCCACACCGCTGCCCACGATGGCCACTTTGGTGGTGGTGTTGGTCTGGGTTTCGATGCCGTTGCCGGCGCTGATGACCGAGTCCGGGGCGGTGGGGCTGCCAGAGGCTCCGAAGCCGACGCGCAGGACGCATTTGATGAGCTGGCCGTTGGGAAGGTTGCAGGGGCCGGTGGTGCCCTCCAGGGCGCGCCCGGTGATGCCTTCGATGGCCACGGTGGCGCGCTTGGTGGTGAGGGTGAGGGAGCCGACGCTGGGAGCGGAAACGGCCCAGGGAGAGGGGCCGGAGTTGGCGCGCGGCACCACTCCGTTGTTGACCAGGGCGGGCACGCAGTTGAGCGAGAGGTAGGGGCTGTCGATCCAGAAAGTGCTGGGATCGTCCAGGCCTTCGGTCATGGTGCCGTCCTGGAAGTTGAAGCGAATGCGGAACATACTGATGGTTCCGGCGGCGTTCTTCATCCAGCCGACGACGTTGCCGTGGTCTTCCTGAACTTTGAGGTCGGGCAGGTTGAGGGTAACGGCGTCTTTGTCTCCGCGCCAGTCGTTTTTGGCTTTGATCTGGGCGCAGGCGTAGGAGGCGCCGGCTTCGGCGGCTCGTTGGGCGACCAGCGATTCGGAAAGCTGGCCGCCGACGCGGGAAACGAGAGGGCCGGCCGAGAGGATGGCTCGGGAGAGAATGCCGATCAGGAGGATGAAAAAGAGGACGGTGACAAGGACGATCCCCCGCTTGCTTCGCATGGCGTATAGGATAACAAATTATGCATAGGATTGCTAATAGATTACGTAAGGATTCGCTAATGAATAGAGGCCGGCCAGGATCAGCTGGAGGATGCTAAGAGTCGCCAGGATCCAGGGGCTTGCTTTTCTTGGAGTGCGCGCGAAGAGCGGGGTGAGCACGATCATGAGGCGACCCGTGGAGACCCAGAAAGAGTGGTAAAAGGGCAGAAACAGCGAGGCCAGGCAGTAGAACTTTTCACTGCTGCGCAGCTGTTTCCAGGTGATTTTGAGGAGTAGCAGGGCGATGGCGGCGTAGGCCAGGCCGACCCAGTGTGGACCGGCCAGTCCATGGCCGTTTTTCAGCAGGTTCCAGCCGCTGATGTGGCGCTCGAGTCGCTGTTGGACGTGAAAGTAGGCCCAGAAGTCGCCGGTTGTGGTTTGCAGGTGGAGGTTGAAGAGGAGTTGACCGATCGGTATTGCGGCCAGGTAAAGGGCCTGTTTTTTGGTGGGCTTTTCTAGCAGCAGAGCGGGCAGTAACAGCAGGCCCTGGACGCGGGTGAGGGTGGCGGCGCCGCCGAGCAGGCCGGCCAGGGGCCAGTGTTTTTTTCGGGCGGCCCAGAACGCGCCGACGCTGAAGAAGAGAAAGGTAGATTCGCTGAGGGGGGCGGCCAGGAAGTAGGCGGAGGGGAAGGCCAGCAGCAGCAGCAGGCCGTTCCAGGCGGTGTCTTCGTCGTGGTCGAGACGGTTGAGTTTGTGAACCATGAACAGAGCGGCCAGCAGTATGAGGTTATTGATCAGCAGGGCGTTGCTGAGGGTGACGGGGGCGAGCTGGAGGAGCAGCGGGAAGCCCGGGCACCAGCCGCAGTTGGTGAGGAAGCCGGGTTCGTAGCCGGTGCTGGCGATCTCCAGGTAAAAGTGCACGTCCCCCTGGTTCCAGGCTGCGATGGAGCCGACGGTGAGGAACAGGGCGAGGCGGGTGAGCAGCCACAGGAGCACGATTTTTTTGGCCAAGGCCCTGGGTTTTCAGGGCGTGTCGGTGGTGTCCTGGTAACTGGGGGGATCGAGGTCGTGGCCGGAGATGCCGCGGTTGGGGCAGCGCAGCAGGTAGTGGTTGTTGGGGAGGCGCTGGTAGATGTAGCCGTCGCCGATTTGGATGTTTTTGCCACGGTAGAAGACGCGGGCGGCGGGGTTGGCGGAGATGCAGGTGGGCAGGTGGTTGAGGTAGGTGGGGGTGAGTTGTTCGAGGCTGGCCGGTAGGCGCCGGTGGTCTTCTCGGTAGAGGTCGATGGCGGTGGCCAGGTTACGCAGGTTGCAGCGGCAGTAGGTGCAGCTGTGGGTGAGCTGGGTGGGCACCCCGGCCAGAGCCGGCAGGCTGGCGTAGCCGAGGTAGCCGGCCAGGAGGTAGCTGTAGAGGCGGGGCCTCAGGGTGTTTCTGTGTTTGTGCCAGTGGAGTCGGAAGGAGAAGACGAGCAGGGCGAAGGCCAGGTAGTAGAGGGGGCCAGGCTGGGCCTGGCTGAACCAGAGCCAGGGGACCAGGGCGGCGGGAAGCCAGTGTCCCGGCCAGCTTGGATAGCGGACTGCCAGTAGGGTCAGGAAGGCGAAGGCGAGCAGATTCAGTTGAGGCGGGAGCCAGCTGTAGGTGAAAACGCATCCGAAGTCCATGTTCGGGTCTACGCAGGCGGGGGAGCTGCGGTTCTAACTCTTCTAGCTTTGTCCTGGATGTAGTGCGGTCCGTGATGTGCACTACGGTCGGCTCCGAAGGGGAAGCGGGGAAGCCGGGGGAGGGGGGAGAGAGTTGGGTGCCGCGCGTTTTTTGCGGCTTGGGTGGCGCTTGGGATTGACTAGTTCTTTAAAAAAGGTGCTTGAGATATCGTTGTCGTTCGGCGCTTTGGTCTTGCCCGCTTTCCACTTTCCCACCTCACCTTTCAAGGGGAAGCAGAGCGCCCGGGGTTGTTGGAGACTTGTCCTGGATGTAGTGCGGTCCGTGATGTGCACTACATTCGGGTCCGAAGGGGGAGCGGGGTGGTGGGCGTTTTTGACCCGGCAGAGCGCACCGGCTTCTCGGAAAAGGGGACAGTGGGAATGTGGGGGATGTGGAGATGCACCGAGGAGGGCGAGTGCTTTCGGTGCCTCGGCCGGGACTTTCCCCTGGTTGATTTCAATGGTTTTGGGCTGCGCCTGAGTGCGACCACTTCCTAAAAAACGATCTGAGCCAGAGTCGACCTTGCCGGCCTGGCTCTCTCCAAAATCCCCAAATCCCCCGAATCCCCCTTCCCGACGGGGACCCGGCAAAAGCAAAAGAGCCCGGACGATTGCCCGGGCTCTTTCTACAGGTAGAAAGCTTTTAGCCTTTGATTTCGATGTCGACGCCGGCCGGCAGGTCGACTTTCATCAGCTGCTCGATGGTCTTCTGCTGCGGATCGAAGTAGATGTCGATCAGGCGCTTGTGGGTGCGGACTTCGAAGTGCTCACGCGACTTTTTGTCGACGTGGGGGGAGCGGAGTACGCAGTAGCGGTTCTTCTCGGTGGGCAGCGGCACGGGGCCAGAGATGTTGGCGCCGGTCTGACGAGCGATTTGCACGATCTTTTCGGACGATTCGTCCAGGATCAGGTGATCGTAAGCCTTGAGTTTGATACGGATGCGTTGCTTAGCCATTTTTCGATTCCTCCGGGGAATTTTGATAGAACCTCCGACAACGAGTCAGAGTCCAGTGGGGCTGTAGAACAGAGGGGGGCATCCGTGAGGATACCCCCCTCTGCTGTGAGGTTATCTTAGGCGATAACTTCGGTTACGACGCCGGCGCCGACGGTGCGGCCACCTTCGCGGATAGCGAAGCGGAGACCGACTTCGATGGCGATGGGCTGAATCAGCTCAACGGACATCGTGATGTTGTCGCCGGGCATCACCATTTCGATGCCATCGGGCAGGTTGGCCTGACCGGTGACGTCGGTGGTGCGGAAGTAGAACTGGGGACGGTAGCCCGTGAAGAACGGGGTGTGACGGCCGCCCTCATCCTTGGACAGGATGTAGGACTCACACTTGAACTTGGTGTGGGCCTTGATGGAGCCGGGCTTGGCCAAAACCATGCCGCGCATCAGGTCTTTGCGGTCGATACCGCGCAGGAGCAGACCGACGTTGTCGCCAGCCTGGCCGTCGTCGAGCAATTTGCGGAACATTTCCACGCCCGTGACGGTGGTCTTGCGGGTTTCTTCGCGCATACCGATGACTTCGACTTCTTCGCCGACCTTCACCTTACCACGCTCGATGCGGCCCGTGCCGACGGTGCCACGACCGGTGATCGTGAACACGTCTTCCAGGGGCATCAAGAAGGGCTTGTCGACCGGGCGCTCGGGGGTGGGGATGTAGCTGTCGACAGCGTCCATCAGTTCCCAGATCTTGCCGGCCCACTTGTCTTCGCGGGTGTTGTCGGAGGACTGCAGGGCCTGCAGAGCCGAACCGGCAACGATGGGGGTCTTGTCACCCGGGAAGCTGTAGCTCTGCAGCAGCTCGCGGATTTCGAGTTCGACCAGTTCGACCAGCTCGGGGTCGTCCATCATGTCGACCTTGTTCAGGAAGACGACGATGTAAGGCACGTTCACCTGCTTGGCGAGCAGGATGTGCTCGCGGGTCTGGGGCATCGGGCCGTCGGTGGCCGATACAACCAGGATGGCTCCGTCCATTTGAGCGGCGCCGGTGATCATGTTCTTGATGTAGTCGGCGTGACCAGGGCAGTCTACGTGAGCGTAGTGACGGCCGTCGGTCTCGTACTCGAGGTGAGCGATCGAGATGGTGATACCGCGCTGCTTTTCTTCAGGGGCGGCGTCGATTTCGTCGAGAGCGCGAGCCTTCGCCAAGCCGTGCGCCGCCAGCACCTTACTGATGGCCGCGGTGAGGGTGGTCTTGCCGTGGTCAACGTGGCCGATGGTGCCGATGTTGACGTGGGGCTTATTGCGGACAAATTTTTCCTTGGACATTAAAATGGCCTCCAGAGTATTTAGCGTTTACGTTTTCGCTGGGTACGAAATCCAGCTAGTTTAAAGCCGTTTCCGTTACCCAACCTTGCCGGCGAGGCGAGAAACGATGTTTTCCTGAATCGCCCGGGGCACTTCTTCGTAGCAGCCGAACTCCATAGAGTAACTGCCACGGCCCTGGGTTCGGGAACGGAGCGAGGTCGAGTAGCCGAACATTTCGGCCAGCGGAACGACGGCGTTGAGCACCTGCGTTCCTCCCGGACCTGGATCCACTCCCTCAACTTTGCCACGACGACCATTGAGATCACCGATGACGTCGCCCAGGTAGTCGTCGGGGACGACCACTTCGACTTTCATCATCGGCTCCTTCAGATAGCATTCGTTGGCTCTCAGGCCTTCTTTGAGCGCCATAGAACCGGCGATCTTGAAGGCCATTTCGTTGGAGTCAACCTGGTGGAACGAACCGTCCACCAGAGTAACCTTTACGTCGACGACGGGATACCCACCCAGAATACCGGCCGAACAGGCCTCTTCCGCACCGGTCTTGACCGCGGGAAAGTATTCCTTGGGAATCACGCCGCCCACAATTTTGCTTTCGAACGAGAATCCCTTGCCGGGTTCGTTCGGACCCACTTCGAGCCAGACGTGGCCGTGTTGTCCGCGGCCGCCGGTCTGGCGAATGAAGTTGCCCTCCACCTTGACGGTTTTGCGGATGGCCTCTTTATAGGCCACCTGGGGCCGACCCACACTAGCGTCGACGTTAAATTCGCGCAACATGCGGTCGACGATGATTTCGAGATGGAGCTCGCCCATTCCGGAAATCATGGTCTGGCCCGTGTCAGGGTTGGTGGAGGTATGGAAGGTAGGGTCTTCTTCCACCAATTTAGCTAAAGCTACACCCAGTTTGTCCTGATCTGCCTTGGTTTTCGGCTCGAGCGCGACGGAGATGACGGGCTCGGGAACAAACAGGGTTTCGAGTATAATGCCGTTGCTTTCGGAGGTCAAAGTGTCGCCGGTGATGGACTGCTTGAGCCCGACCACGGCACCGAGGTCGCCGGCCACCAGTTCGGTGACGTCTTCCCGGTGATCGGCGTGCATTTTGACCAGGCGGCCGATGCGCTCGCGTTTGCGCAGCTTGGGGTTCTCGACCACCGTGTTGGTTTTCAAGACACCGCTGTAGACGCGCACGAAAGCGAGCTTACCGCTGTATTCGTCCGGCTTGATTTTGAAGACCAGCGCCGAGAGCGGCTCTTCCGAGCTGTGCTTGCGGGTCAATTCCGCGCCGGTGTGCGGATCGGTTCCGTGCACCGGGGGAATGTCGAGCGGGCTGGGCAGGTAAGCGCAGGCCGAATCCAGCATCGGCTGGACGCCTTTGTTTTTGAAAGAACTGCCGCACACGACCGGCACGATCTCGTTGGCGATGGTGCGCTTGCGCAGACCTTCGACGATTTCGGCTTCGCTCAGCGACTCGCCCTCGAGGAACTTCATGGTGAGTTCTTCGCTGGACTCGGCCGCGGCTTCGACCATCTTTTCACGCCACTCGGCGGCTTGTTCCTGAAGGTTGGCGGGGATGTCGCCTTCCTCGAAGTTGACGCCGGTGTCGTCTTTGTAGGTGATGGCTTTCTGCCGAATGAGGTCAACCACGCCGATGAAGGCGGATTCCTCGCCGATGGGGATTTGCACCGGCACGGCGTTGGAGCCGAGACGGTCGCGCAGGCGCTCAACCACGTTGAAGAAGTCGGCGCCGGTGCGGTCCATCTTGTTGATGTAGGCGATGCGCGGAACCGAGTAGCGGTTGGCCTGACGCCACACCGTCTCCGATTGAGGCTGGACGCCGGCGACGGCGCAAAAGACCGCTACCACGCCATCGAGCACGCGCAGCGAACGTTCCACTTCCATGGTGAAGTCGACGTGGCCGGGCGTATCGATGATGTTGATGTGGTAGCCATCCCACTCGGCCGCGGTAACGGCCGACTGGATGGTGATGCCGCGCTCTTTTTCCTGGATCATGAAGTCCATGGTGGCGGCACCGGCGTGCACCTCACCGAGCTTGTGAATCTTACCGGTGTAGTAGAGAATTCGCTCGGTGGTGGTGGTTTTGCCAGCGTCAATGTGGGCGGCAATTCCGATGTTTCTAACCTTTGAGAGGTCTGCCTGGGACATCATGCTCCTTTCCGGGTTCACTTGAAAGACCCGTGGATCCCAAAGGGAGGCCTTTGGAGTTGTGACAACTCCCAGCCTCCCTAAGGGTTCACCAGCGTTATGCGGTTCGCGCTACCAGCGGTAGTGAGCGAACGCCTTGTTGGCCTCGGCCATGCGGTGAGTATCTTCCTTCTTTTTGACGGCGGCGCCGGTGCCTTGAGCGGCGTCAGCCAGCTCGGCGGCCAGTTTGTCCATCATAGCGCGGCCCGAACGGTTACGGGCAGCGCCGATGAGCCAGCGCATCGAAAGAGAGAGGCGGCGTTCCTGACGCACTTCGACGGGCACCTGGTAGGTGGCACCACCGACGCGGCGGGGACGGACCTCGATCAGGGGCATGGTGTTGTCCAGCGCCTGTTGGAAGACTCCGATAGGATCTTTGTTGGTGCGCTTGGCGAGTACGTCAAGGCTACCGTAAATGATCTGTTCGGCAAGACCTTTCTTTCCGTCATACATGATCATGTTCATGAATTTGGAGAGGTTCTTGCTATTGTACTTGGGATCGCCGATGATTTCTCGGCGCGGGACTGGGCCCTTACGCGGCATGGGATAATTCCTCTTTCTTCAATCGTATCGAGATGCGACCCTCAGGGGCCGACTCGGATTTACTTCTTTTTGCCGGTGGTTGCGGCTTGTCCGGGCTTCGGACGCTTGGAGCCGTACTTCGAACGACCCTGACGGCGGTTGTTGACGCCGGCGGTGTCGAGCGTGCCACGCACGATGTGGTAGCGCACACCGGGAAGGTCCTTTACACGACCGCCGCGGATGAGAACAACCGAGTGCTCCTGAAGATTGTGACCGACGCCGCCGATGTAGGCGGTGACTTCGACCTGGTTGGTGAGACGGACACGAGCTACCTTACGAAGAGCCGAGTTCGGCTTCTTGGGGGTAACCGTTTTCACCTGAGTGCACACCCCGCGTTTTTGGGGAGCACCTTTGGCCGACTTGATGCTCTTGAGCTTGAGCGAGTTATAGCGAATGCTCAAAGCCGGCGCCTTGCTTTTGTTCGTAATCGTCGTCCGACCGCGGCGTACGAGCTGGTTAATTGTGGGCATAAAAAAACTCCCCTTGGTTTACCTTCAAGGTTCTGCAGAACCAGGTGGGAAACCACAGGCGAGCCTGTCGTCGGGTTCTTGTTGTAAGAAACCCCTTTCCTAGTTCTGTAGGGCTGCGGCTGTCCTTGTAAAGACAAGGCCGGTCGCGAAATGCTCACGCATACTAGCAAAGGGATCTTGAGGTGTCAACCCCATGGGTACGCCGTTCTACTTGCCAAAATCGAGCGTAAGCGGGCCGTTGATGGTCGGATCGAGCGAGGCCTTGCGATCGCGGGTGGCGATGTCGAGACGCCCTGTACCTTTGTTGGTGAAGGCTCCGCCGGTGTCGGTGACGCGGAAGTCGATGTGCTCTTTGCCCATGGCCTTGAGCTGGTCCTTGTACTTGGCGTCCAGCTCTTTGATGTTCAAGTTTTTGCCGTAGGGGATCTTCTGGTTCTTGTCCATCGCCACCGAGACGTACTTGGACTTGCCTTCCAGGAAGTCTTGCAGGGTGGCCAGCTTGTTGCCCTTGCGGTCGTTGAAGCCGCCCTCCATCTTGGAGTTGGAGGGGTAGTAGCCGGTGCCTTTGGACTGGTGAATGCCGGTGGGGCCGCCGGCCGCGGGATTCATAGGGTCGGGTTTGCCGGACTTTTTGGCGCCGAAGTTCTGGGCCAGGGCGTTGGTGTGGGTGGTGTTGCCGGCGTGCTGAGCTGCCTGGGACTCGCGAGACAGCTTGGTCTTATCGGCGGTTTTGGTTCCCTGGGTGCGGCGTTTGCGCTTGGCCTGGCCGGTTTTTTTGGTCTTCTTGGCTTTGCCGGTGCGGCTGGTGGATGAAACCTTGCTGGTGGAAGTTGCGGAACCGATCGCCATGGTTGTCTCCTTGTGCGCTGATGGTTCTAGCTTAGCTCGGGGACGGGCCGGTGGGAGGGCCGTTTTGTTGCCGGCTTGTTGCTGTTGTTAACTTTCTTGCTCTTCCAGCAGCCGGGTTGTGTACCAGTGACGCAAATCCTGACGCTCCAGGCCGTAGAGCAGCTGGCGGCGCACGTGGGAGTCTTCGCGGGCCAGGAAGTTGATGTGGGCCAGCCACCAGCGCACGCGATACGTGTTGGAAGAGCCGTTGATGTCCATGAGATAGACTTCCGGGGCGGGTTCCGGGCAAACTTCCGGGATGGTGGCCAGTATTTCTAGCAGCTTGGCGCGCACGATGCCGGGAGCGATGGCTTTGGAGAGGTCGAGCTGGACGTAGGCGGCGTGCTTGGGGCTGGGGCGGGTGTGATTGATCAGGGTGCTTTTGGCCACTTTGTTGTGGGGCAGGGTGATGAGGTCGTTGGTGAGGGTGCTGAGGCTGACCGAGCGCCAGTCGATGCGGGCCACTTTGCCGTAGAGTTCGCCGATGGTCACGAAGTCGCCGATGTAGAAGTCCTGAGAGACGCGCATGATGAGGCCGGCCACCATGTTGCCCAGGGTGGGTTTGAGCGCGAAACCCAGGCCGACCGAGAAGAAGGCGGAGCTGAGGGCCAGTTTGCTGACGTCCTGATGAGTGACGGCAGCCAGCAGATACATGGCCACTCCGATGTAGACGACGGCGCGAAAGGCGTCCACGGCCAGCTGGGCCACTTCTTCGGAGCGCTTGCGGAAGCGCAGCACGTGTTCCAGGGTGGCGGCGCAGGCTTCGATGGCGGCCAGTCCCAGCACCGCCAGCAGGCCGTCCTCGGCCCAGTCCAGTTGGCGACTGGTGATGGGGACGACCGTCCAGGCGTGCAGGAGGTAGTAGCCGGCCAGGCACAGCAGCATGAGGTAGCCGTGGGCTTTGAGGCGCCTTTGCAGGCGGTGCAGGAAGCGGTAGCCGTGGCTGCGGGGCCGGAAGAGCCAGCGGTGCACGAAGAGCAGGGCCAGGGCCACCAGGGCGGTGGCCCCCAGGGCATAGGCCAGGTCGCGGTATTCCGGTTCTTCCCAGCCGGCGTGGAAGATGAGGGCGGTGAGCCAGAGCAGGCGCAGGGATTTGCGCCAGTCCCAGCGGGAGGTCTGGCCGCTGGCGTGGCGTCGCAGCAGCCAGGCGACTTCGATGACGGTGGAGCCGACCCAGTAGAGCAGGACCTGGTTGAGGACCAGCGTGAGCAGCGGATAGTTGCCCTGGAGGGCCAGGAAGAGCGAGATGGGGGCGACCACGGCCACTCCCAGCATGCGGACCTTGCCGGCCCTTTGCAGGGTCCGTCCGAGCGAATTGCGCGCCTGTCTGCGAAAGCCCAGGTAGTGGCAGCCGAGTAGAATGCCCAGCAGCAGCAGCGAGCTCAGATCGATCAGGGTCGATTCCATTGGGGAGAGGCTTCCTTGCCCGTTCTGCGTGACCTGTCGTCAGGAAGGGGGACCCGGGGGATCAAAGGGATTTTGGAGACGGTTCGGTTTTGGGCGCGGAGGCTACGTGGACAAAAAAAAGACCCTCGCCTTGTGGGCGAGGGTCTTTTCTGTTTCGGTCGGGACTTAGCGCTCGCTGAGTCCGGCCGAGAGTTCGGCCGCCAGGAGGTCCTCGGCGGTCGGTTCGGAGTCGACGACAGCGGTGGCGCTCTTGGGGAGCTCCGGTTCGATGCCGCGATACTGATGCATGCCGGTTCCGGCCGGAATCAGTTTGCCGATGATGACGTTCTCCTTGAGGCCGCGCAGCGAGTCGATTTTGCCCTTGATGGCAGCGTCGGTGAGCACGCGGGTGGTCTCTTGGAAGGATGCCGCCGAGAGGAAGCTCTCGGTGGCCAGCGAGGCCTTGGTGACGCCCAGCAGAGCGCGCTTGGCGTCTGCCGGTTCTTTGCCGGCCTCGATGGCGGCGCGGTTGTTCTTTTGGAACGTTTGCAGTTCCACCAGCACACCGGGCAGCATCGTGGTTTCGCCGGAAGATTCCAGCTTGACCTTGCGCATCATCTGGCGAACGATCACTTCCACGTGACGGTCGTTGATGTCCACGCCCTGGTCGCGATACACGTTCTGGACTTCGTCCACGATGTAACGCTGGGTGTCGCTCACGCCGAGCAGTCGCAGGATGTCGTGCGGGTTCATGAAGCCGCCGACAATCTGGGTGCCCACCGAGACCGTTTCGCCGTCGCGCACCAGGATGCGCGAGGAGTAGGGGACTTCGGTGGTGACGTGCTCGCCGTTGGGCGAGGTGACGGTGATCTGGCGCATACCCTTGTCTTCACCGAGAGTGACGAGCCCTTCGAGCTCGGCCATCTGCGCGTGACCTTTGGGTTTACGGGCCTCAAACAGCTCTTCCACACGCGGAAGACCTTGAATGATGTCCTCTTGAGCCACACCACCGGTGTGGAAGGTACGCAGGGTGAGCTGCGTGCCCGGTTCACCGATGGACTGGGCGGCGATGATGCCGACCGTTTCACCGATTTCGACCAGTTGGCCGGTGGCCAGGTTGCGGCCGTAGCACATTGCGCAGACGCCCTGGGGCGCTTCGCAGCTGAGCACGGAACGGACCTTGACCTTGGGCCAGGTGATTTTCTTGCCACGGGTCGAGACGTCGATGTCGCGGTTGATGTACTTGTCGATCAACTTGGCTTCGTCGTCGTCGAGCATGATGTTGCGCTTGGCGACCTGTTCGTTGCCCTTGTCGTCGACATACGGGATGTCTTCGGCGGGGTAACGACCGGCGATGCGCTCCCAGAGCGGCACCTTGACGTCGCGGTTCTGCGCACAGGGTCCGACTTCGGCGTAGAGCATCGTGCCGCAGTCGTCCTGACGCACGATGATGTCCTGAGACACGTCGATGAGACGACGGGTCAGGTAGCCGGAGTCGGCGGTGCGCAGCGCGGTGTCGGCCAGACCCTTACGAGCGCCGTGCGTGCTGATAAAGTACTCGAGCACGGTCAGGCCTTCGCGCAGGTTGGAGCGCACCGGCAGCGGGATGATTCGGCCGGTGGGGTCAGCCATCAGGCCGCGCATACCACCGAGCTGTTTCACCTGCGCCGGGTTACCACGGGCACCGGAGGTGGCCATCATAAACACCGGGTTGAGGCGGTCGAGGTGGCGCATCATCGCCTGTTCGACTTCGCTGGTCGCTTCCGACCAGATGGTCTTCAGCTGACGGTAGCGCTCGTCCTCGGTGATGAAGCCGACTTCCATCCACTGGTCAGCCGCCTGCACGCGCTTGTCAGAGCGTTCCAGGATTTCCGGCTTCTCCGGTGGGATGCGGATGTCGACCACGCCGATGGTGGTGGAGGACTTGGTGGCAAATTCGAAGCCCAGGTCCTTGATGGTGTCGAGCATACGAGCCGTGCGGTTGTTGCCGTGGTTGTCGTGCACTCGCTTGATCAGTTTGACCAGGTCTTTTTTACCGAAGGTCTTGTTGACGTCGTCAAAAGTCAGACGGTAGACGTATTTGCCGGGGAAGTCCTCGTCGTCGCCACCCAGAGTTTGGAACTCGGGCTGCTTGACGTCGTCGGGGAGACGCCGCCAGAAGAGCGAGCGTCCCACGGTGGTGCCGATCAGTTCGCCGCCCAGACGGATCTTGACGGGAGCCTGAAGTTCGACCACGCCTTCGTTCCAAGCCAGAATCGCTTCTTCGGGAGAGGAGAAGTACTTGCCCTCGCCCTTGGAGTGATGCTTCTCGATGGTCAGGTAATACATGCCCAGAACCGTATCCTGGTTCGGGATGGTGGCCGGGGTGCCGTAGGCCGGCAGCAGCAGGTTGTTGGAAGACAACATGAGCACGCGGGCTTCGGCTTGTGCGCCTGCCGAGAGCGGCAAGTGCACGGCCATCTGGTCACCGTCGAAGTCGGCGTTGTAAGGGGTGCAGACCAGCGGGTGCAGCTGAATGGCTTTGCCGTCGACGAGCACCGGTTCGAAGGCCTGGATACCCAGGCGGTGCAGCGTTGGGGCACGGTTCAGCAGAACCGGATGATCTTCGATGACTTCTTCGAGAACGTCCCAAACGTCGGGCAGAGCGCGCTCTACCATGCGTTTGGCCGACTTGATGTTGTGCACCAGGCCGCGGTCGACCAGCTTCTTCATGACGAAGGGCTTGAAGAGCTCCAGGGCCATCTCTTTGGGGAGACCGCACTGGTGCAGCTTCAGGTTGGGACCGACCACGATGACGGAACGTCCGGAGTAGTCCACGCGCTTACCGAGCAAGTTCTGACGGAAGCGACCCTGCTTACCCTTGAGCATATCGGACAAGGATTTGAGCGGGCGGTTGTTGGGACCGGTGACCGGGCGACCGCGACGGCCGTTGTCGATGAGGGCATCGACCGCTTCCTGCAACATACGCTTTTCGTTCTTGACGATGATCTCGGGAGCTCCGAGGTCGAGCAAGCGCTTGAGGCGGTTGTTGCGGTTGATGACGCGGCGATAAAGATCGTTCAAGTCGGAGGTGGCGAAGCGGCCACCGTCGAGCTGCACCATCGGGCGCAGTTCGGGGGGGATGACCGGAATCACGTCCAGGATCATCCACTCGGGGCTGTTCTTGGACTTGCGGAAGGCTTCGACCACTTCCAGGCGCTTGATGGCCTTGGTGCGCTTCTGGCCCTGGAAGGTTTTGAGGTCTTCCTTGAGCTGCTCGTGCAGGCCGTTGACTTCGATTTCCGAGAGCATTTCTTTGACGGCTTCGGCGCCCATGCCGGCGCGGAAGCTGTTGCCGTATTTCTCACGGTTTTCGCGGTATTCGAGCTCGGTGAGCAGCTGGCGCTTGTTCAGCGGAGAGTCGCCCGGATCGATGACCACGTAGGAGGCGAAGTAAATCACCTTCTCCAGGGTGCGCGGGGACATATCCAAGAGCAGGCCCAGTCGGCTGGGAACGCCTTTGAAATACCAGATGTGGGTGACCGGCGAGGCCAACTCGATGTGGCCCATGCGCTCGCGGCGCACTTTGGAGCGGGTGACTTCGACGCCGCACTTGTCGCAGATCACGCCCTTGAAGCGAATGCGCTTGTATTTACCGCAGTGGCATTCCCAGTCCTTGATGGGACCGAAGATGCGCTCGCAGAAAAGACCGTCGCGCTCGGGCTTCAGGGTTCGGTAATTGATGGTCTCGGGTTTCTTGACCTCGCCGTAGGACCAGTCCCGGATTTGACGCGGGCTGGCCAGGCGGATCTCTAGAGCATCAAAATTGTTGACATCCATCGGATTAAACTACCTCCAGGGTTGGACGAGTGGTTCGGGGCTTTGCTGGCCCCGAACCACTTGGGGAATTACAGACTGCTGAGCGCTTCTTGCGAGAGGTCGAGACCCAGCTCGCGGGCGGTGGACTTCACGTCGGATTCTTCCACCGACTTGATTTCCACTTCGCGCAGGGTGCCGGTCTTGTCGAACGACTTCACCTTGACATCGAGACAGAGGCTCTGAAGTTCTTTGATCAACACCTTGAAGGACTCGGGAACGCCCGGTTCCAGAACGTTCTCGCCCTTGACGATGGCTTCGTAGGTTTTTACGCGGCCGATGACGTCGTCGGACTTGACGGTCAGGAGTTCCTGGAGGGTGTAGGCGGCGCCATACGCTTCCAGGGCCCAGACTTCCATTTCACCGAAGCGCTGTCCGCCGAACTGCGCCTTACCGCCCAGCGGCTGCTGGGTGATGAGGGAGTAGGGGCCAGTGGAACGGGCGTGGATTTTGTCGTCCACCAGGTGAGCCAGTTTCAGAATGTAGATCTGACCGACCGATACGCGGCAGTCGAAGGCTTCGCCAGTGCGGCCGTCGATGACAGCGCTCTTGCCGTCCTGGGGAACCTGGTAGTAGTTCTCGATGTAGGTCACGAGCTTTTCGATGTTGGCCTTGCTGACCGGCAGCGGGCGGGTTCCGAGAACGCGCTCGAGTCGCTCATACGAGGTCGGGTCGCTGGTGGCTTCGGCAAGCTCTTCCTTGTTATAGGGATTGCTTCCCAGGAAGGCGATGACGCGTTCCTGGAGTTTGTCGGCCGGGCCAGCGGCGATCAGCTCTTGAGACTCTTCGGTGGTGATGAGAACACCCTTGGGACCGCTGTTGATCCAGCGGGTCATCTTGGACGCCAGCTTCTCTTGCGAGAGGATGAAGTCCATTTCCTGAGTGTTGAAATCGTAGCCCATCAGAGCCAGGTTCTTTTGCAAGTTGACCAGGCGCTGCAGTCCGAAGATTTCGTCTTCGTTGGCGGCGTCGAAGACCGGCGTCATGGTGCGCATGCGCTCACCGTTGAGGTCGATCAGGAAGGCGGCCGCGGAGCCGACGATGGTCTCCAGGATCTGACCGATGTTCATACGCGAGGGCACGCCCAGCGGGTTGAGCACGATCTGAACCGGGGTGCCGTCGGGCAGGTATGGCATATCTTCGACCGGGAGGATCTTGGAGATAACACCTTTGTTGCCGTGACGACCGGCCATTTTGTCGCCCTGCATGATTTTGCGCTTCTGAGCCACGTAAACGCGGACCAGCTGGTTGACACCGGGGGACAGCTCGTCGGTGGTCTCGCGGGAGAACACCTTGACGTCGATGACCTTGCCCTTTTCGCCGTGCGGCACTTTGAGCGAGGTGTCGCGAACGTCGCGAGCTTTTTCACCGAAGATGGCGCGCAGCAGGCGCTCCTCGGCGGTCAGCTCGGTCTCGCCTTTAGGCGTGACTTTGCCGACCAGGATGTCTTCGGTGCGCACTTCGGCGCCGATGCGCACGATGCCACGCTCGTCGAGGTCCTTGAGGGCCTCTTCGCCGACGTTGGGGATATCACGGGTGATTTCCTCAGCGCCCAGCTTGGTGTCGCGGGCTTCGCACTCGTATTCCTCGATGTGAATCGAGGTGAAGATGTCGTCGGTGACCATCTCTTCGGAGAGCAGGATGGCGTCTTCGTAGTTGTAGCCCTGGAAGGGCATAAAGGCTACGAGGACGTTGCGTCCGAGAGCGAGTTCGCCGTTGACCGAGGACTGACCGTCGCCGATGACGTCGCCCGCCTTGACCCAGTCACCGAGCTTGACGGCCGGGCGCTGGTTGATGCAAGTGCCGGCGTTGGAGCGCTTGAACTTGAGCATCGTGTAGGTGTGGACGACACCGTTCTCGTCCTTGATCTTGACCTCGTTGGCGTTGACCGAGACGGCTTCACCGGTGTGAGCCGAGACGACCAGCGCACCCGAGTCTTTGGCGGCGCGGTATTCCACGCCGGTTCCGACCAGGGGAGCGTCGGGCTTGATCAGGGGCACGGCCTGACGTTGCATGTTGGCGCCCATCAAGGCGCGGTTTGCGTCGTCGTGCTCGAGGAACGGGATGAGAGCGGTCGCGATGGACACAATCTGTTGAGGACTGATGTCCATGTAGTCCACGTCTTCGCGGGCTACGATCTGCGTCTCGTGTTTGGCACGAGCCACGACGCGCTCTTCGGTGACCTGGAATTTCTCATTCAGGCGAGTGTTCGCCTGACAGATGGTGTGCTCG
Source organism: Vulcanimicrobiota bacterium (assembly GCA_017307785.1). GTDB lineage: Bacteria > Vulcanimicrobiota > Xenobia > Xenobiales > JADMJV01 > JADMJV01. The sequence continues at coordinate 127,225 of JAFKGI010000011.1, read as the reverse complement.
TCCTCTTCGTCAGCCGACAGGTAGTCGATCTGGTCGGTCACCTGCACGGTTACGGAGACGGTGGCGCCTTCCAGGATGAGGGCGTGGCGCTTGCGGCGCGGCACGATGTCCCCCTTCTTGTAGACGACGTTGCCTTCGTGCTTGACGTCGTGGTTGGCGCGGCAGATCACGCGGCGGTAGGGGGTCTCCATGAAGCCGAAGTGATTGACGCGGGCATACGAGGCCAGCGAGCCGATGAGACCGATGTTCGGACCTTCAGGAGTTTCAATCGGGCACACACGACCGTAGTGGCTGTAGTGCACGTCGCGGACTTCGAAGCCGGCGCGTTCGCGGGAGAGACCGCCCGGGCCGAGAGCCGACAAGCGGCGCTTGTGGGTGAGCTCGGCCAGCGAGTTGGTCTGGTCCATGAACTGCGACAGCTGCGAGGAGCCGAAGAACTCCTTGATGGCGGCGACCACGGGACGAATGTTGATGAGAGCCTGAGGCGTTACCGTCTCGAGGTCCTGCACGGTCATACGTTCGCGAACGACGCGCTCCAGGCGCAACAGGCCGACGCGGAACTGGTTCATCAACAGCTCGCCAACGGCGCGGATACGCCGGTTGCCGAGGTGGTCGATGTCGTCCACGCGCACGGTGGTGCGATACTGGGTCTCGGCCGAGGGCTCCAGCCAGAAGATGCCGCGGTCGTTGGTGACCGGCAGGCCGCCTTCGGTGACGCCGCCCTGCGGAGGACGCTCGTTCTGTTCGCGGCGCATCAGGGCCAGCATGTAGCGCACCACTGCCACCAGGTCTTCACGAATGAGGGTCTGGTTGTAATTGATGGTGGCGCCGGTATCCGGGTCTTCCAGGATACCGGGCTTGACGAGCACGCCGGTGTTCTGACAGGTGATCATCTGGCCGAGCTTGCGGCTCAGCTTGTAGCGACCGACCAGCGCCAGGTTGTAGCGCTTGGGCGAGAAGAACAGGTTCTGCAGCAACTGCTGGGCGCTGTCCACCGAGGGCGGATCGCCGGGGCGCTGCTTGCGGTAGATCTCAATCAGGGCTTCCTCGGTCGAGGAGAAGGCGTCCTTCTCCAGGGTCGGCTCGAGGATGGGATCGTGATTGAAGAGTTCACGCAGCTCTTCGTCGGTGCCGAAGCCTACGGCTCGCAGCAATACGGTAGCGGGCACCTTACGGGCTTTGTCGATGCTGACGCTGATGATGTCATCCGCGCTGGCAACGAACTCAAGCCAGGCGCCGCGGTTCGGTATTACGGTGCAAGCAAAAGTCCTCTTTTGATTGAGCTCGATATTCTGGGTGAAATAGATACCCGGCGAGCGCACCAACTGGCTGACGATCACGCGTTCTGCACCGTTGATGACAAAGGTTCCGCGTTCCGTCATACACGGGAAGTCACCCATGAAGATGTCTTGCTCTTTGACCTCTTTGATGTCGCCGCCCTCTTTGGTAATCAGGCGCACGCGCACCTTGAGGGGGCGCGCATAAGTGGCATCACGGTCACGGCATTCTTCCGTGGTGTAGGTTGGGGGGTCTAAGTGATAGTCGAGGAATTCCAGCACCAAGTTACCGGTGAAGTCTTCGATCGGGGAAATGTCAGCGAAGGTCTCGCGAATTCCGTCTTTGAGAACATTCTCGTACGAGGCGCGTTGCAGCTCGATGAGATATGGAAGATCCAGAATCTTGGGGATCTTTCCGAAAGACAGACGCCCGTTATCGGGGTCGATATTGCGGAGAATGGACATCGGGTTTCTCCTCTAACTTCCTGCGTATGGCGATAGCCGGTCAGCCCGTAAGCCTACCGGAGGGTGCTTCCTTCCCACCTGTGAGGACATGTAAACACACAAAAAGCAAGGGAGACTCAGAGTCTCTCTCGCTTTTCCTTTTAATTCTTGTGTTTGCAGTTAATATTCACAGGCCGGTCTAAAAGCTAGTTGCGTATGGTACTAACTTGTGGGTGATCTGTCAAGATAAACTCAAGGGTATTTTCTAGAGTAGGGATTGCTGTACCTCACTGGAAAAACTCCATGTGAAGCTCTTCCTGCGCGCGGCTCTCTTTCTCGGTCTCCTTTCCCTGGCTTGGTGCGCTCCTGGCTATCGCCCCGGACAGCTGATGTTGCTGGTGATTGGCGCCAGTGCCAGTCATCCGGGTGTCGACCAGCAGGCACTACTGCAGAGGGTGCAGGCCCTTAGGAGTAGTCCGGGGCTGAGCGGCTTGAAAGTGGCTACGATGCATTTCGACCGGCCTCGCGAAGCTTCGTTTGCCAGGCAAGTGTTGGGCGTGTCCGCCGGTCAACTGCCCTGCGTGTGTCTGGTGGAGTTGGACGCGGCCGAGGTCCGGCCCCTTCGCTCCCTGTATTCTTGGGCATCTGTGACCGGCGCCCGCCTGGCCGAGGTTGACAAGATGGCGGACCAGTGGGCTCAGCTGGCCAACGCTCCGGTGCCACTGATGACTCCGCAAGCCCCGCCCCCAGTCCAGCAGCAGGTCTCGGTTTATCAGGCTCCCGAGCAGCAGGCGGCCGCGAATTGGACAACTGCGGCTCCCGTGGCTCCGCTTGAGAGCGATCGCCTGCTGGCGGGGGTGAATATGCCGGTGAACACCTGGTTGCGCTCGCCGAACGGGCGCTACGGGTGCCTGTTTCAGCAGGGCGGCAATCTCGTCGTATACCGATTCGACCGTAGCCCCTATCAGCCGATGTGGAATTCGATGACTGACTCGCGCGGTGGCGTCAACATGCGCTTGAGTAACGACGGAGTGCTGCGAATGTTCAGCGGGGCTCATCAGTTGGTCTGGGAGGCCGGGGATCCGGGAGCTTTCTCGCATTGCTACCTGCGCATGCAGGATGATGGCAATCTGGTCATCTATCGCGAGAACGGCAACGGGATGTCGGTGGCATGGGCCAGTAATTCCAATCAGTCCACGCCCTGAGGAGAGTATGAAAGATTCGTTGAGTATTGTGGCTGAGGCGTTGACGCGCCGAGCTTCGGTGGATTCTGTATTCGGTCAGCCGATTGTGGTGGGCGGACGAACCTATTTGCCTGTGGCTCGTATCCAGTATGGGTTGGGTGGCGGCGAGACTTCGGAGGGGCCGGGGGCTGGCGGAGGCCTGGAGGTGACGCCTCTGGGGCTGGTCGAACTGGGCGAGAACGGACCGAGCTTCTTTTCGCTGGGGATTCCCGCCCCCTCGAAACCGTTGACGGAGAGCGGACCTGGCATTTTTGCTCTGCACGATGGAGGCTGGTTGCTCGTCCACGAGGGGCGTTGTGCACTTGTGAATCCACCTGCGCCGGGCGCTTGGCTTCAGCAGGTGGAGGGACCGGTCGACCTGGTGATCGGAGAGCCTTCTCTGGTCTTTCCCCAGGCCCGCTGTTTGACCGCTCCTTCGCAGCTCTGGTCTGGAGAACTGGCCGGTGAACCCTTGTTCGTCCTGGCCGGGGCGAGTGGCGTCGTGTTTCGAGGCGTGCTCCTGCTTGCGCCGGGCCAGGCGGCGGGAGCACTTGGGATTCCAGAGGGGTACCGGGTCCATACGACCCTGGGGGCCTCAGTCTAGGGCGGTCCACTCCGGGAAGTCGTGAGCAGGCTGCGGATGGTTGCCGGGACGGAGCAGAATTGCGGCCTCCCAGCCCGCTTCCCGAGCCGCTCGAGCCTCCCCGACGACATCGGTGGCGAACAGGCCGTCCCCGGGAGCGATCCCGATCTGGTTGGCGATTTTTCGATAGCTTTCGGCTTCGCCTTTGGCCCCCACGGAGGTATCGAAGTAGCCGTCCAGCAGATGTGTCAGGTCTCCTTCGGGGGTATGGGCGAACAGTAATTTCTGGGCCAATACGCTGCCCGAGGAGTAGATGTAAGTTCGCAGTCCGGCCGACTTGCGCGTGCGGAGCAGGTTGGCAACCTCGTCAAAGATCTGGCTCTTGAGCTGGCCGGACCGGTAGCCGTCCTCCCAGATCCGCCCCTGCAGGGATTTGAGGGCGCCGAGTTTGCGGTCCTGGTCCATCAAGGATAGGGCCGCTTGTTCCGCCTGCTCGAAGTTCTCGATTCCCTCGCTGAGAGCCAGTGCTTCCTGGCGGATGTCCTGGTTTTCCCAATGGTCGCGCAAAAACGAGCCGAACTGAGCCCTGGCGAACGGGAAAAGCACTTCATATACAAAGGAAATCGGAGTGGTGGTGCCCTCGATGTCGAGGAGGTAGACCGGTTTCATTCGATCCCTACAAACTGGACGATCACTTCGCGGGCCCGGGGGCTGTCCAGTTCGAGCAGGAAGATTCGCTGCCAGCGACCGATGGCGAGTTTTCCGCCCTCGATAGGGGCGTGGACGCTCTGTCCAATGAACAGGCCCTGGCAATGAGCGTGGCCGTTCGCCTCCATCTCTTCGATCAGGTTTTCGGTGCGGATGGAAAAGTCGTCGTGAGCATAGGATTCCTCAGGAGGGGCGATCTGGTTGAGCTTGCGCGCCATGTCCTGGAGGAGCAACGGTTCATTTTCCTGGATCACGACTCCGGCGGTGGTGTGACGAGAGAAGACCAGGGCGTAGCCTTCCCGAATCGGGCAGCGTTCTAGCTGGCGAAGAACGACGTCCGTCAGGTCGATAAATTCCGGGCCTTGTTGGCTCTGGACCGCGATACGGCTGCGGTAGACCTGCAATTCGCCCTGCTGGGCGCCGGTCTTCTCAGACAATGCCCCTCCGCTGGCCGTCCTGCATAGGGAGACCCAATCGGTGGAGTTCGACCGCATATTGGAGCAGGAACTCGAAGATCTCGATGTGCCGACGGGCGGCCTCTGCGTCGCGACCCCAAGCGTAGATGCCGTGCTGATAGACGAGCACGGCCGGGACGTCGGAAGTTACGGCGGCTGCCACCGAGCGGGCCAGGGCCGGCATGTCGTGGGAGTTGGCCACGATCGGGAGCAGAACTTTGTCGTGGAGGGTTTTGCCCGCGATGCCCTTGATCATTTCCACGCCTTCGAAAGTCACGTGGCCGGCTTCCAGCCAGATTCTGGAAGCAAGGTTGTTGGAAAGGGAGTGCACGTGGAAGACGGCGGTGGCTTCGGTCAGGCGATAGATCTCCTGATGAACGCTGAGTTCTTCCGAAGCGCGTCCGGCGCCCGTCAGGCTCATTCCGCGCTCGTCTACCAGGAGAAAGTCCTCAGGGTCAAGGCGGGACTTGTCCTTGCCGGAGGGGGTGACCAGGATTCGTTGAGGTACGCGATGGAGTTGAACGGACAAATTGCCGCAGGTGCCCATGAGCCAGCCACGCGAGTGGAAGAATTGGGCGGCCTCCACCATGGATTGGGCGGCAGCACCGCTGTCGGGGGGGAGGGACTGATTCACCCGGAGATCCGGGCCCGGTATTGGCTTGGTAAACACATCTGGGTTCCTTTCTCGAAGGGCGGAAAGGCCAAGCGCTCAGAGGATTTTGGGCCGGCCCACCGCGTTCTGCAGGCCGCCTGTCTCGGGTTAACCGGACTGACGACCTTGTCCACAAAGACAACAACAGTCCTGACAGCAGCAGAACTCGTTGTTCATGTAGAGCGATTTAGTGATCGGCATGGGCAGCAGGTTAGCACACGTGTTTGGTAGCGTCAACGGTGTGACAGAACCCGTCACCGCGTTCATAGAGACCAGTTTTGACACTCCAGGAATTTCTTTTTCGGCCCAGAAGCGCAATTTCGGAGACGGAGGTAACTTGTCCAAACGATTTTCCCTATCCGCTATCGGTCACGACCAGCCTGGAATCGTCTCGGCTGTCACCGAGATTCTCTTTCGTGCCGGCTGTAACATCGAAGATTCCGCGATGACCATCCTGTGGGGGCAATTCGCCATGCTGTTGGTGGTGACGCCGAACTCCGACACCGACCTGGAGCAACTGCGAGCCGAGTTCCTCCGAGTCAGCCAGAACCTGCATCTGCAGTTAAGCCTCAGCGAATTGGAAGAGGCGCACAAGCCCGAGCCTAAGGAGCCGGGAGTTCCCTATGTCGTTTCCGTCTACGGGGCCGACCATCCGGGCATCGTGTCGCGCACCACGGGCTTTCTGGCCGAGCGAAACATCAACATTACCGACCTGAGTACTCGAGTGATTCAGGCCAAGGGCTCCGTTTACATCATGCTGTTGGAAGTGGAAGCACCTCGCGCCTTGACCGAGCAGCAACTGAAAGAAGAACTCTTCGGCTTGAGCCAGGAACTGAAAGTCGACATCAGTGTGCGCCGGCTGGAATCGGAGCTTCTGTAGTCTTGGGTGTCCAGCCCATCGTTCTTTATCCCGACCCGATTCTCAAGAAGGTCTGTCGCCCCGCGGATTGGCGTGACCCGCTCGTGCAGCAGGTCGCGCAGGACCTTGTGGACACAATGCAGGCCGGGCCCGGGGTAGGAGTGGCCGCTCCTCAGATCGGCCACGACCTGCGCATTTTTGTGGTGGACGTCTCTCCCAAGCATCCTGGTCACGGCCTGCTGGTTTTGCTGAACCCCGAACTGGTTGGAAAAGAAGGTTCGGTGACCGGTCGCGAGGGTTGCTTGTCGATTCCCGACTTTACTGCCAGCGTGCGCCGTTACAGTAAAATCCTGGTGCAGGCGCTGGATTTGCAGGGTAACCCGCGCGTTCTCGAAAGCGAGGGCTTCGAAGCAGTCTGTCTGCAGCACGAACTCGACCATCTCGACGGTGTTCTCTTTTTGGATCGAGTGAGTTGCCTGAGGACCGACGTTTTTCGGCGCAAGGGCGTCCAGCCTCGTTTCGATCCGCAAGAATACCCGCAAGGAGCGTCCACGTGAAACGCCTGATTCTAACCTTCATTGCCGTGACAGTGGCCGAGTTTTACGCTTTTCACGTGTTTCGCAGCCATCCGATCTCGCGTCCGGCTTACTTCCCAGCCTTACTGACCGCGATTCAGTTCTGGATGTCTTATGGAGGAATCGAATCTGCCCGTTGGTTGTTGCGCAAGTCGCCGGCCTCACGGGCCATTGGGCCGGATTCGGATTGGACTCGACTCTGGCTCTGGATTGGCCCGCCCGGCGGGCTCTTAATGGTCGCGACGTCCTTGTTGGGCTGGTGGGCCTCAAGCTTGAGGGGCCGAGCTGATTTTCTCCCGGTCATTCTACTGGCCCATGCCGCCGGTGGAGGTCTGCTCTGGCTTTGTGCCTCTCTGGAGATGCTGCCGAATCTGGCCCGCCTTCGTCCGGCGGCCCGTCCCTTCTGCGGAACGCTGGCTCTGGCCGGTTTGCTGACGCATTTGAGCGGACTGTACTTTTTCGCCAAAGTCTATCCGGCTGGCGAGCTCAAGGTGGGGCTGTTTGTTCTGGCGATTCTGCTGACCTATTTCGTCTTCTATTACATCTGGGCCGCCACGATGGTCTGGATGATTATCTTCCGTTTTTGGACCCCTCCCACCACGCCCGATTCGAGCGGTGATGGACTCGCAGTCCAGCACGGATAAAGCCTCTGAAGGGGCTGACCCCGATCGGGAGGCGGATGAATTTGCGCTACATCCCCCGATAGAAAACAGTCCGCCAGTTCTCCAGCGTAGCCCCTGGACCCCGCTGCGCAATCGCCTTTTCCGGGCGCTCTGGTTCGCGACCCTGGCTTCGAATTTGGGAACCTGGGTGCACGAGGTTTCAGCCAGTTGGATGATGACCAGCCTGGCGCCCGGCAACGCCTGGATGAACTCGCTCGTTCAGGTCGCCAACACCACTCCGATGTTTCTATTGGCTCTGCCGGCCGGGGCCATCGCGGACGTGGTGGACCGCCGTCGCTACTTGCTGGCCACCCAACTTTGCATGATGTCGACGGCGCTGGCCATGGCCGTGTTGGCTTTGCGGGGACAGTTGAACGCCTATGGTCTGCTGGCGGGGACGGTCATTCTGTCGATTGCCTCGGCTCTCAACTCTCCGGCCTGGCACGCCGTGCTACCGACGGTTGTCAACCGTCATAATCTGGCGCCGGCCGTCAGTTTGCAGGGATTGGCCATCAGCCTGGCCCGTGCGCTGGGCCCTGGTTTAGCCGGGGTTTTGCTGATTTACCTCCATCCCGCCTGGGGGTTCGCACTTAATACCTGTTCCTTCTGTGGCGTGCTGGTCGTGCTTTTTCGCTGGAAGCCCAAGCCCAAGAGACAGCGTGTGCGGGCGGAGCGCTTTTTTGGTGCCGTGAGGGTTGGGCTGCAGCACGTCCGCCACTCTCCTCGAATGCGCAACGTGCTCCTGCGGGTGGCTCTCTTTGTGTTCGGTAGCAGTGCGCTCTGGGCGCTTTTGCCTTTGCTGGTACGTACCGTGTATCGCATGAACTCCGAGGCCTACGGTGGCATGGTGGGCCTGTTCGGGTTGGGCGCGGCTGTTAGCAGCACGGTCTGGCTGCCGCGGCTACGCCATCGCATGACGGTGAATCAGATTATCGACCTGCACTGGGTCGGTTTCGCGCTGATTCTGATGGCCTTGAGTCAGACCCGCTGGTACTGGGTCCCCTTTGTTGGAATGTATCTCGGGGGAGCTTGCTGGATCTGTATCCTGAGTAATCTGCACTTTTCCGTGCAGTCGGTGGCACCGGCCTGGGTGCGTTCCCGGGCCATGTCGGTCTATCTGCTCTGCTACTTTGCCGCTGCTTCCTCCGGAAGCGCGACCTGGGGTCGAGTGGCTGAAGCGTATGGATTGCGCCAGGGAATGCTGTGGGGCGGGATTATGCTGGGAGTGGCCATGATTTCCAGTTGGCTTGCTCCGGTGCGCTCGGGAGAAGACCTGAATCTCCATCCCTCTCACCATTGGCCCCACCCAAATGTGAAGTATCCGATCGAGATGGATCAGGGCCCGGTGCTGGTGACGGTGGAATACCAGATTGAGCCGGAGAATGCGAGTGAGTTCGGCATCCGTATGCAGGCCATTCGTCAGCAGCGTCTGCAGAATGGCGTCTTACGCTGGGGGCTTTTTGTGGATATCGAAGAGCCGGCGCTCTACCGAGAAGTCTACTTGGAGGAGAGTTGGGAGGCTCATCTGCGCCAACATGATCGGGTCACCGCACACGAGCAACAAGTGGCGGAGTTTGCCTACGCTCTTCATGTCGGGCCGGAAAAGCCCAGGGTCACCCATTTACTGCTCTGCGATGACCAGTTGATGCCTGTTCCCGATACCGACAGGCCTCCGGTTCCCGAAGACGAGGACTAGCCTCCGTTCTCGGTTTCCCACTGGGCGACCGTGTAGCGTTCCATTTGGAAGAGTTCGTGGGTGGTGGTGTACCAGCCGGCCCCGTGGATGCGGCCAACGAGCTTGAGCTCCGGCGTGTTGACATAGTATTTTTCCGCGTTCAGCATATAGCGATCGTCGATGTGGCACGCCAGGGCTCGGGCGATCACGATGGTGCTGGTCTCCGACACGGCAACGGTCTGGCTGAGTTCGCATTCGAAGGATACGGGGCTGGCCGCCAGGCGCGGCGGACGGACCTGGCTGGATGGCGTGGTGGCCAGGGCAGCTTTCTCGGCCTCACTCACTCCGTAGCTGAAAGGGGTCGCCGTTATGTTCATTTGTTTGGCTAACTCTTCATTCACCAGGTTGACCACGAACTGTCCGGTCTCCAGGATATTGCGCAGGGTATCTTTGGGACCGCCTTCCTCCCGGCTGCCGATGCCCAACACCAGGGTGGGTGGGTCGCCGGCCATGGCATTGAAGAACGAAAAGGGTGCAACATTCAATTGTCCTTGCGTGTTCTGGCTGGTTACCCAGGCGATGGGGCGGGGGACAATGGTGGATACGACCAGTTTGTAGGCGTCTCGTCCCGTGATTTGAGAGAAATCGTAAAGCATACCTCTCGGCTTCGCAGGCTTTCGGCAGGTTGCCTCCGCAGCGAACCGAAGCCTGGCGTCGACGAATGATATTCAAGATGTTAGTGATGGCGGCTCTGCTGGTTGCGCCCGTCGCCGCCGAAGAAGGCCCCGCTCCCTGGATGCTGCACCCGTTGCGACCTCCGTCCCGCCTGGCTATTCGAAACCTGTCGATCAAAGTGGACTACCGGCAGCGAGTTACTCCGGGCAATGTTGCAATGGAGTCTCGAGCTGAACTTTCCAATGAAGACGATATGGCCTGTGACGAGCAGTTTATGCTGCTAAACGGAGATGCTGCCAGTCACGTTACCTGGAACGGCAAAGAGCTGCAGCAAGAGCGTTTGGTCATGCAGATTCCAGATTCTCCTGGTCAGGAAATGACCCGGGTTTCCATCTTTCATCTGATCCTTTTACCTCGCGAGAAGGGCGAGCTCAAGTTCTCAGGGCTGCACAAGCTAAACTTTCGTAGCGAGACCAGCCATCATTTGCGACTGATCTTCCCGCTACGCCGGGCCTGGCACCATGTCGGCGAGAGCGATGTTCAGGTGGCCCTGGCGCCGGAATTAAAGCTGCTCTCCCGCGACTTTCAGCCGGTGACCGGTCAAGCCGCGACCTATCAGCGCCACTTTGGTGCCTACAGCAAGGCTATCGAGTTAAGCGTGGAAGCCGCGGCCGGAGGTCCGCCCTGGGCCGGCGCGGTAGGTGCGATTCCCGCCTTGCGGCACACCTGGATGTTGGGCGGCCTGGCTGCTCTGGTAGCGGTCACGCTGGCGGGGATCAGTCGCCGTCACTGGTGGCTGGCGATACCGCTCAGTCTGGCTCTGAACTGGGGCTTTCGCCAGCGCGACGAAGTGGTGCGGCAATGGACTTACTACGAAGATGCTCGCGAGTATAAGCGGGCGCTCGACCTGGAGTGGTACCTGGTGCCGCTCTGGGCATTCCTGGGCAGCATGGGTGTGGCCGTGCTGGGACACACGAAGGAGAAGAAATGAAGAGTTTGGTGATAGGAGCGGTGCTGGCCGCAAGTTTGGGCTCGTTGGCCTGGGGAGAGAGTTGGCCTTTTGAGGCCGGGGTTGGAGTGGGCCCAGTCAAGTTGGGCCAGGGGTATTTAGACCCGACCCGCTTCTTGACTCCGGACCGCCGAGTTGGCGGCAGTCTGGGCGGTGAGTATCTGATCTATAAAGAAGGCATTGAGACCCAATGCCAGGCGAAGAAAATCATCGAGATCGTCGTCAAGAAAACGAGCTTTAGCGGTGGAGGACGTTCGGTGGAAGTCCAGATTGCCGGCGGTTTGAAGATCGGCTCTCCCGCCTTGCAGTTGCAAAATGCCTTTGGAACCGGCATGATTCAACACAATCTCCCCACCGCCAAGGGGTTTCCGCAGAAGACCGTCTACGCATGGCCGGATAAGGGTGTGGAGGCTCAGGCGGAGGGCGGGAAGATCATCCAGTTCTCGATTTTTCCTAAGAGGTAGCCGGCACCACCCAGTCGGGCTGGAGTGGCTCGGGCGTCAATCCGGCCGCGTGGGCGCGGCGATAGAACTCCGCCACTGCTCGCAGGCCGTCCGGACCAGGATCCAGAGTCGACTGATTGACATAGCGCAGCACGAACTCGCGACAGCGGTCACGGTCCAGACCCCTGGCCAGGGGAAGGGCTTGATCGAGGGCGGGCTCGACTTCCCTTAAGGCCAGCGCGATGCTGTCGTGGAGCGCCTGCGCAAGTTGTTGCTGGACTGCCTCCGACAGGTCGCGGCGCACGCCGTTCACTCCCAAAGGAATCGGTAGTCCCGTCTCCTGGTGCCACCAGGCACCGAGGTCGACCACCAGCTTGAGCCCGGCTTCCCGGTAGCTCATCTGGCCTTCGTGAATGACCACTGCGGCCACGGTGTCGCCGGACAGCACCGCTTCCAGTGTCTGATCGAAACGAACCTGTCGAGTTTGCTGTCCCGGGCTCCACAGATGGGTGAGCCAGTGGGCTGAGGTAAGGTCGCCAGGGCTGGCCAGCAGGCCTGCCTTCACTTCCGCTTCGCTGGTTTCGGGACGAGCAACGACCAGGGGCCCGGTGCCGTGCCCCAGACTGATGCCGCACTGAATGGGCCGGTAGTGCCGAAATGACTGGGCGAAGGCGGCGAAGGAAAAGGCCGTCATTTCCAGTGTCCCTTCCAAGGACCAGCGGTTGAGCTGCTGCATCGGCTGCAGTTCGTGCGAGATCTCCAACCCCGAGGTATTCACCCGGCCCTGGTTAATGCCGTAGAACATGAAGGCATCGTCGGCATCTGGGGTATGACCGATGCGGATCTTCAAGCTTTGGCCGCCGGATAGCTCAGGCTATGACCGCGCTGGTAAAGTCCGGGAATGCTTACGCTGAGTTGACCCGTCGGTTGCAGGTGGCCGCTCAGGACCTTACCCAGAGCCTGCATGCTCAGTGGAGTGTAGTTGTAGCTGCAGATGAAGGCGGGCACGTTGGGCAGGTCGCGCATAACGTAGGGACTGGAGAGGCTGACCATCACGGTGCGGGGATTCGCTTCCAGCAGGCGCTCGCCCAACTCGCGAGTGGCATCCGGTAGCCGGTGGCGGGCATAGACGGTGAAAAGCACGGTGTCGCAAGAGCGTGCCTGCTGCAGGATGTGCTCTAGCGCGGGACCGCGAGTTTCGGCGGGATAGTGGGCTTCCTGCACGTCCACTCCCTCCAGGTGCATGTGCTGCAGGGCCCCGTCGCTGCGGCGCATTTCGCCCAGGGGCGTCAGCGGCAGCAGGTCAGGACTCAGAACCAGCACTTTGCCGGTGCGCAACGGTAGCAATTCTTCGTTGCGAACCAGGGTGATGGTGCGCTCCACGATCTTGCGCATTTGCTCGTTCTGTTCAGAAAAATGGGGGTTGTAGTGGAGGCGCTTGCCGGTCGGCAGCGAGTCGCGCATCAATTCCAGGCGACGTAGGGACTCTTCCAGGCGGTCTCGCTGGATGCGGCCACTCTTCACAGCCTCGACCAGAGCCTGGACCGCTTCCTTGTGTTCCGGGTAGCCGCGACCGCAGATGATCATGTCCGCACCGGCTTCGATGGCCATCACCGCTGATTCGCCCGCGCCGTAGTGCTCGGCGATCGCTTTCATCTCCATGGAGTCGGTGAAAATGACGCCCTCGAAGTGCAGCAGTTGTCGCAACAATCCGTTCAAGATGGGTTGGGAAAGGGTGGCCGGTCGCCCGGGCCGGGAATCCAGATCGGGAAAGGTGATATGGGCCGTCATGACTGCCTCGCAACCCGCTTCCACACAGCCCTGAAAGGGCACCAGTTCTTGAGAGCGCAGGCGGTCGAAGGAATGCGGCAGAGTCGGTAGAGAGAGGTGAGAGTCCAGGGCGGTCGCGCCGTGGCCTGGGAAATGCTTGGCGGTAGCGGCCACGCCACCTTGACGAAGCCCCACGCAGGCGGCTTGACCCTGGCGGCTTACTTCCTCCGGGTCTTCCCCGAAGGAACGCACGCCTATGATGGGATTATCCGGGTTGGTATTGATGTCGACGCAAGGAGCGAAATCGACGTGAAAGCCCAATTCATGGAGTTGTCGACCCATGATTTCGTGAGCCTCGCGAGTCAGTTCCGGATCGCCGGCTGCGCCCAGGGCCATCAGGCCGGGGGTGAGGACGCTGTCGGGAAAGCGCACGCGGTCCACCAGTCCGCCTTCCTGGTCGATGGCGACGATGGGATCGCAAAGTTCTTCCATTTGCTCCATGAGTTTGACCAGTTTAGGTCGGTCCTGGAGGTTGTGAGCAAAGAGCAGGACTCCGCCCCAGCGATGCGAGGACAGGTGCTGGACGCACTCAGGTCCTAGCTCCGGACCGGGAATATTGATCATGATGAGGCGGGCGGCCAGGTCGGCGAGATTCATCGAGAAGTCCCTTCAGACGATCTTTGGCCCAGGGGTTCTGTCCAGAACTGGAAAATCCCTCAATAAAAGACCTTCGAGTTGGCCGAATCGTTGCTCCAGCAGTCCGGCCAGCGCGGAGTTCAAAGGATCGTATCCTTCCAGCCAGGCGGCCAGCCATTCGCCGGCCTCGTGGGCCCACTGATATTCCGGAAAATCGACCCCGTGGCGCTGATACTGGACTTGAACCAGGGTGGTCAGCAGGCGACCCAGGCGCAACTGGCGCTGCAACCTCTCGCCTTCCTTTTTGGAGGTGCCGGCCGGTGGTCCGGTGGTCGCCTTGGAAAGCCAGCTGCGCCAGGGGTTCTGCAGGAGAAACTCTCGAGTGATTTCGCCCTCCGGCTCAAGCCAACGGAAGATGTGGACGGCTTTGATCTCTTGAGGGCAGGGGGGGAGGGCCGACTGGAAGTCGGACCAGGCCGGAGCGACTTCCTGTTGCCAACCGGGCAGCAGCTTCTGCCAGCGCAGCATGGCCATTCCCAGTGTCTGGACGGCGGGCTCCATTCCCAGGATTTGACCCTGATAGGGAGCCAGAGTGTAGACGAAGTCGCAGGCCCAGTCCTGGAACCAGATCAAAAGGCTGTGCTGAATTTGATGGGCGAATTCGGCGTCCAGCGCCATGGCCTCCGCCAGGATGCCCCATTGGAGGGCCGCGGTAGCGGGTTGCAGGCCGGTCATGCAGAGATTGGCGACCTGCTCCCATTCCTCGAGCGCCTGGCCCCAGCGCCAGCCGGCTTCTTCCAGATAATTGACGTCGGGATGCTGGAAATAGGACTGCAGCTGTTGCAGGCATTGCAGAAAGGTTCGCAGCGCTCCTTCGCCTTCGGTCGAGAACGGCCCCAGGCCCTGGCGAAGCGTTTGAACCCCCAGGCTGAGTCGCTGCCAACTGTCGCGCAGGGTCGGCTTGAGTTCCTCGGCGCCGACTCGATTGCGAGCCAGTTCAAAAAGGACCGGAGAAAACCAACCGTCCAGGCTGCGTCCAGAATCCAATCGAAGCGACTGACCCAACATCTCCATCACTGGATCCAGCGCCAGGTTTTCAGCGGAGCGGGGATTCTGGCGCCACTGCTGGACCAGGCGTCGTTGCCATTCGCTCATGGCGGGTGGCGGTTGCGAGTGCGTCCAGCGGAAGACGAAATGGTGGAGAGAGGTGATCAGATCGCCGGCGGGTTGTTCCAGACCGAGGAGTCCCCAAGCCAGTCGCCGCCTCAGTAACTCCAGGATGGTCGGGTCAACGACCGGGGGCGGGTGCACGCTTACGCGACTCTGCTTTGGCGAACTGCAGCAGGGTCAAACTCGAAAGGCGGATACGGTCTCCCGTATGAATCTCGCGTTCGCCGCCTTGCAGCAAGGACATGCCGTTGAGGAAGGTGGGGTTGGTTTCGCTTCGGTGCTGCACGAAGAAGCGGCCATCTCGGTGGACCAGCGCGACGTGGATGCGGGAGACTTCCAGGTCGCTCAAGCGCATGTCGCAATTTTTGCCGCGCCCGATCAGCAGGCGCTGCTTGGAGAATGGGTAGACCTTGTCCTGGTCCTGGTCCACGCCGGATTCGACCACGATTTGGAAGCACTGGAGAACTTCCACGACCGCGCGCTCCAGATAGCGGAAAGTGGACTCACCGATGTCGATGCGGTCCCCCGTCATCAATACCACCTGATCGCCACGCTTCAGGGGAACGCGATTGACCTGGACCGAGTCATCCGGCCCCTGATTGAGCAGGGCGAAGCGGCGCGAGCGATAGCGCAGAGCCGCCATATTGTTGGTGCCGTCGAGCGGAATGTCAAACTGGTCAGAGTTGGAGCCCAGGGTGATCACCCGATCGTCCTGCATTTCGCCGGCGTTCAGAGCGATCTGGCGGCCGCGATTGGGACCGGAGGTGAAGTCGAAGACGAAGTCTGAATTGTCGCGCCAGGGCCAGGAAAGCGGAATCAGCTCCGGAGGGCGGTCATCGGCGGCGGTAGGGACGGGAGTTCGGCCCGGAGCCGCACCACTCAAGGTCGGCACGGTCGACGGGTCGAGCGGTGATGTCTGCGGAGTCGTCATATCTACCTGGCGATTCACCCCTTCCGCTGGCGAATCGGGGACCGGGGCGGTCGGGCGCACGGGGGCGAGATCGGAACGGGAGCCCAGTCCCCCGGTGTTGCGGCCGATCAAAGTCGGCTCCATACGCGGGGGTGTCGGAGGCTTGGGAACCCGAAAGGTGGTCGGCTCTTCGGGTTCCTCCTGGGGGATCTCGGTCTCGACGCGCTGGGTGGGCGGCTGAGTGGGAATGGGGCCTAGCGCTCCGCTACCTGGGAAATTGCGCGGAACGATTCCGCCCCCTTCGCCGGAAGGAGACGGCGCCTGGGCCGAACTCAAGGAAATCGAACGAGGCGGAGCCGGGGTTGGCTCGCTGGGGCGACCCCACGGAGAGGGGGGACCGCTGCTCTGGCCCCAGTCCTCCTGAGGCGAGACCGGGGCGGCGGTGGGGGTCAGCGGCACGCTATTGGGTCGGATCGGGGGAGCCGGCCGTTCCACGTCCTGAGGGCTCCAGGACTTCAGCGGAGTGGCGCCTTTGACGCGGCAAACCAGAGCACTGCGGCCCAATTGTATGACATCGCCATCCTGCAGGAGCACCGGCGGACCATTGCCGACGGGCAGGTCTTGCGGCTGGCCCTGATGGACGCGGCGCACGCGAATGGCTACGCCTGGAGTATCCGACTCGGATAAGCCATAGGCGTTGTCGCGGCTTTGCCAAACGACATAAGCGGCTTCTTTGGGAAGGCTATCGTCCTGTAGGAGGACTCCCTGGCCACGCCTCGGATCATCGCGACCCATGGCTCGGCCGACAATGCCCACCTGCTCCCGCAGCACGAAGATTTCACCCTTGTCGGGTCCTTGCGCAACGGTGAACTGAATCTCATTGGTCGCCTGATCGCTGGCGCCATAGTCTCGTTCCAGATAGGCGCCGGTGCTGGGCTGTCGGGGGGCTTCCGCCTCCACCGCGCGAGGCTGAGGTCTGGTTTCCTGGCGATTGGTCGGGGCGGGTCCCGCAGCCGGGGGGGCACCGGGATTGCGTTCCGCGCTGAGGTTGGAGAGGGCTTCCAGGATATTGCCCACCATCATTTTGTGGGTCTTGGAGCTATCTTCTTTGGGCGCGGCGGCCGCTGGAGCATTGCGAATCGCAACCTGGGATTGCTCGGTTGCCGGCTCTACTTCCAGGACCAGATAGCCCATCTGAATTTTGTGGCCTTTTTCCAGGGGGCGAGGACTCTTCTTGTCGACGGGCAGGCCTTCAACCAGAGTGGGGTTGGTTTTCGACTGGTGATGGACCAGGTAGGACTTCTTCTTCTCATTCCAGCGCAACTCGGCGTGCACGCGAGAGACGGTGGGCTCATAGAAAAACATATAGCCCGGCGCGGTTTCGCCCTGGCTGGTGGCTCGGCCTAAAATGTAAACTTGCTCTGTCAGGGGCACAACCAGCCCCTGCTGATTGCCTTTCAGTATGCGAAGTTGATAGCCGGAATTCCAAGCCATTGGGAATACGTTCGCGGGCGTGCAAGTCCGACCCTTCGTGACAAGGCCCTTGAAGGAAAAGGCCTCAGTCTCGCCTGTCTTCTTCTTCCGTCGGCTGGGATTCCGCCTCGGCCAGTTCGTTCTCGATGCTGTGCAAAAGCGCGTCCAGCCCGCTTCCGTCCAAAGCCGAAACCAGAAATCGGCCTTGTTCCCGCAGTTGCTCTTGCTCCTCCGGATTGAGCCGATCGACCTTGTTCAGGGCGACAAGTTGGGGCAGGTTGTCGATAGCCAGGTCTCCGAGAATCTGTTCCACTGCTTCCAATTGGCGAGGATGCTCGGGGTCGGATGCGTCCAGCAGGTGCACAAGCAGGTCGGCTCCCGACAGTTCTTCCAGGGTGGCACGAAAGGCTTTGGCCAGGTCGTCCGGCAGATCACGAATGAAGCCGACGGTGTCCGTGAGCAGCACAAACCGGCCCGAAGGCAGTCTCAGGCGTCTGGTGGTCGTTTCCAGGGTGGCGAACATGCGCTGCTCGGCCAGGACTTCACTATGAGTGAGGCGGTTGAGGAGCGTGGACTTGCCGGCGTTGGTGTAGCCCACGATGGATACGATCGGCAGGTCGTTCTTGTGGCGTCGGTCGCGACGTAGTTTGCGTTGCCGCGACAGTTCGTCGAGCTCTTTTTCCAGCCGGTTGATTCGATCGCGAATGCGCCGCTGCCAGACTTCCATCTTGGTTTCGCCCGGACCGCGCGCGCCGATACCGCCGGTCAGGCGGGACAGGAAGTTGTCCTTCATGACCAGCCTGGGCAGCGTATACTTGAGCATGGCCAGTTCTACTTGAACTTTGCCGGCACCACTGTGGGCGCGGCGGGCAAAAATGTTCAGGATCAACTGAGTGCGGTCCCAGACTTCCAGGTCTCCGAATTCCGAGATGGCGCGCACCTGAGAGGCGGAAAGTTCCCCATCGAAGATGAGCAGGTCGACCCCTTGCTGCATGCACTGCACATAGAGGTCTTTGAGCTTGCCGCTTCCGACCACGTAGCGCGGGTCCAGTTGCTGGCGACGTTGCGTAACCACTTCGGCCACTTCGAAATCGGCCGATTCGGCCAGGTTGCGAAGTTCGTCCATGTTGCGCTTGAGACGGTCCAGAGAAAAGGTGGTGACGCCGACCAGCAGCGCCAGGCGCTTGTCGCTGTGTTCGTGGTTGCGCTCCCAGCTATCGGCCAACTCGCGTTCCAGGCCGTCGATGAAGTGGTCGAAGTCCTGAGGGAGTTGGTGGAGACTGGGCGAGGATTCGAGTTGGCAGGGATCCTGGGGGTCGTTGCCCGGCTTGAGGTGGGCCCAGAAGACCTTTCCCGGCATTCCTTGCTCGGTGGTTTCCAGGGCAACGATGGCGTCGAAGCGCAGCAGGGCCAGATCGGTCAGGTCGTCCTGGCTCAAGGGTTCGCCCTGCAAGTGGGTATGCACGAAGCGAAGACCACGCAAACGCGTTTTGCCGGCACGGTAGCGGCCCAGGCCGGTCAAGGTGATCTGGCGGGCGTCCCCCACGAAGACATCCTGGACCCGCCCACGCCGGTCCAAAAAGAGGCCGACCTGACGCGAGACTTCTCGAGAGAGCTCACAGAGCGTACGAGCCAGTTCGGGGCTGACGATCTGGTCCGGGTTGACGCGCCTCTGGTAGAGTTTTTCCAGTCTTTGTTTGTGACTGGGCTTCAGACCGAGCAGATTGCCTTGAACTTTGTGCACTTGGTGAATCTACCAGTTCTGATCCTGGACATCCTCCAGCAGGCGGCCGGCCTGTGGATGAGTCTCCTGGAACCATTCAAGGTAGCGATCGAGGCCGGACTCAATGTCCAAGCGGGCTTCAAATCCCAGCAACTGGCGGGCTTTGGAGGTGTCGGCAAAATGGCGGTCCACGTCAGCGGGACGGGCTCCTCGAAATTCTGGACGCAGGTCGCTGCGGCCCATTTTGCTGAGCAGCAATTCCGCGATTCGGGCCACGCTGACTTCCTGACCGCGAGCCAGATTGAGAACCTGGCCCAATCCTTCAGGCCGCTCGGCCGCCAACATCAGACCGCGAGCCGTGTCGCTCACGTGGGTAAAGTCCCGCGTCTGTGCTCCATCCCCGAAGATCATCGGTGCCAGGCCGTTGGCGATACGCACCACAAAACGAGGGATGACTTCGCCGCTGGCCCCTTCGTGATGCTCCCGGGCGCCGTAGGTGTTGAAAGGACGGGCGACCGTGACCGGCAGTTCGGCTGCCAGCGTGTAAACTTCTCCAGCCAGCTTCGAAGCCCCGTAGACGGTCGTGGGTCGCAGCGGATGGTGCTCGTCCATGGGTGCGTGCTGGGCGGTGCCGTAAATTTCGCTGGACGAACAATAGAGGAAGCGTTCCAGCCGAGGGGAGTGGCGCCGACAAGCTTCCAGCACGGCCAGGGTGCCGGTCGCGTTGATTTCGTGCACCACCATGGGCTGGTGAAAAGAGCGCCGCAGACAGGCGACCGCCAGGTGGAAGACGTGGGTGACTTCCCTGAGGTGTCCGCTCCAGGTCTCCGGCTCCAGGATCGTGCCCTGCACGAACTCAAGGCCGAGTTGCTCCGCCTGCTTCAGGTTCTCCCGTTTGCCTATCGAGAGATCGTCCAGGGCCACCACCCGCGCTCCCGCGGCCAGCAGCGCGTCGCACAGGTTGCTGCCGATGAAGCCGGCGCCACCGGTGACGAGAACCTTGCGATTCTTCCAGTTCACGGCAGGTTCAGCTCCACCGGGGCTCCCCGTTGTTGGATCGAGAGAGAGCCGGCCTCGATCATCTTGACCACCCTCAGTCCCGCCATGCCGTCACTCAAAGGCTTGGCACCCGTGCGAATGCACTCCGCGAAGTGCTTTACCTCGTTTTCCAGGGCCTCGCCGGCCGGCACTTTGGGACACCAGCAGTCGCCGCTTCGATAGCTGATCAGGAGTTTGTGAATTTCCTTTTCGTCGGTTACGGTGATGCCTTTGTCGTAGACCTTGACGCGCTCGGAAGGCTCCAGATCGTCATAGACGATCATCTGCTTTTCGCCGCCGAGTAGCGTGCGCCTGAGTTTGACGGGCGCCAGCCAGTTGGCGTGGATGTGGGCGACCAAGTTGTCCTCATAGAAGCAAGTCATGTAGGCCATGTTCTCGGGCTGCCCGGGCACGTGGGCGATGCCGGTGGCTGAGATCGCCAGTGGTTTGCGGTCGTGAATCAAGTAGTCCATCATGGCCAGGTCGTGCACGGCCAGGTCCCAGAGCACGTTGACGTCCCGCTGAAACAAGCCTAGATTGACGCGCGTGGAGTCGAAGTAAAGCAATCGACCCAGGCGGCCGGAGTCGAGCAGGCCGCGCACTGCCTGGACGGCCGGGTTGTAGAGAAAGGTGTGGTCCACCATCAGCACCTTGCCGCGTTGCTCGGCCAGGTCGATCAGGCGCTGAACTTTCTCGGAGTCGTCGCAAAGAGGCTTCTCGACCAGCACGTGCCGGCCTGACTCCAACACCTGTCTGGCCAGTTCGTAGTGAGTATGGCTGGGCGTCGCGATGCAGACCCCTTCGACCTGAGGGTCGGCCAGCACATCGTCCAATCGGTGGGTCAGTTGGACGGCTGGATAGCGTTTTCGAATGTTCTGCAAGCGTTCCGGGACCAGATCGCAGACCCAGCGTAATTCGGTTTCATCGGATTCCCAGAAATTGCGCACCAGGTTGGGCCCCCAGTAGCCACAACCGACGACGGCTATACCAACTGGCATTCAGCGCCCGCCAATTCTTTGGGGTTGAGTCCTTCAAGCTCAGGCAGTACGAACAGGCCGTTTTTGCGGACCAGCACGTCGTCGAAGTAGATTTCTCCGCCCTGTTCCTGACGCAGAACCAGGTCCCAGTGGATCTTGCTGCGATTGCCGTTCTCCGTTTCCTCGTAGCACTGGCCCAGGGCCAGATGCAGCGAACCGCGGATTTTCTCGTCGAACAGGATGTCGCGCATCGGGTTCTGGATGTGCGGGTGGAAGCCGATGGCGAATTCTCCGAAGTAACGCGCGCCTTCGTCGCTGTCCAGGATGGCCAGCAGGGCTTCGTTGTTGTTGCAGTGCGAATCCACCACTCGGCCCTCTTTGAAGGTCAGGCGGATGTCGTCAAAAGGGGTGCCTCGGTAGATGGTCGCCGAATTGAAGTGGATGTAGCCCTCTACCGAATTCTTGACGGGGGCGGTGAAGCACTCTCCGTCGGGGATGTTGCAGGTGCCGCAGCACGGAACCGCGCCAATCCCTTTGATCGAGAAGGTTAGATCGGTGTCTTCCCCTACAATTCGCACCCGATCGGTGCGGTCCATCAGTTCTTTAAGCGGTTTGACGGCCTTGTCCATACGGGCGTAGTCGGTCAGGCAAACTCTGAAATAGAAATCTTCGAAGGCTTCCGTTGACATACCGGCTTGCTGGGCCATAGAGCCGTTGGGCCAGCGCAGCACGCACCAGCGCGTATGTTTCACGCGCTGCTCGATGTGTACCGGTTTCATGAGATTTTGCTCGAAGAGGCCAATGTGCTCCACGGAAACGTCAGACATCTCGGTGATGTTGTCCGAGCCGCGCAGTCCGATGAAGGCGTCCATCTTCTTCATACGGGCGAGCTCCAACTCACCTTGTAGCTTGGTGCGAGCGTCCACCTGTTCGGCCGTTCCGGTCTTGAGCCAGGTGCGCTGCAGGCGCAAGCTCTTCATTTCCACCAGCGGGATGGCTCCGACCGCCGAGGCTTCCTCGACCAACGCGGCCAGCATCGCTTCGGGAACGTGGGTGGCCTCGATGAGAACTTTCTCATTGGCTTGCAAACGGGTGGAATGGTGAATCAAGAGTTTGGCTAGTTGCCGATAGCGCGGATCACTCACGGAAAAACGTCCTCTCAGGCTAGTTCTGGGCCTCAGTTTTCCGCCCCCCGTGAGGGAACCTGCTGGGGGGTATCTCGGCCAGAAGGCTTTTCTAGATGTGGGCGGCGAAGTCTTACTCTCAAGACCTCTTCGGGGAGACGGCAGTCGACTCGAAGTACGAGTAAAGGACGCTGATGTCTCGACTACCTCTGTTGTTGTCGATTCCCCACGGGGGGTCGATGCTACCGCGGGAGTATGCTCCCCGATTCGCACTGAGTGCGGCTGAGCTGTTTCACGAATCCGATCCTTGGACTCGAGAAATCTTCGCTATGGGCGAAGCCGTGCAAGGCCGTATTGAGGCCGAAGTGGCTAAAGCCGTCGTCGATCTCAATTGCGACCCGAGTCTGGTGCCGCCCAAAGCTCCTTCGGGAGCGATCAAGCAGTTCACGGCTTTCGGTCGCCCGATTTGGACGGAAGATGGCTTCCCGTCCAGCGAAGAGATGGATCGATTGCTGGACCGCTACCACCGGCCTTACCACGACGTGCTCAATCGGACCTCCAACCGCGGTGGCGTTC
Source organism: Vulcanimicrobiota bacterium (assembly GCA_017307785.1). GTDB lineage: Bacteria > Vulcanimicrobiota > Xenobia > Xenobiales > JADMJV01 > JADMJV01. Next base: position 104,588 of record JAFKGI010000011.1, on the reverse strand, counting down.
GCCTGGCCATAGACTGTCATTCTTTGTATGCCTACGGCCCGCCCGACGCACCTGACGCGGAACAGGCCCGCCCGCTCTTCGTTCTGGGCAATCTCGGTGACGAGAAGGGCGAGGGGACCGCGGCCACTGCGCCGGCACCTCTGCTTCAGTTCGTGGCCGAATTGCTGGAGAAGGAGTTCGCTGATCTGGAGCCCTTGCCGGGCACGGTTCGGGTTGCCGTCAACGCTCCGGTGGTGAGCAACTACACCTTGAGGCGACACGGCAAAGGGCGAACTCCCTGGTTGCAACTGAGTCTCAATCGCTGCGTTTACTTGAAAAATCCAGCTGATGTGACCAATGTGCCGGATTCGGACCGTGAGGGCATCAGCAATCTACGCCGTCGACTCTTCTCCGTCATGTGCGACCTGTCTGACAGAATCGACGAGTTTATCAAGTAAATGGCTCATCTGGCCGAGGTCATCGGGCGCCACATTCGGCGCATTCGGCGAGATCATGCCATGACGCAACAGGCGCTGGCGAAACGGATCGGGGTCAACGCTTCCTTTATCGGTCCTTTGGAAAAAGGGCAGAAGTCGCCCAGTCTGCAGACCATTGAGCGACTCTCGGAAGTCTTTTCCGTGCCTACTTTTACCTTTTTTATCGACGATGAGGCGGAAGACCGGGCGGCCATCGACCGCATTCGCGCGCTGGTCGGGTCCCGTTCGGCGGAAGAGCGCGATTTTTTGTTGAAAACCCTGGAGGAAATGGTCAAGCTGCTGCGCCGCCGTCCGCGCCGTAAGCAGGGAGAAGGCAAGCAGCGCGATGGCGATGCTGCGGTCGCGACCTGAGATGTCCCTCTCGCGTAGTCAAAAGCGCCGCGACAAGCGGGATTCGGCCAAGAAAAAAAGCCTGAGCAGTGCACCCGATCCCAGGCAAGCGATTTTTGCCCGTTTGCGGCGCCGTGTCAGGCTCGTTTTGTTGGCAACCAGTCTGGTCGGGCTTTTGTTGCTGCGAATTTTCCACGACCCGGTGGCGGCCTGGATGTTGCAGTACGGCTTCGCGGCCCGCCTGGCTCTGGTGATGGTCCTGCTCGCCCCAGCCCTGCTCACCTGGGTGATCGGGCTGGGGGAGCTGAAGGACGCCGGTAGGACTGGCCCTAGGTGACGGCGCCGCCGTCTACGCTGAGCACGTGGCCGGTGACGTAGGAGGACTCGTCCGAAGCCAACCAGAGGTAGGCATTGGCGATATCCTGGGGTTTGCCCATGCGGCCTAGCGGCACTTTTTCGACCAGCTTTTCCATGACTTTGTCGGGGATGCCCTCGGTCATGCGGGTCTCGATGAAGCCCGGAGCCACCGCGTTGACGCGAATGCCTTTGCGTCCGAGTTCGCGGGCCCAGACTTTGGTCATGCCGATGACGCCGGCTTTGCTAGCGACATAGTTGGTCTGACCGAAGTTGCCGTAGAGGGCTACCACCGATGAGGCGTTGAGGATGACGCCGCCACCATTGGCGGCCATGACCTCGGCGACGTGACGGGCGCACAGATAGACACCCTTGAGGTTGACCTCGATCACCGCATCGAAGTCGGCTTCTTCCATTTTGAGAAGCTGCTTGTCGCGAATGATGCCGGCGTTGTTGACCAGAATGTCGACGCGGCCAAACTCGGCAACCACTTTCTCCAGAAGTTCCTTGACCGATTCGGTCTTGGAGGTGTTGGCCTGAACGGCCAGCACCTGGCCGCCGGACTTGCGAATTTCTTCGGCGGCTGCCTGGACTTCCGGGAGGTCGAGGTCGCACAGAGCGACTTTAGCGCCTTCGCGTGCGAAGGTCTGAGCTGTTACTAAACCGATGCCACGCCCCGCACCGGTGACGATGGCTACTTTGTCTTTGAGTCTCAATTTGATTCACTACTCCTTGAGGAGGGTTCATAAAACCAGAGGACTGCAGACCCATTGCAGGCCTATTCCTCGGCTGGTGCTTCAGTCTCCCCGGAGTCCGAATCTTCCTTCTTGGGAAAGGCGATGCTGGCGGCTACCGAGAGGCAAAGCAGCCCGGCGATCACTCCCAACTCAATGGGGGTGCTGATATGGACCCATCGAGCCAGGAGCATCTCGGCTCCGATGAATACCAGGATGACCGAGAGGCCAATCTGCAGGTAGTGGAACATCCCCATCATCCCGGCCAGCGCGAAGTAGAGGGCACGCAATCCCAGAATGGCCATCACGTTGGAAGAGTAGACGATGAACGAGTCCTGGCTGACCGCAAAGACGGCCGGAATGCTGTCCAGCGCGAAAACCAGGTCGGTGGTCTCGACCGCCACCAATACGATGAAGAGGGGGGTGATGAAGGTGCGTCCGTCGAGGCGCACCAGAAACTGCCGGCCTACGTAATGAGGGTGCAAGGGAAAGCGTTTGCGGACCCAGCGAACCACCCAATTTTGTTCCGGATCGACGTCGGCGTCGTCGTCGCTCATGCCCATCTTGATGCCGCTGACGATCAAGATGACTCCGAAGATATAGAGGATCCACTCGTAGCGGTTGACCAGGCTGATGCCGGCAAAGATGAGCGTTCCGCGCATGAGTAACGCTCCCAGGACTCCGAGCAACAGCACTCGCTGCTGGCTGGGCTGAGGAACTTTAAAATAGCGGAAGATGATCAGGAAGACGAAAAGGTTGTCGACGCTGAGGCTTTTCTCCAGAAGATAGGCGGAGAGAAAGTCCATGGCCAGCGCGTCGCCCATCTGGTAATAGACCCAGACATTGACGCCCAGTCCGACCAGAATCCAGAAGGCCGAGCGCACCAGAGCTTCTCGCATGGTCAACGGTCCATCTTTGGGCCGGGAAGTGATGAAGTCCAAGCCGAGCAGCAATACGACGAAGAGATTGAAGCCGGTCCAGTGGAGAGCGTGATCCATTGAAAATTGCTTTAGCGGCCGCTGGCATAATCCCTTGGAAGGGGCGCAGCCCTGATTTACAAAAGAAGCCGCGATGGAAACAGTAGCGGTCACCAGCAAGAAGCCTCACCCCTGGGAGGAGCCGGAAGCCCCCCGTTCGCCAAAAGTGGACTGGTTTTTCAAGATGGGCTTGACCGCTCCCGACATTGGGACCAATCCGGCGCTGTGGCCCTTTCGCTGGATCTATGGGGGACGAGCCCTGCGCCGCCTGAAATCCGTGGCGCGCGGTGCCCGTCGCGTGCTGGACATCCGCTGCGGCTCGGGATGGCTGCTCTGGGAGTTGGCCAAGGTTGCCCCTCAGGCTCACCTTCTGGGTCTCGATACCCGGCTGCGTCCTCTCATCTGGGGACAGTTGCAGAGTGAGACTCGTCTGGGTGGATCGATGGGCAAGGTCGAGCTCGAGGAGATGGACTTTCTGGACTTCCAGGGCGAGGACGAAAGCTACGACCTGATTCTGTGCAATCTCGCCTTGAGTCAGACCGAAGAAGCGGCACCCGTGCTGGAGAAGATCCATCGCCTGCTCAAGCCCGGCGGCACGGTCTACTATTATGAGGGTACCGAGCCCACCAATCTGACCGTCGAGCACCTGGCCAGCTATTACCAGCGCCGCCGTCGCTGGCGGGGCATCTACAGCGACCTTTGGAATCTGCGCCGCGAAGTTCGCTCGGCTTTTGCCCGCGACAGCCTGCGGGCCTGGCGCAACCCCAAAGCCAGTTCCGAGGGTGAGCTTTTCTCCGCCTTCCAGGGCCAGTTTCAGGTGATGGAGCAAGGGCGCTTCCGCTCGCTGGTCGACCTCTGGTTGCGTTCTCTGCCCACCCGATTCCGTTGGTTCTGGCTGCCTATCCTGATCTGGGTGGACAAACTGGCCATTTCCAGCGGCTGGCTGGAGGGCTGCCGACGCTACGCGCTGGCGCGCAAGCTGTAGCACTCCTTTCCCTGAAAGAAAAAAACTTTCATTTCGAACGTCTGTTGGCTTGCATGCATGGTTGGGTACAGGTAACCTGATCAGGCAAGACCTCGAGCGGACGGAGGAACCGATACCTACCCGGTGCTTTTGAGCACCAAATGCTACGTTCTCCTCGGAGACGTTTTTTTCGGGACAGACCAGGAAGTCCTGACTACCCACGACGAGCACCGTATGCGCTCACCTTCCTCGGAAGGCGACCGCCTGGATGGGTAACCATCCTCAGACCAGCCTAAGAATTGGACTGAACTATGGGTAGAGATTCGAGTAGCATTCCAGTTTCTGATCCTAGGCCAGAAACATATAGAGGACGTCAGACCTTCGGGTCTTAAGCGTCCGTAGGAAGGGCAAGTTCATCGAGGTCTTGCCCTTTTTCTTTTCCCGGAGGGGGCGACCCGGATAGCGCCAACTCGACAAGGATGCGCTCTGTCTTTCGTGTTTGCTGTTTTCTGATTTTCACTCTGCTGGGGCGTGCCCAACCGCCCAAGTCCATCGAGTCCCTGCCCGAACAGCGCTGGATCTACAAGCCTTTTCAGGGCCGGTTCCTGGAACCCACGGCCCTCGGGGCCCGCGATTGTTACTTTCAGGCGTCCGACGGCGTGCGTCTGAACGCCTGGTATCTTCCCGCTCCCCCCGGCCGCCCCACCGTTCTCTATTTCCACGGAAACGGGGGAAGCCTGTCCACTATGGACCGCACTCTGGGTCAGCTCCGGCGAGCCAATTTCGGCGCCCTGGTGGTGGACTATCGAGGCTACGGCCTGAGCGGTGGGAAGCCCAGTGAGCCCGGCCTCTATCGGGATGGGCTGGCTGCCTACGATTATTGTCGTTCTCTGGGAATTGGACCCAACCGTCTGATCGTGCACGGGCAGTCTTTGGGAGGCGGAGTGGCCAGTTATGTTGCCTCGCAACGCCGGTGCGCGGCCCTGATCCTGGAATCGACCTTCACTTCCTTTCCGGCGGTCGCGGCTAAAGTCTGCGGCGGAGGGCTTCCCGGTCGACTCGCTTTTTTGGCCGTTCACACGCAGTACCCAACCAGGGCAAGGCTGGCTTCCATTCAGGTGCCCGTTCTGGTCATCCACGGAGACCAGGATGAGTTGATTCCGTGCGCTATGGGTCGGGCTCTCTACGCGGCCGCCTCGCCCAACGCTCGCAGACTGTGGATTGTGCCCGGTGCCGGCCACAACAATCTCCGAGGGGTGGCGGGGGCGGACTACTCACGTCGGCTCCAGCTGTTCTGGTCGGATGTGGAACGAAATCGATTTTAGTCTCGAGCTTTTTTTGTGAAATTGGATTGATATCGCATGAGTTGAGCGAAGGAACCCCGGCCGAAGCCGGGGTTCCTCGGGGCCTACTCCCAGAGCAGAGTGCTGCTGGCCTTGGGTCTGACCATCGGGTCGCCTTCCTTGGCGCCGAAGGCTTCGGCAAACTCCGGTAGATTGCTGAGGGTGCCGTTGACTCGGAACTCGGAGAGTGGATGCGGGTCGGTGTTGATTTGCTGGAGTTCGGCTTCCGGACGGGTGTTGCTGGCCCAAACCTGGGCGTAACCCAGGAAGAAGCGCTGCTCGGGGCTGAACCCGTCGATTTTTTCGGCAGCCGGTTTGCCTTCCTGAGAGCGCTTGAAGGCGTCGAAAGCCAACTCTACGCCGCCCAGGTCGGCCATGGCCTCGCCGACCACGACCGGACCATTCAAATGAGTCTCGCCTACCTTGAACTCATTGGCCTGGTTGATGATGCGCTGGGTGCGCTCCTGGAAGCGGGATTTGTCATCGGGAGTCCACCAGTCCCGCAGATTGCCTTGCGCGTCGAACTGGGCACCCGAGTCATCGAAGCCGTGGGTGATCTCGTGACCGATGACCACGCCGATACCACCGTAGTTGATGGCCTCATCCGCGTCGGGGTTGAAGAACGGGGGCTGGAGAATGCCGGCCGGGAAGACGATTTCGTTGTTGAGGGGGTGGTAGTAGGCGTTGACCTGAGCTGGAGTCATGCCCCATTCGGTGGGGTCAACCTCCTTGCCGATCTTGTTCAGGTCCTGTTGGATGGCCCAGCGATTGGCGTTGATGACGTTGTTGACGAACGGGCCCTTCTCGACTTCCAGCTGGCTGTAGTCGGTCCACTTATCGGGATAGCCGATCTTTTCGCGGATGGCGTCCAGTTTGTGAATGGCTTCCTTGCGAGTGGCTTCGCCCATCCAGGGCAGTTTGCTCAAGTCGTCCTTGAGTTCCGCGCGGATGTTGTGGAGGATGTTCAGCACTCGCTCCTTGGACTCGGGCGGGAACTTCTGTTTCACGAACTCGCGGCCCAGAGCGTCGCCCATGGCGCCTTCGGTGGCCGTGACCACCTTCTTCCAGCGGTCGTTCTTGGTTTTGACGCCGGTCATCACTTTGTTGAACTCAAAATTCTCATCCTGGAAAGGCTTGGAGAGGGCCCAGGAATTGGCGGCGATGCCGTGCCAGCGCAGGTAGCCTTTCAAATCTTCCAGCGGAGTCTCGCCCAGCATCTTGTCCAGGCCCTTGAAGAATTCCGGAGTCGCCACGTTCAAGCCGTCCAGCTTGTCCATGCCGCGGTCGCTCAGATACTGATTCCAGCTCATCTTGGGAGTCATCCCTTCGAGCTGGGCACGGCTGTGCGGATTGTAGAGCTTGTTGGGATCGCGCAACTCTTCCATCGACAGTGAGATGCCGGCCAGTTTGGTCTCGACGTCCATCACTTTTTGGGCCGAGGTGGCCGCTGCTTCGGGCGAATCGCCCAGCAATTGGAAGGTGCGGGCGATATGCTGCTGATAGGCTTCGCGGATCTCGACGGATTTGGCGTCGGTCTTGAAGTAATAGTCGCGCTCCGGTAGGCCCAGACCACCCTGAGCCGTCTCGCCGATGATCTTTTTGGAGTCTTTGAGGTCCTGGCTGCTGCCGAAGGAGAAGAACGCGCTGACACCCTGACCGTGGAGTTTGGCCACCTGGCTTTGCAGGGAGGACAGGCTGTCGATCGAGGCGATGCCGTCGAACAGGCCCTGCAGGGGCTTGGCGCCGGCGGCTTCGATGGTGGCCTCGTCCATACCGCTGGCATAGTAGTCGGCCAGTTTTTGCTCATCGCTGCCGGGAGCCTGAGGCCGGGAGGTGAGATCGGTCAGAATGTTGTGAAGAGTGGTGCGGTTGGCCTCAGCCAGACCGTCGAAAGCTCCCACCGACATCTTGTTGTCGGGGATCGGATGGGCCGCCTTCCAGCCGCCCACCGCGAATTTATAGAAGTCGTCCTGCGGCCTGACGCTGCGGTCCAGGTTGGCGGGGTCGAAACCCGAGCCCGAGCGGAAGTCGACCGGTTCTCCGGCCTCGGCCACCTCGGGTGGAGGAGCGGGCGCCTGTTTCTTCAGCGTGGGGTGATTGTGGCAGGAGCAAGGACGGACATCCATTCGGCGAGACCTCTTTCAGACGCGGGTGTGGTCTCATCAGAATAGGGATGGTGCCTCAAAAGCTTCTGAAATCAGGTTCGCGAGAAGGCGTCGGCTCTTTCGATGTCTTCCAGGCGATTGACGTCCAGCCAGTGACCGTGAATGTAATGCACCTGGATCTCCTGTCCAGCCTGCAGTAGAGCGTTGATGAGATCGCTCATCGAGCCGTCTTGCAAGCGCTCTAGAACCTGATGCGCCTTCTCCAGGGCGGCACCGCCCAGGCGCAGGACGCCGATCCAGCGGCCGTGATTCTCGGTGGAACTGGCGACCATGGAACGGAGATGGGGCGACGGGCCAAAGAAAGCACGGTCATCGGCGGTGTCACAGACGGCAAAGTCGCTATCGGGTCCCGTGACCGTCAGGGAGTCGACCACGGCGACGGCGTCCCCCGTGTGCTCGAGGACGTCCCGCAAGACGGACGAGCGCATCAACAGGTCTCCGTAGACGATCAAGGCCTGGCCTTCGCGCGGCAGGGCCAGGCGCAGCGAGGCGATTTCTCCGGTCGTTTCGTGTTGCTCGTTGACCACCACCTCGACATCGTCGAGCTTTACCGCTTGCGAGCAGTAGCCGGCCACCACGCGAATGTTGTGGATGCCCTGGCGTTTGCAGTCCTCCACCAGGCGGGAGAGGATGGGCTTGCCGCCAATTTGGATCATCGATTTGGGGCGGTCAACCGTCAGCGATTCCAGTTCCCGACCCCGACTGGCGGCCAGCAGCACCGCCTGCACGCCGCGCCCCGGAGCAGGGGAGTAGGTGCGCTCGGCCTGAGCCAGTTCGTCGGCGCCCTGCAGGCGAAACACCTCGTCCAGGCGAGCGATCTGATCTTCGATGGCCACCACGCTTTCTTGTTTGCGAATGCGCGCAGCCGTGGCCTGCATGACGGGAATGGTGCAGCGCAGCATATGATTGGCCCAGATCACCAGGCTAAAGCCGGCCTTGCGGAAGACTTCCACAGGGGTGCTGTAGTATTTGGTGGGCACGATGACCAGAGGGCAGCGTCCCGCCCACTGACGGGAAAACTCGACCACTTCATCGGCACGGCTTTTCTTGGAATGGATGAGGACGGCGTCCGCCCCGGCGGCGTGGTAGGCCTCCGCCCGGCGTAGCGCTTCTTCCATGCCGGCCCCGGCAATTAAGGCCTCTACTCGAGCGACCACCACGAAGTCAGGATCCAGTTGGCAGTCTTTGGCCGCCTTGATCTTGCCGCAGAACTCGTCGACGGTAGCCAGAATCTGCCGGTCGGAAGCTCCGAAGCTATTGGTCTTCGGGAATTCCTTGTCCTCGATGCAGACGCCGGCCAGTTCACGCTGCTCCAGTTTGCGCACCAGGCGGCGCAGGCTGTTGAAGTTGCCGTAGCCGGTGTCGCCGTCCACCAGGATGGGGACCTGGGTGGCGTCGCTCATAAATTCCAGGGCGTCGACTACCTGGCTCCAGCTGGCTTCATTGCTGTCGCGCACGCCAAATTGGGCGGACATGCTGAGTCCGCTGGCCCAGATGACGGGGAAGCCGGCTTCTTCGGCAATCTTGGCGCTGAGCGCGTTGTGCGCCTCCAGCGCGAATTCCAACTCGGAACTGGTCAGCAGTTGGCGTAAACGGGTGGACTTCTTCAAGGACTAGTCTCGCAATCTCGGTAAAATCAGTTCCTGGCAGCGTTGCCAGTGGTGGGCGTCGTCGACCTCGCACCAGACCAGGTCGGGAATTTTAAGAGTGGCGACCCGATGCTTGGCACACAGGGCGACCACGCCGTCGCTTTCGTAGTGGGCCTCCGGGTGGTCGGCGCCCCACTCGTCCATGTCGCGCAGGAGTTCTTTGGAAAACCGGTTGATGCCCACGAACTCGCCAGCCGGCTCGTCCCGCAGATCTTCCCGGCGCTTGCTCATCGATCGCAGACGGCCTTCGGGAGCATCGACGTAGACTTCGTCGCCGGCCTGGGTGAAGCCCGAGAGCAGAATCAGGTTCGGCTCGCTGGAAGCGGCCACGGCGGTCAGGGCTCGGGATTCATAAAGCAGGTCGGATTCGAGCACCAGTAAGTCGTCCTGGAGTTCCTGAAAGGCCAGGCGCAACGAGAGCAGCGAGCCAGTGGTGGCATACTGGGGGTTGTCCACACAGCGCGGTTTTTCCGGGAGCGCTTTGTAGACTTCCGCCTGATGGCCCACGACCAGCGTAACCGGGCCGAGTCCGGCCGCTTCTAAAAGTCGGATCGAGCGCTGCAACAGCGTCTCGCCGCCGGGGGAGAGCAGCCCTTTGGGGAGGTGGTGGCCCAGGCGTGAGCCCAGGCCGGCAGCTAGAATAACGGTTTTCATAGACCTTGTACCTCGCGAAATCGGTCGGCCACTTCTCGTGGCTTCTGCTTGGGACGGGGCAGGGCTTCGGCGATCCCCGGAAGGATGGGCGCGTGGATGAAGGTCAGCCCCGCGAAATCGACGGGTGCGGGTTCGTTCCAACGCAGGACGTTGGGATAGCCACAGCCACGAGCGATCTCACAGAAATCCAGCGAGGCGGAAACGGTGGCTTGCGCGCCGGTGCTTTCATGCACACCGTTGTCCAGCAGCACGTGGACCAGATTCTCGGGACGCATCCAGCCCACCGTGGTCAGGGCGCCCATCCGCATCAAGAGAGCGCCATCGCCGTCCAGGACCCAGATGCGATTCTTGGGCCTGCGCAAAGCCAGGCCCAGTCCGAGACTGGAAGCGCAGCCCATGGAGCCGACCAGATAGAGATGCTGATTGCGGTCGTTCAGAGCGTAAAGTTCACGGCCGGTGTAGCCGGTGGTGGCCACCACCAGATCACCCGGCCCCCAAATTTTCAGCAGGCCCTGCAACATCTGACTGCGGGTCAGGCGGGCCGGAACTTTTTCGGGCACTGCGCCGGTCAAGGCTTTGACTTCCAACGGCGGAGTAGGGGGGTGCTTGCTGAAGCGGCCGGAGGGAATCACCAGGGCGTGGCAGCGGCGCTGTTCTCGCGCGTTTCGCAGTTGACGGCGCAGGCTTTCCACCGCTCCGGCTTCGTCTTTCGGAAGAATCTCATAGGGAATGTTCATCAGGTCGAGCATGCCCGGGGTGATTTGACCCATCAGGTCATGCTGAGGCTCGTCGGCCGGCCCGCCCGGTTGGCCACGCCAGGTGACCAGCAACAACATCGGGATGGCAAAAGGTTGGAGCAAGGAGGTAAGAGGGTTGACGGCGTTGCCCAGGCCGGAGTTCTGCATCAGGGCGACCCCCAACCCCCCGCCTAACCAGGCTCCGGCCGCGATGGCGACAGCATCGCCTTCGTTGGCGGCCGGCACGTAGTCGAGTTCGGCGTGGGAAATGACGCAGTCAATGAGGGACTTGAGGTAGGAACAGGGCACTCCGGTCCAGAGGGTGGCGCCTTCGGCCTTGCCTGCTTCTACCCAGGCGATGGGGTCGATCATGGGCCCCCCTTTCAGGACTGGCTCGCCATTCCTCTTCTTTTGGTTCCTTGACGGGACCGTAACAATTGGTAACAAAGCCATACGTTTACAGGCGCAAACTTCAGCGTATGCTGTGATCAGGAGCAATGGCGTGGGAAACATTGCTCAACACCGAGAGGATCGAAACCCATGTACAAGACCAGCCTTGTCAGTGGACTCTTTCTGGTCGCCCTGGCGACCACCGGATGGGCGCTACCGAACCCACCCGCACCCGTACCCACGCCCGCTCCGGCTCCCGCCGTGGCAGCGCCCGCCGAGGCCGGGAAGTATTCCGCCAGCGAATTGGACCTGCTTTTCAAGCCCGTCGCTCTTTATCCGGACCCGCTGCTCGCTCAGATGCTGCCGGCCGCCTCGCATCCGGCCCAGATCGACCAGGCCAATCAGTTTTTGAAGGCCAATCCGAAAGGCGACGTGGATGGTCAGCCCTGGGACGCTTCGGTGAAGGCTCTGGCTCATTATCCCGAGGTGGTCGAGCAGATGGCTCAGGACCTTGCCTGGACGGAGGCTCTGGGACAGGCAGCCGCCATTCAGATGGGCGACGTGACGGCCTCGATTCAGCGACTGCGCACGCAGGCCTACGCGGCCGGCAATCTACAAAGCAACGAGCAGCAGACGGTCAATACCGACGAGAGCTACATCACCATTCAGCCGAGCTCCCCACAAATCATGTACGTGCCGGTTTATAACCCATACCTGGTTTACGCCCCGCGTCCCTACGGTTGGACCGGCTCCTTGCTCAGTTTTGGTCTGGGTTATGCCTGCGGCAGTTGGTTGAACTATGGTTTCGACTGGTATGGGAGAAGCTGTTTCCGCTATCCCTATGGTAATTACTACGGTTCTTATTGGGGGAACCCCGGCTACAACCGGGTGACCTATATCCACAATACCTACAACTACAACAATGCCAACTGCTGGCGGCCCACCTACAGCGCCTACAACAGCTACAACACCGCTTACCGTCCGGGTAACAGCTGGTCGAGAATGCCCGGCTGCAATTATTCTAACGGCGGAAACTGGACGTCCAGCAACTTCTACCGTCCCGGCGGCAACTGGAGTCGCAACGTAGGTAGCGGCTGGAACTCTCCGGGCTCGCACGCACCGAGCAACTGGAACTCCGGCGGCGGCTGGAACAATTCCGGCTACCGTCCTGGCGGCAACTGGAGCACGCCCGGCAACAGTCGCTATACCAGTGGTTGGGCGAATGGGAACAACCGTGGTTCGGGCTGGGCCAATAACGGAAGCAGCGGCTGGAATGGAAACCGCGGCTCCAGCTGGACCGGCAATAGCAACTGGAGTGGCAATCGCGGCTCGAGCTGGACCGGCAACACGGGTAATAGCGGTTGGAGCGGCAATCGCGGCTCGAGCTGGACCGGAAACACAGGCAATAGCGGTTGGAGCGGCAATCGCGGCTCGAGCTGGACCGGTAACACGGGTAATAGCGGCTGGAGCGGCAATCGCGGCTCGAGCTGGACCGGGAACGCGGGTAATAGCGGCTGGAGCGGCAACCGCGGCTCGAGCTGGAGTGGCAACAGCAGCGGAAGCGGCTGGTCCAACGGAAGCATGAAGATGCCTTCCATGGGCAATTGGAATGGGGGAGGCAACCGCTCCGGCGGGTTCAGCGCTCCTTCGGGTGGCGGCTGGAGTGGCGGCAATCGCTCGGGCGGCTTCACCGGCGGACGCTCCGGTGGCTTCAGCATGCCCTCGGGCGGCGGCTGGAGCGGCGGCAACCGCTCCGGTGGGTTCACCGGCGGTCATTCCGGTGGCGGCGGTCACCGAGGCGGCGGATTTCGTAAGTAAACCTGACCGAATGGCCAGCAGGGTACTTGGCAGCCAAAGGGTAGACATTAGGAGACATCTCTGCCTCTAAGGAATTCCCCCTTGAAATCGCCCAAGTCCCCCGCCCCCGATAACTGGATCCGCATTCGCGGTGCTCGCGAACACAATCTGAAGAACGTCAGCCTGGACTTACCTCGAGATCAACTGGTCGTCATCACCGGCCTGAGTGGCTCGGGTAAGTCCAGTCTCGCTTTTGACACCCTTTATGCGGAAGGACAGCGCCGCTACGTTGAATCGCTCTCGGCCTACGCCCGCCAGTTCTTGGGGCTGATGGAGAAGCCGGACGTGGACTTGATCGAAGGTCTGTCGCCGGCCATCTCGATCGACCAGAAGGGCAGTTCGCGCAATCCTCGCTCCACCGTGGGCACGGTGACCGAAATCTACGATTATCTCCGTCTGATGTTCGCACGCATCGGACAGCCTCATTGTCCCAACTGCGGCAAAGCCATTCAGTCTCAGACGGTGGATCAGATGGTGGACACGCTCATGGCGATAGGGGAAGGGGCTCAGTTGACCCTGTTGGCGCCCATGGTGCGCGGCCGCAAGGGCGAATACAGCAAGCTTTTCAAAGAGGTCCAGAGCAGCGGCTTTACGCGTGTGCGCGTCGATGGCGAAATTCGCCGTCTGGATGAAGACGAAATCGTGCTGGAGAAGTACGTCAAGCACACCATCGAGGTGGTGGTGGACCGCATTACTCTGCGTGACGGCGTGCGCTCTCGCCTGGCCGAGTCGATCGAGACCTGTCTCGGGTTGGCCTCGGGTCTGGTACAGGTTCAGACCAAGGACGACAAGGAGGTGCTGCTCTCTTCGCACCTGGCTTGCGCCGACTGTGGCATCTCCTTTGAAGAACTGGCTCCGCGACTCTTCTCCTTTAACAGTCCTTACGGCGCTTGCCCCAAGTGCCACGGGCTGGGCTTTCTTCCCGAACTGGACCCGGTGCTGGTCATCCCCAATCCGTCGTTGAGCGTGAACGAAGGGGCCATTGCGCCCTGGGGCAAACCGGTGCTGTCCCTACGCCACCAGCCGCGAGAATCGCGCTTCTGGCGCAAGCTCAATCGAGTGGCCGAAGAGCAGCGCATCAGTCTGGACCGTGCCTGGCACAGTCTTCCGGAGAAACATCGGGACATTCTCCTCAACGGACTGGGAGAGCGCTTCGAAGGCGCCATTCCCTCGCTTCAGCGTCTCTACACGGAGACCGAGTCGGAGTATTTCCGCTCTGAGATCGAAAAATACATGACCGAGCGTCCTTGCCCGTCATGCGAGGGCTCGCGCCTGAAACCAGAAGCTTTATCGGTGCGCTTGCACGGACTGAACGTGCATCAGCTGTGCTCTCGTTCCGTGCGTGAGGCGCTGGCCTGGGTCGACGCCCTGCAGTTGACGGAGCGGGAAATGACCATCGCCCATCAGGTGCTCAAAGAAATCCATGCCCGCCTGCGCTTCCTGAACGACGTCGGACTGGACTATCTGACTCTGACCCGGACCGCCAGTACCCTCTCTGGCGGTGAGAGTCAGCGTATCCGCCTGGCGACTCAGATCGGTTCGGGCCTGGTCGGCGTTCTCTACATCCTGGACGAACCATCGATCGGCCTGCATCAGCGGGACAACGAAAGGTTGCTGGAAACTCTGACTCGCCTGCGCAATCTGGGCAACACTCTGATTGTCGTGGAGCACGATGAGGACACCATTCGGGCCGCCGATCATGTGGTCGACGTCGGTCCGGGAGCGGGCATCCACGGAGGCCATGTGGTGGCTCAGGGCACGCCCGACCAGGTTGCCGCAAATCCAGCCAGCTTGACCGGAGCCTATCTCAGCGGTCGCCAGAAGATCGAGGTTCCCAAGAAGCGACGCAAAGTCGTGAAGGACCGCAAGTTGCGGGTGGTCGGAGCGCGTCACAACAACCTGCAGAATCTGAGCGTCGACTTCCCGGTGGGCGTCTTTACTTGCGTGACCGGCGTTTCCGGTTCGGGTAAGAGCACCCTGGTCAATCAGATTTTGACCAAGGCTCTTTCGCTGGCTCTGCACCAGGGCAGTGAACGTCCGGGTGCTTACGAGCGACTGGAGGGGCAGGAGTTTATTGATCGGGTCATCGTCATCGATCAGTCTCCCATCGGACGCACCCCCCGCTCCAATCCGGCCACCTACACCGGTATTTTCGATCCGATTCGTAAGGTGTTTGCGGCTACGCCGGAAGCGCGCATGCGCGGCTATTTGCCGGGGCGGTTTTCCTTCAATGTCAAGGGCGGCCGATGCGAAGCCTGCCAGGGACAGGGCATTCTCAAGATCGAGATGCACTTTTTGCCCGATGTCTACGTGCCTTGCGAAGTGTGCAAAGGCAAGCGCTACAACCGCGAGACGTTAGAGGTCCGGTTCAAGGGCAAGACCATCACCGAAGTGCTCGACATGACCATTGATGAGTCCCTGGAGTTGTTTGCCAACATCCCCACCCTGGCGCGACGCATCCAGACTTTGACCGATGTGGGCCTGGGTTACATCAGCCTGGGCCAGGCGGCCACCACGCTTTCCGGGGGCGAGGCCCAGCGCGTCAAGTTGGCCACCGAGCTCTCCAAGGTGGCCACGGGTCGAACCGCCTACATTCTGGACGAGCCAACCACCGGTCTGCACTTTCACGATGTGGCTCGCCTGCTGGAAGTCTTGCAGCGCCTGACCGATGCCGGCAACACCATGATCATCATCGAGCACAACCTGGACGTCATCAAATGCGCGGACCACATCATTGACCTGGGGCCGCACGGTGGCGACCGAGGCGGGGAACTGTTGGTGTCCGGCACGCCGGAGAAAGTAGCCGAGTGTGAGCAGAGCTACACCGGGCACTTCCTCAAGCCTATCCTGGAGAAGGCCGGCACCCTCAAGGAGAAGCGCAAAAAAGTCGGCGTCTAGGCTGCGAAGCTGGTCTGCAGTTGCTGATGCACGCGTTCCAGTTCGCCCAGCACTTCGGCCGCGCGATTGGTTTGACCGGCGGCCAGCATTTGCTCCACCTGCTCGGCCAGCTTTTGGGCTTCCTCGACCAGCACGGAACGACTGGCGGGGTGGGTCTGAACTCCCTCCCGGGGCTGTGGCATGCGGAGCTGGAGCAGTTCCAGGAGTTTGGCGGCCTGGATGGGTTTGGCGATGAAGTCGTCCATGCCGGCCTCCTGACAGAGTTTGCGTTCTTCGGTGGTCACTCCGGCCGTGGCCGCCACCACCAACACTCGAGCATTGATGCTTTCGGAGGCCCGCAGGCGACGGGTGGCTTCGTAACCGTCCAGGACCGGCATCTGGCAATCCATGAGCACGCAATCGTAGGGCAGGTCTTCCAGGGCCTTGAGCGCTTCCAGGCCATTGGCGGCCACGTCGCAA
This sequence comes from Vulcanimicrobiota bacterium, assembly GCA_017307785.1. Lineage (GTDB taxonomy): Bacteria > Vulcanimicrobiota > Xenobia > Xenobiales > JADMJV01 > JADMJV01. The sequence continues at coordinate 88,601 of JAFKGI010000011.1, read as the reverse complement.
TTGTAGCCGGCTTTCTCGAGGATGCGGGTGGCCACTTGTTGGTTGACCCGGTTGTCTTCGACCACCAGAATTCGGCCTCCGCGTGGAGCCACAGGTGCGACCACGGGGGTGGGCGCCGGAGCAGGCAAGGAACAGATGCCGAAGCAGGCGGTAAAAGTGAAGGTGGTGCCCTGGCCGAGCACCGAGTCCAGGCTGATTTCCCCGCCCATGGCGGCCACCAGTTTGAGACAGATGGCCAGACCCAGGCCGGTGCCGCCATATTGCCGCGTGGTGGAATTGTCGGCCTGGGTGAATGGGCGAAACAGCTTGCCACGAGCTTCGGGAGCGATGCCGCAGCCGGTGTCCCGTACGGTGCAGCGCAACTGATGAATCAGGCCTTCTTTGATCGATTGGTGCTCCAGACGCACGACGACCTCACCCTTTTCGGTGAACTTGATGGCGTTGGTCAGCAGATTGAGGAGAACCTGGCGGAAGCGGCCGGGATCGCCCACCAGGTGAGGGGGCATGTCGGCCGGGCATTCAAAGCGCAGGGTCAGCCCTCGGTCCTGAGCGCTGTGGGCCACCAGGTCGATTACGTCCTCGCAAACCTGTCGGAGGCCGAACGGAACCATTTCCAGCTCGACTTTGTCCGCTTCCAGCTTGGAGAAGTCGAGGATGTCATTGAGCAGGCTGAGCAGGGCCTCGCCCGATTTGCGGATGGTCTGGGCGAACTCTCGTTGTTCCTGGTGCAGGGGGGTGTCGAGCAGCAGGCCGGTCATGCCGATGACTCCGTTGAGAGGGGTGCGGATCTCGTGACTGATAGTGGTAAGGAAAGCGCCTTTGGCCTGGTCGGCGGCCACGGCCAGGCGGGCGCTTTCCTCGGCCAGGTGACGAGCTGCCTTCAGCTCCTGGGCCTGCTTGCGCAGGCTCAAATTGTCGCGCAGGGCAGACTGGAAGAATTCGTAGTTGACGTGAACCTGGCCCATCAAGGCAACCCAGTAAAGGGTGCTGGCGGCGGAGACGTGGGGGAGGTCCATGGCCAGGCTCCAGATGGCGAAAGGAACCAGCATGGCGGTTAGAAAGCCCTGGCACAGCTTCAGGTCGGAGGACAGGCTGTTGCTGCCGCCGGCGGCCAGGCCGGCGGTGAAGAGGGCGGTCTCCAGGATACGCGCTTCCCCGTGCCAGAAGGTCAAGGCCAGCCAGGCTACGACATTGCAGTAAAGGGACAGAGAGAACTGCTGTTTCCAGGAGCGGTAGTCTTTTTCGTCCAGGCCTTTGAGAAAGCGATTGCAGAGCCAGTAGCGGTGGGCGAAGAGGCCGACAAAGAGCAGGAACCAGAGGATTCCCCCGGCCGAGCCGCCTACGAAAAGGGCGGACAGAATTGGATAGGTAGCCGCTCCAGTACGGCTGCGCTGGGCCAGAGCCTGATCGGAATGCAAAGCCAGCTCATTCATCTCTGAGATGATCGGCCGTCCCCTCTGGTGACTTAAGGTACCGTTTTGTCGGGGCGTTCAGATTTCCGCAACAGTCTGTTTTTGTCTGACCTCTAGATTGGTCCTATGATCGGCAAACTCACACAGCTTTACAACAAATACGTCGGCCCCGGCGGGGGAGACTATCAGCGCGGACCGAGCAAACTACAAGAGGTCGCTGAGGATATGCCCGCTTTTGCGGCCGGCGCCGGCCTGGGCGCGGCCGTGGGTACGACGGCCGGATTTGCCTGGGGTCTGCACAACCTGACCCAGGACACCGTTTCGGTGGTTACGCAACGGACCGAATATCTGCGTCCCGAGCTGGTGGGGGCGCACTACGTGCCCGAAGATTGCACCACCCAATACACCTATGATGACAAGGGGATGATGACCGGCAGCTACCAGACCTGCGATTCGCCCTATTTCCGACCGATTGTCGAGAATCGCTCCACCGGTCTGATCGAAGACCGTCAGAAGTTTACTCACACCCATTCGATTGGACCGCTGGCCGGTGCCGCCATCGGGCTGGGGGTCGGCACGGTGGCCGGGGCGCTGGTGGGGGCGCTGGTGCAGAAGGTGGCCGATCCTCAGGCCACGGCCGCAGCCGAGCAGCGTTCCAATCGGGCTCCGTTGATCGGAGTTGGGGCGGGAGCTCTCCTGGGAGCGGGAGCGGGCTTTGCCGCCGGCGCGCTGGCTCAGAGCAAGAATCAGACTTTAACGCAGCTGGTGCACACCCCGGAAACTCAAAATATGCGGATTGGTTGGGTTCCCTGGGCGCGTGAGCACAGCAATCTGCGCGGCCAGTATGATGGCAATCGCAATCTGTATTACACCGACACCAATCTGTTCTCCGGTCAGAAAGAAGTGGTGCAGGCTTATCCTACCGGCGCTTTCCGCGATCATACCGAGGTCAGCAACAGCTACCGCATGACTCCTTGGGCCGGAGCAGCTCTGGGTCTGGGCATCGGCGCGGCCGCCGGCGGCCTCACGGGAGTGGCCGTAGGAGTCCTGGATAAGTTAATCGCCAGTCGCTAGCGAAGGTGGGCCGACAGTTCGCCTTTGCCCTGGCGAACGAGCACAGGCTCATCACCGGTAAAGTCGATGATAGTGCTCAACTCGGTCTGGAGCATACCATCGGTCAGCATCAGATCGGCCAGGTGGAATTCTTCCTGGATGGTCTCGGGGTTGCTGACCACTTCTTCCAGCGAAGTGTGGGCCGAGGTGTTGACCAGCGGGTTGCCCAGCAAGTTGACCAGTTCCAGGCAGACGTCGTGGTCGGGAACGCGAATACCCACGGTGTGTTGCTTGCTGACCATCACCTTAGGCACCTCGCGCGAAGCCTGCAAGATGAAGGTGAAGGGTCCCGGCAAGAGCCGCTTCATCAGCTTGAAGGCCGAGTTGCTGACCTGGGCGTACTCGCTGACCTGGGTCATATCCGAGCAGATGAAGCTCAGGGGTTTTTGGCGTGGCATCTTCTTGTACTGGTAGATCTTCTCGATGGCGCGCTTGTTGAGCAGGTCACATCCCATGCCGTAGACCGTGTCGGTAGGGTAGACGATCACTCCGCCTTTTTTCAGGGTTTCCGCGGCTCGAGCGACGTTTTTCCAACGTTCGCTGGGATCGCAACTGAGAACTAACATAACCTTATCCTCCTGCTCAAGGGGTCAACTTGTCCAAGTGAGGCTCTAGTTCCTGGCCCACTGTTAACATGTCGGATCGCAGAAGGCTGAGCAAGTCTTGTTAGACTTAGCGAGTGAAGATCGGTCCGCAGCACGCTCAACCCCCGCGCTCCCGCGTCGCCTTGCCGGCGGGCCTGGACCCTGCCAGCATGGATCCGACGGAGCGCTACCAGGCCTTCAGTTCTGAAGCTCGTGAAGTGACCGCCGGCGGCCGAGTCCCGGTCATTCTTTCGGCCACCGACCGCCAGGGGCTGGGAAAGCTGAAGAAGGCGCTGGGTCGGCTGAGTCGTTGCGCGGTCGAAGAGCTGCCTCTGGTCAATGGCGTGGCCACCTGGATCGGCAAGAATCAGGTCGAGCAGCTGTTTCACAAGCTGCCGAAGGGCGCCTACGTTTCCGTCAATCACCCGCTTCATCACGCGGGACCCTTCACCAACCACGATTTCATCTTCCAGGAAGCCTCCGACGACACGTCCACCGCCGGTCCCACCGAGACGGCCGCCGTGCGTCTGCCCGGTCTGGACAAAGTCTGGGCCAAAGGCTACACGGGCAAGGGCCAGACCATCGCCATCATTGACTCCGGCATCTTTCCTCACGCCGACTTCAAGGACCGCATCGTGGGCTGGGTGGACTTCGCCGAAGGCAAGAAGAAGCCCACCGACAAGTATGGTCACGGCACGCACGTGGCGGGTCTGGCTGCCGGTTCCGGCACCAAGTCGGGCGGTTCCATCAAGGGTGTGGCTCCCGAAGCCGACCTGGTGGGCGTGCGCATCGGCTCCATTGCCGATGCCATCAAAGCTCTCCACTGGGTGATCGAGAACAAGGACGAGATGGGCATCAGCGTCGTCAACATGTCTCTGGGTGACGTCCCCTCTCAGGGGTGGAAGAACGACCCCTGGGCGCAGGCCACTCAGCAGGCCATCGACGCAGGCCTGACGGTGGTGGTTTCGGCCGGCAACGAAGGCCCCAATCCCGGCACTATCGCCACTCCGGGCATTCTTCCGGGAGCCATTACGGTGGGCGCCATCGACGACAATGGCACGGTCGACCCCAGCGATGACCTGCTGACCCGCTTCTCCAGCCGTGGTCCCAGCTATGACGGACTGGCCAAGCCCGACGTGGTGGCGCCTGGCAAGCGGATTTTCTCCACGCTGGCTCCTAGCTCGTCCTTTGACGTGCCGGATTTTCCGAAGGCCGACGGCGGTTACTTCGCTATTTCCGGCACTTCGCAGTCGACCCCTCAGGTGGCGGGACTGGTGGCGATTCTCAAGCAGGCCAACCCCGAATTGTCGCAGGCGGATCTGCAGGCCATCTTGAAAGAGAGCGCCTTCAAATATCCCAACCTGGACGCCGCCGCCGTCGGAGCCGGCCTGGTGCAGGCCGATAAGGCGCTGGACCTGGCCTTGAACTGGAAGTCCACTCCAGCCGTCGCCTGAACGCGTCCACTCCCAGGAGTGCATGCAGACCATCGAAGAACGCTTTGCCCCGATTCAGGCCGGTTTGCCCGATTTGTGGAGGCGCATTCAAAACCCGCGCGTCCCTCGTCTGGTGATCGCGGTTCCCTCGCTGTCGCTGGATCTGGAAGGGCTCCCTTTGCCGGGCGGTTTGCTCCACTTCGAAGAGCGCATGCTTTACCTGTTCCACCTGCTGGGGCAGCCCGCTTGTCGTCTCTGGTTCTATTCCTCGCACTTGATTCCCGAGGAAGAAATCGCCTACTACCTGCATTTCCTCCGTCATGTGCCCTTCAGTCACGGCCGCAACCGTCTGCGGCTGCAACCGTTGCTGGACCGCTCCAATCTGCCCCTGTCCCAAAAGATGCTGGCTCGTCCGGCTCTGTTGGAGCGCTTGCGTCGAGAGATTCAGAAGTCGCCCAACGCCTATCTGACGGTCTATCGCAGTACCGAGTTGGAGATGAGACTGGCCGTCGAGTTGGGCATTCCCATTCTGGGCACCGACCCGCGTCATCAAAGCTATTCGGCCAAGGCGCGCGCGCGTTCCCTCTTCCAGGCCCTGGGCCTGAAGGTGCCGCCCGGAGAAGTGGATTTGCACGATCTCGACGATCTGGCTGCCGCCCTGGTCAAGATGCAGGCTCAAGGCGTCATCACCGTAGACAACCCGCGGGTGGTGGTCAAGCAGAACGACGGTGTGAGCGGACTGGGCAATCGCAATCTCAGCCTGATGCCGTTTTGGAATTTGCTGGTGTCCGACCATATGCTGGCCGAAGAAAAGAATGCCCGCCTCGGTCAGGCTCTGCGCCGCCATTGGGGAGACCAGGAGGGCAAGGCCTTCTGGCCCCGGTTCGAGCGCCTGGGCGGTCTGGTGGAGCAGCAGCTGGTCGGAGAGTCCGTCAGCGTGCAACTACAGATCTCACCGTTGTTCGAAGTCTCCATCATGGGGGTCCATCAGGAGCTACTGGATCAGAACGGGCGCTATCGCGGGGCCATCTTTCCGGCTCCCGACAACCTGGCTCAGGCGACCCTGGGGCGTGCTCGCAAGGTCGGAGAAGAGCTGGCCCGGCAGGGGGTGCAGGGCCGCGTGGAAGTCGATTTCCTGGTGACCGCCGACGAGGTCTATGCGCTGGACGTCAACTTCCGTAAGAGCAACTCCACCACCTCGCTGCGAACTCTGAACCTGCTGGCCGAGGGCGGCTATCTGGAGCACGAGAACCGCTACCTGGACGCCTCGGGCAAAGAGAAATTTGTCTATGGCTCCGACTGGCTGGAAGTGGGCGACCAGGCCACCTCGTTGCATGATGTCATCGATCTGGCCACCGAAGAGGGTCTGAATTACTCCACCGCCTCTCATACCGGCGTGGTCTTCCACATGCTGGGGGGCGTTTCGTCCACTCGACGTCTCGGTCTGACTTGCGTGGGCGAAGACATGGAAGAGGCCCGCCATCTCTATGCAGAGAGTGAGCGGGCCCTGGGCTAGAGGCTCTTCTTTTTAAGGGGTTTACAGAACGGGGCGGGGGGTGGCCGCCACGGCCGACCGGTAGAGGCTCATGATTTTGCGAGGATAGGCCGCCAGTTCGTTGACTTTGCGACCTCCGCCATAGGAGCCATAGACGTCGATGCAGGCTTTGTGCAGAGGAGTATTGAGCGCTTTGCCGGGAGGACCCGCGAGATTGTCCCACTGACGGGGATCCACGTTGGCTTCGATGGCGTAAGACATGGCTCTGAGAATGGTGCCACCGCCGCCGTTGTAAGCAGCCAGTGCCAGGTGCCAGCGGTCGTCACCCTGGGGAGCGCCCTGGCTGTTGTAGTAGTCGGCCACGCGCACGGAGAAGGCCACTTTGTCGGCCGGCAGGCCAATGATTTTCGGGTAGTTGCCCGGATCGAGAACGACTCGATATTTTTCTTGGAAGGCGAGGATGCCGACCGGTACGCATTTGTTGGGGTCGAGGCGATCGCCGTTGGCCAGACCGAAGCGTTTGGCCGTATCGGGCATCAGTTGCGTCAGCCCGGCCGCGCCGGAGCCGCTGACGGCGTCAGGCCGGAAGGAACTCTCCACGGCCATCAGCGATTTGTAGAGGACTGGAGGCAAAGGCGTGGAGCTGTCTTGCCAGACGTCGGTGACGCTCTTGACGATCAGTTCGTTGAAAACGTTTTCCCGCTGGCCGAAGCCCCAGGTGGTGGTCAGGTTGGTCTGCGCACTGGGCGCGTTGCGGTGCATTAAATCTGCGAAGGGGAGTGGTCCGGCGCAGGCGGGGAGAGCGAGCAGGCCTCCCAAAAAACACAACGAGACAACACGACTTTTCAAATGCACATACCTCCGCGCAACGGAATTTGAAGACGGACACTCTTTTCGAGGCCGCCTCTTTTCCCTGGCGTGAAAGTGAAAACTATTTTGGTGCTTGAGGGGAGGGAGGTACGTCGGTCGGGGCGGGCAGGTCGTCGATTTTGGTAAATCGCTTGACCTCCAGGCTCTTCCAGCCGAGTTCATCCTCCTTGACGGTGCCCGAGGCCACCACCCACTCGCCGACCAGGACCTGGAGCTCGCCACTCTTGGGTCCCGTGACCAGGTAGGGTTCTTCGGCGGGCTCCTCTCCGACCACGATCTCGACGGTCAAAACCTTGCCCTTGGCATCTTCCGAGGCTGCCCGCACCCAGCCGGAAATCACCGAGTTATAGAACTTTGGGGTTGGCCAGGCCACCGCGCTCAGTAGCAAAAAGCTTACCACCAAAAATCGACTACGCATTTCACCGCCTCCAGATTGTCCAGTTCCGCCCAGGCGGAGTAGACTTGAAAATAATTCTAATAAAAAGTCCTTGCACCTTCGTTGCTTGTGTAGAACCTTTCAGGCTTTGCGGAGGGTATCCGAGCAGCGCAGTCAAACTCTTTTCAAGTGTCCGACTCGAGTCCGTTCCCTCATCTACTCAAGTTGCTCGACGATCCTTCCGAGATCGTTCGCGTGGAAGTGCGCAAGGCGCTTTTACCTATGGCATCGGAGATCGCAGAATTATTGAAAATCTTCCCGGCTGACAGCTCTCAATTGTCCGCTCTGGAGAGTATGCTGCTGCCCTGGCGCAAAGCGCAGCTATTGAGCGCCTGGCCCGCCTGGAAAACGCTGAGTCAGCCCCAAGAGCGCCTGGAAGCCTTTCATCGGATCTTGTGTGACTTCCAGTTTCGCTGGCGAGGAGTTCATTTGTCCGAGCAGTTGGACGGTTGGGCAGCTCGACTCGGAGAGGGGCCGCACTCTCTGGAAAGCCTTCCCGCGCTCTTGTTCGCGGAGCTGAGCGGAGACCGCGAGGACTACTATGCCCCCGAAAACAGCTACTTGAGTCGTGTCCTCGAGCGCGGCCTGGGCAATCCGATCAGTCTTTGCAGCGTCCTGATGCTGGTAGGCGCGCGACTTGGATTGGACTATCGTGGCTGCTCTTTTCCCGGCCATTTTCTGGCCAGCTTCCGGGAAGGGGAGGGGGAAGTTCGCCTGGTGGACTGTTTCAACGGCGGTCGTCTGCTGGATGCCAACCTGACCCCCGAGCTTCGGGGAGACCTGCCTCAGACCACCACTCGCGAGCTTGCCGCCAAGGTGGCGCCAGTGGAAGAGATTGCGGCTCGAGTCCTGCGCAACCTCGAGGCCACCTATGTACGTAGCGAGAACCGCGCCTACGCCTGCCTGTTCTACTTTCTCCTCAAGGATCTGGTGGCCCGTGGTCGCGGGCTCGGACAGTCTTTGCCGGTCCGCGAGCCGCTTTTTACACCCGGTCAAGTGGTGCGCCATCGCAAGAAAGCCTACCGAGGAGTGGTCATCGACTACGACCTTTACAGCGAGGACGAGGAGCTACCTCATCTGCCTTTGTATCGGATTCTGGTGCACGGCTCACCCCAGGTTGCCTCCGCGGATGAGTCTCAACTGGAGCTAGACGACGGTGGATTGGTCGCTCACCAACTGGTGGGACTGTTTTTCTCGCGTTTCGAGGACGGCGTCTACGTTCGCAATAGCCGCCGTTGGGAAGGGGCAACGTGACCCCAGTGGGAAGAGCGCCTAGATGAAGATTCGGGTTGCTCTTTTACTCCTGGTGTGGCTGGTCTCGTTGCCCGGCTTGGCACAGCCCGCCGGGCCAACGCAGATGGGGCGCGAAATCGACCAGTTGCTGCAAGAATTTCTCTACCTGGGCAATCGCCCGTTTCAGACCAAGTGGCCAAGTGGTGCCCCAAAAGAGAAGTTGGAGAAGGACTCCGACGGCAACATTAACTTCACACGCTTCTTTCCCACCGGTGGCTATGCGGTGCGCTACCAGCGCAAACCGGGCAAAGTCATCAAGCTGGAGCGTTACTTCGGCAATGGACGGACGGCCATTCTGATCAACCAGGATGAGCGCATCATCGACTATACCTCCTATTGGGAGAACGGCCAGAAGAAGGCTAAGTATCAAAAGAATCGGCAGACTCAGCGGACCTACTACGACGCTCGCGACGTAAACGGCAAGCAAGTCTACCCGCCGCCGCCCCGCTAAGATGTCCGAGCTTCCCTATGATGCCTTGTTGGTCTTGTCCTTTGGTGGACCGGACAAGCCTGACGACGTGATGCCCTTTCTCGAGAACGTCACCCGGGGTCGCGGGATCCCTCGCGAGCGACTCGAGTCGGTGGCGGAACACTATTACCATTTTGGCGGCAAAAGCCCGATCAACGAACAGAATCTGGCTTTGATCGATTCGATTCGCGAAGAGTTGGCCCGTCAGGGGCTGGAGCTGCCGGTTTACTTCGGCAATCGCAACTGGCATCCACTTTTGCCTGATACTCTTCGCCAAATGAGTGAAGACGGCGTGAAGAAAGCCCTGGCTTTCTTCACCTCGGCCTTCAGCAGCTATTCAGGTTGTCGCCAGTACCGTGAGAACGTCATCCAGGCCCGAGCAGAGGTCGGAGAGCAGGCTCCGGAAGTGGATAAACTGAGAGCTTTTTGGAACCATCCTGGCTTTTTAGAGCCGATGGCCGACTCGATGCGCGAAGTGTATGCGCAGCTGAATCCCGAGAATACGGCCGTGCTATTTACGGCCCACAGCATTCCCAACAGCATGGCGGACAACTGTCGTTATCAGCAGCAGCTGGAAGAGGCCTGCCGTATCGTAGCGGAACGCGCCGGAGTGGCGAGTTTTGAGCTGGACTACCAGAGCCGCAGCGGGTCGCCTCATGTACCCTGGCTGGAGCCGGACGTCTGCGATCGCATCCGCGAGCTGGCGACCGAAGGCAAGACGGATATGGTGGTCCTTCCGATTGGATTCATCTCCGATCACATGGAAGTTCTCTACGACCTGGATACCGAGGCTCTGGAGCTTTGCCAGGAACTGGGGGTGCGACTGCACCGCCTGCCCACCGTGGGCGCCCATCCGCAGTTCGTGTCCATGATCGTCGAACTGGTCAAGGAGCGCTGCGGTCTGCAGACCGAGAAGCGCGCTCTTGGCTCCTCGGGCCCCAGCCACGACGTCTGTCCTTCCAACTGCTGCCTGCCCCGTAAGGGGTGAGAGGGGGAGTTTGGGGGGAGGGGGAGAGACTCTCGCTCACCGCCCTGCTCTCTCGAGCTAGCTGATATCTCGCCCAGGGGTGGACTCTCTCCCTCTCTCCAACCCTTCCCCTCTCCCCAAAGGGCAAAAAAAAACGCCCGACAGAATCGGGCGGTCATAATTAAATGCAGGTTCGGAGGGGTCTGGTGTCTTGCGACACCGCAAACTCGTAGGCGGGAAACCCTTCTACGATTCGGTTTGCCGTGTTGGCGAACCGTTTGCTTACTCATATAGAACCACGGGGGCTACCCCCGGGCAACGTGCTGGATGTGTCCGAAGTGTTGCCGATGTTAACTGTTTGCGGCTTTTCTTTGCCGGATGTTCACAACTCTGTTTCAGAGCTTTTTTGGTGAGCCTGGCTACTCTTGTCTTCAAGAACACAGAGACAACAGGAGAGCAATCACTATGAAGATCGCGAATGCGCCTCAGTTTCAGCCGGGCCGTAGCCTGACCCCCAAGCCGGAGGCTCCCGCTACCCAGGCGCCCGCTCCCACCCCGGAGCCGAACTCTCCTCCGGTGGATGTGCCCCCGGGCAACGCCCCCAAGAACGACAAAGCGGACTCCGAAGTCACCATGAAAGAATTCAAGAACCTTTTCAAGGCCAGCCGGACCGGTATGGCCGTGGGCGCTCTGGCCCTGGGCGGCGTGGCCGCCGGACTGGGAGCGATGGGCGGTGTGGTCGGCGGAGTCGTCGGCGCCACGGCCGCCTTCACGTTGGGTACGGCCGGCGTCATCGGCGGTGCCGGTGGCCTGGGTTACCTGGGCGTCACCAAGGGTCCCCAGGACGTGCGCGCCCTGTTCTACGGCTTCGGCGGCCTGGTGGTCGGCGGCGTGGTCGGCGGATTGCTCGGTCACTACGGCGGTGGCGCTCTGGGCGCTCTGGCCGGAGTTCACGGCGGACTGGCCGGAGCCACTGCCGGTATTATCTCGGCTGCTCCCGTCGGCGCCCTCATCGGCGGGGTGGTGCACGCCCGCAAGAATCTTAAGGCCCAGCCCGAGCAGTATCCGAACCTGCTCAAATCGATTGACAACGCCAAGAAAGAAGCCGCCAAAGAAGCGGAAAACGGCAAAAAATAAAAGAGACTGACGAACAACAAAGCCCGGACTTTCTTACAAAGTCCGGGCTTTTTTTGATTTCGTAGTTCGATTAGTTGCGGGGGGCGAGCTTTTTGAGTTCCCCATAACTGGCGAAGTCTTGCAGGGTCTTGAAGTAGTCTTCGTCGCCCATGGTCTTACGCACAGCCAGGTGAGCGGCGCTCAATTCGTCGATGCCGGTGGCCTGCATTTGAGCCATGAGGCGCTTGATGTCGGGCTGCTCGATCTGTTTTTCCATCCAGGCGCCGGTTTCTTCTTCGTACTTCTCGATGCCCTTGAGGACTTTGCGCAGGGCGCCAAAGCGGGCGTCCTGGATCTGGAAGTCCTTGTCCTTGCCTTCGTAGTTCTTCTTCCAGAGGCTGGCCAGTTTAATGGTGTTGCACTCATAGCTGAAGTGGTTCCAAAGGTCTTCGAAGTGAGCCTTGGCGTCGTCCCGTTCGGAGATGCTGCTGCTGTCGCCGGCGTCGAAGTGGACCACTCCGCTGTGCTCCCAGTTTTCGCGCAGACCCTTCTTGGAGAAGTTGGTGCTGCCGAAGAACTCGGACTTGTCGGTGAGCAGTTCTTTGGCGTGAATCTTGCGGTCGTGGCTGCCGCAGCGGGGCAGTAGCGCCCAGCGCACGTTGATGCCGCCATCTTCCAGCATTTTCACGCCGTCTTCGTTGGGGGTTCCGCCGTCAGGATAGATGCCGGGGTCGGCGATGACTTTGACGTCGAACTCTTTGCCCTGGGCCTGCATCTCGTTGTTCTTGGCCACCAGGGCGGCCGCGATCGGCTTGGTCATGACGAAGGCCGGCACGTAGATGAACTTTTCGGCGTTGTGAATGGCCATGATCAGTTCGGTTTCGCGCTCGGTGGGGACGTCGGCCAACGAGACCACGGTTTTGCCCTGGGGGTCGCCCTTGGGCAGGGTGATGTCGTTGAGGCGCGCCACGTTCTCGGGGGTGCGAGTGGCGTCCATGGCTTTCTGAGAAAGCTTGAGGATCAGGTCTTTGGTGAAGGAGGTCACGGGAATCGGTTCGCCACCGGCCAGCATCGAATTGACCAGGGGCTCCAGTTGAGCGGCCGGGCAATCGAACATCTGGCGCAGGTCAAATCCTTTGCCCTTGGCATACTCGCTCAGTTCCTTGAAGTCTTTGGGTTTCTCCAGGCCGGTGCCGGCCGGAGCCGGGCCGTCCTTGCCCATCACGTCCAGCAGCGAGACGATGCCGCGGCGACCGAAGAGAACGTTCTTCTCCTGGAAGCTGGAGATGGCTTTCTCGCCGTAGACTTCCTCGTTGGTGTGACCGAGGCTGTCTTTCACGTCGCGCGAGAAGTTGTGCACCAGCTGGCGGGCGGCCGGGCCCTCGATGGAGTAGCCGGCGTCGATGTTTTCGCCCGAGCCGGAGTTGGCGTTCATGCCCGAGAGCAAGAACTCGTCGCCTACACGCAGGCCCTTGCGATGCATCAGGTCATTGGGATCGCCCAGGATCTTGCTGACTGGATAGGTGGAGATACCCAGGTCGCCTTTGGCCTGGGAAAGCTGAATCAGGCTGCGCATCTTGTCCGGGTAGTCGTCCATCTCGATGGTGTTGCCCTGGTAAGGCACCAGGCGACCCGGATCGATGTTGATGCGGACTTTGTTGCCGGCTTCGGCATTTTTTGCCAGCTTGCCAACGAACTCCGGATTGGTGAGCTCGTAGTATTGGGCGTTGATTTCCAGCTTGTTGCCTGACTTGGCCGACTCCAGGCCGTGGTCGAGCATCTGGTTCATTTTCTGCCAGACGGCCTCGTGATGGAACTGCTTGACCTGATTGCCCGGGTAGTAGTTCTGGGCTTTTCCGGCTTCCACCGATTCGATCGAGGAGACCAGGTCTTGAAGCGGCTGCTGAGCCAGGTTGGCGTAAGCCTGGTAGGCGGTAACCACGCCCAGCGGGCCGAAGGAGGCGTTGGCCAGCGCTTCGACGGCGACCTTGGCGTTGCCCAGGCGCAGCGATTCGGTCAGGCGGCCGAAGGGCCCGTCGAAAAGGTTGAAGGGGATCAACTGGTCGCGCAGCTTCTGGTCCTTGTAGCCGCTGGCGGCCAGTTCTTTGCGCAGGCGGGTCCGCTCCGGCTTGGCGGCCTTCGAGAGATCCTGGAAAGCGGCCAGGTCTTCTTTGGAGACGCTGTCGTCTTTCTTGATGCGATCGGCGATCTCGGTCCATTCTTCCGGGGACTTGTTGCCTTCGACCGGAACTTTGGCCGCGATGTCGGTGAACTTGGCAAAGCGGTCCGCGTTGTACTTGCTGCGGTCCAGGGGAGTCCCACCGACGTTAAAGCTTGAACTAGAATTCATCATGCGCCTCCAGATCTACGAGGAACATGTTCTGGGCAGGTGTTGCGAATACTGCACCAATTTATTGCCAAATTGTTAACAGCTCAACAACTATCGACCCTGTAGCGCCTGATAGGTGGGCAGGCTGTGCAGGCCTTCCAAGAATTGCTCCGGTCCCATGGCGTCGCGAAGGGCTTTCAGCTTAGCATTGCCGTCGTCGTAGCCCTTGGCCATGAGCTCCTTCACCTGGGAGTCGAGGCCGAGTGTTTCGATTTGTGTACCTACCCAGCGGCCGCTCTCTTTTTCATAGGTGTCGATGCCGCGGATGGCCTTGCGAATGGCGCTGCCGCGCGCATCTTCGACCTGGAATTCCTTGTCCGGGCCCTGGTAGTTCTTTTTCCAGGCCTGGGCGGTCTGCAGCGAGTTGGATTCCACGCTGAAGTCGTTCCACAGCTCTTCAAAGCTGGACTTGGCCTGCTGCTGCTGACGCACCGACAGCGGGTCGTCCGGATTGAACTGGATGGCGCCGCTGTGCTCGTGATTCTCGCGCAGGCCTTTGTTGGAGAAGTTGGTGCTGCCTACAAAGTCGCTCTTGTCGGTGAGCAGTTCTTTGGCGTGGACTTTGCGGTCATGCTGGCCGGTCCGCGGCAGGGCCGCCCAGCGCACCGGGATGTTGTTGTCCTCGAGGAACTTCACGCCCCAGGAGTTTGGCGTACCGCCGTCCGGATAAATGCCGGGGTCTGCCAGTACCTTGATGTCGATCTTTTTGCCGGCTGTTTCCATGTCTTTGGCCTTGGCAGCCAGGGCGGCGGCTACCGGTCGGGTGATCACGAAGGCGGGTACGTAGATGAATTTTTCGGCCTCGTTGATCGACTGCAACAGCAGTTGCTCACGCTCGGTGGGGGTGTCGGCCAGGGAGACCACCGAGGTTCCTTTGGCGGCGTCGCTGGGGGGCGTGATGTCATCCAGCTTTTTCTGATTTTCCGGGCTGTGCACTTCTTTGTGCACCAGCTTGATCATGTCGTTGAGGCGCCGTTTGCCGTAGTCGGAAAGGGGCAGCGAGCGATTCTCGGCGATGGCGCTGTCCAGGTGCGGACCCTTTTCGTCGGCCGGTAAATCGATGAACTTGTCCAGGTCAAAGCCGCGCTCTTTGAAGTAGCCTTGCAGAGCCCCGTAGGATTGGGGACGAGCTGATTCCGTGCCCGCCTCGTCGGGACCATTCAGGCCATCGGCCAGGCTGACCAGGCCGCGTCTGCCCATGCGAATGTCGCGCTCGAGCAGTCCCTCGATGCCTTTTTCGCCGTAGAGGTCGACCAGCGTGGCGTCCTTGCTGTTTTGCACGTCGCGCGAAAAGTTCTGCACCAGTTTGCGTGCGGCCGGACCTTCGATGACGTAGCCGGCGTCGATGTTCTCGCCCGATCCACCGTTGGCGTTCATGCCCGAAAGTAGGAACTTGTCGCCCACGCGCAGACCTTTGCGGTGCATCAGGTCGGTGCCGCTGCCCAGGTGCTTGTTGACGGGATACATGGAGATGGCCACATCGCCGGGGGCATCGGCCAGTTGCAGCAGGCCGCGCAGTTTGTCGGGCAGGTCGTCGGCGTCCAGGGTGGTGCCTTTGTAGGGCAGCAGGTGGCCCGGGTCGACGTTGACGCGCACTTTGTTGCCGGCGGCGGCATTGTCGGCCAGTTTGCCCAGAATGGCCTGGCTGGTCAACTCGTAGTATTGGGCGTTGACTTCCACCGGTTTGCCCGCTTTGGCCGAGGCGGTGCCTTCGTCGAGCAGGTTGTTCATCGAGCGCCACAGGTTTTCTTGGTGGACTTGCTCGACTTTGTTGCCGGGAAAGCTGAGTTTGCCGGGTTCGGACTCCATGGCCTGGACCAGGTTGTTGAGTCCCGATTTGGGCAGGTTGGCGTAAGCGTGGTAGGCGGTTACTACGTTGGCGGCGCCAAAGGAGGCTCCCGCGGCGGCGGCCACGGCCGCTTTGGCGGTGGTCAGGCGCTGTGCCTCGGTCAGCTTCTTCATCTGGGTGTCAAAGACGTTGAGCGGGACCAGGGCGGCGGCTACTTTGGGATCGCGATAGCCGCCCGGGGCGCGTTTGCGCATATCGCGGCGCTCTTCGCGGACCTCTTTGGAGAAGCTGCGAAAGGCCTCGAAGTCTTCTTTGGTGACCTCGTCCTGGTGCTCGATGGTGTCGGCCAGCTGGTTCCAGCTTTTGGCGTTGTTGCCGTCCAGCGGCACCGCACCGGCCGCCTGGGTTAGTTGGCGCAGCACTTGCGGATTGAACTGACCCCGATCCAGCGGTGCGCCGTTGACGTTGAACCCACCCGAAGAATTAGCCATAAGAGTTTATCAATTTCAAATGCCGATCTGTAAAGCCTCTTTTGGCGGTTGCGCAAAAAAGACTCGCGACGCGCAAACCGAAAGCCGGTGGTCTGGTGAGTTGGACTCTTTTTTCACCCAGGGTGGACGTCGGGGTTTTTCTGGGCAGCGCGCTGCTCTCCGTACTGGCCTTGCTCTGGGGGCACCACATGGGTTACCTGGATGGCTCTTCGCCGGAGTGGACCTGGGTGGTGGCGGTGCTGTTCGTGGACGTGGCCCACGTCTGGTCGACCTGCTTTCGCACCTATTTTGATGTCGACCAACTGCGCCGCAGACCGGGGCTTTACTTCGGTACTCCGCTGCTCTCGTTTCTGGTCGGTGCTTTGCTCTACTGGGCGGCCGGCGGCGCGATTTTCTGGCGGGCTCTGGCTTACCTGGCGGTCTGGCACTTTGTGCGCCAGCAGTATGGTTGGGTGGCCTTGTATCGAGCCAAGAACGGCGACCCCGGCGGCTGGCAGCGCGTCTTGGACACGGCCACCATCTATTTGTTGACCCTCTATCCGCTGGCCTACTGGCACGCGCATTTGCCGCGCAAGTTCTGGTGGTTTCTGGCCGATGACTTCTACGCCGCCCCGGCCCTGCTGGAGCAGTTGCTGGCGCCGTTCTACTGGCTGTGCCTGAGCGCCTACACCGTGCGCGCCGCGGCCACTTACCTGGGACGAGGCAAGCCTTCACCAGGCAAGGATATGGTGGTGCTGACCACCTGGTTTTGCTGGTATGTGGGCATCGTCGTCTTCAATTCCGACTACGCTTTTACCGTCACCAACGTGCTGATCCACGGCATCCCCTACATGGCGCTGGTCTACAGTCGCAGCCAGTCGCGCGGTACCCCCTGGTGGGCCTTCCTGGTCAGCCTGTGGGCCCTGGCTTATGCCGAGGAACTGCTCTGGGACCGGACCGTCTGGCACGACCGTGGTTGGCTGTTCGGAACCGGCTGGAGCCTGGACTCCTGGCAATTCCTCATCGTCCCCCTGCTGGCCACCCCCCAGATCACCCACTACCTCCTCGACGGCTTCATCTGGAAACGCAAGCACGAGCCGCGTTTGTTCACGTCCGAAGGGGGAGGTGGCAAGATGGGAAGCGGGAGAGAGCAGGTCGTATAAACTACCTCTTTGTTTGGACCCGACTGGGCGACGGATTTCCTGATCTCCTGAAAACCCCCTGGCACTCCGGTCTTTCCTGCTTTCCGTTCTCGCCCGCTTCCCCTTCGGACGCTGATCTGAACTGAAGGATTAGCGGTGGGTGGGGCAAATCCAGGCGAGCTATGCAATCCCAGTGCCCGTCTTGTGGCAACACCATCGTCTACCGTTCTGAACTGTCGGCCTACGTCGTGTGTTCGGCCTGCCAGACCCTGGTCGCGCGCAAGGATATGGGGCTGGTGGCGGTCGGCAAGGTGGCCGCCTTGCAGGCCGATGGTTCGCTGGTGAAGTTGGGCACGCAGGGCACTTTTGAGGGCAAGAGCTTCCAGGTGGTGGGGCGTATCCAGATGATCCTGGGCAAGCCGGACCGACCCGACGCGGTTTGGAACGAGTGGTATGCCCTTTTCAGCAATGGCGCCGGCGGCTGGTTGGGCGAGCATCTGGGGGAATATTTCGTCTCCTTCGTGCGCTCCGGCGAGGGAGCACCGGGTCCCGGCCAACTCCAACTCGGCCAGATGCTAGGACTGGATAAGCAGCGAGCGGTGGTTACCTCGCTTTCGCGGGGGACCGCGTTGACCTTCGAGGGTGAACTGCCCTTCGTCATGGACACTTCCTATGAAGCCGTTTTCGCCGACCTTTCCACCAGCACGGGAGCGGCGGCCACGCTGGATTTCTCCGAGGACGTCCCGCTACTCTTCGAGGGCCGCTGGTGCCGCTTTGAAGAGCTGAAGTTCCAGGGCCTGCGCACCGGAGATGAAGAAGCCGAGGGCGGACCCACTCTCAGTGCGGTCAACCTCAAGACCCTGAAGTGTCCCACCTGCGGAGCTCCTCATGAACTGAAAGCGGGCGGTCTGTCCCAGACCCTGGTCTGCCAATATTGCGACTCGGCCATGGATCTCAACAGCGACGCCACCTTCCGCGATGTGCTCAACTTCCAGCAAAGCATGGGCAAGGTGCCGGCCAAAGTGCCTCTGGGCTCGACCGGCAAGCTGCCCGGACAGGACGCCCCTTTCACCTGCATCGGTTTCCTGGCTCGAGCCTGTGTGGTCGAAGGCATTCGGTATAAATGGGGCGAGTATCTACTTTACGAGCCCACCCAGGGGTATCAGTGGCTGACCGAAACCAACGGGCATTGGAGTCTGCTGCGTCCGCTGCACAAAGTGCCGGTCAACGGCCAGGGAATGCCAACCGGACACCCGCCCAACAGTCAGCTGACCCTGGATGGTAAGAACTTCAAGCACTTTCAAACGACCTACGCCTCGGTGGACTATGTGGCCGGCGAGTTCTACTGGCGGGTGCGCGCGGGTGAGGGGGCTCAGGTGGTCGACTACGTCTGCCCGCCCGAGGTGCTTTCCGCCGACTGCGGCGAGGGAGAGCTCAACTGGAGCAGCGGGCGCTACGTCAGCGGCAGCCAGGTCTGGAAAGCCTTCGGACTCAAGGGGAGCCCTCCAGAAGCTCGAGGCGTGGCCAACAATCAACCCAATCCTTATTATGCTGCCTCCAGCCGGCGCTGGTTGACCTACCTGGCTTTTGTCGTGTTGGCTTTCCTTTACCTGGTGGTGCGCGCCGCCACTCAGGCCAAGCCGGCCTTTACCCAGCAATACAGCTACAAGGATTACCAGCCGGACCGGGCTCAACTGGCCAACGTGACCATTCCCCCGGGTCGGCACAACCTGTATGTTTCCGTGCAGTCCAGCTCGCTGGAGCAGCGCTGGGGATACTTTCTCATCAGTTTGATCGACGAAAAGAATCAGCAGGCGCGGGACACGGCCGTGACCCTTTATCAGGAACGGGGATCCGACAGTGATGGCCCCTGGTCGGAATCGGTACTAGACGCCGGCGCGCATCTTTCCGGAGTTCCCGGTGGCGACTACCTGTTGCGCATCGAACCGCAATCCAATGTCACCGGTCGGACCGATCCGGAGGGGCCGGGCACGGCCAATCCGGTGCCGAACACGATTTTTGCCTATACCGTGACCGTGCAGCAAGATCTGCCTCAGTGGGGATACTTCTGGATGTTGGTGATGTTGGGCCTGTTACCGCCTTTGTACAGCCTGTGGCGGGCCTCTAGTTTCGAGACGACACGCTGGTCCGAAAGTGATCACGCGCCCGGGAGTGACGAATGAAAGACTGGTATACTTACGTGATGCTGGCCCTGGTCGGCAATATGCTGATGGTGCACATGAACGGCGGCGGCAGCAACGACGGCGTCAAGGCTCCACTCGAGGGCGGCCGTAGCGTGCGCAACAATCCCGGTAGTTATCGCTCGCATTACTCGACCGGCTACTTTCATATCGGTGGAAAGTAACGAAAGTCCCGGTTCCTCCGGCGTACTCCTGATTTCGGTTTTTCTGGTGGCCACCTGCGGCCTGGTCTATGAGCTGATCGCCGGCGCGCTGGCCAGCTATCTGCTGGGCGATTCCGTGCTCCAGTTTTCCACCATCATCGGGGACTATCTGTTCGCCATGGGGGTCGGCTCCTACCTGGCCCAGTTCGTGGGGCGGCGTCAGCCGGCCGTGGCCTTTACTCGATTGCAGAACTCGATCGCCCTGATCGGGGGATTTTCGGCAGCCACCATGCATGTGGCCTACAGTTACAGCGGTGGCTTCCGGCTTACGCTTTACCTGCTGGTTTTTGTGGTGGGGCTGCTGGTGGGCGTGGAAATTCCCCTGCTCATGACGATCTTGAAGCGAAACTACGGCTTCCGTGAACTGGTCTCCCAGGTCCTGGCCCTCGACTACCTGGGGGCATTGCTGGCCAGTATCCTTTTTCCCATGCTGCTCATCCCTTACCTGGGCTTGATTCGGACCTCGTTTTGCTGTGGTCTGGTGAACGTAGCGGTGGCCTGGACCTTTATGTCCGTCTTTCGCCTGCGTGTGCCTTTGCTCAGGCTCGAGACGGCCGTGGTGGGGTTGATGCTGTTGGTGGGACTGGCCGGCTCCGAGCGCATCACCAAATGGGCCGAGGAAGGTCTATACCCGGACCCGATCGTGCTGTCTCGGACCACCCGCTATCAGCGTCTGGTGGTGACCCGCAAGCACCAGGAACTGCGTCTCTACCTGAACGGCAATTTGCAGTTCTCCTCGCGGGACGAATACCGCTATCACGAGGCGCTGGTGCACACGCCCCTCAGCTGCGTGGAGAAGCCGCGTCGAGTGTTGATTCTGGGAGGCGGCGACGGCCTGGCGGCCCGTGAGGTCTTGCGCTATCCTAGCGTGGAGCAAGTGCTGCTGGTGGACTTGGACCCGGCCATGACGGCGCTCTTTCGCGACCACCAGTTTCTCAATCGTCTGAACGATCACTCGCTGTCCGACAAACGCCTGAAAATCCTCAACGCCGATGCATTCGTATGGGTGAGCGAGCACAAGGAAGGCCCTTTCGACGCCATCATCGTCGACTTTCCCGACCCTTCCAACTATGCGGTGGGTAAGCTTTACACCAAGACCTTTTATCAGCGGCTGCATCCTTTGCTGGCGCCTGGGGGGGCGTTGTCGGTGCAATGCACGTCGCCGCTGTTCGCCCGTCGTTCCTACTGGTGCATCGTGGAAACCATCCGGGCGGCGGGTTGGCAGGTCAGTCCTTATCACCTGTATGTGCCAAGCTTTGGCGAGTGGGGTTATACGCTGGCGTCGCAGGAGGCGCCCCCTCATCCCGAGGTCAAGCGGCTACCCAAGGCCTTGCGCTATCTGGATGCGGCCGCTCTGCCCGACATGTTTCTCTTTCCGGCCGACATGGCCGCCCTGCCTTCGCCGGTGAATCGCCTCTTCGACCAGGTGCTGGTTCGCTACTACGAGCAGGATTGGCGCTCTATCGTCGATTCATGAAGCGCCGCCATTTTCTGCAGGGGAGTCTGGCTTTGCCCTGGCTGGCGGGCTGTTTTTCGGGCGACCAGCCTTTGCGGGGCAGTATCGTAGGCGCCAATCACCGTCTGGGCCATCGCTTGCGTCAGGCCTCCTCGCCAGCCGCCGGGGCGCCGCGGCAGGTCGATGTACTCATCGCGGGCGGCGGCATGGCGGGTTTGACGGCCGCCTGGCGGCTGCGCCACGCCGGAGTGGAGAACTTCGAGTTGCTGGAGCTGGAAGCGGAGGTCGGTGGCAATTCGCGGGCGGCCCACTACGAAGTTTCCCCGGCTCCCTGGGCGGCCCATTATCTGCCGGTGCCGACCCGGGAGTCGACGGTCGTGCGCCGCCTGCTGTCCGAGATGGGCTTGCTGCGGGGGGGCGTGGTCGAGGACGCCGAGCTCTGCCATTCCAACGAAGAGCGAGTGTTCGTGCTGGGCCGCTGGGAGGATGGTCTTTATCCTAAGGCCGGCGCCAGTTCCGATGACTTTCGTCAACTGCGCGAGTTTGATCAGCACATTCTGAAGTGGCAGAAATGGCGCGATCGTCAGGGACGTAAGGCTTTTGCCATTCCTGTGGCGCTGAGCAGCCCGGACCCTGAGGTGCGGGCCCTCGATCGAGAATCCATGGCCGATTATCTGACCCGCCACGGCTGGAATTCGCCCCGTCTGCGCTGGTACGTCGAGTATGGCTGTCGCGACGACTATGGGTGTTCGCTGCGCAACACCTCGGCCTGGGCCGGCCTGCACTACTTCGCCAGCCGCGATGGCGGTGGATTTGAGCCCAAGGACATGCAGTTCGTCTGGCCGGAGGGCAATCATCGACTGGTGCAGCACCTGGTTCGCGACCTGGGAAGTCGCCTGCATACCGGCCAACTGGTGACGCGCCTAGAGAAATTGTCCAAGGGCTGGTTGGTGCAGGCCTGCGACGAACAGGGCCGGCTGCAGAGCTGGAATGCGCGCAGCGTGATTTTTGCGTTGCCGACTTTTCTGCGCCCCTACCTGTTGAAGGAGTCGCCACGAGCAGGCTTTACCTACGCACCGTGGACGGTCTGCAATCTGGTTCTGGAGCGTCTGCCCGATAGCTTGAGTGCGGTGGGAGCGGGCTTGAGCTGGGACAACGTGCTTTACGATTCGCCCGGGCTTGGCTATGTGGTGGCCACTCATCAAACCCAGAGTCACCTGCAGGGTCCCAGTGTCTGGACCTACTATCGGCCCTGGGCGGAGCTGGAACCTGCCCAGGCTCGCCAGCGGATGTTACAGGCTGACTGGAATCAGGTCTCTTCCCAGGTCTTCGCCGAGCTGGCTTCCGTTCATCCGGACCTGAGGGAGGTCTGTCGCCAGCTGGACGTGATGCA
Source organism: Vulcanimicrobiota bacterium (assembly GCA_017307785.1). Classification (GTDB taxonomy): domain Bacteria; phylum Vulcanimicrobiota; class Xenobia; order Xenobiales; family JADMJV01; genus JADMJV01. The sequence goes on along the minus strand of JAFKGI010000011.1, from coordinate 66,370 downwards.
TTTAGGGCATGCGATGATTCGGCCTGGCCCGGGTTTTCTTTGGGGAGAGGAGCGCCGCCTGGCCGCCCTGCCGCTTCCCGATCTGTATTTCGCTCACTCGGATCTGTCGGGTATTTCTATCTTCGAAGAGGCCAGTTATCAGGGGGTTCGAGCGGCCCAGGAGCTGCTGGCGGACCGAGGGATCCAGGGCGAGGATTTCTTGGGTGGCTGAAGCGCCCAGGATCCGTGACGCGGAGCAGGGAAGGGCGCGCGATGCGCTTTGATATTCTGGCCAAGACCAGTTCCGACGTCGTCCTGACGGTGGAGGGGGATAGTCTGGAGGCGGCCGTGCTGGCCGCTCTGGCACGGGGCGAGAATTTTAAGGGCAGCAATCTGGCCGGCCTTCAGGTTCCCAAGCTCTCTGTCGCCAAACCGGTGTGCCTGGAAGAGTGTGATCTTTCCGGTATCAACCTGGCGTCGGCGGATTTGCGCGGCTGCCAGTTGGCGGATACCGAGCTGCCCGGGGCCTGCCTTTCGCGGGCCAACTTGAGCGGGTCCAATTTGAGCGGGGCGACCTTGACCGGAGCGGACCTCTCTTCGGCAGATCTGTCCGGAGCGGATTTGTCCGGCGCTGACCTGACGGGAGCCAATCTTACCCGCGCTATTCTTCGCGGTTGTCAGCTGACCGGAGCCGAGTTGACCGGTGCCAATGCCTCCAGGGCTGATTTTGGGGAAGCCAATCTGACCCGTGGCGATCTGCGGGGGGCTGTCCTGGGCGGAGCGGATTTTCGGGATTGCCAGTGTCACGGTGCCCTGTTCACAGGTTCCGACCTGTCTCACGCACGCCTCAGCGGCGCCCTGCTGACGCAGGCTCGCTTGTGCGGCGCCGATCTGACCGAAGCCAACCTGAAAAAGGCCAACCTGACGGGCGCCAGCCTGATTGGCTCTCGGCTGTCCAATTCTCGGCTGACCGAGGCGGATTTAACGGGAGCCGATTTGCGTGGCTGTGACCTCTCCGACGCTCATCTCGATAAAGCCGTTTTGGAGGGCGCTCGCCTCAGTGGGACCGACCTTTCGGGGGCTGATTTGAAGCGCGCTCGACTTTCCGTGACCGAGCTGGATGGCTCGGATCTTTCGTCGGCCAAGCTTTCTCAGGCCGACCTTTCTGAGGCCAATCTGACCAACGCCGACCTCTCCAAAGCCGATCTGCGTGGAGCAGTGCTGACCGGGGCCGACCTGTCTTCCGCCGATCTCTCCGATGCCAGCCTGGAGCGGGCCAATCTGAGCGGCGCCAATTTGAGCAACACCGACTTCAGCGGAACCCAGTACGAGCAAGACAAAGACCCGTCCTGAAGGCAGAAAAAAATCCCCGCCGGTAAGAGCGAGGATGAGATCGGATGCCGCAAAGCCTATTCTCGGCTCAGCAGCGAACCCTTGTTCGCGAAGAAGAAAAGTTCCTTAAGCCTTCAGTTGCGCAAGCTGTTGGGCAACCCGCTGAGCCATCTCGGTCTGACCCAGATCCGTGTAGATCTTTTGCAGAAGTTGAAAAGCGCGCGGTTGCTGACGCAGTTGCAGCGAGCGTTGAGTGTGTACCATGGCCAGTGCGGGTTGTTTGCTCTGTGAGTAAGCCCAGCCCAGGTTGAGGACATGGTCGGGGTGGTCCGGGTGTTGGACCGCCAGGTGGCGGAAGAGGCTTTGCAGGCCCTGGTGATCTCCGCCCAGTGCGGTCCCTGCTTCCTGGAATCGAGAAGGATCGTCGCGCAGAGGAGCGACCCAGTTCATCCAGGCTGGCGCCGACGAGCCACTCAAGCTGCCCAGATCGGGCAGGCTGGGTGCCTGGGCGGGAAAGCGCTGTAACAGGGCTTGCGTCCAGCTGGCGCGCTCGCCCAGCATCTGCTGGGACCAGGCGGCTACCTGCCCGGCTTCGGGGCCGCGGCCCTGCTGCTCGAGCTGCGTGGACCAGTCGCTGAGGACCGAGTTCAGGGTGGTGGCTACTCCCTGGTGAGCCGGGTCGCGCTGGAAAAGGTCGGTCAGGAGAATGACCAGGCTTCGATAGTTGCCTACCTGGCTGAAACGTTCGGCCAGATTCGGCAAGATGGCTTCCAGCTGGGGTTCGAGTCCGGAACCGCCGTGAGCCGGCAGGCCGACCACGCTGCGCCAGTCGAAACCGCCGCCGGGCAAAGGCGCGGGGGCGGGGGGCGGAGGAGCAACGGCCACCGGTGCGGCCGGGTCGGGTAGGGCTACCGGCGGGGCCACGGGAGTCACCGGGGTAGCCACAGGGAAAATGGGTTCTTCGACCACCGGAGCGGCGCTGACGGTTACGACCGGGGGCGCTTCCAGGGCCGGGACTGCCGCCGCCACTGGTTCCGCGCTGGCAGCCGGTTCGGGAGCGGCCGGATCGGGCAAGGCCACAGGCTCCGCGGAATCAAAGTCCACAGGCGCGGCCACTTCGACCACTTCGGGAGCCACGGCCACCGCTTCGTCGCTGGGCGGGAGTTCGGGCTGCACCACGTCATCGAGACCGATCATCAAATCGTCGTCCAGGAAAGAAAGCAATTCATCGTCGTTGTGGTCGGGTAGAGGCTCGAGGGTGGCTACCCCCGCGCTCAGGGTTACCGGTTCTACGGCGGCGGCGGTGGCGGCAGGCGTAACCGAAGTCGCCGCTACCGGCTCAGCCGAAGGGGCCACGGGTTCCACAGAAGGAGCGTCGGGGACGTCTCCGCTGCTGGTGGCCATAAAACGCTCCAGAAGCTCAAAGGCTTCGGTGCAGTAAGGATCGCTCTCGAGCAGGCGCTCCAGGCGGGAGACGGCTTCGGTCGTATCCCCCTCGTCGTAGAGGCGCTGGGCTTCCATGGTGGCCGCCCGTGAGGCCGCCGCACGCACTTCGTAGTTGTCAGGGAATTGCATGAGGGCGAGCTCGAAAATACCATTGAGCCAGTCGCTATCGTAACGTGGGTCACAGGCCTCAAAGCACCGGGCCAGCCAGGATTCGACCCCAGACTCGTCGAGCTGATCGAGCTCGTTCTCTAGGCCCATTCGGATATCTGCAGTCATAGAACCTGAACCTCGCTATACTTTTCCCCGGTCGACCCGTTCAGGTTCCAAGGTCAGGGTCTCTTCCCCTGCTTTGTACCTGGGCTGGCTTGGAGGGCGATGGCGCTCAACAAACGGCCGGTTTTGCCGTTCTCACGGCGCCAGGAGTAGAAAAGGTCGGTGTTACAGCAGGTACACAACGAACAGCTGCGGATGTTCTCGGAGCTGACGCCCGATCGCTCCAGCCAGATTCGGTTGGCCTGGTGCAGATCGATGTGCCATTTAACTCCACGGCTCTCGATCCAGTCCTGGGAGCCATATTGGGCGTGAAATTCCTCGGCAACTTCGGGGCCGACCTCGAAGCAGCAGGCTCCGATGGCTGGGCCCAGGGCCACCTGGAGATTTTCCGGCTGGCTTTGGAACTGAGCGGCCATGGCTTCGACCACGCGGGCCGCGATGCCGTTGACGGTGCCGCGCCAGCCGGCGTGAGCCAGCCCGACGGCGCGGGCGACGGGGTCGTGAAAAAAGATGGGCACGCAGTCAGCCGTGGTCAGCGAAAGACTGACCTCGGGGTGATTGCTGATGCAGGCGTCCGCGTCGTGGGGACGCTGCATATCCTGGGGTCCGCGCACGTGGGCAACCTGGATGCCGTGCGTCATGCTCAGGTTCTGCACGATGGGAATGCCCAGCATGTCGCTAAAGATCTGCCGATTCCGGTCTACGATGGCCAGGTCGTCGCCGCTCATCAAGCCCAGGTTCAGCGAATCGTAGATCCCGGTGGACACTCCACCCTGACGGGTGCTGGTGGCGTGAGGGGCTGAGCCCAGGTGTGGAAAGGTGACGACCAGGCCGGTGCCGCGTTGTTCCAGTTCGTATTCGAGCAGCTTCACTTGACAAGAACTTCCTTAAATCGTTGCTCGCGAGCCCGCTCGCTGTCTCGGAGCAGTCGCTCCTTGGGCCAGGAACTGGCGATGTGGCTCCAGGGCAGCACTTCGTCCGGCTCGCGCTGGCGATAAAGTTCGGTTTCCAGCGAGATCCCCTCTTCGGCCAGGGCCTTTAACCAATTTTTGTAGCTGGGCTTGCGATAGACTCTCAGCAGCACTTTGCCCAGGCGCCGGTCGGCGCGTGCCTGCAGGCCCTCGAGGATGGCGGTCTTGGGAACCTCGGCGTTGACCTTGACTCCTCCCACTCGGGCCAACTGCGAGCTGACTCGCGCCATGCGGCTTTCGGCCAGCTTGAGTGTGGCCATCGCGTTCCACTGATAAGGGGTCAGGGGCTTGGGCACAAACAGCCCCAGGCCCAGGGTAATGCGGCCGCCGCCCTGTCCGCAGGCTACCTGGAGTTTGCGGGTCTTTTCCACCAGCTTGACCAGGGCGTCCATGTCCTCGTCCAGCTCGTTGGGCAGGCCCACCATGGAATACATCTTCAGGTTTTTGATGCCTTTGTGGAAAGCGCGCTGCGAGGCCTCAAAATATTGCTCGTCGCTGAAGCGCTTATTGATGGACTTGCGCAGCGCTTCGGAGCCGGTCTCGGGAGCCAGGGTCATGCTCTTGGAGCCGCCCCGAACCAGCGTATCCAGAATGGAGTCGGGCAACTGATCGGCGCGCAGAGAGGAAAACGAGACACCCAGGTTCTCGCGCATCAGGCCTTCGCAGAGCTGGTCGATCTGCGGGTGATTGCCCACCGTGGCCGAGATCAGACCCACGCGAGGGTTGTGATGCTTGACGGTCTCGATGTCTTCCCAGATCCGGTCGAGGGGCTTCCAGCGCACCTTGGGATAGGAGAAGCCGACCGTGCAGAAGCGGCAAACGTAGGGGCAACCGCGCGAGACCTCCACCAGGAAAGTCTTGGAAAACTCGGTGTCCTCGGTCATCAGCCAAGAGGAGCTGTTGATGGCTTCAAACTGGTCGCGGGAAATGTAGTTCTTGGCGATGGTGGCGGGGGCTCCGTCGCGAGGCTCGAGGGCCACGAAGCGACCGTCCTCATAGATGGGCTCATAGAGGGCGGGCGCGTAGAGGCCGGGGACGTGCGCCAACGCCTGCAGTTGTTCGTGGCGAGGCAGATCGCGTACTTCGCGAAGTTTGTCGACCAGGTCTTCCACCAGCCCCTCGGCCTCGCCGACGCTGAACAGGTCCACGAAGTCGGCCAGCGGCTCCGGATTGAGCAGGGTGACGGCTCCACCCACCAGCACCAGTGGATATTCCGGTCCTCGGTCCTTGGCCAGCAGCGGCAGGCCGGCCAGTTCCAGGATGCGTAGCACGTTGCAGTAGTCGTTTTCATAACTACAGGTAATGGCGATCAGATCGCACCCTTCCAGCGGCTGCTGGCTCTCCAGGGTGAAGAGGCGGCGACCGTGGCGTTCGTATTCCTCGATTTCGTCCGGGTCGGGCAGAAAGAAGCGTTCGCAGCGCACACCCGGCGTCTGGTTCATAATGCCGTAGACGACCTGTAGACCCAGGTTGGACATACCTACGTGATAAGTGTTGGGGTAACCGAGGGCCACACGCAAATCGCCCCCGTGCGGAGGCCGCAGGAGGGCGATTTCATTGGAGAGGCGTTGTTCCGCCTTAGCGATCAGTTTCCAGGACATATCCGCTCATTTAAAACAGATTTAGCCTCGGAGAACAATCATCCTTTGGTTTTACCTGGATCAGGCGGCTTTGCGATTGCCCTGACCCGGGTGGCTGGCGTTGTAGTCTTCCTTGATCTGAGCCAGTTCCTTGGAGTATTCCTCGCAGGTCTCGTGAGCCGAAGGAATGCTCTCCTGGAAAGTGGCGTTGGGGCCGTCGGACTCCAGTGGGCCATACTGCAGATCGTGGACCAGATCGACCTTGATTTTGGTGTTCTCGTCCCACATCGCGTGGATCCACTGCTCCGGCTTGAGGGGAGTCTTGGCCATCGAAGGGTCCATGACGAAGGGTTCGACCTGCTTGGATTTTTCATCCACAGCGAAGACGACCGGTGCCACGTGATACCACCACTTGGCCTTCATATACTTGTTTTCGGCGGTCAGCTTGCCCTTACCGTAAGGGTCTTCGACCATGCAGAAGATTTTGGCGTTGTTGATGCCGTCTTTGGTCATCTCTTCGCTCATCAAGTGAGCGCGGGCATAGCAACCGTCCACGATGTATTCAAAGGGGATGTCTTCTCGGGAGCCGAGCTTGTCGAATTCGGCCTGCAACTGACTCTGAGTGGGGATCATCCCCTGTAGTTTGGAGCAGTCGTGCGTGTACTGCATGCGGGCGAACTGCGGACCGAGGTTGTCGATGAGCCGGGCTTGCCAGCCGCTCTGGTCCACATCCTGATCGGAAATCGGCTCGCTGTAATTGGCTTTGACCGCCTGGGGCAGGCGAGAGGCCGCCAGCAGTTTGGCTTTGTTCGTGTCGAAATCAGCGTGGGGTTGGCGGGTAAAGCTTTCGCCAGGGGTCGCCGCGACTTCGTCCTGCTTGGCCGGCGCCGCTTTGGCGCTCGTCTTGCTGAGGTTGGTAAGAATGGTGCCTGCGTCGATTTTCATGTGTGTCTGAACCCCCATGTGTGGTTGTGGAAGGCCAGTCTATGCCAACGCCGTACCCGAAGTCGCGACCAGGTTGTCAACAAACCGACAAACCCCGGTGGAGGAACCGAAGCTCGCGACACAAACAGCCGTAAATGCATCAATGGGCTTTGCAATGTGAGAATCCCGAAGGCGGTCGGCGGGAGTTTGCCCTGGAGCAACCGCGCTACACGGTCGGCCGTGGCGCCACCGGCGACGACGGAGTGGACCACCTCTGTTTGAGTGGAGACAGCCTGGTCTCGCGCCTGCACTTTGAAGTTCTGTCCGCCGCCGGCGGTGCCCTCATTCGTCGCCTGGCCAGCGGTCGCAATCCAATCTTCTATCAAGGTCAGGAAAGCGACGAGTTTACCCTTCCGCCGGGCGAAAGCTTCGTGGTGGGCCAGACCCGTTGCACGTTGGCGCGTAGCGAAGCATCTCTGGCTACCGTGCTCAACGAGTTTACGCTGCAGGGGTCGGGTCGCGACCAGGCTCGTCAGCGCAGCAGTTACGAGTGCTTCCAGGCCCTCATGCGTATGCTGCCGGAGCTACGGCGGGCGGCCGACATCGAAACCGTATGGACGACCTCACTGGGAGTCTTGCGCACGCTTCTGCCCGAGGCTTCCTGTGTGATGGTGCTCAACGGGGAGCAGGTGGTGGAGACGTTGCCGGCCGGCAAGGTGGCTCAGGCCAGCAAGCGCCTGGTGGCCAAGGCTCATCAGGAGAGATGCACCGTTACCCATTGTTGGGACGAGTCCACGGCCGGCGAAGCCACCGTGCTCGAGCAAGTCAGTTGGGCGGTGGCTTCCCCGGTCGAGCATCAGACTTTCTACGCGATGGGCAACGCCAGTCCTCAGGATCTGGAAGGAAAGGCCGTGCTCATCGACGTGGTGGCCGAAACGGTGGCCCATTATCTGGCTCTGCAGCAGTTTCAGAGGTTGCAGTCGCAGGTCGGCCAGTTCTTTTCGCCGGTGCTGCGTCGCCTCCTGAGCGAGCAAGATTTTCGTGAGGTGCTCAAACCGCGTCGGGCGGAAGTGACCGTGCTCTTCTTCGATCTGCGCGGATTCTCCATGGCAACCGAGTCGGCCGAACAGGAATCGCTGGACATTTTTCTCCAGCACCATGAGATCCTGACCAACGTGATGACCGAGATCACCGACTGCATTTTTGCCCGCGAGGGAGTGGTCATCGATTATCAGGGTGACGCCATTCTGGCCTGTTGGGGGGCGCCGCATCCGCGCGCCGACCACGCTCTGCAGGCGGTGGAAGCGGCCCGCGCGATTTTGGCCCGAGTTTACGCCATGGATCTGCCGTTCAAGGCTCAGAAAGGTGGGCGCAACCTGCGCTGCGGGCTGGGTTTGGGCTCGGGAGAAGTGATTGCCGGCCAGATCGGAGCTCGCGATCAGACCAAGTTCGGCATCATGGGCAAGGTGGTCAATCACGCTTCGCGCCTGGAGGGCCTGACCAAACAGTTCGGCGTTCCCATGCTGATCAACAGCGAACTCTACCGACAGCTACCGGCTGACCAGGTCCACTGCCGTTGTATTGGCAAGATTCGACCGGCCGGAGTTCGGGAGTCGAGCGAGATCTACGAGGTAGTCGTTCCGGTAGAACACGGCGGAACGGGTCTTTCGCCCCAGGAAAGCGCCGCCTATTCCGAAGCCTACGCAGCCTACTGCGAGGGAGACTTCCGTGGGGGTCTGCAGCATCTGCGTCAAGTTCCGCTGGAAGATCCGATCGGAAGCTTTCTAATGCGTGAGATTCTCAATCGCCAGGACGACGAGTTGCCGCGCAATTGGGATGGCGTACTCGAGTTTCGCAGTAAGTAATTCTTTAAAGATATTCAAGGGGAACCAATCGTATAGACGAACTATTACGAACAGAGGGGAAACCACCGACGGAGGTCTTGTGAGGACCATCGAACCCATCATCGTGTTGGCGATCCGGGATGCGCTGGCGTGCTTTTCGGAGTCCCCGTCTATTCCCTATCTTCCGCACCCTATGGAGGTTTGTCGCCTGGTGTTGGCCTGTGGCGGCTCGCAACTTTCCGCCTGCGCGGCGGTGCTCCACGATGTGGTGGCTCTGGGTAAACTTCACCCCTCGGCAGTCGAACAGCGATATGGCTCGACCGTGTTGGAGCGGGTCCAGGTTCTCTCACGACAGAGGGCTGATGATGAGGAAGGCCTGCTGCTCCTTTGCGCCGATCGCCTCTCTCATCTGCTTCAATGGGGTCCCATGGCGCCTCAGGAAAACCTGGTCCGGGAGCGGAACGCCCTCCAGGTCAGCCTGCGCCGCCTGGACCCGACCGCTCGTCAGATTCTCTCCCAACGATTGGACTCGGTCCAGGCGGAGCCGGTGGTGCATCGGGTCAAGCCCAAGCGGACTCGCCTGCGAAATGCTGGATCAGCGCGTCGAAGTATTCAACAGCACGTAAGCTGAGCCATTGGCTCCGACGACCAGGTCGGGCAAGCCGTCCGCATTGAAGTCCTGGGAAGCGATGGCCGTCGCCCGGGCGCCCAGTTGATAGCTTAGCTGGGAATAGAGTCCGCCGATGCCGTCTCCCATGAAGAAGTCCACTTCCCCGTTGCCGGTGCTGTTGACCCCCACTCGACTCAGGGCGGCAATGTCGGCCAGTCCATCCAGGTTGAAATCGCCCACGGTGAGCGTCTGCTGGTCGGGGGAGGCTTCCACGGCTGCGTTCACGACGAATCCACTGGTGGTATTCATAAAAAGCTCGATGAAGCCGTCGCTACTGCTGGTCGCTCCCGAGCAGGCAATGTCGAGGCGTCCATCCCCATTGAAGTCGCCACAGGCAACGCCTCGAGCGGTGGTGCCGGTGGGCAGGGTCAAGCCGGAACTGGAGCTGTCCGCGCTGGGAAACTGACCGGCCCGGTCGCTGCCGTGGTTGTACCAGACGGCCAGTGAATTGGTGGAGCCGTTGCCAAAGACCAGGTCGGCCTTGCCGTCGCTGTCGACGTCGTTGACGACCATGGCTGCCGGGTTTTGCAGGGTGCTGGTGGTGTAATCGACCAGTGTATAGGAGGCGGGGGCGCTGCCACCGTCTCCGTAAAGGATATGTATGCCGGTGCTGCCGGACTCGGCCACCACCACGTCCTGGTGACCGTCGCTGTCGAAGTCGGCGCAGGCCACCAACTGGTTGGCCGTTCCCAGCGGAACCTCAACCTGACTTAGAAAACCGCCGGCGCCGTTGTTGTAGAGGAAGCTAATGCTGTTGGTATTAATGACCACCACGTCGGAAAATCCGTCCCCGTTGAAATCGCCGCTGGTGATGGCCACGGAAGCAGAGACGGTGCTGAAGATCTGTTCCGACTGGAAATCTGAACCGCTGCTCAGAAAAAGGCTGACGCTGCCGAGGCTGCGGTTGAGAACGGCAAAATCTCCTTTGCCGTCATTGTTGTAGTCGGCCACGGAGACGATCGGGCCGCTATCCGCTCCGCCGCTGCCGGAAGCCAGGCTTTTGGTCAACAACGAGCCAAAAGAGAACTGGGCCGTGCTGCTGCCGCTGCTGCTACTACTGCTGTCGCTGGTGGTGCTGTTGCCGCATCCTACCGTGAGAAGCAGTCCTACTGCCGCCACCAAGCTTTGAATCTTTTTCATTTTTCCTCCTTATTGGGCGAATCGGAACGCGATTGCCGAACTTGGACCCGATTCTGAACCAAGGGCTTAGGGAAAGTTGAAGTAATCTCAAAGAAAAATGCCTGATTGAGCTTGAGAGTTTCTTTGCAATGCCCGGCGAAAGAGCGACGATGTTGCCAGAAAGTTGGTATCAGAGTCACCGCGAATTCTTTGCCGAGGCCAGGCCGGGGTGGACTCATCAGCAGTTAATCGAGGTGGCGGCGGTCGCTCTGCGGGAAGAGGGGCCGGGAGCTCTCGAACGTCTCCGCCGGCAGTTGCAAGCTATCGGGCCGGGCTACCACGAGACCATGACTTGCTGCTGGCTCCAATTGGTGGAGTTGGCCAGGGCCGAACAGTTGAGTGCTGAGCAGACTTCCCGGCGTCTCGGCTTTAGCCAGTTGCCCTTCGCGTTTTACTCTCCGGAGCGGCTCCGTTCCCCTGAAGCCGCTGTGTCTCTGCTGGTCCCGGACCTCCGGCCTGTAGACTTGCCCCCTGAGCTACCGGCTGGCCTGAGCGAGACTTTGGTGGCCTTTCAGTCTAGAAAACTGGCGAAGGAAGACTGGACCCACGATTGTCATTTGCGAGTGGCGGCCGCCGTCTACCTGTTACTGGGCCAGCCGGGGATGCACGTGATGTCGGTGGGTATCCAGCGACTCAACGAAGCCCACGGAGTGCCTTTGACACCCACGGGCGGTTACCACGAGACGTTGACCCGCCTCTGGTTTCAGCTGGTGGGGCTGGCCGTCGAAAACAGCCGGCTCGCTCACGAGCCTGGCTGCCCGGAGCGAATGCGGCACATGCTGCAGAAGCTGCAGGACAAAACGCTTCCCCTACGCTTCTACTCGCGGGACCGGATCATGAGTTGGGAAGCGCGCACCGGCTGGCTGGAGCCGGACTTAGGCCCCGTTGATCTTGTCTAGCAGGTCCTGGAGCAGCGTGCCGTCCTCGGGATAGTTGGCCGTGTGGGCGCTGCACTTGAGCACGAAGCTGTCGTCCTGGGCAAACTTTTCTTGAGCCAGACGCGCGTTCAGGCTGGTCAAGAGCTTGTCGGTGGCTTCCGGCGGCGACCCATAGAGTCCCAGTAAGAAGCAGTCATCGCGATAGTAGACGACGATGTCCTCGGGGCGCGAGCGGCGTTCCAACACCAGCGCCACTCGGCGTAGCACCTCGGCCGCCAGCGGACGGCCCCACTTCTCGCCAATCTCCTCAAAGCGCTCGAGGCGGAGAAGGCATAAGCAGAATGGAGCGCCGTTGCGCACGGCCAGTGCGAAAAGGTGGTTGGCGGTGCGCAGAGCGGTCTGAACGTCCATCAGGCCGGTGACGGGATCGCGCGCCGAAGAACGGCGCACGGCGGTGTCTCGTCCCAGGCGATTCAGGATCCGGCTTCCCAGGCGGGCGGAGTCGAGCGGTTTGCAGAGCACGTCATCGGCCCCGGCTTCCAACGCCCTCTGGTAGGTTTCAGTGTCCTCATGGCTGGTCAGGACCAGAATGGGCAAGCGCGAATGATGAGGGTCACTGCGCAGCACCTTGCAGATGTCCACGCCGCTGACCAGCGGCATTTCCCAGTCCAGCAACAGTACGTCCGGCGGAGACTCCTCCAAGGTATACCAGAGCTTGAGCGGGTCACGCAGCACTTGAGTCTGGAACCCCTGACTGGCCAGACTACGGCCGAGCACCTTGAGGGTGATGGGGTCGTCGTCCAGGGCCAGCACGCGGTGGACCCGCTGATCGTGACGAGCGAGGCGTTCCTCGATGGCATCGAAGACGGCGGAGGCGGGCATGGGCTTGTGAAGATACACCGCGCCGCCCCGTCGAGCCACGTCCAGGCGTTTGCTGAAGACGCCCTCCGAGCTGAGCACGACCAGGGGGACGGTGGGATGCTCCTGGCAGAACCAGTCGAGAAACTCGTCGGTGTCGGGTTGGGCGACCTCCAGAATGAGCATTTCGGGCACACGAATCTGCACCGCCTGACGGGCGGCGGCGATGTCTTGGGCCTCGACCGTGGTCAATCCGCGATTGAAGGCCTCCACCACCAGGGTTTCGCGCTGATAGGGGTCGGGGTCGACCAGCAGGATGGTGTTGACTCCTGCGGTCGCTTCCTCGTCTGGTTTCTCCTCGCTCAGGGCTTTCTCCACGTCGGCCAGCAGAGCGGCCAGTCGGGGCGCCTGTTCTGAAAGCAGGTCGGGACGCTTGAAGTGGCCGCCCAGACGGCGAATCGAATCCACGCCGATACCCAGCGAACCTAGCAGGCCGGTCAGGCGGCGGGCCGCGTTCAGCGCTTCGGTACGCCGCTCGTAGCTGAGTTCTTCTCCTCTGGCCAGGCCCTCGATGGCCTTCTGCAGAGGAGAGAGCAAATCGCGACCTTGAGCACGGGTCTGAACGACCAGTTCGACTTCGTTTTCCAGCTCCGGTTCCGGCTCGGCGCTGGGCTGGTAGCGGGCCCGGATCTCCTCGATTTTGGGCCGCAGGGAAACGAAAGCCTTGGAAACTTCCGGATCGAAATGAGAGCCGCCCTCCTGCGAGATCAGCTCCATGGCCCGGTCGATGCTCCAGGCGTTCTTGTAGCGACGTTCCGTGGTCAGGGCGTCGAAGACGTCGGCCACGGCCACGATCCTCCCGGACAGGGGAATGGCTTCGCCGGCGAGTTTGTGAGGGTAGCCGGTTCCGTCCCACTTCTCGTGGTGAGTAAGGGCAACCTCGGCCGCCAGGCTGATCACCGGACTGCTGGAGTTGGCCAGAATCTTGGCACCGATGACGGTGTGCTGCTTCATCACCTCGCGCTCATACTCGGTAAAGCGTCCCGGCTTGAGCAAAATGCTGTCGGGAATCCCGACCTTGCCGACGTCGTGGAGCTGACTGGCCATCTTGAGACGGTTGGCTTGAGCTCGAGACATGCCCATGTGGATCGCGATGGCTTCGCAGTAGTGGCTGACCCGCTGCACGTGCTCGCCGCCTTCGTCGTCACGAAACTCGGCCGCTCGAGAAAGCTTGAAGATGGTCTCCTGGGCGGATTCGGCCAACATGCGATTGGCCTTGCGCAACTCGTCGGATTTGCTTTCCAGGGCGGCGGCGCTCTGTGCGCGCTCCAAGAAGACCGAAACCATGTCGGCGATGATGCCGAGCAACTGCAGATCGGTTTCCAAGAAGCGACCTGCTTTGACCATGCTGTCCAGGTAAAGGACTCCCACCAGTTGCTCCTGGCTGAGCAACGGGTGGATCATGACGGAACGGATTCCCGTTAAAATGACGCTGTCCGAAGCCGAGCCGGAGTCCACGTCGAGCATCAGGACGGGCTTGCGCTCGGTCAAACACTTTTGGAACATGGTGCGGCTGTATTTGAAGCTGCTACCGGGCGGAGTCACCGAGCGGTCGAGCGCGACTTCCTGAGAATATTCACCGTTTGGATGCAACAGCTGAACAAAACCGCGGTCGCCGTTGAGCGCGGTTAACAGCTCCGAAAGTACGGAGCTGAGACCGGTCTGAATATCCTGAGTGGAGTTCAGAGCTCGGCTGACGACCGACAACATCGCCATCTTCTGGACTTCTTCGGCCGAAAGACTCTTGAGAGCACCCGCCCGGACTTCTTCTTCTTGTGCAGCCAAACGCGTCACCTCGTGGGCCGATGCTTCGGCTCACGATCCATCCTTCCCCCGCCCCTGCGACCCCCGCCTGTGGAAATTCTACGGGGCCTCTAAATACACCTCGACTTGTTTCACCGTAGATTCAGGAAGTGGAAAATTCGGATCATAGGACTGCTCCAGATACAGGTTGAGACCCTTGAGTTCGACCGTGGCGTAGCGGTAGGCGCGACCATCCGCTTTCACCTCGGGAGCGGTAAAAGAAATGCTCAGAGAGGGCAGCACACGCTTGAGTTCTTCCACGTCCGAGCCAGGTCCGATGCCTTCCTGCGTGCGATACCGGGTATCGGTGGTGGAAGCGCGCACCAAGGCGCCGCCTTCGGTGAAGCCGAGTAGCAGGCCGGGCAGAGCGTCGATACTGTATTGGCCCTTCACCTGAGTCGGGCGAAGTTGGAAGCTCAATCTCAGGAATTGCTCGCCCATTCCGAGCTGGAAGGCTCCGAGAGCCTGCCCGGGTCGAATTTGGGTTTCGCTGACGAAGCGCGAACTGTAGGTGGGCGCTTTGCGCCGCTCTCTTTCTTCGGCCTCCCGTTTGGCTTTTTCGTCGAGCCGGGCAATCCAGAGGCGCCCTTCCATTTCCAAAGCGTTGGAGGCCGGTTTGCCCAGCACGCCTTGCTGCAGCAGTTTGTAGGCGTCCGAGTGGACGTGCTGTTGGGAGGGACGGTGCTTCAGGTAGGCGAGGCCCAGGCCGATCAAGGATTCCGGGTCGTTAGGGTGGCGTACCAGGTAGGATTGCAGTTCATTGACGTCCCCGTCGCCCAGTTGCAGGCGGCGCACGGCCATATCGCGAGCCGACATGGTCAAGATGACGCGGGTGCGTTTCAAGACCAGAATTCGGTCGTGGGATTCGACCAGCAGGTCTCCGCTCATCGCCTCTCCCCGCATTCCCACGGCTTGCTGGACGCTGGCGCTGGCTAGCAGCGGGTCGAAGAAGACGTCCAGGTTGAGAGGCTTGAAGCCCGGACAGCGATTGACTTCCAGAACAATATAGTAGTGGCCTTTGTTGACCCAGCCACGACCGCTGGCCCAGCGTCGCCCGTCGCTCTGGGAAAGGCGGGCTTCTACCAGCGCGCCGTCCGGGAGGGTGGTGTTGCCTTCGACCGTGAGCAGTTCGTTGCGATCATTGGTCAGACGGACTTCCAATCGAATGGGCCGGACCCAGGTCAAGTGGCAGCCGGCCAGGAGCAGCCAGGCCGAGGTCAGGATCGCGAGCCAGCGGAAATGCCTCACGGGGGGCCGGTTCCACGGACAGAACCTGAAGCCTTGCGGCAGAGGGGGGATTTGGGTAGCTGGAGAAGCCAGGCGGTGTGTCGCAAGACCCTGAGTTCTTTTATACGCAAGCCGAGCGCCTGGTCTCGGAGGGGAATTTCGCCGCCGCCGAGCTGATGCTTCGGCAGGCCGCCGAACTCGGGGGAACCAACCGAGTTTACGTGGCCGCTCTGGCCGCTTTATTGAGTCTCCAGGAGGGGCGCGCCGACGAGTCGCTCTCCATGGTGGAGGACCAACTTTCGCTGACTCCAGATGAACCGGCGTTGCTGGTGGCCAAAGCCATGGCCGCTACCGCCACGGGTAAGCCCGAACTGGCGGAGGAGAGCCTGCGTCAGGTGGTCAAGGCCAACCCCAACCACGCCTACGCACACCATAGTTTGGGCAAGGTCTTGGTGGACGCCGGCCGTCCCAAAGAAGCGGAGGCCCACGCCTGCAAAGCCTTCGCTCTAGTGCCCGACCAACCGGACTACGCCCTGGCCGCCATCGATCTGCTGGAGCAGGCCGGTAAGTCGGATTACGCTTTCGAAGTGGCCAGTATCGGGGCGTCTTTCTGTCCCCAGGACATGGAGCTGGTGCAAAAAGCCGTCGAGGGCGCCTTGGCGCGTGAAGAGCCCGACCGGGCCTGGGACGCGCTTCAAGAGTCCAACGACGAGTTGCCCTGGGTGCTGGGCTGGAAAGCCACCCTGCTCGACCATAACGGCGACACCGAGAAGGCCGATTTGCTGCTGGAAACGGGCCGCGAGCGGTTTGGCGACGACGCCGACTTCCTCTTCCTGGAAGCCGCCATCTTTGTACGCCGCCAGCTCAATCAGGAAGCTCTGGAAATGATCGAGCACCTGTTGGACCTGTATCCGACTCATCGCGGGGCCCTGCGCCTGCGAGCCGATCTGTCTTTCGGTAGTCAGTCGACCGATGAGGCTCTGGCCGACCTGCAGGCCATGCTGGAGCTGGACGGCACGGACGCGGCCGTGGCGGTCGAGCTTACCTCGGCTTTCTATCGGGCCAGGCGCTACCGGGAGGCACTGGACGTGTGCCTGGCCTGGGTGGAGCGGGGCCAGCAGCTGCCTCCCCAGATGACCGTCTATGTGGTCTTGAGCCATGCCGGCCTGGCTGAGCCCGAGGAAGCCTTGGAAAAACTGCCCGACATTCCCGCCGACCTGTTGACGGCGGCCATCACCGAGATGGGGGCCTACGGATGCTATAACGCGGCCGAACAGACCCTGCGTGAAAAACTCCTGGAACTGCTACCGCCCGAACAGTTGGAGCCGGTCGAGGAGCCGGAGGAAGAAGCCGGCGAAGAAGAGGAGCAGATCGAGGAAACGGAAGAGCCCGCCGAGGAAGAGGCGGTCGAAGACGCGCAAGAGGATGCTCCCAAGCAGAAGTTCGAGCTGCCGGTGGGAGGCTCGATTCTGGGCGAGTCACCGGCTTATGACGAGGACGAAGATGAAGACGAAATTTGGGTCGAAATCGACGAAGAGACCGGGGAAGAGTATGTCTGGGTCGAGGACGATGAGGATGAAGACGAATGACCTTTAGCCATATTCTCTATCACGCCAATTGTGCGGACGGCTTTGGAGCTGCCTACGCCGCCTGGACGGTGCTGGGCGACAGCGCCCAGTATCTGCCGGTTCGCCATGGTGATCCTCCGCCGGAATTGCCGGACGAGGCGCGAGTGGCCATCGTGGATTTCAGCTATGATCGCCAGACTTTGCTGGATCTTCAGGCCCGCGTTCAGGAATTTCTCGTTCTCGACCATCACAAGAGCGCTCGCGATGATTTGCGCGACCTGAGCTGGGCTCAGTTTGATATGGAGAAGTCGGGCGCGCGGCTGGCCTGGGAATACTGGCGGCCGGGGGAGCCTTTGCCGGATTTATTGGCCTACATCGAGGATCGAGATCTGTGGCGTTGGGCGCTGCCCGAAAGCCGAGAGGTTTCGCTCGCCCTCCAATGTTACCCGCAGGATTTCTCTGGCTGGTCCGAGCTTTCGGTGGCCGATTTGCGGGCCGAGGGACGGGCCATTCTCAACTTTCAGAATCAGCAGATCAGTCGGGCCGTCAGTCGAGCCCGCTTTCAGGAAGTCGGGGGACACAACGTTCCGACCGTCAATTCTTGTCTTTTCCAGAGCGAGGTGGGCGACGAGTTGTGCCGACTGCACCCCGAGGCCCCCTTTGCGGCGGTCTACTATGTGAACCAGCACGGCAAGCAAGCCTGGTCTCTCCGCTCGATTGGGGAGTTTGACGTAGCCGAAGTGGCGCGCGTTTTTGGCGGGGGCGGCCATCGCAACGCAGCCGGGTTTGGGCGCGATTTTTAGACCCGCCTGGGTATAGCAATAGAGAAACTAAGAAAAAGGGAGAGGTTAATTGGAACCGAACAGCCCGCCCCGTGAGTGAACACAGAAGCCCCAGAAGCGGCACCATTCCGGTCCCGCTCGTTCCCCAGCGCGAGATTCCCTGGTTTAAGATCTCCGTTGCCGCCAACGTCATCTTAGGATTGGGTTTGCTGGCCAGCTTGTTCACCCGTCCCTCCGGGTCCGAAGACCCGAAAGCCGCCATCGAAGCGATGGTCGAGAAAAATCCGGAAGATGCGATCGGGCAGGCCGCCCAGCAACTGCAGACCTCCGAGGAGGCAACCCGCCACTGGCGCGTTTTCTTGGGCGAGCAATATCTCAAGACCGGCAAAAAGGACCAGGCGCGCGCCCAGTTCGCCTGGTTGGTGAAAAATTACCCGAAAGAAGCTGCCTACAAGCAGAAGCTGGCGGCTGCCTCAGGCAAGCCCGGCAAGAAGCCGCCCAAAAAGAAATAGCTGGAGGTTGGGGTGAGTCCTGAGCAGGTCCTCATGCAAATGGGCTCGGGTCACTGGGCCGCTATGACCATTTCGGTGGCGGTGCGCCTGGGTTTTTTTGAAGGTCTGGAGCAAGGACCCGTATCCTCCGTCAGCCTGAGTGCCGGCTATCATCCGGAGTCGGTGGAGCGCTTGCTGCGCGGCTGCGTGGCTCTGGGAGCGCTGCACGAGGTGGAAGCGGGAGTGTTCGGGCTGACCGAGATGGGTCAGTTGCTGGTCTCTTCGCACCCGCGATCGCTACGCGACGCCATGGTCATGATGACCGACCCCGGCCATTGGCACAGCTGGTATCAGTTGGAGCACACCGTTACGACCGGGCAGCCGGCTTATCAGAAAGCCCTGGGTGTCAGCAACGTCTTCGATTATTTCGCCTCCCAGCCCGAGGAAGCGGAGCGCTTCAATCGTTCGATGGCCAGCATGACGCGGGCCTTCGTGCAGCAGCTGAAAGCGGCTTACGACATCAGCCGATTCGCTCTGATCGCCGACATTGGCGGTGGCCACGGTCAATTTCTGGGAGCCCTGCTGCAGGGCGCATCCGGGTCACGCGGTCTGCTTTTTGATTTGGAGACCGTCCTGGCCGGCGCCGACCAGGAGTTGAGCGCCCTGGGAGTGAGCGAACGGGTCGAAAAAGTTGCGGGTAGCTTCTTTGAGTCCATCCCCGCTGGCGCCGACCTTTATTTGCTCAAGCATATTTTGCACGACTGGACCGACGAGCAGTGCGCTCAGATTCTGGGTCACGTGAGCACGGCTATGAAGCCGGGCAGCACCTTGCTGATCGCCGAAATGCTGCTGGCCGAGCCGCCCCAGATCTCTCCGGCCGCCATGATGGACCTGAACATGATGGTGATGACCGGAGGACGGGAGCGCACCGCCGCCCAGTATGAAAAACTGCTCCAGGGTGCTGGCCTCCAGATCCGCCGCATTTTAGCCCTGGAAGGGCCTTACCAGCTTCTCGAAGCCCAACGGTGAGAGAGGTCTACTGTGAGGACGCGCTGGGCTGGTTGGAGGCGCGCGGAGTCCTCGAGGGCAGTTCCCTGGTCACCTCGCTACCCGACTACTCGGAGTTTTCCCATCTCACGCTGGAGGAGTGGCAAGACTGGTTCACCCAGGCGGCCGAGCGCGTGCTGCGTTCCTGTCCCCCCGATGGCGTCGTTATTTTCTTTCAGAGCGACGTGAAGCACGAAGGGCTGTGGGTGGACAAGGCTTTTTTATGCCAGCTGGCGGCACGACGTTTAGGGGTGGGATTGCTCTGGCACAAGGTGGTGGCCCGAGTCGAGCCCGGCGCGCTGACCTTTGGGCGCCCAGGCTACAGTCATCTGCTCTGTTTCGCACCAAACCTGCGGCCGCCGCTGAGCCGGGCCACGGCCGATGTGATGCCCCAGCGAGGTCGCAGCAGCTGGGCGCGTGGCCTGGGTGTGGATGTCTGCCGCATGATCTGCCGCTATCTGCTGAAAGAGACGCCCACCCGACGGTTGGTGGCTCCGTTTTGCGGTGAGGGGCTGCTGCTGGCGGTCGCCAATGGGCTGGGTTTGGAAGCGGTGGGGATCGAGTTGAGCCGTAAGCGGGCGGAGAAAGCCCGCTTGATCTCAGACCCCGAGGCGGTGGGGAAGAATTAGCTTCGAATTCCCCTGCAGATACTGCACTTCGCCCGAAGCGTTTTTCAAGTGACAGGAGACCGTGCCGCCTGTGAAATCTCGCATCGCTCCTTGATGGGATAAGGCTCCACGCCCTTGGGTGTAGACTTCCCAGCCGTCCTTGCCATCGGTGTCAAAGGATGCATAGGTTTCGCTACGGTCCACCCGGCCGTCGCCATCGAAGTCGTAGTCGACTTGGAGCTGCAAGTCCTTGCAGGGATGGCTATCGCTGTCCAGGTGAATCTCAAAGTGCAGTTCGGCTTGCGCCATCAGCTTGCCGTGCAGGGGGGCGGAGCGGAACTCGTTCAAGGCCGGGCTTTCCCCAGCGGGAGGAGACTGATGGGCGAGCTGGTTGGAGCTGAGGTAGAGCTCCGAGCCGCCCACCGCTTGAGGATTCCAGAAGGTCATGGCCGCGCAGGCGGCGGCCGCCAGCAAAACCGACCAGATGGCCGTGGCGGCAGGGGCGGAACCGGTTTTTTCCGGCAGCGGCGTGACAACGGCGCGGGGGCGGAGGGGAGGCGGGGCTGCCTGCGGCAGATGGGAAAAGCCGGCATCCAGCCGCTCCAGCCTGGTTTTCAAGGCTCGGCAGGCAGAGCATTCGGCCAGATGAAGTTCGAGCCGGGCCGTTTCTTCCGCGTCCAGTTCGCCGTCCAGCGCGCCCGTCAGCAGTTCGTGAAAGGGAGAACAGCTCACCTGGGCCCCTCCAATTGGGAGAGCAGCTGAAGACGCGCTCGCGACAGACGGGAACGCACCGTGCCGACGGGGATCTCCAGCAGATCGGCAATCTCTTGATAGCTCAAGCCTTCCACTCCTCTCAAAATCATGGCTGCCCGCATCACGGTTCCTAAGGAATCGAGTGCCACGGTCAACTTTTCCCCCAGTTCCCGGTCTTCCAACAGGGCGCCCGGCTCTCCCTCGATGGTAGGGAGCTCGGTTCCGACTTCTTCTTCCGGCGTCTCTCGCTGCTTTTTCTTGATCTGTGTGCAGAAGACATTGCTGGTAATGCGTCGCAGCCAGGTTTTCAGGCCATCGCCCCGATAGGTTCCGAGAAATCTGTGAACGCGGATAAAGACTTCCTGGTAAACATCATCCGCGTCGGCGGGGTTTCCCGTCATCCGCAACGCCAGGTTGTACACGTAACCGGCCTGCTCCTGATAGATCTCATCAAAAGTAGGAAGGTTCTCGCTATCCTTGGGACTCACCACGTTCGTCAAAAGTTCCTTTACAGGGAGCTTTTTCTGCCGACTTTGAAATGGGCAATCACTTTGCATACCAGGTCGCCGGACTCATCCTGAATCAAGGCTTCCCCCTGCCAGTCCCCCTGGTCCGGCCAGTCGACATAGGGCAGGTTGACTTCACAGGTGAGCAGTCCGCGGGCCTTCTTGACGTAGTCCAGTTCCAGGCGCACCGGGATGAATCGACCGTTCTTGGGTTGTAGGGCCGTCATAGCCAGGCCCAGAGTCATTTCGCCCAGGTTGCCCAGAGCCAGCGCGTGCACGCTGCCCAGATGGTTGCGCACGGCGCGCCGGTCCTGGAGAGTGGCTTTGGCGTGGCCAGGTCGGAGACTGACCACTTTGGCTCCGATGGTTCCGGTGTAGGGCACGAAAAAGCCCAGCAGCCGGGCGAACATCCAGCGCCCGCCCGGCAACTTGGAAAGAATCTTCCACTTGGTCAGCAGTTTCATGGCGGTGCGATCCTATCTCAGATTGGAAGGGCGGACGGTTTCGGCCAGTTCGTGCAAGAAGCGCACGGCGTCGTCCTGCACGGCGTGGAATTCCTCGTGGTAGTCTTGCTGGCTGTAGCGAATGATCTGAAGCGCCTCGGCCGCATCGTAGACGTGGGTGATTTCCACGGGTGGCGTCGTTTCATCCGGAGAGAGCTTGTAGGTCAAGAAATACTGGCGCAGGCGATCGACCATGGCGACCGGCAGGTCGTGGATCGAGTTGAGGTGCCCATAGGCCATGTCCTGTTCGAGCACGGCGATGATTTTGTCGTCGGCCGAGTTGTCATCGATCATGCGCAGGCCGCCGATCGGCTTGGCGTTGACCAGAATTCCCACATTGGAGATCGGCTTTTCGGTGAGCACACAGATGTCGATCGGGTCGCCGTCTCCTCGGATGCTTTCGCGGCCGGTTTGCTCGGCGCAGTGGCGTCCCACGGCGGTCCCGCAGTAGGTGCGGGGAATGAAGCCGTAGAGGGTCGGGCACAGGTTGCTGTATTTTTGCGGGCGGTCGCAGCGGATGTGTCCGGTGGCTTTGTCGACCTCGTATTTTACGCCGTCGAAGGGCGTCAGTTCCACGTAGGTGTGGTAGTGCCCGGCGTGACTGGCTTCGGCGGCAATGCCGTGCCAGGGATGGGCTTGGAAGAAGAAGGTGAGCAATTTGCGTAAATGCTGGGCGGATCCACTCATGCTGGCGCCCTTCCCGAGGCGCAGGGCCAGACCTGCAGGCCAGAGAACGCGCAGCTATGACCTTCGCCGCCGGGCTGGTTCCTCTCAGTCATGAAGCCACGCTGCTTTTTTTGTCGCAGCTGGCTTTGCTGTTGGGCGTGGCTCGACTGTTCGGCGAGTGCATCCGGCGTCTGGACCAGCCGGCCGTCATCGGTGAGTTGTTGGCGGGCTTGCTACTGGGCCCCTCGGTGTTCGGACTGGTGGCTCCGCAGTGGTACGCGGCCGTCTTTCCCGCCGAGCAAGTGCTCAGCGATTTGCTTTCAGCTTTCTCTCTGTTCTGCGTCCTGTTGCTGCTGATCGTCACCGGACTGGAAATCGACTTGACCCTGATCGTGCAGCGGATTCGCACCGCCGCCTGGGTTTCGGCCGGCGGTCTGGTGGTACCGTTCGCCTTCGGCCTGGGTTTGGGTGCTCTGGCGCCGGTCGAGTTTATGACCGGTCCCGACAAACGGGTGGTCTTCGCCCTTTTCGTGGCCGTCAATCTGAGCATTTCGGCCATCCCCGTGATCGCCAAGACCTTAAAAGATCTGAAGGTGATCCGTCGCGACCTGGGTCAGCTCAACCTGGCCGCGGCCATGCTCGATGACGCCGTCGGCTGGATTTTGCTGGCGGTGGCCGGTGGTCTGGCTACCAAGGGCGTGGTGACCGTCCAGGATGTGGGTCTCAAGCTGGCGGCCTCGGTGGGCGTGATGGGCCTGGCACTGACTCTGGGCCGTGGTTGGGTGAACCGCTTCCTGGGAGCCGTGGACCATTGGGCCCCGGGGGAAGGTTCTCAGCTCGGCGCCTCCTTGTTCTTGGCGCTGGCTTTCTCCATCGTCACTCACGGACTGGGTCTGGAGTCCATGTTGGGGGCGTTTCTGGCCGGCATCCTGATCGGCCAGTCGCCGCGCCTGCAAAGCCAGGTCGCTCATACGCTGGAGCTCTTCACCTCCAGTTTTTGCGCTCCGATCTTCTTCGCCACCGCCGGCCTCAAAGTGAACTTGCCGGCTCTGCTCAGCCCTTCCTTGCTGGCCATGACCGGAGTCGTATTGGTGGTGGCCACGCTGGGCAAATACATCGGCTGTTATCTGGGCGGCAAAGTGGTGGGTCTGAGCCACTGGCAGTGTCTGACGCTCGGCTCGGGAATGAATCCCCGCGGCGCCATGGGCGTGATCGTGGCCCGCATCGGCCTGAGCCTGGGAATCCTCAATCAGGATATGTATTCGGTGATGATCGCCATGGCCATCATCACCAGTCTGGCCGCTCCGCCTCTGCTGCGCTGGACCTTCCAACAGGTCCCCGTCAGCGACGAAGAACAGGCTCGTCTGAGCAGCGAAATGCGTCGGGCGGAAAGCTTTCTCAACTCGTTGCGAAGGGTGCTGCTGCCCTCGCGTGGCGGACACAATGTGGAAATTGCCGCTCATTTACTGGGGCATCTCAGCCATCACCATCCGGTGGCCATTACCGCCATGTTCACCTCTCCGGGCGGAGACCCGCCGCCCGCTCAGGCCGCCGAGGCCATTGCCGCTCAGCTGCAGCGTAGTCAGGGGCCGGCTCCCAGGGTGATGCACTGTCAGGCTCCCAACGTCGCTTCCAGTATCCTGGGGGAAACCGAAAAAGGTAACTACGACCTGTTGGTGCTGGGGGCCACTCGGGATCGAGCTCTGAGCCCGGTTCTCAACGAGGTGCTCAAGGGGAGCCCCTGTCCAACCATGGTGGTCCAGGCCCGACCTGACTCTCGCAAAGCTGGAGAAGAAGTTCACTTTCAGCGCATCTTGCTGCCGGTGGTGGGGACCAATTATTCGCTGCGCGCCACCGAGGTGGCGGCCGTGATCGCGCGTAGCCTGCAGGCCATCGTATCGATCGTTCATGTGGTGCCGCCTCTCGATGGCGAAAGTCACGGACCGCACGCCCACGAACTGTCCCTGACCTTTGCCCAGCAGATCGTCGACCATCACGCCGACCTGGCCCGCCGTCTGGGCGCTCAGGTGGACACTCAGGTGCTGGAAGAACACTCGCCCTCGTCGGCCATCCTGGCGCTGGCTGCGGAGAACTTTGACCTGATCTTTATGGCCACCGGCATTCGGGCGGTGGGCGGTCAGGACTTTTTGGGGCATCGGGCTGAGCGGGTTTTAAGCGCGGCCCCCTGCGCGGTGGTGGTGATGAGCTCATGAATCAAGAACCGCAGGGACAGGGCCGGGCGCTGGCCGTCGTTTTGCTACTGGTGGCAGCTGTCGCCTGGATCTGGCTGCGTCCCTGGAGCTCCTTGGAGCCGCCCGACGATCCTCAGCCGGAGATTACCACTCAGGCCACCAGTTTGTCGGAGGCGGAACACGCCACCCTGCTGGCCGAACTTAAGGTGCGCGAAGAAAATCTCGACCTTTTCGAGCAACAGTTAAAAGCGGCCGAGGCCAAAGACGGCTCCAACTTGACCGTGCCCGCCGCTACGGTCAAGGAAATCGTGCGCAAGCTGGATTCCATCGGGGGGCGACTGGATAGCCCTCAGCTGGATTTCGTGCAGCTGCGCCACACCCGAGAAGAAATCCGAGATTTGTGGCAGGACCGCGCGGTCTCGTTGAAACGTTTTCTAGCGGTAGGCGCCCGGGGAGATTTACCGGTTCAGCCGCCTCTGGAGCATTCGTTGGTGTCCCGTTTGAGCGGAGATCCGCAAGCCGAAGCCTATGTGCAGCACTACCAGCGCCTGGCCGAACAGCTCAGGCGGCTGACGCTGGCCAGCACGGAGGCCTTTGACGCGGACCTGGCCGGACGGGTAGAGCGGCTCAAAGAGGTGGTCTGGCTGCGCTACCGGGTCCTGCGCCGCATGTCGGACGTCAACTGGATGGCCCTTTTCGAAAGCCCGGGTCCCTGGCTGGACGACTGTCTCTTCGAGTTGCGCAATTATCCCGATCGCAAATACGGTCTTTATCTGCTGGCCCGCTCTCGGTTGGAGAGAAGGGTTGGATATGGACGGGCTTTCTGGCTGGAGTTAGGCCAGGAAGTAGGACTGGCGCTGTTGGGCCTGATTTTGCTGAGCAGCGCCCTGGTCGCCGCCGACCGGCGCGAGCAAGTGCAGACGACCGGCCTGCGGGGCGTTTGGACCTGGGTGCTGGTCTGGCCGGTTTGTCAGTTGGGCTTGGTCATGGTCAGCGAGGGGGTTGCCGAGTGCCTGCGACCGATCTTCTTGTTGGGTCAGGTGTTCGCGTTCTATCGGGCCTATTTGCAGCTGGCCGATGGGCCTTTGCTGCAGGCAATCGTCCATTCTCAGGTCGGCCAGAAGGTGGGAGTGCGCACGCGCGCCCTGCGAGACCTGCGGCTGTTGGGTCGAGCCTTCTGGCTACAGGCCAGCCTGAATACGGTGCTGATGGCGCTGGCGGGTCCCGGTATTCTGGTGGCCACCTGCGAAGTGCTGACCGGCTTCCTGGTTCAGTTTCTTTATTGGATGCTCAGTTGGAGCTGGCGGGTGGAATTGGGAGAGGCGCTGGCGGCGATGTTGCCGGGCTCCCCGCGTCTGGGCTCCTGGTTCGGCAGTTTGTGTTCCTCGCCGCTGCTGGGACTGGTGTTGGCACCACTGGCTGTGCCTGTCGTCATGGCTCTGGGTCTGCTGCACTGGCTGGTGCGGCGCACGGTGCGCTACGATTGGGCCAAGCGCATGAGCACCGGGGTTCTGATGCGCTGGATGGAGTCGAGCCGTCAGCAGGAGGCCGGTCTGCTGCCGCTGAGCGCCGACTATCGCCAGGCCTTCCTGGCGAGCACGGCGGTGCCCATCGAGGCCTGGGACCTCTCGGCACCCGGCTTTCGTCCTCAGCTGGAAGGAGCGGTTCGCTCTTGGAGTGAGGGACGCGGCAGCGAATCTCTGATGGTGGTTCACGGTCCCAACGGCAGCGGTCGGGACCGGGTGGTGGAGCATCTGGAAGACCAGTTCTCCGCCGACCTGCGAGTGCTGAAGTTGGAGATACCGGAAAGAGTCACCACCGCCCAGGCGCTGCTCCGGCATCTGCAGGCGCTGGTCCAGGTGGAGGCCCCTTCTTGGGAGGCCCTGGCGGAGAGCCTTCAGGAGCAGCCTCGCACGCTGGTCATTGTGCCTCAGTCGCAGCGACTGTTTCTGGCCGCCCTGGGTGGATTCGAGGCGATGGACCAACTGCTGCGTTTTATGACCGGCACGCGCAAGAATTTTTTCTGGTGTCTGGTCATGACTTCGCAGAGCCAGCGCTACCTGCGGCTGGCCCTGAGCGACCGCTGGTACGTAGCCCTCACTCTGGCGGTGCCGCGCTGGAGCGAAGGAGCCCTTGGTCAGATGTTGCTGGCCCGCCACGGAGGAGCCGGGGGGACGTTGCGCTACTCCCAGGCGGTTTTGCGGGCGGCCGAAGCCACTCCCGGCGTTTCCGCCGAGTCTTTCTACTTCCATATTTTGCGCGAAGTCTCAGGCGGCAATCCGACTGTGGCCAGCGAGCTCTGGCTGGAGGCCACTCGGGTCAACGCGGAGGGGGAAGTGGTGGTCGGTCTGCCCTCCCGTAAGCCGGCCTATCTATTGACGACCCTGGCGCCGGCGGCCGGCTATTTGCTGGCGGCGGTCATGCGCCATGGAGAATTGACCCGCGACCAGGCGGCCCGGGTGACGGCTCTGCCCATCAGTCAGCTGGTTCTGGCCTGGGAGCGCTGTCAGGAGATCGGGATTCTGGCCGACCTGGGTGGTCCCGGCTTGAGCATCAGTCGCGGCTGGTTGGTGGACGTGGCCCACTTTTTGAGAGAGAGGAACTTGCTCGATGGAGACTAGCAGCATCGATTCCCTGGTTCAGGGCCTGGAGTCCGTTCACTTCGCTCAGGTGGTGCTGGCGGTGGTGCTGGGTTTTGCCGCTTGGATCGTGGCTACCGGTCTGGATCGCGGAGCGCAGCTGGCCACCAACTGGATGCCGGCCCAGCGTCTGACCGTCTTTCGCTTCCACACGATCGGGCGCTTCCTGGTCTACCTGGTTTCCGGCCTGGCCATCGCGGCGGCTCTGCTCAGTTCCAAGCCGGAGCTGCTGGTGGCCCTGGTGGGCTCGGCCGCGGTGGCCATCGGTTTCTCGCTCAAAGACGTGGCCGCTTCTCTTTTCGCCGGCCTGGTGCTGTTATTCGACCAGCCTTTCCAGGTGGGCGATCGGGTCACTTACAAGGAGTATTACGGCGACATCGTCAGCATCGGGCTACGCTCGGTGCGAATCCTGACGTTGGGGCACGACACGGTCACGATTCCCAATGCCGTGTTCTTGACCGATGCGGTGGCTTCCAGCAACTCCGGCAGTCTGTCCATGATGGTGACGGTCAAGATGCACGTCGGCGTGAGTGCGGATCTCGACCGAGCGGCGGATCTGATGCGCGAGGTAGTGGTCACCAGTCGTTATGCCTGGCTGAAGAACGGGGTCAGCGTGACCATGAACGAGGAAGTGGGCGAAACCCTGGTGCCGGACGTGGCCCTGACGGCGCGCTGCTACATCGTCGACTATCAGTTGGAGCGCTCCATGGTCAGCGACATCATTTTGCGCACCACTCGGGCCTGGCGTGAAGCCGGCATCCCGCGCTATGAGCAGGGCTGCCTGGATTAAATCGAGAACCGCCCGCCACAGTTCGCGGAGGAGGGCAAGGCCTTGGGAAAAGCAGTCGGTCTTTTAGGCATCCTGGTTTTTATGGGATTGGCCGTGGCCTTCTCGCGCAACCGCAAAGCCATCGATTGGCGGCTGGTCTTTTCCAGCCTGGGCATCCAGTTGGCGCTGGCCGTTTTGTTGCTCAAGACCAGACCCGGTCTGCTTTTCTTCGAGAGCATCGGGCACGGAGTCCACGCCCTGATGGAAACTTCGCAGAAGGGCATTAGCTTCGTCTTCGGGTCGTTAGCCAACCCGGGCGGCGAATGGGGCTTCATCTTCGCCATCCGCGTGCTGCCCACCATCATCTTCTTCGCCTCGCTGGTGCAGGTGCTTTTCTATCTGGGCGTGCTGCAGTGGGTGGTCTCCATCATTTCCAAGGCCATGCGGGTGGTGCTGCGCACCAGCGGCGCCGAAACGCTGTGCGCCTCGGCCAACATCTTCATCGGCCAGTCGGAGTCGCCGCTGCTGATTCTGCCCTACGTGGGCGGCCTGACCCAGTCCGAACTCATGGTCGTGATGGCCAGCGGTTTCGCCACCATGTCGGCCGGCGTGATGATCGTCTACGCCAACATGCTCACCCCGCTGCTGGGCTCGGCCGCCGGTCACATCCTGACCGCCTGTGTGCTGTCGGCGCCGGCCTCCATCATGATGGCCAAGATCTTGGTGCCCGAGACCGAGCAGTCGGAGACCAGTGGCGACGTCAAGATCGACCTGCCGCGCACCGAGAGCAACGTCATCGAAGCGGCCGCCGCCGGCGCCGGCACCGGACTGCATCTGTGTTTGAACGTGGGCGCCATGCTCATCGCCTTCATCTCGCTGATCGCCCTGCTCAATGGTTTCCTGGGCTTCCGCGAACTTCCAGAGTCCTTGCAGACTTTACTTGGCGCCAAGTTCCTCAGCCTGGAACTCATCTTGGGCTGGGTCTTCGCTCCCTTCGCCTGGTTGGTGGGGATGCCCGGCAAGGACTCGGTGCTGGTGGGCGGCCTGCTGGGACAGTCTTTCGTCATCAATGAATTCGTGGCTTATGCTCAGTTGCAGGTGGCTATGGCGGCCGGCAAGCTCGACGCTCGCTCCTCGATTCTGGCCATTTACGCGCTGGCCGGATTCACCAATCTTTCCTCCATCGCCATCCAGATCGGCGGCATCGGCGCCATGGCCGAAAAGCGCAAGGGCGACCTGGCTCGTATGGGCTTCCTGGCTCTCTTCGCCGGCCTGCTCACCAATCTACACACGGCCGCTCTGGCCGGACTGCTGATCGGCGATGAGCAGCTGAAGCAGCCGCCGGCCATCACCACCACCGCAACTCCCACTCCCGAGGTCAGCCCCACGGTGAGCGCCACGCCCACCTCCAGCGACACGCCCGCACCCAGCGACGACCAATAAAGCGCCGTGGAGCTCGATGCCTTTCTGGCCGACCTGCGCGCCGAGGGCGAGCTGGTCGACTCGGGTCAATTCGAGATGGACGCGGTGGTGGCGCTGCAGAAGCTGGAAGGCTTCCAATATGCGGAACCAACCACCTATTTTTATCCGCTGCTGGCCGCTTGCGTGGGGCTGGGGGCTTCCTCGCTGGCGGTAGCGGCGGACAAGAAGAAGATCTGCCTGCACTATAGCGGGCCCGAGATTTCCCAGGAGATTCTCGAGCGTCTCTTTGCCTACGCCTTCAGCAAGTTCCAGCCGGGGCTGCGCCATCTGGCCCTGGGCGTGTTGGGAGCGACCCGCACCCCTCATACGCAGATCGAGATCCTGGCCGGCGCGGTGCGCGCCACCTTCGTGGACCACAAGTTCAAGGCGTTGCCCCTGCAGAGCGAACGCGATGGTCTGAGGGTCGAGGTGCATCGCCAGGGCTGGGCGGCTCGCCTGTTGGGGCTGGGGCCCCCACTGGAGCAGCCGACCCCGGCCCAGCTCCAGCTGTTGCTGAGATACTGCCCTTGCCCGGTGAGCTGGAACGGCACCATCGTCTCGGGCAGCCAGTGGCCGCCGGCCGCCTGGTCGCGCTCGTTAGCCCATCGCCGCGGTCTTTACGAGGTTCCCCAGGCGCCTGACAGTCGCACCAGCCCGGGAGAATTTTCCGCCTGGCTGGCTCTGGACGTGGCCGAAGCCGCGCTGCACTGGGTGGTCGACGGCATGAACTTTGCCGAGGACCCGGTCAAGGTGGGTTTTCCGCATGCTCGCGTGGTGCTGGTCGGGCCCTGGAAGCTGGACATTTCCTACCGCCGTCTGGTTCGCGACGAGGCTCACGAGGCCGCCCTGGAAGTGGTGCGCCGCGAGCTCGAGTCGATGGTCCTGGAACGCAAGTTTCGTCTGCGTCTGGTGGACTCGCACTTGAACATCCAGACCCATCTGGTCACCCGGCTGACCTTGCGAGAAGAGCAGGATAGCATCGAGCGGCTTTATCAGAATCTCATGGCCGACCTGGAAAATGCCTATCTGGAAGAGTTGGAGGTGCCCAAGCACGGGCTGTTGCTGGCGGCTTGCAGGCATTTTCGCGAGAATTACGCGGCCGACCAGAATTTCGAACTCTGGTTCCGCGCCTCCACCCTGCTGACGCGGGCACCGCAGGCCGAGCAGTATTGCACCTCGTGGGAGCAGGCCAGGCAGCTGGCCCAGGATGTCTACGGCACCATGCCGGGCGAGTATCGGCGCTTTCTGGTGCGTTGCTGGGCCTGGTGGGGGTGTTGTGGACCGGCCGAGGACAACCCCAACTGGTGCCAGGAAGTGCTCGACCTGCTGCCTCGAGAAGGCGATGACCCGATCGTGGAGCGGGAAACCACCGACAAGCTACTGGGCCGCTGTCTGGAACCGCTCCACGCCCTCGAGCCCCAGGCCATCCTGGACTTTGCCCAGGCCGGTCGCTCGTTCGTCCCTCTCAACTACCTCCACATCCACGCCCACTTCGATGATGGCATTCGCCAGGCCGAGAACCGCCAGGCCGCCGAACGCTACCGGGGCGGAGAGAGGGGGAGTCGATAGGGGAGGTGGTGAGAGCTAAGCTTATGGCTAAACCCTCTCCTTCTCCCCTTTGCCTCTCCCTCTCCCCAGCAAAGCTGGCAACAGGAGGAGGGAGGTGAGGAGGTTCATGGCTACGCCGACGCTCATAACCAGGCCGAAGCTGGCCACGCCGCGGTGTTCGGCCGCCATCAGGGTGGAGAAGCCGACCAGGGTGGTGAGACCTGAAAGGGCGACGGCGAAGCCCGCGCTTTGCCTCGACATCAAGGGGCGATAGGGGAGGCGGCTCATGCGCAGGGCCTCCATGCCGAAGATCAGGCCGATGCCCAGGGTGAGGGGCAGGGCCAGGAAATTGGCGGCGTTGAATTCGGCGTGCATCAGGCCCAGCACGCCAATCATCCAGATCACTCCGAGGATTTTGGGCAGCAGCGCCAGGCCGGCCCAGCGAAACGAGCGGTAGTAACCGAGCAGCAAGAAAACGATGACCAACATGGCGTTGCGACCCGAGACTCCATACGCGTTGCGTAGCTGCTCGAGATAGTTGAAAATCAGCACCGGCGTGCCGGTGATGTCCTTGTCGACTTTGCTCAAGTCGGCCACGAAGCGGCTGAGCGGCTCTCTTTCCCAGCAGTTCTCTTTGGGAAAGATGCGCAGGCACACGGTGCCGTCGGCGGCGATGCTGCGGAGACGCACTTCGGCTGGCACCAGCTTGAGAATATCCGGCGTCTCCACGCGCTGTTTTCGCAATGTGGTCAGCTGCATCTGCAAATCCTCCAGCAGGGCTTGCTGATAGGATTCGAGTCCAGCGGCGATCGGGCCGGGATTTTCCGGATCGAGAAGTTTCTCCAGTCGCGCGATGGCTTTCTGCAGGCGCGGACCGTCGGGCTGTTTTTGCAGAGAACGCACCGAGCGGTGGAGACGATGGCGCAGGTGCATGTAGGAGTCATACATTTGCAGTAGCTGCTCGGCTCCCAGTGGCGCCGGTTTTTGGGGCAGGCGCAGCAGCGGCGCCAACTGCACCAACTCGCGAATTACCTCGGTCTTGCCGGCGCTGTCGTAGGGCTCCAGCGAGAGCACCGACTCGACCCGCGAGACAGTCGGTAGCTTGCGCAGTTGCTCGGCGCGCAGGCGGGCCGCTTCCGCGTTGGGAGCCATGGAGATAGCGTAAAGCGTGCTGTAGCCGATGCGCTGCAAATAAGCTTCCACCCGGATGGCTTCGGCGTCGGCCGCTTGCAAATGGAGCAAATTGTAGTCAAAGGGAATCCGTCCCAGGTAGCAGCTGGCGGCCAGGGTCCAGATCAGGCTGACTCCACAGACCATTTTGGGGCGCCGGCGCAGCCACAGTTCCAGGGGAACCAGCATGCGGCCCAGGCGCGGGTGGCCTTTGCAGGGCCGCTCACCCTCCACCAAAAGCAGCAGGCTGGGCAGCATGGTCAGGGTGGAGAGATAGCAGAGCAGCACGCCCATGCCGGTGATCCAGCCGAGTTCGGCCCCGGCTCGGAATGCCGTGAAGTGGAGGGAGAGAAAGGCGATGGCGGTGGTGATGGCACCCATGGCCTGATGGCGAGCCTGGCTGAGACTGGCCGAGACGGCAACCTCGGCTTTCTGCCCCCGGGCTCGAACTCTCTGGAACTCGCTGAGCATCTGGATGCTGAAGGTAATGCCCAGGCCGGTCAGGATGGTGACGAAGTGGACGGTCAGCAAGTTGAGCTGGCCTACCGTCAGGGCGGCAAATCCGAGCGACCAGCACAATCCCAGCACCAGGCTGATGACGGCGCACAGAGGGCGAGTGATCTGGCCGAAGGCCAGCACCAGCAGCAGTGAGGTGAAGAGCAAGGCGGCGGCCGCGCAGCGAGTGGCGTCGCGGCGGGCCGTCATCATTTCCTCGGTGTTGATAGCCGGCTCGCCGGTGACCATAATATAGGCCTCGGGGATTTGCCGGCGCACGCCGGCCACCAACCGCTGCAGTTCTTCCAGGGTGGCGATGTCGGCCACGAACGAGCCGGACATGTCGGCGGGCAGGGCTACCAGCATGAAGGTCTTGCCGTCGGTCAACTGGTTGTAGAAGACCGTCTGTCCGGGCGCCACGGTGCGGCCTTCGAGCATCGGCACATCGGCCTGGAAGCTGCCCAGAGGACTGTGAAAGTCCGAGCGTCCGCCGGTTTCCAGGCTATCGGCCAGGTCTTCCAAAGTCCGGATCAACATGGGTAGGAACGGCCTCAGCTCTTTTTGCATCTGAGGGTCAGCCAGTAAAAGTCCCAGCTGGCGCAACAAGGTTTCCGGGCGCGGACTGGAGGCCAACAGTTCCAGCCAGGGACGGGCCCCTACGAGCCGACTTTTCAGTTGACGGAGATCCTTGAGCTGCAGGAAGTAAAGGCCGTGAGCGGAGATTTGCGGGAGGTCCAGCCGATAAAAGACGTGCTGAAAGCGCGGGCTCTTGCGGAGCGCCTGACCCAGCAGATCGGTGGCTTGGCGGGCCTGCTCCTCGTTCTGTCCGCGCACCAACACCACGTAATCGGTGGTGCGGCCGAATTTCTCGCGGTAGCGGGCCCAGTCCATTTGGACGGGATTGTGAGGGTCGAGCAACTGGGTGCGGTCGGTGGTGAAACTCAGGCGGTTCCAGGCCAGCCACAGGCCACAGAGCGCCAAAGCCACTCCCAGTAGAAGCTTGAGCGCGGGTCTAAGCATGAGGGGGAGGATGAATTCTTCTCAACACGAACGCGCTCCTGTGAAAATCTACTTGCATGCTTTCTTTGTGTGGATTATGTCCGTTCTCAAGACGGGCGGTTATCCCGGCATCGTGTTGCTGATGGCCATGGAAAGCAGCATCTTTCCAATCCCCTCGGAACTTGTCATTCCACCCGCCGCCTATTGGGCCTCCCAGGGGCATTTGAGTTACTTTGGTGTGGTTCTGGCCGGAACATTCGGCTGCTGGCTGGGCTCGGCTATCACTTACGGCATTAGCCTGAAGCTGGGCCGTCCTCTGGTCACGCGCTTTCTGGTTTCCGAGAAAAAGCTCGAGGTTGGAGAGCGTTGGGTCAGCGACTTCGGTCGCGAGGGCGTCTTTTTCGCCCGCTTGCTGCCCGTGGTGCGACACCTGATCGCTATCCCCGCCGGCGTGGCCGGAATGAATTTTTGGACCTTCAGTTGGACGACCGTCCTCGGTTCGGCCATCTGGTGCTCGGTGCTGGCCTGGTTCGGCCCGCAGATCATCACTCCTGAAATGTTTGACTCGCCTGACGCCATGAAGGCGGCCGTCAAAGCCAAGACGAAAGTGATTGTGCTGTTGATTGCGGTGGTGGCCGCTGCTTATGGCCTGATGCGCTACCTCACTCGCCCCAAAAAAGCTTAGAGGAAGGGCTGGCGGTGTCCGGAACTTTTCTTTATGCGTGACAGGGTGGACCGCTTCGCCGAACAGTTTCAGAAAATTCGGGGAGAGCTGCAACAGGTTGTAGTCGGTCAGAGCGCTCTGCTCGACCAGGTTTTGTGGGCCCTGGTAGCGGGCGGCAACGTGCTGCTCGAGGGCGTGCCCGGACTGGGCAAGACCCTGCTGGTCAAGACCATCGGTCAAGTTCTCGATCTTTCCTTTGCGCGCTGTCAGTTTACTCCCGACCTGATGCCTTCCGATATTCTCGGTACCCAGATTTTGGAGACGGCCCAGGACGGCTCCCGTCACTTTCGCTTTCAGCCCGGGCCGGTTTTTACCAATCTGCTGCTGGCCGACGAAATCAACCGCGCCACCCCCAAAACGCAGTCGGCTCTGCTGGAGGCCATGCAGGAGCGCCAGGTGACGGTGGCCGGTCAGGCCCACTCTTTACCCGACCCCTTTTTCGTGTTGGCCACCCAGAACCCGATCGATATGGAGGGCACCTATCCTCTGCCCGAGGCGCAGGTGGACCGCTTCATGTTCAAGGTCCAGGTCGAGTTCCCCAGCCAGGAGGACCTGGCCAGCATTCTCGACCTGACCACCGGCGCGCGCCTGCCCAGCGCCGAGAAAGTCTGCGCCGGCGAGGATTTGCGCGAAATGCAGAAACTGGCTCGCGACATCCAGGTGGCTCCCGAGATTCGTCACTCGATTGCCCGGTTGATCCGTCAGACCCATCCGCTGCTTCCGGAGGCTCCCGAGCAGGTGCGCAAATACGTGCGCTACGGCTCCAGTCCGCGCGGAGCCCAATCGATTCTATTGGCGGCCAAAGCCCGGGCCCTGGCCGCCGGCCGTCTGCACGTTTCCTTGGAGGATGTTCAACTGGTGGCGCTGCCTTGTCTGCGCCATCGCGTTCTGCCCAGCTTTGATGGAGAGGCCGAAGGGGTGGCGGCCGAAATCGTCTTGCGGCCCATGATCGAGGGTTTGCGGGTCGAGGTCAAAGCTTGAGGACACTCTGGGGGGCTCTGGCGCTGGCCGCTTCGCTGAGTTCGGCGTTGCCCGCTCAGGAACCCAACGTGGTGCTTGACGCACGTTCGGTGTTTGGCGATATCGTGCGCTACGGTTCGCCTTTCCAGGCCGAGGTGGAGATTTCCGTCCGCAGTCCGCTCCAGCAAGACGCTTTTCTGGAGATCGACGGCGGGCGCTCGGAACTCACCTCCCGGACTCCCGTCAAACTGTCGCAGGGGAAGCACAGTTACGCACTACCGGTGGGGTGCGCCCAGTATGGACAGGACGTGCGCCTGACTGGAGTGGCCAACGTCACCACTTCCCTGCAGCCTTCCGTGGCCAGCGACCAGGACTATGTGGCCCTGACCCTGGTGCCGCGCAAGAACCAGTTCAGCTACCTGGGCGGCTATAAGAGTCTGCTCAAACAGGGTGAGTTTCGTCTGAATCAACCGCGTCGCGGGGTGGAATTACCCGACCTCTGGTGGACCTATCTGGGCCACGACGCCATCGTCCTCTATGACCTACCGGCCTTGAAGTTGAGCGATCGAGTGGAGCAGGCGCTCATCGACTACACCCAGGCCGGCGGCAACCTGGTGCTGGTGACCAACACCGATCCTCAGGAGTTGCGGGGCAGCCGCCTGGCCGAGTTGGGCCCTCTGCAAGCCCGCTCCTTCGACCACGGCCTCTTGAGGGGGCAGACGCGGGCCGGCGCCGAGGTCATTTTGCGCCATCAGAATCAGCCTTTGCTGCTGTTGCGCCGCCACGGTGCCGGCCACATCTGGCAGGTCACGGCGCCCATTGAAACCCAGGACGTGCTGGGCACCAAAGTGACGCAATCGGTCTGGCAGAAGGTGCTGGCCCAACAGGGCAGCCTGGAAGTGCGCAAAACCTTTGAAGAGTTCAGCGACCGTCTTTCGGTGCTGCCCGAGTTGCCCGCTCCGGCCACGGCCGCCCTGGCCTGGTACCTGGCCGGCTACGTGTTGGTCGTGGTGCCCGGCATCTACATCTATTTGCGCCGCAAGGACCAGGTGCTGCGCCTGATTGTGGTCATCCCGGCCTGTTCGCTGCTGATCACTTCGCTGGCTTACTTCATCAACTCCAGCGGGCGCGGCCGGGAACTGGTATTGCGCGAACTGGGGACGGCCTGGGTGCGTGGTGGTCAGAAAGAGGTGGTGCTGCGCCAACAGGGAGTGCTGTTTTCGCCGGCCGCCCTGCGTTTCTCGCTGGACTTTCCGGCCGATACGTTGGTTCGGCCTCGCTATCGGGCTCGCGACGAGCAGCCGCATATGCTGAGTTGTCGAGGCGAGACGTTGCTTCTGGAGCCGGAAAAGCTGCGCCAGTGGGGCTTGAGTCGTTGGGGAGGTCTGGGCTTGCGCAGCTTGAGCGGGCCGATCTCTTTCCAGGCCAAAGAAGCGGTCGGGTCCTTGAAGGTCAAGATCGACAACCAGAGCGACCTTGCCGATTGTCAGGCAGTGGTGGCGACCGTCGCCGGCAGTTGTAGTCCACCGTTTGCGATTCGCAAAGGCGTTCAGGAGATGAAGATCGACTTAAAAAAGTTGTCGACCCTGAATGCGGAACTGCAGCACCAGGAGACTGCCGAGGATGCAGGGTCCCTGGACCAGGAGCTACAAGGGCGCCGCTTGTCCGGGTCGGCGCTGATCCTCTTCGTGCCCGACGGTCGCTTCGCCGTGATGCACTGTAAGGGTCTCAACCCCAAGACGATCCGTCATACTTACCTGGTGGTCTCCGAGGATGCTCCGTGATCGTCTGTCAGAATCTGAGCAAAGAATACGGCGACCACAAAGCCCTCCAGGACCTCAATCTGACCCTGGAGGCAGGCGATGCTTTCGGATTCATCGGCCCCAACGGAGCGGGCAAAACCACCACTATCCGCATCCTGGCCACTCTGCAGGAGCCTAGTTCCGGGGATGCCTGGGTGGGCGGACATTCCGTCACCAACGAGCCCGACGCGGTCCGCGAGGTGCTCGGCTATATGCCCGATCAGTTCGGTCTTTACGAAGGTATGCGCAGCTGGGAATACCTGGAGTTCTATGCCGCTGCCTACCGGGTGCCGAAAAAGCGTTGGAAGGGCCTCGTCGACGAAGTTCTGGAACTGACCGATTTGACCGTCAAGAAGCAATCTTTCGTGGAGACGCTTTCGACCGGTATGCGTCAGCGGTTGTGTCTGGCCAAAACGCTGCTTCATGATCCCAAAGTGTTGATTCTGGACGAGCCGGCCTCCGGTCTCGATCCGCGCGCCCGCATCGAGTTGAAGCTCTTACTGAAAGAGCTGTCGCGTATGGGCAAAACCTTGCTGGTCAGCTCCCACATCCTGCCCGAGCTGGCCGACTTCTGCAACAAGGTCGGCATCATCGAGGCCGGTCGTCTGCTGGCCTCGGGCCCGGTCGACAGCATTCTGGCCCAGGCCAGCCGCAATCGCTTCCGGCTGCGCATTCGCGTTTTGCAGAAGGCCGAAGAAGCCCGTCAGTTGATCGAAGGGGCCCTGGAAGTCGAAGACTTCAGTGAGGAAGGGTCTGGTTTTACGCTGAGCACTTCAGCCGATCTGGAGAAACAAGCCGACCTGCTGGACAAGCTGGTGCGCGACGGTTTTCGGCCGGTCGAGTTCAGCCAGTTGAAAACGGACCTGGAGCAAATCTTCCTGGAAGTCACCCAGGGGATTACCCAGTGAAGCTGCTGCATTCTCTGGCCGGCTGGAGCTGGAACAATCCGGTGACCCTGAAAGAATTGCGCATCGGCCTGCGTGAGCGGCGCATTTTCATTTTACAGGTGGTCTACCTGTGCTTTCTGCTGTTGGTGAGTCTGGTCTATTTGCCGAGCATGTTCACCGACCCCAACTCGGAGCAGCTGGCCGAGCGCGGCAAGGAATTCTTCTTTTTGCTGTTCGGCTTGCAGCTGATGTTGTTGCTGGTGACGGCTCCGGCGCTGACTTGCGGTAGTCTTTCCTCGGAGCGCGAGAGGCACAGTCTCGATATGGTGCTGGCCTCGCGCATCACCAGTGGCCAACTGGTGGCCGGCAAGTTGGGCTTCGCCGCCTATTGCTTGATCTTGCTGTTGGCTTCGGCCCTGCCGCTGGCTTCCATTTGTTTTTTCTTGGGCGGAATCACCCTTTCGGAAGCTCTGAGCTGTTATTTCGAGCTGTTTCTTTTCGGCATGCTGGCCGCCAGCGTGGGTCTCTTTTCCTCGGCCCGCGAGTCGCGCAGCAACTATGCGACGGTGCAGAGCTACTTGCTGGTGTTGCTCTCCTCGTTTCTGATTTTTCCCTACACGATTTTGCGCTTCGCCGACCGCGGCAATAACTCCATCAGCGTCGGGCCCTACCCCTGGACCTTCAATCAGGTGTGGGAACTGACCGTCTATCACTTTTTCGTGGGGATCGCGCTTTATCTGATCAGCTTTCTCTTCGTCAAGGCCCGCCACCGGGTTCGCCCCGAGGCGCGTAACCTGAACGCTATGGCCGGTCTGTTTTTGCTGCTGTATCTGTTTTGTATGGCCTGGGTGGCCGGACTCTACTCGCTGGCCTACAGCGGAAGCAGCAGCTTGAACGAAGACCCGTTGGCCATCATGCTCTACCTGGCCCACATCAGCTTCCTGGGCTTTTTCCTCAATCCCAGCAACCTGGATTCGCGCATGGAGCAGAAGCGATTTCGCGCCAGTCCCTTTTCTCGGCCCGTTTTCTGGCTGGGACTTTGTGTCCTGGGCTGTCTGGTGCCGCTGGCCATGCTGCAGTCTCTCAAAATCAGCCACGATTTTACGGAAAGCTTGACCTTCGCTCTCTTCTTCCTGTGCGTCTATCCCCTCAGCGTATGGTTCTTCCAGCGGGCTCTGCTGCCGCGTTGGCAATACGCCTGGGTCTATTACCTGGGACTGGTGCTGCTGCAGTTCTTTCCGGCCCTGGGTTCTTTCAGCACCCACAGCAGCACCTGGCGCATGCTGTTCGTCTCTCCGTTTTCCGCCCTGTTCGCCTTGGGGGGAGCGCTGAACAATCAGGAGTCCTATGCGGAACGGGAAGAAACCCTGGTTCTGGCGATCGGCTTTCACCTGGCGCTGATGCTGATGCTGGGAGCCGTCTACCGGTGGCGCTCGCGGCGTCGGCTGAAAAAAGTTGCTTGATCCTGGCCTGCGCGCCCGCCTGACGCCCCTGCGCCTGGTTTCTCCCAGGCAAGGTCCACAGACCAACCTGGCCGGCGCCCATCGCGGCCGGCGCCGGGGTCGCTCCATGGAGTTCGCCGAACATCGGGACTATTCTCCGGGCGATGATTTGCGCCACCTGGATTGGGCGGCTTTCGCCCGCAGCGAGCGATTGGTGATCAAGGAATTTGAGTCGGAACTGGAGCGCACCGTTCTGGTGGTGGTCGACCTGTCCGCTTCGATGTCCGAGAGCAAACGAAATCTGGCCCTGACTTGCGCGGCCGCCTTCAGTTGGGTGGCCTTGATCGGCCAGGACCGGTTGGCGCTGGCAACTCTGGGCGGGGAGCCGGCTTATCATCCGGCCGTGCGCGGGAGAGGTCAGTGGGGGCGCTTGATGGACTGGCTGCGCTCTCGCCCTCGCGGAGGCCGGGCGGAGTTGACGGAATCCCTCAAGGGCCTGGCTCAACGCCTGCCCCGCACCAGCCTGGTGCTGGTGCTTTCCGATTGGCTGGAAGAGAAGGCGGGAGAAGCTCTGGCTTTTGCCCACTATCGGAAGCATCAACTGGCCGCGCTGCAGATTTTGGACCGTGACGACCGCGACCCGTCCTGGTCCGGTCCGCTCCGTCTGGAGGACATTGAAACGGCCGAGTTTCGTCAGTTGACCCTGGAGCATCAGACGCTGGAATATTACCGGCAGGCTCTTCAGGAGCACAGCGGTCAGCTGCGAGAACAGTGTCGGCGTCTGGGCTTTCACTTTCATCCGTGTGCCGCTGAGGATTCTCCCGACGATCTCTTGCTGAGACAACTGGTCGAGCGCGCATGGCTGGCTTGAAGGAGTGGGGCTGGAACGCCCCCTCCCAGGCGGTCTGGTTGTGGGTGCCGCTGGCCATCCTGTTGCTCTATTTGTTTCGCCCCCGCCATCGACCCCAAGCGGTGGCGGCGGCCTTTTTGTGGCGCCGCGTGTCCGACAAGCTGGGTGGACAGAACCTGTGGTTGCGCCTCCAGAGCCAGCGTCTGCTCTGGCTGCAGCTCCTTTTTTGCGCGCTGGCGGTCGTGGCCTTGCTACGGCCTTATCAGGTCCGCCCGGGACTGGTGGCCCGCCAGGTTGTGCTGATTGTCGATTTGTCGGCCTCCATGGGAGCGTCCGATCGCTTCGCCGCCAG
This sequence comes from Vulcanimicrobiota bacterium, assembly GCA_017307785.1. Classification (GTDB taxonomy): domain Bacteria; phylum Vulcanimicrobiota; class Xenobia; order Xenobiales; family JADMJV01; genus JADMJV01. The sequence goes on along the minus strand of JAFKGI010000011.1, from coordinate 26,132 downwards.
TCTGGCCGAGGCACGCCAGATCCTGCGTCAGGCACCGGGTGATTGCGAGTTCTCGCTGGCGACCCTGGGCTCCAGTCTGCAGATGCTGCAACCGTTCACTCAGGATCGGGTGGCACTGGAGAGCCTCCTGTCAGGATTGCAGGTGCAGGCGGTGGCCGGTCAGGACGGGCGGGTGGCTCCGCTGGTCCTCTCGATCCTCAAGAACAATCCCCAGGCGCAAATTCACTGGTTTTCTGACCACCCGCTGGAAGGGGTGAACTGTATCGCCCATCTGGCCGACCAGGGTCGGCTCAACTACGCCATCGACTCTTTCCAGAGCAGTCCCGATCAGTTGTTTTTGGCCGTGCGCAACTATGACGTCCAGGCCGCTCAATTGCGTCTGCGAGTGCGGGGCGGAGACGACTTTGTGGTGGACCGGACCTGCTCTTTGCGGGGCCGGGGTCGCCAGTTGCTGCAGATTCCTCTGGTCGGAAGTCGGGGGCCTTACCGGGCCGAGATTCTTAATGAGGATGATCTGAAACTGGACAATCAGGCCTTCTGCCTGAATGCGAACCCCGAGCCGATGCGTCTGATCAGTCATGGTGAGGTTTCTCCGTTCTTGGAGCAGGCGGTTCAGGCGGCGACCGGTCTGAATTTGCTGCGAGGGGATATCCGCAGCAACGGAATTCACCTGTGGGCCCGGCTTCCCGAAAGTTCTTTGCCGCCAGGTCGTCATATCGCGGCCGCCGCTCCCTCCGCCTGGCTCCGGGATCCCCAGCAAGATCAGGGGCCCGTCTTGCTGACGGCCGCCCTGCAACAGGACTGGCATTTCCGAGTTTCCAGCCAGCGTTGGGGAGCGCGCCAACGCCTCAAGCCCGGCCTGGCCGGGGTCGAGCCTGTGCTGGTCGACTCGCTCGCCCAGCCCTTGCTGGTCCAGCGCGAGTCCGCGCTGGTCTGGTTATTCGCCCTGGAGAACTCCGACTTGCCGCTCAGTCCGGATTTGCCCGTCATCCTCTCGAGTTGGCTGAAGACGCACGCGGACCCCGCCCAGGCCCAAAAAAGCGGCCTTCTGTGCGGCACGCGCACGCGTCTCAACGGCCCCGGACCGCTGCAGCTGAAAGGCCCACGCGGGACGATTCAACTTGAGGGTCTGGAATGGCAGCCCACTTGGCCTGGCCTGTATAGCTGGCAGGGGCCGGCCGGACAAGGACAGGTGGCGGTCAACTTTTACAGCCCCGAGGAGTCGAATCTGGACCATCCCAAACGCGTGGCCGCGCCTGAGCCGCCCGTCTCGGAAGATTTGCAGACGCGGCCCATGAGTCAGGAATACGCCCTTCCCTTCGTCGTGTTGGCTTTGCTGGTGCTGCTCTGGGAATACCGCTGCTGGTGGGGGAGCCGGCGCTGATGCTGGGGTTTTCCAGGCCCTGGCTGCTGATTTTGCTGCCCCTGCTAGCCCTGCTCTGGTGGTGGCTGGGAAGCCGGCCGGGTGGGCCGGCGGCCCAGGTGGCCCGCTGGCGCCGGCGCACCTCGGCGGGCTTGCGACTGCTCACCCTGCTGCTGCTGGGGCTGGTGCTGGCCGGGCTCCGCTATCGCCTGCCCAGTGACCGTTTGACGGTCACTTTTCTGCTCGACCAGTCGCTGTCGGCTCGACGCCAGCAGGCCTTCATGCGAGATTACCTGGACAAGGCGCTGGCCGCGCGCCCCGCGCGCGTGCAGGTTGCGGTGGTTCATTTTGCCGGTGAAGCGGCACTGGAGTTAGCGGCCACCTCGACGCCCTATATTCCCAAGAGCAGCCACCGTCTCAACCGCGAGGAAAGTAACCTGGCCGCCGCCCTCCAGTTCGGCCTGGCTGCTCAGCCTCCCGGGCAGGGCGGACGCCTGGTGTTGCTTACGGATGGACGCCAGACTCGCGGTGACGTGCTGCAGGCAGCCGAGGGTTCCGCCCTGGAAATCGACTGCCTGGCCATTCCGGAAGACCGCGAGCCGGAAGTGCTGGTGGAAGAATTGCGCTGCCCGTCGAGCGTGGCCCAGAAAACTCCCTTTGATCTGGTGGCCACCATTGCCTCGACTCAGGTCAGTCGAGGGGCTTCCTTGCAGTTGTGGCGCAATGGGAAGCCGGCCGGCCGCTTTCAGGTGGATCTCAAAGAGGGCAGGAACGTTTTCCTGCTACCTCAGGAGGGAGAGAAGCCCGGCGTGGCTCGCTATGAGCTACGGGTGAGCGCGGACAAAGACGGCGAAGTCGCAAACAACAGGGCTTCCGGTCTCACGATGGTCGAAGGGCCTAGTCGTATCGCCCTCGTCCATCCTGCCGGCAGCGTGCCGGCGCTGGCTACGGTGCTGCGCCAGAATGGTGCGCTGGTGGACACCCTCTCGCCAGGCCAATTGCCCGAAGATGTGGGGGAGTGGTTGACTTACCAGGGAATCGTGCTGGACAACGTGCCTTCCACCGACCTTTCCAGCGAGCAGTTGGAATCGCTGGCGGCCCTGGTGCGGGAAGCCGGCGTTGGGCTTTTGATGCTGGGCGGACCCGATAGCTTTGCAGCAGGTGGCTATGCCAAGACCCCTCTGGCCGAAGCTCTGCCGCTGGATCTGAGAGTGCGCCGCTCGCTGTTCACGCCCCCTACTGCTCAACTGCACATCCTGGATAAGTCCGGGTCGATGTCGGAAGTCACGAAAGGCGTGGAGCATATGGCAATGGCCCGAGAAGCCAGTATTGCCGCTCTGGAGCTTCTCAGCCCCGAGGACCAATTCGGCGTCATCGGCTTCGACGATGCCTTCAAATGGGTGGTGCCGCTGCAGGCACCTCAGCAGCCCAAAGCCCTGGCCGGGCGCATTGCTACAATTCGTGCGGGCGGCGGCACCGATTTGTTTCCCGCCCTCCAGGAAGGCGTCAAGCGCCTGGCTTCCAGCCCGCTGAGCTCGCGTCACATTCTGGTGTTGAGCGATGGCGCCACCGCTCCCGCGAATTTCGACCGACTGGCTCAGGATGCCCAGAAGGAGCGCATCGTGATCTCCACCGTGGCCGTGGGGGATGGCGCGGACCTGGCCTTCCTGGAGCGTTTGGCGCGCAACGGCAAGGGCCGGTGCTATGTGGCCGATAGCGCTCACGCTTTGCCTCGCATTTTCGCCCGCGAAACGTTGCTGAGTTCGCGTAGCGCATTCGACGAGAAGCCAACCCGATTGCGAGCGGCCTCGACGCATACGGTTTTGCAGGGAGTCGAGGTGGAGTCGGCCCCTGAATTGCTAGGCCACAACCTGAGCACCGCTCGGGGAATCCCCCACCGGGTGCTGGTCGAGTCCGCCGGCGGCGACCCGATCCTGGCCGTGGGTCGCTTTGGTCTGGGCAAAACCGCCGCCTACACCGGGGATAGCGGACGGCGCTGGAGCACACCGTGGGCGCGCTTGCCGGAGTTCTCGAAGCTTTTACTGCAGACGGTGCGCTGGACTCTCCCCCAGGGGCAGCAGGGACCGCTGGAAGTGAGCGCCGGTTTGGACTCGTTGCAGCGCCTGCAGGTGGTGGCCAGGATTTCTCCTGAACTGGCTCCTCAGGGACTGGTTGGCTGGCTGCTCTCTCCCGAGGGACAAAGCCAGCCTCTGGAGCTGGTTCAGATGGCTCCGGACCGCTATGAGGTGCAGGCGGAGTTCGCGGGGTCGGGGACCTTCGTGCTCAGTTTGAGCACCCCGGACGGCTCGGTGCGAGCGGTTCAGCCGGTGGCTCTGCAGCGCTCCCGAGAACTGGCCGGAGGCCCGGTGCAGGAAGAGTTGCTGCGCCAGACTTCGGTGCGTTCGGGGGGACGTTACCAGCCCGCACCTTCCGAAGTTTTTCGTCAGCCGCGCAATGGACCGGCTTTTTTCCGGGACTTGCAGGCCCCTCTGCTGCAGGCGTGTCTGTTGTTGTTGCTGCTGGAAGTGGCCCTGCGCCGGCTGCCCCTGCCGACCCGTCGCTCGCGGGGCGAAGCCCGGGAAGAGCCGGAGCCGGATGTGCTTCCCTCGCAGTTGATGGCCAAAGTGCGCCGGCCGTCCGCTCGGCGTGAGTTGAAGCTGGAGAATCTGCCCGGATCGGTGAAAGAGGTGCCTGCCGGGCCAGAGCCCCCGGTCTCGGGCGATACTTTGGAGAATCTGCGCAAGATACGCCAACAGACGCGCAAGAAGCGAGAGGAGTAAAGCGGGGTAGGAACCGAACTTAGGGCGCTTGGCTACGCACTTTGTCACTCTGATCACTCCCGAGGGAGAAACCCGGCTTGAATGCTCCGAGGACCTCTCGATTTTGGACACGGCTTCGGCCCACGGACTGGCTTTGCCGGCCGTCTGCCGGGGTGGAGCTTGTTCCGCCTGTGTGGCCAAACAGGTGGCCGGCGAAGCGCCCGACCAGAGTGAGCAAAGCTATCTGAGCGACGAAGAAGTCGAGGCTGGTTACGTTCTTTTGTGCGTGGCCTATGCTCGCGGCGAGTGCAGCTTCGAGACCCACAAAACAGCCGAGTATCTCGAGCAACTGGCCGCCAAAGAAGTCTGACCCTCGCTCGGGGAGGCGCTCTTGGCCGGGATGCGAATTTTCCTGGTATGGTGAAACAGGCCTTCGGCTGGTGGAGTTTGCTCGTAGTGGCCCTCTTGCTCAGCTGCTGCGCGGGTTGTCAGCAGTCGCCCGCCCAGGTCCCGCCCAGCCCCGTGGCCGCAGCCTCGAGTTCTCCCTCACCGCGTCTGCAGCTGGCTCCCAAGGCGCGTCCCCAGATCGCCGAGGGGGAGACCCCCGAGAGCCAGCCCCTGCGGACGCGCAAAGCACCTCCGCCCCCTCCGAAACCGCGTCCGGTTGCCCTGAAAGTTGCGCCGCCTCCTCCACCCCGGGCTGTGCCGGCGCCCGTGCAGAATTCTCCCCAGCTGCCCGGGGCCGCCTACCCCCAGGCCGGAGGGGCTCCCATCCAGCCCGTCGCTTTCCAGGCCGCGCCGGTGTCGGCGGCGCTGGCGCCTCGGGAGTATCTGGCGCGGGCGGAAAGCTCCAGCCAGCAGCTGGAGCAGTTGATTCGCCGTGGTTCGTTGCGGGCCGAGTTCATCGGCACCGGACACGCCGGCGATATGGTGGAGATGAACCTGCACAACAATACCGGGCGTCCCATCACCGTCCAGCTTTCGCCCGGGATGATCCTGCGACCGGGAGATGGCGAAAAGGTTCAGCCGCTGATGGTGAATGAGGAAACAACCCTGACCCTGGCTCCGGGGACTTCCATCGTTCGAGCCTTGCAGTCTTTTTGCATGGATAGCCGGGTGCCCGCACCCGCCCCCGACGGACTGACCGCTTATCGCTTCGCCACACGCACCAAGGACGGCGGCCCCGCCACGGTGCGGGTTTTTCAGGTGGCCCAGCAAATCGCTCTGCAACCCTCCACCCTGCCGGATTATTACTACCGCCAGGCCGTCACCCAACTGGCTCTTTGGAAATCCATGCGCCAACCGGTGGGCACGGAGCAAATGCAATCCGCTATGGGCTCCGCCTACTACGACCTGGCCACCCGCAAAGCCATCCTGGCCGACGTCGACCGCGTCCTGCAAGCCGCCCGCTGATTCGGCGCTTGCTGATCCCGAAAGCCGTTCTGCGGTCGCTGGGTCCGAAAGGGGAGTAGGAGAGACCCTGGGTGGCGCAGCCAACCATTGCCGCCGCTCCCAAGTCTGGCTTGCTGCCCAGCTTACGCGGCTGCAGGTGGGGGAGTTCTTAAGCTTGCTGACCTCCGCCGTTCCGCGCTTGCTGGTCCCGAAAGGGGAGTAGGAGAGACTCTGGGTGGCGCAGCCAACTATGCCGCTGTTCCCAAGTCTGGCTTGCTGCCCAGCTTACGCGGCTGCAGGTTGGGGAGTTCTTAAAGCTACCTGCCGTCCGGCTGATTTTTAAGAATTAGGTAGAACTTGAGCTTCACCCAACCCATAAAAAGCGCCCGGCACCCCGGCCCGTTCTACCCGTCCCCATGCCATCGAGCTCTAATCCCAGGCCGTGCCGCTCGACCCAGAATCCAGCAGAGACCGGGCCGCATCTCTCCGCTCTTTCCCTGCTCCCCTTTTCCGGGATCGGCTGCCGCTATCAAGAGCGCAGTAACTGCGTAAGACGCCCCAAACCATAAAAAACGCCTGGCACTCGGCCCCGTTCTACCCGTCCCCATGCCCGCGCGCTCTAATCCCCGGTCGCGCCGCTCAGCCCAGAAGTCCAGCAGAGACCCGGCCGCATCTCTCCGCTCTTTCCCTGCTCCCCTTTTCCGGGATCGGCTGCCGCTATCAAGGGCGCAGGAAAACGCCCCCTTTTCCGGGACCAGCTATCGCAAGCACGAAAAGGCCCAGAAATGACGAAAGCCACCGGAGAATTCCAGTGGCTTGCATCATGACGACTGAGGGAGACGTCCCCCTGCTTATCTGGTCAAGCAGAACCTCCTGAGTGCCTACCCAACTCAGGTCCCTCAACTCCCGTAGCGGACTCCGGAATTACGTCTTGCGACGCTGCGTTCTCACGAACACCGGCGCTCTGTTGAGCCAATCTTCCTTTTAACGGAGTGAAGCAACTCCGGCCTGTTGTGGTCTACAGGCTACCCCTGGTTCTCCGCTCCCCAGAGCGCCGGTCTACTTCCGACCGGAGCGCTGTCCGCTCTCGCGTCCAGGTCTGCAATGTAGCTTACCCACATGCCCATGTCAACCACGTACCTGGGAGTTCACAGGGGTTTTGCAACAGATTCGATTCGTTTTCGATCTAAAAGAGGGAGAAATTGGAGATCAGGGCTTCCAGGTGATTCTGGTGATTGTCCTGATTGCGGCGCTCGGCGTCGGAAATCGTCTTTCCGTCCGGCACCTGCGACTTGGCTGCTTCCTTGGCTACGTGTTTGGCCGTATCTTTGACGCCGGCACTGGCCCCCTGTTGGACGACCTCTTCGGTCACTTCGCGGGCACCGGCTTTGGCCACGGCGGTGGCTCCGCCCTTGGCGGCCGCCGTGCCGCCGCCACTGAGGACGGCCGTCACCAGGTCGGGGGCCACGTAACCGGCCAGGCCGGCGGCTCCGTTCTTCTTATACTGGTCCTTGTAGTCGTTGACCAGCGTGCTGCCGATGCCCTTGAGCTGGTCGGCGCCCTTCTTGTAGCGGTCCAGCGGATTGTCGCCGTGGATAGCGTCCTTGGCCAGGTTGACCGGATTGAGAATTCCCTTGGAGGGGTTGAGCAGCGGGTTGTCGCTCAGGCTTTTGAGGGCCTTGGCGGTGGCCACCGGGTGGGTGGCCAGACTGGTCACGGTGCCGACCGTGCCTTTTCCCCATTCCACCACGCCGCGGCCGAAGTTGGCGCCCTGGTGAGCGCCTTCTTCAACCACTTCCTTGGACAGGTGGACGGCGTCTTTGACTCCGCCCACGGCCGCGTCCTTGACCGCACCGGCGCGCTTGGCGGCCTCGCCGGGCACGTGCGAGACGGTCTTGGCCACGTCGCCACCGGCGTGAATCGCTTTTTTGACCAATCCGGAACCGGGAATGCTCAGACCCATTGTGCTGTCCTCCAACGACTTCTTTCAGACAACTTTAAGGGTGGTGGCGCAAGAGCCCGATAAAACGACCGGATAAAATGTAAACAGGCCGGTCAACCTTGTTGCCGGCCTGTGAACGCCCGGTTACTCTTTTCCGGCCTCGACCAGCAGGCGAATCTCCACGTCTTCACCCAGCACGCTGCCGCCCTTATCCAGCTTGGAGTTCCAGACGATGCCGAAGTCCTTGCGTTGGATGGTGAAGTCGCTGCGGAAACCGGCCACCTCACCCTTGAAGCCCGGACCTACTCCCAGCACCTGGACCGGCACCATCACGTCTTTGCTGACGCCATGAATGGTCAAGGTTCCCAGCACGTCCAGCTTGTTCTGACCGCGCGGCAAGACTTTTTTGCTCTGGAAAGTCAGGGTGGGAAACTTGTCGACCGCGAAAAAATCGTCGCCCTTCAGGTGCGCGTCGCGCTTGTCGTTGTCGGTGAAAATGCTGTCGGCCTTGACCGTGAAGCTCACCTTGCTGTTGCGCGGGTTCTTCTGGTCATAGTCGATGCTGCCCTGAAAATCGCGGAAGCGGCCCTCGACCTGGCTGACCAGATGGCGAATGTTGAACACCACGCTGCTGTGGGATGGATCGACCTTGTAGGTGGTGGGCTGGGCCCAGGCACCCCAGGTGATGGCGGCTCCCAGAGCCAGGCTGACCAGTGATTTGTTGAACATGAAAACTCCTTCACAACCCCCCACTGACCCAAGACTATGATTTCGGACCTTTGCCATCAACGCGCAAAGTGGAGAAGGATCGTTTCCAGATAGGAGAAGATGAAAGGCCTCCAGGGCCTGCAAACCGAACAACCACCGGTGAAGATCCAGTCCGGCCAGGCGGTTCCGGTCCAGCGACCAGCCGCCAAAAACGCACCTGCCGCTCCGACGGATCAATTTCAGGCCGGTTCCCTGGAACAGCGACCGGTGCAGTTCAACCCCCTACGCCAGCAACGGGAACAGCTTTTAGAGTCCTTTGTGGCTGAGGCACCGGGATTAGCGAAGCCTACGGCTATCGAGCGTCAGCAACTGCAGAACAGCCTGGATTGCGTGGATAGCGGCGTTTTGCGCTGGCTCTCGCAGGCCGGCGTGGGCTTTCTGGTCTTGCACCAGGGCGATGACCTGACGCAATCTCAGCTGCTGCGCCAAAAGTCGCTGCAAGAATGGCGTCAGCAGCTACCGGCCCTGCAGCAGGCCGGCCAGGAACTGCACCAGCAGCGCCAGGCCAGCGGCGACTTCTCGCTACAAAGGCTGACCCTGCCGTTTTCGCTTTACCGCCCCGGCTCCGACAGTCCCCTGGGCCCTAACCTCACCACTTTGGAGACGGTGGCCTTACACCACGGCGCCCGCAGCCCGGAAGAAAAGCAAGCTTTTTACGGTCTGGTCGAGGAATTGAACGGGGAGCGACTGCAGACGGCCCGTCAGGAGAGTCTGCAGAAAATGGAAGCGCACGGGATGACACGGGACGATGCTCACGTGCCCGTCGATACCCTTAAGCACACTCTGCTTTTCCCGGATCTTTACTTCTGCGGACCGAGTCGCTTGCTGCTCGACTCTCACGATCAACAAACGCTGGCGGCCTGGCACGCCGACGGTCCCAAGGTCACTTTCGCTCCCAATCAGGGCGAGGAGTGGAACGGCCAGTATCTCTTTATGGGTGGCGAAAAGCGCGTGCTTGTGCGCGACACGATGCTGGACAGCAAAACTCCCGTGCACGAACTCGGTCATGCCCTCGACATGCAGCTGGAGTCGGAAGACCCGGAGTTTTACTCGCAGCTGCATGACGGGCTGAGCCGTGCTTACAACCAGGCGCGGTCCTCTTCCAAGAGCATCTCTCACTACGCTCTGGCTAATTTACGCGAGTATTTTGCCGAAGGCTTCGCCTTTTACTATCAGGACCGCAACCGCCTCCAGCAGAAAGACCCGGCTCTCCACGGTCTGGTCGAAGCGGCCTGCGAACGCGCCTGTCAGCTGGGTGGGTTCGATCTCAAGTCGGGTCGCAACGTGCGCCAAGAAATCGCCGAGCTACCGGTGAAAGTCGCTCAGTCGCTGGAGCAAATCGCGGCTCAACCGGAGGCTACCCGAGAGCAGCTTGGACAGGTTTCTCAGACCCTCAAGCGCACCGCTCTGGAAAGCAGCCGTCAGGCGGTCAGCTACGGACTGCTGGCGGGAGCTGCCGACGCCGTGATCGGCCATAGTCTGGGCCAACTTTTCGAACCTCAGGCCGCCTCCGATCTCGATCTGGAGAAGCTGGCTGGTGGTCACGATGCTCAGGCGACTTTTGCGGCCGCCTACCAGCTAGGCTCCCAGATCCTCCGTTAGCTCGCGCACGCGGGCGCGTTCTTCCAAGGACAGCTCGGCCCATTCCGAGAGACCGTCTCGCCCCTCGACGACCGCCTGCAGAAAATCCAGGCAGAAACGTGCCGCCTCGACGGGTCGCTGGGCCGGTTTGAGCTGTCGCAACTGGTGAGCGAGCAGAACATTGCCTCCCAAAGTATCCCGCCGCCCCGATAAGAGCGCCTGGAGGAAGGGGGCGTCGAAGTGTTCGCCCATCCAGCTAGCTCTCAGCAGATAGGGATAAACCGCCCGGCCGGGCAGGCGTGCGCAGCTGGGAAGCAGCCAGAGCGGCAGTGGCGAGGGCGCCAATCCGTTTTCCAGGAGAGCCGGCCAGCTCTCGGCCGGCCAGCCCTCCCAGAGTCCGGGCGGCAGGGGAGCGTCCAGAGCAAACAGGCGCCGTTGGTGATAGGCGGGGGAAAGCGGGTGCCCGTCCGGCGGGGCCGGCAGACGCTGCAGTAGCTCGGGCCATCGACCTGCAGCAGAACGCAGCAGCAGCCACTCGACCGCTTCCGGGCTCCAAGTGGAGCGCTCCAGCAGGTGGGCCGCGAAGTGAGCCTGCAGCCGTTCCATTTCGGAAGCGTGGAGCGGGGGGTGAATAGGTTGAATCAGGCGCGCATCCATCCGCACTTCGCAAACCGGCCAGTCCAAAGCTTCTCCTGGAGGCAGCAGAGGCAGTCCCTGCCAGTCGAAGACGAATCCATCCACCAGCAGTCGCAGTCCTTGACCGGGTGGTGCCTGGGGCAGTGCGGTTCCGTTGAGCATCACAGGAAACCTCAGGCTTTTCAGCTCCGGTAGGTGGGCCCGAGAGGAAGCGCGGGCCCGGAATCGGCACATCCCGTTGCGGGATCGGAGAGTCTCATCGAAACCCCGTACAGTCAGCTGGCCGCGCGGAGACTCCAGCACGATGTTGTCAAACCCCTGTTGGGAGGCGGCCAACATTCCCAGAGCCAGATAGCGCGGTCCCCGTTGCCGGTGTAGCAGCAGTGCCCGCAGCTCCTCGACCTCGGGACCGATCGAGAGGAAAGAGAGCTCGAGAGCCCGACCGTTCCAGTTGACCTGGACTTCCTCGGCACCGTAAAAAGCGGCGCAGCTCACCCAATAGCGGAACCAGTCCTCGCCTCCGCCGCGGAAAACCATCTCCACCCGGTTCAGGTCCAGCGAGAAAACCCCCGAGGGTCCCGGCCGGGCGTCGCTGATCAGGCGCTGAATTTGCTCGGACAGGGGATCGTCGTGCATGCAGGTTGCTTTTGGGAAAATCTCAAAGACGGCCTGTCAGCTAGAGGGTAAAATTCCTGAGTCAGCACATTCGCGGAGGCCAACCTATGCTTGCACTCGACTCCAAAATCAGCGCCGTGACCGTCTACCGCCGAGGTGCAGTGGTCACGCGCGAAGTGGATTTTCGCCAGCCCGAGGAAGGTTGGCCTCAGCAAGTGCGGCTGGGCGGGTTGCCGCTGGCCCTGGCCGATCAGAGTTTGCGGGTGCGTTTGAGCTTTCCCGAGGGAGGTGCCGGCCTGCTGGCCACCGACCTGCGCCTGGAACTGGACTGGCAGGAACCGGAGCCCGTCCCGGCTCCTGACTTATCGGCCATCAAACCGCTGCAGGCGGAGCAGCGCCGCTTGTGCAGTCGCCTGGAGAACCTCAAGCAGGACCTGGCCCGCGTCGAGAATTTGAACCCGACCGCTCCAAGCAGTCCGTCCGATCAGGCGCCGGCAGCCTACGCGGTGCAACCTCGTCGGGCGCTGGTGCAAATGCGCCAGAAGCTGCTGAGTGAAGGGCTGGCCAGGCGGAGCCAACTGGCCGAGGAGTTAGAGCGTGTGACCACCCGCTTGCAAGAGCTGACCACGCCCCTACCCAGTCCCCCTCCGGCCCCGCTCTACAAAGCGGTGGTGGTGACTCTGCGCCAGACGCCCGATGCTCATTGCCCGTTGGTGCGACTGCACCTGAGCTACGAGCAGGCCGGAGCGCGCTGGTCCCCCAGCTACACCCTGCGCTTTGACCGGGACTTCACGCTGGCCGAGTTGTCGATGCAGGCTCATCTGTGCCAGAGCACTGGCGAAGACTGGAAAGACGTGCGCCTGGAAGTGTCCACCGCCGAAGTGGCTGCCTGGAAGGAACTCCCGGAGTTGGCCAGCCGGCGCATCGGTCGCCAGCAGGCCCGGCCCGCCAAATCGGGCTGGCGTCCCGCTCCGCCCAACACCGACACGCTTTTCGCCGACTTTGATCGGCGTCCGACCGTGCAGGTCCGGCCGGAAGAACCCCCGAGCTGGGGGGGCGATCCCTTCGCTCAGCCTGTCCCCCAGACCGAAGTGCTGGATGAGCTGCTCGGTGCGCCGGATCCCTTTGCGGCGGCCGCCGTAGCCGCTTTCGCGGCATCGGCCGAGCCTTCCATCCAGGTGGACTTGCGGAGCCCGGAAGACCGGGGAGAAACGATGTTGCGCTCGGGACTCATGAGGCGCCAGGCCAAAGCAGAACCGGAGATGATGAGAATGCGCGCTCCCGCTCCCGCACCGGTGATGGCTGCCCCGATGCGCCCCCAGGCGATGGCACCCCGAGGGGGAGGGGGCCGACCGGCCGGACCGGCCTGGCAGCCGGTGGCTCCCCCGCCTCCACCGGAGCCGACCAGCGAGCAGCTGGCCTACGGGCTGCTCTACATGGCTGGAGCCAAAGAGCCGGGTCGCGGTCACCTGCAGTTACGCTCCCCTTTGGAAGCCTGTTTGCAGCTCTGGAAAGAGCGTTACCCGCACTCTCCGCTGGACGTGCTGCGCCTGGTTCAGAACGCTCTCCACGAATCGGTCCGAGCCTTGCAGGTCAACGCCCCGGCCCGACACACCTTCCCCAAAGACCTGGAGGGCTTCGATTACCTTTATAGCGGTGAGCACAACATCGACCTGCCCGGCGACGCTCAATTTCATTCGGTGCCGCTGCTGACCCGTCAGCTTTCGGCCCACCTGCTCTGGTTGGTGGTGCCCAAGGTGACTTGCGATGTCTTTCGTCAGACCAGTCTGGAGAGTATGCCGGACCTGGCCGTTCCCACCGGGCCTGTCGACGTCTATGTCGGCAACGACTTTCTGGCCACCACGCAGCTGCCGAACGTGGCGCCGGGCGGCAACTTCTCGTTGGGCCTGGGCGTGGATCAGTCGATCAAAGTGGTGCGCAACACCGGCTTCAAGGAAAGCACCACCGGCATGATGAGCAGCACCACCCAGTTGCGCCAAGAAGTCACGGTCGAGGCAGCCAACCAGCTGTCCCGCGAGGTGCGCCTCGAGATTCAGGAGACGCTGCCTCAGACCGACGCCGCCGAGATCAAGGTCAAAATCGAGAGCTGCGAGCCGGCCTGGGATCCGATCAGCGAAAAGCCCGGCGTCTACCGCTGGGTCCTGCGAATACCGGCGGGGGAAAGCAAACGCGCCTCGCTGGCCTACTCGATCGAAATGCCCGCCAAACTGGAGCTGGTCGGCGGAAACCGGAGGGAAGAATAGATGCTCGAGATGGACGCCCCGATCACCCGCGTGACCTTGCTGGAGGACCGTGCCTATGTCCGTCGCCAGGCTCGATTGGAATTGCCGGCGGGCCGGAGCCGCTGGCATCTGAGTCCGGTCTCTCCGCTGCTGGTGGATAAGACTCTAAGCGCCCAATTGACGGGAGGCAAAGTCATCCAGGCGAGCGTGGAGCGCAGCCTTCCTGTCCCTCCCGAACCTCTTCCCGCTGAAGATCCGGCACTGGCTCGGGAGCGCGAACGCCAACGCCGCGATCTGCAGCAGCAGGTGCTGCTGAACGAACGCGAGCTACACTCGGCATCGACCTTTTTGGACGAACTGACCCGCGACATCTGTAAACAGGTCGGCTGGGGAGTGGAAGAAACGGCGGCCTGGGAAAAACAGCTGCTGGAACTGACGGAATGGAAAGAGCAGCTGGTGGAGGAGCGCCACCGCCTGGATGTGGCGCTTGAGGCACTGCAGCAGTCGAGCGTGCGGCCGCGCCCCCCGGCTCCTCCCCAGTCGGAAACGGTCACGGAAGTTTTGCTGGAAATCGAATCCTCGAGCCCTCAGACGGTCAATTTGCGCCTGGAATACAGCCTGCCCTGCGCCTGCTGGCGACCTTCCCATCGGGCCGTGCTGAACGGTGACGGGCTGGAGCTGCAAAGCGAGGCGACTTGCTGGCAGAACACCGGGGAAGACTGGAAGGAAGTGGAGCTGGTTTTCTCCACCCAACGCCTGAGCCTGGGCAACGAGCCTCCCAGTGCCCAGCCGGATACGCTGCGAACTCAGAAAAAGAGCAGCGAAGTGGTGGTGGCCGAGCGCGACCAGGAAATCTTCGAGCTGCCTTCGGGAGATCTGAGCGGACTGGCCCCCGCCCCCCGCGCCAGCGAGGTGCCGGGCATCGACGACGGCGGCCAGGTCATCCATCTGCGGGCTCCGCAGAAGTCGACCATTCCCAGTCATGGTAAGCCTGTGCGCGTGGCTCTTTCGAGCTTCCGTTGCGACACCGAGCTGGAAAATGTGTTGCTGGGGGAAGTCTGTTCCGAGGTGGTGCAAAAAAGCCGGCAGCGCAATACTTCCAGCGATCCGCTGCTGGCCGGCCCGGTCGACTTGATCCGGGAGTCTGGCCTGATCGGGCGCGCCAGTCTGGAGTATGTGGCCGCGGCCGAAGGGTTTGCGCTGGGCTGGGGACCGCTACCTTCCGTCCGCGTGGTGCGCCAAAGCCGACAGGGCAGCGAAGAGAAAGACGACATGCTGGGGGGCTGGATGCGCGTCAAGCACACGGTCGAAATCACTCTTTCCAACCTGTCGGCGGACAGCCACACCATCAAGGTGCTGGAGCGCATTCCGGTTTCTGAGCTCAAGCAAGTCGAGGTGGTCTTCGATGCGAAAAATAGCAGTCCCGGCGCGCTTCCCGACGCCAACGGATTCGTGAGCTGGACGGTAGAGCTGGGCGCCCGAGCCCGCCAGCACCTGAAGCTTGGCTATTCACTAAGACGACGTAAAGAAGTTGTGACGGCGTAACGCACTTCACGGCGCGGGCTTCTGCCGGCAGATTAAACTACCGGTATGGATAGACCACGCCGCCGAATCTTTCAGTGCGACATTTGCGAAGAAGTGTTCATTGCCCATGAATATCTGGTTCGTCATCAGCGGGAACTGCCGCGTCCCATCGAGGGACCATTGGGGTCTTCGCGACCACCGCTGGAACTGGAACTGGGCGTATTGCTCTCCAAGCTGGAGACTTTCGCGGAGGGAGTGATCCTTCACAACTCTCTGATCAATCTGCGTGCCTACCTTCAGCAGGCGACCGGCATCACGCTTCCCGCCATCAAGATTTCCACCAGCCTCAGCATCGGTCCCGACGAATGGTGCCTGCGTTTTCGGCGTCGTGTGCTGCTTCGGGATCGTCTGGATAGGAGCCAGGTGGATCGCCTGCAGCGCGAGGAACTGTGCACCAGCTACTACGGCTCCAGTTTGATTTGCTCCCACATGCAGACTGAGCTTCCCAACTATTTCTGGAAGTTCTTCAGCCGGGCCGAACTGCGTGACACGCTGGCCGAAATGGAGCTCAGCGATCCGGACCTGGCCGACGAAACCATCCGCTGTTTGGATCAGGAGCTGTTGCTCAAACTGCTGCGTTTGCTGCTCAAGGAGCGGTTTTCCTTGACGCGTCTACCGGCGCTACTGGAAGTGCTGCTGGAGGAAACCGACATGGGTCGTCCTTTGCGTCCCGACTATCTGGTGACCCCTGCGGTCCTATCCGTGATGCTGGAGTCCTGAGACCGGTTCGTGGCAGGCGCGCAGAGTCACCTCGGGGCGCCGCCGGCGAAGCTGCGCCAGCTTGTCGAGCGTGGCCTGGTAGGCTCGGGCGTCTTCCACGATCCAGCGAGTAGGGGCGGGCAGAGGGACGCCGTCGAGTTGTTCGGGCACATAGTAGGCGTCGCCGACGGCGAAGAGGGGTCCGTCCCCCGTTTCCATCCACAGGCCTAAATGACCCCGGGTGTGGCCGGGAAGGGGAAAGATGCGAGCGCTTCCGTCGCCGAACCAATCCCAGCCGCGCCCGAGAATTTCCAGACCGGGCCAGACTCGGCTCTCCAGGTCTTCGAAGTAGTGCAGGTCTCCGGTCGGGAACAGTGCTTTCAGGTGGGCCGTGTGCAGGGACTGGAAGTAGGGGAGTTTCTGGACGCGCTGCCACTCGGCGCGCAGCACCCAGGTGGGGAGCCGGGGGAGGTCGGGAACCGACCCGACATGGTCCGGGTGAAAGTGCGACAGGCCGAGGCCGGCCAGTTGCTCCACCTGGACTTGACGAGTCAGCTGTTCTTCCGGAAGCAGACGGGGGGGAATGACCCAGCGCAGCAAGCGGGCCGGAAAGTTGCGGGTGGCTCGCCAGAAGGCCGGTCCGTAGCCTGTGTCCCAGAGGAACTTGCCGTGCTCGGGATGGTCGAGCACAAAGACTCGCACCGGCAGGGGCAGCGGTCGCCAACCCGCCCCGCGCCGAACGAAGCGACCGGGCGGGCAAGCGTGTCCGACGATCCGTTCTTGCACGCGCAGCATAGACCGTCTCTTCGCTTGATTCAGCAGGAGAGCCTGGCAGGGACGCCAATCTGAGCCTATGCTGGAACGCTTGCGCCTCTACTGGGAACAATCCCGCGGCGACGACCGCTGCGTGCTCCTCTTTCTCTTGCTTCCGGCGCTGGCTTCGCTAACCGGTCTCTATCCCACCACCATCTGGTTCTGGCTGATCGGAGCCGCCGCCGGGTTTGCCGGCCACCGGCGTTTTGCCAAGCCAGGCCTGGGCCTGCTGGTTGGAACGGGGCTTTTTGCCATCGTCGGCATCAGTCTGCTGGAGCACGGAATGCTTTCTTCCAGTTGGACTGTGCCTTTGAGTCAGTTGCTCTGGCTGTGTATGGGAGTCCCGGCCGGCACCCACTTTGGCGCGGTCTCGGGGCGCCGCTCTTAGAGGTCAGCCGACTCTTCCGTCGAGAGCAATCGATACTCGCCTGCGGCCAGTTGTCCCGTTTCGAAGTGATGGAAACGACTGCGATGCAGGCTTTCCACTTCGTTCCCCACCGACAGCCACATGCGTTTCACCTGGTGAAAGCGGCCTTCGTGCAGCGTCATCGAGACCTGTCGGGGTCCGCTCACTTCGATCTCGCACGGCAGTAGAGGCTTGTCGTCTTCCTCCAGAAAGCCGCCGCCGTTGCGGAGCTTTTCCAGTTGCTCAGGAGTAGGGGCGTCGACCAGGTCGACCCGATAGACTTTGTCCACTTTGGACTTGGGCGAAGTCAGGCGGTGCAGTGCGGCACCATCGGTGGTTAAGAGCAAGACGCCGGTGGTGTCTCGGTCCAGGCGTCCTACCGTGGAAAGGGCCGGCTTGCGCATCAGGTAGCGCTCGGGAAACATTTCGAAGACCAGTCGGCCCACGTCTTTGTGGCTGCAGGTCACGCCTTCGGGCTTGTGCAGCAGAATCCAGAGGGGGTCGGGGTCGACCGGTTCGTCGTCGAAAGTGACCTCGAACCATTCCACTTTCTGGTCGACTTTACGGGCGGGCTCGCCCAAAATGGTCACTCGGTCCAGGTTCTTACGCAGCTCGTTGCGGGTGCAATAGCCCAGGTTGGAGAGGAGTTTGTCTAAGCGTTCTTTCGGCATTGAAAGAGCTTATATCCGCGTTGCTGGCGCACCTCTAAAAGCTGGAGATGAAGAGGGGCGATGGCTTCCTGGTAGGGGAGGTGTTCATTGGCCACCATCCACAACATCCCGCCTTTGCGCAGGGCCCCGGCGGCCCGGGCCAGCAAGGCCAGTCCGAGAGTGCGGTCTTCATAGCCGGAGCCGTGGAAAGGTGGATTGAGGGTCACCCAATCATAGCCGGGGGGCGGGCTTTCCTGGGTCAGGTCCAGCCACAAACCATGGCAGCGTTCGTCGTCTCGGCAGTTCTTCAGGGCTGCCGCCACGGCCCGTTGATCCACGTCCACCAGGTCGAGGTGACGGCAGCCGCGCTGCAGTAACTGCCGGGCCAGCAGCCCCGGACCGCAGCCCAGGTCGGCGCCCCGACCCGCCAGAGTGACCGGTAAGAAATCCAGCAGTAGCTGAGAGCCCGGGTCGAACCGGTCCCAGCTGAAAAGGCCGGGACAACTGACGAAGTCCGCTTCCGGGAAGGGAGGGCGCAGCTCCAGCGGATCGCCCTGGCTGGGAAGAGTGGCCGGGTCCAGTTCCATCAGCCGGCAGTGGTTCTGGCTGTGGGACTCGAGCGGCTTGAGCTTCTTGCGCCAACCGTCGGCGCCCAGGCGGTTTTCGGCGCACAGGAATACTCGCCCGCCCGCTCGCCTTGCCAGGGCCAGGTAGGCCCAGGTTTCGTCGCGGTTGGGGGTGGCCAACACATGCACTTCTGCAAAGGTCTGCTGGCCGTCCCAGTCAGGTGCCTGCAGGCTCAGGCGCTGGCCGCGGTCGGGCTGGACGACGGCCATCGGGTGGAGGCCGGGATGCGCACCGCCAGCCAGTTGCAGGGCCGGCACCTCGGCGCGCTGGCGAGCCAGAACCTCCAGGGCCGCTCTCACGATTGGCCCGCTTCGCAGTAAAAGCAAGGCTCGGAGCCGGGCTGACCGCACTCCGGGCAGCGCCGGTGACGCCCACTGGGCTGCAGATTCTGGTCCAGAGAGACGCGGTCGTCGAAGACGAAGCACTCCCCTTCAAAGCGGCCGTTGGGGTAATGTTCCATGTAATTGAGGATGCCGCCGTCCAGTTGATAGACTTCGCTGAAGCCCTGCGCCTTCAAATAGGGGGCGGCTTTCTCGCAACGGATTCCCCCGGTGCAGAAGGTCAGAATCGGCTGGTCTTTGGGCACTTCCAGTTTGGCCACGTAGTCGGCGAACTGAGTGAAGGTGCTGGTCTGGGGATCGACGGCACCACGGAAAGTGCCCAGGCGGATTTCATAGTCATTGCGCACGTCCAGCAGCAGGACGTCGGGGCGTTGCAGCATCTCGTGCCATTCCTGGGGCGACAGGTGGCGTGCCGGTGAGCCGCTCTGGCCGATGGCGCCGCTGGTGACCGTCTCGCGTCGTGGGACCACTTTCCAGCGACGAAAGGGGGCGAAGGGAGACTGGCTGCGCTTGATCGTGCTCAAAGGCATTTGCTCGGCCAACCAGTTCTCGATGGCGGTCAGCGTCTCGGCGCTGCCCGCCAGCGTGGCGTTGACTCCATCCGGAGCCACCAGCACCATGCCGTTGAGAGAGGGCTCGCCCGGCGGCCAGCCGCGCAGCCTTTCCAGAATCTGGTCGATTTGTTCTTGCGTAAGGGGGGAGAGGGCGTAGAAGGTGGATACCTGGTAAGTCAACGATGCGCCTTGATCCAGCCGACCAGCGGCTCCAGAGAAATTCCTTTAGCCACCGACTCCAGAGCTTCTTCGCAGCGCATGCGCAGCAACAGGTAGGGAGCGGCCGGATGTTCGGGATGATCCAGCAGGTAGAGTGACCAGTTACCGTCTCCGGCCAGTTGTGCCAGGTCGGTCTTGGCCAGGGCTTCGCGGATTTCCCGACCCGCCAGCTGCAGATTGGCGTGCAGCCACATCTTGGCGCTGGGATTTTTTTGCAGAACCAGCCGGGACTCGTGGAGTTCCAGAAAAGCCACCAGCCGTTCCACCGCCGAAAGCTGCAGAGCTCGCAAAAACGGCCCGTTCTCGATGGGGCGGGGACTGGGCCCGGTGACAAAGAGCGCCACACTGTCGGCCTGCGCTTGCTCCTGAAAGGCGCTGACCGGACCCCAGTAGCGGGCTCCGGGCCGGGGATCGGCCGGCAAACGCAGCAGGGTGGCCAGGTTGATGGGCTCGGGCGGCTGGTGCCGGGCCGGAAAGGATTGGAAACCGAGCAATCCCGGGTCGATCGGGACGTCGCAGTAAACTCCGCCCTCCCAGGAAATCGAGGGGCGGATGCGATAGCTGAGGCCCGCCGCCTGAGCCTGGCGAGCCCAGTGGACTCCGCCGCTGTTGCAGGGGTGAGCGGGGAAAAGCACGAGCTTGGGCCTGCCGTCGGCGGGGAGCCGGGTAAAATCGTCTACCGCAACGGCCTCGGGAAGCTCGGGAATGGCTTGCAGCGTGTAGACATCTCGGCCGGCCATGAGGTCGGTCATTTCCTGGGTGCGGTCGCTCCAGGCCATACCGGTGCCGGCCAGTTCCAGGTCGACCGGCACATCCCGGCTTTGCAGGTCGGGAGGCAGCGATTCGTAACCCAGTGGAGGCACCCACAGGGTGTATTCGCTGACCATCTCCACCTGGTGCAGTTCCTTGAGCAGACAGCGGTCGGCACGAGTTGGACGTTCGGGAGAATTCGAGCCGAAGTAGAGCACGACTTCGTGGTCTTCGCCGAAAGACTGAGCCAGTTTTTCTCCCAGAGCCCGAATGAAGCCACGAAAGCGTCCGGGCTGCCAGCCGCCGGTGTTGTCTCCCAGGCTGGGGACCTGGAAAATGATCTGCGAGCAGCTCGGGTCGACGGCCACCGCGTGTAGCAGCAGGTCGTGGCCTTCGTAAATCTGCAGCCCGTACTGGTGGGCATCGACGCGCAGGTCGGCCAGCAGGCAGTCGATCGAGGAGACGCCGGGCAACACTTCCAGTTCGTAGCCGGCCCCTACCGTCTGTTCGATGGCCAGGCGACTGGGATCGCAAAACACCAGCGGGTGTCCGTAGGAGACCAGCGCTGCATTGCCCCCACTCTTCAGGCAGTCCAACACCTGGTCGGCCATTTCCTGATAGGTGTCGCGTCTCGGTTTGCCCAGCGCGTAGTGGGTCATCAGGTTGTAGAAGTTCGGATTGAGCTGGCGCAGCCAATCTTGCTTCTCCAGATTGTCCGAGATCAGAAAGACCCGGTCGGCCTGGCGCAGAGAGTCCAGGCAGCGCTGAGTGGCCTGCTCGGGACAGCGCAACCCCAGCCCAAGAACACTTAATTTACTCATCGCGGCTAGGTTATCGCTCCTGACCCTGACCCCCTCCCCAAATTTTTTCAGCATCTTCTGGAGAGCAAGATGAAACGGTCGGGTTCTGTGGTATACTGAAGCGAATGTGTCGACGCAAACGGGGGTTTACCCTCATTGAGCTAATGATCGTGATTACTATCATCGCCGTCCTGGCGGCGATTCTTGTGCCCAGCTTCAAGCGAGCTCGAGCCCGGAGCCAGCTCTCCGCCTGTGTCAGTCAGTGTAAGTCAACGGCTACCGCTCTAGAGATGTACGCGGTCGACAATGAGGGACGCTTCCCGGACGGCAGCGGTCTGACCGGGCTGAACACTCTGACCCAGGGGAATTACTTGAAGCGTCTGCCCACCTGTCCCAATCGCGGTGTTTGCACGTTTTTGGACTATGTGGCCTCGACGGCGCCCGACCGTTTCAGTTTCTCATGCGTCGGCAACAATCACGGAGAGTGCTTCCCTGGCCAGACCTCGCTGAACATTCCCAGCTACAGCAACGACCTGGGCCCGACCCAGCAACCGCCGCCGCCCTAGCCTATTTGTTGCGGCTCAGCTGAGCTTCGGCTTCTTCGACTTTGACCGCGGCGTTGGTCGAGAGATATTCCGCCAGTCCGGCGCCAAGCAACAGGCCGACCGGGAGTCCCAGTCCACCGGACCAGATGCCGGGGTGGTTTCCGATGGCGGAAAACTGGCTGAGCACGGTGGTTTTGGCCAGGTAGTAAACTCCAGCCGCGCCAACGGCCGCCCCGGTCCAGGGAAGTGCGTAGGACGCCCGCATGATTCTCTCCTGTGAGGAGATCCGGTTGAGGAGCAGCATATCCTGACCCGCCACCTGAGGCGCACGGTCCTCGGCGGGGGTGGACGCAGTCGGTTTGCGACTGGCCGGCATCTGTGGCATCGGATTCGTCTGGATACGCATAGTCAAACTCCCTCCTTCACAGAGTAAGCCATGCTGAGAACGGAAGTACCGCGGAGGAAGTTAACGGCCCGCCATTTTCCAGAGTTGGGCTTCGCTGGCGGCGGTGCTCACCGGCGCTGAGGTCTCGCGACCGCGGCTTTCCACGGCCGCTACCGCCGTCATCAAATCCAGTTCGGCGGGCGTGCGACTGCGATCCAGCTTGGGCAGGTACTCGGGCAAGAAGTGGGTGGTCAGGTTGCCCGCGATATACTCCGGGTGCTCCAGCACGGCGATGTGGAAGGGAATGGTATGGGAAATGCCGGCCAGATGGAATTCACGCAACGCCACCAGCATGCGAGTGCGGGCTTCCTCGCGGTCGCGACCGGTGGTGATCAGTTTGGCGACCATGGAGTCGAAAGAGCCGGGGACCTCATAGCCTTGATAGAGGTGGGTGTCTACTCGTACCCCGGGGCCGGCGGGCAGATGCAGGCGCTCGATTTTTCCCGGGGTGGGGAGAAAGCCGCGATAGGGGTCCTCGCAGGTGATGCGGCACTCCATCGACCAGCCGCGCAGTTGCACGTCTTCCTGACGGATGGGGAGGACTTCACCGTAAGCCACGCGGATCTGCAATTTGACCAGGTCCAGGCCGGTGATTTGCTCGGTAACCGGGTGTTCCACCTGGAGTCGCGTGTTGACTTCCAGGAAGTAAAAGTTGCGGTGAGCATCGACCAGAAACTCAAAGGTGCCGGCGCCGCAGTAGCCCAGCTTTTTGGCTCCGGCTACGGCCGCCTGACCCATGCGTTCGCGCAATTCCGGAGTCAGGGCGGGCGAGGGCGCTTCCTCGATCATTTTCTGGAAGCGTCGCTGGATGGAGCACTCGCGCTCGCCCAGGTAGACGGCGTTGCCGTGGGAGTCGCCCAGGATCTGAATCTCGACGTGGCGGGGGCGTTCGACGTATTTTTCCAGGAAGAGTTCGCCGGAGCCGAAGGCGGCCTGGCTCTCTGAGCGCGCCTGCGGGAAGGCCTGGCGCAATTCGGCTTCATTCTCGACTTTGCGCATGCCGCGGCCGCCGCCGCCTCCGCTGGCCTTGATCAGCAGCGGGTAGCCGATGGACCGCGCGTGTTCGACGGCTTCGTCCACAGTGGGCACGGGATCTTCGGTGCCGGGCACCACCGGCAGGCCGGCCGAGGTCATGAGCTTGCGGGCCTGATTCTTATTGCCCAATCCATAGATGACTTCCGGACTGGGTCCGATGAAGACGATGCCCGAGTCGCGACAGAGTTGAGAGAAATCCGCGTTCTCGGAGACGAATCCATAACCCGGGTGAATGGCCTCTGCTCCCACCTTTTTGGCGGCCGCCACCAGTCCCTCGATGTCCAGGTAGCATCCTCGCGGCGTATCGCCTTTCAGTTCCACCGCTACGTCGGCCAGTTCCACGGCCAGGGTGTCGCGGTCGATGGGAGCATAGGCGACAGCGGGCGAGATGCCCAGTTCCCGACAGGCGCGCAGAAGACGGACGGCAATTTCACCGCGGTTGGCAATAAGAATGCGAGAAAACATGGCCGAAACTTAGCCCTCCTTGCTCACCTTCCTGCGCTGGCTAGAGGTTGCCGGACCACCAGGTTTTGACCTGGGTTTTGAGCCGTTTCCAGACGCTCTTTTTGAGTTCGCGGATCTCTCCGAGGCGCTGTAGAACCTCGTAAGCGGACTCAGGGCGCTGGTCGGCTTCTTTCTGCAACAGGTCGCCCAGCAGGAGTTCCAGTTTGGGGTTGGCCTCGGGCGCGAAGCGGCGAAGGGGAGGGAAGTTGAAGCGGAAGGGCTCGGGGTCTTGCAAGGTGAGTAGCTGGTAGAGGGTGGCTCCCAGCGCGTACAGGTCAGAGCGCGGACTGGTCTTGCCCAGATATTGTTCGATCGGGGCATAACCGGGCGTGCCGTAGGCGGTGGTATCTCCCGCCTGGGTGGGGTTGAGCACGCGAGCGATGCCGAAGTCCACCAGTTTCAGGGGACCGCGCACGCTCACCATCACGTTGGCCGGCTTCAGGTCGCGGTAGACGATGGGGGGCTCCAGAGAGTGCAGATAGTGAAGCACCTCGCAAAGCTGGGCGCCCCAGGAGATCACGTCCCCCTCCGAGAGCGGAATCTTGGCCTCTTTGAGGACCGACTGGAGGGTGGGGCCCTCGACTCGCTCCATCACCAAAAAGTGGCGGCCCTGCTCCTGAAAGCGGGCCACCACCTTGGGTAGATAGGGGTGTTCCAGTTGCATAAGCATGTCCGCTTCGCGCGAGAACATGGTCCAGGTTTCCAGTTGCTCCTGGGCGGACAGGCCGGAAACGTCCACCTCTTTGAGGGCCCAGACTTTGCCTTTTTCTCGAGTATCGCGGACGAACCAGACCGTTCCGCTGGCCCCGGTGCCGAGCAGGCGTTCAATGCGGTAGCGGCCGGCCAGAATGCGGCCGATACCGGAGGGAGACTGCACGCCGCTCAGTGGAAGTGGTTAGCCGATGCGCACGCGCTCGAGAGCGCGAATGGCGGACTGGCGGGCATTGAGGATCAACCACATGTAAATCGGGGTGATCAGGGCGGGCCAGCCACACCAGAACAGCAGCGACAGGCTTTCTTGCATCGACATAGGGCCGGTCGGACTGCCCGCGCCAAACATCGAGCACAGGTAGCCGAAGACCGGGTGCAACAGCCACAGGGGTCCGAGCACGAAGCCGCCGATAAGGAAGAGCATTCCGCTGCCGCCCATCAAGACCAGCGTGTTGACCGAGGCTTTGCGACCGGCTTCCTGCGTGTCTTTGCAGGTGGCCGAGATGTAGACGCCCTGGTAGGCGAAGTAGAGGATGCAGAGAGCGGACAGGACCGTGAGCATCACCAGCGAGTAGAGGCTCTGGCCCGACATCAGGGTGACCACGGCGAGAGCCGGAGTCCAGACGGCGAATTCGCGCAACAGTTGGCGGCTCTCGGAGAGAGCCACGCCATCGGCGAAGTCCGCGCTATTGATGCGAGTCAGCGCCAGCGCCAACAGAGTGCCCTGTTGACGGGCCTGAACCACCGAGGGGGCGGTGCTCAGGGCCGCTTTGGTGGAAAGATACAGCAGTTGGAGAACGCCGGCCGTGGCCAGAGCGGCCGCCAGATTCATGCGGTCGGTGTCCGTGCCCAGGCCGTTGGCCTCGACCATGTAGTTGGTGAAAATTCCCAGCGGAAGCATCAGCAGCACGGCGTAGCCGGCGTATCCGCGCCAGAGCGTTTTCAGAGCGGAGGCGCGGGCGGCACGACTGCGACTGGTGACCCAGAACGGGTTCTCGTGGATGCCCTTGACGCGCTGGATGTAGTTGCTAAATCTGCGAAACATCTTGATGGGCCTCCTAAATTCTCACCGCGGAGCGTTCGCGCCGCAGAGCGTCGAGCCACAGAAGCGAGGCCGCGCAGAAGTGAAAAGCGGTTACCAGCAGAACCGGCAGCATTCCCTGAGCCAGGGCACCGCTGGCGTAGACCGGGTGAAGCAGCAGCAAGGATTCGTTGCTGGTCAGAGCGGCGGCCAGAGGAGTGAGAACCAGCAGGCTACCGGCGACGCCGGCGGCCATGCGGTGAGCGTTCTGGGTGTTCTTGCAGCAGTAGGAGCTCCACAGGCCGACCATGCCGTAGAAGGCCACCGTCGAGAAGAGCAGGGCGATACACAGCAGTGACTTGATGCCGAAGCCCGCGATGGTGCCGAGCAGAAGGGCCAGGGGCGAGACGATCAGCAGTTCGCGGAGCACCGGCCAGAGCCCGGAGGCCAGGCGGCCGTTTACGATTTCCGTGGCCGACATCATCGTCGACTGCAGGCTCTCGAAGGTTTTCTTTTCGCGCTCACCGGTTACTTGAGCGCTGGTTCCGTGCAGCGACAAGCCGATGGCGACCAGCAGAACCAGGAAGTGGCTGATGGTGAGGGCGCCCAGCCAGTGCTGGGTCAGATTGGTGAGGGCTTTGTAGAGGCGAGCCGGGTCGTAGGCGGGCGAGATGGCGTCCAGCACTTCCGGCAGGGCCAGCATGGCCACGAAGGCCAGGGGGACGAGCACACACCAGACGAGACTCATCTGTCGGACCCAGAAGCTGGACTTGGAACGGCGATACTCGCGGTTCTCCAGCAGCCGATGTTTGAAGAAAATCGGGTTGTTCCAAAGCGCCTGCATCTATACGGCCTCCACTCCGTTTGGGTGTTTCTCTATCATCCTTCCACCTTCCTACAATCGGACTCACCCGTCAATAACGGATATCACACTCTTTTTGTATTCACGTCCCATGTTAGGCAACGGTTCATTTTCGCGCTTAGTTCCTGGGAGTTTGGGGAATGCTGACCGTTCATACCCGTCAATAGAAAGGCCCCTAGAATGAGCACTGAGACACACCAGAACACCAATCGGCTGGCACAGGAAACGAGTCCCTACCTGCTGCAGCACGCCGACAACCCGGTCGAC
>JAFKGI010000010.1 GCA_017307785.1 Vulcanimicrobiota bacterium | reverse complement strand
ACGACCGTTGCCTTGCTCGCAGAATCCTCTAGCCGAGCGAGTCGCTTCTCGAGTTCTTGCATTTTCTGGTTCTCAGTCATGCCCACTCGATTTCGCGAAGAGCGCTTCGACGTCCCTCAAGGCAGACAAGAAAGCGGGGGCAGCCTGATGTCGCAAGTCAGAAGCCTACTGGAAGCCTTGAAACTGGCGACCGTGGACCTATCCCGCCATAAGTCTGCGAAACTGGAAGAGATGATTCTGAACGGGATTGACCAGATCATCGCAGAGTTGGACAAGAGCACTGCTCCTGCGAAGTCAGCCTTCGAACACACCATTGAGACCGTCCTGACCCGGCGCCTGGATGAACTCGAGCAAGTGGTGGAGCGCCTGCATAGGAACGTGGTCGGCACTCAAGCCGAGCTGGACGAAACCCGCAAGCGGCTCGAGCAGCGCTGGAACACCTGCGAGGCCGAGTCCAATCACCTGGACGGCGTGTGCTCTCAGGTTCGTGACCTCGCAACTCGTTGCCATGAGATCGAGAGCCGTCAGACCTCTGAAGAGGATCTGCACCGGGGCGCCGTGACCCTGGGTGGTTTTGACGGCCGCCTCTGTCGCATAGAGAGGAAGCTCGAGCGCCTGGCCGAGGTCATCGCAAGCAAGTGACAACCCTCATCTACTGCATCACCATCTGCGTGATGATGGTGGGCCTCTGCTTCATCCACTGGGTTGACCACCTCCGCGACCTCAACTCCCGCTACACGCTGGAGGAGCAACCGGAAGAGTCCCCTCTCTACACGCTGGAGGCTCAGCGCCGCCAGCTCCCGCCCGAATAGTTACGGTCCACCGTAGCGCCAGCCGTAAGGCAAGGCATAAACGAACCTGGATCCTCCCGGGGGCTGACTACCCCCAACCCGGCACGGCGGGCAATCCGTGCACCTCGGAGAGATAGCTCAGCAAGCAGAGCGGGGGTCCCACGGCCCCAGGATCGCTGGTGCAAATCCAGCCTCCCCGACCAGGCCCTTACGGGCTCGAGCGACAGCCCGCCCTCTGCTCGACAAACACGGTGGGCACCTCCACTTTTTCTAAGGAGATCCCGTTCATGCCTGAACAACCCAACCCCGAAGAAGTCATCACCAACGATGCCTCCATTCTGAGCGAACTCGAAATAGACATCTGCCAGCTCGCCTCGTACGTGCAGGTTTCCGCGCTGGCTTTCGCCCGTGTCGGAATGGCCGACATTCGCTCCCGCCAGAAGACGACTGACAAGAAAACCATCACGCAGGAAATCCTGTCCTGCGTTCAGTTCGTAACCGATGCCAGCAATATGGCCCTGGGAGCCCTGGTCTACCTGGTGGATCAGAACAGCCTGTCCGACCTTGAGCAACTGAAGAGCGCTCTCGAGAAGTTCAAGGGTATCGAGCTTTCGGACGACTTCGAAGCCCAGATGGGAACCTTCGGCAAGACCATCTCCTCCATGAGCGTGAGCCGTATGAACCGGGGCCAGGCCGAGCGCCTGTCCCGGAACTAGGGGGCGCGATGGAAAGCTACACCCCTTCCCTCTCGCCCGACGAGTTCGAGCACCTTCAGGCCTCTGCCATCTCCGCCGGCTTCCCTTGCTCAATCCCTCGCTATTCTGCCACGAAGGGCAAGGAGCCGGTGGTGGGAGTGGACTTCACCGCCGAGACTCCCCACCCCAAGGTCACCGTCTGGCGCGCCGGCGCTGATGGCCAGGAATACGCTGACGTCCCGATGGCCACGCCTCAGGACCTGGAGCGCCTGCAAAAGGAGGTCCCTCTCACCGATGCCCAGGTGGACCAGCTGGCTCGCAAGATCGCCAAGCAGATGCTGGGCGCTGACGTCCGCGAGAAGCAGAACCGCAAGCGCATCAAGACCAATAAGGCCGCCAAGATGGCCCGCAAGCGCAACCGTTAGGAACCAACCCACCGTCTCGCCCGGGGGACGCAAAACACCCGGGCCGCCTGCGGGCGTATTTTTTTGGAGGTAAGGATGAAAGATTTTCGCGACGGATTTCTAGCGGTGGCCGGCGTGCTCTGGCCCACCTGCATCACCGTGCTGCTTCGGCTCTGGGGCCACGAGTGGGGGTGGTGGTAATGCGCCTCCCTGCCAAAGCTATGCGTATGCTCGACGTGGTGTTCCACGAGCAGCGCAAAGAAGACATTGCAAAGAGCCTGGTGCGCCGCTTGCTCCGCAGCAACCGCGGCCCGGCCATCACCACCTACCGCTTCGACGGACCGCGCGCCACCATCGTGGCCTACGCTGCGAGGTATGGCCGATGATGACGATCAAGGACCGTCCCAGCCCGCTGCAGGACGCCATCATAGCTTTCGTCCACCGCTACACCCGGGAGACCGGGCAGGCCCCCAGCCTCCGCACCATCTCTGAGGCCTGCGAGATGGACGGCATCCGTCACGCTCGCTACCACGTGCAGCGCTGTGCTGACCGTGGCTTCCTGGAGCGCCGTGTCGCTCAGGCCGTCCTCGTTGCTGGAAAGTCGGACTGTGGTCGGCCTCTCGGCTCCCTGAGTCGGCAGGGCTCCTGCCCTGAGCGGGCCCGTGCCATCGTTACCCTCCTCCGGTCTGACCGTTTCGCGGTGGACCGGCTGGCTCGCCTAACCTCTGGCGAGTGGCGGAGTGGGGTGGCCCTCTGATGCGCTTCGATCCGCACAGCGGCAAGTTCATCCTGCAGGCTCACTGCAAGGTCAACTATGAGCACGTGGTGGACGGGATGCTCGTGGACGAGTTCGCCGAGGGAGTCGGTGAGGTGTTCTTGACTCCCCAACAAGTGGCCGAGCTGGCCGCCAACAAGTCCCGGGCCGTCTCCACATGGCACCATCCGGACGGGCGGGGCCTGACGATCGGTTCTGACGCGGACGATTGGAAAGTCGTCTGGCACGGACGGAAGACCGGCTCCTCTGAGGTCAAGCTGACGGGCTCGGACTACCGCGAGTTCGTTTCCAGGCTTCGGGCCCAGGGCTTCAAGCCGATGGCTCTGGCCACGCTTCCTCCACCCGCTCCCGCGCCTGCTCCTACCCGCACCCGGCCTCCTGGCCCTCGCCACTACTGCTAACCCCGACCACCGCCCCGAGGCGGTGAGTTCGAGCGGGGCCCGGACCAAAGCTTTTCGCCTGGCAGCAGACGCTTTCGCCCCCGGTCTCCGCTCGAGTTCACCACTCCCCAACACGAAAGGAACGTTATGGCACACGGTAATGCAATCTTAGACCACGCAGACGAGGAAGGGCATCAGCCCCTTCTGGGCCAGTATCACGAGGACATCGGTGCGCTGATTCTCACCTTCTTCGACACCCGGTTGCAACAGTTGGTGACGGTCCACACCCACGCCGGCGCCGAGGGTTTTCTTCGCCGTGCGGCTGACCTGGTAGACAAAGACACGGGGGAGCTGCAACGCATTCGCCATCTGGAAGACCAGATCGAGCGATA
This sequence comes from Vulcanimicrobiota bacterium, assembly GCA_017307785.1. Lineage (GTDB taxonomy): Bacteria > Vulcanimicrobiota > Xenobia > Xenobiales > JADMJV01 > JADMJV01. Next base: position 187,807 of record JAFKGI010000010.1, on the reverse strand, counting down.
CAAGATTGCCCTCGACGACTTCCACCGCCCCCTGAAGGCCTGGGCCGAACTGAACCAGCAGCAACTGAAGAACGACGTGGCTTGGGAGAGGCGCAACAACCGCATCCCGCACACTCCCCACGACTTCCTGATCTACATCCTCGACCAGATGAACCAGTCAGACTTCAAGGAGGTGTCCTTGCTGCTGGCCGCCCAGTCCCGCGAGAGCGAGACGCCGTTGGAAACCCTCGGCCGGATCATCTGGGGAGAGAACGACTGCTACCGATCCCTGAACTTCGAGGAGCGCTCGCTCTACACCGAACTGATGGCTCTGCTCGGTCGGTATCAGGACCACACAGGCCACGAACTCGCCCCTCACACCCTAAAGCGGCTCATCACCCAGACCGAGGATATCACCGCCCTTCGCGAGTTGGTGAAGACTCAGGAGCGTGATCTCAATGTCCAGCGTGAGAACGCGAACAGCCTCACACAGGTTTGGGGCGACTGCTCCACCGCCTTGAAAGAGGCACAGGAGCTTCTTGCTGAGCTGAACCAGGTATTGTTGGGATTCCCCCCACAGGACATCCTGGTCAGACTCCGCGAGTATGTCCGTTCCCGCGGGATCCTGGCTCCTAGCGAGATTCCTTTCTAGTGAGCGCCACCTCGCCCACCTGGCTGCAGGAAGTTGCTGCCTCACACCCTGACCTCATCCCCCCGCTTCTAGCGCTGATCGAGAACCTGGATAGCCAAGCCAACACTCTAGAGACTCTCCCCTTTGTGGCACCTGAGGGCGAATCGCACAGCCGGCGCATCCACAAGATCGCCCGCGACCTCGCGAAGGCTCAGCTTGAATTCGCGGCGGTGGCCAAAGATCACGAAGTGGTGGTCAAGGGCAAGGAGGGGAAGGCCGGTTACAGCTACACCTATGCCGACCTGGCCGACGTGCTGGAAGCGGTTCGCCCCGCCCTTAACAAGCACGGGATCTCCGTCCTTCAGCCTCTGGCTTACGACAAGAAGGAGAAAGAGGCCGTGGTGACCACCATCCTGATGCACAAATCAGGCCAGTGGATCCGTTCCGAATTCCGATTCCCCTCCCACACCCTGGACATCCAGAATATGGGCTCGCTCTACACCTACATGCGCCGCTATTCGTTGACTGCGATGCTGGCCGTCTGCGCCCGCGAGGACGATGACGATGGTGAGGCTCACAAGGACGCAGCCCGTCGCAACGTCGAGGAGCGCAGGGAGCGCCAGCAAGAGAAGCAGGAGCGCCAGGCAGAGGACGTTCAGAATTCCAAGCAGTTCGGTGAGTTCTGGAAACTGGCGAAAGGCATCTTCGCAACGGAGCCCGAGGTTTGGAACTGGTTCCAGCGTGAGGGCCTGGAGTATCAGACCGCTAACGACTACGGCAAGGCAATCAACCGGCTGAAGAAGCAGGGAGAGGGAGCAAAAGAGTCCCGCCCCACCGCAGCACCGCCGGCAAAGGAGCCAGCCCCTACCGACGAGAGCGCCGAGGAGTCCAAGCAACGCCAGGCCGCTCAGCAGAGCTGGGCCATCCTGGCCACCACCACCAAAGGCCTGACCAAAGAGGAAGCCAGTTGGTGGGCCGGTCAGCACCACGGTTGGGTTTACAGCCCCGAGGAGGGCCGCCCCTCAGCTCGAGCCACCCCCATCGCCAACATCCGGGCTGCCCGTGCTGCCCTGGTCAAGGTCGATGAGGCGGGCGTGGAGGCTATCAAACAGGCCTACGCCGAGCACCTCGAGGATCTGCGCCTGGCCAACGAGGCTGGCCAGAACGTGCCCACCGATGAAGCCGTGTAAGACCTGCGCATGGTGCAGCGCCACGAACGAGGGGGGCAACCCCTTCTACTGCCCGGCCTGCGTCAAGCTCCACTGGTCCAAGGCTGAGAAGCCTCCACCCCCGCCGCCCCCTCCACCACCTCCCCCGCCCAAAGTCAAGAAACCACCATCAGGAGACTACCTCAATGCAAACGCATACCCCGAATAGCATCGTCATCTTCGACATTGACGGCACCCTCGCAAACTGCGACCACCGCCGTCACCACCTGGAGAAAGAGCCCAAGGACTGGGACTCGTTCTTTTCCGAGTGCGACAAGGACACGCCCATCGATCAGGTGATGGAACTGGCCCGCCTGTTCTTCGCCCTCAAGAACCCCGTCTTCTTCACTGGCCGCTCGGACCTCCACCGGGTTCAAACGGTGGCCTGGCTCTCCAAGCAAACGGGGATCGCCCCTGGCGTCATCAATCTGCGTTTGTTCATGCGCGTCGAGGGGGACCGCCGGCCGGACCACGAGATCAAAAGCCAGATGCTGGACGGGATCCTGACGGAGTTCACCCCGGGTTCCATCTGGGGCGTGGTTGAGGACCGTCACTCGGTTTGTCAGATGTGGGTGGAGCGGGGCGTTTTCGTCTTCGACGTGGCCCAGGGCAAGGGGCACTTCTAAGATGGCTGAGAAATGCCCGACCTGCGGACGCTTCCAGAAGCATCCACTCCTAAAGAACTACAAGCTGATCAAGCGGAAGCCCAGCGAGGGTTTCCGGGTTGCTTACACCGTGGCCACCCTCGGCGGCGAGCACCTTGGAATCGTCGAGCGCTCACAAGAGCCGCTCACCGGTATGTGGTGGGTCTGGATTGGCCAGACGAAGGTCGATGAGGATCTACGCTGTGCTGAAGGCATATCGTACAGCCGGCGCCGTGATGCGGTGCTGCGCATCCTGAAGAAGACTTCGGTGGTGAAGCACGGTGGCTAAGGGCACCAGCATCGAATGGAGTTCCGCCACGTGGAACCCGGTCACCGGCTGCAAAGAGATCAGCGCCGGCTGCCTGAACTGCTACGCCCGCAAGATGGCCAACCGCCTGCAGAAGATGGGCCAGGCCAACTACCGCAATGGCTTCCAAGTCACGTGCCACCCGCACGAGCTGGACAGGCCGAAGCGCTGGCGCAAGCCCGAGCGGATCTTCGTCTGCTCGATGGCCGACCTGTTCCACGCCGACGTCCCCGACCTGTTCATCAGCCAGGTGTTCCACACGATGCAGCAGTGCCCGCAGCATACGTTCATGGTGCTCACCAAGCGGACCGCGCGCCTGGCCCGCATTCACCGGCTGCTGCCCTGGCCGCCTAACGTCTGGTGCGGTGTCAGCCTGGAGAGCCGTGACTGGCGGACCCGCCTGCACACTCTGCGCCAGGTGCCCGCTGCCGTGCGCTTCGTGTCGGCAGAGCCGCTCCTTGAGTCCCTGCTCCCGGTCAACCTTACGGGAATCCACCAGGTGATCGTGGGCGGTGAGTCCGGACACGGCGCCAGGCCGATGGATCCGGAGTGGGCCCGTGAGCTGCGCGACGAGTGCGCCCGCCAGAACGTGGCTTTCTTTATGAAGCAGATGGGCGGCCGTCAGGACAAGCGTTCTGAGATGGCCGACCTGCCCGAGGACCTGAGGATCCGCAACTGGCCGGAGGTGCAAGGCAATGGCCGCCTGTTCTGATACCTCGAGCCGGCAGGTAGTCTGTGCCTGGTGTGGCGCTGGCCCTGACCGTCACGTGTGGCACTATATGGCGGACGGTTCGCAGTCTCGCCGCTGCAAAGCCTGCGGAGCGCTCGAGGGTAAGAAGCCAGGCCATCTCTTCGGGGAGCATTGGAACGATGAGGTGGAGGCTCGCTTCGCTCATAAGCTCGAGCTGCGCCGAGTGTTGCTTGAGCACACGGGCAAGACTCAGATGGAGCAGCACGGCGGCCGCGAATGGGACCCGCCTGCCCTCTGGTGCCCGGGCTGTCACGAACACCTTAGCCCCGCTATGGGCCCTCGCACCTGCCCGAATGTGATGGCCGAGGTGAACGATTGCCTCCGCGCTGGTTGCACGGAAGCCGAGGTGGCTATGGTGTGGCGCCAAGCAATGGCCGACCTGGAGAAGCTCTGGGAAGAAGAGATGCACAGGTGCCACCAGTGAACGAGACCACCCGTTCCATCCTGGCCGCCTACGTGGAGCTCTACCGCCTGGCCCCCACGGGGGCGCTCCCTCCCATCAAGGAGCAGGCTACCCTCCCGCTGGTTGACCAGTGCAAGAACCTGAAGGAGATGGCCGACCACCCGGAGTGCTCGAGCCTGGCGATGCTCTTCGGGCTGCACATCATGACCGCGCTTCTCGCCGTCCAGAAGATGCGCGACGCTGGCGAACCCAAGGTCGTCCTTTACAAGGCTGGCGATGGGGCATAGCTACCAGCCCTCGCTCTTCTACGAGCTGGAAACCACGGCCCAGATTATGGCCCGGGCCGACCAGGGCTGGAAGCATTTCGTCGCGGAGGCTCTGAACCACAACCCTCGGGCCGCCGCCATGTATCGAGCCAACCACCCCTTTACCCGCGTCTGGGTGCAGGAGATCGAGGGCATCCCGCCCGAGGTGGTGGCCGCTGGCCGGCGCATTGGCCTCGCCTGGTTCTCTCCTGACTGCACCTTTCACAGCAAGGCTCGTGGCTCCGCGCCCATCCGCAAGGAAGATGAGCCGATTCGTGACCTGCCCGAAGTCGTAATCGACTGGGCGAAGCGGGTCCGCCCTCGCGTCATCATGCTCGAGAACGTCGAGGAGATCGTGAAGTGGGGCCCGCTGGACGAGAGCGGCAAGCGCATCAAGCACCTGGAGGGAATGTTCTGGAACGCCTGGGTGGCCGCTCTCCGCGAGTTGGGCTACCAGGTGGAGTGGAAGGAACTGAGGGGCTGCGACTACGGCGCCCCGACCTCCCGCAAGAGACTCTTCGTCATCGCTCGCTGCGACGGGAAGCCCATCGTGTGGCCCAAGCCCACGCACGGCGACGGCTACAGCCTCCAGCCCTACCGCTCTGCGGCCGAGTGCCTGGACTGGGATCGCCCCGTTCAGAGCATCTTCGACCGCGACGAACCGTTCGTGCCGGCGACGTGCAAGCGCCTGGCCCGCGGCGTGGTGAAATACGTGCTGGAGGAGCCAGAGCCGTTCCTCGCCCCCGTGTCGTTTCCCAACGCGGCGAACCGCGCTGACCGTATTGCCGCCTGGATGGTGCAGCACAACGAGAATGCCCGCGGTTTTATGGTCACCAAGCCGATGACCACCCTCACCACGAAGCCTCAGCAGCAGCTGGTGACCGCGAGCTTTATCAGCGTCTACCGCCGGAACAGCGTGGGCCTGAAGATGACCCAGCCCCTGAATACCGTGACCTCCGGTGGTGACCGGGGTGGAGGGCACTTCGCTCACGTGGCTGCCGCCTTCCTGGCCGTTTACAACGGCACCGACCAGAGCCCCGAGATGCGGGCTCCTATGCCTACGGTGGTGGGGAACGACCGCTTCGGCCTGGTGACGGCCCACATCGACGGGGAGCTGCGCATCCTCACCGACATAGGCATGCGCTTTTTGACTCCCCGCGAGTGCTACCGGGCTCAGGGGTTCCTGGACAGCTACATCATTGACCCGATGTATGACGGCCGCCCCCTGAGCAAGACTGCCCAGATGAAGTGCTGCGGCAACAGCGTGAACCCCCAGATCGCTGAGGCCCTGGTGGCTGCAAACGTGGTCCTGGAGGATGACGAGATCGTGACGGACGCCTTCGCCGGTGGTGGTGGCGCGACGGTCGGAATGCTTAAGGGTCTGAACGACCCGCAAGAAGTTTACGTGAAGCAGAGGGCAGCGGCGTGAGCGACCCGGACCAGGAATATCACATGGCCGTGATCCGCGAGTATGCGGATCGAGACTTCGAACGGACCCTCGTGAACCGAGCCTCCGAAGACCTGGAGCAGTTTCACATGCTCTGTCGGCTTCAGCCCAGTGACTTCCGTGACGAGGCCGCCCGCCGAGGCTACCTCGGGTTGCGCCAGATCTTCCGCGAAGGCGGGACCGTATCTTTGATGGCATTGCAGTATCTTCTGCAGGCGAGCGAAGACCGGTCAGACTACAAGGCCGCCGAGGATTTGATCTCGACCTACACCGCCGAGAAGTTCAACGTGGTCAGCAACAAAGAGTTCATGGTGCTGGTCCGCCAGGTCAGCAAGAACGCCCTGCGGCGCCGAATGGTGGAGGCTGGGCAGCGCCTGGTGCGCCTGGGCAACCGGGACGATATGGCTGCAAACCAACTGGTGGACCGGGCCACCGCCCTGATCACTGAGGCGAGCGCGGGTTACGTAGAGAAGACCCTGGCACACTCCGAACGGGAATGCTGGCAGATGATGGCCGACCAACTGGCGGACCGCGAGAAGGCTGGCCCTACCGCCCTGCCTCGGAAACTCTCTCTCGGATTCCGCGGCCTGGATAAGCTGGGCGTAGGCATTGCCCCCGGCATGGTGATTTCCATCCTGGGCCGGAGCGGAATGGGCAAGTCCATCTTCGGCCTGCAGTGTGCCCGCAACCTGGCCCGCCAGGTGCCCGTTCTCTGGTTCTCGTTCGAGATGAAGTGGCCAGAGCTGCTGGCCCGCATCGTCGCTCAAGAGCTGGACATCCCGTTCGACCGTGCCACCTCCACCCAGCTTTACAGCGCCGGCATCAAGAAGGCCGGCAACCTCTACATCAATGACGTGGGGCATAGCAGCGTCGCTTCTGTGCGCCGAGCCATTCGCCAGTTCAAGATGCAGCATCCGGAGCTGGCGGCCAACCTCATCATTGGCCTGGACTATGGGCAGCAGCTCGCCAAGCGTGTGCCGGATCTTCAAGCCGAAGCCTCGGCGGCCATCAAGACGATGGCTTTTGAGGAGGCGGTAGGCGTGCTCTGCGTACTGCAGGCCGACCCGGGCATCGACCAGCGCAAGCCAGAGCTGCGGGTCCCCATCTCGTCCGACACGCGCTACAGCAAGGCGTGGGAGATGGACGCGGACACCATCATCAGCATCTTCCGTGAGGCCTACTACAAGGACATCCGCAACGCGGACCCGGGCAAGGCCCTCGGCAGCGTGTGCAAGCAACGCGACGGCGGCCCTACCGCCAACTTCCCGCTGACCTTCAACGGTCCGCTCACCAAGTTTTCCGACCCCGTCTACAACCCCGGCATGACCCCCGATATGATCGAGGAGATGAACCGGACCCCAGTTCCCAATATGTTCTGAAAGCGAGACTTGATCCCCAGTGCAATGGCTATCTTTAGACACCAAGGTTCAGACTGCAGACACGATCTTCCGCGGGCTCATCGACGAGGACGAGGGGGCTTATTGCCGCTTCGAGTTGCTCTGTTGCCTGGCCAAGGAAGCAGCCGACATTGACCCCGAGCGCTGGCAAGGGCACCTCGTAAGTGCGACCTTCAGACCACTTACGGTGGAGGATTTTGCTCGCGCATACGCCTACACGGGACGCAATCGTGTCACGAAAATGCAAGATGCGGTCCTGAAACTCCAGGCTTACGGACTGCTAGAGTGGTGCAAGGAGCACGCTTGCTGGCTGATTGTGGACTGGTTCCGCTGGTTCAAGAAGTCCGCAAAGCCAAGCACGGAAAGGGTACAGCGATATCGGGCCAGGCTGAAAGACAAGCAACCTGAAACAAAGGAAACGTTTCAGGAGGGTCCCGTTGCAACGCGCCCACCCTACCCAACCCTACCCAACCCTACCCCTAAACCCCCACAGGGGGAACGGCCGGCAGGCATTCAAAGTCCCCCAGAGGGACCTGACGCAGAAAACCCTTCGGAACCTCTCGATGAGCGAGAAGCTGAGCGAATGAACCTGCCGGCTTCTACCGACAAATCTAAGCTCTCGGCATTCATCACCGTGGCCCAGCAGCTCAAGCTGCGCCAACGATGCGCCGGCGCTCTGCAGAGCATTGACCCCGTGCTCGGTGCTCGGGCCCGGGAGAAGCTCTTCCGGGAAATCCTCGAGGTGCTGCCGCCGAAGGGCTACGAGCACACGCCGCAGCATTGGGCCACGCTGATCGCCAACGCCATCGACTCCGGGGTGGACGAGGTGAAGCACAGCCAGACGAAGGTAAAGTTCCCGGCCGACATGGCGCTTTCCATCGCCTCTCGCATCGTGGGCGAAGCGCTCTCGGAGTATGCAGCGTGAAACTTCGAGTGCTTGCGATTGATCCCAGCCTGCGCAGCAACGGCCTCTGCATAGACGACGGCACGACCTGGCTGCTGAAGGGTGACCACTTGGCCGGCGTGCAGCGCCTTCGCTTCCTGCGGGATGCGGTGGAGGACGTGCTCGAGGACTACCAGCCCCACGTGGTGATGCTCGAGGGCTACGCCTACAAGGGCCCCAAGGCCCACCAAGTCGGCGAGTGGGGCGGAGTGCTCCGCCTGCTGCTGCACGAGATGGGCCGGCCCGTGGTGGTCGTGGCGCCGGCGAAGGTCAAGGGCTTTGCGACCGGCAAGGGCAACGCGAAGAAGCCGGTGGTGGTGGCGGCAATGTCTGCCGCTGCCGGCCGTCAGTTCCACAAGGACGGTGACGAGGCGGACGCTTTCGCACTGGCGGGGATGGCTATGGCGATGGTCGGGAAGTTCTGGTGGCCAGCTGCTGCCGAGCGGCTCGGGTGGATTTCCGAACTGCCCTGGCCCCGGGTCGTGCGGGAAGCGCTGGTGGCAGCCTGATGGATGGGCTCTCAGATCCTTTCTTCCCTCAGGTCTCTCCGCTCTTCCCCCACGTGGAGCATTGCCCCGTTTGCGGGCCTGGCCCCCGTGTCTACCCGGTGGGTGGAGGCGACCACTGGGCGGGCGAGTGCCCGCGCTGCGGACTGCTGGGGCCGGCAGCAATCAGCCCTGATGCAGCCCGACTACTCTGGAACCAGTTTGCGGTGGCTTACAACCCGCTGTCCTACAAGGCCCGCCGTTTGGCAGAGAGTTGCGCCGAGCTGATAGGCGAGGTGCCTCCCGACCTGGCCGACCTCTACCGCTGCTGTCAGCACTACCTCATGTCCGCTGCCACCAACCTGAGGCTTCGCCGGTTATGACATACTCCCAGCCCGGGCTCTTCGAACTTCAGCCCACCTTCACCGTTCACTCCCTCTTCCGGCTCTGGGTGATGGACGTGCTGGCCGCTCTGCGCGCAATGCCTGCCCACTCGGTCCATACCGCGTTCTTCTCTCCGCCGTACTGGAAGGTTCGCGACTACGGGGTATCCGGACAGTGGGGCCAGGAAGCGACAATGGTCGAGCACATCGCCAACCTGGTGCAGTTGTTCCACGAGTTGCGCCGCGTGCTCCACCCGACCGGCACCGCCTGGCTGAACTACCAGGACGCCACCGCCCAGAACGGCCGGCCTGCCACCGAGGCAGAGATCGAGGCGTGCGCCAGGCGGACCATCGAGAAGAACTACCCGACCGACCAGTTTGCCAAAGCGAACGGGTGGAACCGCTCTGCTGGCACCGCCAAGGGTAGCGGCCTGAAGGTCAAGCAGATGCTGATGCTCCCACAGCGCATCTCCCTGGCCATCCAGGAAACCGGTTGGTGGCTTCGCTCCGAGATCGTCTGGGAGAAGTCCAACTGCAACAGCGAGAACGCGAAGGACCGGCCGAGCCGGAGCCACGAGATGATCTACCTGTTCTCCCCCAGCTCCCGCTACTTTTACGACATCCACGCCGTGCGGAACAACCAGTGGACCAGCCCTGAGGGTTGGGTCTACGGAAGCCAGTTGCGGACCGTCTGGAAAACCACCGCGGCCAGGTCGCTCAGCAAGGCCCACCCGGCCACCTTCCACCCCGAGCTTCCCCGCCGTGGCGTGCTGCTGGGCACCAGCTCCCTGGGATGCTGCCCCGAGTGCCTGTCCCCCGTGCTGCCGATTTACGAGCCAGGCCCGGCAGACCTGGCCGCTCAGCGCCGCTGCGGGGGGAACTCCAAGGGCGAGTATCACGGCAAGGGCCGGCGAGACTATGCGGCCGAGGGCGCTCAAGACCCCAGCGAGGTGAAGCGCCGCCGACTCAAGTCCATGGTGCCCTACCGCCTGTGCGCAGCAAGGACCAGCTGCGCGTGCCTCCGCTCTCCAGACCACGCTATCCCCTGCACCGTGCTGGACCCGTTCAGCGGCGAGGGAACCACCGGTCGGGCCGCTCTGATGAATGGCCGGGCCTACGTCGGGATTGAGCTCCACCCTGGGCACGCCCAGTGGCAGATCGACAACGTGGCGCCGATGGCCAGCCTGCTGGGGAGGTTGCGCTGATGGCCTACTGGTCTGGCCCCCTGGGCTACCTCTGGAGGCTGGACGTTCCAAAGCCTGGCCGCCCACCGATGCACGAGGAGATCGCTCGAGCAGCTTTCCGGGCCGGATGGCTCGACTTCGTAACCAGCAAAGACGACTGGATTTCATTCTGAAAGGACCCGATATGAACGAATCACTGAAGCTATTGGCGGAGGCCAGCGAGCCCCCCTGGGTGAGGACCCTTTATAACCCCTTCAAGAATCAGCACCGCTCCCCGTTGACGAACGACCCGCTGACGCACGGAGAAGCCTTCCTGTTCAACAACCCCAATCACGCGTCCGAGCCCGATCCGGACGTCTTCTCCGAGAGTTGCTACATATGCAACGATCCGGACTTCGCTCAGATGGGCTTGCCGCTGTGCTACCCGTGCCGGTTCTGCAAAGGCCATGTCGCGGCAGATGACTCGGTCTGCGATGCTTGCGGTAAAGACCAGGAGCCCGATTGCCTGCGTTGCGGCAAGGACCGGCCTGACTGCCTTTGTCCTCCTGGCATCCAGGACTCTCCCCGCCTGGGTCCCTGCACGGCTGGAGACTGCGGCTCCAAGCGCTGCCCGACCTGCCTCGGGATGGACCGGGCCGACTTCGACTTCGACTTCGACTTCGACTTCGACTTCGAATGACGCTGGCCGACCTCAAGCACTCGGACGCCTACGAGTGGTGGAAGACGAAGCCCGACCCCCGCAAGAAGCCGAAGCCACCTCCTCCGCCACCACCGCAGGAGCAGCTCAGCCTCTTCTGATTTTCCACCGCGTACAGGACACTGCTCGGGTGCATGGAAATAACTCCTCGCGTCAAAATGCTGCCAGGCAGAATGGACGTTTCCAATGACCCAGGCTGAAGGTGCCGTAGTCACCAAGTGCGTGCAAGGCATCAATCACATCTTGACCCACCACGGGAGCAAGCTCGACGCCTACGAGAAAGAATTCCTCCGTAGCTGTATCTCCGGCGCGGAGTCCATGTGCGACACCAAAGTCCAGAAGGCTCAGGAGTTGGTCGTGAAGGGCCAGCGCTGGAAGCGCGCCCAGACTGCCCCGATCCAAACCTCCATGTTCGACGAAGAAGGCAATTTCGTGGAGGACGCCGAGGAGAAGGCTCGCGCCAAAGAAGCCAAAAAGGCTGAGAAGCAGAAGGCCAAAGAGGCTAAGGGCAAAGGCAAAAACGGCAACGTGGTGGACCTCTCCGCCCGCCGTGCCCAGAACAACGGCCCTGGCGTGGACATCAAGGACGGCGAGCAGCTGGCTCTGACCGAGCAAGGCGAGATCACCAGCCCCTCCGGCACCATCATGACCTGGCGCCTCACCCCGGGCGTGCCCAAAGCGGTGGAGATGGGCCTGGTGCAGGCCGTGCAGGACGAGGGCAACCAGAAGAAGGCCATCAAGGCCGTGGCCAAAGCCACGAAGCTGGAAGAGACCGAGATCGGCGGCTACTGGGATAAGCTGGTGGACAATGGCCGGCTTGAGCTGGTGGAAGCCAACGGGAAGAAGCACTGGGTAGCCAACCTGCCCCAAGACCAGCCCGTCGCAGCCGTCTCCGGCTGACTCACCGCCGCCCTCGCAGACCATCGCAACCTGGTGGAGCTGCGGGGGCGCCGTGAGGCGCAGTGGCAACCTTGGCCAGAGTCCGGACGAGACCGGATGTTTCTCCTCCACCTGGCCCTGACCACCCCGAGCGAGCGAAAGCCGCTCCTCGCACGTTTTAGGAGACTCAATGCAAAACATTCTTCAGGTCCCAATGAACCCCAAAACAAACGACGCAAAGGCGAAGAGCATCGGGGAATACCTCTCCCGGCTCCTGTGCGGAGTGCTGGTCGAGCAAGAGGGCTTCTGCGGAAAGCGTCCATTCGGAAACAGTGGGTGGACTCGCGAACTTCACATGGCCCTGGTCAAGGCGGACGTCATCAAGGGCGTCATCGACAGCGACGGCTACCTGGACAGTTACGACGACGAAGCCGCCGATAAGCTGATCCTTGAAGCTGCCCAGCAGGCCTTCGGCACCAACTTCCAATTCACCGGAGGCCGATAATGAAACCCATTGGCTGGCTATATCTGGTCCTCGTTCTACCGTGTGGATGGGCTCTTTTCGGTGGATTCTTTCCACTAATGGTGGTCTTCCAAGTGGAACTCAAGAACCGGCTCAATTCGGCAGTGTCCCAGGAAGAAGCTGTCCGGAACTGCATCTTCATTTGGTTCGCTGCCTGGGTCATATGGCTGTTCTGCAAGTGGGCAGGCCCGCTCGGCCTGATCTTGCCGCACATCATCCACGCCATCAAGGCGGCCTAGTTGTCGGACTTCAGCTTGGGCAGCCTGGTGCGGGAAAGGCGTGGGGAGCAATCCCTTCGCTCCCTGAGCGCCTGTCTCGGCATCAGTGCTGCCACTCTTTCGAGAGTCGAGCGAGGCCGAACAATAGACGTCGCTACCTACCGTCGCCTTATGGGTTGGCTGGGAATCCCGGCTGAAGCTGGCCACCTCCTTGAGCACCTTACGGCGCTGGAAGCTCGCGTGGCTCAACTTGAGAAGCGCCTCAAAGAACTCGAAGCCAAAGAAGAGCGGAACTACCTTGGCAAGGTGCTTTCCTGGGGCGTCAAGTGAGCGAATACCTCTGCACCAGGTGCATGGAAGACCTCTATCAGGAGGTGGACCCTGAAGACGCCGACCTGCTCCGCTGCCCGAGCTGTGGGGATATTGGCTCCGCCTCGGCTATGGAGGAGCGCCAGCTGCGCGCCAAGGCCAACCTGCAGAAATACCTGGAGACTGGCGATTCCAGCGACGACATCCTCAAGGACGTGCTCTGGTGTATCAGGGACGACAAGCGCAAGAACCTCGGCAAGTCCGGTGGTTCCCGCTCCAAGTCCAACAAGGAAGACAAGCTCAAATCTACCCGCCTGCGCAAGTGCCTGGATGATGACTCCGTGGCCAGCGCCTCCCGACCCAAGGCCCTCTCCCCCAAAGACGTGATGCTGACCATTCGCAAGATGGGGCACGTCCCGTCCAAGACCCTGCGTAAAGCCATGCTGGCCTACCTGGTCCACCTGGTGGAGATCGGCCGACTCCCACCCGACTTTTTCAATCCTGGAGGCAAGAATGACCATCAATCCTGACCATCATTCCCCCAACCCCAACCCCAACCCCAACCCCAACTCCAAGGAACCTGTGGACCGGAGTTTTATCGACGGTGGCGGCAGACGCCTGGCCTGCAAGAAGGCCGAGTGGATGGAGAACTGGTGGGTGGCTTACAGCCCCCGCAATGGTGATAGCGCTGTGGCAGAGGGCTCCTGGTCTGACTGGCTGGAGTTGGCTGAGAATATTCTTGAAATTGACCGGAAGCTCAAAGCTGGCCATCCGGAGATTTAGTACGAGATGAGAGGACCTGAACAATGAACTTTGGCCAGCAAATCGCCACATCCAAAGACGCCGGCGGAGAACTCAGCGCAGACGTGCTGGAGTTACTCGGCCAGGTGGAGACACCAGGCATAAATTTCGCCTGCCGCTGCCGTGACCACGGACCTGTGTCGGTATGGGTCTACGCCGGCAAAAGCCCGACTTTGCTGCGCCAGCTTGACCACGTCATAGCGCAAGCCATCAAGGACTGGGTGGCCACTTCTCACCCAGGAGAGCAAACCGCCGTAAAGAGTCCCGATGGCACCTATGAGATTGACCGGCAGGACGGGCTCGGCCCGGTGCCATTTGGCCTTGCGACTCAGCCCTACTGCGCCGCCTGCGACTCTCCTTGCGAGTTTGGAGAGTGCGACCCGCCCCACCTTTGCCGCAAGCACGCCGCCTGTAAGACTTGTAACGCAAACTGAAAGGACCTGAGATGAAGAGATTAGGAGCAGTGAAAATCGAAGTGCCGCCAGGCGTTCAGCTCGCGGCGAAGGTGTTACAGGAACGACGCAAGCCCCGTGGCTACCGGCGGCCGTGCAGCTACTGCACCAAGAAGACCCGCCTGGAGACAGTTGTGAAAACCGACTTCTTCCCTTCAATGCCCTACTGGGTGGCGTGCTGCAGAAACTGCTACCTCGCATCCGTGGGCAAGCCCATTCCTCACCCGGCAGCTCCACTGGGCCTGGTCGGTCGGCCATGATTAAGCTCACTGCCAGGCAAGAGCAAGTGCTGGCATATGTGTCCGGTTACATCACCACCTACCACTGCAGTCCATCCGCGCAAGAGGTTTCCGACTACTTGGGCATTCGACGCACGGCGGGCGACACTCATCTCAAAGCCTTGGTCACAAAGGGGTCTTTGGTCAGGGTAAGGGGGGCGAACGGTCAACCCAGGGGGTGGCGTTTGCCGGGGTAGTGGTGATCTCGCCATGTTGCGCGCCAGTTACTCGCGTACTACACTCTGCCTGTATAATCACGCCCTGACGCGGGCGACCATCTAAGCCCGAGCCCACCAGCCCGGGCTTTTTCATTGGAGTGATTGTGGCTCAAGAAGATCAGACCTGTCACCTACGATGCAGCGTGGAGGACCGCGGGACCATCCGCCGTGCTACCCAGCACCTCGGCCTGAGCATGAGCGACCTGGCCCGTGACGCATGGGCCTGGTTCGAGGAGCAGGAGTAGGTGCAAGCCCAGGCTGACCTGCCTCAGGACGACCAGCCTACCCGGGGTTGCGATCCGTCCTGCCTGTGCTGCAGGGGCGGCTCAGCGAGAGTCTGGCGGACCGAGAGCCAGTGGGACGGCTACCCGTGTGGGTTGTGCGGTGGACACCCACCCCGCGCGAGCGTCCAGGAGGCGCTGCTGGGTGACCGCCTGGCCGACCTGAAGCAGTGCTGCAAGGCCTACAAGGCTCAGCTCAAACTTCGAGACCCCCTCCGGACCCTCACCCTCAAACGGGCTCAGGACGTCCTGCAGGATATGCTTGACCTGGAGGCTGGTAGGGCCGTCAGAAGGCCTGCAGTGCAGTCTGCGCCGTTGGACGAAAACGACCTAAACGAGCCTGAAGCGCCTCAGAGCGGCCAATAGAGAGGCCTGGAGGCCACTGAAAGGCCAGGGGGTGGCTCCCTTCTCGGTAGGGGGGGTAGCTTGGGGCCCCCCGCGGCACGGACTTATGCATCTGGGCTAACAGTTTCGGAAGCCTAACGGGCCAGGCCGCCCCAGGCCCGCCAAATAAGGCCCGGAGGCCCATTCCGGCCTAACACGGCCCCAGGAGCCCTAAATGCCCAACCAGGACCCCGAAAAACGGCGGAAATACCAGAAGGACCTGATGCGAGAGCGCCGCGCTGGCGAGGAAACTCGGTCGGTCAAGATCACCATCGGGGAGCTGCCTCCCGGCGCCACCAGCGAGCAAGAGTTTCACGAGAATCAGCTGATGGTCGCATCACGGATGCAGGCGCTGGCTCGGGCCGCGCTGGAGTCGATGAAAGAGATCACTCCCCGCCAGGCGCTCGAGTTCCTCGACCAGTCCCACAAGATTCGCGCAGCGTCGCTCATGGCGCTCGCAGCCCTCAATAAAACCGAGGAAGATCCAGAGGAAGGCGGATTCGGCGCATTCGGTAGACAGTTCAAAGAACGCCTCGGGGACGATGGCTTCATCGAACTGGCCCTGGGCCTGTTGACCTATGCTCCTCCGACTGACGCCCCCAAGCGAAAAGCCCCGGCAGGGGCTAAGCCGAGCGGGAAAGCGCCGGCTAAACCCAAGGGCCGCGCAGCCAAAAAACCTGACTCAGGAGCAAATCCGAAAGCTCCAAAAGGAAGGGCCAAGACTTAGCCCGGCCCACCTGGCCGTCCACTGCTCAAAGGGCACGTGGATCCCTTACCCCCACCTGATCCTGTTGGTGCGGGCGCTGCTACTGGTGGCCGCCGGCAAAGTCAAGCGCTTAGTCATCAGCATGCCGCCCCAGCACGGCAAGAGCGAGCTGGTGAGCCGCTGGTTCGTAGCCTGGATGTTGGGGAACTTCCCCTGGCTGCGCGTCATCCTCGCCAGCTACAACAAAGAGTTTGCCTCGGAGTGGGGCGAGAAGGTCCGCGACACTCTCGAGGAGTGGGGCAAGGAGATCTTCGGGGTCGAGGTTGACCAACGGAGCTCCGCTAAGCACAAGTGGCGCCTGAAGCGTCCGCCCGGATACAAGGGCAACATCGGGCGAATGGACTCGGTGGGCATCGGTGGCTCTGCCAACGGTAAAGCCGCCGACCTGCTCATCATCGATGACCCCATCAAGAACGGTGATGAGGCCCTGTCCGCCACCATCCGCGCGAAGCATAAGCGCTGGGTGCAGCAGGTCGCCGAAGCTCGCCTGAGCGCGGACGGCGCTCTCATCCTGGTGATGACGCGCTGGCACGAGGACGACCTCGCGGGCTGGCTCTACGAGCAGGCACTCCAGGGAATCGGTGAGGATCTCCTGGTGGTGGTCCTCCCGGCTCTGGCCCTGGACCCCGAGCACCTCCCGCCCGGCGCTAAAGAGTATTTCGGAGAGGACCCGCTGGGCCGCAAGCCTGGCGAGGCGCTCTGCCCCGCGCTGCACAACCGCGCCAAGCTGGAGGCGGTGCAGTCCCGCGACCAGCACGACTTCTGGGGAGTCTTCCAGCAGTTCCCTCACAACGTCGCCGGCAACGTATTCCAACGCGACAAGTTCCAGCGCTTCAGTTACAACGCTTGCCCGCTGGTGTGCGACCCGGATACCGGGGTCTGGAGGCGGCGCAAGAACGCGACCTGGACCTTCGACCGGGTGATCCAGTCCTGGGACTTCACCTACGGCAGCAAAAACGGCCGGAGCTTCTGCGTAGGCCAGGTCTGGGGCCAGGTGGGAGACGACTACTGGCTCCTCTACCAGGTGCGCGCCAAGCTCACGTTCGACCAGATGTTGGAGAACGTGAAGCGCGTCTCCAGCCTCTTCCCGATGGCCGGCACCAAGCTGATCGAGGCCAAGGCCGCCGGTCCGGACGTCATCCGCCAGCTGCGCAAAGAGATCGCTGGCATCGTGGATGTGCCGGTTCGAGCTGACAAGATCGTCCGCGGCATGGCCGTCTGCCCCCTCGTGAACACCTACCAGAACGTGTTCATCCCTGAAGATTTTGTGGAGTGGGTGCCCCTCTTCTTGCAAGAGGTCTGCGCCTTCCCCATGTTCCTGACCGACGACCAGGTGGACGCGATGAGCCAGGCTCTGGCCTACCTCATGCAGTTCAGCCACAGGTTCCGGTCGTTCAAGAAAAAGCCCAAGGGACTGTAAATGCCGATTAACTTCGAATTGTGGCCGCCGACCCGCGAAGATGCGGAGCGACGGGCGAAGTATGCTTATTACGAGGAAATCTTCGACGGCGACTTTTTGACGGCATTTGCCCACAAATCTGCCGACCTGGACCCAGGCGAAACCTACCTCGGGGCCGACTGGGGCTCCCTGATTTGCAAGGTCAACGCAGACATGCTTTTCGGTCAGCCTCCGATTGTCTCGGTGGGCGACGATCAGCGCCAGCTGGACCAGCTGCTGAAGAACTGCGACCTCTTCGCGTTGCTGAACGAAGCCGCTCTGCCCCAGGCGTTTCGTGGCGACGCCGTTCTTCTGCTGGAGTGGTCCAGCGAAAAGCAGACGCCGGTGGTCACGGAGATCCCGGCCTGCAATTACTTCTGTTTGCGTTCCCGTGACAACGACAGGAAGATCCTGGAGGAGGCGCTGGCCTGGGAAGTCCACATCGGGATCGATACTTACCTGCGGGTGGACCGCTACAAAAAGGGCCAGATCACCCGAGAGTGTTACCTGGTGGGCAATCCCGTGGGGACACCCTGGGAAGTGGAAGACTGCGGGATCGTCAAGTTCAAGAAGACCACCAAGGTGGACTTGTCGGCGGCCTATCCGGATCCAGACGATGAACCGGTCCCTCCCGAGAAGGGCACTTACAGCCTGCCGAATGGTCGGAGCCCCATTTTCCCGATCCCCAACCAGCGCCACGGTTCGCGCTTCTTCGGGATCAGCGAACTGGCGGGCGGGCTGCCCAGTCTGATCGACGCGTTCAACCAACGCCTGACCGAGCTGCACGAGGTTCTCTCCAAACACTCTGACCCGAAGCTGCTGCTGCCGGAAGGCGTGCTAGACAAGAACGGCCGCATCCGGTCTGAGGACCTGGGCGTCATCGAGATCCCGAACGAGTCCGAGAACGGCGACGTGTTCAAGTATCTCATCTGGGATGGTCAGCTGATTCCGGCTACGGGTGAACTCAAGATTCTCGAGGAGCTGATCTTCAAGTTCTCCGAGACCTCCCCGGCCATCTTCGGTTCCGACAAGGCCGGCAGCATTGAGAGCGGCCGCGCTATGAAGTTCCGCTTTCAGCGCACTCTGGCCAAAATCGCCCGGAAGGTCCGCATCTGGGACCCCATCCTGAAGGAACTCATCTATCTCATCCACTGGCTAGCTGCGGAAAACGCGATGGAGATCACGTTTCCGGACGGCGCCAAAGAAAAGGTCAAACCGCCCACTCGCTATGCCGAGCTGGCCTGGCAAAACGGCCTCCCTCAAGACACCAAAGAGCAGATCGAGATCGAGTCTCAGCGTGTCCTTTCTGGCCTGACCTCCCGAGTTAAAGCAATTCAGCGACTCGACCAATCCAGTGAGCAAAAAGCTGAGGACGAGTTGGAAACCATCGCAGAGGAGAACAAAAAATATGGACCCCCTGGCAACGGGACAGCCCCCCAAAACGGATCCCCCGAAGACGGAGGACAAGGGCCAGCAGCCCCCGCCCCCACCGATCCCCGCCGACCCGTCATCGGGGGGGGAGCTGGAAAAGCTCCGCAAGGAGCGGGACCTTCTTAAGAAAGAGCGTGACACGCTCGCGGCTGCGGACGAAGAGCGCAAGAACGCCGCTCTCTCGGAAACCGAGAAGCTCAAGAAGGAGCGCGACAAGGCCAACGAGCGCGCTACCTCTGCCGAGACCCGCTACAACGAGGGCCGGAAGCGCAGCGCTGTAGAGCTGGAGCTGGCCAAGCGCGGCTGCCTGGATCTCGGCATGGCTTACAGCGCCATTCCCTCCGATGCTCTCGAGTTGGGCGAGGACGGCAACGTCAAGGGCGTTGAGAAAGCCGTGGAGGCGCTGGCCGCTGCCAAAGCCTTCCTCTTCAAGACCGACGCCCCACAAGGTTCCACCCCAACTGGTGCAGGTTCGACCTCCGCCGGGTCGGGGGCTGGTGCAAAAACCATCAAGTCGGCAGACCTGCGCAATATGAGCGACGCGGATTTCTCGCAGCTCGAGCGCTTGGTCAAGTCCGGCAAAGTGCGCCTGGTCAACTAGGCGAGAAAGAGTGAGGAGCCGCAGCAATGCCAGTCTCTGACAGTTCCACCCTATCTATCGGGATGCAGATTTTCTACGCCCGAATGCTCCTGAAGCGGCTGCTGCCGCTTCTCATCCACACCCAGTTCGGCCAGAAGGGCCGTATCCCGCGGGGTATGGGCAAGGTTATGCGTTGGTTGCGCCTGGGCGCGCTGGCCATCAATAAGACCCCCCTGACCGAGGGCAGCCCGCCGGCCGGCAAAGCGCTGACCACGGCATACGTGGACTTGACCATGAAGCAGTTTGGCGATTTCGTCACGCTGACCGACGTGGTGAAGACCCAGACCTTCGATCCTTTGCTGGGCGACCTGATGCCCGTGATGGCGGAACAGGCGGGCGGATCCATCGACGCCTACACCTGCGACGTGCTGAACGCCGGCAGCAACGTCCAGTATGCCGGTGGCGTGGCCAACCGAGTTTCCGTTGCGGCCGCCAACAAATACAGCGCCGACGAAGGGCTGAAGGCAAAGCGCACCCTCGAGAACGCGAACGTGCTTCGTATCGAGGGCTACTACTACGCCTACGCCCACCCGAACACGTTGTATGACCTGCGCAAAGACAGCCGCTGGCTCAACGCTAACCAGTACGTCAACAACACCAACCTGAAAAATGGTGAAGAGGGCGAGCTGGACGGCATTCGCTACCTGCGCAGCACGGCCACCGGGAAGTTCACCGGCGCCGGCGCGAGCGGTATCGACGTCTATTCCACCCTGATCTTTGGCCAGAACTGGTATACCACGGCCAGTTACGACGCCGAGGAATCGGGTGGAACCGATCCGGAGATGGACGGCAACGCCACCGAATTGCCGGTGGAGTTGATCCTGAAGGAGCTGGGCTCCGCCGGCACGTCCGACCCGCTCAACCAGATCAGCACCCTGGCCTGGAAGGTGGCTTACGAGACCATCATTTCCAACCAGTTCTGTGGCGTGCGCGTGGAGCACTCCGTCAGCCCCTAACCCCCAAAACATACCGTGAAAATGCAAGAGCCCTGGCAATCGCCGAGGGCTCTTGCATTTGGAAGAGGAGTTCCAAATGGCAGCAACCCCCAAGGCCGAGAAGGCCAAAGAGTCCGCTGGCGGTCAGAAGCTGGTCTCGGTGCGCCTGGTGCGCGCCAAAGAAGACCCGCCCACTCACCCCGTCATCATCAACGGCACGTGCTTTTATGTGAAGCGTGGCAAAGAAGTCATGGTCCCGGAGAATGTCGCTCTGGCCCTGATTCACTCGCGCCATATCGGGGGTTACCCCGGCTTCAGTGAAGAGGATCATCCCGGTGTCGTCCCCCCGCCCCTTCCTGAAGAGGCGGACGACGAGGACGAGGACGAGTAGTCCAATGTTCGACGCTACCGCAGCGGGAGAATCCGCCACCAGCCTTGTGGACGTGGAAGAGGCTACGGCAATTTTTGCCGACAGCCTCAGCCCGTCTGGCTGGGACTGGGAAGCCAACTTCTCTCTCAAGCAAAAGCAGCAGGCCCTTATGGAGGCGACTCGGGACCTGCAGTGTTTGCGCTACAAGGGATACCCGGCCACCCATTCCCAGCGCTTGGCGTTCCCCCGCTGCGGGCAGCGTGAGCCCTTCCCTCAGATCCCCGAGGAAGTGAAGCAAGCGGTCTGCCTCCAGGCCCGCTATCGCCTGCAGAACCTCGCCTCGGGTGGCCGTTCTCGGGCCCAGCAACTACAGGCCCAGGGCGTCCGAGCGTTTCAGGTTGGCGACCACTCTCAGGAGTTCGCACCTGGTGCAGCCAGCCTGGCCAGCATCGTGCTGTGTGTGGACGCGCGTGCTTTGCTGCACGACTGGATCGCCAAGACCGGCCGGGTCACCACCCGCGCGCGCGAGCGCTGCAATCGCAACACGCTGAAAGGCTTCTACTCGTTCTAATGGCCGACTTTGACCTGTACTGCACACAGAGCTGCACGCATCGGGCCGTCACGGGCACGGGTCTGCACGCGGGTCAGCCCATCCTTGGGGACCCGGTGGACCTCAACTGTCGGGTGCAGGAGGAGCTGAAGGTCACGCGGGGACCGAGTGGCGACCTGGAGGTGAGCGACTCCACCCTGTTCTTCTCCCCCGGCACCGCCATTGCCGTGAACGACCAGGTGACCTTTGACGGGTGGACTTTCCGGGTTGCTCACGTCAGCAAGGGCCGCGGTCTGGACTGGGACGATCACGTGAAGGTGATGCTCGAGCGGGGCCGCCGTGCCTAAGCGTTCTGGCATCGCCAAGAGCGACATCACCAAGATTAAGCGCGAGATGACCCGCCGCTGTAACGCCGTGGTCAAGGCCGTTCGCCTGTGGTGGTTCTACGATTTCTGTCTGTCCATCCTGGACGCGGCCGTGAAGAACGCGCCGATGAAATCGGGCAAACTGCGCCGCTCCGCCTATATGGGCGTGAACGGCAAGACCATCGGTGCCCGCGGAAACAACCAGGGCGCGAAAGCCACCGGGACCGACCTGGGCCGTAGCAGCCAGCAGGCCCGGGCCACTCTCGGCTTTGGTGGCGAGCTGGGCGCCGGCGACGTGCAATACGCCGGCAAGGTCCACGAGCGCACCGACCTCAAGCACAAGAGCGGCATGGCCAAATACCTGGAGGTAGCCGTCGCGGCCCACCTCGACTTGGTGCAGCCCGGCCTGGCCCGGGTGGTAGCGGAGGCCTTGAATGGAGCCTCCTAAGAGAGCCCTCTTCCTTGACCTCCTGGCCGCCTATTTCGCTGGCCCGCTGCAAGTAGTAGCGGGCCAGTCTCTTTTCACGGGAGAGCACCCGGCCAGCGCCTCTGACGCCGTGGTCCTTCGCTCCACCGGGGGCAGCCCCGACCTGGCCCTGTTCGGCCTGCGCTGGACGCACGTGCAGGTGATGACCCGCTCACGTGATCCGCTCTGGGCCAGCAACCGGGCCTGGATGGTGCACGAGCTGGCTCACCAGATGAACCGCCGGATCCTCGACGATGGCGCGGTCATTCTCGGCACTTACCCGGACATCGTGTCCGTCCGCCTCTGCAGACCGGTATCAGAGCCGGCCGACCTCGGCCACGACCCCGCAGACGGCTACGTCTACACCGTCAACCTTCGATTCCAATTGGGCGTGACAGCCCGCGAGTAAGAAAGGAGACCTGCCAATATGGCACTCAAAACAACCCAATCCAGTGCGGGCTTTCGCGATCTCAAAATCGCTCCCATCATCTCGGATATCGCGGGTGGAAGCACCACTCTCGACACCCGAATCGACGTTCCCCTAGTTCAGGACGGCGAACTCACCTACACCTATACGATCGTGGAGATCAAAGGCGACGACAAAACCGCCCGAATCGCCCGCAAGATCGACAAGGTGGAGGGCTCGTTCAAGGTCGGCGCCGAGGACTTCGTAGTGACTGGCGTGCTGCAAGGCGCGACGGTCGGTGCCATCACCGGCAGCAACGGGAACCAGACCCAGAGCATGACCATCACCAGCGACTCGAAGCCGAAATACTTCGAGTTCTGGATGCAAGTCATGTCCGCGGAAGAGGACAACGGCGACCTCCAGCGCCGGCTGCACAAGTGCGTCATCACCAACGAGAAAGAGTCTTTCTCTCAGGACGGTGCTCGCGAAATGGAATACACCTTCATGGCGATTCCTCGCGACTCGGACAACTACATCGAGACTCGCACTCGCAACGAAACCGCGGTGGCCATCCCGGCCGGCGCCATCGACACCACCCCGCCCACCGTTTCCAGCACCGTGCCGATCAGTGGCGCGACTGCGGTTTCGGTCTCGGCCGCCATCCTGATCAACTTCAGCGAGCCGATGCTGATGAGTTCGCTCAACGTGGACAACATCTTCGCCTCCAACCGCACGACCGGGGCCGTGCTCGGAACCACGATGACCATCGTGAATTCCCAGCAAGTCTCGCTGCTGCCCACCCCCAACTTCGCCGCCTCCACTCCCGCGCGTGGCACCGTCACCCGTGGCGTCAAGGACGCGGCCGGCAACGGCCTGGCCACCGCTTACCAGTGGGACTGGACCTGCGCCTAAACCCCTAAGGGGCGGCGCCTTCACGGGCGCCGCCCTTTCCTTTTCCCCCGATTTGAAAGGACCCCATGCAGCAGCTACGCACGGCGCGCCAGATGATGGAGATGCGCCAGAAGAACCCCAACCAGCCAGCCGAGAGCTGGCGTTTTTGTTTGGATCACGCTTTCGTCTTCGAACTGCAGACGGTGGGCGGTCTGGACCTGGCCGACCTGGCCGACCTCAACAAGCCTGTGCTGGACAAGGAAGGCAAGCCCGTCCTAATCCAGGAGCTGGACGAAGAGGGCCTGCCCGTCTTCGAGATGGACTCGACCGGCAAAGTTCTCCTCTTCCCCGAGTTTGATGATGCGCGATCCATCGTGCATGACGCGAACGGGAACCCGGTGATGGCACCTCGCCCGGTGATGGTCCCTCAGACGAAGTTGGACATGGCCATGGTCTACAAGTTGTGCTACCACCTGTCGTGCACGTGGCGCCGCACCAACTCCCTGACGATGAGTCTGGAGGAGTTCCTGGGCGAGCTGCCCGACGACTTCTCCGCGCCGTATCGGATGATTTCCAGCCTGTTCTCTCAGGCCTTTGGGATGGGTGAGCAGCAAGCCAAGAACCTGGCCAAGGCCAACGAGGGAAACGAAAGCGCGCCGCCGGCCCCAGCACCGCCGCCGGTGCCCATCCCCGAGCCCGTCGCTCCCTAGAGCAAATCCTCGCCCTCTGGGAGAGCAAGCTCTTCCAGGCGTTCCGCTATCTCCACATCGACAGTGAGGACGCGTTCTGGGAGATGGGCCCCAATGTCTGGGCCGGCATTATGCGCGGTTACGTGCGCGTTGAGAAACCAAAGAAAGGAGGCTAAGTCGAGTGTCTGACGTCTACGTAGGCGGAGCGAAAAGCTCCATGTCGATGGATATGCGCCAGTTCCTATCGGGTCTGACTGAGGGTCTGAAGGGCCTGGATGACTTTTACGTCAAAGCGTCCCAGCTCTTCAACAAGACGGACAAGTCTGCCGCGGGGATGGGCGACAACGTCAAAAAGACGTTCTCCAACGACATGGGCATGGGCAAGTTCTCGAACGTTGTCCAGGGCTTTGGTCAGAAGATCAGCCAGACGTTCCAAAGCGTAGCGCAGACCTCGACCACCGTCTCCGCTCGGTTTCGTAAGGCGTTCACTCCCGACGTCGCCGGCGGCCTGGGCCAGACGGGCCAGACGGTCACGAAGTTCACCCAGACCTTTTCGCAGGCTGCAGCGCAGTATGCGAAGGACTGCAAGGCCTTTTCCGACTCCACGAAGGATTGGTCCAAGCAGGTCACCGGAATGGGTAAGGTGCTGGCCGCTGGTGGCGGCACCATCGTGGCCGGCCTGGCCGTGTCTGGCAAGAAGTTCCTGGACTTCAACCGCGCGATGCGGAACACCAACTCCATCGCCAAAGACTCCGAGCCGATCTTCGCGGATACATCCGAGGCGGTTCGGCGAATGGCGGTGGAGCTGAAGACCGGCCAGACCGTGCAGGGCTTCGCTGATGCGCTGTACGATATCAACTCGAGCGGCTACCAGGGCGCGGAAGGCCTGCAGATGCTGCGCCTTTCCGCCGTGGGTGCAAAGGCCGGCATGACCGACGTCCACACGGTGAGCGAGGGCCTCGGCCAGGCGCTCAACAGTTACGGCGCTTCGGTCCGCCAGGCCGAGCATTTCCAGGACGTGTTCTTCAACACGATCGACAAGGGTGTCATCAGCGCCGAGCAGCTCTACTCAAACCTGGGCTCGGTCACCAGCCTGGCCGCCAGTTCCAAGGTCCCGATCGAGGAGCTGGGCGCGGCCATCGCCGTCATGACCCAACGTGGTGCAAAGCCCGCGGTGGCTATGACCGGCCTGCGTCAGCTGATCTACAAACTCTCCAGCCCGGGCAAGGATGCCCGTGCGATGCTCAAGGGCCTGGGCTATGAGATGGGTGAGGCCGAGCTGCAAACCAAAGGCCTGACCAAGGTCCTTCAGGGCCTGTTCAAGGCGACCGGTGGCCGCACTGAACTGCTGTCCCCCATCCTGGGCAGCGACGAGGCGGTGAGCGCCGCGAAGCAGCTGATGGGAATGGACAACGGCAAGCTGCTGCAGGAGCGGACGAAAGACAACCTGACCGACGCCGGCTCCACCGCTCGAGCCTTTGCCGAGCAAATGAAGGCCGCCCAGCAGCCCATCGACGAGATCCGCACCAACCTGGACGCCTTCTTCATCGGGGTGGGCCGTGGTTCCGTGGAGGCCTTCGGGCCCGCGATTCTGATGGGCCGTGACTTTACGAAGATGCTGGCGGACATGTCTCCTGCAGCTCAGCGCAATGTCGGCGTGATTGGTTCAGTTGCGGGGGGTCTCCTCACCCTGGGCGGCGCCCTGCTTTTGGCGGCACCCAATCTGGTGGCGTTCAAGCCAGGCCTACAGGCGCTGGGCTCGGGGATCGGCGTGGTCCTCGCCCCCATTCGCGCCCTGACCGTGGCCATTGGGGGAATCCCGTTTGCTCTGGCTATCGCGGGAATTGCCGCGCTGGCCACCGCCTGGGCGAAGGACTGGGGTGGAATCCGGGAGGCCGCCGGCGCCGCGGTGGACTTCGTGGGCGAGAAGTTCTCGGAGCTGGGCACATGGTTCGCGCGTAATGTGGGCGACTGGCAGGACTGGAAGAACCTAGCGACCGCTGCCTTCGGCGCCGTGGTCCGCTTTTACAAATCGGAGCTCGAGCCGATCTTCAAGGACTGGGGCCAGGCATTCTCCGAGATGATGCCCTACATCCGCGCGTTCGGGGAGCTGATGAAAGTCACGTGGGCCGTGGCCGGCACTGCTGTCCGGATGGCCTGGGCTGTCATTTCCAAGGCGCTCGAGCTGATCGGCCGCACGGTCTCCGCCAACATCCAGCTGATCTGGAAACTGGCAAAGAACGACTGGGCCGGCGCCTGGGACTACTTCGTGGAGATCATCAAGAGCATCATCCCGCGAATCGTAGCTGCTGCCAAGGAACTCACGATCAGCCTGATCGATGAACTCCAGAACCTGCCCGGCAAGATGCTTGAGGCTGGCGAGAAAGCGGCCCAGGCCTTTATCGATGGCTGGCGCGGCAAGCAGCCCGCCATGGTCGGGCCCGAGCTGTTCCGTGGCTTCGGCGGGCCGAGTGGTGGCGGTGCGCTTTCCAAGATGATGACGGACGCCCAGAAGCAGGTGCTTCCGTTCCTGTCCAAGATCTCCAAGGCCGGTTCGAAGGGCCTGGCCAAGTGGGGCCAGGCTGTGCAGTCCACCAAGGTGGCCGAGCAGGGCGGACCTTCCTGGGATGAGCTTCAGGACCGCATCAAGGCCGAGAAGCACCACGGCACCACGAAGAAGAAAAAGGTCGCGCTGACCCGTGGGCAGATGACCGACTTCATCAGGAGCAACTCTTCTGCGGGTGGGGCGAATCTCGGCGGCCTGGATGATGCGACGCTGGCCGCCACCTACCGCCTGGTGGAGAACGCGGTCAACAACAAAATCAAGCTGGCCATCACCAGCGCCTTCCGGTCCAACTCCGGCACGTTCCACGGGTCCGGCCAGGCCATCGACCTGGCCGCCCTGGATCTGCCCCGCAACCTGGCTCCCGAGGCCCTGAAGCGCCTGGCCCAGGGCACCGGTTTCAAGAGCGGGATTAACGAGTATGACCCGGCTGCGCGCGCGTGGACGGGTGGCTCTGGCGACCACATGCACCTCACCACCGGGATGGAGCGCATGGGGAATACCGGCGTGTTTGCGCTGGATGGTAAGGTCCGCAAGGGCGCTCAGGACGTCATGGCCGACCTGGAGAAATACAAGGGCGCCCTGATGGACTGGGGCCGGTCGATGGATTCGTTCCTCGACAAGCCGGTGAGCGAGTTCGACAAGCGCCGCGCCGCAGTGCGATCCGAGTTCCTGAAGTTGCAGAAGGACGCCGCCACCCTGGGCCTGCCCAAGGAGGCGATGGACGCCGCCCGTACGGCCAGCAGCGTGAAGATGGCCGCCATCTGGGCCGACGAGAAGAAGGCCGCCGGCCGGACTCTGGCCGAGATCACCGTGATGCGCCTGGAGGCCGAGGGCAAGGCTGGTGAGGCCGCTCGAGCACGCATCACCTCCAACGCGGACGAGGAGAAGCAGAAGCTCACCGACCTGCTCAGGCTTTACCCCCAGCTGCGCGACCAGGTGGAGGCCGCCCGCGGCGCCATCGACCAGTCTTCCTCGCGCCAGATGGCCGGGCTCAATATGTCCGAGGCCTCCCAGGGGTTGGGTGACCGGAACGCTATCGCTGACTTCAAGCGTCAGGACGCCGGGATCTCCGCCCTGATGGGCCAGTTCCCTCAGTTCCAGACGCAGATCCAGGCGGCTTACGCTGCCATCCAGGCCTACATCCAGAACCCGGCCGAGGCGACCCGCGGTCTGTTTGAGCAGGCGAAGGGCTACCTCACCGAGCTGGGCAACACGGCCGAGGGTCAGCAGCAGCGCAAGTTGCAGGCCATCGAATACGAGCGAGCCTTGGGGCAGCTCACCCGTGATGAGGCGCTGGCCAGGCAGGCCGAGGTGCTCAACTCCTGGGTGGGCGGTGAAGAGTCCAAGAAGGCCATGATGCTGCAGATGATCGATGCGTATCGGGACAACTTCGAAACGCAGTTGGACATGCAGGGCGAGTTCAACACGAGCACCCTTCAGGACTTCGTGGACAACCTGACCCAGATGCAGAACCTGACGCTGGCCCAGCAGGCGCAACTGGCCGCTGCCAACCAGCTCATCATGCAGCAGCGCATGCAGGACCAGCAGACCTGGGCCGGCGTGCTTCAGCAGGGACTCGGAAACTTCCAGGGCTTCCTGACCGGAGTCCTCACCGGCCAGCAGAGTTTCTCACAGGGTTTTACACAACTGTGGAAAGGTATCGCCAATCAGGTGATCGGCGAGATCATCAAGATGATTATCAAGGCGACCATCCTCCAGAAGATCCTCTCTTCGATCTTCGGCTTCTTCGGTGGGTTGCTGGGGATGGGCGGGGGCGCGGTCTCGGCAGGCGGTGGCGGTTTCGTCGGGCCGATGCTGGAGACGTTCGTCGGGCCGCAAGTTCATACCGGCGGCCTCATCGGTCCGGGTGGTTCGGTCAGGTCTTTCCACACGGGCGGAATGGTGGACTGGGGGGCTGGCGCCGGGATGACTTTGCGAGGGGATGAGATCATGGCCAAGCTGCAGACCGGCGAATATGTGATGAGCCGCGAGCAGGTCCAGAACCTCAACAACAGCCCGCTTCAGAGCGGGGGCGGCCCGGTCAGCCTGACGGTTCCCATCGAGAGGGTTTACGTCCAGCAGACCGGTGAGTCTCCGGAGCAGCTGGGCCTGCGCATCGGCCGCGGTATCCAGACCGCCATCCAGGGGGTTGCGTAATGGGCCGCTTTGTGGAGCTGCTGCAGTCCGGGGGCGGAAGCCGCTACGGCGAGGGCGTCTTCGGGCTTTCCATCTACGGGGGTGGGGATGCGGTCGTTCAGTTGCCGGTCGGCCTGGTGCTCAAAGACAACTCCTTCGAAGCGAAGATCGACCGTCAGGACCTGATGTTTGCTGACGGGCGAGTCAGCTACGGCGAGGAGATCGAGGAGCGGAAGCTGGTGGTGGAAGGCTACGTGGACGCGGACGACCGAGCCGCCCACCTGGCGCTGATGAACCAGATCCGTTACCAGGCCTGCTTGCCTGGCCAGCGCCTCCGGATCAACACGGGCCACTATATCAACCTGGCCCGCCTCCGGAGCCTGGACGATGAGCCTGTCGAGGGAATGGACCGCACCGTCGCCCGAGTAAAGATCGAGTGGCAGGTGGACGATCCGTTCTGGTATGCAGAAAGCGAGGAGACTCGGACGTTTGCGATGGGTGGGAACGGCTCGTTTCAGATCGACCTGTCTTCGTTGCCGAACTGCCACCGTGGCCAGCACCCGCAGATCACCATCAGCAGCCCGGTGTTTCTCCCGGTCGGCACGTCGCAGATCACCAACGTCACAGACGGCGGCCTGACCTGCCGATATGGCGATCCCTACCTGGGCTTCGGCAACTCTGCCACCATCGACTGTGTGGCCGGCACCGTCACCAGGCTGGACGGCACCACGAAGACCAACACGATCCGCTACTTCGAGGGCGAGTTTCTCCGGATGGTCCCGGGCCTGAACGACTTCTCTTACGTGGGGCCAGCCTGCACGCTGACTTTCAAATGGCGCCCGAGGTGGCTGTAAGATGGCCCGCGTAAGCACCAGCTACCGGCGCGGAGGCACGGGCTACCGCCTGCCGGGGATCGTCTACCGACGCACTTACGACGAGGTCTTTTCGGGCGCGGCCGCTCTGGTGCAGCCCCGGCGCCGTGCGGTGACCGTGCGCATTTACGACCGGCAAGATCTGCTGGTGGCCATCCTCAGCACCAACGCGCAGCGGCCCACGATCCTGGCCCTCGACTGGGAGTTGCTGGACACCGGGTGCGGCGCCTTCACGATGGAGCTCGCGGCGGACCCCGGCATTCAGCACGATTTCCGGCTGGATATCCACCTGTGGAACGATCCGGATCCCATCTACTCCGGTCTGGTGCAGCGCCTCCCCGAGCCGGGCAGCACGAACCGCACCTTCACCTTTGGAGGCTACGGCTTCCTGGACATGCTGAACCGAATGCTGGTCACGGAAACCTATGGACCTCAGAACGTCCGTGCCATCGTGAACGACCTGTCTGCAAAGCTGGGCGCCAGGCAACCGCGGCTGGTGCCCGACCAGACGCAGGTGGACTACGTCCCGTACAGCACGGCCGGGAGCCTGGCGTTCCTCCGGACCCTGGCCAAGGATGCGCTGAAGCAGCTGGCCGAGCTGGCTGGCGGTTACACCTGGGGAGTGGACGCCGATCGCAAGCTGTTCTTCAAAGCGCCCAACCAGGCGGTTGATATGCATTCCTGGGTTGGGAAGCACCTCGAGACGTTCACCCCTCAGAGTGAGTCAGACGCCATCGTAACCGTGGTTTACGTGAAGGCCGGGAAGGTCCGCAACGATCTCCCATCCGACAACCCGTTCTACAAGACGAACTGGCTCGAGGAGCCCATCAAGGACGATGCGGCAATCGCCCTCTGGGAATGGCGCGAGGGAGTCTACTCCGCCCCCTCCGTGCTCAACCTGGTGGATGCCGCGGTGGCCGCCACGGTCTGGCTTTCCCAGAACAGCAAGCCCCGGCAGTATGCGTCCGTTAAGGGCCTGGTCTATGACGGCGAGCGCCTCTCGTGTGTTGGCCAGGCCCGCATTGTCGGCAAGGGTGGCGCCCAGTTCATCCTCCCCAAGAAGTCCCTGAAGTTCAAGCTCGGGCCCACGTCGGTGGACGTGTCGCTCGAGCTGGGAGACCTCGACTATACCGCGGCCGTGGTGGTCTCCCGCCTGGCCGCAGCAACCGGCGCCGAGAACCTCGCTCGGCAGAACTCGCAGAAGCAGCTATAGGAGCCCATGCAAAACTACAGATATGACGAGTTCCGGGACATTCTCCAACCGGTCCTCAAATCGGAAACAATCAAGGTGCCGGCAACGGCACCTTTTTATGTGCCCTTGGAGGAACTGCCGCTGGAAACCGTGCCCAGTTCGGTGCTGGTGCGCGACTCTGCTTCCACCACGACCAACAATCCGACCAAGGATTGCACCGTGGTGCAGCAGAGCGGCCTCAACGATGACGGAGTGAACTTCTTCGTGGGGCGGATGAGCGCCAGTGGCGGGGGCTGGCTCTACCGCGCCTTCGTAGGTTTCGACATTTCGGCTCTGCCGAGTTCGCCGGCGAAGGTGCTGCTGCGCCTCTACCTGGCCGGGCTGAACGGGGACAGTAACACCCAGACGATCGGCGTGTATCAGGTCACCAGCTCCTGGACGGAGACCGGGCCGACCTGGGCTTCGCAGCCCACGTTCAATACCACGCCCTACGGCTCGATCGCGATTGCCCCCAGGACTGACGGGAAGTTCGGCGCCGGCGAAGGCTACTCGGGTTGGGTGGAGTGCGACGTGACCGCGCTTTACAACTTGTGGAAATCGGGCACGAACAACGGCCTGATGCTGCGGGCCGATGAGTCGGTTTACAGCTACTGCACTTTTAACTCTCGCACGGCCGGCGCGAGCATTGCTCCGCAGCTGGTGGTCATCTCCTCCGGTGCGGTTTACACCCAGGTCGGCCAGACGGTCACGCCTGGCGCCAAAGAGTTCGCCTGTGCCTACACCACCGGCCGTCTGCGGTTCGGGACTGCTGCCGCGGGCCTGACTCTACAGGTGGACTACCAGGGTTTGGGGTCTCCGGTGGACGCGGCCGACGTGATGATCCGAGGCACCACGACCGGGAGCAGCACCGCCTACGTGCTGGCCACCTCCAATCTGGTGGCGCTGGTGCCCAACCTGGTGGTGATGGTGACCTTCCACACGGGAAGCGGCACCAGTCCCACGCTCAATATCAGTAGCCTGGGCGTCAACCTCGGGCCGAAGCAGCTCTACCGGCAAAGCAACAACACGCAGATCACCTCCAGCGGCGTGCTGGCCGCGAGCGTTCCCTACCTGGCCGTTTATGACGGCACCAAGTTCATCGTGATGGGAGTCTAAAAATGCCAACCTCGTTCGTCTCCGTTTCTGACGGGCAGACAATTCTCGCGGCGCATCTGAACCAGTTCGGTGTTCCGATCAATACTCTGGAGATTGCTCAGGCTGCGGGGTTGGCGGGACTGGGTGGGGTCTCGATCAGCAGCCCGGCCTCTGGCCAGTTCCTCCGATACAACGGGACCAACTTCGTAAACGCGGCCATCGGGACGGGTGACCTCCCCTCGTCCCAGGACGCAGCGAAGATCGGGGCGGGCACCGTTTCTAACACGGTCTTCGGCTACCTGGCCGGCGTAACCAGCGCCCTTCAGACGCAGTTGGATGGGAAGTCAGGCACCGGGCACAACCACACGATCACCGCTCTCACTGGTTGGCCAGGTGGAATGACTACCACCGAACTGGGCTACCTGATCGGGGCCAGCTCGAGCATTCAGACCCAGCTCAATGCGAAGGCCCCTGCCCCGACCGGCACCCCGGACGGCAGCAAGTTTTACGCGGATGACGGAACTTGGAAAGCACCGTCAGTGTCTGGCGTAATGCTCACCAACGTGGTCGGAGCGCTTCCTTTCGGTGACGGAAGCGACGGGAGTCTCACGATCTCCAGCGGCACCACGACCTTGACTCGTGACATGTATTACACGAACCTCACGATCTCGGGGTCCGCTATTCTCAACACCGCTGGCTTCAAGATTTACGTCTCGGGAACTCTCGATCTTTCGGCCGCGCCTGCGGGAGCCATCCGAAACAACGGCTCCAACGGCAACAACGCTGCCACTTCCGTGGGTGGAACGGGCGGAGCGGGTGGCACAGGCGGAACGTTGGGGGCCGGTGGCACTGGTGGCAACGGCGCCAGCGCCAGCAATCAACCGGGGGGAACCCCCACCACTCCCTTCGTGCAGGGTGGATCTGGTGGCGCCAGTGGTGCTTCAGGTTACGGAACCGCTGGCGCTGGCCTGGCCGGCAACGCCGGAGACACCGCGAGCGGCCGCCACATCCGGGCTATCTTCGATTTCATTCAGGCTGTGATGCGAGGCGGTGGCGGCGGCGCTGGTGGGCCCTCTGGTAACCAGGCGTCTGGCGGAGGCGTCGGTGGCGGCGGCGGCGGTGGTGGCGGTGGGGCCGGCTCTATCTGGATCTCTGCGGCCGTGGTCAACCGCGGGGGCAGCACCGCTGCGGGAGCCATCCAGGCGAAGGGCGGAACGGGTGGGACGGCTGGCCCGGGCACAGCAAACCACTGCGGTGGTGGCGCTGGTGGTGGTGGTGGCGCCGGCGGCTGGGTTCAGCTCTTCTATGGCTCCAAGACCGGCTCGACTGCAACCAACATGATCGACGTCAGCGGCGGCGCCGGTGGAGCTGGTGGAGCAGGCGCGGCTACATCTACCGGCCAGCCTGGCGCCGGCGGTGGTGGTGGTGGCGCTGGCCGTGTGGGCCTGGTGGACCTTACTACCATTTCCAACTCTTCACTTACGACCGGCACTCTCACGGGCACTGCTCCCGTGGCCGGCTCGGGCGTGGCAGCTGGTGCGGGCAGCGCCGGCAACAGCGGCCAGACCTACCAGGTCAACTTCTAGGAGGCGCGATGCAAGCAACCGGTTACAAAGATGGAGCCCCGGCGGGCTTCGTTCTGGACAAGCCTTCGATCACCCAGCAGGATGCGGACGACTACCGGGGGTCGGTTGACTATCTGCTGCTGGAGGACGGGACGCAACTGTTCCCCACCCCACTCCCGACGCCTGAACTTCCGGAGCCCGATCCTTTCCTGGCCCTGTTCAAGGCAGTGCAGGAGAAGCTGGACGGCGACGAGTTCAAGCGCACTGGCAAGGTGGTGGATTCAAAGGGCGCCGTTTCTCGAGCCAGGGCCTACGCGGCAACCGCTATGATCTTCCACGGGTGGCACTACCCGAGTGTTGCCGATCTCTCCACCCCGGAGAATCAGGCGATCCTTGCGGCCATCTATGCCGACCCGACCAACGACACCACCGAGCAAAGCAGCAACACCCAGAAACGGAAGGTGCTGCAGAACACCCTGGTGATGCTCGAGGGCCAGGCGTTTGGCGTGCAATACGTGGCAGAGCTGGGTGCATACGAGCGCACAGCCAGTGGGTTGATCCGCGCCGTCATCGCCAACGATTCCCGCGACTGGATGGAGTTGGGCTGCGGCCCGTACGAAACGGTCAGGGCAATGTTCCTGGCCGTGCTGGTGTGAGTGCCTACGGGTCTTCCGTTTACGGGCAATCCCTCTACGGCGGCCCGTGGCCAGGTGCGTGCTGGGTCACCCTGGAGCGGCCCAACTTAGTGGCCGGCAGTTTGCAGCAGCTCAACCGAGTGGAGGTTACAGTCATGCCCTTGTCCATCTTGCAGGCCAATGTCCTGCGTCTGACTCTTCGGTTCGAGCGGGCCGGGGCGTATGCCGATCCGTCCTACGTCACCCTGCGCTTGAAGAAGCCTGACGGGTCGGAGCTGTCGCCGGCGCCGGTGCCCGTGCGCACCGAACTGGGGATCTGGCAGTGGGAGTTTGATACGGCCGGGCAACCGGCCGGAACCTGGACCTATCGGGCCGAGGGGGACGGCCTGGTGGATGCAGCAACCGAGGGCACGTTCGTGGTGACCCAAAGCGCATTCGCGCAGTAAGGAAGGTCTAAGATGGATGAGGCTAAGATCGTCAGCTGGTTAGCGGCGAATCCGCAATTCATCACCACGTGCTCGGTGTGTTTCATTCTCTACTTCATCGTTGCGAAACACATCCCGTTGCTACTGGGACGGGAGGACAAACACCGCGAGACCACTGTGGCGGCGCTCAAGGAGATGACCGCAGCCATCAAAGGACTTGAGCGCGCCTACACCGGTGGGGCTACTACGAAGCGTGAATCACGACGGCTGAAAAAGCCGTCATCACAAGAGCCCACAGGGCAATAACTACGTGGGTGTATCCGAAGGAAGTGCTCATTTACTTAGCATACCCCGGATAGCAATTTCCCGACTAAGACACCAATACCATTTGCCGGTCAGCAATCCTGACCACCCGAGCCACCCCACCAGGTGGCTCTTTCATTTCACGAACGGAGAACGAAAGTCATGGCTATCTCATTGCTCGGTCGGGTGGTCGGTGCCACCCAGGGAATCCTCCACATGGTCAACGGGGAGGGAGAGACGGCGAAGGAGCATGCAAGCTCTCAGGCCTACCATCCGGTGACCCCGGAACAATTCGTAGTGAAGGCAGAGGGGCAAGATGCTGCAGCCCGTGTTCAGGATGTGCTGGCCGGCCTGGCCGGTCAGGGTCCGCTGGGTGCTGCGCTGGTGGCCCTCAAACCGGAGCTCGCGGAGGCGACTCTCAGCGAGGACGACCAGGACCTCCTGAACTGGCTCTTCCTCTACCGCCACTTCAAAGAGGCGCTGGCCAACGACGGGGTCGTGGACGCCGGCGAGTTCTCTTCGCTGCTGGCAGAGCTGGGCCAGGTGAGTGGCGCTTCCGACCTGGCGAAGAACTGGTTCTCCAGCCTGATCTCCAAGGTCACCGGCAAGAAGCCCGCGGACAAGGCGAAGAAGTAATGAGCACGCCTGGCCAATTCCAACCGGGGAAGCTGCTGGACTTCTTCCGCTACTTCGATCCCAAGAAGCCCCAGCACGTGGAGGCGGCCAGGCGGCTGGAACGGTCCCTGACCGAGAAGGCTCCCGAGCTTCTGAACGACGAGGCTTACTGGGTCAAGGCGTTCCGCACCCAACCTCCCAAGCCGAAACTGACCACCCTCGTGGACGTCTCGGTTCAGAATAAGGTGAAGGTGCAACCCCAGCACCACGCCGACTCCTGCGGCCAGACCAGCGCAGCTATGGCCATCAATGCTCTGACCGGGAAGTCCTTGACGGACGACAGTTTCCACGCCCGCTATGGATACGAGCTGCTGAAGGGCCTCCGAAAGGAGTGTCCCGGGTGGGAGTGGTGGGATGCCGGCGACATCAGCGCCGACCAGTGGGACGACGTGGAGCGCTGCCTGCAAGCTGGCGGGGTCCCCATCGGCGCCGGCAACGGCCCGGGCTTCTCCAGCGGCGCCGGTCACATTATGTGCATCGTGGCGCTGAAGGGGGATAAGGTAGTGGTGGCCGACCCGAACGGTGGCTACTTCCGAACTGTCACCCGCCAGCAGTGGGAGAATGCGGCGAGACACCCTCAGGGCAACTTCCTGTTCCTGTGTAAGCGGATCCAATAGACCCAGTTCCGGTTTTTGCCGGAAAAATGAGGACCAGCCCTCGGCTTCGGCCGGGGGCTTTTTTGCGTTTCCAGGGCTGTGGTAAGGTAGGCCAATGGATAAGTTTACGATGTGGGACCTGCGAAATTGTAGGATGCTACTCGAGCCCAAGCCTCTGACGGAAGCTGAGCTGAAGAGATTCCGGCAGCAGCTCGGGAAGGCGAAGCCTGGTGACTTCGTGGAGACTGACTTCATGGTCGGCATCCTCCCGGGACCTGAGGACTTCGCCCACCTTGATCGTGTGGCGCTCGAGCGCGCGATGGGTCTAGGCGCCACCACCCTGGAAGAGCTGGGAGAGAAGTGAGTCTTCCCTGTCCGAATTGTGGTGGCCAACTCGGTCACAATCCCGTAGAGCGCAGAACCTTCGAAGTCGATGTGAAGTGCAAAGACTGCAACGCCGTGACCAGCATGCTTAACCACAACGGCATGATCTTCATGGAGCGCTCGACCCTGAAGCCTGTCTCCTGGGCCGACATCATCAGGTCTGTGAAGCCCGACCCCCAATTCGAGAAGCTGAGCAAGTTGGTCACTTCAACGCTGAGAGAGCTTCGGATTCAAGAGTGAAGGTCCGAGAGAACAGCTTCCAAGGCTGGCTTGTGAAGCTGGAGACCTTCCAGAGCGACCACCGCCTGAACCAGCTCACCATCCAACTGAAAGATGGCGTGCAGCTCACCTTCGACGTGCTGCGCGAAGTGTGGCCGCAGGTGCTGGCCATCAAGGACGAATGCGTGGGAGCCCACGTGCCCCGGGTGCTCTTAGGTGCCCAGCAGATCGGCGCCGACTATCAGCACTCTGCCTGGGAAGTCCACTTTATCCGCGTTGTAACCTGGTGACTCCTCGCGAACAGTTCCAGTGGGCAACAGGCTACCGAGACGGCTTCCTCAACAATCCGATCCCCCAGAACCCAGCCTGGCACTACCAACTGGGCTTCCACTCAGGCCTATCCGATAGGCTGGACGGGAAACCACGGTATCCAGAGCTGATAAAAAAAGACCCGCCCCGGTAGTTCAGGTGGGTGGCCAGTTCTGTGGCGTGGGACTTGAGCTTGGCACGGGGGTCGGGCTGACAGACGGCGAGGATGTTGGACTCGGCGAGGACGCAGGCTCTTCGTCTTCCGCATCACAACCGCCCCGGTACCAGAGCGAATACACCTTGCTTTTCACTGCCCCGTATTTCTTTTCCCAACTCCTGTAGGAGTTCCAGTAGGGCTGAGCCCTCTTGCGTCCCGCGTCGGCCTCCAAACCACAAGCTTGCGCGAGCAACTCCAGTCGCCGGGACTGACCCGTCCACATGAGCAACACGAGGAGCCCGCTCTCATTGTCGATCTCAGACCACTCGGGCCGCAGAGTTAGCTCGTTGATCGCTATCCGCGAGATATCCGCCGTCTGTTTGAGTTCCAGAAAAAGGTAAAGCGCCTGACGTTTGGTCATCTTCCCGGAGGCCATCTCGGCAAACGCGGACTGGACTACCTGATCCAGGGCCTGGTTTGCTTCCACCGATTGGAGAAGCAGTAGCTTAAGGGTTGGCGTGGGCTGCGCGGCCAGTGAACCAGCCAGTAAAACCGCAGTGAAAAACAACTTGATGAATCGGCGCACCCGGACCCCCAACGCGAAATAGCCTCGACCTGGTGGCCGGGGCGCATGGGGTTCTGCCGAGGGGCAGCCTTACCTGCCAGCGATCAGCAAAGCCGCAGCACTGCGCTGCGCAACTTGTGGGGCTGGACCTGGCAGTAAGTGAGTGTCTGTTCCACGCTGGAGTGTCCGAGCAAGTCGCGGATCTCCAGGATGGAGACGTCCATATCCACAAGCCGGCACGCATAGGATCGGCGCATGTCCCGCATCTGGAGGCCGGCCATCCCTGCGGCCTTCACCGTGGGCACCCAGTATTTCTGGGCGTAGAGCTCCCCATATTTGAGGCGGTCTCTTGAGGCCTCAGGCCAGAAGACGAACTCGCTGCCCAGTTCTGCCGCCTTCCGGATCCACATCTGCGCAATGTTCCAGGCCCTGGGGTGCATGGGGACTAGCCGGGTTCCGGTCTTCCCTTCTTCGGGGACCACGATGAACTGCTCGCTCAAGTGATGCGGCCTGAGATGCAGTTGCTCTCCGCGCCGCAGCCCCGAGAGCAAGACGAAGTCGGCTATGGACCAGTGGAGTTCCCAGTGGGGGAGCAGGGCCGCGTAAGCCGCCATCAGAATGGGCTGTGCCTCGTAGGTCAGCCACTGGTGGCGCTTGCCTTTCTTCAGGCGGATGCCCAGATCAACTGTTGGGTATTGGTGCTCTAGCTGCAACGAGGTCGCGGTCTTGAAGACCTGCCGCAGGAAACTCAACTCACGCTGAACCGTAGACTCGGAGCGGTCCTGTTTCCTCTGGGTGGCCCAGGCCTGGACCTCCAGGCGATTGATTTCGCTGACGGGTCGGTCTCCCCAGAGCTCAACGAAGTGGTTGCAGTGGATGCGGGTGGTCTTGTGGGATGACGGCCTGGTCCTCAAGATCACGTTGTCTCTGGTCATTTGCGCACACGCTGCGAATTGCATCTCGGGTTTCTCCATTGTTCGATTTACTGTTCGGAGATTATGAGGCTGAGGATTCAACAGATCCTCAACAAATTCTCAACACCCAAGCTTGCCTTGAAGCTGGGGAACTAGCCCGGAGGTTACTGGCAGACGACTTTGGCTAGGCCGTTTCGTGCCTTGATGGGGGTCGGCGCCTGATTTTGCGCGCGCTGCAGATAGCCGGCCAGGTCAACGACCTTGGGCAGTTCCAGAACTATGAACTTTTGCCCGCTTGTGCATGGGTTCGAATGTGATATGATACCCGAGCTTTTCTATTAAGGGAGGATTTCGGAATCATGGCATCCAGCATCGGACAAGGCGGAAACTACTTCAGTCAGATCAACCATCAGGTTGCCAAAGGACCCGACTCCAAGACGGCCGAGAACCTCCACCACACCGGCGGTACGGCCAACACCCAGCGCAAGACCGTCGTCAAGAAGGGCGTGGAGCAAGAAGAAGGCTTCACCTTCAGCGACGCCGCTCGGAAGTCGCTGCAAGCCTCCCACCAGGAGCACATCGAGGGCCACGAGCACGAACTGGCCGCTCACGCCGGCCTCCAGGAATTAGAACCCGAGAACACCGAGGACCATGAGCTCAAGACCAAACGCGGTCACGAGCGCGATCAGGAAGAGAAGGCGGAGAAAGCCAAGGCCGGCGCCACCATGCTGCCGGACGGCTTCGTGCGCATCCGCAACGACCAGGGGTGCTGGCCCCCGACCAGGTGGACACTCTCAAGCTGCTCGACGGCAACATGGACAAAGTTTGCGGACGCCTGCTCGGCGACATCCCCGAAGCCAATCTGGAAGCCGCCGAGCGCGTGCTCGACAGCCAGATGAAGACGGGGCAGAATCAGGTGGCCAAACTCAAGCCCGTCCCCGAAGCCCAGGACGCCGGCCGTATGGAGCTCAAATCCGCTTCCTTCCTGGGCGGCCCGCTCGACATCCGCGAACCCGGCAACGACCGCGGCCAACCCATGACCCTGGAATTCTCCCAGAACGACGCCGACCTGGCCGCCGCCCACCAGCCCTAAAGGGAGCCCAGGCCAGGCTCAATTCCCGCGGAAAAACGCGGCGGCCCCGCGCCCAGCCGCGGCAAACGCCCCGCCAGGCTCAATCCCCGCGGAAAAACGCGGCGGCCCCGCACTCAGCCGCGGCAAACGCCCAGGCAAGCTCCATTCCCCGCGGAAAAACGCGGCGGCCCCGCACCCAGCGGCGGCAAACGCCCCACCAGGCTCAATTCCCGCGGAAAATCGCGGCGGCCCCGCACC
The DNA here is from genome assembly GCA_017307785.1 of Vulcanimicrobiota bacterium. Taxonomy (GTDB): domain Bacteria; phylum Vulcanimicrobiota; class Xenobia; order Xenobiales; family JADMJV01; genus JADMJV01. The sequence goes on along the minus strand of JAFKGI010000010.1, from coordinate 147,776 downwards.
CAGCCGCGGCAAAAAGAACGGCAGCCCGCGTTAGCGAAGGCGCTTGAGCACGCTCACTCGGGCGCCCTTTGCGGTCAGATGGTACTGACGTAGGGCCAGCTCTCCGCTCTTTTCGCGCACCCACAGCTTGACCTTGAAGCCCTTGGCTCCGTCGGCCTCGGCAGCCGGCGCCAGCCAGTCGCTGGTTCCTGTAAACTGAGTCGGGCTCTTCAGCAGCGGCTCCTCGAAGCTCAGCAAGACCTGGGTCACCCAGGCCACCGCCAGCTCGTTGTCCAGCTTGGCGCACATCGTCCCGGTGGCCTGATTGGGGCTGGTGTAGGCGCCCTCCAGATAGACGGCCTTGAGCTGATTCTCCACGCCGACCACGGCCAACTCAGGAAAGCTGTCGGGGTTGTGAATCTCCACGATTTCCCGGGGCAGGCCGGCCGCCTCCACCACTTTGTAGACATCCTCGGCCGGCGGAGCGGCCCACACCCAGGCCGACAGCCCCAACACCAACATCCAGGCTTTCATACCCGCTCCTAATCCGCCAGCTCGGCCAGTTCGGCCCAGCGCTCCATTTGAGTTTCCAGGTCCGACTTCAATTTCTCCAGCTCCTCATGAGCTGCCCGCACGGCGCTGTAGTTGGTGGCCTGGGTGGACAGCACTTCTTCCAGTTCGACCTGGCGGGTTTCGGCCCGGGCGATGCTCACTTCCAGGCTTTCCAGCTCTCTTTTCTCCTTGAACGACAGCTTGCGCGCCCGCACCGGCGCGTTGTCCACCACCACCGGAGCGGCGGCAGCGGTTTTTTTGGCGGCCGTCACCGGCGCCGGCTTGTCCTGCGCGTAATCGGAGTAGCCGCCCATCACGCGGCGCGGTTGCGGGCCGCCTTCGAAAGCCAGCAGTTGCTCGACGCAGCGATCTAGAAGATACCGATCGTGGCTGGAGATTAGCAACGACCCGGGATACTGGTCGAGGTAATCCTCCAGGCAAGAGAGGGTGGGGATGTCCAGATCGTTGGAAGGCTCGTCCAGGAAGAGCACGTTGGGATTGCCCATCAGCACCTGGAGCAGGTAGAGGCGCCGTCGCTCGCCGCCGGAAAGGCGTCCCACCAGCGTATGCTGCAGGCGCCCGCTGAACAGGAAGCGCTCCAGCATTTGCGAGGCCGTCAGTACCTCACCGTTGGCCAGAGGAATGCTTTCGGCCACCTCGCGCAGAGCATCGATCACCTTCATGTTGGGATCAAGCTCGCGATTTTCTTGGTCGAAGTAGCCCAACTTGACGGTCGTTCCCATTTCGACCGTGCCCGCGTCGGGCTGCAACCGTCCGGAGAGCACTTCCAGCAGGGTGGTCTTACCGCTGCCATTGGAGCCTACAATGCCCAGCCGCTCGCCTGGAGCCAGGCTCAGATCAAACTTCTCGAAAAGCCGCTTGCTGCCGAAGCTCTTGGAAATTCCCTCGGCGTCCAGCACTTTCTTGCCCAATCGCGCCGAACCCAGCCCGATCTCCAGTCCGTCCTGCTTCTTCTGGTATTCCGGCTGCAGCTCATAGGCCCGCTCGATACGCGCTTTCTGCTTGGTGGCGCGGGCTCGAGGACCGCGTCGCAGCCACTCCAGCTCGCGTCGCCACAGGTTGGCGCGCTTGGCCTCGCTAGCTTCGGCCAGCGCCTGCAGCTCCGACTTTTTCTCCAGATAGCGAGCGTAGTTGCCCTGATAGCAAGTGACCTGAGCATCTTCGATTTCCAGCGTGCGGCTGGTGATGCGGTCCAGAAAGTAGCGGTCGTGGGTGACCATCACCACCGCTCCCGCATAGCCGCGCAGGTAGCCCTCCAGCCAGTCGATGGAATCCGTGTCCAGGTGGTTGGTGGGCTCATCCAGCAGCAAAACGTCCGGCTGGCGGGTCAACGCCTGGGCCAGGGCCACGCGGCGGCGTTGCCCACCCGAGAGCTTGTCGATGGGCACATCGCGCAGCGGTCCCAGGCCCAGTTGCGTCATGGCGATGTCTGCCCGCACCTGCAGTTCAAAGAAACCGGCGCTCTCGAGCGAGTGTTGTAACTCGCCCAGGCGGCGCATGTCCTGGCCGACCTCGGCCACTTTTTCGTATTCGTGCCAGAGGGTCAGCACTTCGGCCTGGGACTGGTAAACGGCGTCGGCCACCGACAGATTTCCGTCCACCTGAGGGGCCTGGGGAAGGTAGCCCACTCGATAGCCCTCGGCCACCCAGATGCTGCCCTTATCGGGTTCGACCTGCCCGGCGATCACCTTGAGAAAGGTGCTCTTGCCGCAGCCGTTAACGCCGATCACGCCCAGCCGGTCACCCGCCACCAGCGTCAAATCGACGTTTTCAAAGAGGGTCTGGCCCTGAATCTGCTTGGTGATGCCTTCCAGTCTCAGCATTTAGTCGACGTATGCCACCACTTCGATTTCCACCAGGGCCGCTTTGGGCAGACCGGCTACAGCCACCGTGGAGCGGGCCGGGGGATTGTTGGGAAAATGCTGGCCGTAGACTTCGTTCATGGCCGTGAAGTGGTCCATGGTGGTCAGGAAAACGGTCGTCTTCACTACTTTGCTCAAGTCGCTGCCAGCCGCCGCCAGCACCGCCTGCAGATTCTTGAAAACCTGCTCGGTCTGGGCCTGCACGTCGGTTCCGACCAGCACTCCCTGCTCGGGATCGAGAGCGACCTGACCGGCCGAGTAAATCATGTTGCCGAGACGAATCGCCTGGCTGTAAGGTCCGACCGCGGCCGGAGCTTTATCCGTGTGTACGACTTGATGCATAGGGGTCACCAACTTCCTGCAAAATACGGCGAGCCTCGCTCAGGCTCTCGGCATCATCCACGTTGAAGCCGAGCTCGGCGTAGGGCGTTTCGATGCCGGCGCAGCGCACACCGAAGATTCCCTGGCCGGCTTTCTCCGCGCGGGCCACCGTCAACCTGCCCAACCCGTAGTTGAGCAAATTCCCCCAGCCCAGGCAGTGGGCCAGTTTGAACATATTCTTGCGCGCGTGGGTGAGTCGCTCCATGGCTGCGCGCATTCGCTGCATCACCTCGGGACGCAGCACCATGACGCCACTGCCGCAGTAGGTCCCGTCCTGCAGACGCGCCCAGGTATGGGGCAATCGCGGGTACTTGCGCAGCGAGTTTTCCTGGCGCAAATAGCCATACCAGAGGCTGGCTTCGGGCCGGCGCCGGCAGCGTTCCACGAAATCGTCCAGGGCTGCTCCCGGCAAAAAGGGCAAATCTCCGCAGCAGACCAATACCGGCTCGCTGCTTTCTCCGCAGGCGTTGACGCCGGCCTCGAAGGAGCCCATCAGGGTTTCTTGACCGGGCACCCAGTCGTCTACGCCCGACCAATCGCGGTCGCCGCCCACCAACACGGTTCGGGTTAGCATGCGAGCCTCGCGAAAACCCTGAAGCGTGCGCCAGGCCAGCGGTTGGCCGCCCACCCGCACCAGGCCTTTGCTTTCGGCCGTGTCGTCGGCTTCCAGGTCGAGCTGGCCTACCGGTCCTCCGGCCAGCAAGACGGCCTTCACGAACGGCTCACGCAGGTCACCTGGGCCTGGACGCAGCGGCAGCCCCAGGGTTCGACCACCGCCTGCACCTCATCCAGGGTCCCGCCCCAGCAGCTGACGGTGGAGCCGCTGCCGCACAGCAACACCGGTCCCAGGTGGCGCAGCGCGTCCCGTATTTCCGCCAGTTGCGGCTGCACTTGTTCGGCCGCCGGCTCCAGATCGTTGCCCAGCATGTCCGCCAGCGGTCCCCACTCGCCTTTCTCGATGAAGGGCAGACTGGAGGCGACTTTGCCGGCGGCAGGTCGCCAGCGTCCCGAATCCCAGGCTCGGTAGACGGCGCCGGTCGGGCAGAAGAAAGGTGGCAGAATCAAGACCAGCGAGCGCTGGGGAAGAGCCGGTAGGGACTGCATCTCGTCGCCACGTCCCGTGCCCCGGGCCAGGCCTCCGCGCACACCAAAGCTAACGTCCGCTCCCAGAGGCGCGCCCAGCTTCTCCAGTTGCTCGATGGAAAAGCCCAGTCCGTGGGACTGGTTGACTCCGTAAAGCAGAGCGGCCGCGTCGGAAGAGCCGCCGCCCAAACCCCCGCCGGCGGGAATGCGTTTGATCAGTTCGATTTCCAGCGGCAGGGAACGCCCGGAGGCTGCTTCTAAAACGCGCAAAGCCCGGATCACCAGGTTGTCTTCGCCCACCGAGATGTCCAGGCCGGTCACTTCACCACCCAGCCGCAAGCTGGTGCTCGGAGCGTCCTTCCAGTGCAGTTCGTCGGCCAGATCCAGCGTGGCGAACAGGCTGTCCAGCTCGTGGTAGCCGCCCGGTAAATCCCCCAGGATTTCCAGGCTCAGGTTGATCTTTGCCGGCGCCAGCATTTAGGGCGTGTTGGCGGTGCGAACCGGGGTCAGCAACAACTTACCGCGAGCCTGCAACACCTGGCGCGCGAACTGGGCCAGTTCTCCCGCCTGTTCTTTGGGAATCAGGGCTTCGTTGACGATCAGGCGACTGTAGTAATAGACCTCACGCCCCTCGCCGCGGGCGGTGGCGAAGTAACTACCAAAAGGACTGTTGATCTGCACGGTGGCCGGCAGTTCGCTGAGCTCCGCGTTGGCGGGCAGATGCAGGCGCAGGCGCACGTCTTCGCGCCAGGGATGGTCCAGACGGACCGGTTGGGTGCGAGTGCCGTTGGCTTCGGCCAGATTGATCATCTGCGGATTGACCCTCACCGGCATGATCATCGCCAGCTTATTGCCCATACGAACCGTGTAGTCGGGCACTGCCACGGTGGCTGCGAAATCAATCGGCTGGCCCTGTCTGGCTTCCAGATTGAAGTATTTGTCGAGTACCCGAGCGCGCGTTCCGTAGTTGGCGGCGATGCGTTCAAAGAGGCGCGAGAGCTGCTGTTCCCGCTGTTCCTTGCCGCTGTCGAGCAGCTCACGACTGGCCTCGCGGTAGGCGGCTCCGGATGCACCGTGCTCCACCGTGTTGAATCGAAGCTCCAGCTTGCCTTTGTCGTCCAACCGGGCTTCCACCTGGGTTTCCACCCGGTTGGCGTCGGCCGCGGTCGATTGCAGGCGCTCGAAAGGCTGCTGTTCGTCGCTGGCCAGCAGCGCCGAACCGCCTTGAAAGCCGGAAGGGGGAGCATCGTCAAATTCGAGCGGGTGACGGGGATCGATCCACCAGCTCTGGTTGCCTTGCTTGACCTGGAGTAGCAAAGTGTCGACCCGGTTGAAGCGCGGCAGATCGGCCTGCACCTGCTCGGGGGGGAGTTCGAAAGCCAGCACTGGCTGCACGGTGAAGCCGGCGGCGCGATACATGCTGGTCAAAAGCACCGCCGCGTCCACGGCATTGAGCACCTGCTCATCCACCAGCAGGCCGGCTTTATTGGGGCGGAAATCATCTAGCGAGCCCGAGAGGAATCGCTTGTGAGTGGCCCAGGTTCCGATATCGACCAGCTGTTGGGTGGGCGTGGAGCCGGGGGTTATTAGACGCTGAGTCTGCGTTTGCACCGCTCCGGTGGTTTCGCAGTTGGCCTCGAAGGCCTGATTGAACCAGCTGCGCAGCTGTCCCCAGCTGTCGAAATTACCGGCTTCCAGGCGCTTCATCTGGGTCAACAGTGCGGGACCCGCGGCTTCCTGAGCGAGCGGAGGGCTCTGCACGATTTTGTAGACGGTGCTATCGATCCCATCGTGGGTGCTTTTCTCTGGCACCAGATTGGTGTAGCCCGGAGTGGCGAAATGCACGTTGGAGCCGGCGGGAACGTCCACCTGAAAGCGGCTTTCGATCATGGGCTCGGGGTTCTGCACGTAGCTGACTCCCCACCATTTGCCGGCCGGATAAGGCTTTTTCTTGGTGCGGATGCGATACTCCACGATGGAGTTGGGGACTACGTTCGGATAGCGGATGACGACTCGACGCATGAACTGGTTGGTTTTGGTTTCCGAGGGTTCAAAGACGGCTTCGTCGGCAATGGCCGACTTGGGAACTTCCAGCACGCGACCGTCGGGCAAAATGGTGCGGGCCAGGTCGACTTCCACCTTCTCCAGGTCAGAACGATAGACGCGCAGCAGATCCTTGTGATCCTCCACGCCGGCGGGGGTGAAGACTTTGATGACGTCGTGTTCGTCATATTCAGTGGCTCCGTCGGCGGAAACGCGGAAGTTGACCGTGTCGCTCAGGAAGATGGCGTTCGACTCGGGGTATTGGCTGGCCGTGGGGCTGTTGAGATATTTGGTCTCCACCGGCAGCACCGCATCTTTGAGAATATCTTGCGCGGGCGCGATCTGGCCCAGGGTCAGGGCGACCAGGGCCACGGAGACGAGTCTCTTCATACGGTACCTACCTCTTCCACACTCAGGGGATAATGACATGCAACTTCGTGAGAGGATTCCATCTCCTGCATTGGCGGCCTTTGCTGCCAACAAACGGACTGGGCTTTCCAGCAGCGGGGAGCGAACACGCAGCCGGTGGAAACCTTCTGCTCAGCCCGCACCAGGGGAACCGTTCTCGAGCCGCCTGGAATCGACGACACCAGGCTGGCTGTGTAGGGGTGTCGCGGTCTCTGACAGACTTCTTCCGCCGGACCGAGCTCCACCATCTGACCCAGATACATCACTGCCACCCGCGAACAAATCTGACGAATGACGGCCAGGTCGTGACTGATGAAAAGGATGGTGAGGTTCAACTGGGCCTGCAAATCGGTCAGCAGGTTGAGCACCTGCGCCTGGATCGAGACGTCCAGGGCTGAAACGGCTTCGTCGGCTACCACCAGATCCGGCTGGCTGCTCAAAGCTCGGGCGATGGCGATACGCTGGCGCTGACCGCCGGAGAACTGGTGAGGAAAACGCTGGGCGTGCTCCTCCAGCAGGCCTACCTTGAGCAATAGTCGACTCAGCCATCCCTCGGTGCTCAGACCGTGCACCTGGCGTGGTTCTAAAAGCGTCTGAGCCACCGTGCGTCGTGGATTCAGGCTCGAATAGGGATCTTGAAAGACCATCTGGGCGCGCCGACGGAACTGCTGCAGCGGGCGGCCTTTCAGGCGCAACACGTCCTGATCGTCAAACAGAATCTGTCCGGAAGCTGCCTCCACCAGGCGCAGCACGGCCCGGGCGGTGGTGCTTTTTCCCGACCCGGATTCCCCCACCAAACCCAGCGTCTCACCGGCCGCCAGAGCGAAGCTGACCTGGTCGACGGCACGGAATTTCCCGTAGTCGACGCACAGGTCCTTAACCTGCAGAAGACTCAACGGCGGCCTCCTTTTCCATCAGCCAGCAGCGCACGCCCTCGATTTCGGGCGCAGGTTCTCGGGAGCAACGCTCCAGGCGCGGGCCACAGCGTGGCTGGAAAGGACAGCCGGGCAGCGGGTCGTGCAGACTGGGCGGCGTGCCCGGAATGGACGTCAGTTTGCTGACGGGGCGGTCCAGGCGCGGAATCGAATCGAGCAGGCCCCGCGTATAGGGATGGCGGGGATTGGAAAACAGCTCTTCGCAGGTGGCCGTCTCCACGATCTCGCCGGCGTAGCACACGGCGACCCGATGGGCCTGCTCCTCGACAACGCCCAGGTCGTGAGTAATCAAGAGCACGGCCATGCCCACTTCGTCTTGCAGCGAGCGCAGCAACTGCAAAATCTGGGCCTGCACGGTCACGTCCAGCGAGGTGGTCGGTTCGTCCGCGATCACGACCGAAGGTCGACAGCAAAGGGCCATGGCGATGACCACCCGCTGGCGCATGCCACCCGAAAGCTCGTGAGGAAAGCTATGAAAGACACGGTCGGGCTGGGGCAGACCCACTCGCGCCAGCCAGGCCAGCGCTTCCAGTCGGGCCGAAGTGCTGTCCTTTCCTTCGTGGAGTAGCAGCGGCTCCATCACCTGCTCGCCGATGCGCAGCACGGGGTTGAGGGCCGTGGTCGAGTCCTGGAAAATCATGGCCAGCCGGTTGCCGCGCAGTTTGCGCCACTGGGACTCGGACTGGCGCAGCAAAGGCTTACCCTCAAACAATAATCGGTCGGCCTGAATTCGAGCGGGCGGATCGATCAGGCCCATGATGGCCGCCGAAGTTACGCTTTTGCCCGAGCCCGACTCGCCCACCAGGGCCAGCGTCTCGCCCGGATAGAGCTGGAAACTGACCCCGCGCACCGCCTCCAGCCAGCTCTTCCGATACGGAAAAGCCACCGTGAGATTGTCGACCAGCAAGACAGGTTCCACTTCCGGGGCTTCGAAATCGTTCCCACAATGTCCCTCGACCCCCCGGAGAAACCTTTGCTGGAGGGAATGCTGGAAGCGCTCACCGAGCAAGCCAGCCGAGATTCCTCGGGCCGTTTTACCCTCGACCCGCGCAAAGCCATCGAGAAGCTGTCGGGTTTTCAGCTGTATGGCGGCCAGTGGGCCCTCAAAATCGTGCAGGCAGCCGTGGCCGGCGGCGCCAGCAGCCTGGAGTTGAGTTTTAGAGGCAAGGATGCCCTCTGGAAAATCAAGGGGGTTGCCTGGTCTGCTGACGATGTGGAGGACGCCCTCTGGCATCCGGAGGCGGAAGTTTCCCGTGGCTTGCATCATTTGCGCGTGGCCTTATGGAGTGTGGGGTTTGGTCAGAAAAAGTCTTTTGAACTGGCAGGGCCGGGTTGGAAGCAGAGTCTAGGTTGGAACGGTCGGCGACTACAACTTGAGCCGACGGCCGAACGGGACCTTTTCGAGTTGCGGGTGACGGGGATTACGCCTGGGGACCTGACCAACCCACTGCTGGTGCTGGCACGTCCCTGCCCGATACCCTTCACGGTGGCCGGTCGTTCCCTGAAGAGCGGGCGGTCCGACCTGGATCCGCTGTTTTCGGGCTATCCCCGGCCCGAACTCTTCTGCCAACTCTACGAAGGCCCGCCGGAAGCTCGCCTCTTTCACTGGGTGAAGGACGGGGTGAGCGTCGGCAGCTATTACCTGGAGGGTGATCGGACTCCGATTTGCGGTGATTTTTTCCTGGCTGACCCCGCGGCCCCCACCGATTTGTCGGGCCTTCGCCTGGTCGCTTCTCAGATGGCGGAGGTCATACCGGCTACCGACCCATTGCTGGCGGGCTGCTTTGCCAGGTTGCATGAGCAGTTGTTGGAGCGAGTCGGTGAACCTGAGCCGGTTCGTCGGAACAACGTGACGTTTTGGGAGTCCATCATCGTGGTGGGGGCGATTTCCATGATTACCACCGATCCAGCTTTTGGTGGCTGCATCCTTCTCGCCGGGGTCTTGGGAGTGCGGCTGAATCCGGCCAAAGTCAGCCCACGAGTCGGCCGCGCTCAGCAACTTGCTGACTATCTGGAGAAGCTCAAGGACGAACCCTGGCGACTGTCCGAACGTCAACGAATCGTAGCTTTCGTGCTTCCAAGCTAGGATTCGCTTAAAAGGCTGCGAAACGGCCCGAGACATGTCGCTAACTCTTGAAGAACTTTCTCAGCAACTCGGGGTCCCGTTCCTGGGTGCTCCGCAGACTCGGGTCGATTCGGCCTGCTCCTTGGAGGCGCCGCGGCCCGGCGCCATCTGCTTCAGCGAGAAAGCGAATCAGGTCAAGTTCGCGTCGACCGAGATTGGGGTTCTCATTTCTCCCGCCGCTCCCGAAGGGGAGTGGAACGTGCTGCTCTCCCCGAACCCTCGCGTCACTTTCGCCCAGGTGCTGCGTCTGCTCTATCCTGAGCCCGCGCTGATTCCCGGCATCCACGAGACCGCCTGGGTTGACCCCACGGCTCAGGTGCACCCGGGCGCCCGAGTGGGGCCGATGTGCAACGTGGAAGCAGGGGTCGTCCTCGAAGAAGGTGCCCATCTGGTGGCTCAGGTTACGGTCGGCGCCGGCGCTCGGATTGGCGCCGGAAGCACGCTCTGGCCAGGCTCCTCGTTGGCCGCCGGTTGCTCCCTCGGCAAACTTTGCGTAATTGAGCCGGGAGCCCGCATCTTGCCCGGGTCCACGCTGGGGGACGCGGTCTGGGTAGGCGCACGCGGCGTGGTCGACGGAGCTACCATGGCGAACGGCATTAAAGCGGACAACCAGATTTACGTGGGACCTGGCTCGCAGATCGGCCCGCACGCTCTGCTGATCTCGCAATCGTGCGTGGGGCCCAATACGAAAATGGGACCCTATTCTCTGGTGGCCGCTCAGGGGGCCGTGCTGGGCAACGTGGAGATCGGACCCCAGGTGCAGATCGCCGGCCGCTGTGTCATCGCCGAGTCCGTGCCCGAAAAAGGTTCCGCCTGGGCCGGCGATCCCGCCGTGCCCTACACCACCGAAATGCGCAACCGCGCCCTCCGTCTCAAAGCAACCGCCGCCTACGCCAAACGCACCCGCTCCGACGCCTGAAGCGGAACGCCCTCGGAGCAAGGCCGCATCCTGTTCCGCACTGGCCGAGTGCGTAGTGCCATTCACGGAGTGCATCACAGAGGCGGCGAGCCACGCGAACACGCTCGAGCGGTGGGGAGGGCTTTCTGCAGTGGCCGATTCGGTAGTGCCGTTCACAGAGTGCAGCACAGAAAGGCTGAGCGACGCGAACACGCTCGAGCGGTCGGAGGGTTTTCCGTCAGTGGCCGATTCGGTAGTGCCGTTCACGGAGTGCATCACAGAAGGGGTGAGCGGCGCGAACACGCTCGAGCGGTGGGGAGGGTTTTCCGTCAGTGGCCGATGCGGTAGTGTCCTCCACGGAGTGCATTACAAATGAGATGACCGTCGCGGCCAAGCTCGACAGTTCGGGAGAGTTTTCCGCACTAGCCGATTCGGTGGTGCCGTTCACAGAGTGCATCACAGAAGGGGTGAGCGACGCCGGCAACCTCACCCGGTCGGAAGAGTTTTCCGCGCTCTTTGACTGGTAGTGCCATCCAGGGAGGGCATCACAGCTGGCACGAGCACGCAGCTTCCCTGTCTAAGCCTAGCGGCGAGGGACGAACCCGCCCCGGAAGCCGGAGTTGGGCATGCCACCCTGAAAACCGCCACGATGTCCCTGAAAGCCGCCGCCCTGGAAGCCGGGCCCGTAAAAGCCCGGGCCAGGGCCGTAAAATCCGGGAGCGCCGGCTTGAATGGTCACGTTGCCATTGCGATACAGTCCATTGATGGATAACCCCGCATTGAAGCCGCGGTTGCTCACGGAGAGTCCCGGATAGGAGTAGCCTGAGCTGTAGAATCCGCTATTGAAGCCGGGATTTGCGTAGTAGCCCTGAGCGGCCGGGGCGTAGTAGCTTTGCGGCCCGGGCCCGTAATAGGTGGGCGGAGCGGGGTTGGGGTCGACGTAACCCCCGGCAGCCGCTGGATTCAGGAGCGCGGGAGTGGGCCGAATCGGTGCGTACGCGGGGGCGGTCGGAGCCGCCACTACCGGAGCAGGCGCTGCCGGTGCCACCTGCACCTTGGGCTTGTTGGGCTTCCAATTGTAGTAGGTGTAGGAGTTTTCTTGACTGCTGACCTTGCGCACTTTCGCCTGAGGATCGGCGAAAGCCGAGGTTCCCAGGGCTACCAGGATCAGACCAAGCCACAAGCTGCGTTGCATGGAAAAAACTCCTTCGTTGGATTCCCCCATGAAAGCACACAACCGGGGCAGGAGCAAGGAAGCAGGTCGCACAAAACTGCTCGATGAGCACCGTTGAACTGCCGCTCCACTGGCATACCCCCGACTCCTGGGCCGAAAGCGCCATGACCGACGTCTGCGAATTGCTCGACGATCACGCCCACCTCGAGCGCAAGGCCGCCACCAACGCCATGGACATGCTGAACCGCTGGCCGCAACCGGCGCCCCCCGTCGGTTGGGTGACGATCCTGGCCTCGATCGCCCGTGACGAGACCGACCACCTCTTCAAGGTCAGCAAACTGCTGGCCCAACGCGGACGCCAGCTCAGTCGCGTGCACAAAAGCACCTATGCCTCGGGTCTGCGCGAAATGATTCGCATGGGAGCTGGCCAGGAGGAGCTGGTCGATCGCCTGCTGGTCTCAGCCCTCATCGAACTACGCTCCTGCGAGCGCTTCGAGATCCTGGGGCGCCTCTGTCCTGACCCTCAACTGAACAAGCTCTACAAAGCGCTGTGGGGATCGGAGCACAACCATTTCCAGGTCTTCCTCAAGCTGGCCCGACAGATCGAGAAGAAGCGAGGCAAAGTCGAAGAGCGCTGGCAGCAGATGCTGGCCCAGGAAGCCGAGCTCATCCAGAAAGAGCCCAAGGGTCCGCGACTCCATAGCAGCGGCTAAATAAGCTTTCTTTCAGACCCAAGGGCTAGAATCCGGGAATGAAAGTCCTCTTCTCCGCTCCGATTTTGCCCAAGACCGTCGGCAAGGCCCGCATCGACGATTGGGTTACACGCGACACGGCACCTGTCGATGGGATCGACTGGAACGGCAACGGAAAACTGGACGCTGAAGCCTACAAGTTCCCCACCTACTATGGAAAGGACGGGGGCACGGTCAACGGTGGAACCGGCGCCAAGGCCAGCGAACCGGCCATCCTCTCCCCCAGTCTCGACCAGCTCAAGGCTCACGCCCAAGAGCTGGGCGTGGAAGTGCTGGGACGCGAGCATTTACCCAACGGCGTCTTCGTAGGAGAAGCCTCGCCCGAAGGGATCCAGAATTTCCGACCGATCGAAACGCTGGTCTATCAGGCCACGCCCAAGATCAATCCCAGGGCGACATGGGGCATCGATACCGTCAACAATCAGTTCCTGGTCTACGAAAAGTAAGCCTCAGATCATCACCTGATAGAAGATCCAAAGGATCTGGGCCGCGATCATGTGCGGCAGGTAGTTGGCCAGCATGTCCAGTGGCTTATCCAGAGGGCTGGCCGGCAGCGTGTTGTGCACCATGACGATCAAGTCAAAGACCGCGAACATCACGAAACTGCGCAGCGCGTAAGCCTGCTTGGTGCTTAACTCTCGGCGCGGCCTGTAATCGTGACGGGCATTGCGCCCCTTGCCGTAAAGATTGTCGGCCACTGACTCCAGCGTTTTGGTGATCGGCCCCTCGAGTTCCGCCCAGGCCGGACAGGGTTTCATCTTAAAAGCCCCCAACTGAGTTTGCACCTCGTTGGCCGGCACGATCAGGCGAATGCCGGAGTCTCCCGCTGCGTAAGGCACGGGGTCCAGCGACACGCCCCACTGGACCGGGATCACCTCGGCCTTGCGCTGGCGCTCGTTGTCCACCTCGACCTGAATCAGCAGAGCCCGTTTCTTGCCGTTGCTGGAATACTGTTGCTGAATCGGCTGACCATGGGCCGGCCAGCAATTGCCGGCCTGACGGTCTCCGCTCAGCGGCTTGCTTTTCCAGGTCACGGGAATGGGACAATAAGCCAATCGCTGACGTAGGGTGTGCTCTTCGAATTCGATCACCGTGCGCGCAAAGAGCTCCAGACTGAGGGCCTCGTGAAAGCGAATGTCGGGCGGAAACTTACCGATCTGTTGAGGAAAATCGGCGCTGCGAGCCGAGTCCACCACCTGTCCGCCCTGCACCAGCGTCACGGCCACTTCCACGCCGTGATGCAAAAAGTAGAGCAGTCCCAGGTGGAGGGGTCGGGCGGGCTCCTCGGTTAGCCCGGACAGCATCAACTCGGCTGGTGTCTCCTGAGAAACCCCTAGAAAGTGAAGGATAAAGCCGGTCGGAGTATTGACCATGGCGATCGACTGGGCCGAATTGGACATCCCAAATTGGACCAGCTTGAGAAAGGCGTCGTCGGCGCTCGGCAACAGGTAGCGGCCCAACTGGCGCACCGCCGCCTTGAGGTCGATCTGGAAGCGGCCGCTATTGTCCATATAAGCAACTTTCCCCGCCGCCCAGGCTCCGCCTGCTGAAGTGGGAATTACAAAAAGCGCACCGTAACGTCGCGGCCGCGGCGCTCCACTTCGTTACTCGGCTTCTTGGCCACAGCTTTTTTGGCCAGCCGTTCGAACTCCATGGCGTCCCGGTCGCTGTCCCAGGTGGTGACCCAGATTCCGTTCAGTCCGCTCGGGCCCCGAAAGATTTCGTAGCGATCCCCGCCCCATCCGGCTGCGGCTTCATCGCCCACTCCGTTTTCGCGGGCCCAGCAGCGGATAGTGAACTCCCCGGCCGTGTCCTGGCCGAGACTGGTGCCGGAGCCCCCGGCTTCCATTTGGACGGGCTTGGGATGATCGCGCAAATACTTCTCGGGGTGGAGGATCTGTTCGCTGGACTCGGGCAAATTGGCAAAAGCCCGATCGATGGGAGCCCAATCTTTGCCGCGCTTCAGGTAATTGACGAACTTCATGCCCTGACCATACGGAAATCCCAGCACTTCCCGGAAAAAACGCGGTGCTCGAGCCACGGCCGGAGTTTGCCCCATCATCATCTGCTCGCCGTCCAGACCGCCCAGGGCACTGGCGTCGACCCCCTCGATTCCGGTCGCCTTCAAGGCATAGACCAGCATCAATACACTGGCATCCCCTTCGAACAGGGAACTGGCGGCCAGTTCCTGATCAAAATTGTCGGCCACAGACCTGGTCAGCGCCCCCAGCCCAAAATGCTGATCCTGGATGGCGTGACCCAACTCGTGCACGGTCAGGATGTCGTCCATGTTCAAACCCATGGCCGCCGCCATCGGATCGCTCTGACCTTTGGCCGAGGTCACCACCAGGTAGCGCTTCTGCTTGGGGTCGTAGAGCCCGCGCACTTGCTCGCCGTAAAGCTCGGCGTAGGTCTTCTTCAGGGAAGCCTGCTCGGGCATCAGCCCGAGCAGCTTCAGAAAGCCCTCGCGGCGGTTGGTCTGGGCCGGCTGCATTTCTTCGTCGAGCAGCTTCAGCAGGTAGTTCACACACTCTTTTTGGGAAACGGCTTGAGCCGTCACCGGCTTGTAGCTCAAATTGCGGACCTGCGCGGCCTGCATCCCGAGTTCGCGGATGTGATCCTTTTGCGCTGCTGCTCCCGAAATGAGCAACAGCCCCAGCACCAACCCCCGACGCAGCATCAGTAGAGTTTGACCCAGGTCATTTTGAGGTCGACGTATTTGTCCAGGGCGTGGATGGACTTGTCGCGGCCCGAACCGGACTGCTTGTAGCCGCCGAAGGGCGTGGACATGTCTCCCTCGTCGAAGCAATTGACCCAGACCACGCCGGCCCGCAGGGCTCGCGAGGTTTTGTGGGCCAGATTGATGTCCTTGGTCCAGACGGCCGCGGCCAGACCGTAGTGGGTGTCGTTGGCGATTTTGACGGCTTCATCCACTTCGTCAAAGGTCAGCACCGAGAGCACCGGCCCGAAGATTTCTTCCTGCGCGATGATCATATCGTTGCGCACACCGTCAAAGATGGTCGGCTCCACGAAATAACCGCCCGACTCTTTGCGCACTTGCTGGCCACCCTGAATCAGCTTGGCCCCCTGTTCCTGGCCTTTTTCGATGTAGCCCAGCACGCGGTTCATCTGATTCTTGTCAACGATGGCACCCATACGGCATTTGGGATCGAAGGGATCGCCGGGCTGCAGTTTCTTAGCCCAGCCCTGTAGTTTCTCCAGGAAAGGCTCCTTGATGCTCTTGTGCAGCAGCAGGCGGCTGCCGGCATTGCAAACCTCGCCCTGGTTGAAGAAGATGCCGAAAGCGGCCGAGCGGGCGGCGGCGTCCAGATCGTGGCAATCGCCCAGGACGATCACCGGGCTTTTGCCGCCGCACTCGAGCCACACTCGCTTCAGGTTGGACTGACCGGAATACTGCATGAACAGCTTGCCGACTTCGGTGCTGCCGGTGAAGCCCACGCAGTCGATGTCGGGGTGGAGACCGATGGCCTTGCCGGCTTTCTCGCCCAGACCCGGGACCACGTTGAGCACGCCCTTGGGCAGGCCGGCTTCGGCGGCCAGTTCGGCCAAGCGCAGTGCCGTCAGGGGCGATTGCTCGGCCGGCTTGAGCACCACCGAGTTGCCCGCGGCCAGGGCCGGAGCCAGTTTCCAAGCGGCCATCAGCAAGGGGAAGTTCCAGGGCACCACCGCGCCGACCACGCCCACCGGCTCGCGGTTGATCATGGCGATATTGGCCGGACCGACCGGAGCCATCTCATCATAGAGCTTGTCGATCACTTCGCCGAACCAGGCGAAGCAGTTGGCCACGGCCGGCATGTCCACGTTGCGGGAGTCGTTGAGCGGTTTGCCCATGTCCAAGGTTTCCAGCATGGCCAGCTCGTCGTTGTGCTGGCGGATCAATTCGGCCAGTTTGACCAGCACCTTCTTGCGATCGCGTGGGGCCAGCCCGCTCCAGACGCCCGCTTCAAAGCTGCGGCGGGCTGCTCGAACGGCCGCGTCCACGTCGTGCTCGTCGCAAGAAGCGATTTCGGCCACCGACTGACCGGTGCAGGGAGAAATACACGAGAAGGTCTGACCGGACTTCGCTTCCACATAGGCGCCGTCGATGTAGGCGCGCCCTTCGAGCTTGAGCTTGGAAACCTCGGCCATATTGGATTCAAGAGTTGCGGACATAGATGCCTCCGAAAGAAAAACTGTCGGAGCGTGTTCCTTACATCAGGCCGTTAGCCTCCCAGGTCGTGGGCGTGTTTCACGATATCGGCCAGCTCGCTATGGTCCATCCAGATGCCTCGGCAATCCGGGCAGCGATCGACCAGAACCTGACGGGCGTGGCTGTAGAAACGGCGCGTCATACTGATTTCGCAGGCCGGACAGTCGGCCCGGAGGCCGTCCAGGAGCAAGCTCTCGGTGGGCGGCAAATCGTCATTCGTCCTGGGGAGCGCTACCCTGGGTCGCCGATCAACTGGTAAGCCCCCCAGTTTCTCGGGTCTTTCAGCTGGGGATCGCGCAGGCAGTCCAGCCGGGCTTGGCGCAGGGCCGCGGAGATCGTCTGGTGCTGCAGCAAGTGCGGATAGAACTTCTGGAAAAAGGCGGCCGAGGGAGCGTCTTCCACTCGCCACAGGGTGGCCACTACGCTGGAGGCGCCGCTCGACAGAAAAGCACTGGCCAGGCTGGAGACTTCCCGGCCGGGAGCGGCCTGGCCCAGCCCGCTTTCGCAGGAGCTCAGCACTACCTTGGAACCGCGCTCCAGCTGCAGCCCATAGACCTGTTCCAGGCTAAAGCGCCCGTCGCTGAGTTCGATGTAGGTCTGGTTCAGCTCTGGACTCAGACCGCTGTGGGCGGCCACGTGAAGCACCTGGGCCTGGGGAGCCAGCCGCACCAGCTCGCTGGCCCTGGCTTGCGGGCCAACCAGCGCCACTCCGTGTGGGAAGAGCGCCGCCACCGCGCTGGCTTCCTGACCGGTAGCGGGCAGATTTGCGGAGGTGCCTCCCAGGGCCAGCACTCGTTCCAGGGCCGGGGGGGCTTTGTCGGCTTTCACGCCGCCCCTGAGCAGCTCGGCCGGCGACACGCAGCTCCATTCCTGGCTCTCTACCAGGTAGCGGCCCTGCCCGTCCTTGAGCACGTCCCAGGGCAGATACCAAAAGAAACCGTTGGGCACGACCTGGACCTGCTTGCCGTCCAGTTCCGGGCCCAGCGAGCCCACCAGGATGGCGTGCAAACGGCGACTGGCCGCCTCGGGAACCTCGTTGCCGCGACTCAGAGCCTGGCGGATGTCGTCCACCCATTTCTGCAGCACCTGTTTTTCCACCGCGACTTGAATCAAACGGCAACTGTTGGAATCCACTCGCATGGCGTAAAGATCGGTGTCGGCCGAGAAATACTGCACCAGGACCCGATTTTTCGGCAGCTGATCTTGAAGAGCGGCCAGGTCGCCCGGCGGCACGGCCAGGGTGGAGTCCAGGTCGGGGTAGCGTTCGCGCACGTCGTTGAGTTTGGCCAGGAAGGTGCGCCGCGATTCGCGCGGAGATTCCGCCACCGCGGCCGTGGCCACGGGACGGTTGGACTTGAGCAGCAGCTGGGTATGGGGCTCGTCCAGCAAGCGATCGCGCACCTCGGCTGGATACTCCTGGAGCAGAGCCGTCACCTGAGTGGCTGTTTCGCGCTCCAATTGAGCGGCCCGGTCTTCCTGATGATTTTGGCGTAGCCAGGCGGCCCAGTCCAGACACACTTCGCGCACGGCCAGGCTGGCGGTTTTGCGGGCGCGCTCGTAGGCTTCCCGGTAATATTCCTCGGGCCGCGAGCCGCAGCGGGCCAGATAGACCAATCGCCCGATTTCTGACAGCTCTTCGTCGAAGCGAGCCGCCTGGAAGGCTTTCTCGGCTTCGGCCGGCTGCTTCAGGGCCAGATAGCAGCGCCCTTCCAAAAACGAGAACCAGGGGCCGCGGGTTTGCCGGCACAGGGCCAGGGCTTCCTGTGCTTGATTGGAGCGCAGCAGAAAGTAGGCTTGCAGCAAGCGGCAGTCCTGGGCCGAACGCTGGTCGCGGGCGCTGGGACTGGCGGCGAAGAGGCGTTCAGCCGACTTTTCCGCCTCGATGGCCATCCTGGCTCGGCCCAAGGTCCAGAAAGCGTCAGCCGACATGCGCAACGCCTGCGCTTGGCGCAGCGGCCAACCGCCCTCCTTGGCCGATTGCTGCAGCCTTTCCAGAGCTAGAATGGCCTCTCCCCAGCGGCCCTGAGCCAGCAGCAGTTCGGCCCGCGCCTGATAAGCGTCACAGGCTTCCCGATAGTTCTGGGCCAGCCGGATGCGGTCATAGATATTGCGTTCCAGCTTGGACTGCAGGGCCTCCTCGTGCAGCAATTGAGTGAGAACGATGGTGGCCGGGGACTCGGGGGCGGGTCGGATGTCGTCCACCAACAGCAGGCGCTTGGACTGACTGGCTTCGCCGCGCAGAGCGAACATCTGCGAGCGCACCAGTCTCGCCGTATCCTGGTCCAAGGGCGCTTCCTTGAGCAGTTCCAGCAAATGACTCAGGGTCTTGCGCGCTTGCGGCATGGCGTTGACCGCTGTGTAGCGGGTCAGCTCGAAGTTGACGATTTCCAGTCGGCGGGCCGCGCTGGGGACGGACATCTCGGCTTTGCGAAAGATTTCCGCAGCTTTCTCCGGCTCGTCGGGCAGGTAGGTCTCGGCCAGCGCGGCCAGACCGCCGTGACGGGGTAAGCTGCGCAGGATGGGGTCCTCGGGCTGCAGTTCGCCCAACTTTTGCAGGGCCGTCGTCAGCTCGGTCAGGGCGGCGCGGCGGGCCAGTTTGTCGCCCGGACCCACCTGGTTGAAGCGCTCGCCCAGGATGCGCACGCGCAATCGTGGATTCTTGCACTGACGCAGGGCCGTGTCCAGCAATTGGAGGCCTTTGCCGCGTTGATTCAGGCCGACCGTATAAGCGCGAGCCAGCTGGCGGGTGACGGCCAGACGGGCTTCGCCTTGAAACCAGTCCTGGGCGGCCTCCAGGCTGGTGATGCAATGGCCCACGGCTCTTGGTTCGGAGCGGCGCGCCAGTTGCTGGTCCACCCAGAAGGTGCAGATTTTCTCGACCAGCCAGGGCTCGGGACAAGCCCGCGCCTGTTCCAGGCTCCGCAAACAGTGGGTCGGAAAAGCCTGCCAGTCGGCCAGTTCCATGTCGGTTTCGGCCAGCTTCAGGTCGACCAGCGAGGCCAGCGCTGGATAGTGACTGCGAGTGGCCAGCGAACGGGCCGTCAGCAACCCGGCCAGAGCCTGGTTGGCCTGATTGGACTGCAAATGCAGATTGGCCTGGATCAGATCCAGGCGGATCAAGGCGGCCACCTCATTTTCGTTCAGCAGCGAGGCCTGCTGGGCGGCGTCGCTCCAGTATTGACGAGAAGCCGCTTCCTGATGCTGTTCGGCAGCACCCTGGGCCAACAGGGTCAGGGTTGCCAGGCGTAATTCTCGAGAGCATTTGAGCTCGAGCAGGCCGCGGAAGTTCTTCTCGGCCAGGTCCCACTGTTCGTTGCGCAACAGTTGGCCGCGCACCCAGAAGAACTCGGGAGGTTGCTGGCCGGGCTTGTAGCTCTTTTCCAGCTGGCGTATCAGGCGCCAGGCTTCGCCCGTTTCGCCGCGCGCGTAGGCCAGCTGGGCTTCTTCCAGGGGCGTAAACGAACGCAGGCGCTGCCGGGCTAATTCCGGCCGCGCCTGTTGCAGATAATCCCAGAGAGTCTCGGCTCCAGCCGTCAGCGAGAGACAGACAAACCAGAGAAGGACGAGTCTATAGTTTGCCCGTGCCACCGCAGTGTACGCATTTGCCCGTGCCGCTACAGATGTATTCGCACGCCCCCGCGTAGTTGACGCCCGAGCCGGCTGGATAATCCTGGGTGCAGTTGCCGGTGGCGGCGCAGTAATAGCAGTCGGTATCGCCGCGCAGCTTGCGCTTCACCGAGGTCATTTTTACGTCCAGCTTGTGCGCTTTGTCGTCCCGCAACAGCGAGATGTTCCAATCTTCCTGGTCGCTGGTGACGGGTAAGGCGAGGGGCACGATCAGTGAGTCCTTGTCGTGGCCGACCTTCAGCTTGGAAGGATTGCCGTTGATCACGACCTGGTAGGGCTCCACCGAAGCCGATCCGATGGTGTAGCCGCCCAAAAAGGTCAGCAGAACCACCACAAGCAGAGAGAGTTTGGCTTTCATACGCCCAAGTCTAACTGATTCCGTCCGGTTGGGTTCCCGATGCCTTTGTAAACCTCTCTCCAGATGGGCCAAACAAGGAGGGAACACTTGCCCGCTCCGGAAAACTCATGCCCCATATGGGCACGAGCAAGTCGCGCGGTTCGGTACGCATAGGGGTGGACGTTGGATCCAGCCTCACCAAGCTGGCGTTCCGCGGTGGTTCCGGAGCCGTGCGCTACGAATTGCTGGGCCGTGGTGCCTATGACCAGGTGGTCGAAACCGTCCAGAAGCTCCAACCTCAGGTGCTCGGATTGACCGGCGGCGGCGCCGCCCAACTGGCTTCCCGACTGGATGGCCGGGCCGTCCAGGTCAACGAATTTACGGCCTGGGGCACGGGCGCCAACCACCTGCTCTCTCGTCGTCAGAAGACCGACACCTATTTGCTGGTCTCGCTGGGTACCGGCACCTCGGTGATGCTCGTCGATCATCAGGACGTGCGTCGCCTGGGCGGCACCGCCCTGGGAGGCGGCACCATTCTGGGTCTGGGCGCGGCCCTGCTGCAGCAGAGCAGCTTCGCCGACACTTGCGCCCTGGCCGCGCAGGGCAGCCGCGACAGCGTGGATTTGCTGGTGCGCGACATCTACTCCGACCCGGATCGGCCGCTTCAAGGAGACCTGACGGCCGCTTCTTTTGGTCGCATGGCTCGCCAGGACAACTCTCCCCCACGGGAGGATATGGCTGCCGCCATCATGCGCCTGGTCGGCGAGAATGTCACTCTGATCGCTGGTGGACACGCCCGCCATCTGGGGCTGGATCGGCTCGTTTTCGGCGGTTCCACCCTGCGCAACAATCCGGCCTTGCAGGCCGTGTTGACTGAAGTCAGCTCTTTGCTGGGCTTGAAAGCATATTTCTTGACCAACGGTGAGTTTGCGGGCGCGCTGGGGGCGCTTGCCTCCGCTCCGGAAACGGAGGTGACCCCATGATGGAAGATACCGACGATGATGAGTTGGTGCACGCCTACCTGGCCGGTCATCAACAGGCTTTTGAAGAACTTTATCGCCGCCACGCCAAAAAGTTGCTCACGTTCCTGGCCGGCGAAGTCGGTCGCACCTGGGCGGAAGACCTCTGCCAGGAAACCTTTTCGCGCCTGCTGACCTCGCTGCATCGCTATGACTCGCGCGGGCACTTTGCCGCCTATCTGTTTCGCATCGCGCGCAATCTGGCCCGCGACAAGCAGCGCCAGGTGGTCCACACCACTCCTTTGGAAAAAGCCGAGTGGCTGCTTTCCACGCTGACCCTCGACCACGAACTGGATCGCGCCTGGCTGATGAACGCCCTGAAGAATTTGACCAAAGAGCAGAAGCAGGTGGTGCTGATGCACGAGTATGTGGGCATGACCTTCGCGGAGATTTCCAACACCTTCCAACGACCTCTGGGCACGGTGCTCTCGCAGATGAATCGCGCCATCGCGGCTATGCGCCGGCAACTGGTGCTCGCTCCGGAAATCTGATGGCCTTCGCCAAGGAGTTCTCCATTGGACCTGAGCAGGTGCGCGCTTTCGCGGACCTGGTGGGCGACCACAATCCGGTGCATCTCGATCCCGACTTCGCCCGCACGACCAAATATGGTGGCTGTATCTGCCACGGCATGCTGGTCGCTTCCTACATCAGTGGTTGCCTGGTGGAAGCTTTTGGTCAGGGAACCATCTATGTCGAGCAGGCGGTGCGTTTCCGCCGTCCCGTTCCGGTCGGTTCGAGGATTCGCGTGGGCCTGGGCGACCCGGAAGCCGGCCCCAAAGGTCAGTCGATCGTCCCTACGGTCATCGAAGTCCAGCAAGGCGACCTCTGGAAGAAAGTTCTGGAAGGTCAGGCCACGGTTCTCCCAGGTGAATAACCGGCTGGTCATTCGGGCCGGCCATCCTTACACACAAGACCTGGCGTTTCGCCCCGATGGGCTCATTCTGGCGACCCTGGGCACGCAGCAGGCCGGTCTTCATTTTTGGGAAGTGCGCGGCGCCCGACCGCTGGGCGTATGGCACGGCCATCCCCGGATCCAGGGACTCCGACTGGCTCAGGACCGCCTGCTCACCTGGGGAGAGAGCCGCGCCTGTCTGTGGGACAGCTCTCCTTTGCACCGCGGCAGCCTGGAACTGCCGCTGCTCCAATCTTACTCGGGGATCGGGGACGGTTCCGTGCTGGGCTCCCGGCACTTTCTGCTGGGCGGAAGCACCCTCAGGATGGGCAGCAGCCGCAGCGGTCAGGTGCTACTTGAGTTCCCCGGCGAGCGCTGGTTTCATCTGGGGCCGCGCGGACGTCGCCTGGTGGTCGGCAGTCGATTGGTTTCCGGCATTTCCGGCCGGGTGGTGCATCAATTCGAGTCGGCCTGCGCTCAGGCCGCCTTCAGTCCCGAAGAACGCTGGCTGGCCGTATCCGGCTATAGCGAGAGCTTTCTCACCCTGATGGATCTGGACCGCAATCAGAGTTATCGACATGAGGCTCACGACTCGCGCATTCTGGCTATGGGTTTTTCGCCGGAGGGCCTCTATCTGGCCAGTCTTTCGGAGAGAGGCGGCCTGACCGTGGTCGATCTGGAGTCGGGCCATTCGCTGACCATGGAGTGCGAGCTGGAGGCCCCCTGCAACCTGGCCTGGCTGGGGACGGGTCGTCTGATGGTCGGTGGTGTCTCGGGAGACTATCGCCTGGTGGAAGTCGCTCCGGAGGGCCTGCGGGCCAGCAGTGTGGCGCCATCACCCCACGAGATGGATCAAACCGGCACCGGTCGCTGGGAGTTGGGCCCGGATGGACTGGCGGCCTGGACGCTGGGCTCGCATTTGAGCGTTCGCCACCTGGCCACCGGTCAGTCGGTGGGTCAACTCCCCGCGCCCTTGCGCCCGGAGCCCCGCGTGCGCCAGCAGCTGGTGCAGGCGACCGTGCTGGTGGAAGGCTTCCCCTGGGATCTGGAGCGCGGCAAAGCACTGCCGGGAGGGCCCTGGGAAGTTGTCGGCCAGCAGTTGGTCGAGCGGCGCGGTGGCCAGCTTCGCCTGGGCGAAGTGACGGTGGAGGCGCCGCTGGAGGTCCCGCAATTGCACGCCGTTTGCGACCGGCTGCGGTCTTTCGCCTTTAGCGATGCCAGCGGTCAACGACTGGAAGTCTGGAGGCGGAGTGTACAGGACTGGTCTCGCTGGCGCACCGCTCCCATGCTGACCACTCGTCCTCTGGGCATGCGCTTTCAGGCCGGCGGACAGTTGCTCGGTTGGCACGATGATCGGGGCGGCAGCACGATTTGGATTCCCGAGGACAACCGGCTCTTCTCCTCCACAGGGCCCTGCCTGATGCTCTCCCGAGGGTGGTTGGAGACGGATGCTGCCGGCGTCGTGCAGCTACGCGACAGCCGGGGCAACGTCGTCCGTCAGCTGAGCGGCGGCCCCTGGCGCTGGCTCTTTGAGATCCCGGACGGGATTCTGCTGGTGGCCCCTCAACGCGCGGAGATCTGGAACCTCGAGATGGATTCCCTGCGGACCGCCTGGGAGTTGCCGCAGCTGGTGGCGGCCCAGTTGACCGAGGACCGGGGCTTCCTCATGGTGGCCGAGGCTTCCGGCGACGTTTCTCTATGGGATGTGCTGGAAGGTCGTGCGCACGGAGTCTCCCAGCCGTTTCACCCTCACGATCTTCCCCATCTGCAGTTCCGCAGTGGTCACGGGCTGGCTCTGGCCTGCGCCGGGCGCGACTGCGGCTGCTGGCGCCTGGCAGACGGAAGTTTCGAATGGATTCGCTTTGGTGAGCCCTGGTTCAGCGGCGTCTATCCTCTGGAGGGAGAACGCGTGCTGTTGCTGACTCAGGATGGCTCCTGGCATCTCTACGGGGGACGCCCCTGGCAGCGGCTGGCCAGCTTGAGCACGGCCCAGAACGACGGGTTCCTGGCGCTTGGCGCCGACGGTCGCTGGGATTCCAGTCCCGAGCTCTATTCCAAGGTCCTGCTGGAGTCAGGCCGCCAGGCGCCGGCTCCCGAGGATGAGCTGTGGCAGGCGCTTATTTCTTGGCCGTCTTCTCTTCCAGCAGTCGATCGAGCAGCATCACCAGATCCAGCGTAGTCACGATGCCGACCAGCTTGTCCTTGTCGGTCACGAAGACGCGATGCAGGCGGGCCGATTTCATCAAGTCCAGCAGTTCGCGCACCTCGGCTTTGGCGTCCACGCGAATCAGGAATTCCGTCATCACGTCCCCGGCGGTGACGTCTCCCTCGAAGGTCAGATCGGCCACGTGGGGCGGATCGTCGTGCCAGAGGTGGCGTAGATAGCCGCTGTCTTTGGGGGCGTCCAGTCCGGCTGCGTGAGCCGCCAGGTCGCTCATCGAAATCGAGCCGACCGGAATCCCCTCCTCGTCCACCACCGGAGCGCCGGTGATTCCGTGCTCGATGAAGAAACTACTGACTTCTTGAAGGCTGGTGGACCGACCCACGGTCATCACGCCTTTGTGCATAATCTCGCTGACTCTCATACGGTCATCTTCCCCCCACGGCCTCGGCCACCCTGCGGGCCACTCGTTGACCGTCCATGGCCGCTGAGAGAATGCCGCCGGCAAAGCCCGGGCCTTCGCCACAGGGGTAGAGATTGGTCCATTGCGGGTGGAACAGGCCCTCGTCGTCGCGAGGAATGCGCACCGGCGAGCTGGTGCGGGACTCCACGCCGACCACGATGGCTTCCTCGGTCTTGAAGCCGCGCAGGCGCTCACCGAAGAACTCCAGCCCGGCCCGCAAACTCAGGCCCACGGCTGGCGGCAAGATGGCGTCCAGATCGCCACAGCGCAGTCCGGGCACGTAGGACGAGCGCGGCAGATCCTGAGAAATCTTGCCGGCCAGATAATCCGTCAAACGAGCCGCCGGAGCCCGCTGGTCCCCGGCAAAAGCGGCTTGCTCGATCTGTTTTTGCAAGCGCACGGCCGCCAGCGGATCGTCGCCCAGGTGAGCCCAGTCCGACGGGCCGATCTCGACCACCATGCCGGAATTGGCGTAGCGACTGTCGCGCCCCGACATGGACATGCCGTTGACCACGACCTCACCCGGGGCAGTGGCGGCCGGCACGATCAGGCCGCCCGGGCACATGCAGAAGCTGTAGACGCCACGCCCCTCCGCCTGCGTGGCCAATCGATAACTGGCTGCCGGCAAAAATGGATCGCGTGGACACTGGCGGTATTGAATTTGATCGACCAGGGCCTGAGGATGTTCGATGCGCACACCCAGCGCAAAAGGCTTGGCTTCCAGAGCCAGGCCATGGCGCTGCACCAGTTCAAAGATGTCGCGGGCCGAATGCCCGGTGGCCAGAATGACGGCTTCGCCGAAGAACTCGTGCTCGCCGGCGCGCACGCCCACCAGGCGTTCACCCTGCACCAGGAAGTCGGTCACGGGCCGATCAAAGTGGATCTCGGCGCCATAGCGCAGCAAGGTTTCGCGCAAATTTTCCACGACACCGGGCAGCTTGTTGGAGCCGATGTGAGGGTGGGTGTCTTGCAAAATGTCGGAACGGGCTCCGCATTCCACCAGCATGCGCAGCACCCGCATGGTGTCGCCACGCTTATCGGACCTGGTATACAGCTTGCCGTCCGAATACGTGCCCGCTCCGCCTTCGCCAAAACAATAGTTGGAGTGCTCGTTGACCAGATGGTCCTGCATCAGGTTGCGCAGGTCGTAACGACGGGTGCGAGTATCCTTGCCACGTTCCACGATAATCGGGCGGCAGCCCAGCATGATCAGTTCCATGGCCGCGAAGTAGCCGGCCGGCCCGGCGCCCACAATGACCACGCGGGGGCCGGTGGGCGCAGGCACGTCCTCCAGCAGACGCGCCTCGGCGGGCGGAGCTTCGTTGCGGTAGGCGTCCACCACCAGCACCATCTTGGGCTCGCCCTTGCGCGCGTCCACCGAACGGCGCCGCACCACAATTTGCAGCTGATCCGGTGGGCACTTCAGCTTCTGGGCGCAACGCTTGTGGATGATCTGCTCGTCGGCCGCCTCGGCCGGCGTCAGCTTGAGCTCCAGCGAGCTCTTCATCAGGCGATGGTCAGGATGGAGTCAAAACCGCCGTAGATGTTCGGCTGCTTGAACAAATTGGCGGGGTCTTCCACCCAGGTGTTGCCGTCGATCAGGAACTTGTATCGATAGCGTCCGACGGTGGGGGCTTCGATGTCGATGCGCCAGAGACCGTCCAGAATCTGCTCCATCGGGTGGGTGGTCAGGCTCCAGGCGTTGACGTCGCCCACCAGGTGGACGCTGTCGGCCAGCGGATTGACGTAGATGAAGCTGAGCCGGTCGCCGTCCACGCGCGGAGGGCGAAGTTCGGAAATCTGAGTGGGCGTCCACACGCGCGAGGCTTCTTCCACGGCGCGGCGGGCGTTGACGACGCCGCAGCCCTGACGCAACACCGAAGCGTGGCGCACGCGGTCGGCCGTGGACATCAGAATCTGGCGCACGGCGGCCGGCGATAGGTCGGGATTGGCCTCCAGCATCTGGGCCACCACCGAAGAGACGATGGGGGCGGCAAAGGAGGTGCCGTCCACGTGTTGATAGCCTTTGGCCACCACTTTGTCGCGGCGCAGCCATTTTTGCAGGGTGGCTCGAATTTCTTCCGTCGGTTTCTCGCCCAGGTCGGCCGGCATATTGAACTCTTGGGGAAGAGCGCGCACTTTGTCGGGCAGCTGCTCGTCTTCGAGTTCCAGAACTTCCAGTAGAAAGTCGGTGCGTGCCTGCACCACCGTATTGGGCAGGATGGGTGCGGCTACAAAGGCGGCGGGGGCGATGACCTCGGGCTTGACCACCAGATCCATGGTGAAGCCGAAGTTTGAATTGTAGAGCTCCAGGTTCTCCATTTTGCTGAGATCCTGAGTGATGAAGCCGCCCACGGTGAGCACGGAAGGGGCATTGGCTGGAGCCGTGGGAGCACTGCCGTCGTTGCCGGCGGCGGCCACCACCACCAGGCCGGCGCCGACCGCTTCCTCGGCCGCCTGACTGATGTCGCTTTCCTCAAAGGAGCCGTGCGAGGATTCTTCCCAGCCGCCTACCGAGATGTTGAGCACGCGAATGTTGTATTGCTCGCGATGTTCGATGACCCAGCGAATACCGGCCGCGATCAGTTCGTCGCGGATCTTGCCGTTGTGGCCCACCTGCACCAGCACCAGATTGGAATCTGGCGCCAGGCTGCGGTAGACGCCACCCGAGAGAGTGCCGTTGCCGGCGGCCACAACCGAGGTCTGAGAGCCGTGCCAGTGCCAGAATTCGGGATTGCGCGTGCGATCCAGGAAATCCCCGGAGCCGCTGACGTCAAAAAAGGCCAGAATGCGGTCGCTTGGCTCCACCAGATCAGGATGCGGGAAAAAACCGGAATCCAGATAGGCGATGGTAATGCCTTTGCCCGAGTAATCGGGATGGCTGTCCAGGCGATCCGGCGTGGGCAGAACCGAGTGGAGTTGGGCCTTGGTTTTGGAGGGGAGCTCAGCAGAGGCTGCCGGGTCGGGCATGGCTACATTCCCATCAAGTTGTAGCCGCAGTCCACGTAGTGGACTTCCCCCGTAACCCCCGAACTCAGGTCGGACAGCAGGTAAGCGGCTGACTTTCCGACTTCCATCGATTCGACGTTGCGCTGCAGGGGGGCCTTGTCGGCGGCGTGCTTGAGCATATCGTTAAAGTCGCGAATGCCTTTGGCCGAGAGCGTCTTGATGGGACCCGCCGAGATGGCGTTGACGCGCACGTTGTTCTTGCCCATGTCGGCGGCGAGGTAGCGCACCGAAGCCTCCAGGGCAGCCTTGGCCACACCCATTACGTTGTAGTTGCGCACCACTTTTTCGGCTCCGTAGTAAGTCAGAGCCACAATGGAGCCGCCCGGATTCATCATGGGTTCGACCGCCTTGGCCAGGGCCACCAGGCTGTAGGCGCTGATGTCCAGTGCGATTCGAAAGCCCTCGCGGGAAGTGTCGATAAAGCGTCCGTCCAGGTCGTCGCGCTGGGCGAATGCCACGGCGTGCACGACAAAATCGAGCTTGCCCCATTTCTCCACGTGTTCGCGGAGTTGCTCGAGGTGAGCGTCCTGACTGACGTCACAGGGGAAGATCAACTTCGAATCCAAGCTCTCGGCCAAAGGCCGCACGCGCTTTTCCAGGCTCTCGTTGAGATAGGTAAAGGCGAGCTCGGCGCCCTGTTGATGGCAAACCTGGGAAATTCCCCAGGCGATGGAGTGCGAGTTGGCCACCCCGACCACCAGACCGCGCTTGTTTTCTAGAAGTTTCATAGGGGCTGCGGCTTCGGCCGCTATCCTTTCAGATCCTCCGGTGGGGCGTGCAGGTCGACCACGATCGGTGTCTGTACGGCCCGATATTGCAGTGTGCAGCTGGAGGCGTTGACGTAGAGCGTCTCGCCCACCTGCACCTGACCGTAGGCCTCATGGATGTGACCGAAGACGTGCAGACGCGGACGTACGACCTCCAATCGCTCGAACAGGTCCTGGCAGCCGACTTCGCGGCCATCGAAGCAGCGATCGAGGATGCCTTGCGGCGGTCCGTGGGTGATCACGATGTCCGCATCTTCCGGAATCTGGGCCCAGACCTTGCGCAGTGGTTCGCCGCGACGCAGGTTGAAGGCCCAATCGTGGAACCAGGGCTGCCAGGGGCTGCCGTAGATCTTCAGGCCCGCGCAATGGCAGGATTCATCTTCCAGATAGGTCAGCCCGTGCAGCAATTCGCGCGCTTTCTCTGGCTGCTGCTCCAGGCAGAAGTCGTGGTTGCCCGCGATCACCACCTTGTGGGAGTGGGGCAGGGAACGCAGCCAGTCGGCCGCCTCTTGCAGCTCCCCCAGTCCGCCGCGCTTGGTCAAATCGCCGGCGTGGACCAGGATGTCCCCGTCCGGGACCTGGATTTGAGCGTGGAGTCCGTGGGTGTCGGAAAGGCAGACGATGCGCAAGAGGGGCTCTTTCTGGCGGGTCAGCAACGGTTTGGCAACATCTAGTCACAAAGATGTTACAAGGGCAGTACTTCGGTTACAACTGGGCCGCTCCCCGGCCGAAAACATTGGTTACTCTTAATGAAGACCCAGAAATGCCGAAGAGGAGACCACCGTGAACTACGTGCTACCCCTACAGCGGACCCGAGAAGTCAAGTCGATGGTGCTGCGCCGTGGTCGTAACGTGGCCGACGAAGTGCTGCAGCAGGTGCGCGAATGCCTGCGCCAGAGCCTCGGCCAGAGCGGTTTCCTCAGCTGGTCGACCACTCAGGGTAAGGCCTGGGGAGTCTTCGAGAACGGCCGCTGCACCTGGCTGCTCCACGTCGACGGAGACCGTGAGCGGGTCTGCTACTACCGCTTGCGCGGCGACCTCGAGCATCTCGAACTGCACGAGCCCGGCCACGACGGCGCCACCCTCTGTCAGAAGGTCGAACAGGTCGGAACGCTGGTGCACAGCTATGAGTGCCTGAGCGGCTCCCACATCCCTCAGGTCGAGCGCAAGGTTCGCTGGTGGCAGGTGCAGCGCTGGCTGCACGAGGTTCGCGGCAACTGGTCCTGGCTGCGGGGTCGCAAAGCCGCCTGAAAAGCAAAGAGCCTGGCAAATGTGCCAGGCTCTTAAATTTTCAGGTCCTTGGAAGATTAGTCTTCGTCCGGCTCCGTGCACAGGAACCCGCCGCCCAGATCCATCGCATCCAGACAGACTTCCAGTCCAGCCAGGCGCTGATGCTCGAGGGGAAGGTCGACGATTTCGCCGCCGTAACCTTCGACTTCCAGGCCGTGCGGTCCGCGGCGACGCATCCGGATACCCAGAATGCGACTGGGTGCGACGGCGTAGTGCGGGCTGGTCTGGATGAAGACGCCGGCGCGCGAGGCTTTGGCGAGAGCTTCCGTCAGGGAGGGCTTTTCCAGGTCGCGGAACTTACCGCGCAGGGTTACCCAATAGGTTTGACCGGTATGGTCCTCTTCCAGGTAGAGAACTTCCTGGGTATCGACCCGCACCCAGTGGTCTTGTTCCACTTGAAGCATGCGGGGTTTGAGACGTACTTTGCCGGATAATTCCAGCCCTCCGACGGTTTCTTCCAACGGAGCAAAAAAGATCTTTCGTCCCGGGTGACGATCAGGTTCAACGCGATGCATGGGCCCCTCCCAAATCGACGAAGTGTGTCACTGTCGTTAACAGTTTGTTGCCAACTTGTTAACGCTCCCCGACACTATCCGATGGACGTACGGCGCGTCAAGCTTTTTTTTGTTAGGAATTATTGTCAATTCGAGGCGGCGGGATCCGTGTCCTCAGTAGGCCTCAACAGGTCTCCCGGTTTCATCACGTAGATGCCCCATCCCCAGTCCTGGATTTCCTTTTCGGAAGCCCAGCGCGAGGCCCTCAGCTCCACCTGAGGATGGTGTCTGGCGAACTCCGGATTGAGTGGGTCTCGGGCCGAGTCGGCGGTCACTTTGTTTGGATGCATCCATACCATGGCGCAGGTGTCACAAAGCAAAACTACCGTCTCGCGGTTCGCGCAGAGACGGTAGCCGACCTGACCCTCTCCGCAACTGGGGCACGGGCAACAAACGATCATATCCATAAGCTGCGCTTGGACAATCCGGCAGGTCAGACCTTGCGGCGGGTCAGCCTCCAGCAGAAGCCGGCTAGCACCACCAGCAGCAGCCAGCTGCAGAGCCCGGCCGCCATTTCGCCGCGCAGGCCACTCCACAGGCCTGCCTCCACGTGCCCCGGCGGGTCGAGCACGGCGGCCATGATCCAGGTGGTGTGCATGGTGGCCGCCGACCACACCCCGGCGCGCTCGGCCAGGAGAGTCAGCACCAGCGCCGCCGTGAGCAGACCGAAGCCGTAGGCCAGCTTGAAGGCCAGGTCACCGGGGCGGAACAGGTGCACCAGAGCAAAGAAGAACGAAACCAGCAGAGCGGCCGGCAGCGGTCGCATGACGTGGCGCAACGAGCCGTAGAGGTAGCCGCGAAAGACGGCTTCCTCGACGGCCGCGATGGGAAAGGAAAGGGCCAGCGCCGAGAACCAGGCGGCTGCGGTGGGCGGCTCAGGATGCCAGGCCGAGCCCAGGCAGAGGCGTTGTAGGGCCACGAAAGCCAGCCCGAGCAAGCCGATCCGGGCGGCGGTGGCCAGACTTCCCCAGCGGATGTTGGGCGGTTCGGCTCGCCAGCGCCAGCGCAGCAAGGCCACCAGTCCGCCGTAGAGCATCAGCAGATAGACGACGCGCAGATACTCGGGCGCTTCCAGGGGATGGAGCAGTAAAAGAGGTTTTCCAAAAAGCAGTCCGAGCGAAAGCCAGCAGCCCACCCAGAGCAGCAGCAGTCCCAGCACCAGGCGCCCGGCGGCGCTCACAGCTGGTCGGCCAGCCAGGCGGCCATGCGGGCCGCGCCTCCCGGCACACCCATGCGCTCCCGGCCGATGGCGGCCCGTCTTTCGTGTTCGACCGGATCTAAAGCCAGACGAGCCAGGGCTCGGGCGGCCACTTCCTCATCCTCGGGGACCACCCACAGAGCGTCTCCCAGCAGTCCCTTTTGGCGCCCCCGATACCAGCCCAATTTCCCATCCGGATCGGGATGCAGGGTGACCACCGGCACGCCCGCGCCCACCGCCTGCTCGTGGGCGGTCCCGGCCTGTCCCAGAGCGATCCAGGAGCGGCTCAAAAGGTCGCCCAGGGCCCCCTGCACCAGAGCCACCTCGTCATTCAGCCAGCCCACCACGCCCCGCTCGGCTCCGGTGCGCCGCAACGAGTATCCCTCGGGCACCAGCTTTTCCAGGTCCATACCGGGGGCCACCGCCACCGCCGCCCTGCAGGGAAAGTCCGTCTGCAGCCGCCGCCAGATGCGCAGCTGACGCGGTAGCTCGCGGGGAGCTTCGGACCGACTGCCGGGAAACAGGGCCAGGGCGCGTTCAAACCCCAGGTCCAGGCCGGCAGGCACCGTCTCGTCCATCATGGCGTTGCCCAGGTAAGCGGCCCGCATCCCGTGCCTGGTGAGAAAATCGGCGGTGGGCTGGTCGCGCACCAGGGCCCGGCTCACCCAGCGTTGCAGCAGAAACCGTTCCGGCCACGAGTAGGCGTGATGATAGACCGACTTGGCCGTGCCCACAAAGTAGATGGGGCCCAGGCCGGCCAACGCCGCCAGGGCGCAGGGCAGCAGGTCGCCCACGGCCAGCACGGACCAGCCACGATAGCCACGCAACACCCGCATCTGGCCCAGAACCCTGCCCACCAGACCGTGGCGCAGATCGCGTAGCCACAGGCGCCAGGATTGATTGGACAATCCCTGGCTGGGCGGTGCCGAGGCATCGCCCAGGCGGCGCCAACGCGAGCCGTAGGCAGAGCCGGCTCCGATTAAGGGAAAGACCACCACTTCGCCCCGGAGGGGCAACTTTTCCAGAATCGAGGCGGCAATCGCGTCCTCGCCGGCCCCATTGGAAAGAACGAGCAACTTCACGCGGTCGGGTGCAGCGTCCAGCCCAGGCGGGTGCGCCCCGGCTCCCATTCGATTTCGGCCAGGTAGCGCCCGTGGCTACCCCCCTGGACCACGCTGGTGCCTCCGCGATAAACCGGTTCGGGAGTTACGTCGTGGCTGTGGGCGCTCAAGATCAAGTCCACCGCCAGGCCCCGGTCGGCCAGCCCCAGGTCGTGTTTCAAGCCACCGTGAGAAAGCAAGAAGACGCCATCATGAGAGGCCTTCAGTTCTTCCACCAGCGGAGGCAGGCACACAAACGGGTCGAGAAAGCGAAAGCCGGTTCTGCGCTCCCAGAATGAGCCTACCGGGTATTGCACGGGAGTGGTGCCGATCAAAGCCAGGCGCACTCCGTCCCGTTCGACCGAGGTCCAGGGGCGGAAACTGGTGCGGTGATCGCGCAAGTCCTCGAGGTTGCAGGCCAACAGGGGAAACTCGCGCTCCTGCTCGCGCCAACGATGCACCCAGCGGCAGTAGTGAAATTCTCGATTTCCCATGGCCATGGCCGCGTAGCCCAGGCGACGCATCCAGTGCAAAATCGGTTCTTCCCAGCGCCAGGCCGTGTTGGAGCCGGCGATTGCGTCGCCCCCGTCCAGCAGCAGCGTATCGGCTCGTTTGCGGTCGCCGATGCGCGAAAGAGGTGCGACCTGGTTGTGCAGATCGTTGGTGTAGAGGATATGCAAGGTTAAGCGGGAGTGGCCTGGGCCACGGCCAGGCCGATGACCCAGCCGGCGGCGGCAGCCACAGCCGACTTGGCGACCAGGGCGCCGCCCAGCAGGCCGCCACCGGCCAGTGCCCAGGTCATCACCATTTTGCGCATCGGCAGGTTGAAGCTGTAGGCGGTGCCCAGACCGACCACCAATCCCAAAATGAGACCCTGAACGGCGTGCACGTAGTCGAGGTGTTGTTGCCCGAGGACACCGGCCAGCCAGCCCGAGTTGGCGATCAACGAACTCAGGTTTTGCGGAACGGGAGGCCACAGGTTCAGGCCCGAGAGAAATCCCAGCAGGCCGCCGGCCACGCCCATGGAGAGAATGATCTGGGGAGAGGCCCCGACCTTTTTGGCCGTGCTCTGGGAGGCGGCGGGAGCACTTCCCTTTTTGGAGACCACTTTGGCGACCGGAGCTTCGCTCTGTCGCGTTTTCTTTTTACTCATAAAATCCAACCCTTCACGGCCAATACCACCCAGATCAAGCACCACCAGACCAGGCTGGTGCGTTCGAAACGCAGCGAGCGCCTGGCGCAGAAGCGCCCATTGGGCTTGGAGTATCCCCGCCGGTTCGGCCACCAGGCCGGCACCTGCCTCCGATATTCCTCATATTCTGCGCCAAAAAGACGACCGAGAAACTTCTCCTCATGACGGCCCAAGAACAGGTAGAGGCCGACCACCGTTAGCCACAGGCCCAGAATCCTCGGGATGTCCCAGGGAAAGAAAGAGGCGGTGAGTACTCCCAGGCTGTTGAGCAAGTTGCCTACGTAGAGTGGATTTCGCAGATAGGCGTAGGGGCCTGCCGTCACCAGTTGGGGAGCCTCCAGAACCTGTCCGCGGGTGGGTTCGCCGCTGTAGCCGATGGCCCAAAGCCGCAGCCCCTCGCCCAGCAGCGCCCAGCTCAACCCGTGGCAAAGCCCCAAGGCGGTGGGGCGAGCGTGAAGCAGGCCATAGAGGGCCAGCAGAGCCACCAGAAGGCCCCGCTGACGGAAGAGAAAGTCACCGATTCGCTGCATTACCTATCCCGACGATCCATTCGGCCAGGCGAGTGGTGGCGCCGGGTTGGCCCATCACTCCCTGAAGTTGCTGGCGGATTCGCGCAACTTCGTCGGGATCCTCGACCCAGCGTTGAATCTGGTCGGCCAGCGGATCCAGGGATGAACTCACGATAATTTCCGGGGCGATGGCTTCACCGGCCACCTGATTGGGCAAAGCGGTGAAGCGGAGGCGGCGTAGTTTCCGGCGTCGCAACGGAATTTTCCAGGCCGACGGCAAGGGAAGGCGTTCAATGATGCCCGGCAGGCCGCCACCCCCCAGAAAGGCCAGGGGATGCAGGGTGACCACAAAAGGGATTCCGGCGCAGGCCAGTTCGGCCGTATTGGTGCCGGGCACGGTCATGGCCAGGCTGAGGTCGCTCATAGGTCCCCCGCCCATACGTTTAGGGATTTCCAGCCCGTCGTCCAAAACCAGTCGGTCCGCTTCCACTCGGGCTCGAGCCGAGGGGAGACCCAGGTTGAACGGGCGGTCCAGGGCTTTGCGCAGGTCGGCATCCTGGACGAAAGGGGATTGGACCAAAAGGAAGTCCAGCTCGGGGCAGCGTTTGCGGAGTTCTTGGGCCACCAGTAAATAGCGGCCCAGCGTGAGCCGGAGTTGCCATGGCCGGGAACCCGCGAAAAGACCCAGCACGGGCCGCTGGGGAATCTCGCCCGCGCTTACGCGATCGACCATCAGGTTGCCGACCCTTGGTTCGCCCGCGTAGCCGAAAACCGGGTGATCGAAAAAGCGGCTCCACCAGTTGGGCTTTTCGAAGTAGCCGGCCACCGGGTAGCCAAGCTTCTTTCCTAACAGCAGGGCGTGCCATGGATCGCCCCCTAAAAACATGACCAGTCCTCTGGGCGCTCTGGGCCAGCCGAGCTTGCCCAGTCCGAAATACCAGCGAGTTGTCTCCCAGGGAGAAAGCACCTCGTGGACGCCTTCCAGTTGCTGGGCCACTCGTTTTTCGGCGCCACTGGCGTAGGGGCAGGGAACCAGGGCCAGGCGCACTCGCCAGTCCGGCTTGAGTTGCGCCAGCTTGGGCGTGACGCCGCCCACCCAGGTGCTTACTTCTCCGGGAGAGTTGCTGGTGATCCAAAGATCAAAGCTCACGCAAAGCCTCGTCTCGGCTTTTCCCCAGGGCCATTTTCTCCACGAAGTCGGCGATGCGCTCCACCGCGCCCGGGGGTCCCAGCCGTTCGCGCACCCGCGCCAGTTGGTCCAGAGCATGTTCTCGCGCCGCTCCGTCCGCCAGGATCGGCCCCAGGCTGGAAGCCAGACTTTCGGGATTGACCTCGTCTTGAAGAAACTCGGGAATCAGTTTGGCTTGCATGACCAGGTTGGGCAGGCCGAACATGGGCACGTGGAACAAGCCTAAAAATCTCAGCACCCAGGCAATTTTATAGTCGGTCGGATTGAGCCGATAGCAGATCAGATGGGGCAGGTTCAGCAGACAGGCTTCCAGAGTGGCTGAGCCGGAGGCGAGCAGGCCGGCTCGGCTGATCGACATGACTTCTCGGGAACCACCCGGCAGAATGCGCAGCCAGGGCGGCGGGTTGGGCAGAGCCCGCCGCACTCTCTGTTCCAATTGCGGGTTGGCGGTAGGGATCAGCCAGGTGTAGTCAGGAAAGCGCCGCGCGGTTTCCAGGAAGACCGGCAGCAACAGTCGGATCTCCTGAGTTCGACTGCCCGGCATCAGGGCTGCATAACGACCCTCTGGCAAGCCCAGTCTCTCCAAGGCTTGTGAACGCTCCAGAGGGCGGCACAGGTCCACCAGCGGATGGCCGAAGTGGGCCACCGGCAAATCGTTCTTTCGATACTGCTCGGCCGAGAAAGCGAAAGCGGGAATCAGGGCCTCGGCCCGCTCGTGGATGCTGCGCAGCCGTTTGGGGTTGGTGCTCCAGCCGGAGGGCGGGAAGTAGTACACGCAGCGAAGACCGGCTTTGAGGGCCACACTCGCCAGTCGCATGTGCACGGCGGGAGAATCGATCATGACGCTCAATTGCGGACGAGCGCGCAGCAGCGCCGTGCGAATTTTCCAGTAGTCGAAAAAGAAGCGAGGCATCCGCGTCAGTGCTTCGGTCAGGCCTACGATGCTCCAGAGCGACGAGTCGGCCCAAAGGGAAACGCCCGCTCGTCTGGATTGCTGTCCGCCAACTCCGACAAACTGCCAGTCGGGGTGCCGTTGCTTGAGTTTTTCCACCAGGGCCGCCGCCTGCAAATCGCCAGACGGGTCAGCCGAGAGCACGCCGATACTTAGCAGCCGGCCAGCTCAACTTCCTCGACCGGTTGATTGGTGTTGCGGCGCGAATCGCTACCGCGCACGCAGAAGCCCATCCGTGAGGGGGACTCAAAGAAGCTGAGCAAATGGTTGGTTTCAGCGCAAGGCTCGACGGTGCGCCGAATGGCTTCCAAAGCCTGGCCCAGGTTGAGGCCGGAGCGCAAAATCATCCGGTAACAATGCTTGAGGGCCTGACGCGACTCCTTGCTGATGCCGCGACGCTGCATACCGCGAATGTTCATGCCGAAAAGACGAGCGGGCAGGCCGTCGACCATGCCAAAAGGCGGGACGTCCTGGGTGACTTTGGCCATGCCGCCGATCATCGCCAGGCGTCCGATGCGAACGAACTGGTGAATCCCGCACATGCCGCCAAGCACGGCCTGGTCTTCGATTTCCACGTGGCCACAGAGACCGACGGTATTGGAGATCACGATCTGATTGCCGAGCAGGCAGTTGTGAGCCACGTGCGCGTAGGCCATGATCAGATTGTCGTTACCGATCTGCGTGACCGAGCCTTCGTTGACGGCACGGTGGATGGTCACAT
Source organism: Vulcanimicrobiota bacterium (assembly GCA_017307785.1). Classification (GTDB taxonomy): domain Bacteria; phylum Vulcanimicrobiota; class Xenobia; order Xenobiales; family JADMJV01; genus JADMJV01. The sequence continues at coordinate 110,373 of JAFKGI010000010.1, read as the reverse complement.
ACTCACGAATGACGTTGCCGCGACCGATGACCACGCTCGAGTTCTCGCCGTTGTAACGCAGGTCTTGTGGGGCTACGCCGATGATGGCGCCGGGCCAGACTTCGTTGTCCTCGCCCATCGTCGTCTGCTCGATCACGACCGAGGAGTGGAGTTTGGTACGTGCGCCCAGGCGCACGCCTGGTCCGACGATACAAAAAGGACCAACGGTAACCCCGTCGCCTAACTCAGCCCCGGCGTCTACGATCGCTGTGGGGTGAACCTTTGCCATCGCCTTCTACTCTCCCATTCCTCTTGTCTGGCTACCCAGCCAGAGCGATCAAAGCTTTACCTTGCGGTGCCTTGGACTTCACCAATTTCATGCGAGCTAAAACCTGCATTGCCAATTCTAATGCTCGCTTGCCGTCTTCACCCGATACCAGCGGAGTCCTATGCATAGCAACACAATCCGCAAAATGCGACAGTTCCAAACGCAACGGCTCATCTTTTTCGAGGTCGAACACTTCGGGCGCGATGACCCGTCCCCCTCGCGGAGGATGCATAGCTACCAAAGTTTGGTCGATGAAGTCCAGGCAAAGCGTGCGGCCGCTGTCTTCGGTAGCCTTTAACTGGCGTAATCTTTCGCCGCTAATGCGACTGGCGACCAGATTGGCCATGCAGCCGTTTTTGAACATCAACTGCACCTGGGCCACGTCTTCGAAGTCCGAATAGACGGAAACGCCCATGGCGTGAATGTCCACGACAGGCGAGTTGACCAGGTTGATCAGGATGTCGATGTCATGGATCATCAGATCCCAAATCACGCCGACGTCAAGATTTCTGTTTGTGGGGTAGGAAAGGCGCTTGGTCTCAATATAGACCGGTTGTCCGGCGACTTCGCGAAGTTTGCGCACCGCCGGGTTAAAGCGCTCCAGGTGGCCGACCTGCAGAACGCAGTTGGCTTTCTTCGAGTAGTCGACCAGGCGCTTGGCCTGAATCAGGTCGACGGTAATGGGCTTTTCGACCAGGACGTGCACATTGTTGCGCAGGAATTCCATGGCCAGGGGGTAGTGAAGACTGGTGGGAACCACGATGTTGACGGCGTCCACGCGCCCGATCAAGTCCTGGTAGTTGCTCACGTACTCGGTCTGAAACTGCTCCGCGCACAGGCGGCCGCGAGCCTCACTGATGTCGACGATGCCGACCAGTTCGGTTTGGGGGAGCTCATTGTAGATACGGGCGTGGTGGATACCCATGTTTCCAGCTCCGACTACGCCAACTTTGACTGGTTCCAAAACCACGCCTCCTTCGACCCCTTGGACCCCGTGAGCCAACTTCGGGTCGTGAGCAAGCTCTGTGAGAAGCCCCAGGCCCCCCTGGCCCGAGTCCCGGAGTTTATATCACAACTGCATGCGCTCACGCAACCACCAATGGTCCTGTGAATCCGCTTCGATCTTCCGGGACTTGCATCCGACTGCCGTGAATGTTCTTCAAGTCTTGGCAACTTCCCGTTGTTCAAGAGAACTTTCTTGGGAGCATTTTGGTGCCCGAAGACGCACGATCAGCTCGCCTTCCACCGCCACTTTGCCTTCGACTCTGCCGTAGCACTTGAATCTCCACGGTTCTTCCGTCATGTCCAGGGCGGTCGCCTCAAGCTCCAGCACGTCTCCGGGAATGACCGAACGGCGCAGCTTCAGCTTCTTCACTCCATACAGGTGGAAGCCGTGCTCGCCGCCCCAATGCAGCCAGATGAGCTGAAACATCGACTCCATCAGGAGCACGCCCGGCATGACCGGAGCGCTTGGGAAGTGGCCGCGGAAATAAGGTTCGTTGGCGGTTACGTATTTTTGGCCCAGGACACGCTCGGGAGTGGCCTCGGTGACGCGATCCACCAGCAACATGGGGTATCGGTGCGGCAGTCTGCGGCGAATTTCTTTGCTATCCAGCATTTTCAGCCAACTCTCTGAGCATTTTTCGTGCCAACTCCACGTGCCAGCGGTGGCCCGCCTTGACGGCGAAAACCTGCGCCAGCAAGGGACGGCCCAGCAAGTAGAGGTCCCCCACCAGATCCAAACATTTGTGTCGAGCCATTTCCTGATCCAGTCGCAGCGGACTGCTGAAACCGTCGGCCAGAACCACCAGCGCGTTGTCGAGACTGCCGCCTCGGGCCAGACCCTGAGACCTCAGCCACTCGACCTCGCGCTCCAGTGCAAAGGTACGGGCCGGGGCCAGTTTTTGCTCGAAAGACTCACTTAAAGGCTCGTAGCTAGCTTCCTGGTAGCCGATCACGGTCCCCGGGTAGTGCAGTGCATACTGGAAGCGGCAGACGGGACTGGGCAGCGCCAGCACCTGACTTTGCTCGTTGCCCACCCAGAGAGGCCCCTGCAGCACCAGTGGTTCCGGGCCCGGGGCGGGTTCTAAGAAGGGCTTCAGGCCTTCTACAAAAGGCAGCGCGCTGCCGTCCAGGATGGGGATCTCCGAACCGTCGACGCGGATTTCGCAGTCATAGACTCCAAAAGAAGCGAGCGCGGCAAACAGGTGCTCGACCGTGGATACACTGGTCTGGCCATTGCCCAACACGGTGCAACGCTCCAGTTCCACAACCGAATCGGCCAGGCATGGCCAACGTTGACCGTCGCGCTCCATCCAGCAGCCGGAGCCGGTGGGGCCGGGGGCTACCGAGACTTCGCAGATGTCGCCTCGGTGCACGCCCACGCCGCGAAAAGAGACTTCGCGAGTCAGTCGGTTAGCGTTCACGATACTCCGGGGGTCCCGATTCGCCGGGTTGCAATTCGCGGAACTCCATGGTGGCCGGGTAGCTCGAAGAAGCTTCCGGCAAGGTGGTCAGATCCACATTCAGGTCTTTGCCGGGCGCCAGTTCGAAGGAGCGCACCCCCATCTGACTGTTGCGCGGGGTAAAGGGAACGCTGACCACCTCGTTGTTGACCATCATGCTGAGGGCGGCCGCGCCGTTTTTAGGAGTGAAAAAGAGTCCGAACTTCCGGGTGCGGTTGGAGGGGTTGCTGAGGGCCACGTGCCAGCGATAGATGACGCCGAAATTCCCCGTATTGGGAAGCCCGGTCTCAAAGTCGATCAGCCAGGGGCTTTCGCCGAAGTTGAAGCTGATGGGAGCGCCACCGGCTGCCAACTCCAGCCATTCTTCGAAGTAGGGTTGGGCGAAAACGCCGTGCGGATGGATTTTAAAGGGATTGAAGGGAGCCCCGAGGTGCACCAGTTTGGAGCCATCGTTGCGACCGGGAGCGACTTTGGAAAGCACTTCCACTTCCAACTTGCTGCCTTTGAGCATGCGCAAACCGGCAAACCCGCTCAGCAGCTCTTTGCGTTGCAGGCTATGTTCGGCCAGTTCCAGACGCGTGTTGGGGGGGATTTGCAGAACGTAGCCCGCCGCGACATTCAGGCGATTGAGGAAGCGTTGCGCCGCTTGATGCCCCACGTTGACTTCGTTGCGGCTCGGGCCGGAGAAACTCCAGTCCACCAGCACGGAAGCGTCTTCGGCGGTCGGATTGTAAAGATTGACCCAGAGATTGCGGTCGGCGGTGGAGGCGTTCATGTGGCTATACATGAGTCGGCTGGGCTCTTTGGGAGTGAGCGTGTAGCTGAGCAGCACTCCGTCTTTGTCCACTTGTTCGGGTCGGTTGCTGACCAGCAGCAAGTTGGGCTCCACCGGCTCCATGGTGACGCACTCGATGCCGGCTTTGATGTCCTTGCGCACCGGGTAGTAGTCTTCCGAACCGGTGATGCGGCCCACCAGCGAGATGTTCATCTGTTGGCCCTGGGGCACGCTGGGCAGGCCGGCTTGATAGTTGCTGGGCACGTCGATCTGCAGTTTGCAGCCGGGGTTGACGCGGGCCTGGGTCATCAGGGCTCGCAGCACCGCTTCCAGCACCATTTCCCCGGGGGCCGGTCGACCGCTGACCTGCACCTGCACGGTGTCCGGCAACTTGCCGGCCCAATCTTTGACGTGCACCTGCAGATAGGCTTTGGCCTTGCCTCGGGTGATGAGAATCTTGCTCTTGCCTACGGCTCGGGCCTTGACTTTGAGCTGGCCGTTGTCTTCGTTGATTTGCACGCGACCGTTGCTGTCCTGGACGGCAAAAGGCCCGGTCGCCAATCCGGTCACCTCGATGGTGGCCTCGCCGTCGATGGGCAGTTCCAGGCGGCTGGGATTGAGCTTGAGCAGCCCCACTTCGGCGACTTCGCGCAACCGGCTTAACCAAAGGCCGGCCAGCGCTTTGGGTTGGCTGGAGTTGGCCTCGGCCAGTTCCTTGGTGACGACCACGATTTCCAGCTTGCCCCAGTAGATGCCGATACCGGCTTTGAGGGTGACCAGCTTCAGGTCGGCCGGGTCGGCGCCGTTGAGAAGCAGGTTCTCCAGGCGGGTGTTGATGGCCTGAGCTTGCTTGGGGTTGTCCAGGCGAAACAGCAACTGGCCGCCCAACTCGACGTTTTGCGCCCAGCCCAGCACCGAAAGGCTGCACCACAGCCCAAATCCCCAGAAAAGCTTACGAATCAAGTTTGCTGAGCAGCGACAGAGCCGCCTGCGCTTTCATGGCTTCGGCACGGGGACGTGCCGGGAATCCCCAAAGGTCGCTATCGTCCGGCGCTTTGCGCAGGTTGCCGGTGCGCGGGGCCATGCGAGTGCGGTCGCCCACACTGGAATGGCCGGCCATGCCCACCTGCATGCCCAGCTGGCAATCGCTCCCGATGCTGGAGGAACCGGCGAAGCCGGACTGCATGTCGATGACGGTGCGGTCGCCGATAGTCACGTTGTGGGCCACCTGCACCTGGGCTCCGATGCGCACCTGGGAACCGATTCGGGTAGGCTCCAGAGTGCCCCGGTCGACGCAGGTGGCCGACCCGATGTTGGTGTCCGCTCCGACTTCCACTCCGGAAACCTGAGGGATGTGAAGATGCTGACCTTCGTGGACGACAAAACCAAAGCCGGTGCTGCCCAAGACGGCGCCGGGCTGGATGACGCAACGGTCGCCGAGGACGGTGCCGGGCAGCAGCACAGCTCCCGCTTCCAGCACGCAGCCGGCTCCGACTTGGACCCCGCGCCCCACATAGGAATGGGGACCCAGGCGCGAACCGGCTCCGATTTGGGCCTCGGCCTCAACGACACAAAAGGCGCCGACTTCAGCGCCCTCGCCCAATTGTGCGGCCGGATCGACCCAGGCCTTGGGGTGAACGAGCTCCACTAAATGCGCTTCAGCTTGAGCAGCACGTCGATGGTCACATCCTGACCGCCGTTATAATGCACCGAGTTGTTGAAGGGAGTGGAGACGACCACCAGATCCAGGTGTTTTTCTTCGGCCACCTGAGTGGTCAAATCTTTGATGTCTTTGATGGCGGTTTGAATCGTCTGGTTCACGCGGGTCTGAAACTCGGAGCGCTTTTTGGCGACTTCCTGTTCCAGTTGCTTCTTCTTCTCATCGCTGATGTCGGTTCCCGGCGCCGGCAGCTGGCTCTGCAGCTGATTCTGGAACTCGCGCTGTTCGCGCGCCAGGTTCGACTGTAAGTCTTTGTATTTGGGCATCTCGGCCAGAATGCGGGTGGTGTCCAGCACGCCCACGCGCATTTTGCCGTCGCCGCTTTGACCGCCGCCGCAGCCGCAGGCCAGGATGGCTCCCGAGATCAGGAAAAACAGAGATTTCTTCATTTGGGAGCTCCTTGGGGAGTGGGCGCCGGGCCGTTTCCGCTTCCGTAGATTTTCATCAACACATCCTGGGTGATGTCGAAAGCTCCATAGGCCACCGTGTGATACTCCTTGGAGTCGATCAGCACCATGTCGATGTGCTTTTCTTCGCAGAGAGCTTTGACCACTTCACGCATTTTGGTGTGGCGAGTCTGGATGAAGTCGTTGGTTGATTTCATCCACTTGTCGTTGAGCTTGGCCTGTTCCTTGAGATAGGTTTCCCGAGGATCGCCCTTGAGGGCACCGTCGGCCAGACGCTTTTCCATAGACTGCCGCAGCTTGATGTTCTCGGTGGTATATTTCTTGGCCAGTTCCTGGTAGGCCGGATCCTGCTGGAGGATCGGCAGGGTGTCGAGGCGGGCGATCAGCATCTTGCTGGAGCCGGAGGAGGCCGGCGCCTGGGAGGTCTGTCCGTTGTTGCAGCCGAGCAGACTCAGCGCGAGCAGCGGCAAGAGACGCAGCCACTTCATATTAGTGATTTCCCATCTGTTTGAGCTCGACCATGCTCAGGTCGGTCAAATCCTGTAGTTCGAAGTTGATGTTGTCTTTGCTGATGCTGATCACGCAGTCCACGTGTTTCTGTTGGGCCACTTTACCCACCATCTTGCCCAGGTCGTCTTTCATCTTGTCGTAGACGATCTTGTAATCGGCTTTGCACTTCTCGAGGCTCTTGTCGATCTCGGCCAGACGAGCTTTGCTCTTCTTGTCCAGGAAGTCGGTTCGCTTGGCGAGTTGCTGCTGCAGTTCTTTTTCCAGCTGCTGGAGGCGGGCTTTGATCTCGGTCTGCTTCGCTTCCAGGCGGGCGCGGGCTTCTACTTCCTTGGCCTTCATGCGCGACATCAGTTCGCTCTTGCGGCTTTCCATGGCCGACTGCATGGTGGCTTGAGCGGCTTCGATCTTGGCCTTGATCTCCGGAGGAGGAGCGACCGAGGTGCTGGACTGATTCATCAGTTGCTCGCGGCGGCCGCCGACCTTGACGGAGATTTCGTCGCGCAGGCGTGCTTCGTAGGACTTCATTTCCCCGTCGAATTCGGCCTGTTTCTTGTCGTGGAAGGCCGTCATCTGGCCTTCGATCTCGGTGCGTTTCTGGGCCTTGGCGGCGGACACTTCGTCGTCGATGACGTTGAGGCGCTCGCGGGTAGTTTTTTCCGTCTCTTCGTTGGGGTTGTTCTGCATTTTGAGCTGCAGATTGAGTTTTTCTTCCTGATACTTCAGGCTGACCTCGTCCTCGTAGGCGGCGACTTGCTGGTCCAACCGATTGCGCTCGGCATCGATTTCCGATTTGATGGCCTTTTCTTTTTCGAGGCGATGGGCGGTCAGGTTGCGGGCCGCCATCAGCTTGAGGTTTTCGCCGTACTCGCCAACGGCCTGAACGCCACGGTCGTTTAGCTTGACCGTGTCGGCGGGGCGATACTTCTCGATGGTGCCCTTGAGTTCCGAGTCCAATTTGGCCTTGATCTCGGTCATCTCGGCCGACATCTGACCTTGTAGGGCGCGGGCCAAGCCGTCCATCTCGCCGGAGATAGAGGCTTGCTCCTGCTGCATTTCGACTTTGGCCTGCTCCAGAGCGCGCAAAAAGGTGCTCTGGCCCTTTTTGAAGGCGTCCTGCTGACCTTTGGTGGCGACTTCCTTCTTCTCGGCCTCGAGCTTTTGCATCTGGGTTTCCAGATCGCGCAGCTTCGGATAGTCCGGATGTTGCTCGAGCAGCTTGGGGCCTTCCACCACCGCCAGCTCTTGCTGAAGAGCGGCGCTGGTTCCGGGCGTCACGGTCGGCGTCGGGGTGGCGCTGGGTCCGCCTGAATTACAACCGGCTACCAGCAGGCTCAACACCCCCAGGACCAGGGGGCGGGCGTTCACGGCGTGGGCGTCCCGCTGGGGGCTTTGGCCGGCTTGGTTGCGCCACCTTTGTCGGAAGTTTTCTTCAGGAAGGTGTCGACCACTTCGCTGGTCATGTTGCGGCCGCCCTGCAGCACGTGCTGCTTGTCGAGAACGAGGGCCAGGCCCTGTCCTTCCGCGACTTCCTTAACCGAATCGTTGACCTTGGAGAAGAGCTCCGTCATCAACTGCTCCTGATAAGCTTCCAGTTCGCCGCGGGCGTTGTTCTGAAGCACCTGAAGTTCGGCCGGAGTAACCTTGTTCTTGGCTTCTTCGAGCTTCTTCATCAGCTCGATCTGCTTGCGCTGCACCTGGGCGCTGACCAGTTGGAACACCTTCAGCGAGCGCACCACGTCCTGGTCAAAGTAGCCGATGGGCGACTTGCTGGTGTCGACCTCGTCGCCCACCTTGATCTCTTCCTTGGATTGGAAGAGTTTCTTGACTTCGTCGGTGTAGTCGGCCACGCCGTAAACGACGATGCGCTTGTCCAGCATCACGGTCAGCTTGTGGTCGCGGGAGATCTTCAGAATGGCCGCTTCCTGGCGTTGCTGCAGAGGCTCCATGAGCGCATTCTGCTTCTTCTGGACTTCGGTGCGCTTTTCGGTCAGCCAGACCTGGTCTTTGTCAGTCCAGTCCTTGGGGTTCTTGGGGAGCTTGGCTTCGGCTTCTTTGCGGAAGTCGTCAGAAAGCTTCTCGATGTCCTTTTGAGCTTTCTTGAACTCGTCCAATCCGACCAGCACTTCCAGGTCCACGGCTCCGACGGTGCGCGTGGCGGCGGGGGTGTTGGCGGCCGGCCCACTTCCCTGGTTTTGACAGCCGGTAACGACCGACAGGCTAAGTCCCAAGAGCAGTAGTGCCGGGGTTAGTTTGCGTAACAACATGAACGAGTTGTCCTCTTTCTTTAGAACGATTGACCGATACCGATACTGGCGCGACCGCCCTCTTCGCTGATGGCGTAGTCCACGCGGATTACACCCAGGCCCAGCGAGGGGAAGACGATGCGCAAGCCGACACCGCCGTCGAGGCGAAGTCTCGACTCGGTGAGACCTGGGAACCAGGCGTTACCGTAGTCGGCGAAGACCGCGCCGTTGAGGAATTTGATGTTTCCGATCGGGAAACGATACTCGGCATTGAATACCAAGAAGTCGGTTCCCACAAACCGGTTTTGCGTATAGCCGCGCATCGTATCGACGCCGCCCGCATAGAAGTACTCAGAACCGGGGATCGTGGCGCCCGTGACTTTACCATACCAGCCACGCAATGCAATAGTGTGCCGATCCCAGAGCGGGATGTAGTGGCGGATTTCGGCGTTGTATTTGGTGAAATTGAACGTGCCGCCCAATCCCGCGTAGGAGATGCCGCCCGACGCGTAGGTTCCTACGTGCGGGTTGAACAGGTCGTCGCGGGTGTCGTAGATGCTGTTGAAAGCGACGCCGTTGATCGAGCCTTTGCCGGTTCCCAGCGGCTCGAAAGCCGAAGAAGTGTTGCGGGTGATGTTGATGTCATCGTGACGCAAGGTCACAAAGCCGCGCAGGTTGTCGGTGAAAGGGTGGCCGTAGGTCACCGAGACGCCGTAGCGCTGGTCATCGTAGAAGGCGACCTGACTGGCGTTGTTGACCAGCACGTTCTGCTGGATGCCGATCAGTTGGCTGTAGTAAACCGAGACGCCGAAGGAGTCCTGGTTGTCATTGATGGCCGGGTCGAGGTAGCTGATACCACCGCTGCGCACCTGGCCACCGGCCTGGATTTGAATCTGGTAGGTTTTGCCTTCGCCCCAGAGGTTGCGGTCCGAGAGCGAGACAGAGCCGGTGACACCCGGTCGCAGAGCGCCGGTGCCGCCGCCTGCGTAGCCGAGGCCGATGGTGGCCAGGCCGGATTTTTGCTCCTCCACGTCCAGCACCAGGATTACCTTGCCGGGCTCGGTGCCGGGCTCAGGGTTGATTTCCACCTTCTTGAAGAAGCCCAGGTTCTGCAGGCGCTCCAGGTCTTTCTGGATGCGCTTTTTCTGCATGACGTCGCCGGCCTTCGAGCGCATGTTGCGGATGACCGTGTCCGTGGTGGTGCGGCTGTTGCCCTCCACGCGAATCTCTTGGAGCACGGCTTCCTGGACGCGGAAGGTGACGATGCCCTTTTCCGGATCAATGCTGGGACGGATGGTGTCGAGGATGTAGTCGTTGTCCTCGTAAAGCTTGGAGATGGCCGTGCCGTCGGCTTCGGCCGTCTTGCGGTTGAAAAGGTCGCCAGGCTTGAGGCGGACCAGTGACTGTACCTTCTCGATGGGGAAGACGGTGACGCCTTCCACCACGATCTGGTTGATCTTCATGCCGTCCTTGATGCGCAAGGAGAGGATGCCTTTTTCAAAGGTCAGATCTTCCACGTGATTGGCCAGCAAGTAGCCGAGCTCTTCGTTGTAATACTGGTTGACCGCTTCGATGTCGGAGCGCAGGTAGCGGGTGTTGAGAATCTTGCCAGGCTTGGTTTCCATCAGCGAGGCGATTTTGTCGGTGCCGACCACGTTGGTGCCGGAGACTTTCACTTCGTTGACCATGGGGTTTTCCAGCACGCGGAAAACGAGTCGCAAGCCGCCCGGCGCCATGCGGTAGTCGAGGCGCACGTCGGTGAAGTAGCCGAGGTCGAAAATCGCCTGAGCATCGCGCTTCAGGCGCGGTTCCAGCAACGGGTCGCCGATGCGGGTGGAGACGACCTGCAGTACTTCGTCGGTGGGCACGTTGGTGTTGCCTTCGACTTCGATGTTGACGATGCGGGGCGTGTTCTGGTCCGGCTCACCGCTGGTGGGCGGGGGCGGAGTGGCGCCGCCCGGAGGCAGGGTCGGCTGCTCGGCGGGGGGCGGCGTGGGCGTTTGTTCCGGCTGGGGAGCGGGCGTGGCGGGCGCGGGTTGAGCGGGGGCTGCCGGCTCCGGTTGAGGCTGCGCTGCGGGCTGGGCCGGCTGTTCCGCGGGCGGTTGCTCGCTGGCGGGCTGTTCGGCGGCAGGTTGTTCAGCGGCCGGGGGGTCTTCGGCACGGGCCACCTGGACCAGTTCGAAGCCCTCGTCCTTCTGGCGATACTGCACCACCACGTCGGAACCAGCGGGAATGTCACAAACCTGCTCGGCGCTACGGGCGAACCGCAGGGTCTGCCCGTTTTGTTCGATGACCAGTTGTTGATCTTCTACTGCCACCAACTTGCCGCGCTGCTGATTGACTTCTTGTGCCCATGCGGGCGAAGCAATCACCAACGAACTACAAACGGCTACGGCAAACTTACGCCAGCGCGGTTTTTTCACCCTAAACCTCCCACGGTCCACTCATCAATCGAGATCGAGGATCTGGCCTCACCATGCCAGAAGCACCCTGGATGAGCCTTCTTCGCGTCCTATTCTCCGCTCCAAAGGCCGCCCTTTTGACGATCTTGAAAAATACTCATTTTTCTTCCGAAAAGAATTCCACTTTCTGGAAGTTCGAAACGTTTGTTTCACAAACGAAAGTTCCTGGCGAACGTCTTTTCGGGTGCGTCTTTTGTCTCGCCGTCGTGTGTACCCCGAATGCGCTGGCTCAACCCTCGACGACCTGGAAAGTTCCCGGAACTTTGGGTCCTGCCGACTGGCAGGCGCGCATCTACCAGGGCATCGTGCTGGTTACCTCCCCGCACTCAAATTTTTTATATGCCTACGCTTCCAGCGGCAAACTGATGTGGAAACGGGAAATGAGCTGGCCGCTCAGTCGTTCTCCCCAGTTGGTGGAAGATAAACTTTTGTTTCAGCAGGACGGCCAGCCGGCCGTGCTGGTGCAGCCGGAGACGGGCGAGACCAAACAGGTTTTGCCCCGGGATCACAACGGTTGGACCGTGCCGCGTGACGAGAAAAACTGGATCCAGTTGGGCCAGGCCGGCCAGCTGTTGACCGCCAACAAAGAGTGGACGGAATGGCGCAATCTGGGCCATCTGCGTCTGCCGCGGGGGGACGATTGGTTCGGACCGCCAGTGGTGGTGGGGTCAACCGTTTATCTCGGAACCATCCGTGGAAATTTGCATCAGGTCGACCTGGCCGAGCGTTGGCGCAGCGCCGTGGTCGGAACCCAGCTGCCTCGCCCGTTGCTCCCGCCAACTCCCCATCCTCTCGGGGTGGTGGGAGTGACCGTCAGTGGGCTGCTTTCCTTGCGCGGCAACAACGCCAGCTGGGTCAAGCCGTTTCCGGGTTGGACCCAGTGCTACTCGGGTCACGGCGAAATTTTGGCGCGCCCCGCGATTGATAGTGAAGGAAATATTTATCTGGCCACTCGCAACCAGGTCTCCGCCTGGAATCCGCTGGGCCGCAAACTCTGGACTCGTTCACTGCGCTGTTCCAGCGCGGTGCAGTGGAAAGAGGGAGGCTGTTATGTGGCCGACACCTCGCCCGCCATCCTGAAGCTCGATCCGGCCAGCGGTGCCACTCTCTCGCGCTTACCCCTGCCGGCCGGCGTAGCCAGCGCCCCCGCCATCGAGAAGACGCTGCTGGCCGTGGCCCTGAATAACGGAGAGATCTTCGTCAACCCAAGCCTGCCCTGATGGCTCAGGAGCCCAGGGAGGTGAGGAAGTGGCAGCTGGTGCGCAAGCCGCGGCGGAAGTTGGCCAGTTCAAATTTTTCATTGGGGCTGTGGATGGCGTCGTCGGGGGAGCCGAAGCCCATGAGCAGAGTGGAGAGGCCCAGGATGGTCTGGAACTGGCTGACGATGGGGATGGCTCCTCCGTGGCGCACCAGCAGCGGTTCTTGATTCCAGGCCTGGCGCAGGGCTTCCCGGGCCTTTTCCAGGTAGCCGGACATCGGGCCGTAGGGGTCTAAAAGATAGGGCGGCCCGCCGTGGTCGGCCCGGAAATCGATGCGGCCGGCCCAGGTCTGGGCTTCGAACCAGCGCCGGCAGCATTCCAGCACTTCGTCCGGCTGTTGATCCGCCACCAGGCGGGCGGAAAACTTGGCCCAGGCGCGGGCCGGAACGATGGTCTTGCTGCCTTCTCCCTGGAAACCGCCACCCAGGCCGTTGCAGTCCAGGGTGGGGCGAAACCAGCGGCGCTCATTGGTGGTGAAGCCGGCTTCGCCAACCAACTCGTCGCAGCCGATAAATTCTTGGTAAACTTTGGCGTCGAAGGGAACGCGCTCGAGCAATTCCTTCTCGCGGGCGTCGGCGATCCGCACCCGGTCGTAAAAACCGGGAATGGTCACCCTGCCCTCAGGGTCATGTAGTCGAGCGATCAATTGGGCCAGTCGGTGGGTGGCGTTAGGCGAGGTGCCGCCAAAGACGCCGCTGTGCACGTCGCGGCCGGCCGTGCTGAGATGCACCTCAAAAATCACGATGCCGCGCAGGCTGTAGTGCAAAGTGGGCACCCCTTTGACGGCGGTGGAGGTGTCCGAGACCAGCACCAGGTCGGCACCCAGCCTGGAGCGCCGCTCCTCCAGCAGGCGGGGGAGATTGGGGCTGCCGACTTCTTCTTCGCCTTCGACCAGGATTTTGATCTGGCAAGGCAACTCGCCGGCGGCCAGCAGCGATTGAATGGCCGCGCAATGCGTCCAGATCTGGCCTTTGTTGTCGCTGGCCCCCCGTCCATAGAGGCGATCCTCGCGAACGGTGGGCTGAAAAGGCGGGTCTGTCCAGAGCTCCACGTCTTCGGCAGGCTGCACGTCATAGTGTCCGTAAATCAACAGCACCGGCTTGTCCGGCACCGCCGGCGTCTCGATGTAAACCGAAGGATGCCCGGCCGTCGGCCAGATTTCAGCCGTCAGGTTCTGCTCGCGGGCCCAGGCGCACAACCAGTCGCAGGCGCGCGCCATCTCCGGTCGACGAGCCGGATCGGTGGATACGCTGGCGATACTCACGAATTCGCTCAGGGATTCCAGATAACGCCCTTCGTGGGCGTCCAGGTGTTGGGACCAGCTCATGACATCACGCCTACTTCCACCAGGTATTTTTGCAGCGCCTGCACCAGTGCCGGTTCGTAGAAGCTGCCTTCCAGTTGAGCCAGTTGCTGGAAGCTACGCTCCGGCGTACCCAGGTAGGTCAGGCCGCTGGCAAAGCCGTCGGCCACGGCCAGGCAGCGAGAGCCCCAGGGGATTTCTTCTTCCCCCAGTCCTTCCGGATAGCCCAGGCCTCCCCAGGCTTCGTGGTGATAGCGAATGGTGGTGCGCACCTCCAGGGGAAAGCCGAGTTTGGCCAGCAGTCGGTCGCCCACCCAGGCGTGGCAAGGCATCATCTCCAGGGTGACCGGATCCAGCCGCAGGCGGTTGATCAAAAGGTCATTGGGACAGTAGAAGCCGCTCCAGTCACTGGTCAACTCGGAGATGTCGGGCTCTCCGTGATCCAGGCCGTTGATGTGCAAAATGTAGCGGTCGCGCACCGTGCGGGGCTGGCTGGCCACGAAGAGCAGGGCCTCGCCCACATCCTTGAGCAGGGCCGAAAGCCGTAGCTGATTGAGTTGCATGGGGTCTTCGATGCCGTAGTGACGGGCCAGGCCCACCGAGATTTGCGCGCATACCAGCATCTGGCGTACCGCCGCCGGTCCCCCGCAAGCCAGCAAAGAGAGCATTTGAAAGGCTCGCGAGCGCAAGTTGCCGGAGCGCCGTTCCAGGCGTTCGCGAGTCGTCAGCGATTGACGGAACCAGCTGATCATGGCTCGTCGAGCCATCCACCAGCGACACAAAGTGCGCCGGTCGGTCCAAACGACTCCCGGGCCGATTTCGAAACCGCGGTCCAGGTCGGTGTCGATGCTCCAGGGATGCAGCGATAGCAGCCCCGGCAATCCCGGGAAGAGGGGCCCCAAGCAGCGCAGAAATTGATGAGTGGGTCGCGTCAGGAAGTCGCTGACGACTTCGTGCTGGGGGAACCAGCCTTCCAGCGAGGCCGCCAGCCAGCCGCGTCGGCGCTCGCGGCCTTCCTGAGGCAGTAGCCCGAGTTGCATGCGATTGGGTGCGCTCTGGCGAACCCGCCCGGTCGGCTCGCTATCGATGTTGGGTGGTGGAGGAGGGCTGGCTTTCACCGCCGGGGCCGGTGGTTTTTCTCGGGGCGGCGGCAGATCGGGCGCCTGCAGGTACTTCGAAACTCCGCGACTTTTGGCTCCAGGCGGTTTGGCCGGTCCGCGCACGGCTGCGCCCAGCGGCCCCGGAGAAGAGTCCTTGGTTGCCTGAGTTTTGGGTGCGGGTGCGGCCTGAATGACGTCGTTGGGGCGGCTGCGTCCGGCTTTGCGAACCCCTTCCAGCAGTTGCATGAGCATCCGTCGCAGCAGTGCCATACGCTTGCTGTCGGGATCGCGGAAGCGCAAACGGTAGGTGTAGCCGGCATTGTCCATGAGCCGGCTCTCGACCACCTCGACGGCGAAGTCGACCGACGGTCCCTGGCCCGGCATCGAGAAGCTGAGGCGGGGCGAATCCACCGGGCTCCAGGCCTGCGGAGAATAGACGCGGGCTCCCCCCAGACCCAGATCGATTACGAAGACATTGTGTGGGGGGCTGACTTTGTCCAGTAGAATGGCGGGAAGGGTCGTTTCGACCCGTCGATCACGACGTTCTTTGTTGCGATGATGGCGTTCCAGCAAGAGCATCTGGACCCAGCTGGTGGCCAGTGCCTCGGGCTTGTCGTCGTAGCGGCAGCCGACGTAGTAGCCCTTGTCGGCGGCCCGACACCACGCTACTCGGCAGCCCAGGCTGGCGGCCCCGTCCAGTCCTGCGTCTCCCATGACCTCGACGTTGAGCTTGCGGTTCTTTGACAGCTTCAGTGATATGAAGAGCCGCAGACCGTTGGGGCCGAAGTCCCGTACCTCGGCCGCCTGTTTGCCATGGCCCAAATCTACTACGACCGGTAATTCCAGCGCCAGACGTGGCTGATGACGTCGATTTCGCAGTAAATCCTCGCTTCCGAAGAGCAGGCTACGAAACTGCGAGAAAAATTCACCTATGGCCATATAGCAGGACCTTCTTGATTCCCCCGTTAATCTTCCTCTGAGGAATTGTGCCCATCCTCCGGTCCAGCAGGAAACGGCGCAGTACCTGCCCAATATGCAACTGACAGTTAAACTGTCAGTTGGCGAGAGTCAAAACCCTGGAGGCAACCAAACTTGATTAGCCGCTCCAAAGATGATCTTGGAAAGCTGCTTGTCGATGAGCAGCTCATCACCACCCGACAACTAGAGAAGGCTGCCACGCAATCGGAGCGGACCAGCGAGCCCCTACAAAAGGTGCTCATTTCTCTGGGCTTCGTCACCGAGAAGGACGTGGTGGAAGCGATGGGACGCCAGATGGGCGTCCGATTCGTCGACCTGGAGGCGATGCAGCTCGATCCCGAGCTGGCCCGCCTGATTCCCGAACACCTTGCTCAGCGCTACAAAGTCATCCCGGTGGGTCAACAAGACAACCGCTTGACGCTGGCGATGGTTGACCCGCTGAACGTGATCGCTCTCGACGACATCCGACTGATTACCGGTTTCGACATCGACCCGGTGATTGCCACCGACGACTCGATTACCAAGGCGCTCAACGGCCAGTTCGGCGTCACCGCCATCGCCGAGGTGGAAGGCACGATGAAAGACATCTCGGCCACCGACTTCGGCCCGATGGACTTCGACGACGCCTCCGACGAAGAGCTGTCCCTCGACAAGCTGAAAGAGATGGTGGACGAAGCGCCGATTGTGCGCGTGGTGAATCTGATCATCTCGCAGGCCATCAACGACAAAGCCTCCGATATTCACATCGAACCCGAAGCCAAGTCGGTGAAAGTGCGCTACCGAGTGGACGGTGTGCTTCACGAAGTGATGACGCCGCCCAAGCACATTCAAGCCCCGATGACCTCGCGTATCAAGATTATGGCCGCGATGGACATCGCCGAACGCCGTGTCCCTCAAGACGGTAAGATCCACTTGACGCACGACGGCCGTGAGTATGACTTGCGCGTATCCACTCTGCCCTGCGTGCACGGCGAGAAGACGGTTATGCGTATTCTCGACAAAGGCTCGGTGCAGCTCGGTCTGAACAAACTGGGCTTCAGCCACGCGAACTTGACTCTCTGGGAATCCATCGTAGAGAAGCCCTACGGAATGTTGCTGGTGACCGGACCGACCGGTTCGGGCAAGTCGACGACTCTCTACTCTTGCTTGAACAAGCTGAACAAGGGCGACCGCAACCTGACCACGGTAGAAGACCCGGTGGAATACCAGATTGCCGGAATCAACCAGGTGCAGACCAACAACAAAGCCGGTCTGACCTTCGCGAAGGCTCTCAAATCGTTCTTGCGTCAAGACCCTGACATCATCATGGTCGGTGAGATTCGTGACGGCGAAACTGCGAAAATCGCCGTCGAAGCTGCTCTTACGGGCCACTTGGTGTTGAGCACCCTCCACACCAACGACGCTTGCGGCGCTATCTCGCGTCTGGTGGAAATGGGCGTGGAGCCGTTCCTCGTCTCCTCCGCTCTCATCGGCGTGCTGGCGCAACGACTCGCCCGTAACATCTGCCCGAACTGCAAAGAAAGCTACAGGCCACCGCCAGAGGCGATCAAGAAGTTCGGTATGACCGTCTACGGAGATGCCGAAATCAACTTCTTCCGCGGCCGCGGTTGCGACCACTGCAAAGGCACCGGGCACCGCGGTCGTACCGGTATCCACGAGGTTCTTCAGATCACCGAGCGCGTGCGCGGCATGGTGCTCATGCGCGCGTCCACCGCGGAAATCCGTCAGGCGGCCGTCGAAGACGGTATGCGCATGATGCAGGACGACGCCGTGGCCAAGGTGTTGGAAGGCGTGACCTCGATGGAAGAGTGTATGCGCGTCGTTTACGTGGAAGGCTCCGAGTAGTTTCTCCACCGTTAATCCAAAAAGCCCCGAGCTCGTAAAGCTCGGGGCTTTTTTTCATATGGCGGTTACATCCAACCCTTACAATGGGGACATGACGCCGCTCAGCAACAACTTCACCGTCTCCCTGGCAGGCGCGACCCGTCCTGCCTCGACTCGCCAGGCGACCCCGGAGTTCGTGGTGGAGGTCGCCCAGGACGGCTTCCAGGGCTCAGTCGTGCAGGGAATTGCCGTCGAGAAAGACATCATCCAGGCCCAGCCCGTCGTGATCGAAGCCCAGCCCGAAATCCTTCAGGCCCGGCCCGAAACGCCCGTCCAGTCCCCCTGCCAGCTCACCGAACCCCCCCACGAAGACGGCTGGTACCTCAGCCACTGATTGTGGTGAGAGGCTTTCAACCTGCTAGACGATGACTCTCTCTCCCTCTCTCCATTTCTCCCCCTCTTCCGCCGGTGGCGGAAAAAAGGAAGCGGAGGGCCTGGACCGTGCGTTCGCCCCAGGCGCTTTCGGTATGAGTGTGGCGGCGGGCGACGCGGTAGCGCAGTTGGGAGCCGGCTTGGTAGCCCAGGCCCACGAGGATCTGATGCAGGGCTTTGCTGTGCTGCACGCAGTCACGGCTCGGTCCCGAGTCCCCCGAATCCAGGTAGACCTTGAGTTTGCGCCGGCGCTGAAAGGGCAGTCGGTCTCGGAAGCGGCGCAGCCACCAGGACCCTGACAGCGAGGCCACTTTGCCGAAGACATAGCTGTAGTTCCAGGCTATGTAAAAAGCCGCCAGCCCTCCCAGACTGCTGCCCATGATGGCCGTGTCCTGTGGACCGATCCTGGTGCGATAGGTCTGGTCGACCCACGGCTTGAGTTCGTTGACCAGAAAGGCAGCGTAAAGGTGGGCTTTGCCACCGTCCTCGGGGGGCACATAGTCCTGGAAACGACCGACTCCGTGGTCGACCGCTACCACGATCACCTCCTCGATTTCGCCCCGCGCGATCAGTCGGTCGATCTTGAGATGAGCCTGCCAGCTGCCGTAGGCCCCACGTTCAAAGATATTTTGACCGTCTTGAACGTAAAGAACCGGATAGCGGCGCTGAGTGTGCTGACGATAGCCACGCGGGAGATAGACCCGCACTTTGCGTTTCTCCTTGAGGATCTCCGAGGAAAACTCCAGGGGGGCTTTGGCTTCGTAGTCGCGCAGCGGTCCCTCAATCTGGGCGGCTGGCATGTAGTCAAACACCTCCCCACCCTGGACAAAGGCGTGTCGGGTGCGGACCTTATAGTGGCCCGTTTCCGGAAAGCGCAGGCGGTTGCCCGCGACATAGCAGACGAGGACCTGGTCGGCCTCGGCCTCCAGGTCGAAGTGGTGCCAGCCATCGCTGGAGCGCCCCACGTTCACGGCCTGGAACTCGCGTTTGTCGGAGTGACGCCAGTAGAGAGTTGGTGGTTGGGGGGAATTCCAGAGAATCGAGACGGTTCTTTGCATACCGGCCAACCAACCGGACCCCGGATCGAAAAGTTTCAGAGCCGCCAAAAACGGCTCAATTCTACTATCTGGCGGGCTTCAGGGCTTGATTTCGATGAGACGAAAAGACTTGAGGATGCTGAGATAAACCTCCGGCAGCTCCTTGCCCTGGCCCAGCGCTTGATAGCTGCCGGCCATGCACAATTCGTAGGCCGAATCGTTGCCATAAACATAGAGAAACCAGCGGTGATGGTCTTGAGGGGCTTTGTCGTCGTTCGTGCCCGGGGTCTTGGGTGACTCGAGAAAGCGAAATGCGTAGATCGGCTTGCCCTTGAGCTTGCCGGGCATTTTGATCTGACGGACTTCGACGGCGGTTTTGTCGTTTTTCTTGGAGCGGACCACGCCGTCGTAGATGGCCTGGGGATGAACCCCGGGCATGGGGGTCACGTTCACGAAGATGCTGGTGGCGAAGTCGTCCACTTTGGGACCTTCCCAGGTTGTATTGGCTCCTCGACCGGTGAGTTGAAATTCGATGGGCAGGTCCATTCGGAATCCGGTGGTGGTGTCTTCATAGACCTGAGTCTTGCCTGAAAATACGGCCGGATTCGCTTCCTGAGCAGGCGCCCAGGGACTTAGCAGCAGCACCAGTAGCGCCAGAAACCAGAACTTCATGAGAAACTCCTCTCGCCCAATAGACGGGCCACTCGTTCAGGACCCAAGATCTGGGTGGCGTCGCTCAAGGCCACCTCGGAAGGAATGCGCAGCCACTGGCGAGCTTCCTCGTCGCTCAGGGCACCCCTCGGGTCGCCTTGATAGAGAAAAGGAAACAGGCAGTCGGCGACGTCCTGAAGGCGCTGCAATCCGTCCAGGTGCAGCAGCAGCCAGCCTTCCATGCGTTCGGTTTCGGTGCAACCGCCTTCCCAGAACTCTCGCGAGGCTTCCAACAATTCGTGAGGAGTCAGCTCCTGGAGGCGGTAGGCGTTGACGGAATCCAAGGCCTCTCGGGTTAGCTCCCATCCGGGCTGCTCCAGCTCGGAAGAGTCAAAACAGGCGTAAATTTCTGAGCGTGTGCGCGCAACCCAGTCGCTCTGGCCGGGATGCCACCAGGTCTGCACCAGGCAGCCGTAGACGACCTCGGGCAAGATACCCGCCGCCCTCAAGTCGCCGGCGTTCAGCTTTCCTGGTTCTGCGGTGACTTCACAAGTGCCGGAACGAAGGGGGACTCCCAGCCATTCTAGCCAGGGGCGCTGAGGATGCTGCTCCTCGATCTGTAGGGGCTCGGTGCGGTCTTTCAGTTGCTGAAAAATAGCCGCTCGCAAGAAGCCCAGGTCACCAGGCATCGACATCCCGTTCCTCCTCGGTAATTTCCACTTGGGGAAAGCTTTCGACCAGCCGGCGCGCTTCGTCCAGCATTTTCTCGGCGACCTTTTTGTCGGAGGAGACACAGGCGACGCCGATGGCGGCTCGCTGCCAGGCGTCCTGTAGACCTACTTCGGCGGCTGAAACCTGCATACGATTCTTGAGGGCTTCGCGGACCTTGGTGACGATCGAGCGCTTCTCTTTCAGAGAGTGCGGCTGGTCATTCAAGAAGAGCGTAAAACGAGCGATTCCGATGAACATGAGGGCGATGCTTCGTTAGAAACGCACCACACCCTGGAACCAGAGTTGGGCCTGGCCATAGTTGTTGAGCGTGACCCGACTGAGCAGGTTGGGTTGGAAGCGGTATTCGATGCCGTATTGGGTTAGACGTCCGTTGAATCGGGTTGTTCCGATGGCTTGGGCAAAGGTGAGCAGCAGGGTGTCTTTGTCGTTCAGCGATTTGGCCACCCGCAGGGCGTATTCCGAAGAAGGCAGGATGTCCAAGGAGACTTCCGAGGCGAACAGCAGCCTGCCGATCCCCTGGGTCAGTTGCTGGGTCAGCATATTGCTCAGCAGCGAGACGCCCTGGTTCATCAGGAAGGTGTTGGTGCCGCCGGTAGGTCCATTGACCGAGTTGCTGACCAGTGTGGAGCTGGACGAAGTCGGTCCGTTACCGGGTAGGCCACCCATTCCCAGCACCGAGCGGATGTCCGATTCCGGCAGAGGCGGATTGGCATAGAGATCGGCATGGACGTTGGGATATTTGCCGTCGAAGCGAGCCGTGATCTGATAGGTTCCGATCGTACTGTCGGCTTCCAGGTTTTCCAGGCGAGGAATGAAGTCGTCCTCGAAGTAAGCGTAACCCTGGCGCACACGAAAGTTGATGCCGTAGATGGGAATGCGGATGACGCCGCGAGACAAGAAGAGCACGCCGTTGACCGAGGGCTTGGACGAAGTCAACGAGGGGGTGATCTTCAAGTCGCCCTGGCCACGAATGCTGGAGCCGAGATAGTTGCCGAAGACGTCGTTGCCCAGGCTCAGGTCCACGTCATAATCCATCGGTTTGCCTTTGGAGCGTCCCTTGGAGAGCGACAGCAGGCCGGCCATGGATTCTTCGTTGGGCACCGTTACGTTGGCCTGGGGTAGCTCGATTCGACCCGCGAGGAAGGGGGTCAAACCAGGGTCCCCGGCCTTCTCTTTGCCGGTCAGGGTCAGATGAACGTTGGCCCGGCCGTCCATGAAGCCGCTCCAGCGAATGGGCAAATCCTGGCCGTCGAAGGCGAAATCCATGAAGGTGGCTTTGCGACCCACCGCCTCGGCTTTACCCTTGCCCTGGAAGAGTTGTCCGCCCAGGTAGCCGTCAAATTTATCCAACGTGATGCGGCCTACAATCGGAGCGCCCAGGGCCATCAAGGCGGGAGTCTGTTCCGCCTGGGCGGCCGGCAGTCGGTCGAATTTGGCCAGAACGTTGAGGCCGGTCAGCGGCGTGCTCAGGTCGGGATGAGTGAATCCACCGTTTTCCACGGACAGCGAGCCCGTCAATTCGGGGTTGGCGGAGGTGCCCTTGAGCTGCATGACGCCCTTCAGATTGCCGCTCAGGCGACTGCGCTCGGGGTCGGGTGCAAAGGCCGAGAGCAAACGCATCTGGTTGTCGTTGAGCTGGGCGCTGAGGTTGAACTCGCTCTTATCGGTCAGGCTCCAGCCGCTGGTGCTGCTGACCAGGGTGGGACTCTTGGGCAGCAACAGGCGGTCAAAGTCCATCAGCGCCTGGCCCTGCAGTCGCAGCGACTGGTTCAAATCGTTGGGAGCGCCGAGCAAGACGCGCAGCTCTTCATTGCCCTCGCCCAGGGTCAGCTGCAGCCGTCCGGGGGAATCTGCCTTCAGTTGGGCCGAGCCCTGGGCGGATGTCAGATTGAGCCCGCCGATCTGCACGTTTTGGGCGGCCACCGTGAGGCGGGCGTCCGGTTGAGCAAAGGCGCCCTTCTCGGTCAACTCGATCTTGTCGATGGTGCCGCCCAGACGGTTGAACCGGGGGAAGAGGAAGGACAGGTTCTGCACGTCCACCGTTTCCAAGGAGGCGTGCACATTCTGGTCGGGGCTGAGGCTGGCCAGCTTCTTGGCGCCCGGGTTTTCCATGGCCACGAACGATGCGTCCAGATTCAGCTGACCTTTGACTTCCTGAGGCGAGGCCTGGGCCACGGCCGGGTCGACAGGTTTGGCCTTGGGATCGTTTTGCGGGACGTTGTTCTTGTTAGATTGGAAAGTTTCGGGAGATCCCGAACTCAAATTGAGGTTGTTGACGTTGGTCTTGGGAATGACGCGATGGAAGAATTCGAAGGTGGTTGGCTGCAGGTGCACCCAGCCGGCTCCCGGCACCACCTGGTAAGCCAACTGCAGGGGTTTGGCCAACTGCACGCCCGACCAGACCGCCCCGGGTCCCTCCAGAATCATCTTTTCCAGATTGGCGGCCAGCAGCGGCTTACCGGTCAATTTCGGGCTCTTGACCCGATGCTGCTCGAAATATTGCCCGAGCAGCTCCAGGTCGCCGCTGAAGGAGCCCACGCGTTTGTCGGCGTCCAGGGAGAGCAGCTGCTTGACCAGGGCCCAGGAGAAATCGTCGACTTCCAGCTTCAGCGGTTCCGTTTTGTTACCGAAACTGGGTCCCACCGAAGAGAGCAGCCAGGCCAGCGGCTTCTGATTGGTCTTGGGCAGCTGGCTGAAAGAGAACTGGCCGCGCGCCACAGCGCGACTGGGAACGGGGGTATCCCATTCGATCTCGGCGCCCTGTGGAGGCAAGTTTACGGTGATCTCTCGGCCCTGCATGCGAATGCCGATACCCTTGGCCGCGGTGGTGAAGGGGATTCCGTTGGGGTTTTGATCGACCTGACCCAGCACGAGGCGGCGGATGCCAAAGACGCCGTCCATATTGGACCGCAAGTTCTCACCCTCCAGCGCCACCCAGGCTTCGGGGCTGCCGCCTTTGCTATCGCGAATGGTGGCGGCCGCGTCCACCGTGCCGGTCCAGCCGTGGGTGTCGAAACCAAAACGGCTGAGCGTTTCCAGAGAAAGGTCGTCGGCCCAGAACTGACCGGTCAAATTGCCCTCGGCGGTGCGGTGCCCTTTGCCTTCCAGGGTCAGGCCGGCCGACTTCAAGTGCAGGCGCGACAGGGTCACGGCCCGGCGGTTGCTGGCGAAGTCTACATAGGCTTCATCGATCGCGACGTGATCGTAGCCGGTCCAGAAGTTGCCGTTGCGCAAATCGATGCGACCGGCAATCTGAGGCTCATAGAGGCTGCCTCCGATTTGTAGTCCGTCACCCTGTGTGGAAAGCACGCCGGAGGGGAGCTTGTCGGCCAGCCACAGCGGCACCAACCAGCGGGCCGCCGCCATCGGGAAAGCCTGAGCTCGCACCCAGCCTTTCCAGGCATAGCTTTTGGTATTCATGACCACTCGCGATCGCAGCCAGTCCAGGTCCGGTGCGCCTCCGGTGCGCGGTCCTGTCCAGGCCAGCAGGCGACCGTCCATGGCGTGGGGCGAGAGCAGGCTGAGCAGGGTCAGCTGACCCTTGTTGAGGTTGGCGTCGGCTCGCCAGGAGAAGGCCGTCGACTCGACCTGATCCCCATTGAGGCGCGAGAGCCGGGTCCAGGGAGAGTGCACCGAACCGGTCAGTTGGGGAGCCTTGATCGGTCCATTGGCGCGACCGTCCACGTCGAGCAAGACCTCGTCCAGGCGCACACCGAGCTGTTGAGACCAGGAGGGAACTTGCAGCGGGCCAAACCAGCTGGTGATCTGATTGAGATTGATGGCGCGGCCGGTCACCTTGAGGTTGTAGAGGCGCTGATTGCTCAGATCGAATCCGCCGTTGAAGGACAGGCTGCCACCCGACTGCCAGTTTTCCAGCGGCACACGCCTGTGCAGCAACGGCGGCCCCTCCAGCGGGCCAAAGTAAGAGTAGGCGCGGCCTTCCCCGGCCAGAGTGGTGCTGGCGGTGGCCAGAGTGCCGGGCATGTGCAGCACGTTGTCGATCATTTGCAGGCGGCTGCCCACAATGGTGCCGCGACCGGCCACCCAGTTCTGCCACGACGCTCCACCGGGGCGAAGGCCATACAGGTAGCCCATCTTGCCGCTCTCCCACATGGTGGCGACCTCGCCGTCCACCGTGCGGATGGCACCGCGGCCTCCATAGGGCAGTTGCAGGTTGACGAACTGCGCGAAGACTTCGGGGCTGCGTCCCGGCAACCAGCGGCCGACCGCATAGGCGTCGCCGCTGCCGCCCCGGCTGGCGGCGCGGAAGCCGATCACTTCGCGACCGTTGAACTCCGCCTCGGCGGTCAAATTACGCAGTCCGCCCGGGGCTCCGGCTACATAGCGATTGGCCTGAAGCTGGGGGGCGTTGACGTAAAAGGTGCCGTGCTGGCCTTGCAGGCTGCCGGTGACTTCGAACTGGTCGGCGCCGCTGTTGGCCGTAAGATGAGGCACCAGCACCTGGCCGTCCTGGATGGCCACCAGGCCCGAGACGTTCTCCAGAGCCGGCATGCCGGGCGCCTGCAGTTGAGTGTCGGCCAGGTAGGCCGAACCCTGCATCTGATTGGTCTTGTAGTTGCCGCTCAATTCGGCCACGCCCGTCACCCGGGCGCTGGCTCCGCTGGCGTTCAGCTGGTAGTCTTGCATCAGCGCTTCGCCCGCCAGGTCGCCGCTGTGATAGTCGAGCACAGCCCAGGGAACGGCCACCTGGCCGCCCTGGCCGTAGAGAGTGGCGTCGTAGAGCATGGCCGACTTCTGGTCGACCCAGAAGCGCGCACTGCCGCTGCTCACTCCCAAAGGGTTGGTGGGCAGCGAATTGAGTCGCGCCTGGCCCGCCAGCACGGGCTTCTTGGTGGTGCCCATGGCGGTCACATGGATGTCGTCGGCGCCAGCTAAAAGAGGCGAGAGGCGTCGTAGCTCTGAAGCTCCACCGCTGAGGCGTAGATACAGGTCTTGTTTCTGGTCACGAAACACCCAGCCGCGTCCCTCGATGGGATCGCCGCTGGCGGTGTGGCCTTCCACCTTCTTGAAGTGGAGGCTGTTGCTATCCAGTTCGAAGTCCGCGGCCAGGTCGCGAATTTGCACCTTCTGATCGGGAGTCTCCGGGATCGGCGCTTCCACGTTGCGGGCCGTGACCCGGCCGGCCAGGCTGGGGTCGGAAAGGGGTCCGTCCACGGTGACGTCGACCGAGGCCTCTCCCTGAGCTTGCGGCAAGGTCGGGTAGTTCTCGACTAGCTTTTGTAGAGCCAGCGGGCCGGCTTTGATGTTGAGGCGGACCCAGGAGTCGGCCGCCTTGGGATCGGGCCGGATCTGGCCGGTCATGGCGATAGGCTGGTCGCGCCAGAGCATGCGGGATCGCTGAATCTCCAGGGCGCTGCCGAGCAGCTTGATGCGCGCGGAGAGCTTGTCCAACTGGCGCTTCTGGGCCAGGATGTTGACCGAGCTTGCGGCCAAGTCCAACTGTCCCAGGGCCAGAGCCGCCTTGGGATTGAGCGGTGGAATCCGCAGAATCAGGCGACCGTTGGCCGTGGATCCCTGGATGAGCATGGAGGTGGCCAGGGCCGGATGTTGGAGGAACGTATCCATCCTCAGCTTGTGGAACTGAGCTTCGACTTCGATTGGTCTTTCTGGCGCGGCCGCGGCAATGAAATCGACCTTGTCGGCCAGGGCCTTGCCGCGCACACTCCAACTTTTATCGGGCTGCCAGTCCAGCAGCGCGTTGACTCCATCCACTCGGGCCAGGTAGTTGATCTGACGCTGGTCGCGGTAGACGAGGGCGCCGTTGCTGACCTGGACGTGCCCTCGGTAGGCCATCTCCAGAGGAACTTCGGCCAGTCGGCGCGGTATCGTCACCGAGTCCCAGTTGAGCTTTCCGTCGGGTCCGTAGCTGTACTGAAGCTCGGGGTGGGTCAATTTGATGTCGCTTACCCAGCGGGAGCTTCCGAAGAAAAAGCCTGCGTAGGGATCGATGAGGGCTTCGATCCGGTCAATCCTGGCCAACTGGAGACCATCGCGGGTGGTCAGGTTGACCCCTTCCATGGTCAGGGTCCGACCGTTGAGGGAACTCTTGCGGATGTCGCGGTTGACGTTGTAGGTGCGGGCGATCTGCTTACTGTAATAGTTGATCAGGTTACCGGAGAAAAAGTACGCGAGGACAAAAGCGCCCACCAGGAGCACCAGAAAAATACCCAATGAAATTAGCGCAAAGCGCGCCATCACTCGGAGAATTCTTGTGACCGTCGCGTTTTTCATCAGCTAGCCAACGGCTACCATAGTCCTTCCCTGTACTCGCCCGATACTGTCTGGCGTACCGTGGACTTTGGTACGTACGGAGGGCGAACAAGTCTTCGGTTAGTCCGAAATAGCCTGGAATCCTGTTCAAGTTTCGCTTTAGCTAAAGGGATTCAGGCTCGGATCCATTCACAAAGGCCGCGAATGGCCGCTTGCTCAGGGGAAGTCACCGATAGGACACGCAGCCCTGAGACCTGCTCCAGGAACTCGCTGACTCCTTGCAATTGCGAGCTGCCGCCACAGCACCAGATGCCTTCCTCGAGCAAGTCGGCACTGACCTCGGGAGTGGCCTGGCCCAGAATGCGTAGCACCGCTTCGCGCAGGCGGATGAGGAAAGGCTCGAGGGCCGCCTGAACGTTCTCCTGAGTGATTTCCTGGGCCTGTGGCAGGCCGTCAATGGCCCCGAAACCGGTGATTTCCATGTGACGTTGCGAGCCGGGCACCGCCAGCGCGGTGAGCATGGCGATTTTGATGTCCTCTGCTTGCGCCGGCGAAACCAGCAGTCCGAATTGTTGGCGCACCCAGCGCACCAGCGCTGCGTCGATGTCCAGGCCTCCCAGCTCAAGGCATTCGCCGGCCAGCATCTGGCGACCGGCCACCAGTCCCAGGCTCAGGCAGCCGCCCCCCCAGTCCATGACCAGACGTCCTAGAGGTCGAGAAACGTCGCAACCGCAGCCGGAAGCCGCACAGAGGGGAGATTCGACCAGCTCGGCCTCGCGAGCACCCGCTTCGCTGGCCAGCTGCTTCCAGGCTCGGCGCTGGACCAGCGTCAATTGGGCCGGCACTACCAGGGTGACCTCGGGCTTGGAGCGTTTCTTGTGCAATCGCGAGATGGCCAGTTTGATCAGGCTGCGCGCGCCTGCCCAGTCCACGATTCGACCTGCCCGGATCGGTGAGACCAACTGTAGAGCGGCGGGCGCTCCCGTGCGGAATTGCGCGGCTTCTTCGCCCAGGGCGATCTCCTTGAGGCTGTTGGCGTCGCGCGCCACCAGCGAGGGTACCGAAAGCGTCGGCCCTCCTCCCTTACGCCCACCCCGCAACCAGCTGCTGCCCAGCTCGAGGGCTAGCAAGGCGCGGATTCGAAATTAGACAGCACGAGAGCCGTAGCGAGCTCGTAACTCGGCCACTTTTTCATCGTAGTGGTCGCGTGGTCCGGCCTGTAGTTGGGCCAGTTCCTTGAAGAATAGATCGTGGCCCAGAGCCGGGGCGAACGAGATCAGGACTTTGATGCGCTGGTCCGTCTCGTTGGAGTAGCCGTGAACGGTGTTGGGCGGAATGACGATTACGCTGCCGGGTCCATACTGTTGGCGCTGCTCCCCGACCAGGAACGTGGGCGTTCCCTCTACCACGTAAAAGGTCTCAGTGGTGGTGGTGTGGAGGTGGGCACCTGCCGCCAGCGTCTGCGGTGGGACAATTCGCTCGAACATTTCGAAGGCTCGATTGGTCTCATCGGCAAAGACCTTGAAGAGCATTTCACCACCGTCGAGCTGGATGAAAAGACCCTGGTCGGCGGCCGAAATGTGGGCCTTTGGGGTGGTTGGACAGGACTCGCTCATGGAAACCTCCTCGGTGTTTGGTGGGACCGGTCAGTCTTCGAAGTCGGTGCGGCTGATTTTGCCGCCTAATTGAGACAGGCGTTTCTCGATCTCCTGATAGCCTCGGTCGATGAAGTTGACGCCGCTGATGGTGCTTTCGCCGTTGGCGGCCAGCGCCGCGCACACCAGGGCTCCACCGGCCCGGATATCGGGGGCGTCCACCGGGGCACCTTCCAGTTGCTTGACGCCGCGGATGACCACGTCGCGGTGGCTGACGCGCACGTCACCGCCCAGTCGAACGAGCTCCATGGCATACATGAAGCGTCCGTTGAAAATGTTCTCCGTCACGGTGGTGGTGCCAGTGCCGAGCGTGGCCAGCGCCACCAGCTGCGGTTGCAGATCGGTGGGGAAACCCGGATAGGGCTCGGTGGAGACGGCAATTGGCGTGATGGGGCGGCGACCCTGGACGCGGATGAAATCCTCGCCGACGGTGATCTCCTGATTCATTTCCCGCATCAGGTCCAGCAGGGAGGTCACGTGCTCGGGCACACAACCGGTGATGGTCACGTCGCCTTCGGTGATGGCGCCGGCGATCAGGTAGGTGCCTACCTCAATGCGGTCGGCTACCACGTTGTAATCGACCGGGTGGAGTTGGGGGACGCCGGTGATGGTCATCTTCTGACGGCCCACTCCCTCGATTTTGGCGCCCATGGCGATCAGGAAGTTGGCCAGATCGACGATTTCGGGTTCGCGGGCGCAGTTTTCCAAGATCGTCTCGCCGTCGGCCACGGTCGCGGCCATCAAGCAGTTCTTGGTGGCGCCTACGCTGACTTTAGGAAAGAGAATGCGCGCGCCCTTGAGCTTGGTGGCTTTGGCCTGGACAAACCCGCTCTTGCTGACCACCTCGGCGCCCAGCTTGCGAAATCCGGCGATGTGCATGTCCACCGGCCGCGCTCCCAAATTACAGCCACCAGGCAAAGAAACCTCGCCCTCACCATAGGCCGCCAGCAGCGGCCCCATGATGTCGAACGAGGCATTCATTTTGCGCACCAGATGATCCGGTGCTTTGGTGGTGGTCAGGGTCGAGCTGTCGATCTCCATCAAGCTGTTTCCGTCGTACTCGACTTTACAGCCCATGGCCTTGAGGATGCCGGTCAACGTCCAGACGTCGCTGATGTTGGGCACGCGCCTCAGGCTGACTTTGCCCTTGGCCAGCAAGCAGGCCGCCATGATGGGCAGCGCGGCATTCTTAGCCCCGTTGGCTTCTAAACTGCCATGCAGGGGATTACCACCGTGAACCACCAGGCGTGCCATGCGCGTTGCTTAACCTTTCAGGGACAGTTGAGCTTTGAGGAAGGCCAGATGATTGCGGGTGCGCTCATCGTTGCTCTCGGCCAGCTCACGCTCCAGACGGGCGACTTCTTCCGTCACCTTGGCGGTGTTGACCTTACCGGCTTCGACAGCGTCGTCCACCAGGCACACCACTTTGTTGTTCTGGATGGTGGCAAAACCTTGGGCTACCGCAAAAATACGGTTCCCCTCGGTCGAACGCACCTCGACCACGCCGGGGTTAAGCATGCTGACCAGCGGCTCGTGATTGGGCAGAACGCCCATCTCGCCGAGCACGCCGGGCAACTGCACCTGACGGGCCTGTCCGGTGAATTTGAGCGCCTCCGGAGTGACGACTTCGACGGTCAGAACCGACATTAGACGGCTCCGACTTCGACGCCCATACCGCGGGCGGCTTCCAGAACTTCGTCCAGACCGCCGACCATGTAGAAGGCCTGCTCGGGCAGGTGGTCGAGCTTACCGGAACAGACTTCCTTGAAGCCCTTGATGGTGTCGCCCACTTTGACGTATTTGCCGGGACGACCGGTGAAGACTTCAGCCACGTTGAACGGCTGCGACAGGAAGCGCTGGATGCGGCGAGCGCGGCCTACCACGATGCGGTCGTCTTCGGAGAGTTCTTCGACGCCCAAGATGGCGATGATGTCCTGAAGGTCCTTGTAGCGCTGCAGGATTTCCTGAGTGCGACGGGCCACGGCGTAGTGCTCGTCGCCCAGGAAGCGGGGTTCGAGCAGACGCGAGGTCGAGGCCAGCGGATCCACGGCCGGGTAAATTCCCTGCTCGGAGATGGCGCGGCTCAACACCGTGGTGGCGTCCAAGTGAGCGAAGGTGGTGGCTACGGCCGGGTCGGTGATGTCGTCGGCGGGCACGTAAATGGCTTGCACCGAGGTAATCGAGCCCTTACGGGTGGTGGTGATGCGCTCTTCCAACTGACCCATTTCGGTGGAGAGGGTGGGCTGATAGCCTACGGCCGAGGGCATACGGCCCAACAGCGCGGAGACTTCGGCGCCCGCCAACACGAAGCGGAAGATGTTGTCGACGAAGAGCAGCACGTCCTGGCCTTCTTCGTCGCGGAAGAATTCGGCCAGGGTAACGCCGGTGAAGGCCACGCGGAAGCGCACTCCCGGCGGCTCGTCCATCTGTCCGAAGACCAGAGCGGTGTTCTTGATAACGCCCGACTCCTTCATTTCCAGCCAGAGGTCGTTACCCTCACGGGTGCGCTCACCCACGCCGGCGAACACGGAGAAACCGCCGTGCTCTTTCGCGATGTTGTGAATCAGCTCTTGAATCAATACGGTCTTGCCTACGCCGGCGCCGCCGAACAGTCCGGTCTTACCACCGCGGGAGTAGGGAGCGAGCAGGTCCACCACTTTGATGCCCGTTTCGCGGACGGTGGTGGTGGGCTCTTGCTCGGCCAGCGGAGGAGCGGTGCGCAGAATCGGCATCGTCTTGGTCACTTCGATGGGACCACCGCCGTCGATGGGTTCACCCAGCACGTTGAACATGCGGCCCAGCGTGTTGCGACCGACCGGCACCGAGATGGCCGCGCCGGTGTCGCGCACGGGAGTGCCGCGACGCAGACCGTCGGTCGAGCCCATCGCCAGGCAGCGCACGCGGTTGTTGCCGAGTTCGCTCTGCACTTCCATGTGCAGATACTTGACGTGCTCGGGGAGCTTGCCTTCTTCGAAGCCGCGGAAGACGTCGCGCTCGACGATGATGTCGTTGTAGAGCTGGGGCAGAGAGCCTGCCGGGAACTCGACGTCGACCACCGACCCTAGGATTTGTACGATTTTGCCATTCTCAGCCATCTTATTTGTCCTTACTTCGACGCCCGGAGCGCTTCGGCGCCGCCGACGATCTCCAGAATTTCTTTGGTAATGTTGTCTTGACGAATGCGGTAGAACTGCAGCGTCAGCTCACCGGCCAGCTTGTTGGCGTTGTCGGTGGCGGCGCTCATCGATTTGAGTCGCGCTCCCAGTTCCGACACGCGCGATTCCGCCAGCACGCGGTAGATGATGTTCTGCAGGTAGCGCGGCAGCAGAATGTTGAGGGCCACTTCCGCCGACGGTTCGAAGGCGAATCCAGCTCCACCGCTGGGCTTCTCCTCACCGACGGCCTCTTTGGACATCGGCAGGATACGCTCTACGGTGGGCTTCTGATTGACCGCGCTGATGGACTGAGCGTAGATGAGCTTGACTTCATCTACCTGACCGTCCAGGAACCAGTCGGTCAGAAGGTTGGCCAGTTCCTGGGCCAGCGCGAAGCTGGGAACCCAACCGGTCACGGCCTTGTCCATATCGATTTTACGACGGCGGAAGAACTTGTCGCCCTTGCCTCCGACGGAAATCACTTTGTAGCTTTCTTTGGGAGCGGTTCCGAAGGTGGCCCACACCAATTTCAGCAGGTTGTTGTTGTAAGCGCCGCACAGGCCCTTATCGGAGGTAACCACCAGGTAGGCGGTGCGCGCGACCGGACGGACGGTCATCAGCGGATGAACGACCTCGTCCATGCTGCCGGTCAGGTCCTGCACCACTTCTTTGAGCAGCTTCGCGTAAGGACGGGCCGCCTTGAGGACGTCCTCGGCCTTCTTGATGCGAGCCGCCGCCACCATTTTCATGGCCTTGGTGATCTGCTCCGTATTTTTCACCGCTTTGATGCGGCGTTTTAAGTCGCGTTCACTCGCCATGTGCTTAGCTCAGAGTCGCCTTAAATTGCTTGACGTAGGCCGTGAGGGCTTCCTTGAGGGAGGCCTCGACCTCGGGGGTCACGGCTTTCTTCTCTTTGATGGTCGAGCTGATGGTCGGGTGCTTCTCGGCCACGAA
The DNA here is from genome assembly GCA_017307785.1 of Vulcanimicrobiota bacterium. GTDB lineage: Bacteria > Vulcanimicrobiota > Xenobia > Xenobiales > JADMJV01 > JADMJV01. The sequence goes on along the minus strand of JAFKGI010000010.1, from coordinate 78,173 downwards.
GGTGTGGAAGCCTTCCTCGAAGCGCTCCACGCTGTTGAGCGGGAGCTCGTCCAGGTAGCCCTTGGTGGCCGCGTAAATGATGGCCACTTCTTTTTCCACCGGCATGGGCACGAACTGCTTCTGCTTGAGCACGGCGGTGATGCGCTCACCACGAGTCAGCTGATCGCGGCTGGCTTTGTCCAGTTCGTCCGCCGACAGCTTGGTGTAAGCAGCCAGGTTGCGATACTGGGCCAGGTCGAGACGCAGCGGTCCGGCCACGCTCTTCATCGCCTTGATTTGGGCGGCGCCGCCGACGCGGGATACCGACAGGCCGACGTCTACAGCCGGGCGGATACCCTGGTAGAACTGGTCGGTGTCCAGATAGATCTGGCCGTCGGTGATGGAAATCACGTTGGTGGGAATGTAAGCGGACACGTCGCCCAGCTGGGTTTCGATGATGGGCAGAGCCGTCATCGAGCCCTTGCCCATTTCGTCGCTCAGCTTGGCAGCGCGCTCGAGCAGGCGGGAGTGCAAGAAGAACACGTCGCCCGGGTAAGCTTCACGTCCGGGAGGACGGCGCAGCAGCAGCGAGATTTCGCGGTAGGCTTTGGCGTGCTTGGTGAGGTCATCATAGATGATGAGCACGTGCTTGCCGGCATACATCATGTGCTCGGCGATGGCGCAGCCGGTGTAGGCGGCCAGGTAGAGCATCGATGGCGGATCGTTGGCGGTAGCGGCGACGATGACCGTGTGGTTCAGAGCGTCGTAGCGGCGCAGGTCTTCCACGATGGAGGAAATCGTGTTGGTCTTCTGGCCGATCGCCACGTAGACGCACAGCACGCCGGTGTCTTTCTGGTTGATGATGGCGTCGAGCGCGATGGCGGTTTTGCCGGTCTGGCGGTCACCGATGATCAGCTGACGCTGGCCGCGGCCGATGGGCACGAGTGCGTCGATAGCTTTGACGCCCGTGGTCATCGGCTCGTGCACCGGTTGGCGCTCGGGAACGATGGGAGCCGTGAACTCCAGGGTGCGGGTCGCGTCGGTAACGATGGCGCCTTTACCGTCGATGGCTTCACCCAGTGCGTTGACCACGCGTCCGAGCATCGCATCACCTACGGGGACTTCGCTGATGCGACCGGTCGATTCGACGCGGTGGCCTTCCTTGATGTCACTGTCCGTTCCCAGAACCACGACGCCGATGGTGTCTTCTTCCAGGTTCATAGCCAGACCCAACTGACCGGTTTCGAACTTCAGCAATTCGCCGAAGCGCACCGAGCGCAGGCCGTAGACGGTGGCGATGTTGTCGCCCACCTGGATGACCGTGCCATACGGCTGCTCCTTGACGTCGGGCTGGTAGCCTTCGATCTCTTTGATCAGAATGTCGGAAATTTCTTCGGCACGAATCGCCATTGCTTAGCCTCCTACGGCGGCGGCACCCGCTTTAGCGAGCCGCTCATGAATCTGGTTCAGTTGGTGACGGACGCTTCCGTCGATGATGCGGTCCCCGATGCGGAACACCAGTCCGCCCAACAGTTCCGGGACTACCTCGAATTCAAGCTCCACCTTTTTGCCGGTGTAGCTCTTCATGCTCGCTTCAACCTGCTGAATCAGCGAGGCGTCGAGCTTGTCGGCCGACTGCACGACCACCTTGACTTCGTCACGGGACTGGCGCACCAGTTCCTTGTACGAGTCGACCACCGAGTCCACATAGACTTCGCGGCCTTTGTCCACCAGCACGTAAAAGAAGTGCAGAGTGTTCGCGTCGACCCGGCCGGTCAGCACCTTTTGAAGAATCGACTTCTTCACCGGTGAGGGAACGGTCGGCGACTGCAGAGCGCGCACCAGGGACTGGTGCTCGCGGAAGATGACCTGGACCTTGACCAGTTCGGCCAACTGCGTGTCGACCTGGTTTTTGGCTTTGGCCATATCAAAGAGGGCTTGAGCGTAGCGAACGCCGATTGCGTTGATCACTTGGCCCCCACTTTCCCCAGCACCTGAACGGCGCTGGCCTGCTGAGCCTGCTTGTCGAAGGCTTTGCTGAGCAAGCTTTCAACCTGAGTCATGGCCCGGTCGGTCATTTGCTGGTTGAGAGCCGCCAGGACTTCCAGGCGGTTCTTATCCAGCTCGCGTTGGGTCTTGGCCACCAGATGTTGGGCATCCCGTTCCGCGTTGGTCGTGAGCTGCTCTTGCACGCGAGCAATTTCGTGCTCGGCGGACTGGCGCATCTCTGCCTTTTCGGCTTCTAGTTTGGCAAACTGACTCTTCGTCTCGCTCTCCAACTTTTCGGCGGCAGCCAGTGTGCCGCGGATTTCATCCAGGCGGCTGGTCACTTTCTTGCGGCGCACGACCACCGCTTCTTCCATCGGGGTTATGACCACGTGGTAGAAGAGGGCGAACATTACGCCAAAGTTGAGAATCGAGATGAAAAAGCCAAAGGCATCAAACTCCATGGCTTACCCTTTCAACTGCGCCAGGACCCGGCCCTGAGCGTCTTCCGACAGACTGTTGCGGACGACCTGACCGGCCACGGCCAGAGCCAGCTTGCCCGCTTCTTGATCCATGCTTGCTTTGAGCTGCTTTTCTTCGTCGTCCAGACGGGCGTTGGCGTCGTCGGTAAGTTTACCGGCTTCGTCCCGCGCCTGCTGCAGACGCTCGGCAGCAGCCTTTTCGGATTTCTCCGTGGCGTCCTTGAGCTCCTGAGCCAGAACCAGACGCTGCGCCTTGATTTCCTCTTCGTAGCGTAGCTTCAGGCCTTTGGCGTTGGCCGCGGCGGCCTCCGCCTTGGCCAGGTGCCCCTCGATGCGACCCTCGCGTTGGTTGCGAGCGTTGACGATGGGATCATAGATCAGCGTCTTCATGGTCATGTGAAATCCCAGAAAGAGAATGATCTGAAGGCCGAACACGATGGGTGAAAAGTGCAGGCTTTCGAGGAAATTAGTGATTGCTTCCATGCTCTATACCTCAAGGGGCCTTGGGCCCGAATAGACTGCTATTTAGGCTTTGCCGGCGAGACCGTTGCCGACTACGAAGACGAGCAGGCCGAGGAACTCGATGAAGGCCAGACCCACCAGCATGGTGGTCTGGATTTTGGGCTGAGCTTCGGGGTTGCGTCCGATGGCTTCGACGGCTTTACCGACGCCGATGCCCAGACCGATGCCAGGGCCCATCATGCCCAGACCGATGGCTAAACCGCCTGCGAGAGAAGCGAAATTCATATGATTATACCTCCAGTTGACTATCTTTGATTGGGTTAATTAATGATCTGTGTGCACCGCGTGAGCGATGTAACTCAGAAACAAGACTGTGAAAATCATTGCTTGCAAGAAGCCGGCCAGGGCGCCGAGCAGCGCCACGAAGCAGGTCGAGCCGAAGATGATCAGGGCCAGGAACCAGTTGAAGAAGCCGCCGTCGTGGATGAGCTGCTCGAGGATGGTGAGCAGGCTGACTTTCACGGTGTGCTTGGCCGACATGTTGCCGAACAGACGCAGAGAAAGCGATACGAGGGGGATGAAGCGTTCCAGGATGTTGATCAAGAGGAAGAGGAAGAACATCGGGATGGCCAGCGCTTTGAGCGGGCCGCCCAGGTCGCGGTAGATGGCCGGAACCGGGTCGATGAACTTGGCCACCCAGGAGAAGAAGCCGGCGATGCCGGTGGGGCCGTGGTGGTGGTCGTGATCGCCGTGGGCGTGGTCGTGGTCGTGACCTTCACCGTGGTGGTGATGGTGATGACCCTCAACCGGAGGAGCCACAGCGTGACGCAGGCCGATCAAGTTGAACGAGAGCACGGCCAGCAGGGCCAGAGCCAGGGTGGTGCTGATCGAGGAGGCCGGATTGTCGAAGGCGGCCACTTCGGCGTGTCCTTCGTGGAAGACCGGCCAGGGCAACAGTCCCAGCCAGCTACACATCAGAATGTAGAGGAAGAAGCTGCAGGCCAGCGGCACGAAGCGACGACCGGTCTTGCCCATCATTCCGACGGCCAGGCTTTCCAGCCAGTCGAAGATGTGCTCGTAGACGGCGGCCGTTCCTTTGGGAACCAGTCCGGCTTGTCCGCGAGCCACGATGGCCGTGCCTACGATGATGCCGATGACGATGGCCGACGACCACAGTAGCGACATTTCGTGCCAGCCGATTCCACCACCGTGCCTGGCGGCTTCATTCGCGAGTATGAGACTTCCTAACATTCAGGACTCCTTTGATTCTGACTGCCAGCGAGGCCGCCAGAAATCCGGTCATAAAATCTACGTAGTTTGCCCGCAGCCCCTGCAAGCAGAGAACCGCGAGTGCGATGGTCAGTCCCCAGCGCCCGGCGAACGTCCAGAGGACGTACCGAGTGGTGAAGCTTCCCCCGAGCGACTTGCGTTGCGCGGCGAACAACCACCAGTGCAGTCCGGCCACCAGGAAACCCAGCGCCAGCCCTGCTGAAATCATTGCTGTTTCAGGTAGGGGCGGAGCATAAAGTATGCTCCCACAACGGCTAACCCCAGACCGAGGCCCCACCCTACCATAGCGTATTGCGGATTCCCTGCTTTTTCACTGAGATAGCGGCCAAAATGTTCGCCGGCCATCAGTGCGCCGAGTACCGTGAATCCGAGAGAGAAGACCAGGCCCATTCCGGCCATCTGTCCGCTCGTCTCTGATTTCTTTTCGGGCGTGCCTTTGAGGCGTTGGATTTGCTGTTGCAGATCCTCGAACTCGTCCGGCTCGCTCATTTAGCCACGACCTGAGGCGGGAGCAAAATCCCGCGGCCGGTCGGCGTCAATTCCGAAGCGATGACGGATGGCGGCCAAGATTCGCTCGGCCGCCCGGCCGTCACCATAAGGACTGGCCACCTGACTCATGGCCTGGTAGGCCTGGGAATCAGATAGTAGGCGGGACGCTTCCGAAACAATGACGCTCTGGTCGGTGCCCACCAACTTGGCTACCCCGGCGTGCACGCCCTCGGGTCGTTCGGTGGTCTTGCGTAGCACCAGTACCGGCTTGCCCAGCGAGGGCGCTTCCTCTTGAATGCCACCGGAGTCGGTGAGAATCAAGGTACTGGCGCGCATCAACCGAATGAGAGTGGTGTAATCCACCGGCTCGATCAGGTGAACACGCTCCACCCCTTGGAGCGCTGGGAACACGACTTCACGAACCTTAGGGTTCTTGTGCACGCTGAAGATGATCTCACAGTTTGTGAAATCATTCACAATCGTTCTCAAGGCTGTACAGATTTCCTGCATTGGTGTACCGAGATTTTCACGTCGGTGCGTTTCCACCAAAATCATGCGCTTGTCCGGGCTGATTTGGGGCAAATCGGCCGGCAGTCCCTCGGGTAGTCCGGCCGCAATGCTCAACAGGGCGTCGGTCACGGTGTTGCCGGTGATGCCGATCTTCTCTTTCGGAAAGCCTTCCTTGAGCAGGTTTTCGCAAGAGCTCTCCGTGGGGGCGAAATGCAGGTCGGTCAACTGGCTGAGCAGTCGTCGATTCATCTCTTCCGGGAAAGGGTCGTAGACGTTGTGGGTGCGCAATCCGGCTTCCACATGTCCGACCGGCACCTTGGCGTAGAAACCGGCCAGGCCGGCCACAAAGGCGGTGGTGGTGTCGCCCTGCACCAGGATCAGGTCTGGCTTTTGGGCCAGGATCTCCATTTCGAGGCCTTCGAGGGCTTTGCGGGTGATGCCATAGAGCGTCTGGTTGGGCTCCATGATATTCAGGTCAACGTGGGGCTTGATGCCGAAGAGGTCGAGTACCTGGTCCAGCATTTCGCGGTGCTGGCCGGTGGCCACGTGGATAGGGGTGAAGTGGGGGTCTTTTTCTAGCGCCAGCAGGACTGGTGCCATCTTGATCGCTTCCGGGCGGGTCCCGAATACACTCATTACCCGGATGGGCGCAGGCATCAGAACCTCTTAGTGAACGACGTAGGCGAGCGCGAGACCAGCCAGGCCGAAGGCCATGTTGATACCGTAAATCAGCACTACGGCCTGGCGCTGGGACATACCCATGCCCAGCAGGCGGTGGTGGAGATGCTCTTTGTCGGGGCTGAAGATGGGGCGGCGGGCCAGGCCGCGGCGCACGATGGCGAAGGCGGTGTCAAAAATCGGCACCGCCATAATCAGGATGGGGATGACCATGGTCAGCGAGAGGGTTACCTTGAGGGCGCCCACGATGGACCAACCGGCGAAATTGAGGCCGAGCAGCAGGCTGCCGGTGTCTCCCATAAAGATGGTGGCGGGATTGAAGTTGTAGCGCAGGAAGCCCAGGCAGCAGCCGGCGATGGCGGCCATCACGACCATGACCATCCACTGTCCTTGCAGGGCCGAGACGAAGCCGAAGACCAGGGAGCTGCCCAGGGCCACGCCGGCCACCAGGCCGTCCAGGCCGTCCAGCAGGTTGATGGCGTTGGTGATGCCGACAATCCAGAAGACGGTCAGCACCCATTCTTGCCATTCCGAGAAGAAGAGGTAGTCGCTGCCCATCAGGCTGGTGATAAAGCCGATGCGGATACCGAACTTGCACATCACCAGGGCGGTGGCAATCTGGCAGACCAGCTTGTACTTGGCCTTCATGTTGTAGCGGTCGTCCCACATACCGGTGAGGACAATCATCAGGCTGCCCAGCAGCATGCCGGTCAGGTTGGACCAGTTGGTGGCCGTCATGGTGATGTCGGCCGAGAAGATTTTTAGCGTGGCCAGGATGGCCGCGGCCAGAGAGAGGAAGACGCCGAGTCCGCCCCAGAGCGGGGTGGGCACCTTGTGCACCTTGCGGGCGTTGGGCCGGTCGATAGCGCCGGCGGCGGTGGCGATGCGTTTGACCAGGGGGGTGATGCCCAGTGTGCCCAGGCATCCCAGGGTGAACGCTACCAAACTAATTGTGGCGTGCATAGCTTCCTCTCATATAGGACCTGCATTTGCCGGGAACATAGCACGCGCTTCAAGTTATTGTCAACGCGACACTTGTTAACACCGGGTCACTCTTGAGGGGTGGCCTCAGGCTCGCCCTCTTCGACTACGATCCGCTGACCTTCGACAACCCTGTTCCCACCTTCGGTTTTGGCCTTCTCGAGCGCCCCCTTGGAAGCTTCGATCAGGGTCTGAATGGTATCCCCGTGCTCGGGGAAGGTGACGAAGCCGACATTGACGGCCACGCGTACCCGGTCCTCTTGAGTTGTACCCATAAACCAGTGGTCGGCTACTGTCTTGCGTACTCTTTCTGCGGCGATTGCCGCACCGGCTACGTCGGTTTCAGGAAGAGCGGCACCGAAGACCTCGCCATCAAACCGTCCCAGCACGTCTACGTCGCGCAGGCCTGATTTGAGAACGGCGGCCAGTTGCTTGAGCAGGCTGTAGCCCATGGACCAGCGGACGTCGCGGTCTTGACTGAAGTGGTTGTGCGCCAGATCGATCATGAGGAAACCGAAGGGGCGCCGGTAGCGCACCGCCCGTTTCAGCTCTTCATCCACCTTGGCCAGGAACGCTTTGCGTTCGAGTAGACCACTTAGCTTATCTAACATCCTGCCTCCTGAACCGTGTCTACGGCAGCCCTGTGATTTTGGATGGGCGCCGACTGTACCCTACTTACGTGCCTGAAAAATCTTCAAAACGCGACTCCCCAACCTTTGGACTCTTCGTAGTCCTGAATGTATTGGGTCAAAATCTCCTGGGTCTTCTGGGCCCGGTCGCTGGACTGGGGGTCCACTTCGCCGATGAGTCGAGCGTCGAGGATGCCCTGCTTTTCGCGAAAGGCGACCACGCTGCGATTCTCGTCTTTGGTGATTTGGAGCTCGAATGGAGTGGGGCTGGCCAGTACGAACTGCATGTAGTCGAGGTTCTGCGGCAAAAACCGAGTATGGCACTCGTTGCCGTAACGCGAGATCAACTCCTTGAGGGACGGGTCCAGCACTTCATTCTTATAGGCGTCCACGGCGCCGTTGAAGTCCTGATCTCCCATCGAAGGCAAGTCGACCTGGATGTTCTTCAAGTTGCGCAGCGATTCGGCCATGGCTTCGGCACTGGCCACGCGCTCGTCGGGCCAGTTCATCAGGGCGGCCTTGATGGCTTTGTTGAGCTGAGCGTCGACCTTGAGTTCTTCGAATTCAAAGTCGTTGGTGGGCTTGATGCCGGACAGAAGATAGTGCATGGTGGCGCCCAGTGCGTAAAGGTCGGACTTGGGCTCGGGCTTGCCCCATTGCTGTTCGGGGGGAGCGTAGCCGGGCGTGCCGATCCACAATCCGTCGCCGGGATTGCTGGCGGCAGAGATGCCGAAGTCGATGAGGGCGATGCGTCCGGTATCTTCGTCGAGCAGGATGTTGGACGGTTTGATGTCGCGGTGCACGACCGGTTGGGGGCGTTTATGCAGGTGTTCCAGGGCGCTGAGGATTTGCAGGGCCCAGCCCACCACCTGGCCCGCGGGTAAGCCCGGGTCGCCATCGCGCTTAAGTTTTTGCGAAAGGTCGATGCCGCGCACCAGGTCCATCACGAAGTAAAAAGACTTTCCGTGTAAAAACTGAGTGGTGACGCGAGGAATGTTGGGGTGCTTCAGGGTCATCATGACCTGAATTTCGCTGATGAAGCGCTCGCGAGCGTTGCGCTGGCCTTCCATGTCCACGCCCGGATTGATCATCTCCTTAAGCGCGTAGGGCTTGCCGCCCAGGCGATGGTCCACCACTTCGTAGACCGCGCCCATACCGCCGGCCTTAATGGCTCGAATCACCTCGAAACGGCCCTGGTCCAGAACCGTTCCCGGGCTCAGCCACTCCTTATCCATGTGCGCTTGTTCGCAAGTGTTGGCTTTGTCCCTGTCGGCAGGCTTTCTCCGGCTGCTTGAGTAGTTTGAGGAATGAAAAAGACCCTGTTTCTCTGGTCACTCCTGGCTGCGGTTGGATGGTCTCAAGAACTCACCATCAGTCACCTGCCCTATGTCGGTCGCATTCTGCTGGCGGGCAAAAACGAGATGTATGTCAGTCTCAAGGATCTGGCCTACACCATGGACATGAAGGTGGTGAAGAGCAAGCACGGTTACTGGGCCGGCTATCAGCCTCCCGATGAATTGCCGAATCTCGAGTTCAATCAAGTGAAGGTTGGCGAGACGGTCATCCCCTCCGTCATGGTTGCCGAGACCAGAGAGTATTTCATCTCGGCCGAGGGGTTTTGCCGAGGCGTGGGGGCCAACGTGACCCGTTCCGAGGACGGCAGCCTGGCCGTCATCCGGCCTCCGCGTCCCAAGCCGCGTTACGTTCCCCCTCACGAGCAAAACCTGGAGTCGGTCAAACAGGTCCCGCTTCCTCCGCCCGCCCGCGACCCCAAAAAGTTCTTTCTCACCCAATACAAATCGGGATTCAATCAGGACGCCAAGGCCGTCACCGCCAACTGCGGACCGACCACCCTGGCCATGGTCGCTCTGGCTTACCAGTCCCTGCCGCCCTCGATTCAGCGCAACAATCCACAGGGCCTCATTCTGTGGTGCCGGGAGCAGATGACCGGCAACAGTCTCGACGAGGATTCCGGCACCAACTTCGGCGAGATGCGGCGGGTCGGTGCCATGCTCGGTTTGCAGTCGCGTTGGGTGGATGACCAGGACCAGATGGATTGGGAATTGCGGAAAGGCCGACTGGTAGCCCTGGCGGGCAATATCCACAGGATCGGCAAGCAGGGAGTCTATGCCGGTGGCGGCCACGCTCTCCTGGTGGTAGCCCGCGAGGGAGATTCCTACATCGTGAACGACCCTGGTGGGTTCTACAGGCTACCGGGAAGCAAGATGAGGGCGGACGAAATGAAGAAGTTCTTCGATCTTGGGGCTTGTTTTTGGAAAGAACCTCAGGGGAAGGCGGCCATGCGCAACGCGTCTTCGTATTTGCCGGCCACGAAGAACTCGTCCTTGAGCACGCCCTCGCTGACGAAGCCGGCTTTTTCAAAGGTTCTCACCGCCGCCTTGTTGTGGTTCAGAACGTAAAGGAAGACTTTGTGTAGATTGAGGTCGCGGAAGGCGAAGCGCAGCAGAGCCTGGCAAGCGGCCGTGCCGTGACCCTTGCCCTTGGCGTGAGGGCCCAGCAAGATGCGCAATTCGGCGCTGCGATGCACGGAGTGGACGCCCCACAACCAGACGTTGCCCAGATAATCCCCGCTTTCGCTGTCCAGCACCGAAAAGACGACGGCGTCCTGGCGTTGCACCAGGCTCTCATACCAGCGCTGATGCTCAAGGGGGCTGACCGGTAAAACGCGCGTCAGCCAGTGGGCGATTTCTTCTTGATTGACCCAGTCCAGGTAAACCTGAGCCTGCTCCCAGGTGAACGGGGCCAGCGTAATTTTGTCCAGCCTGTACAAGGTCCTAGACCATCTTCTGAGCTTTCTTCAGAATCTTCTTCTCGTTCAAATAAGAGAGCTTACGCAGCGCTTCGGGAAAGTCGAACCAGGCGACTTCATCGGCTTCCTGGTCGCGCTGCTGGGCGTTTTCGGTGGTCACGCGCATGACGTAAAAGGTGACCGTCTTGTGATAGTAAGTCTGGTTTTCGTTGAGGAAGAAGTAGTAGTGGATCTCGTCGATCATGGCTCCCACGTTGGAGATGTGACCGGTCTCTTCCAGGATTTCTCGATAGGCCGTCTGCTCGGTGGTCTCGCCGGGATCCAGGCGACCTTTAGGTAGAGCCCAGATACGCCCGTTCTTTTTACTGACCAGGCAAATCTTCAGCCGGTGGCCTTCGCGTTTGTACACCACACCCCCGGCCGAATGCTGCTCCGCTTCGGTAACAGGGCCGATGGGTTGGTTGCCAAAGCGAAAAGACTCACTGGGCGCCAAAGTTGAGGTCCTCGGTTACTTCCTTTTTTTCTAACTTTACGTCTCGCGACAAGCTTAAGTCAAAAAAGACCCAACCGGCGATCTCGGGAAGCGCGGTGCGCGCCGTGCGCGTCTGGCTGACCCCGGGATAGACGGCGATCTTGTTATTCTGGCCGAGGCGCTTAAGTTCTTCCTCCTGAAATAAATTCAGCAAGCTGCGGATGAAATAGGGGTTCATCTCATAGAGCATGGGCACCACGAAATCGACTTTCCAGCCCACCCAATCCTGCGAGGCGAAGTCATAGCCGCCCAGGCGATAGCGGCCGTTGTCGCGTTCTCGGTAATAGACGGGCAGCACGGCCGAAGACAGGCTGCGGTGGGTTCCCATCACGCCGCGCATCTCGTCTACCAGCATGCGCAGGTTCTCGCGGCGCTGGGCCAGTTCTTTGTGGACCGCCTGGTAGCGAGCCATCTCGGTTTCGCTGGCCTGACTGTAGTAGTTGTAGGTGCCGTCCTGCACTTCCAGTTCTTCCGGCAAGCCCTGTCCGTCCACCGGATAGCGGATGTGGTCGAGGTGCACGCCCGCCAGTCCTGGATGATTGTCCACGATGTTGCGCACGGATTTGACCAGGGTGGCTCGCACCTCGGCCGAGCCGGGATTCATATAAATCGGGCGCAGCACTTTGCCGCGAGGAGCGGGAAAAGGGTCTTCCTCGTTGCCCATCAGGATAAAGTCAGGCTTGTCGGCGCCGGCCCGCATGGCGGTGCGCAGGAGGGTTCCCAGGGGGCGGCCTTCCATCGGGAAGTGATTGCGTCCCAGCAGTTCGTCGAGATCCTTGGCTTCGGTGGTCTTCGTCAGCAGATTGGCGGCGTCGCGCATCAAGCGCACCGTCTCGGGGGCCGCCTGCGGCTGAGTGGCCAGTTTGTCGGCCTGGGTGCGCAGATACTTGACCATCATGTTGCTCCACATGCTGGGAGCGGCGTGCCAGGCCAGATTGGCGCCCGGATTGTCCATCTTCCAGTAGAACATGTGCGTCCAGGCGTGCACTTCAATGCCCTGCTCGCGGGCTTCGTCGATAAAGATCTGCAAGGTATCGTAGACCTTGATGCCGTCGCTGCGGTAGTTCCAGCGCAAATGTGGATAGACAGGCATGTCGGCGGTGATGCGAGCATCCTTGATGGACGGCGCGATGCAGTAGCCGCGCAGCATCGTTTCCAGGAAGACCGTGTTGAAGCCGTTCTCGGCCAATTGCCTGAGGATCTTGCGGCTGCGAACGCGCACTTCTTCCTCATTGTATTTGCGCGTGCCCGGCAAGAACCAGTCCGGAGAAACCCAAGCTCCCTGCACACCATTGTCGAGCGGTGCCGCCCAGGCCGTGGCCGTCACGCAAGCAGCCACCAGCCATTTCTTGATTGCATAAGTGTTCAACGGGATCGTTCTCCTAAGTACTGCGGGCCGATTCGCCCCCTGAGCAACCAGCCCTTCGGGGGAGAGGGAGAGAATGTGGGGGAGAAGGAGAAACTCACGCATACGATCGTGCCTCTCCTTCTCTCCAAAATCTTCCCCTCTCCCCTACGAAGCTTGCTCAGAACGCATAACTTCATATAGTATGAGCCGCCTATTACAGCTAAGGAATTGATCTGATGAAACTGCGTGAGCATACGGCTTTGACTTTCGACGACGTTCTGTTGGTTCCGAACTATTCAGAAATCAACAGTCGTGGGGCGGTGACCACGGCCACCCAGATCACTCCCGAGATTCAACTGAACATTCCCATCATCTCGTCCAACATGGACACCGTCACGGAAGCGGCCATGGCGGTGGAGATGGCCCGGGCCGGCGGTATTGGCATCATCCATCGCTTCCTGACCATCGACCGTCAGGTGGCCGAGGTGTCCCGCGTCAAACGCGCCGAGAGCTTTCGGGTGGATGACCCGGTCACGTCCCTGCCTGAGACGCCTCTAAAGGAAGCCATCGACCAGATGCGCGAGCGCGAAACCAGCGGTCTGGTGGTGGTCGATGGGGTCGGCAAACTGGCGGGCATCTTGACCCATCGCGATCTGGACCTGGCCGACGATCTTTCCGGCACTGTGGCCAGCTTGATGACTCCGCTGGAACGAATGGTGACCGGTAAGCCGGGCATCAGCCGCGATGAGGCTCGCAAGCTGCTGCATCAGCATCGCATCGAGAAACTGCCCCTGCTGGACGAGGATGGCAAGTTGGTCGGTCTGATTACGGCCCGCGACATCCTCAAGGCCCGCCAGCATCCTCACGCTTCTAAGGACGGTCGCGGCCGCCTGCGCGTCGGTGCCGCCCTGGGAGTTCGCCACGACGACCTGGACCGCGCCGAGCGCCTGCTTCACGTCGGTTGCGACCTGCTGGTGGTGGACATCGCTCACGGCCACTCCAATCTGGCCATCGACATGGTGCGCAAACTGGCGGAACGCTTTCCCGGCGTGCAGATCATGGCCGGCAACGTGGTCACCCCCGAAGGCGTGGCCGACCTGGCCAAGGCCGGCGCCCATTCGATCAAGGTGGGAGTGGGCTCGGGCAGCATCTGCACCACCCGCCTGGTGGCCGGCTCGGGCTATCCTCAGCTGAGCGCTCTCATGGAATGCGCCCCGGCCGCCGCCAAACACGGAGTCACGATCGTCAGCGACGGCGGCACGCGCACTTCGGGTGACCTGACCAAGGCAATTGCCGCCGGAGCCGACTGCGCCATGCTGGGCAGTTCGCTGGCCGGCACCAACGAGGCCCCGGGAGCTTCCGTGGTGCGCGACGGGCGCCGCTTCAAAGTCGTGCGCGGTATGGCTTCGCTGACCGCCAACGTGGGTCGCAAGGAAGTTGATCAAGGCCAGGTGGCCGACGCCGAGTGGGAAAAAGTGGTTCCCGAGGGCGTCGAGGCGGTGGTTCCTCACCGTGGGCCGGTCAAGGACATCCTGCATTTGCTGGTGGGTGGTCTGCGCTCGGGTATGACCTATTCCGGGGCCCGCACCCTCAAAGAGCTGCAAGAGAACGCCGAATTCGCGCGCATCACCGGGGCCGGCATCGCCGAAAGCCGCCATCACGACGTGGACAAAATCTAATGACCGAAGAAGAAATTCGCCAGCTGATTCGCAAGGAGACCCAGTTCCGCAGCGGACTGGGCTTTGACGTGCACGAATTCGAGGAAGGGCGCAAATGCATCCTCGGTGGGGTTGAGATTCCCCACAGTCACGGGCTTTCGGGACATTCGGACGCTGACGTGGTGGTGCATGCGGCCATGGATGCGGCTCTGGGCGCCGCCGGTCTGCCTGACATCGGGCACTTCTTCCCCAATACCTCGGAGGAATTTCGCGGAGCCGATAGCCTGGAACTGGCTCGTGCCGTGACGCGGGAGCTCAAGCAGCGTGGCTACGAACTGATCAATATGGATGTGATGGTGCTGGCCGAGGTTCCCAAAGTGGGTCCGCACCGGGAAGCCATGCGCGCCAACCTGGCTCAAGTCTTCGAGCTTCCTCTGGAGAACGTAGCTCTCAAGGCCACCACCATGGAGAAAATGGGATTCGTGGGTCGACGCGAAGGCGTGGCGGTTATTGCAAGCGCCCTGGCGCGGAAGATCTAGGAGGCCCTTTGAACATTCGCTATTACGGCCACTCGGCCATCTCGTTCCACACCGACGAACATACCGTCGTGGTGGACCCGTTCTTGACCGACAATCCGCTCTACGGCAAGGTCCCGCCCGAGCTGAAGCCTTCCACCATCGTCTGCACTCACGGACACGAAGACCACGTGGGCAACGCGGTGGAGCTTTCCAAGCATCATCAGGCTCCCATCGTGGCCTGCTTCGAGCTGGCCAACCAGTTGGAAAAACTGGGCGGAACCGTCATTCCCTGCGGCCTGGGTGGGCGCGTCCAACACGCCTGGGGCTGGTCCAAGTTGGTTCCGGCCTTCCACAGCTCGTCCTATGGCGGGCAGTATATGGGCATGCCGGCCGGCGTGATTCTGAACTTTGGCGAGCATGTGGTCTATCACGCCGGAGATACCTGCGTTTTCTCTGACATGAAGCTGATCGCGGAGCTTTACAAGCCCACCATCGCCGTGTTGCCGATGGGCGGACACTTCACCATGGACATCTACGAGGCCGTCAAAGCCGTCGAGTTCATCCGTCCCGAAGTGGTCATTCCCGTGCACTACGGGACCTGGCCCCCGCTCAGCGAGAGCCCTCAGGAGTTCAAAAAGCAGGTCGAGGAAAAGAAGCTGGCTCGCGTCGAGGTTATGGCCGTGGACCAGATTTTGGACCTGAAGAAATTGCTCCATTGAGGATGGCCGCCAGTTCGGCTACCTGCTGACGCGCATTGAAAGGCGCGATCACGGAATCGTCCGGGTGCGGCTGCCAGTCGCCCCGGGCGATTTTTTCTAGAGCGGCCACGATGCCGTCCACGTCATCGACCGGCACGGTGAAGCCTACTCCCGAGCGGTTCAGCAGGTCCGCCGCCGCACTCTCGGGAGCGCCCAGCATGAGCACCGGCCGGCCCGCGCCCAGATACTCCAACAACTTGCCGGTGTAGGACTGCACCGAAAGGTAGGGGTCCAGCCAGGCCAGGTTCAAGCTGGCCGTGACCAGGCGACGACGCACCTCACGGTGGGGCAGGAAGCCCAACCACTGGCAGTCCGGCCGACCCTCAGGAAAGTAATGCCGGCAATCGTCGGCCACCGGGCCCGCCAGTTCAAAGCGCAAGTCGCCCCCTTGTTGGCGAAAGCGCTCCCAGGCACGGAAAAAGCCTTCCGGCTCGCGCTTGGCGTAGAGGCTGCCGGCCGAGAAGACGGTGCCGTCTCCGGTTCCTCCGGCCAGGTCGGTGAAGTGCTCTGGATCGAACCCGTTGGGCAGCATATGAACGCGCTCGGGATAGGGCGAACGGGCCTTCATCTCATCGCACAGCGGTGGGGTCACCGTGAGCACCCCGGCGGCCGTGCGCAGAACGCGTTGCTCCAGCTCCTCTTCCCGCTTCTGGCGAGCCGGCGGCAAGGTCTTCAGGTTCCGTCGCAACAGGGTCCAGTCGTCTCGAAAGTCCACCACCAGGGGGAGTCCGGTGATTTCCGCGGCGCGTTGTCCGGCCAGCAGGGTCGAGAAGGGCGGGCCGGTGGCGAAGATCACGTCAGCTCGGATCTCGCGGGCCAGTTTGACAGCGGCGGCCGCCGCCTGGTCGATCCACATCGCCTGGTCATCGGGAATCAGCATGGCCGCGAACATTTTCAGGAAATTGCGCCGGATTTTGTCCCACGGGTGCGACCAGTTGTTGATGAAGCACTCTGGTTCGAAGGTGCGCAATCTGCGAACCGGCACATGAGTCGGCACTTCTTCCACCAGTTCCGGATCGAGAGGAACGCTGGCGGCTCGCACCGGTTCGGCGCACAGGACGTGGCACTCGAAGTCCTGCTCGTGCAGGTAGCGAGTAAAGCGTAGAATGCGTTGCACGGACACACCGCCGAAGGGCGGGTAGTGGTAGCTCAGGCAAATGACTTTGGGCAACTATTCTTTCTCCCAGTAAGCGATGTTCTCGTTGACCCCGCGCAACGTTCCACGAATACTCTGTTGGCGGCGAAAATCATCCACCGCCCGGCGAGCTCCCAGCCCCGCACTACCATAGTCGTCGACAATCACGAATCCACCCGAGGACAGCCGTGGATAAAGCGCTTCCAGAGCCTGGCGAGTCGACTCGTAATAGTCGGCGTCCAGGCGGATCAGGGCCAGTTTTTCGATGGGGGCGGCCGGCAAGCTGTCTTGAAACCAGCCCGGTAAGAATCGGACGCGGCGATCCAGCAGATCGAAGCGACGGAAATTTTCGGTGACCTCCTCCAGACTACAGCGCAGTCCGCCGATCACCCGGAGAAATTCGTGGGAGATGGCGTCCAACGGGGAAACCTGAGGGTCCGGCTCCGGCAAGCCTTGAAAGGAATCGGCCACCCATACCTGGCGCCGCCCGTCGCCGAAGGCGCGCAGCAAACCGCGCATAAAGATGCAGCTGCCGCCGCGCCAGACGCCGCACTCGATCAGGTCGCCCGCGACATTCGTTTCTAGAATCTGCGAGGTGCAGCGCTGGATATTGTCCAGTCCGGCCTCGTCCAACAGGGTGTAGGCCTGCCAACTGTTGCGACGGAACCACTCAACCGCCAGCTGTGGCGTGATCTGCCGTAGCAGATGGCGCACCTGAGCTTGCGGGTGGTCGGCGAAGCGCTCTCTGACCGTCTCCAGGGTCGTTTGGGCCTGGGCCAGTTCCGCAGCGCTGACCGGCGAAGAGTCCTGGCGTGGATAGTGGAGGTTGCACAGACTGTCGCGCAGCAACTTCAGGTAGGAGCGCGCCAGCAACTGTTGGCGATACTGACCCCTCACTTTTTCAAAGCCGCAATGGCTTCTTCCAGATTGCCGACTCCCACGACCCGGATCGGGCTCTCTAATCCATCGAGTTCCGCCAGATTGGCCTGGGGACAGAGAAACAGCTGAGCGCCCGCGCGTTGTGCGCCCACCAGTTTGTAGCGAATGCCTTCGATGGGTCCGATATGGCCCCGCAAGTCCAGCGTGCCGGTGGCGGCCACTACCCGGCCGCCGGTCAGGTCTCCGGGAGTCAGCTGATCGATGAGTTCCAGTGCAAAAACCAGCCCGCCGGAAGCACCCCCAACCTTTTCGGAGTCGATTTGCACTCCGAAGGGACGGTCCGGGCTGCCTAGAGCCGGAGTGAAGCGAGCGCCCAGCATCTTGCGTGGCCCGTTCTGCCAGACTTTCAACCTGGCAACGAGTTGCTTGCCGTCGCGCTCCAGGTGTGTTTCCAGAAGGTCCCCAGCCTTGTGCTTACCGAGGATTTGCCCGAGGTCGAAGACGTGGTGCAACTCGACTCCGTCCAGACTTTCCACCCGGTCTCCCAGTCTCAAGAACTTCTCGTTGGGACTGCCTGGAAGGAAGCCCCGCACTCGGAGCCCCTGCACAAACTCAGGTTGTTGGTCCATGACGTAGGCCAGGGCGATGTTGGTGGAGACCGACTGACTGACGTGCATTTGCCAGTCGTCCCCGCCCTGGGCCTGGGGGCCCTCCTGGTGTCTGGGCACCAGACGTGAGGACGGGTCGAAGAAGGAATAGAGACAGTAGAGCAGGCTGGCCGGCTCCGAGATTACGGTTAAGAGCACAAAGTGGCCTTGAGACGGATAGGTTTTGGCTCCCGTGACGTGAACCAGGTTGCGCGTAACGTAGAAGGGACCGGGAGCCTCCAGGGCCCACGGGGTGGGACAGTAGAACGCGAAGACCCCGGTCAGAATCGAGAGTAGCAGCGCGTGCAGGAGGCGCGTGCCGGCGGACCGTTGGCGGACCCAGCTCATCTTATTCGGGCCTCGTCAGTGCCGTCAAAACGTGATCCCGCCAACGCCCGCCGATTTGTAGGTAGTCGCGGGCCCGGCCATCCTCCCGAAAGCCCAGTCGCTCGAGCAAGCGCCCGCTGCGTTCGTTCTCGGGTAAGAAATTGGCCATCACGCGATGTAGGCCCATCGTTTGAAAAACATACTGTAGAGCGCATTGCAGAGCTTCGAACATAATTCCTCGCCCTTCCCATTGCTGATCCAGAGAGTAGCCGAGGTAGCAAGCCTGGAACGGGCCGCGAAAAATCTGCGAGAAATTGACCAGGCCCATCACTTCCCCACCTGATCTTGGGGTAATGAGCAGCCGCAGAGCCGTCTCTTGATGAAACTCGCTGCGTGCTTTGTGTAGATAGCCACGCCAGTATTCGGTCGTGTAGTAGTCCAACGGTCGCTCCGGCTCGAGCGGCTCCAACCGTGCCTGATTGCGGCGCACATACGCAAGGATAGAGGGAATGTCGCATTCTTCACCCATACGCAAAATCAGCCGATCGGTTTCAAGCCGGGGCGCTGTTCGCATTCGCCAGTGAGAGGGGGCGGGTCGAGGAGGCTCGCTGAAAAGGCGGCCGCCAAATGCTTCCAGCAGTCGGTCGGTCAGCTCCAGCAGGGGACGAGAATTTTGCTCCTGGAAGACTTTTGAGAAGGCCGCTGTGTAGAGTTGCGCCAGACCGCTCTCCAGTTGCTCCAGTTGGCCGGGAATGCTTTTGCCGGTGGCTGACCAGCGGCCGTTGGCGCGCAACGCGAAATTGGCCAGCATTTCGTAGAGCCGGCAGGCCGAGGCCAGAGCGTGCTGAGGGCTACGGGGCGAGCGCAGGTCGTCGCAAACGTCGGTGATGGCGTAACGAGCAGCATCTAATTCTCGAGTGGCCCATGGGGGCGGCCCTTGCTTTAGAAGCTCTTGGGCTTCTTTTTTCCAACGACTGGACAGTTCGCTGGGGCCGGGAAGCTCCACGCCTTCGGCCACCATGGCCGCCAGCGAAGGAACTCCCCGTTGGCGATCCTGATCAAAAAAATAGGCCAGCGTTTCTGGATCGTGGACGAAGAGTTCGACCGGCCAGTCCCGGTGGATCAGGGATTCCCGGTAAGCGGACGGCAGGCTGGGATACAGCACCACCACGTCCAGGTCCGAGTGTTCGGTGCCCTGCCCACGCATCACGGAGCCGGCTAGAAAAACAGCAACCGCCTCCGGAAACCGCAGGCGGCGCAGGTCTTCTATCGTTTCTTGGGGATCGGGTCGATTCAAAAGGATTAGAACATGATGATGGGCTTGTTGAGCTGGAGGGTTCCGGCCGTCAGCTTGGCGGGGTCGGCGTCGCCGAAGATGCGGGGCACGTCGGCTTCTCCGTCCATAATCGTGAAGACGCCACGCTGCTCATCTTTGCGGAAGTAGGTGGTAACGCCGTTCTCTTCCAGCTTGAAGGAGGAACCTTGCTGGGTCAGCTTGCTGTCTCCCATGTCGACCACCAGGCTGCGGGTGGTGCCGTCGGCGGGATTGTAGTTCAGCTCGGCGCCCAGCAGGGGCGAACCCTCGGGCTGACTGAGCATGATGACGTGCCCCTTGCCGGCGGCCAGGTCTTTGTAAAGTTCGGTACCGACCTTGCCGACGTCGACCTGATCGATTTCGCGGCAGTCGTCGGCGACGGACTTGGCCAGATCCATCTGCTGGCTGAGTTTGCCAATGACGGAACGATGAGCCTTGGCTTCGGCCAGTGAGTTAAAGCCTCCGGTGCGAGCGATTGCGACGTCATACGAAGCCATGGTTGGTTGCCTCCTGGTTTTCTCTTGAAAGGATCATGACTTGAGGGACCCAAAAAATCCTGAAATCAGGCGCCGATCTGGGCCTTGCTGTGAATGCTTTCCGGTCCGAAGGACACGCGCGCGGCCATCGGCTCGGGCAGCACCAGATACTGCGTCTTCCAGAGAAAGTCGCGCAGGGGAATGGTGTGTTGGGAGCGGTCGGCCGGGTCAAAGTAGCGAGC
The DNA here is from genome assembly GCA_017307785.1 of Vulcanimicrobiota bacterium. Lineage (GTDB taxonomy): Bacteria > Vulcanimicrobiota > Xenobia > Xenobiales > JADMJV01 > JADMJV01. The sequence continues at coordinate 58,082 of JAFKGI010000010.1, read as the reverse complement.
GGAGCCATCCTGGCCGCCTTGGAAGAGAAGCATGTGCTCTTTGCCTTCCCAGTTAGTCATGGCCGCTTGAAAGCTTTCGCCCGGCTCCATCTTGCCGATCAGTTCTTGAGCGGCCCTGGCCGATTTGCTGTCGTAGGCGATGACGACTTGAGAACGGTTCTGGGCGGCCGCCGTGATGCCGGCGATCTCGGCAATTTTCAATCCGCCTTCGGGATCGTTGCCGAATCGGTCGGTTTCCACGCTGTAGTCGCCGCGCGCTGCTCCGGCGCTGGCCATGATCGAGGACTGGAGGACCCGGTCGACGCTGCTGCGTCCGCTACCGTCTTCGTCGGTGCTGCCTTGGGCCCGTTGCAAAGTGTAGCCGCTGATCAAAGTGGTGCTGGCCTGTAGGCCGGTCAGATTCTCGACGACCTGGCTAAAGCGTTCGGGTTGATCGGCCCATTGCCGCTCCAGGTTGGTGGCTCCACAGGTGAAGCGACTGCTCTGCCAGATGTTGCTGTCGGGACTGCTGAGAATCGCCAGAGTTTCGCGGGTCAACTGCGCGCCATCCAGACCTTTGGCACGGGGTTGCTCGGTTAAGTTGTGCAGGTTTTCCAGCGTGTTTCCGCTCAACTTGCCTTGTTCGGCGAGTTGCTGTAGCTGTCGCAACCCTTCTGGAGTATCGGAAATGAGGCTCTGGATAGCCTGGAAGGCGGCCAGGTTGGGAATGGCCGCGGAGCTGGTGTACGGGATCGTCTCCACCTTCGGACCCTCGGTCGGGGCGGGCTGATGGAGATGGGGAGGCTTGAAAGCCTGAATCGGCTCCGACGATCGAAAGCTATCTTGGGGGTTGCTGGCCGCGGGCGGCTTGAACGGACTGCCCCCCTGGGCGGGCCGAGCCGGCGGCTTTTGAAAGAGCGGAGATATCACCACTCCATGAGAGCGCCAGGGCCTGAAAAAAAGATGAATGTGGTGTGTGCGGGTCTGGGTGCACATCCCCAGAGGAGCGGCTCTTTGACCGCGCTTTCGCTCTGAGGCCGGCCCGCAGGGATGGCGAGGGAATTGAGGAATTCTCAAGGCCATGTCGACATTGACCGTTTCCCGTGAGCAAGCCCTGACCATCATCAACGCCCTGCGCAGTGGCACCGTCCCGCCCGAGGGTCTGGAGCACTACGCGGTGGGGCTCGAGGAGCAGATGAAGATCCTGCGGGACCAGCGTGGCTATGTGGCCCAGGGGCGCGGCGCCTACAAGTTTCTGCGCGGCGCCTACGGCTCGGGCAAGACTTTCCTGACCAGCCTGGCCTCGGCCGAGGCGCTGGCCGACAATTTCCTGGTCTCCAAGGTGGTCATCTCGGTAGCCGACACTCCCCTCTACAAGCTGAGCGAAGTCTACAAGCGGCTGTGCCAAAACATGTCTCTGCCTGGCCGTCGGGGCGGTGCTCTCCAGAGCCTGGTGGACCGCTGGTTGTATCGTCTGGAAGACCAGGTGGTCGAGGTGGACGGAGTGGACGAGGATTCCCCCAACTTCGCCGCCGCCGTGTCCCATAAGGTGGAGCAGCATCTGGTCAGCGTGGGACAGCAGGCCGGCCGTCTGGCCGCCTGCCTCAAAGCTTACCACACCGCCAAGTTTGAGCAGCGCTACGACGACGCGCGCGGCATTCTCGACTGGATGCAGGGCGAGGCCAAGGTCAGCGCCGACATCAAGCGCCTGGCCGGCGTCTCCGGCCAGCTCGACAATAGCGACGCTCTGACTTTCCTGCGCGGCTGGCTGGAGCTGGCCAAGGCGGCCGGTCACAGCGGACTGCTGCTGATCATCGACGAAGTCGAGACTGTGCTGCGCCTGCGCCGTCCCGAGCGCCTCAAGAGCCTCGAGGTGCTGCGCCAGCTGGTCGACGCTGTCGACGCTCAGGAGTTCTCCGGGCTGCATCTGCTCTTCACCGGCACCCCCGATTTCTTCGACAGCCCGGGCGGTGTGCCGTTGCTGCAGCCCCTGCAAGAACGGATTTCCGTGCAGTTCAAGGACGGCGAGCCGGACAATCTACGTCAGGCCCAGGTGCGCCTCAAGCCCTTCAATTCCGAACGCCTGTTGCAGGTGGCCGAGCGCATCGTGGAGCTGTATCCGGCTGACCACCCTGAGCGCGTCAAGGCCAAGATCACTCCGGAACTGCTGGGCAGCTTCGTGGATCGCGTTACGGCAGGGTTCGGAGGACGCATCGAAGTGGCTCCGCGCATCTTTCTGCGCGAGCTGGTCAACTCGATGGATCTAGTCGACCAGCACGAGAGCTATGAGCCCGGTCGGGACTATCGCTTCGAGGCCAAACAGTTGGAGCAAATCCAGCTGCATCCGGAAGAAGAGAGGGCGTTGGGTCAGAGTCAGACCGCTTTTGAACTCGAGCTTTGAACGCCGCTCCTTCTCAGTTTTTCTCGCTGCATCCTGAGCTGAAGCGCTCGATCGCCGAAGGGGAGGGCTGGCGCGAACTCCGACCCATCCAGGAAATGTCGATTCCGGCCGTGCTTAGCGGCGACGACTGCCTGATTCTGGCGCCCACCGCCGGAGGCAAAACCGAGGCCGCCTTGATCCCGACGCTGGAAATGTTGCTCCGGCAACGACAGGCTGGACTCCAGGTTCTCTACCTTTGTCCGCTCAAGGCGCTGCTCAACAATCAGTTGCCGCGATTGGAACGCTGGGCGAGGCGCGTCGGCCTGGAGGTCTTCCTCTGGCACGGTGATATCGGGCCCAGCCAGCGTCAGGGCTTTTTGCGCCAGCCGGCGGAGATTCTCATGACCACACCCGAATCGCTGGAGGTTCTGCTCACCGCTTGCGGACCGCGCGGTCGAGGCGGCCTTTGGGATGGACTGCGCCTGATTTTATTGGACGAAATCCACGCTTTCGCCGGCGAGGAGCGGGGAGATCATCTGCTTTGTCTGCTGGACCGGGTGGCGGCCCAGAGTTCGCGACCTGTCCAGCGCATTGGTCTGAGCGCTACCATCGGCAATCCCGAAGTTCTGCTGAGGTGGATGCAGCCGGGAGAACGACCTGGACGGGTGGTCGATCCGGGACGCAAGAAGGGTAAGAAGCTCATTGAGGTTCATCCCTGGCAGGAAGAGCATCTGCGCCATCTGCAGGTCGCCCGTCTGACCATCCAGGGCAAATCGTTGGTTTTCGTCGACTCCCGCCGCAAGGCCGAGGAACTCTCGCAGTCGCTAGAGTCCCACGGCCAGCAGTGCTTCCTGCATCATGCCTCGCTGAGCGTCGACTCGCGCCTCAGTTCGGAGAAGGCCTTTCAGAACGCCACTCAGGCCTGCATCGTCTCTACTTCCACCATGGAGTTGGGGCTGGACGTGGGCGACCTGGACCGGGTCGTGCAGTTGCACAGCCCCAACACGGTGGCCTCGATGATGCAGCGGTTGGGTCGCAGCGGTCGTCGCGGTCAACCCGCCCATATGGCCTTCGTCACCGATGAGCACTGGAGTTTTCTGCAAACCTGCGCGCTTTTGCAGCTGGCCCTTTCAGGCTATGTGGAGCCGTTGGAGCCGAGCCGGCGCTCCCTGGCCATCTACGCCCAGCAGGTGCTGGCTCGCACGGTGGCCGAGGGTGGCGCTTCCGAGACCAGCTTGCTGCAGCCCTGGGACAGCTATGCCATGGCCGGTCTCACCGTCGAGGAGAAACGGGCAGTCCTCGACCACCTCTGTCAGATCCAGTTCCTGCAGCGAGCCGATGGTCGCTTGATCCTCGGCGAAGACAGCGCTCGCAAGCTGGGTGGGGATGGCTATCGCGAGCTGTTTTCGGTGTTTTCCAGCGCCCAGCAGTTCGAGGTGGTCACCACCGGAGGGCGCAGCGTGGGTCAGCTGGACGCCTGGTTCGCCTGGAGCCTGGTGGGCCAACGCCAGGCCAGCTTCGCCCTGGGAGGGAGCCATTGGCGCATTCTCGACATCGACAAGGCCACCGGACGCATGATCGTGGAGGCCACCGCCGAGGGAACCTTGCCCCAGTGGAACGGCCCACCGCGTTTGTTGCACTTCGTGCTCTGCCAGAAAATGCGGGAGCTTCTGACGGAGGATGGCCCATTGCCGTTCTTGGACGAGAAAGGCCAGAGACTGCTGAACTTTCTCCGTGAGCAGTGGCAGCCCGTGCTGGAACAGGCCCCGGTCAACCTGCAGGTGCGCACTCCCGGCCACCGTCTCTTCACCTTTGCCGGCGGACGCATCAATCAGACCCTCACCCTGCTCTGGCAGCAAGTCCACAACCTGCGCCCCACTTTCAACAACTTCTACCTGCACTTCGGCGAAGAGTTCGGCGACCTGGAAAGCATTATGCGCCGCCTGCGCGACCCCGCCGAGATCGACCTCAGCTCTCTGCTCCCACCCCTGCAGCTGGGCAAGTTCCAGCAATACCTGCCACCCCATCTGGAGCAGCGCTACCGCGCCGAGCGACTGCTCGACGTAGAAGGCGCCCGCCGCCTGGCCACCGTTCCCTGGAGCATTGTGGAGATGGACGGCTAGCTGCCCCTCTGGGCAAGTGCAATCGCCCCTCCCGGCGTGTGCTTTCCGAGACCTGCCCCTCTGGATATGTGCAGTCGCCCCTCCCGGCGTGTGCAGTCCGAGACCTGCCCCTCTTGGCATGTGCAATCGCCCCTCCTGGCATGTGCACCCGCGACCTGCCCCTCTGGAGATGTGCAATCGCCCCTCCTGGCGGGTGCACCCCGCAACCTGCCCCTCTGGACATGTGAAATCGCCCCTCCCGATGTGTGCACTCCGCGGCCTGCCCCTCTGGCCTACCTGCGCAGTGGCGAAAAGTCGGGCAGGGTGGCCGACGGAGCACGCTCGAGCAGCAACTCGAAGACCCTGCGCTCGACGATTTCGTCTCCGGAGATACGCACCTCGGGCAACTGGATCTGGTGAGCACGATACAGGTCGAGTCGGGCATCGTGCCCGCGACCGTCGAATTCCAGCGCCAGCCAGCGACGGCCGCTGCTGTCGCGAAAGAAGACCAGGCCGTCCAGTCGCCAGGTGACGTCCGAGGGGCGCAGGCGAAATTGCGGCCACACGGCCATGGTCACACTTCCCTTGCGGTAAAGCAGGCACGGCAGGTGGGCGGCTCCCAGGAAGCGGTCATGGGCGTCGACCGGCAGGTTGTGGCGAAATCCCCAGAGCAGGGGGCTGTCCAGGCGAATTTCCGCGCCTGCCGCCACCAACTGCGCCAGTGCACTGCACTCCAGAGCCGAGTCGGTGTGATAGAAGAAGCTCAGCTGACTCCAGGTCTTCTGGTCCAGCCCCTGCATCCCGTAGCTGCGACTGGCTTGCTGCCAGGTCGAACGACTGTGATTTTCCGCGACGAACAGGCCAGCCTTGGACAGTTCGCGACGCTCGGAGGCCTGAATCAAATGCCGCTCCGACAAGACCGGAATTCCCAGCACTGCTTCCAAGGCGGAGTCTTGCTCGGGACCGGGGAGACAACGCCCATCTTCAATACGCTGGTAGTGGGCCCGAGACATGCCGGAACTCTGGGCCACTTTGGTTTGGGAGAAGTCCAGTTCTTCTCTGCGCTTCTGTAGGTAACTCATGCCCGAAGTTTGCCAGGCGCAGTACTCCCAAAGTACTCCCGACCGGTCCGGTTTGTAAAAGTCCTGCGACGGGCTAGGGCTTTACAAAGGCGTAGATGGCGCCTTCGCTACCCTGGCCCTGGTTTTGCAGTAACTGCAGGCCCGCGCGATTGAGCTTTTCCTGGAGGGATTCCAGCAAGCCGGCGATGCGTCGGGTGCCGGCCACTTTACTGAGTTCGCCTTCGGACAGCTTGGAGTGACGCGCCAGGGCCTCCAGCACCAACTTCTCGGCGGGCTTGGGCTCGAAGGGCAAGACCACCAGAATGCCCTTCCCTTCGCCATCCTGAAGCTGCAGATGGTGCCCCTCCGCCATGCGCTTCCCCTGGGCCCGAGCCTTCTCCAGGAGAACCACTTCCGAGCTCAGACAAGAGTAGTCGCTCAGGGTGTGGCCTTGCACCGAATTGGCCGACAGCCAGGGCGCCGAATCTGGACCGATTTGAATCCCGTAGGAGCCATTGTTGGCCAGATGATTCTCGGCCAGCAGCCCGGCACTGCGCCCCACGACCTGCAGCCCGCAAGTCCCGTTCTCCGATGCCTGATTTTCCCAAAGCTGGGGTTCCGCCTGATCGCCGACGTAAAAGCCGCCCTGCGAGTTCTGTTGGCAATGATTCTGGCGCACCAGCGCCTTGGAATCCCCGAAACAGGCCAATCCGAAAAGCTGATTGTTCTGGCAACTATTCTGTTCCAACATGGGCTGGGCCTGGTCGCTGACCTGAATGCCGTGATAGGGATGATGGGTGCACTGGTTGCTCTGAGCCCGTCCACCCGATTGGCCGAAGTAGGCCAGGCCGGAGAGTCCATTGCGTGCACAACGATTGTTGCTCAGCAAGGGAGCCGCTTGATCGGAGACCTGAACGGCATACTGCTCGTTCTCCTCCAACCACTGCTCTTTGGCGCAACCTCCGGACTGAGCGTAATAGGCAATTCCAGAATGCTGGTTGTGTCGGCAACGATTCTTCCAGAGCATCGGCCAGGCCGAATCTCGCACCTGAATCCCGTGCCAGGCGTTCTGGGTGCAATAATTGCTGCTGGCCAACACCTTGCTCTCCCCGCCAATATCCAGACCGCACAGACCGTTGTCTTCACAAACCTGCTGGTCCAGGCTGGCCCAGGCCTGCTCTTCCACGCTCAGGCCGTGATGAGGATTTTGACTGACTTCATTGCCCAGGCAACGAGACTGGCTCTGGCCGCTCAGGTGGATTCCGTGCGTTCCGTTGCTGTGGCAACGATTGCCCTCCAGCTCGGCCCAGGTCTGGCCCAGCACCCAGATGCCCGCCTGGCCGTTGCCGCGACATTCGTTCTGGCTGACCCGGGCCCGGCTGTAACCCTGCACGCGCACGCCGGCAAGACGGTTGTCGTAGCAGCGATTGGACTCCAGCCGGACCTGACTTTGATGATCGACCAGCACCCCCACGTCGTTGTTGAAAAGCTCACTGAAAGTCACGCTGCCTCGCGACTCGTGGGAAAAGTGGACCCCGCAGCCCAGCCCGCGATCGTCCACCCAGCGGGCTCCGCTGACATGACAGTCCTCCACGTGCAGCTCGCCGCTCTCGGCCCAAATGCCACGCGCCGGACCTTCTCCCAGGTAAATCACGCGCAGTCCCCTGAGATGATAAGGACCGGCTCCTTGCACTCGCACCACCGCTTCGCGCCCCTGGCGCAGCAGCAGCGTGGTGGCCGAGCCGACCAGCGTGATGCCTCGGCGCAAAATCAGAGGAGCGCTTAACTCCAGTTGCCCGGACGGAAGCTCCAGACGCTCTCCCTCGGCCAGTTCATCGATCTGACTCTGCAAATCCAGCATGGCCAGTCAGTTTGTCCACTCGCCGCCGCTACCTGCACCCGTCCAGGCCGTGCCACTCAATTCGGCCTTCGTCCCAGCTCACATAGCGAGGTAGAGACTGAGCCATGGGTTCTCCCAGACTGCCGATTTGCACCAGGTAGCGCACATCGGGCTTCCGCTCCAGACAAGCGGGCACGCGCACGGAACTCCAGAAGGGTTCAGCGCCTGGTTGCAGGGTCCAGTATCCCGGCAAGTGCTGATGCCCGGTAAAGACCAGCGGCCGTCGCAAGAGCAGCTTGTGCACGTGTTCCGGTAGCTCGATATCTAGAAAGTCGTGGTTTTCGAACAGGGTGTGCGTCACGAGGGCGTCTTCGTCCAAGAGCTCGAGCGGCCAACTGCGAACCCAGTCCGCAGCCCAACTTTCGAGCCCGGACTGATACATCTTCAGCATACGTAATTCGTGATTGCCCTGGACGGAAGCAATCTTGCGTTCTCGCATCAGTTCGAGGCATTTCTGATTGGAGCCTGATCGGCCCAGCACGTCCCCCGCGGAGATCACGGTGCAAGATTCCCGCTCGAGCATTCTTTCCAAGGCCTGGTCGTTTCCGTGCAAATCGCTGAAGAGGACACGTTTCATCCGGGCTTCTTTCGGCAGGTTTCCAGCGGGCCTGCGTGATACAAGCTCGATTATGTGTGGAATTGCCGGAGTGTTCGGAGCGCGTGCTCCCGAGGTGGTGGAAAAGATGCTGCAGGTGCTGGCCCATCGAGGGCCGGATGACCAGCATTGCGTGGCCGGGGAGGGTTTCACGTTGGGGGCCCGCCGGCTCTCCATCATCGACCTGGCCGGCGGCCGCCAGCCCCTGTCCACCCCGGATCAAAGCATCTGGGCCTGCCAGAACGGTGAAATCTACAATTTCCCTGAGCTCCGCAGCCAGCTCCAGGCGCAGGGGCACCACTTTAGCAATCGCAGCGACACCGAAGTTCTGCCCCACCTCTACCAGCTGCATGGCGACGGGATGGCCAAAGCCATCCACGGCATGTTTGCCGTGGCCGTCTGGGACAAAGCCAGAAATCGAGGCCTGCTGATTCGCGACCGGGCCGGCAAGAAGCCGCTCTACTACTGCGTTCATCAGGGGGGGCTCTGGTTCGCCAGCGAAATCAAGGCGCTGCTGCAGATCCCGGGTTTCCAGCGCAAACTCAACCAGGAAGCCGTTCACCATTTCCTCTCGCTCAAGAATGTGCCCGCTCCGCTCAGCGCCTTCGAGGGGATCTCGATGCTGCCACCCGCCCACCAACTGGTCTGGGAAGACGGTCGAATCAAGACCATCGAGGCCTACTGGAGGCTGGACTGGACTCCGCTGGAAGGCGAACTGGACGAGCAAGAGCTGGCCGACGAATTGCTGCAACGGCTGCAGCGCGGCGTGCAGCGCCGTTTACTGGCGGACGTGCCGGTTGGCTTCTTCCTCTCGGGCGGCCTCGATTCCAGCCTGGCCACCGCCCTGGCCGCCAGCCACTCGTCCCAGAAGGTGAAGACCTTCACTCTGCGCTACCGGGCCGACTCGAGTACTCCGGGCAAAGAACTGGACCTGGCCTGCGCCCGACAGATTGCCAAACAATACGACACGGAACATTACGAAGAGGAACTCGACTTCTCGCGCTTTCGGGACGAATTGCCGGCCATCCTCACCCACTTCGATGAGCCCTTCGGCGGGGTGATGTCCACCTATTTCCTATCGCGCCTGATTGTGAAGCACCTCAAAGTGGCTATTTCGGGTGACGGAGCCGACGAACTCTTCGGCTCCTACCTGAGCCACCGTCTGGCCCGTCCGCTGGCGGAATACGCCAGCGGAAAGACCGACGACCTGGGACATTTTCAGGACCAGCCGGAGTTTCTGGCGCGACTTTCTTCCCCCCACGACTGGGAGTGGCGCAGCAAGCTTTTCGTTTTCACCGAAGCCGACAAGCGGGCGCTCTACCGTCCTGAACGGCTGCAGGACTTGTCCACCACCGATTGGATGCGCGACGTCTTCGCCCGATGCACCGCCCAGGATCCGCTCAATCGCGTGCTCGAGGCCGAATTTCTCACCCAGTTGCCCGACCAGGTGCTTACCTTCGCCGACCGCCTGTCCATGGCTCACAGCCTGGAGATTCGCACCGGTTTTCTGGATACTGAGGTTATGGAGTTCGCCGCCCGCATTCCCGGTCGTTTCAAAATTCATGGCCAGGAAATCAAGAGCGTGCTCAAGACGGCCGCTCGCAAATACCTGCCTTCGGAAGCCATCGACCGGCCCAAGGAAGGCTTTGTGATGCCCGTCAATCAGTGGCTATCCGGCTGGCTGCTGGACTACGCGCGCACCACGCTGTCGCCGGCCAACCTGGACCAGCACGGTCTCTTCCAGGCTCAGGAAGTCACCCGCATTCTGGAAGAATTTGCGGCCGGCAACGCCGCTCTGGCCAACAAGGTGCTTTCCTTGCTGTGCTTCCAGATCTGGTATGACTTCTACTTCGTCCATCCGGTGAGTCTGCCGCTGCAGGCGCCGGTCAGTCACCAGCAAGTCTGACCTTTTCAGAATTTTTCCCGCCCGCTCCCCTAGAGTAGGGCTATGAAGATCCAGACCGCGCCTCAACCGACCCTGCGAACGCTGAACAAGCCTCAGTCCCCGCCTCCTCCGGCGCCGATTCAGGACACGGTCGAGATCGAGCGAGCCACTCCCATGCAGAAAGCCATCGCCTACACCGGCGTGGCCTGCACCGCTGCCACCGTGGCCGGTTTGATTCACGGCGGAGCTTTTGCCTCGGTGGGTTCCGGACTGGCCATGGCCGGCGCCATGGTGGGCTCCTACGTGCTGGCCGACATCTCCACCGGCCTGGTGCATCACTTCCTGGATAACGTTCGTCCCGACTTCCTGCCCAAGTGGATGCAGCGTCACGCTCACGACTTTCAGAACCATCACGACCATCCCCGCGATGTGGTGCACCGCGAGTTCGCCAACCACACCGCCGGCACGCAAGTCTTCACCACCCCCATGCTGGCCGCTCTGGCCGCCACCAGTTGGACCCTGCCCGCGCTGGCGCCGCTTACGGCCGGACTGACGGTATTCGCCAACTGCGCAAACCTGGCTCAGGAGTTTCATCGCCGCGCCCATATGAGCGACGCCGAAAACGGGCCCGTCATCAAGACGGCCCAGAAAGTCGGCCTGATGGTGCCCAAAAAGTTGCACGCCGCTCATCACGGCACCGGCCACAATTCTAAATACGCTCTGCTCAACGGCATCACCAACAAGGTGCTGGACGACTTCGAATTCCGTCTCACCCCCAATGGGCCCAAAACGAACTTGCTGCGCAAAATGGAAGTCGGTCTCTACAAGCTGCAGGGCAGCGACCCCAATGCCTGGACCGAGACACCTGGGCTCAAGGAGCGGGCGCTCACGGGCAAATAGCAGGGGTTTCTGGGCTGGCACAGCACTCCCTAAAGCATGTGCGGAATCGCTGGAATCTTTCAAAATCAAGGCCACGAGGTGGACCGCGAGCGTCTCTCGCGGATGGGAACGCTGCTGGCGCACCGCGGGCCGGATGCCCAGGGCATCTACAGCGAAGGCGGGCTGGGATTCGTGCATCGCCGTCTCTCCATCATCGACCTGGATGTCCGTTCCGAGCAGCCCATGCGGGTGGAGCACTGCCTGCTGATCTACAACGGCGAGATCTACAACTACCTGGAGATTCGCAGCGTTCTGGAGGGACTGGGGCATCGGTTTCGCACCGAGGGCGACAGCGAAGTGCTGGTGCGCGCCTATCTGCAGTGGGGGCGCGAGTGCTTGCGCCACTTCAACGGTATGTGGGCCTTCGCGCTCTGGGATGAGCAAAAGCAGGAGCTGTGGTGCGCCCGCGACCGCTTTGGAGTCAAGCCTTTCTACTACGCCGAGGTGGGAGCGGAGTTTCGCTTCGCCTCCGAGCCCAAGGCGCTGCTCGGCGATGACCCGGGGTTGCGTCGCATCAATCCACGAGCACTCGGTCGCTTTCTAGTCGAGAGCATCTGCGACGACGAGAATGAGACCTTCTTCGCCGGCCTCAAGCCCTTGCCGCCCGCCCATCACCTGTGGATTTCGCGCGGTTCCGGTCTCAATATCCAGAGTTACTGGGCGCTGGCCCCCGGGCACAACTTTGAAGCCGCGCTGGAAGTCGCCTCGGTGCGCCTGCAAGGGTCTCCCTCCGTTCCCGCTCTCCAGTTTGCCGACCCGCAGCTACCCGCCCATCCGGACGTCTCTTTTTATACCGCCGCCGAGGCCTTACGCGCCCTGCTACAGGATGCCGTGCGCCTGCGCCTGCGCTCGGATGTTCCGGTGGGAACTTGTCTTTCTGGGGGTATGGACAGCAGCTCGATCGTTTCTATCGCCTCCGCCCTCAGCAATCAGCCGATTCGCACCTTTTCCAGCGAATACGTCGAAGCGGACTGCAGCGAATCCGACTACATTCGGGCCGTGGTGGAAGGTTGCAAGACGCAGGCCACCCGGGTCATCCCGCAGCCCGAAGAGTTGATCGACGCTATGGCGAAAATCTGCTGGGCCCAGGATGAGCCATCCGGCAGCGCTACCCTTTTCACTCAGTGGAAGGTGATGCAGTCAGCCCACAACCAGGTCAAGGTTTTGCTGGACGGCCAGGGAGGCGACGAAGTTTTCGCCGGCTATCTGCCCTACCTGGAAGACTATATTTGGGATCTGGCCTTTCAACATCAGGAAAAGTCCGAGATGGCGGCCTGTCAGGAACTGGCCGCTCGCTCCTTCGAAAAGGTGGCTTCCAAGGCGCGCTGGCAGTCGAGGCTACCGGCTTTCTTGCGCAAGCCCGAGAAGCTGCGTCCCGACCCCTGGAAGCCGCCCGTGTATCTACAGGAGAGCCTGCGTCAGCAGATGCTGTCGGTCGACCGCAGCCGCACGGCCGCACGTTCCTGGCCAGACCGGCTCTCCAGACGATTGGCCCAGGATCTGACTCACCTTTCCATTCCGCAATTGCTGCGCTACGAAGATCGCAACAGCATGGCTTTCTCCATTGAGGCGCGCACGCCGTTTCTCGACTATCGCCTGGTCGAGTTCGCTTTCGCCTTGCCCAGCCAGTTCAAGATTCACCAGGGGTGGACCAAACGAGTGCTGCGCACCGCCGTGGCCGGCCTGGCACCGCCGGAAATCATTCTGCGGCGGGACAAAAAGGGCTATCCCACTCCGGCCGTTCATTGGTATCGGGGTCCGCTCAAGCAGTGGGTGGGCGACCAGTTGCACAGCCAGGCGGCCCGCGAGTGGTTCCAGGCGGAGCGGCTGCAACGCCTCTTTCGGGAGCACCAGCAAGGAACCGACCACAGCTGGGAGATCTGGCGTGTTCTCTCGGTGTTGGAATGGCAGAGGCTTTTTCTGAAGGGGGAGGGCTTTGTGGAGCTGCCCAGATCGGTGGCAGCTGTTTAGCGCGAACCAGGAACCTGGGGGTGTTCGTTGGAAGGAGGGGGTCCCATGAAACTTGAGTGGTTGATTTTGGCCGACGCCGCCGAAGTGATCGGCAACAAGCTTTATGTGATGGGCGGGGGCTGGGACCGGCTTACCGTGCACACGGAGTTCCCCGTGGCCCAGCATCTGGCCGTGGCCGTTTCGATTTCGCTTGACCCGGACGAACTGGGGCAGACCCACGAGTTCGTGCTGGATGTGCAGAGCCCACACGGCAAGTGGCTGGCTTCGTTGGAGGCCGATTTCGAGGTCAGCCTGCCCGAGGGCAGTCAGTCCAAGCGTCCTCAGCGTTGGCAGTTCGCTTCCTCGATGGATCTTTCGCTGGATGTGGCCGGAGCCTACGCCATCGTGGTTTTCCTCAACGGCGACGAAGTGGGCCGCCAGGTTTTCGAAGTTAACCAGGCCGAGCTGGAAGATTGATTCCCCGAATTTAGATGCTCGACCGTTTTAAACAGCTGCTCCGCGGGGCCCTGGCCTTTTTCCAGGTGCGCAACCAGGATAAGGCGGATGAACGCCGCCGTCTGATCCGCCTGCGCTGCGATTACAAGGTGCAGTGCGTTGTGGACCAGCAGCAGTTTTCCGCTCAGATTCGCGATATGGGCCTGAACGGTATGCGCCTGCGTATGGGCGAGAAACTTAAGCCCGGCACCAATATTTTCGTCTATCACCCCAGCAACACCCAGCGCGTGGAGAACGAGTATGTCCTCTGTCTGGTGCGCTGGTCTCGCAAGCGTAAGGACGCGGATGATTTCGACGTGGGTCTGCAGTATGCGGACACTCCCGGGAACATGCGGCGCTCCTGGGTCAAGTTTCTGCTCAAGGAACTCGGCTTTGACGAGCGGGCCATTTACACGCGCCGCAAGTCCATCCGCGCCGACTCGGCAATGGAGGGTCTGGTCAACGCCGACGGTCAGGAGTTTCCTGGCGTGGTCCTCAATCTGGGAGCCGGCGGGGCCCTTTTCGAGACGGATACTCACTTCGCTCCCAACACTCGGGTGCAGATCAGAGTGGGTCCGCTAGGTAGCCTCAAGGCCATCTGGCTGCCCGGTATCCTCTTGCATTCGAAAGAGTCCGAGGAGGGCGGGACCCAGTTGGCCAGCATTCGCTTCGTCGATCTGAAGCCAGCTCAGGTGCGCAGTCTCGGACAATTCGTGCTGCAGTTGTTGAGGTCGGGCGAGAGTTGAATTCCCGAATCCTCACCCAGCTTCGCCAGATGCCTGGGGAGATTGCCGCTTATTATCAAGACCTGCACACCGGCCGCAGTTGGGGCTGGAACGCCGAGGCCGACTTTCCGGCCGCCAGCGTCATCAAAGTTCCCATTTTGCTGGCGGTCCTGCAGGCCAACCAGGCGGGTCTACTCTCGTTGGACCAGAGGGTTTCCGTCGAGTTTCGCCACCACGTGGGCGGAGCCGGCGTGCTTTTTGAGCTTCACGATGGAGCTGAGATGACGGTCATGGATTTGTGTCGGCTCATGATCGTGGTCAGCGACAACGTCGCATCCAATCTTTTACTGGATCTCTTGCCCGACGGCGCCATGGCCGGTCTGTTCCGTGGCCTGGAGATGCACCGCAGCCTGTTGGGCCGTCGCTTCATGGAGCAACCGCGCCCCGGTCACGACAACCGCACCAGTGCTTTTGACATGGGATTGTGTATGGCCGCCCTGGCGCGCGGTGAAATCCTCGATCGCAGCCATACCAATCAGGCTCTTTCCATTTTGCGTCGCCAGCAATTCCGCGAGAAGATTCCGTTGATGCTGCCGCCGGAGCTTTCGGTGGCTCACAAGACCGGCGAGCTGGACGGCGTACGTCACGATGTGGCAGTCGTGGAAGTGCCCGAGCGGCCCTATGTTCTGAGCCTTCTGACGCAACGAGGCGGCCACAGCTGGGACGTGGACCGGGCTCTGGCCGAGCTGTCACTTTCCGTCTATCACTGGCATTCCGGAGACTGACTTTCCGAGAATTTTGAGTGGCTTGTCCTAACCTGGCGATACATACATAGAGCAGGCGGAGCTACATCATGAAGATTCAGAATTTCGCACCTTCTCAGCCCCTCAAACCGCTGAGGACTCCCCAGGAAAACCAACCACCCACTCCTCCCGAAAAGAAGTCGACCGCGGGCATGAGCTTGCCGCCCGGTAATCGTCACCACTGGGACGACAAGAAGGCCGCCAAGGTTCGTAAGTTTCGCGATCTGATGATGCCGATTCTCTTTCGCGTCAAGGACAAAGGCTTCGAAAACATTCCCAAAGACGGCAACTTCATTGCCGGTTCTACTCACCAGGGCTACATGGACGCTCCGCTGGCCTCGCGCGTACCCGACAATGGACGCCCTTTCGGTTCGATGTCCGACATCAAGCAGTTCAGCGGCCCGCTGGGCAAGATGCTGGCCGACTTTGGTTCTTTTCCCGTGGATCGCTACGGCGATTTTCAGGGCACCTTTCCGGACCCGGTCGACCACGCCCGTGAAATCCTCAACCAGGACAAGAACTTCGTCTTCTATCCCGAGGGACGGATCTGGGACACGGGTTTTGTGCAGCCCATCAAGACCGGGGTGGGCCGCATTGCCGTTGGCTCCAACGTGAAATACGCCCTGCCCATCGCCCAGCACTATTCCAAGGATAAGGAAAAACATCCCTTCGAAGCGCTGGTGGGCGGAGCCGTTTCGGCCGCCGTCGCAGCCGCCGGCATTTATGCCGCCGGCGGCGGGAGCCTGGCCGCCGGGGTGGCCGGACTGGTCACTGGAGCCATCGGTGGCGGTGCCGTGGGTGCCGGACTGGGCTTTTTGAAGGGTCCTAAGGGCGAAATTGGCATCAAAGCCATGAATGCCGTCAAGTATGGAGCGGCCGCGGCCGTGTTGACGGGCGTAGGAGCGGCCGCCGTGGGCGCTCTGGCTCCCGGCCTGGCTCCCGCTCTGATCGGGACTACCAGCGTGCTCACCGGTCTGGCCGGCCTGGGTGTGACCTATCACTGGACCCACCGAACTCTGGCTCACACTTCGGTCGGCCAACCCATCGAAGTCGAGCCTTATCGCCAGCGCGCAGCCGCTTCCGGGGACTCCAACGCCGAGGCCTTGCGCCTCACCGGTGACTTTCACACCGCTATGAAAGGTCTCAAAGACGAGCTGACCGGCAAGGAGACGCCTTTCAAAATGGACCATCAGGGCCGCTCCTGGGGCAAGCAGGAAGACGGTTGCTGGGCCCTGCTCGAGTTGAAGAACAAGCGGGAATGGGTTCCGGCCCAACCGCTGGTCTACGAGAGCTAACCCTCCACGATTTCTCCTCAATCTTTGCTTAGACTTCGGGGGTGGAGGTAAGCAAAGATGAGGAGCTTTTTCTGGGTTTTGTTGTTGGGCTGTTCCGCCTGGGCGGCTACCAAGGAGTTTCTGACCGGGCGCTCTGAGAATTCGGCCTCGGTGACGGTGACCGGCTATGCCGATCATAGCGGTTGGTTGGGAATCACCGTAACGCCCACCAGCGACCGCTATCCGGCGCGCAGTCAGGTCATCTACGTGCGCCAGGGCAACTGGCAGCAAACCTTTCCTTTGGGGAGCAACTGCTCGAACGCAAAATACGAAGTGGCGCTCTGGGAGAGCAAAGTGGCGCCATCTCAGTGCAAGACCAAAGACTGCAAGTGGTGCAAGGCCAACGGTTATCACATGGACGGCCTGCGTTCCTATGCTTCGGGCACGGTGGCACGGTGATGCGGCCGCCCCAGGAGATTCTGGAGGCACTGCGCCGGAGCGACGTGCTGCGCCAGCTGGCCGTGAGTGACAGCGGCTTCCTCTTCGACCCGCGCAGTGGTCAGAGCTACAGCCTCAATCCAACCGCCCTGGAGGCTCTCGAAATGATGCGCCTGGGCTTTTCGTTGCGTCAGACCGCCGAAGAACTGGCCAAGGCTTACGCTACCACTCCCGAGCAGGCGGAAGGCGGCCTGGAGAGCTTCGTTCAGCAATTGGGGAGGTATCTGTCGTGAAGTATGCCTGGAATGTGGCTGTCACGGGCATGAATGCCCGCCCCGAGAATCCGGGCCCAGGCTACGCGGTAGCCCGTTGCCTGCGTCAAGGAGCGGCCTTTCGAGGTCGTCTGGTGGGTCTGGGCTACGACGTGCTCGACGCCGGTCTGTATCACGCCGGCCTGGATTCGTCCTATTTGCTGCCCTATCCGGCGGCGGGTGCCGAGACTTTGCTCGAGCGTCTGCTGGAGATTCATGAGCGAGAGCACCTGGACGCGGTCATCCCCTGTCTGGACGCCGAATTGCCTTGCTTCATCGCGATCGCTCCCGAACTGGAATTGCGCGGTATCAAGACCATGCTGCCCGGCGCCAGCCAGCTGCAGAGCCGCAACAAGGACCGTCTCCCCGACTTGTGCCGGCGATTGGGGGTGCTCACACCGGAGACTCGCACCGTCAGCGACCCTGGCTTCTTCCGCTCCGGCAGTTGGAGCTATCCCCTGGTTGTGAAGGGTGCTTTTTACGATGCCGTGGTCTGCTACGATGCTCACCAGGCCGAGGACGCCTACTACAGGCTGGCCGCCCAGTGGGGATATCCCGTGCTGGTGCAGCGTTTCCTCGAGGGCCAGGAAATCAATCTGACCGGCCTGGGCACCGCTCAGGGGCTGCTTGGCGCCGTGATGATGAGCAAACGGGCCCTGACGGATAAGGGCAAGGCCTGGGCGGGCGTCAGCGTGGTCGACGAGCAATTGGAGCGCCTGGCGGCCACGCTGGTGGAAGGCCTGGACTGGAGGGGACCTTTCGAAGCGGAAGTTTTGCGCACCCGCGAGGGCCAACTCTATCTGATCGAAATGAATCCGCGCTTTCCCGCCTGGATTTATTTGAGCCACGGGGTGGGGCGCAACTTGCCTCTCACTCTGGTGGAGTTGCTGCAAGGACAGACTCCACCCAGCTTTGCCCCGCTGCGACCCGGGGTGATGTTCTTGCGCTACGCCGAGGAATTGATTGTGGACATGAAGTCCTTTGAGAATCTGATGATGCGAGGAGCTTTGATCGCATGAGCAAGAAGCCCTGGATCACCCCGTTTATGTCGCCCCATCAGTTGGGCGCTCTCAATAAATTTGGGCTGCGCCCGCCGCGCGGCGAGTATCAGGACCAGTTGGAGGGTCACAACCTGGAGGAGTTGGTGGCCGAGTTCGGTTCGCCGCTCTTCCTGACCAGCGAGAAACGCCTGCGCGAGAATGCCCGGCGCTTGCGCGTTGCCTTCCAGTCTCTCTACAGCCAGGTGGTGCACGGTTGGTCTTACAAGACCAACTACACCAGCGCCATCTGCAACATCCTCCATCAGGAAGGCTGCTGGGCCGAGGTGGTCTCCCGCTTTGAGTATGAAAAGGCGCGTAAACTCGGTGTTCCGGGTTCGCGCATCCTGTTCAACGGTCCTAATAAGAGCCCCCAGATCTTGCGCCGGGCCATCGCCGAAGGTGCCCATTTGCATGTCGACCATGCCGATGAGCTATCCAACATCGAAGCCATCGCCCGCGAGGAGAATCGAGTGGTCCCGCTGACCCTGCGACTCAACCTCAATACCGGTTACAGCGAGCCCTGGAGTCGCTTCGGATTCAACCTGGAAAGCGGCGAAGCCCACGAAGCGGCCCGGCGCATCGAACTCAGCCCGCATTTGCGCCTGACCGGCCTGCACTCGCACATCGGAACCTTCATCCTGGAGCCGAGGGCCTACGCGGAGCAAATGCGTCTGATGTGCGAATTCACGGCCTGGCTGGAGCAAGACGGTCAGCTTCGCATCGAATCGTTGGATATCGGTGGCGGCCTGCCGTCTCAGAACTCGCTGCAGGGCGTTTATTTGCCTCCGGCTCAGTCGGTGCCTCCGCCCGAAGAGTTCGCGCAGGCGGTGGTGGATGCGCTGCATCGCGGGCTGGAATTTCGCATTCGCCAGAACCAGCCTTTGCCGACGCTGATTTTTGAGTCTGGTCGGGCCACCGTCGACGATGCGCAGCACCTCGTCACCAGTGTGGTGGGTACCAAGCGTCTGCCCGATGGTCGGCGCGCGGCCGTGCTCGACGCGGGTGTCAACACGCTATTTACCGCCTTCTGGTACAATCATCAGGTCAAGTTGACCCGTCCTCCCGTGGGTCCGCCTCAGGAGACGGTGCTCTACGGCCCGCTGTGCATGAACATCGACGTAGTGCGCAACAGCATTCAACTGGCTCCTCTGCGCCAGGGAGATCGCCTGCTCATCAGCCCGGTGGGTGCCTACAACAACACCCAGTGGCTGCAGTTCATCGAGTATCGACCGGCCATCGTTTTGCTTCAGGAAGATGGAGGTGTCTCGGTGATCCGCCGGGCCGAGGATCTGGTGGTGATGTGCGCCCAGGATGAACTTCCCGAGCACTTGCAGAGCTGTGAAGCGCAACCCTGGAGGGAGCTGGCGGCGCGATGAGAGCGCTGTTCTCCGCTTACGGCTCGTTTCTGCTGCTGCCGGGCTGGCTGCCTTCACTGTTGCTGTTGGGTGCTACCCTGGTCGAGCCGGTGCCCGGCCTGGCGGCCTGGGTCTGCGCCTTCAGCGCCATGGCTAGTCGGCGCTGCCTCCCGTTGGAGCCGGCGCCCACCACCCTTGAGCTGGTCAACGCGGTGCTGGTGGGCCATCTGCTGGCGGCGACCTACCAGCCAGGTCGGATGCTGTTGCTGCTGGTAGTGGCCGGAGGGCCCGCCTGTGTGCTGGTGACGGCCTGGCTGCGCACCCGGGTGCAGCGGCCCCTGTGCGCTCCCTTTGTGCTGGTGGGCTGGGGCTTGATGTCGGTGGGTCGGTCTCTCTTGCTGAGCCTGCAGCCACTACCACCCGATCACGGCCATCCCTTTCTTTGCTCGCTGGGGGAAATTTTTCTGGTGCCCAACCCGCTGAGTGGGGCGCTGGTGGCCCTGGCCATCGGGCTGGGCTCTCCTTACCTGTTGCTTCTGAGCGCGTTGGCCTTCGCGGTTTCCTACGCATTGCTGGGGGTCCTGGGGGTCCCTCCGGCAAGCTATGCCCAGGTGTTGGCCGGTAGCGAGGCCATTCTGACCTGCCTGATGATCAGCGGTCTCTGGCTCTCGCCCGGCCGGGCCAGTCTGATGCTCGGGCTGCTGGCGGCCGGGGCCTCCAGTCTGGTCTACCTGGCCTGCACCAGCCTGCTGGCGCCTCTGGGCCTGCCTCCGCTGGCGCTGCCTTTCGTGCTGGTCACCTGGCTGAGCCTGTGGGCCTGTTGGCCGCGCGCGGACGGATTCTGGCGCTTTCAGAAGCTGCCCACACCCGCTCTACCCGAGCGCAGTTGGGAGCGCTGCGCGCTGGCCCGGGCCCGCGGTCTCGATCCCAGCAGCCTGGCCCTGCGGCTGCCCTTTCACGACAGCTGGACCTGCTATCAGGGCTTTGATGGTCCACATACCCACCAACAGCAGTGGCGTTATGCGCTTGACTTCGTGCAGCAACGGGAAGGCAAGAGTTTCGCCGGGCAAGGTCTGCAGCTGAGCGACTACTATTGCTGGGGCGCGGAGATCGTGGCGCCGTTGGCCGGGCGCGTGCTGGCCTGCGTGAGCGATTGTCCCGACAACCCTCCCGGTGAAGTGGACATTCAGCGCCGCTGGGGCAACTACGTGATGATCGAGTCGCTGAGCGGCCCGGTGGTGGTTCTGGCCCATCTGCAACAGGGAAGTCTGCCGGTCCAGTCCGGTCAGACCGTCGCCCTGGGACAACTGCTGGGCCGCTGCGGCAACAGCGGACGTTCCCCGCAGCCGCATCTGCACATCCACGTGCAGCCGGGCATTCGCCTGGGAGAGGTGAGCCTGCCCTTTCATCTGAGCCATGTTTTGTTGGAGGACCGCTTTCTGCTGGATTGTAGGCCTCTCGAAGGGCAGACGGTCCGCAGCCCGAGCGGTGCCGCTCAGGTTCCCCTGCATCTGCCGGTGGGAAGGCGCCTGGACTATCGGTTTGGCGAATGCACTCGTTGCTTGACGGTAGAGTTGGACCTGGCGGGGCAGTTCTGGTTGGTTTCCGATTTCGGTGCCCGGGTGGCTTTCCTGGAGACGGCGGAGCTGGTGGCCTTCTACGAAAGATGTGGTCCGCCTGACCCCATGCTGGATGCGCTGGTGCTGGCCCTGGGAATGACACCTTTGCACGGTCAGGCCTGCCGCTGGGAAGACCGGCCGCCGGCCCGTCTGCTCAGTCGAGGGTTGCCCTGGCGGTCCAACCTGCACAGCCGCTATCAACGCACCCGGCAGGGTCATGTCTGGGAACAGCTGGGCCGGCACGGGCAGGCCACCAGTTGGGCGCGTCTGGACGACCAGCTGGGACTGGTGGAGTTTGGCCTGGAACACAAGGGGCGGCGTCTGGAGGCCCAACTACAGGGCCTGGGGATGCAACCGGACCAGGGCATACCCGGCTGGAGGCTGGAGCTGAAGGAGGTCGCGTGCTGACCCTTAGCGCACCTCCAGAAGTGAAGATCTCGATCGGTCACAAAATCTTCGCTTCGCTCTTTCTTTCCTGCGCCGTGTTGGTGCTGTTGATGCTGGCCACTCTGCGCATCAGCCTGGGGCGGGGGTTCGAGGAATATCGGGCCCAGGCCGACCAGGCCCAGGCCGCTCAGGAGTTTCTCAACTCCCAGATGCGCATTTCTACGCTGATTGGTGCGGTCGCTCTGGCCTTGAGCTCGTTGACCGCGGCCGTTCTCTCGGCGCATTTGAAGCGCCCTATTTTGCTGCTGTTGCGCGGGACGCAGAAACTGGCGGTGGGCGAGTATAAGACGCGTATCCAGGTGGAGGGCGGCGACGAGTTGGCCCAGTTGGCCCGGCGCTTCAATCACCTGGCTCATACTCTCGAGCGCGGCAACGAGTCGCGCAAGCAGTGGATCGCGGACGTCTCTCACGAGCTGCGCACGCCGCTGGCGGTTCTGCGCGCCGAGGTGGAGGCTTTACAGGACGGGATCCGTCCCGCCGACCCCGAGGCATTCGACTTGCTGCACGGTCAGGTGATGGCCTTGACCGGACTCACCGAGGATCTTTTTCAGCTGGCTCGGGCCGATCTCGGCCAGCTGAACTACAAGATGCGCGAGGTAGAGCTGTGGAAATTGCTCCAGGAGGTGACCGAGCCGTTTCAGTCTCGGTATGCCAAAGCCGGTCTGGATCTTTCGATCGTTCACGAGTCTTCGCGACTGCAGGCCCATGTCTTCGGCGATGCGGACCGGCTGCGTCAGCTGCTGGCCAATCTGCTGGAAAACTCGCTGCGTTACACCGACGCCCCCGGCCGGGTCGAGCTGCGCTGCCAGGATACCGGCACGCACTGGCGGATCCGTCTGGAGGATTCGGCACCGGGCGTGCCTCCCGAGTATGCCGACAAGCTTTTTGAGAGGTTCTTTCGTCTCGAATCTTCTCGAAGCAAGAAGCTGGGCGGGGCCGGCCTGGGGTTGTCGATTTGCCGCGCCATCGCCCAGGCCCACGAGGGCCAACTGCAGGCAGCTGCTTCTCCTTTGGGAGGGGTGAGGGTCGATTTTCTCTTGCCGATGGTCAGGAAATGAAGCCACGTATCTTGCTGGTCGAGGATGAAGAGCCGTTGGCCCGCATCCTTGGGGATTATCTGACCCACTCGGAAATGGACCATCGCTGGATCGACCACGGAGGTCAGGCCCTGGAAGCCTTTCGGGAATATAAGCCGGACCTGGTCTTGCTCGACCTGATGCTGCCCGGAGTCGATGGTCTGACCATCTGTCGGGAGATTCGCAAAGTCTCGGAAACGCCCGTGATGATGGTTACGGCCAAGGTTGAGGAATTGGATCGCCTGCTGGGTCTGGAGTTGGGCGCCGACGACTACATTTGCAAACCCTACAGCCCCCGCGAGGTGGTGGCCCGGGTCAAGGTGGTGCTGCGCCGATTGCGCCCGACGTCGCGCCCGCAAGACTCGCTTTTTCGTTGCGACGAAGCGGCCCAAATGATCTATGTGCAGGGCCAGCGTCTCGATCTGACGCCCACCGAATATCGCCTGCTCAGGCTGTTCCTTTCTCATCCGGGGCGCGTCTATTCCCGCGATTCCATTGTGGATTTGACCTACGACATGGACCAGGAAGTGACCGACCGGGTGGTGGATAGTCACATCAAGAATCTGCGCAAGAAGATCGCCCGAGAGCTCCCCGACCGGGAAGTCATTTATTCGGTGTATGGAGTGGGATATCGCTTTGAAATCTGAACTGGAAATCCTCAAGTTCCCGGATGCAGCCGCCTTTGAGGTCTGGCTGCGGGAAAATCATGCAAAGTCGGACGGGTTCTGGATGCTCTTTGCCAAAAAGGGCGCGCCCACCACTTCGGTCACCTATGCCGAGGCGGTGGAGGTCTCGCTTTGTTATGGGTGGATCGACGGGCAGGCCAAGTCTGTGGACGAGACTTCCTATTTGCAGCGCTACACGCCTCGCCGGGCCCGCAGCATCTGGTCCAAAATCAATCGGGTCAAGGTGGAGCGGCTTATCGAAGAGGGTCGTATGCAACCGGCCGGTCTGGCCGAGATCGAGCGGGCCAAGGCGGACGGGCGTTGGGAGCAGGCCTACGACAGTCCCTCCACCGCCCAGGCGCCCGAAGATTTCCTGGCCGAGCTGGGCAAAAATCCTCAGGCCGCGGCCTTCTTCGAGACCCTGAACGCCACCAATCGCTACGCCATCCTCTGGCGTCTACAGACGGCCAAGAAGCCGGAGACACGCCGCAACCGCATGGAGAAAATCCTCGGCATGCTGGAGCGCGGCGAGAAGTTCCACTGACCGGAAACTCTAAGCTTTCGCTCAGAGAGTCTTTAGGCTCCGCTTAGAAAAGGACACGTTCTGCTGATGAGAATCTCCTAACATTTGTCTGGGGGCGGACACACTAGGAGGACGGCACACATGGCATCTCCCATCGGACAGACTCGCGTACAAGCGAACCAGACGGCAACGCCGCAGCGCACCCAGCAGACCAATTTTCAGCAGGCGACCGATCGCGTCGGCCAGACCCAGGCCCAGAACCCGACCCAGTCGCAGCAGTCGCAAGTGAGCCTGAGCCCGGAAGCTCAGGAATTGACCCAGAGCAACGCCACCCAGGGCACGCAGTCCAACTCGGGTGTCAGCCCTGACCAGCTCGAGCAGCAGATTCAGAGCGGCGACCTGCAGGGTGCCCTGAGCACCATCTACTCGATGGAATCGAGCCGACCCAGCCAGGGCAGCGATCCCAACGAATCGCTCAAATCGCAGCTGAAACAGCAGCTACAACAGGGCGATCAGCAAAGCTCGGAGTCCACCTTCGAACAAATCAAGGCCAACCGCCCCGCCGGCGGACCCCAGCAGCAGCAGCAGAAATAAAAAAGAAAGCCAGGCAGCGCCTGGCTTTCTTTTTGCTGATCAGGCGAAGCGCAGCTCTCCCGCCGTCTTGGCCCGGGCCTCGTCCTGGCTAACGCCTTCGGCCAACTCGACGCACAAGAAGTGGTCGCCATTGCAGTCGAAGACGCCCAGCTCGGTGATGACGCGATTGACGCAGCCCAGGGCCGTGGCCGGTAGAGCCAGCTCGGCTTTGAGCTTGGAGTCGCCGTCCTTGGAGGTGTGGGTCTGCAGCACCAGCGTCTTGCGCGCGCCGTTGGCCAGGTCCATGGCCCCGCCCATGCCGTTGACCATTTTACCCGGCACCATCCAGTTGGCCAGGTCGCCGGCCTGAGACACTTCCAGACCGCCCAGGATGGCCACATCCACGTGACCGCCGCGGATCATCGCGAAGGATAAGGACGAGTCGAAGGTGGACGCACCCAGGGCCAGGGTGACCGTCTGCTTGCCGGCGTTGATGATTTGGGGATCCAGCTCGTCCTCAGTGGGAAAAGGGCCCATGCCCAGCAGGCCGTTCTCCGAGTGGAACATCACCGAGATGCCCTCGGGCACGTAGTTGGCCACGTCGGTGGGCAATCCGATGCCCAGATTGACGATGTCGCCGTCGTTCAGTTCTTTGCTGGCCCGTTGGGCGATTTGCGCTTTGGTCCACATAGTCTTAGCTCTCCCTCACGGTGCGGTGTTCAATGGGGTTCTCATGGTCGGCCTGGAAAATGTGCTGCACGAACAGGCCGGGCAGGTGGATGTCGTCGGCGTCGAGTTCACCCACCTCCACCAGTTTGTCCACTTCCACCACCGTGATCTTACCGGCGGTGGCCATCAGGGGATTGAAGTTGCGCGAGGTCTTGTAGAAACGCAGGTTGCCAAATTTGTCGCCCACGGCCGCGCGCACCAGCGCGTAGTCGGCGTGCAAAGGCTTTTCAAAGAGATATTTGCGTCCGTTGATCTCGCGCACTTCCTTGCCCTCGGCCACCTTGGTGCCCACTCCCGTGGGGGTGAAGAACCCGCCCAGACCGGCGCCGGCGGCGCGAATGCGCTCGGCCAGCGTGCCCTGCGGATTGAGCTCGACCTCGACCTCGCCGGCCAGATACTGAGCCGACAGGTCGGGATTGCCGCCGATAAAGCTGCAGATCACCTTGCGCACCTGGCGGTTCTTGAGCAGCGCGGCCAGGCCGCGACCCTGATTGCCGCAGTTGTTGCTGATGATGGTGAGGTCCTTGAGTTCGCTCTGGGCGATGTGATGGATGCAGGCCTCCGGGTTACCGCACAGGCCAAATCCACCGGACATTACCGTCATACCACTTTTGAGCCCGGCCAGGGCTTCGGCCGCGTTGGCCACCACTTTGCTTTTCATGCGAATACCTCGTCCAAAGATTGCTGCATCAGTCCCACCACTTCGTCGAGTTCGTGCGTCTCGATCACCAGCGGCGGGGCCAGGTAGATGAAGTTGTCACGCCGGAAGGTGTAAACCCTGCGTTTTTTCAGGGCGGCGTAGAGGGCGTCCATTTTCTCGGGTGCCACCGGGGTTTTCGCGCCTTCGATTAGCTCCAGAGCCCAGAGCAGCCCGATTCCGCGCACGTTGCCTATGAGGGGACGCGTGCTTTGCAGCTGTTTCAATAAGCGTTGAAGATGGTCTCCCTTGTGCGCGACTTTTTCAATGACCTCATCCTTGCGATAGCAATCGATGGCCGCGCAGATGGCCGAGCAAACCATGGGGTGGGCATAGGTGGTCAGTCCGCAAAAGAGCGTGTGGTCCTCAAAGTAATCGGCGATTTTGTCGCTGACGATGACCGCCCCGCCCGGAGCGTAACCGCCGGTCAATCCCTTGGCGCAGGTGATCATATCCGGCACCACGCCCTCGTGGTCGATGGCGAACCATTTTCCGGTGCGTCCGAAGCCACTCAGCACCTCGTCGCAAATCAGCATGATGCCGTAGCGATCGCAGATTTCCCGCAGTCGCTTGAAGTAACCGGGGGGAGGCGGGAAGACGCCGTTGGCGCCGGTGACGCCCTCGACGAAAACGGCCGCCACCGTCTCCGGACCGGCCTCCAGCAGGCTGGTCTCCAGATCCTGAGCACACTCGCGCGAGCAGGTGTTGGGGTCCAGGTCGAACTTGCAGCGGTAGCAGTAGGGATCGGTAAAGCGCACGATGCCGGGTAGACCCGGCTCGAACAGCTCGCGCCGCGGATCGCCCGACAAGGAGAGCATGGCCAGAGTGGCGCCGTGGTAGCTGCGCGTGCGCGCCACCACCTTGTTGCGCCCGGTGACCATGCGGGCCATCTTGAGAGCATTCTCGTTGGCCTCCGCCCCGGACAGACAGAGAAAACTCTTGTTCAGTCCGGGGGGAGTGATTTCGGCCAGTAGTTGACCGGCCCGGGCCTTGTCGGGGAAGGCGGCGGTGGGACTGGCCACCAGTCCGCGCTGCCCCGCTTCGGCCATGGCCTGCTGCATGCCGGGATGTCCGTGACCCAGGTTGGCGTTCCAGGTGGTGGAACCCAGGTCCCACCACCACTCGCCGTCGGCCGTTTGAAAACGCGCGCCCTTACCCCCGGTAATTTCCAGGGGAGCCGCTTTTTTCTGAGCCGTCCAGGTATAAAAAACGCGTTCGCGCTGGGTCTCGATGACGTCGCTCATGCCAGTTTGGAAGCAACGTCCTTACATGCCTGAGTGAAGATGCCGTGAGCCACGATGGCCTGCTCGCGGGTGAAGATCAGCGGAGGAGACATACGGATCGACTTGGTGCCGCATTCCAGCACCAGCAGACCGCGCTCGTAGCACAGGTTGGCCACGCCGTCGGCGATGGCGTGGCTGGTGAATTCCACGCCGATCATCAGGCCCACGCCGCGCACTTCCTGGATGCCCGGTTGACCGGTGAGGGTCTCGCTGAGCATCTGCTTGTAGGCGTCGCCCACCACCGCCGCGTTCTGCACCAGACCGCCTTCCAGCAGGTCCAGAGTGGCCAGTGCGGCCGCGATGCACACGGGGTTACCGCCACAGGTGGAGCCGTGGGAACCGCCCGGCCAGGTCATGATTTCCTTGCGAGCCATCATGGCGCCCAGCGGCATGCCCGAGGCGATGCCCTTGGCCAGGGTGATGATGTCGGGGCGCACGCCGAAGTGCTCGGCCGCGAACATCTTGCCGGTGCGGCCCATGCCTGACTGGACTTCGTCATAGACCAGCAGGATGCCGTGCTCGTCGCAGATGGCCCGCAGGTTCTGCAGGAAGCTGACTGGAGGCACGATATAGCCGCCCTCGCCCTGCACCGGCTCGACCACGATAGCTGCCACTTCCTGGGCCGGCACGGTGGTCTGGAAGAGGCGCTCGATAGCCTGCCAGTCGCCGTATTCGACGTGGTGGGTGCCCGGGGTCAGCGGCCCGAAGCCCTTGCGATATTTGGGTTTGCTGGCGGTCAGCGAGAGCGAGCCCAAGGAACGGCCGTGGAAACCGCCGCGGAAGGCGATCAGCTGGCTGCGACCGGTATGGTAACGGGCCAGTTTGATGGCCGCTTCCACCGCTTCGGTGCCGGAGTTGCTCAGGAAGGTCTGCCAGCCGGCGTCGTTGTGGGGAGCCAGTTTGTTGAGGCGGTCGCACAGCTCGCCGTAGCCCGGGTAGAAAAAGTCGGTGCCGCAGATGTGAATCAGGGTGTCCACCTGCTTCTTGACGGCCTCAGCCACTTTGGGGTGGCAGTGACCGGTGGAGGCGGTGGCTACGCCGGCCTGCACGTCGAGCAGCACGTTGCCGTCCAGGTCTTCGACCATACAGCCGGAGGCGCGCTTGACCATCAGCGGGTAGCAGTGGATCAGCGAGGGCGACATGGACGGCTTCTGGCGGGCGATTTCAGCCTGAGCCAGCGGGCCCGGCATAGCCGTTTTGATGGATACGGGATGAGTGGAAAGATCGGTGACTTGTGACATGATATTCTCCTTCTAGCGTGTGACGGTGCGGCTCTGCTCGCGCATATAGCACTGCAGGGTGTAGAGGCCGCCGATGTTTTTGCCGGACGAACCGGAGCCTTTCCATCCCCCGAAAGGCTGGACTCCGGGCCAAGCACCGGTGGTGGCGCCGGCCGGACGGTTCACATAAACGACTCCGGCTTCGATACGATCCAGGAATTCTTCGACTTCGTTTTCCTTTTCGGAGAAGAAGCCGGCCGTCAGACCCAGGTCGGTGTCATTGGCCTTGCGCAGACCCTCGTCCAAGGACTTGACTTTCTGCACGCAGACGATGGGCAGGAACAGTTCCTGAACCAGTAGTTCGTGGCCGTCCGGTAGATCGGTGACGATGGTGGGCTTCACGAAGTAGCCGCCGGCGAATTCGCCGCCCATGACCTCGCCGCCGGTCACCACTTTGCCGTCTTTCTTGGCCAGCTCGGCGAAGCGCTTGAAGTCCTCATAGCCGGATTTGACGCCCACCGGGCCCATGAAGACCTTCTTGTCGGAGGGATCGCCGATGACGGCCGCTTCAGCCACTTCCTTGAGGCGCTGCACGAATTTGTCGGCCACCTTCTCGTCGACGAAAACGCGCGAGCAGGCCGAGCACTTCTGGCCGCCCATGCCGAAGGCCGAGCGGAAGACGCCTTGCGCGGCCTTCTCCAGGTCGGCGTGCTCGGAGATGACGGCCGGGTTCTTGCCGCCCATCTCGGCGATGCACGGCTTGGGATACTTGGCCGAGAAGTTCTTGAACAGCTGGTGAAATCCGATATCATAGCTACCGGTGAAGGTGACGCCGTCCACCTCCGGGTTGTCGATCAAGGCCTGGCCCACGGTGCGGCCGCTGCCCACCACCAGATTGACCACGCCCTCCGGGAAGCCGGCCTGCTGGAAGATTTCCGCGATCAGCGCGCCCGAGATGGGGGTATCGGAGGCCGGCTTACCGACCACCGTGTTGCCGGTCACCAGAGCGGCCGCCATAGGCGCGCCCAGCAGGGCGTAGGGGAAGTTGAAGGGGGCCACCACCGCCCACACGCCGTAGGGGCGCAACACGCTGGTGTTGGTGTCGTTGGGCGACAGTTTGTTCATCTCGCGGATGAATCCGCCATTTTCGCGCAGCTGCTGAGCATAGTAGTCGTAGAGATCGGCCGTTTCTTCGATCTCGCCCAGCGCTTCCACCCGGTTCTTACCGTTTTCCAGAACCAACCAGGCGGTCAACTCCATGGAACGCTCGCGGATGATCTCGGCGGCCCGCTCGACCAGCTTGGCGCGTTCTTGCCAGGGAGTGGCTCGCCAGCCGGGATAGGCTTTGCGGGCGGCGGCCACCGCTTCTTGGACTTCTTCTACGGTCGAGTTACAGACTTTGCCGATGACCGTCTGGTGGTCGGCCGGATTGGTGCTGCTGCTGAAGCTCTCGGAAGTGCGCGCCTTGCCTCCGATGTAGTAAGGAAAGGTAGGAACGCCCGCCTGCTTGATCTTGGCGAACGCTTTGTCCAACTCGCCGTGCAACTCTTCGTTGTCGGCCGTCAGGCTGGCGTAGGTGACTTTGAACTTCAACACAGTGCCTCCAGAAACGGGAAAAATGGACTACTAATCTACCCTTCCCAGAAGCCTCCAAACCGTAGCCCTTGGTGGAGCAGGAAACCACCATCAAGGGAAAACTAAAGCAGATGAGCAGTTTTAAATTTCATTACTGCGTTGGGGGCAACGCGACGGGATTTTTGGCCAGCAAGGG
Source organism: Vulcanimicrobiota bacterium (assembly GCA_017307785.1). Taxonomy (GTDB): domain Bacteria; phylum Vulcanimicrobiota; class Xenobia; order Xenobiales; family JADMJV01; genus JADMJV01. Next base: position 28,247 of record JAFKGI010000010.1, on the reverse strand, counting down.
AGCCGTCAAAGAAGAAGGACTGGAGCTGGCCGGCCATCTGGTTCCCTACGAAACCATTCGGGATACCACCGTTCGCGATCGGAGCCTGGTGTTGACCTTCTCGGCCGGCGAGACGCGCTTGCCAGCCGAAGTGGCCAAGAAGGTCGAGTCGCAATTCCTGGTCATGATCATCTCCGGGATGACTGCGCGTAACCTGGAACGCTTGATCGATCGGCGCGCTTCCAGCGGAGAAGTGGAGCGCGTGCGGCAGCAGCTTCAGGAGCAAGGGGAGGGCCATCTGTTCCGGGTCGTTTCCTGCCCCCATTGTCAGGCCCAGATCAATCTCTCCGGCACCCCGGAGACGGCCTTCACCTATTGTCGCTACTGTGATTCGCTCTTTGGGCCGGGCCTGGCGGCCGTTCGCAGCACCCATGAATTGCGGGCCTGCGACGAGTGCGGCTTCTACGACCGCGTGCAGGGCTATGGCGAGTTTTACTTTTACTTCCTGCTCTTCGTCTACGGCTTCCGTCACGGGCGCCGCCACTATTGCGACGGCTGCGGAGCGGCCCTGGCCAACAAGCTCTTACTCTACAACGCTCTTTTCATTCTGGGGGTGCCCAACGCGCTGGTCTGCGCAGTGCGCGCCCGGGCCGGCAAAGCCGAGCAGTTCCGTCCGCTGGCGCGGGCCAACAAACTGGCCAAGAAGGGCAAGCTCGACCAGGCCGATGAGCTTTACCAGAAGATCCTGAAAATGGTCCCCGGCCACCCGGGCGTGCTCTTCAATCAGGCTATGGCGCGGGCCCTCCAGGGGCAACTAGAACCTGCCGTCGGCCACCTCAGCGACTGCCTGGATCGCTGCCCCAACTACCTACCCGCCCAGCGCCTGGCCCACAAAATGGGCCTCTACGACAACTGAGTCAGGCCCGTTTGCGTCGTGAGCCGGAGAGGGCCAGCGAGAGGAATGCGAACATCAAGGGCAGCGAGGCGCTCACCGGATTGAGTTCGGGCACTTGCAGTGAGTTCACGAACACCTGATTCTGGAAGCCTGCCGGCAGACTTGGGCCCGCATTGAACACGCCATTGAGAACTAAAACTTGGCCAGAGCTACTGTTTTGGAAATAGTCGCTGTCGTAGCTATCGTTGTTTCCAAAGCCCCAGCGAGCGTTTGAGGCGATAGTGTCACCAAACTCTCTGGTTGCATCGAGAGTTCCATCGCCGGCTCCCCAGAATCCGTCGTCGGCGGAAAAGCCGGAGCCGAGGAAAAGGCCATCACCGCTTCCGGCGAAGCGAGCAGCCATGTCTCCGGCAGTATGGGAGAAGAACCAGGTGCCGGACATCACTTGAGAGCCAGTGATGAGAGGACTGGTGACCGTCCAGGTGACGGCCTCACCGACAGTAACCGCATCGATAAAGCGCTGTTCTAAGGTTTTTGTGGAAGAAAACTGCCACTCGATATTGTAAAGGAGTCCGTTGCTGTCAGAGCCGATGGAAGTCCACGAATTGTGCACGACGTTGCCGAGACTGGTGTCAAGTCCAGCGACTCCGGGCGTTACCGCCGTCGGCCCGTAAGGCAGATTCTCTGCTACCTGAAAGCGGGTTTGCACAGAGAACAGCAGAGGGGCGGCAAAACCTGCCTGTGCCACCAGAAGTAAGACAGTGGCAACACGAAAGAGGCGACGAAAAACGGGCATAAACTAAAGTCTATGTCAAAGCTTTCTCTGTGTCAAGATACTTCTGCGCACGAAAAAGCCCCGGCCGAAGCCGGGGCTTTCTCGCGCATAGCGGGGACTGAACTCGATTAGAAGTCCATGTCCATTCCGCCCATACCACCCATGCCGCCCATGCCACCCATACCGGGCATGCCGCCGCCGGCCGGGCCGCCTTCGTCCTTGGCGGGACGATCGGTGACCATGACTTCGGTGGTGAGCACCATCGAGGCGATGGAGACTGCGTTCTGCAGAGCCGAACGAGTCACTTTCAGGGGGTCGACGATACCGGCCTTGACCATGTCGACGTATTTGTCGTTGAGAGCGTCGTAACCCTGACCGGTGGGCAGAGTCTTGACCTTCTCGATGACCACGCCGCCTTCAACGCCGGCGTTGAAAGCGATTTGGCGAGCCGGTTCGACCATAGCGGCGCGCAGGATTTCCACGCCCACCTGCTCGTCGTGGCTCAGGCCCTTGACGTTCTCGAGAGCCGAGATGGCATTGATCAGGGCGGTTCCGCCGCCGGCCACGATGCCTTCTTCGATGGCCGCACGAGTGGCCGAGAGGGCGTCCTCGATGCGGTGCTTCTTCTCTTTGAGTTCGGTCTCGGTGGCTGCGCCGACGCGGATGACGGCTACGCCGCCGACCAGCTTGGCCAGACGCTCCTGCAGCTTCTCACGGTCGTAGTCGCTGTCGGTGTTCTCGATTTGATGACGGATCTGGTCGATGCGGCCCTTGATGTCGGCCTCATTGCCCTTGCCCTCGACGACGGTGGTGTTCTCCTTGGTGATGTGCACCTTGGAGGCGCGGCCCAGCATGTCGATGGACATCTTGTCCAGCTTGATGCCGAGTTCATCGGAAACCACCTGGCCACCGGTGAGGATGGCGATGTCTTTGAGCATTTCCTTGCGGCGGTCGCCGAAGCCGGGGGCTTTGACGGCGCACACGTGCAGAGAACCACGCAGGCGGTTGACCACCAGGGTGGCCAGGGCTTCGCCTTCGATGTCCTCAGCGATGATCAGCAGCGGGCGCTGCATCTGCAGCACGCGCTCGAGCAGGGGAAGCATCTCCTGCAGGTTGCCGATCTTCTTCTCGGAGATCAGGATGAAGGGGTCCTGGAGAACCGCTTCCATACGCTCGGAATCGGTCACGAAGTAAGGCGAGATATAGCCCTTGTCGAACTGCATGCCTTCGACGTGCTCGATTTCGGTCTTCATGGTCTTGGATTCTTCGACCGTGATGACGCCGTCTTTGCCGACCTTGGAGATGGCTTCGGCAATGAGTTCACCGATGGTGCTGTCGTTGTTGGCCGAGATGGAGGCCACCTGGGTGATGGCTTCGTTGCCTTCAACCTTGACGGCGACTTTTTTCATCGACTCGACGACGACTTCCAGGCCCTTGTCCATTCCGCGCTTCATGAAGATCGGATTGACGCCGGCGGCCACGTTCTTGAGGCCCGCCTTGATGATGGCCTGGGCCAGCACGGTGGCGGTGGTGGTGCCGTCACCGGCGATGTCGTTGGTCTTGGAAGCGACTTCGCGGACCAGCTGGGCGCCCATGTTTTCGAAAGGATCGGAAACTTCGATTTCCTTGGCGACGGTGACGCCGTCCTTGGTGATGGTGGGGGAGCCGAACTTCTTCTCCAACACGACGTTGCGGCCGCGCGGTCCGAGGGTTACTTTGACGGCGTTGGCCAGAAGGTCGGTGCCGCGCTCCAACGCCTTGCGGGCGTTCTGATCATACTTCAGCATTTTTGCAGACATGTCTTATTGCTCCCTTATTTCGTGTAAACGCCCAGAACTTCGCTCTCTTTGAGGATGAGATAGCTCTCACCATCGAGCTTGATTTCCGTGCCCGAGTATTTACCGAACAAAATCTTGTCGCCGGCTTTGACTTCTAAGGATTGAACCGTGCCGTTGTCCAGCACGCGTCCGGGTCCAGCCGCCAGCACGGTGCCGCGCAGGGGCTTCTCCTGAGCCGTATCGGGAAGAAAGATGCCGCTGGCGGTCTTTTCTTCTTTGTCGTCGGCTTTCACCACCAGGCGATCGCCCAGGGGTTTCAGTTGCGTTTGAGTGGTCGTCATGCGTCCTCCAAGGATCCATGCGGTCTACCGCATGTTGAGGGCCATGAGATACCCGAGGGGCCTTAGAGTTCAAACATCCGTAAATACTTCGGCGGGGTAACGACACACTTCGATGGGCAACGACTGTCGCACTTGCTCACCGTTGCTCAAAGTCATGCCTACACGGAACCCATAGTGCACCTTAAACGTGTTCCACTGGCCGGAAGCGGGCGCGCTGAGATCGATAGGAAACTCGAAGAATCCCTGCATCGGATACTCCAGCTCGGCTTCGGGTGTGATGTCTTGAGTTTGAAGGCTCGTCACTTTGCGGTGGTTATATTCTTTTTGAGTGGATTCTTCGATGGCCGCGAAGCGGAACGAAAGCGACCTGGGCAGGGGGCCATCGGAAACCTTGTTGATCTTCAGTTCCCCGGTCAGCGCCTGGCCGGCTTCGACCTGGCAACTGTCGAGGCGGACCTCCAGCTCCACTCCGCCGGCCGGCAGCACGAACCAGTGTTGTTCGCGATTGGCCGTGCCTTCCAGGGCCAGCACCGGGATGTTGATGCGGTGGATGGCGTCGCGGCGGAAAAATGGCAGGCCCGTGCCCGCCCCTTTGCGTCGCGCTTTCAGAACGTAGAGGCAGCGCAAATCCTGACTGAAATAGGTGGGCGGCAAGTCCTTGGGGAGCACGAACTGAAAGGCGGCGGGGCCTTCACTACAATCGACGGTGGCGGTCAGTTCAAAGAACGGCACCACATACTGAAATCCCAGGTTGCCGGCTCCCAGCACTTCTTCGCCCTGCAGGGTCAGATGAACCAGGGGCTCTCCCGCGCCGTGCACGTGGACCACGCCCGAAAGGGTGTCGCCGGGGCGCATGGTGGCGGTGATCAGGTCAATCTCGATCTCGTTCACGGAAAGCTCCCCTTTAGGCGATCTGGGCCCGCCTTTGTTGAGCTCTCTGCATCGCCCAACTGCGCACGGCCGCGTCGCGGTCGCGTAGGCCCAGGTGGATCCACTCGTCGCCCTGCGACTCTTCCAACATCTGGAAGGCTCTCCTGCGCAGGCCCGAGCGCTGGCTTTCGCGCAACTGCAACAAGACCTCGGTCTGGCGCTCGCTACTGATTTCCCGCGAGAATTTCTGAAGCAGTTCCAGCACCGCTTGCCCTGCATTCTCCTCGCCTTCTCCCTGCATCTGGGAGACGGCCAGTTCCAGGACCTGGTCGGGCGGTTCGCCCAGGCGCACGCACTCGAGCAGGCCGGCCCGATGCAACTCTTCGTTGGCCGTCGGCAAGTCCGGGTCGTTGTGGTTGCTGCGACACGCCCAGTGGGCCACTCGAGTGCGCCACTCGGGCGGCAGGCCCTCGTCACCCAGCACAAAGCGCAGGCCGGAGCAACGAGCGCGGGCGCTGACGGCGTGACTGTTGAGCAGGCGGCACAGGGAGTCGAGAACCAGTTCTTCCGCTTCGCCACGCCAGTCTTCGACCAGCCACTGCAACAGGGGAAGAAACTCTTCTTCGCTCAGGGCTCCGCTGCGAGCCGGGCCGCAGTGCAGGCAGAACAGATAATCTCGAATCAGGGCGCGGTCCAGGTGTTGGCGCTGAAGCAGCCAGAAAAAGGCCTGCAGTCCGCCCGAGCCGGGTCCGATATAGCTTCCATAGATCTCGGTGCGCACCGAATCGCTGACTCCCTGGTGGGCGTGCAGCATTTGCAGCATCTGGTCGCAGAACTCTACGTTTTGCAGCAGTCCGGGCTGAAAGGAACGATAGCCCCAGCGCACGGAAACTTGATCCAACAACGGTTGAATGGTGGCAAGAGCCGGATCGAGTTGAGTCATAAGTAGAATAAATTTCAATCTTGACTCCAGGATTCCTGCCTTAGAATCAAGCATTGGTGCCGTATGAAAGTGGTCGTACTGCAACCAAGCTTCCTTCCCTGGCAGGGTCATCTGGACCAGTATGCCTGGTGTGACCGCTTCGTGCTTTACGATGACGTCCAGTTCGACAAGCACGGATGGCGCAATCGCAACCGTATCTTGACGCCTCAGGGCGTGGCCTGGCTGAGTATTCCGGTCAGGGCCAAGGGTGCCCCGTTGATCCGCGACGTCGAGGTGGACTACGCTCAGCCCTGGCGGCGCAAGCACCTGGAGTCGCTGCGTCAGGCTTACTCCAAGGCCCCTTTTTTCGACTGGCTCTATCCGGAGCTTCAGGCTTATTACGCGCATGAGTGGTCCAGACTGTTGGACTGGGATGTCGAAGGCCTGAAGTGGCTGACGCAACGGCTGGGAATGCCCTGGAAAGGGCTCTACTCCTCGGATCTGGGGGTGCCGGGTCAGAAGACCGAGCGTCTCATCGGAATCTGCCAGAAGTTGGCCGCCACCGAGTATCTAACCGGCGACGCCGCCCGAGACTACCTGGATGAAAGCCAGTTCGAGGGAATTGGCGTGAAGGTGCGCTGGCATGGTTACCAGCACCCGGTCTACGCCCAGCGTGGCGGCGAGTTTGTTTCTCATCTGTCGATCGTGGACCTGATGTTCCAGGTCGGACCTGACAGTCTCAAGACGCTGCAGCGTAGTTTTTGACGGCCTGGAGCACGTAGTATAGGAAAACCTGGATGCCCACCTCGGCGCTGTAGTATTGCAGCATGAAGGTGCGGCAATCGCGGGCTATTTCTTCCCGGTAGTCGGCGTTGGTCAGCAGTTTCTCGATGGCCTCGGCCAGGTTGGTGCGGTCGGCCCGGATCCAGGGGATCTTGGTGTCCAGTCCCCACAGTTCCAGGTGTCGATTGAGGTTTTCCCTATCGGTGGCCTGGATGGTGGGACGTCGCAAGAACATCGCTTCGTTGCCGGTCATTCCCATAAAACCCCGTAGTTGGTGAAAGGCGATGTCGCAGTCGAGCCGAGCCTGCAAGATCTTGTGATGCGGCACGCCGGCCAGTTGCATGAAGCGCACTCCCGGAAATCGCTCTTTCAAGACTTCGGCGGCCTCCAGAAAAGAGGCCGTATCCTTGTGGTAGAGGTAGCGGTGCTGGGTGGCGTGCGGCAGACTGGGAGTGTGCAGGACTCTGAGGATTCCGTCTTGCTGGGACAACGGTTCGCGTAGTTCCAGTGTTTCCAGCACGGTCGGATAAAAGCCGTGGTAAAACTGGGAGCCTGGATACATGCGCAGCACGTGCGGCAGTCCGGTCAGCACCGTTTTACCGGGGCGCTGTCGCCCCGCGATTCCGCTGTGCACCCGTTGGCCCACGTAGAAGTGGAGATGCGGCTTCTGGCGGGCGATTTCCTGAAATTCCGTCGGCCAGCCCACGGTCTCGACATCATCTTCCTCCAGAAAGACCAGCAGGTCGGCCTGTTTCAAGAGCTCTTTGATTTCGTTGGACCAGCCCGGTTTGGTGTAGAGCACGTTGCACTCAGGGCTGGCAGGCTCGATGAAAGGGTGCGGTTCGTGGCAGAGCACGTGGGCCTGACTGTTGCTATAGCGATTGATGGCCAGGGCGTGCTGCATGCCGGAGCCGGCCACGTTGTGCTGGTCGATGAACAGCAGGCGCAGTTGCGCTTCGGCTCCGCTTCGATAGCGGTCGGTCCAGCTTTGGGCGGGCAGTCCAGCCAGATCGACTTCGACCTCGAACATTTGCAGCAAGCCGTCATTGGCTTCCAGATAGGGGCTGGTGCCGGCTGTGCCGGGCCGCGAGGAATTTAAAGTGACGCGAAATTGCTCGGGCTTGAGTTGCTCGCGCAGCACGCGGCGCAAGTCGGAGTCGGCTTCGGCCAGGGCAAACTCATTGTCGTAGTCACCATAGTGGTAGCGTCGCAGTCCACCCTCGAAGCCCAGATTGACCGGCTCCTGAAAGCGCACCCGACCGGTTTCGGCCACCAGTTGATGGAGGCGGGACACCGGATCGGCCGCCCGACTCAAGGGGGCTACGCTTCCCTCCAGTTTCGGAACGGGACCGCTGGCCGCCCCTCGAGAAACCACCTCGAGGGCAGGTTTTCCCTGAGAGCAGCGCCGCCAGTGCACGCCCATTTGCTGCACCACTTCGGCCAGCAGGTCCCAATCGGATTCTTGAGATGAGGTCAGCAGCAGGTCGGGCTTTTCTTCCAGGAGGGCTCGCCGAGCGGCCGCCAGGCGCCATTCCAAACCGGCCGGCGGTTGCAGAGAATATTCCTCGAAAGAACGCATCGGAAAGGGGCAGGCGTTCAAGGACCACTCAGAACCGCCCACCAGGCAGCGACCTTCGTGGCGTCCGTCCACAAAGTAGTGGGTCAGGGCCGGCAAGAAGTCTTTCATCGCCTCGGCGCCGTTGCTCAGCGAAAGAATTTTCAGGGCAGCGACTCCCACCATGGGGATCGGCGGCCAGGGGCGGACAGGCTCAGAGCGCGCTCGTGATAGGCTCGGTAAGGATAGGCGAATTGAATGACGCCCTCGTGGTCATGGCGGCGCATGGCCGTAAAACCCTGGCCGCAGACCGCATCGGGTTTTACGTAGCGCACGCTCTCCGGTAGAACCCAGTAACTCCAGGTGTCGACCTGCTTGCCCCGGTGGTCGATCACCGGACCTCGCCGAGGCTCGGCAGTCACGTATTGCTTATTCTCCAGTTCAAAGTCCGGTAAGAAAGCCAGGCTGGTTGTGTTCAGGGTCACCCCTAGCCCCAGAATCCAGCCGTCTTTTTGATGAATGCGCCCGAAGGAAGAGTCCGGCCCTGAGGGGTGCTCTACGAACTCCTGACCGTCGGTGAGCTCCTCTGCCAGAGGACCATGGGCGGCCACCGACCACCAGTAGTTGACCCCGCGGTGCACACCCGCGCGCTGGCGAAACAGCTCGGGAACGGCACCGATATTGGCGGGAGTTTGTTTCACGTCGAAGCGGTAGTCACCATGAAAATAATCGTCGTAGCCTTTCCAGGGGCGCTCCGAGGGATCGACGTTCCAGCTGAAAGAAGGCATGGTCAACGTGCCCTGCGGACCCAGGTAGTCGAGCAGCGAGTCGGTGAATTCTTTCGGACCCAGCTCCAAATAGCGTATGCGCGAGAAAGAGGTGTGCAGGTAGACCAGCCCGCCGACCGGCACCTCCAGGCGCTCGAGCAACTGGTGGAGCTTGTTCACCGCCGACGGCACACGGCATAGAGGAACCAGCAATAGTCCTCCAGTTCGTTGCCCATTTCATAGAGGGCGGTCAGCAGCGGCTCTTGCCAGTCGGCCATCTGGGCGCTGGAGAGCGGCTTGAAGAAGCAGCCCCGCACCTCCAGAACCTCCAGGCCAGTGGCTTCCAGTTCTGCCCGCAGGCTGTAGCGATCATAGGTGCGCTGATTGCCCACCTCCTGGTCGCGCTGGTTGGCAGCCATGGGGCTGGCTTCCATCTTCATGTAGCAGCCCAGCCGGCGGTGGAAAGAGCGTCCGTTGGGCACCGTCACGATGATGCGTCCGCCAGGTTCCAGCCAGCTGCCGGCCAGTTTCAAGAAATCGACCGGGTCGGCCAGGTAGCGCAGCATGTCTCCAGCGATGATGGTGGTGAATTTGCGGTCCGGCTGAAACTCCTGGAAGAGGCAGTGGTGAACGCGGACCCGGGAGTCGTCGGCAAAAGTCGAGCGAGCGTGCTCGACATGATTCTGGGCGCCCTCCACGATGTCGAGGCTCTGGCAGTCCAGTTCCAGTAGTTGTCGGGACCATTCGCCATCGATATAGCCCAACTCCAGCAGGTGAGCCCCGCGTACTTCTGGCAAGCAGCGCTGGATGACGAACTGCTTGGTGCGGTTGTCGATGCCCTTTTGCAGGTCGCTGTGGTAATAGTGACCGGCGGCCCGGTCAACTTCCTGGCGGATCTCGTCCAATTTCATAGAGGCCAACTTCCCCGTGCAGGCGGCGAGATAAACAAGGAGGATCCAAGCCCATCGAGTCGTAAGGCCAACCGCCCAATCTTGAATAATTTTTCGGGAAGAGATCGACCATGAAGACCATCCTTGTCACCGGCGGAGCCGGATTTATCGGCAGCAACTTTGTTCGCTACATGCTCAACAAGTATCCAGACTACAAAATCATTGTGCTGGATCTGCTGACTTACGCCGGCAACCCCGACAATCTGCCACAGGAATTCATTGATCCCGGTGACGGTCATCAAGGCCGGCTGGTCTTCTGGTACGGCAACGTAACCAACGGCGAGCTGGTCGGTCGACTGGTGGGACAGTCGGACATGGTGGTGCACTTTGCCGCCGAGAGCCACGTCACGCGCTCCATCTACGACAACAAGGTTTTCTTCGAGACCGACGTGATGGGGACCCAGGTTGTGGCCAACGCGGTGCTCAGCCACCGCGACCGCATCGAGCGCTTCATTCACATCTCGACCTCTGAGGTTTACGGAACGGCCGAAAGCGACCTGATGGATGAAGACCACCCGCTCAAGCCGATGTCCCCTTACGCCAGCGCCAAGGCGGGAGCGGACCGCCTGGTCTTCAGCTACTGGGCTACCTACCAGATCCCGGCCGTCATCATCCGTCCTTTCAATAACTACGGACCCTATCAGCACCTCGAAAAAGTGGTGCCACGTTTCGTTACGGCCTGTTTGCTCGGCGAACCCCTGACCGTTCACGGGGACGGCCAGGCCAAGCGCGACTGGTTGTTCGTCGAGGACCACTGCCGCGCCTTGGATTCCGCCCTTCACAGCAACGTCAGCAAGCTCCAGGGAGAAGTGATCAATCTGGGTTCGGGTCTTTCCTACAGCGTTTTGGAGATCGCCGAGAAGATCAAGGCGCATATGAAATCCGACAGCGAAATCAAGCTGGTGGGAGACCGGCCCGGCCAGGTCTTCCGCCACACCTCATCAGTTGCCAAGGCTAAAGAACTCTTGAATTGGGAAGTGACCACTCACTTTGACGAGGGTCTGGAGCGCACAATCCAGTGGTATCGGGACAACAGCAAGTGGTGGGATAAGACCCTGTGGCTGCGTAAGGTGCCCATCCGTACGGCCACCGGGAAGATTGAGTTCCACTGACCCACGGCGGCTGCGCGTCGATTACCTGCACTATCCGCGCAGCTTCCGGGCTCGCCATTATCGCTGGGACCTGGACCGCGGTTTTCGCCTGGAGGTGCTGGGAGCGGGCCGATTCTGGTTTTCTTTGCTGGACCCTGGAGGCGTAGACCGGGCGATCGCTCCAGAGGGGCAAGGCTTGGAGCAAGACTTTCTGCTCCAGGTGGCGCGCCAAAGTTCCGGTGCCTGGCCTGGCTGGGACCGCGATCGCCTCGGCCCGCACACCATCTGTGTCATTCTCAGCGACAGTGGACGTGCATGTCGCGTTCCCCGCGATTGGCCCAACCTGGTTTTGTGGGTCCGCCAACCGATGCTGGCGGGAACCGTGTGGACCGGGAATGACTTTTTCACCCCGGAGCAAACACTTTATCAGTGGGGGCGAGTCGGGCGAAGAGTCCAAAGGCGCTCCCGCTGGCGTGCGCTCATTCCCTGGTAACGATTTCGAAGGAGTTCCCTGATGCTGCGCTTTGTGCGGAAGTTCGCCACCATCCTTGCCCTCACGGCCGCCTGTATGGCGCCGGCCCGAGCGGATAAAAGTCAGATTCCCGGCACCGACATGTGGGTCGCGGGAGTTCCCAGCGAGCAGTTCGTCCACTTCGCCGCCGCCGAAGGCGCCGGACGTCAGCGAATGCAGAACTGGTGTTGGGCGGCATGTATCCAGATGGTGCTCAATTATCACGGTCTCTACGTGAAGCAGGAAGATATCGTGGGTCGCGTCTTTGGAGGAGCCGTCGATCGGCCGGCCGGGCCCCAGGAGATTCTCTACGCACTCCAGGGCTGGGCTCCTGATTCCCGCGGCCGCACCTCGGCCGTAGAGGCTGACAACCGCAACCTGGATCCCGCCTCGGTGATTCAGGACCTGGAGTATCGCTGGCCACTGATCGTGGGACTCCAGGGTAGCGGTAACACCGGCCACGCATACGTGCTGACGGCGGTGTATTATAAATTGGTCAACGGCCAACCCTATATCCAGGGGGTGGTCTTGCGCGACCCCTACCCCACCAAACAAAGCCGGCTGGAAATGAGCATGCAGGAGTTCACGCAGCGCTGTACTTTCGCTACACGCGTGCACGTGCGCAGGATGTAGTCGCCACCCTTAGAACTGGGCCAAAATATGAATGCTTCTCAACTTTTGCACAGCGCCTTCGTGTGCGACGGCCATGCCGACACGTTTCGTAACATCGTTAAAAAGGGCGGCGACTTTTTGCGCGGTAGCGGCGGCTGGCACTGCAGTCTCCCCCGCATGCGCCAGGCCGGACTGAATCTCCAGATCGAAGCGGTCTACACCAGTCTGGAAGAAGTCGGGCCCGCCGGAACCGCCGTAGCGCTCGAGGTCTTTGAAAAGGTTCATCAGACGGTCGAGGCTTCCGCCGGGCGCCTGCGCCTGATTCAGAGTCGAACCCAATTGGCGGAGTTGATCAACCGCGGCGGCCAGGGAGTGCTCCTGTCGTTGGAGGGGGTCGATCCTTTGCTGGGTAACCTGGCTTTGCTTGACGTCTTTTATCGCCTGGGCCTGCGAGCCATCGGTCTGACTCACAACCACAATAGCCCTGCGGCCGGGGGATGCGGGGCCAACCCGGTGGCGGGTCTCTCCCAGCACGGACATGAGCTTCTGGAGCGAATGAGTGAATTGGGAATTCTCCTCGATACCGCTCACCTGGGAAGGCGGGCCTTCGACGATGCCCTGGCGCATTATCGGGGGCCGATCATCAATAGCCACAGTTGCTGTCAGAAATTTGTCCCGGGCGAGCGCAATCTTGAAGATGCTCAAATGAAAGCGTTGGCCGACACCGGTGGTCTGGTGGCGGTGACCTTTGTTCCTAAATTTCTGGTGACTCAGGGAGTCAGCACCAGTCACGATGTGTTTCGCCATTTGGAGCACATGGTCGAAGTGGCGGGAATTGATGCGGTCGCCATCGGTTCGGATTTCGACGGGGTCGACGTTTTGCCCACCGATCTGCAGGACCCTCGAGACCTGGGCCACCTGGTACAGCGCATGTTGGATGCCGGTTGGAGCGATACGGATATTGCGAAAATTCTCGGTGGTAACTGGGTTCGCGTGCTCGGAAGTGTTTTGCCCAATTAGGAAAGGACTCCTACACCAGGAAGCGAAACCGGGCCGCCACGGGACTCCGTAGGAGGTATTTTCATGTCCAGTAATTTTAAAAGATTCACTCTAGCAGCCGGTATGGTTTTGACCATGGGCTATCTGGTTGGCTGCGGCACCAGAGGTGAGAATACGGGCTTCGGAGACAAGTCCACCGGAGGGGGGGCGCCCAGTCTCTCGGGTGCCGCCGCGGCGGGCACCGCCGGCACCGGCGGTTCCATCACCGGCGGCGTTACCGGCACGGCTACGGTCAATTCGGCCTTTCCTTCGACGACCGTCACCGGCCTGACGATTTCCAACATGTTAGCGACGATCACGGGTGGCGGCGGTGGAGCCGGCGCCAACGTGGCGGCAACTCGTCTTGGTTTTGGTAATTTCGGCGGGGGCGTGCGACCCGTTGTCGTGCAGGGCTTCGGCGCCGGTACTCTAGGCCGGGTTTCTATCCTGCCGCGCAACCCGGAAGCCACTCCCGGCACCAGCAACATTCTGCTCGCTCCCAACGTGGGAACGGCCAGCCCGCAGTCGCTGACCAATCCATTCGGTCTGCTGGTGGATGGTAGCACGATCTACGTGACCGAAGGCGCCACCTCAGGTGCTACCGGACGTATCATCCGCTACACCGGCATCAATACCACCACCGGTCAGTGCACTGGAGACCAGATCGCCATCGGCCTGAATCGTCCCGTCGACATTGCCAAAGACGGCAACTTCCTGTATGTGGCCGAGTTTGGAGCCACCGGCGTCGGCAACGGTCAGGTCACCCGTATCGACCTCAGCACGACTCCCCCCACGGTGGTGCGCCCCTACATCGCCTCGGTGAGCTTCTGCTCTTCGCTGGTCACCGACACGGCCAATGGTCACCACTTTCTGTATGTGGCGGAGAACGCCGCAGGCGTCGGCGGAACCAATGGTAGCGTTACGCGAATCGATCTCTCCACCTTCGCCTCTGGTACGGGCCTGACGGGAACGGGCGTTCAGCAGATTCTTCCGGCTACCGGACAGACTGCTTACTCCAATCCGTACGACCTCGCAGTGGACGGCTTCAGCAACGTGGTTATCACCGAGGGTCTCAACGCCGTCGCCGACCAGATCAATCCTTCGTCCACGGGCGGAGCCATCCGAGTCATCACGGGCGGAACGACTCCGGCTATCACCAGTCAGGTGGTGCTGCAGAACTCGACTTCGGGCTCCACCTCTGGTCTGAGCGCGTTGCGCGGTATCAGTCTCTTCAACGAAGATTCCACGGGCACGGTGCTCACCGGATTCTTCACGGAAGGTCCTCCCACCGCTTTGACCAGCACTCTGCGTCAGGTTACCTTCCGGGCTTCCGATGCCGCCATTTTCCGTCATCTGATCCTCGACTCCGGCAAGCAGTCTCCTCTGGATACCCTGTTTGATCAGGGAGACACGTCTGCCAGCCCGGTCATCCGGCCGAACGTGAAATACACCCAGGGTGCTTTCGGAACCGCTGGTCAAGGCCAGGTTCTGGACGTCCGCTAGGGTCGCCCCCAGTCCGAAAAAAGCCCGGCTTCGGCCGGGCTTTTTTTGTGGGCCTGGGGCCACCAGGAGGCAGGCCCAGGGTGAAAGAAAATCAAGCCATGCGATCCTCTGTTTTCTTCTTGCTGAGTCTCACCACTCTGGCTGTTGCTGACGAGCCGTCTGGCTTTATTTTTCCGACCTGGCAACGGACAGCCTCCGGTATCAAGATGGTGACCTCTCAGAAGCCGTCCAGCGTCTATTTCAGGCGCCTCCCGGAGAAGCTGGTCATCGAATTTGCCGGAGTCCAGGCTCGAGGTGGCACACCGGGTGCTCCCAGTGTGCCTGGAATCAATGATATTCGTTGGCGTCAGCTGGACCTTTCGCACGTGGCTTGCGAAATTGGCTTGAACTATCGGATTCCCGCGACTCAGCTGAAGGTGACCGGCAGCGGCGTCGAGATTGCCCTGGACTACAGTTGGGAAGACCGAATTCGCCTTTCGCCGGCGGTCGTCTGGACCCGCATGGAGCGTGCTCAGGGTGGGCGCTACCTGCTCTGGAATCAGTTGCTGGTGGACCCGTCGGATGCCGGAGCCAGCCTCGAGATCGGCCTGGCCAAAGAGCGGACCGATAGCCGGGAGAAGCCTACCGAGATGATTGCCCGGCTGGGTGCGCTGGCGGGAGTTAACGGGGGCTACTTTGCTGATTCGGGTGGTCCTTTAGGGGTTGTCTATCGGGGCGGCAAGTTGGTCAGTCCTCATGTCGGCCGCAGGCCCCCGCGAACCACTCTGGGTGTGATGAAAGACCACAGCATCACCTTTGACCAGATGGTGGCTCAGAAAGGGCAACTCGCTTCTCGCTCGGGCGAGACCTGGAGCGATGTGGAGTTGGCCTTGGGCGGAGGTCCGCGTTTGCTGCGTCGCGGCCAGGTTGCCCTGACCACGGATGAAGAAGAATTGGGTCCCAAGGGAAACGATATCACTCGGGTGACCGCCCGTACCGCTGTCGGCACTACGAAGGACGGAAAGGTGCTGATCGCAACCGCCTCCGGTTACAATGACAATCACCTCCAGGGCCTGAGGTTGGAGGAGGTGGCCGGGGAATTGTTGCGTCGCGGTGGAAGCGAGGCGATGAACCTGGATGGCGGTGCCAGCACCGTGATGGCTGTGGCCGACCAGGTGGTCTCGACCGGGCCAGGCTCTCCCCGTCTCGAGAAGGCGGTGGCTACCACTTTGCTGGTAAGGGATCCCCGCGCTCAGGGATATCCCTACCGGGTGCAGTTGACGTGTAGTGACAGTGAGTTGCCCGCGGATGGCTCAAGCCGACTGAAGTTGGAGGCCAGAGTGACGGATGCCCAGGGACGACCGGCGGCAGACGGAGTGCCGGTCCGATTCTACGCCGAGCGGCTGGGCTTAAGTAAAGCGGTCGCCAACACGGTCAATGGAACCGCCGCGGTGGAGGGGTTTTCGCTGGCTAGCCCGGGAAATGCCAAGGTGTTCGCTGATTGCGCGGCGGCTCGAGGGCAGGCGGAGACAAAATTGGCGGCAGGTCCCGCGGGGCGCCTCTGGACTTTGCTCCAGCCGGTCGCTTCGATGCCCGGCAAATACTCTCTGACCGTGCAGGCGGTGGACCGCTGGCAGAACGGTGTGAGGAACGTCTCTCTGACTCTGTTGGATAAGTCGCAAATGACCGGCGCCAACGGTCAGACTACCTTCGAGGTGCTGCAAGTGCCAGGAAGTCCCGGTAGGACTTTGACCGTCACCGGGGACGGAGGGCTGAGCGTCAGCGTGGCGGTTCCGGCGGGACCGGCATTGCCTGTGCCCTCCCCCTCGCCGAGTCCAAGTCCGGCTCCCACTCCAACCACCGACGGGACTTCGATCGAATAGGGGCGAACCCCGGGACCCATGCGTAAGACCATCTTTTGTTTCTGGGCGGCCGTCTCCCTGGCCGCCGCTGCACAGCCCGCTCCTTTGGATTCCGCCGGCGTTTACGACAAGCTGTGGGTCCAGACCTCGGCCGATTATCGGGCTCACTGCCTGCAGACCTACGGTTGGGCCACACGGTCGCTCCGGGAGCGAGCGAGTTTGGAGGGGCGACGCGATTCTCAGGGCCGTCTGGTGGAGACGACCAACGTGCAGCAGCGGCCCCTGGCCGTGATTATGGATCTGGATGACACGGTCATCGATATGTCCGTCTATCGCACCTTTTTGTATGAAATGAAACGTGACTTTGAGCTCGAGACCTGGAACGCGTTCCTGGAGTATCAGGCCGACCATCCGGAAGCGTGCCGATCGATACCGGGAGCCGTCGAGTTTATCGCCGAGGCTGAGCGTCTCGGTTACACGGTCTTCTTTATCTCGAATCGCACCACGCCGACTCGTGCCCAGGCTGTCAAAGTGCTCAATCAACTGGGTTTGAACACCAAGGATATCGACAAGCGGCTTCTGCTGGACGACGGACCCGAAGAGGATGCCAGGCAGGCGCGTGCCCTGATGTCGCGCCTCGGGATTGCCGAGAGTTCGGTTGAGGGTCAGGCTCTTCTCAAGGCTCAGAGCCGTAAGGAGCGTCGCCGCGTGCAGGTCAGTCTGGACTACCGTCCGGTCGCCTTTATCGGTGACGACCTGGGCGATTTCCTCTCCTTCGTACCGGAAGCGGGGGCGTCCCCGGAGAAAGTGCTGCAGGCTCGCTATCAGGCGGTTGCCGACGAACGTGAGCGCTTCGGCCGCCAATACTTTATTCTGCCCAACCCCATGTATGGCAATTGGAGCCCCGGCGGCACCCTGCCCAAAGAAGGCGCCGCCAGCTACCTCCACGACGACGGCTTTCTGGAGTATTACCGTAGGAGAGAGGGAGAATAAGGGGAGAGGTGGCGAGGGCTTTCGCCTAAACAAAAGGGCCGGCCCATCGGGCCGACCCTCGCCGGAGAAAGAGCCTCTCCCTCTCTCCCTAGAAGTTGCCCCAGATGTGCTGGTTGGTGACTTCGTGATGGTAGATGATCTCGCCGGTCTTGACCTGATTGCCCAGTTCTTTGGGCGAGCGTTCGGCGGCGGCGACTTTGCGCTCCACGTACTTGTCTTTGTTGTCGCTGCCCAGCACTTCTTCCATGAAGCTGCTGGCCTTGAACAGGCGGATGGCGTCATAGATGTTGCCGGGTAGGTATTTGGTGCGGGTGCGACGGTTCTCGGAGGTGATGGTTTCGGTCATCGGTCCTTCGAGGCCGGTGCGCAGCAGCGCGTAGAAGGTCAGATAGGGGTTGGCGTCCGGAGCGACCGTGCGCACTTCGATACGGGCCGACTTCTCGTTGCCCAGCGGAATGCGCACCATCGAGGTGCGGTCCACCGGGGAGCTCTTGATCTGGTTCGGAGCCTCGAAGTGTGGGTCCAAACGTCTATAGGCGTTGACCGACGGATTGAGGATCAGGCACAGATCGTTGGCGCTGTTGAGAATGCGGTCGATGAATTCCCAGGCGAACTTGCTGATCTTTTCCTCGCCGTTGGCGTCGTAGAACGAGTTCTTGCCGCGCTTGCTGATCGAGATGTTGGTGTGCATGCCGCTGCCGTTGATGCCGGCGATGGGCTTGGGCAGGAAGCTGGCGGTGTAGCCCATATTGGCGGCGACCTGACGAGCCACCAGCTTGTAGAGCTGCAGTTGGTCGGCGGCAAGCAAAGCCTCGGCATAGCTGTAGTTGAGCTCGAACTGCGAAGGAGCAACTTCGGGGTGGTCCTTCTCGTTCTCGAAGGCCATGGCTCGTTGAGCTTCCGCCAGGCGGTCGATAAAGAGCTTCAGCGGGTCATTGGGCAGCGAGTTGTAGTAACCGCCGCTGGAAACCAGCTTG
The DNA here is from genome assembly GCA_017307785.1 of Vulcanimicrobiota bacterium. Lineage (GTDB taxonomy): Bacteria > Vulcanimicrobiota > Xenobia > Xenobiales > JADMJV01 > JADMJV01. The sequence goes on along the minus strand of JAFKGI010000010.1, from coordinate 10,066 downwards.
AAGGGGTGGCGGGTGTTGAAGGTCTGTTCGGAGTTGAGGCCGTCGAAGACGAAGCCTTCACACTCGACAGCAACGTTGGCTTCCATGCCCTTTTTATAGAGTTCTTCGGAGTAGTCTTTGAGGACGCCGCGCATGTCGGACTTGTAGCTTTTGCCTTCGGCGTCTTTGATCAGGCCGAAAACGATGACTTTGCCGGGTCCAAAAACGTCGGAGGGGAGCCAGCGGAAGGAGCCCCAGTCGATGGCCAGACGCAGGTCGGATTCGCTGACGACCGAGAAGCCACGGATGGACGAACCGTCAAAAGTCAGGTTGTCGTGGGATTTGAGCAGGAACTTCTTGTCGTAGTCCAACATGTGGAAGCGACCTTCCAAGTCGGAGAAGCAAACCGAGACCGCCTTGATGCGTTTCTCATCGGCCAGATACTTGAGATAGAACGTCTCGAGCTCTTTATCGCTCTTGCGAGCTTGCTGCTTCTGCTTGGCCTCGAGGTTCATTTCCTCGAGCTGGTCGTAGGGGATCTCCAGAAAGTCCTTGAGGACGATAGGGGATGTGGTAGGTTTAGAAGTGCTCTTGATCATGGCCGACACTTTAACAAATTAGTATTATTCTGGCAATGGTTAGACTTATTTAGAAGGAACTTGTTCTTGTGAGTAAATTTCGAAGCGGTTTCGTGGCCCTGGTGGGCAAGCCCAATGTGGGCAAGTCCACGCTGGTGAACGCGTTGGTGGGCAAGTCGATCAGCATCATCTCCTCGAAGCCTGAAACCACGCGGCGGCGAATACTGGGCGTGATGCATGGCGAGGACTTCCAGGTGGTGCTGGTGGACACGCCGGGCCTGGGGAGTTCCCATACTCTGCTGGGTCGCAAGTTGCGCGACATGGCGACCAACGAGGGGATGGAGGCCGATATGGTGGTCTTCGTGGTGGATACCACCCATTATCCCACCAAGGAAGACCGGGAGGCCGCCGAGATTTTTGCCAAGGCCACCTGTCCCAAAGTGCTGGTCGCGAATAAGGTGGATGTTCATGATACGGCCGAGAAGGTTCTGCCCTACCTGCAAGCCTACTCCGAGCTGGGCGACTTTGGCGACATTCTGCCGGTGTCGGCCCAGAAGGGCACCAATCTAGACAAGATTCGCACTCGAATTCTGGAGATTTTGCCCGAAGGGGTGCCGTTCTTTCCGCCCGAGAGCATCCACGACCTGGATGCTCGCACCCGGGTCGAGGAGTTGATTCGCGAGCAGGTTTTGCTCAACACGCGCCAGGAGTTGCCTCACTCCGTGGCCGTTCAGGTCGAGGACATGAAGCCCGGCGACAATCCTGACGTGACCTTGATTCGCGCCATCCTTTACGTCGAGCGCGACAGTCAGAGGCGAATTCTGATCGGCAAGAAGGGCGAGATGCTCAAGAAGCTCGGTTCGCTGGTACGCCCGTTGTTGGAAAAAGAGCTGGGCGGCCGAGTCTTCCTGGAGCTCTGGGTTAAGGTCAAGGAAGGCTGGCGAGACCGTCCTGACTGGCTGCGCGCCCTTGGTTATGAGTAAAAGGAACCGCTAGAAGGGGGAGCGAACCGAGCCTGCCCCGCTTTTCGGGGAAAGGTTCTTTTGAATAGGAAAGGTGGACTTAAAGGTGACAACCTACGAAGCTCTCGGAATGATTGAGACCAAGGGCCTGGTGGCCATGGTCGAAGCCTCGGATGCCATGGTCAAGGCGGCCAACGTCAAGTTGATCGGCTATGAAAAGATCGGTGCCGGCTATGTAACGGCTCTGGTTCGTGGTGACGTGGCCGCCGTGCGCGCCGCCACCGACGCTGGTGCAGCCGCTGCTCGCAAAGTCGGCGAGTTGATCGCCGTGCACGTCATTCCTCGCCCGCACCGCGATCTGGACGACGTTCTTCCGATCGCCCCTCCCAAAGAGAAGGTCGGCAAGTAAGACTCGGTAGCTCTCCACCTTGGACGCCTCGCTCATTCAGCTGATCACCGATCTGGTGATGGCTGAAGTGGACCGGAGCGAGGGCGCATTGCCCTCGTCTCCAGTCAAGGCGGCTCCGTCGGCCGAACCGGCTCGAGGGGGCCGCCGTCTTCTGCTTGTGCCCGCTCCCGCCCCGTTCTCGTCTTTCGAGCCGCTCCTGGCCTCGCTGCGCGAGGTGCCGGGAGTCGCCTGGACGGCCGTGCGCGTAGCGGGTGTTTGCGAGAAGAGAGTTGCGGCGAGCCTGGGCTCTGTGCGTTGGATCGACGCTCCACTGCTGTGGGACGAGCTCATTCACTCGATGGAAGCCGTTGTCTTGCCGGTCTTTCGGTTGGAGATTCTCAGTCGGGTAGCCAGTCTGCTCAGCGACGTCCCGGCCAGTGCCGCGGCCGTCTCGGGCATCATGCAAGGGGTCCCGGTGTTGGCGGGAGCACTCGAAGTGGATAACCTCAAGCGCTCCTCGGGGCGCCTGCCCGGACCGTTTCTGTCGCTCTTTCACCAGCATCTGCGCACCGTCGAGGGCATGGGAATCCAGATTCTCGAGAATGAGGCTCTGGTGCGCCGTTTAGGTGCCAAGGTTGCCGCTCCCGCCAGTGCCGCCGGCAAAGGACGAGACGTCATTACGGTGTCCGATTTAGAAGCGGCCGCCCGGGCCGGACAGAAGACGTTGCAGGTGGTTCCGGGTACGATCGTTACGCCGCTGGCCCGCGATATGGCGGCTCAGATGGGCATTGAGGTGATCTATACATGATTGTGGCTCGCGTCATCGGCACGGTGGTGTGCACGCAAAAAGATGCCCGTCTGGGCGGACATAAGCTCCAGGTGGTGGAGCCGGTAGCGATGGCTTCTCAGAAAAGCGACGGCAAGCCTTTGGTGGCCATCGATACGGTAGGAGCGGGCCTGGGTGAGATCGTGCTGGTGGTCAGCGGTAGTTCCGCCCGTCAGACCGATGCGACTACCGGCACGCCTGTAGATGCTGTCATCATGGGCATCGTGGACAGTATTGACCTGGATGGTCAACGGGTTTTCGAGAAGGGGTAGGCTATGGATCGCGATCAAGTCCAGAAAATAGTGGAAGAAGTTCTCAAGCGGGTTGCTGCTCAGGGATCGAGTGCCGCGGAAGTGCGGATCGCGGTGGGCAAAGATGGCGTTTTTCAGCAAGCGGATGACGCGGTTACGGCTGCCAATGTGGCCTACAAGAAGTGGAAAGCGACCAACCAGGAAGTCAAAGCGAACTGCATTGAAGCGATGCGAGCCGTAAGTCTCAAGCATGCTCAAGAAATGGCTGACCTTGCCTATTCCGAGACGGGACTGGGCCGCGCCGAGGATAAAGTCAAGAAGAACATCCTCCAGGCCAAGAAGACCCCGGGCATCGAGGATTTGCAAGCTCGCGTCCTCTCCGGCGACCGCGGTCTGACGCTTTTCGAGCGCGCCCCCTTCGGCGTCATCTGCTCGATCACGCCCACCACCAATCCGGTGGCCACCATCATTAACAATTCAATCAGCATGGTGTCGGCCGGAAACACGGTCGTCTTCAATCCTCATCCCCGGGCCAAAAAGTGCAGTCTGCGCATGATGCAGTTGTTGAATCAAGCCATTGTGTCGGCTGGGGGGCCAGAGAATCTTCTGACCAGTGTGGCTTCGCCGACTTTGGAGACCAGTCAGGCTTTGATGGTCCATCAGGGAGTGCGCGTGCTGGTGGTGACCGGTGGGCCCGGGGTCGTCTTGCAGGCCATGAAGTCCGGCAAGAAAACCATTGCCGCCGGACCGGGCAATCCGCCCGTTGTGGTGGATGAAACCGCGGATTTGAATCAGGCTACGCGGGATATCGTGCTGGGTTCGTCCTTTGACAACAACGTGATGTGCACTTGCGAAAAAGAAGTGTTCGTCGTCGAGCAGATTTATCGTCAGTTCATGGAGCGTCTCGCTCGTCAGAGCGTCTACGTGCTCAATGCTCGCCAAATCGATGAATTGACCAAGGTGATTTTCCACGCACCGCCGGTAGGTGGCAGCAAGCTTGTTCTCAACTCTGACCTGGTGGGGCAGCACGCCTGCGACATTGCCAAGACTATTGGCCTGGACCTGCCGCGAGAGCTCCGCCTGCTCATCGCTGAGGTCCCCGAGGAGCACCCCCTGGTGCAGAAAGAGCAAATGATGCCGGTTCTACCCATCGTCCGTTCAAGGGACGCGGGTAGCGCCATCGAGTCCGCTCTCAAGGCCGAAGGCGAGCGCTACCATACGGCCGTTATGCACTCTCACAATCTGCACAACCTGAGCACTATGGCCAAGGCCGTCAATGCCAACATCTTCGTGAAGAATGGTCCCAACTTTGCAGGTCTTGGATTCGGCGGTGAAGGATTCACCACTATGACCATTGCCGGCACCACTGGAGAAGGATGCACTACCGCTCGCAGCTTCACCCGCGAGCGCCGCTGCGCCCTGATTGACCACTTCAACATCGTCTAAAGCGCTGGTCGGGCTGGTGGCCCTGGCCGCCGCCCTGCGTTTCTTTGCGCTGGGTGCCGCCAGCTTTCAGATTGACGAGGCCATGTCTCTGATTGGTGCTGCGCAGTGGCGCCACGGATTCCAGGATGTGCATCCCCCGTTCTATTATGCCTTGCTCGAACAATGGGGCCGGTTTGGTGTGAGCGAGTTCTGGTTGCGATCGAGTTCCGTGCTGGCGAGTCTCGCGAGTCTGTTTCTCTACACAAAGTTGGTGCGTAGATGGCGGCCTGATCTGGCCCTGACCTGTGGCCTGTTGCTTGTCTGCTCCTTCGCGGAGCTTCAGTTGGCTCGCGAAGTTCGCATGTACGTCTGGCTACAGTTCTTTAGTCTCAGTTACTTCGTCGCGCGCTTGCAGGGCCGGCCGATGTGGGCGGCCCTGGCTTTACTCGGGGCCTGCTTCACCCATCTTTTCGGGCTCTTTCTGGTGCCCCTTGGCCTTCTGGTTGCTCCCTCCACGGCTGAAGAGGGGCGGGCGACCTGGCGCTCGACGGTGGTGGTGGTCGCTCTCTGGCTGGCCTGGGGTGTGCCTCACTATCTCAGTCAGCGCGAGCATCCGCTGGGTTTGCGCCAGACCCCCGGTCTTTCGATGGCCGTGGAAGCTGTCGGTCGACTTGTGGCGGGACGCATCGCCCCCTTTGGCGATTCTGTCAGTCTGGTGGTGGGAGGGCTGGCGCTGGTGTGCCTGCTGTGGCGCCGCCCTCGCTGCCCTCGCCTGGTCTATGCCTGGGCTTTGTTCCCTTGGATTTCCGTCTGGTTGGTTTCGCGCTTCACGCCGCTTCAGATTTTCGAGTTCAAGTATCTGGTCTGGACTCTACCTGCCTGGATTTATTTGCTGGCCTGCAGTCTGCCCGCACGCATCTTGTTGCCGGGGTGGCTGTTGCTGAACCTGGTGGGAATAGTGCCTTTTCTGCGGACACCGCACCGGTGGTTGGCCGACTGGCGGGGGGCGGCCCAGGCTCTCAGGCCAGGTTCGCAGGTCATTTGTGTTCATCCGTCCATGATGGCTGCGCCACTGTTCTACTATGGTTTTCAGTCGCCCCGCCTCAAGCTGGTGGACGAGTGGGCTCAGGTTGAGCCGGAGCGAGATATGATCTGGGTTACGACTCCCAACCATCCCTACGTGGTTCAGCAGCATCTACTGGTTGGAGTGGGCAAGTTCTGGAAGCCGGAGAAGAAAGTGGACTTCGCCAGCGAGTTGCCGAGCAGCGAGATTGAGGTGAGCTTCTGGACCTGGGTGCAGGGTCGCGATTCAGGCGGGGAGAAACAGGGGCGCTGAACTTCGCTGGAGGTGGATAGTTTTGAGGGTCGTCATCGGTAGTGACCACGGCGGTTACGAAATGAAAAAAGATCTGATCGGCCTGCTTAAAGAGCTCGGTCATGAGGTGGTCGACTTTGGTACGCACAGCACGGAGCCGGTCGATTATCCGGATGTGGCGTGTCTGGTAGCGACGTCCGTCGCTCGCGAGCCGGGTGGGAATACCGTTGGCATCATGATTGATGGAGCCGGTACCGGCTCGGCCATGACCGCCAACAAGGTGCCGGGAGTGCGGGCGGCTGCCTGTTACGACACTTTTACCGCCCGTAACTCGCGTGAACACAATCATGCCAACGTGCTTACCCTGGGTTCGCGCAACACCGGCATCGAGGTGGCCAAAGAGATCGTCAAGGTCTGGCTGGGTACGACCTTCGGTGGTGGGCGGCAGATGCGCCGCATTGAGAAGATGCTCCAGGTCGAGCGTCGCTTTTTGCGAGAGAATTAGCTTGTTTCTGGGCGTAGTGCGCGGAACGGTGGTGGCCTCCCACAAGGACCCTGGTCTCGAGGGAGCGGCTTTGCGTATCGTGTTGCCCGTCAATCATGACCGAAGCCAGGCGGGTCCGCTCATGGTGGTGGTGGATACCATGGGGACCCGCGAGGGCGACCTGGTATACCTGGTTAAAGGCAAAGAAGCCTGTATCCCTTGGAAGAAGAGCTCGCTGGCTCCCATTGACGCCGCCATTGTTGGCCTGGTTGAGGGGATGTCGGTGTGATCATTGGTCAGGTTGTAGGGTCCCTCTGGTCGGCCGCTCAGGATCCGGGGTTTGATGGTCAGCAACTCAAGCTGGTCGTGCCTCAGGATGCCCGGGATGGCAAAGTCGAGGGAAATACTCTTCTGGCCGTAGATCTGGTGGGTTCACGACAGGGAGACACGGTGTTGATCGTCTATGAGGGGAGTTCCTCGCGCCTGTGTATGTGTAGTGAGACGACTCCCACAGAAGCGGTCATTGTAGGTATTGTCGATCGAATGGATCTTGTTGGAGGTTAGAGTGGATATCGAAGCATTGGTGGCCAAGATCACCGCGGAAGTGGTCAACGAAATCAAGAAGCAGGGTTCGTCCCCTGCGCCCGGCGGCACGGAAGTAGACCGCCTGCCTCCTCCCGGCCGCTACCAATCGGTCTCCGTGGCTCCCAGCGCGCATTCCACCAACGGAAAAGTCTGTCAGGCCAAGCTGACCGGCGAATGCGCCGGCACCGGCTGCTGCGCGGAGCTGATGCCTGGAGAGGTGCGCAAGGTCGTTCAGTCAGGGGCTGACCGCGTGGGCAATACTCTGGGCGGCAAGGTGGACCACGATCTGGCTGCTATCATTGATCACACTCTGCTCAAGGCTGACGCTACTCGCGATGAAGTGTTGGAGTTGTGTTACGAAGCCAGGCAGTACAAATTTGCCTCGGTGTGCGTGAATCCGGGTTGGGTGAAGACCGCCTCCGAAGCTCTGACAGGTAGCGGCGTCAAGGTTTGCACGGTGGTCGGCTTCCCGCTGGGCGCCACCACCACCCTGGCCAAAGTTTATGAAACTCGCGATGCCATCGCCGCCGGTGCGGACGAAATCGACATGGTCATCAACATCGGTGCCCTGAAGAATCGTCAGGACGACTGGGTGGAGTCCGATATTGCCGAGGTGGTGCGTGCCGCCCAGGGTAAGATTACCAAGACGATTTTTGAGACGGCGCTTCTTTCCGATGAAGAGGTGGTTCGAGCCAGCATTATGGCCAAGAGGGCCGGAGCCGATTTCGTCAAGACTTCAACCGGTTTCGGCCCCGGCGGCGCGACGGCGCACCACGTGGGACTGATGCGCAAGTCGGTCGGCCCCTCGATGGGAGTGAAGGCTTCGGGCGGTATCCGCGACCTGGAAACCGCTCGCACCATGATCGATGCCGGCGCCACTCGCATTGGAGCCAGTGCTTCGGTAAAAATCGTCAAGGGCGAGCAGGGGACCGGAAACTACTGATCCGTTCCGAAATCTTGGAGGCGGTCATCTTGCGCCGCCAACCATTGCGCGACACGCAGGAGTTGTTGGTGCTCTTTACTCCTCGTGGTCGTGTTGACTGCGTCTCTCGCGTTTCGGTCAAGCGCACGGGTTTGCTCGAGCCTCTGACCTGCATCCGGGCACATCTGCGTTTGGGTCGCTCGCTTCCGCAATTGGACGAGGTCGCTCTCGAGCGAACCTACGGGGGCCTGATGACGGACTATGACCGGTTGCACTGGGCCGGTTACCTCCTCAACCTGTGGTTGGAAGCCTTTCCCGGTGAAATCGAGAACAACGACGCCTATCGCCTGCTGCGCCTTTCCTTGGACTCTCTGGATGCGGGATTGCAGGCTGAATGGCTGGTCAGTTGGTGTGAGTTGCAGGCGATGCGCCTCTTGGGAAGCGCTCCCCAGTTGAAGCGCTGTGTTCGATGCGGCAGCGAGCGGTCTCTGCCCTGGTTCTCGGTCGCGGCAGGGGGAGTGCTGTGTGAAGATTGTCGCGGGCCGGGAGCTTCGCCGTTGCCGGAAGCGCTGCGAGATTGGATGACCTTCCTGCAGAGGTCGAATCTATTGCGCCTGGCCGCAGCCGAACCGGAGGCCGAAGTGGTGGCTGCGGCACGGGAGCGGATCGCGGATTGGGTGCTCTATGCCTTCCCACGCCTGCAGCGTTTCTTGAAAGGTGGAGTATGAGAGTTCTGGCTGTGGACTTTGGTCGAAAGCGCCTGGGGTTGGCCATGTCTGATCCTGGTGGCATCGTGGCGGCTCCCCTTCCGGCTATCCAGCGCAAGGGTGATGGCTGGTGGGATGAGTTGATGAAATTGATCGTCGAGCAAGAGGTACGGGAAGTCGTGGTTGGCCTGCCGCGCAATATGGACGGAAGTTATGGGCCGTCGTCGGAAATCTGTCGAAAGTTTGCTGCCGATCTGGAGAAGCGTTCCGGACTCAAGCCCTATCTGCTGGACGAGCGTCTGACCAGCAAGGCGGCTTCCAATACTTTGCGTGAGGGCGGCCTGTCGGAGCGCCAGCAGCGCGGTAAGTTGGATTCGGTGGCGGCCTCGCTGTTGCTTCAGGTATACCTGCAAAAACGAGGGAGGGGTACGTCTTCCCCGGGCGAAAGCCCGGCCCCGTGAAATGGTTGTTCCGCGCCTTCCTGGTGTTGATGCTGCTAGCCTTGGGGCTGGTGGGCGCGGGCTATCACTACGGGCAAACCTTGCTGTTGCCAGCCGATCCCAGCAATTCCAAGAAGGTCCTGTTTGAGATTAAAGGCGGGATGCTGGGCAACGAGGTTGCTCGCGACCTGGCTCGCCAGGGCCTGATCAAGGACGAGCTGGCCTTTCGTCTGTTATTGCGCTTTCATCCTCAGGGGAAAGACATCCGCGTCGGATTTTTCGAACTATCTCCCAACGAAACCGCCCTGGAGATTTTTCATGATCTTCAGCATGCTAAGGATCTCACTCGCCACGCCACTTTTCCCGAAGGCCTGGTGATTCCCCAGGTTGCGTCGGTGGCCAAGAAGGCCAGCCTGATTCAGGATGAGGCGAAGTTTCGCGAGATGGCCAGCCGCGGCGGGAAGTCGTTTGGGGCTATTTTTCCCGAAAGCCTGGAGGGGTATCTGCTCCCGGATACCTACGAGTTTCCCTACAAGTGTGACGAGAAGGTCGTGCTCAAGCGTTTCACGGATGAGTTCAGGGGTCGTGTGGTGCCTCTTTGGGAGCGGCGCAAGGCGAAGAGTCCCCTGAAGACTTTGCGGGAAGTCGTCATCCTGGCCAGTCTGATCGAGCGAGAGGCGCAAGTCCCACAGGAACGGCCGATTATTGCCGGGGTCTACGTGAATCGCCTTAAGGTTGGTATGATGCTTCAGTGCGACGCTACGATCCAGTATGCTCTGGGGAAGCAGAAGGCCGTGCTGCTCTACTCTGACCTTGAATTGGACAGCCCCTACAACAGTTACAAGCACTACGGGTTGCCTCCAGGGCCTATCGCGAACCCCGGGATGTCCTCGCTGGAAGCAGCCATGGCTCCCACCCCTTCGAAGTATTTTTACTATGTCCGAGACGACGTCAAGAACGACGGCAGTCATCGATTCGCCCGCACGGATGCGGAGCATAACGCCAACATCGCTCGCTACCAGCGGTAAGGGAGGCCTCATATGATCATCGGAGTGGCTGGAGGTTCTGGTTCCGGAAAAACGACCGTGGCGCGGCGCCTGGTCGAGATTTTTGCTGAGCCACCGGTGGTGGCGTTGATCGCTCAGGATGCTTATTACAAGGATCAGGCCCATCTCAGCTTCGAGGAGCGGCAGCAGCTCGTTCA
>JAFKGI010000009.1 GCA_017307785.1 Vulcanimicrobiota bacterium | reverse complement strand
AGAGGCCAGCTCGGCATCGAGCTGGCCTCTTTAAGTTGCCTTTATGGGCCTGAGCGTAAGGTCTCCCCTTTTCCCCAACCCCCTCCCCCACTCTCCCTTACATGGAGCGGCTGACTTCATCCTCGGTCGGGGCAATGGTTAGAGCCACGGATTTGTTTTTCTCGGCGTTAGGGTCCTTTTTCGCCTGTGCGGACGGCCCGAGCAGGCGCTCCAGGTCCGCTTCTTCCAGCACCTCGGCTTTGAGTAGCTCGGAGGCCAGGGTGTCGAGCAACTCGCGCTGCTTTTCCAGGATGCCCTTGGCACGGTCATACTGGCTTTCCAAGATCTGGCGAACTTCTTCGTCGATGATTTCGGCCACCGCTTCGGAGTAGTTGCGCTGGTCGTGCATATCACGGCCCAGAAAGACCTGGGACTGCTTGCGTCCGAAGTGAACCTGTCCCACTTTGCGGCTCATGCCGTAGCGACACACCATATCGCGAGCGATCTGGGTAGCGCGTTCGATGTCGTTGGAAGCGCCCGTGGTGATGCGTCCGAAAGCCAGCTCCTCGGCGGCGCGACCGGCCATGAAGACGGCGATCTGGGCCAGCAAATCCTCGGTGGAAGCCGAGTAGCGATCCTCTTCAGGCACGAAGATGGTCACGCCCATGGCCATACCGCGCGGCAAAATGGTCACCTTGCGCACCGGGTCCGACTCGGGGATGGCACGACCAACCATGGCGTGGCCCGACTCGTGATAAGCGGTGACTTCGCGCTCATCCTCGGGGATGATGCGGCTCTTGCGCTCGGGACCCATACGCACGCGGTCGATGGCCTCCTCGCAGTCCTGCATGTAAATCTTGTCGCGGTTGTTGCGGGCGGCCAGCAGAGCCGCTTCGTTGAGCAGATTCTCCAGGTCGGCGCCCGAGAAACCAGGGGTCTGGCGGGCCAGGATGTTGAGGTCCACGTTGACGCCGAGCGGCTTGCCACGCGAATGAACTTTCAGGATGGCCAGACGGCCGGCAATGTCGGGCTTGTCGACCACCACCTGGCGGTCGAAGCGGCCCGGACGCAGCAGCGCCGGATCGAGCACGTCGGGGCGGTTGGTGGCGGCCAAAATGATGACGTTCTGGTTCGGCTCAAAGCCGTCCATCTCCACCAGCAACTGGTTCAGAGTCTGCTCGCGCTCGTCGTGACCACCGCCCACGCCCGCACCGCGCTGGCGACCGACGGCGTCGATTTCGTCGATGAAGACGACGCAAGGAGAAGTGCGCTTGGCCTGCTCGAAGAGGTCACGCACGCGCGAGGCGCCCACGCCCACAAACATCTCCACAAAGTCGGAACCGCTGATGTAGTAGAAGGGCACACCGGCTTCGCCGGCAATGGCGCGACCCAACAGGGTTTTGCCGGTACCGGGAGAGCCCAGCAACAGCACGCCGCGCGGGATGCGAGCGCCCAGGCTTTGATATTTCTTGGGATACTTGAGGTAGTCGACGACCTCGGCCAACTCTTCTTTGGCTTCGGTCACGCCGGCCACGTCGTCGAAAGTGACTTTGACGCGGTTCTCCGACACCAGTTTGTGCTTGCTGCGACCGAACGAGAAGGCTTGTCCGCCGCTCGACTGGGCCTGACGGATGATCATGAAGAGCAATCCCGAGACGACCAGTAAGGGCAAGATATAGAGGTTCTCAAACAGCCATTTGTTGCCCTCGGTGTCGGCCACCTGAAAGCGCGTCTTCTTCTGGGTCAGGAATTCTTCCGGACTGGGCTCCATCTCGCGACGGAAATGGGTAAAAAACTGCGTGTAGCCTTTTTCATCCTTGGCGAACTTGCCGACGATTTTGGTGCCCTGGATGCTGACTTCAGCAACCTTGCCCTCGTCGACGTACTGCACGAACTCGCTATAGAGGATGGACTTGGGGCCCTTTTTGCCTCCATGCAGACCATAGATCACACCGAGAACAGCTATTCCCAGCAACAGAAAGATGATGAGGTGACGAAAAATACGTTGCAACGGTGGATCCTCCGACTTCAGGAAGAAGGCTGCGCGACCGCGATATAGGGAAGGTGCCGCCAACGCTCTTCTATGTCCAGGCCATATCCAACGAGATAGCCCTTCTCAGGGTAATCCCAGCCCTTGTAGGCAAGTTCCACAGAAGAGTCTCTGCGGAGCAAACTGCACAACTTGAGGCTGGCCGGACGGCGCACACTCAAGAGTTTCTCAAGATAGGCCAGCGTGCGCCCTTCAGACACCAAATCTTCTACGAGTAAAACGTGGCGTCCCTCCAGTGAGGAATCCAAATCGAAAAGAAGTTCTGGAGTGCCTCCCGGTCGTCGGCGCACCGACAGAAAGTCAAGGGTGACAGCGGGCAGGTCAATGGCTCGGGCCAGGTCGGCCAAGAAAGGCAGGGCGCCTCGCAGAACTCCCACTAAATGTAGGGATTTACCCTGGTAGTCGTGGGCAATCTGTTGGCCCAACTCGTGAACTTTGGCTTGAATCTGTTCCGCGCTATAAAGAACGCGCTCAATCGGTGGCTTGCTCATCTCGCCCGCCGGCTTCAACGATCAGCAGGCCACTCCTTTCCTGAGGCACCCAGGCAGCCACTTCCGGCTCCTCCGCAAACCCCAAGACCGCCAGCACCTGGTGGGGGTTTCGGACCAGCAGCGGGAGCTGATCTCGGGCCCGCCGGGGCACTCCCCAAACCGGCCACATCTTCTTCAAGGCACGGTCTCGCCAGCGTTCTCCACCTTGGCGAAAGCGCCAGACACAACCGGGAGGGGGCGCCTCCTGAGGCAATTTCCGCAACCGGCCCAGACTGAGCCGTTGGCCGTCCCATTCCGCCCAGAAGTCTCCGGGCAAGTTCCAGTTCCTCCACTCGTTGCTTGCCAGAGCCGCATAGATTTCACCGGCCAGCACGCGCTGAAAACGCACTCCGGCAGGGGGGCCCAATTCTCGCCAGCGGTCGTGCAAGAACTCTTCAAACTGAAGCCTGCCCATTCTATGAAGAGTGGCCGGTTGGCGGAGCAGGCCGCGCAACTCCAGAGCATCCTCCGCCAACTGGGCCAGGTGAGCCCTGACCCCGCTGTTCAGCCCTTCCAAGAGAGGCAGGACTTCGTGACGCAACCGCACTCGCGGAAAGCGCGGGTCCTGATTGCCCGGGTCCTCGAACCACTCCAGGCCGCGCGCTCGCAGTTCGTCCTGCAATTGACACCGGGTCCATTTCAAGAGGGGCCGAGCCAGACCGGGGGCGCGCGGGTGGATACCGGCCAGACCGGTCAGAGTCGTGCCCTGGACCAGGCGAAGCAAAAAAGTCTCGGCCTGGTCGTCTAGAGTATGGGCGGTCACGATCATCGCGCCCTGCTTTCCGGCCAGGCCGCGCAGCCAGAGATAGCGCAACTCACGGGCAGCCGCCTCCCAGCTCATCCGGTAGCGGCGGGCCCAGCTTTCCACTTGCAGTCGCCGACGATGAAAGGGCAGGGCCCATTCTCGACAGAGCTTTTCTAGAAAATCCGCCGGCAGGTGAGAGTCAGGGCGGCCGGCGTGGTCGAGGTGAGCCACGATCAGATTGCGCCCTTGCTCGCGCAGCAGGGTCAGCAGCGCCAGCGAGTCGGAACCGCCCGAGCAGGCCACCATCACTGGTGCTTCGAGGGGCCAGTCCAGTTCAATCGGCGGCATGGGCGCCTTGAGGCACCACCGCCAGCACTCGCGTGCGGGCGCGACCAAACCAGGCGTCGTGCATGGCCTGAGCAACTTTCTCCGGATCGGCGGCGCGCCGGTCCACCCAGGCAGCCAGCGTGGGCCCCGCACCGGATAGGTAGGCTGCACAGGCGCCCGCGCCCAGGGCGGCTTGCAGCACCGGGCCCATTCCGGGAATCAGCGGCATCCGGTATTCCTGGTGCCAGCGGTCCTGACAGCCGAGTTTGACCCAGTCGGCGCGCCCCTCGCCCAGACCCCGCAGCAGCCAGGGCAGATGAGCCAGATTGAAAATGGCGTCTTGTCGGGTGTAGTGGATGGGCAGCACGGAACGCGAGTGTTCCGTCTCCAAGGTAAAGGTAGGGATGGCCACCACCAGCCTCCAGTCCGGGTGAACGGGCCAATCCTGGCTGTGGTAGCTTCCGTCGGACTCGGCCAGGCTGCAGGCCAGACCGCCAAAGACGGCGGGCGCCACGTTGTCCGGATGTCCCTCGAGACGCCCGGCTACCTGCAAAGCTTCGTGAGCATTCAGTCCATCAGCCAGCAATTGGCCCAGCATCACGCCCAGAACCCGAGTGGCGGCTGAAGAGCCCAGTCCACGGGCCAGAGGAATGCGATTCAGACAGGCAAGACGCAGGGTAGGCCAGCGTGAGATTCCGCGGGAACGCAAGTAGTCGTAGGCGACGCGCACCAGAAGGTGGGAATCGTCGGTGGGCAGCTGGCCGGCTCCTTCGCCTTCCAACTGCAGCTGCACATCGCCCTCACCGGCGAGGGTCTCCACTTCGACTTCGTTCCAAAGGTCGAGGGCCACGCCCAGGCAGTCAAAGCCCGGACCCAGATTTGCACTGGTGGCCGGCGCCCGCAGGCGCCACTTCAAAGTTCTTTGCTCCCGAGCAGAACGGTGCGTTCGCGGTGCAGTTCTTGACAGACGTTGTAGCAGTGGCCGGAGAGGTCCTGAAGCAAAGCTTCCATCCCTTCGCTCTTGCCCTCGACGGCCAGATTTTCGCCCACGCCGGCCAGGTCCTGGACTTCCTTAGCGCCCAACCAGCCGGCATCGCCGCGGATCCGGTGCAGATGGCGCTGAATCGTGTCCAGGTCACCGGTTTTCAAGGCCTCCAGGCAGGCTTCCAGGCGCTCCGGGCTTTCTTCCAAAAACCGATCGAGCAGCTCCAGAGCGGTTTCCGAGCCGGCCATTTTTTTGAGTCGCAGCAAAGCGCCTTGCATGCCTACTTCTTAGGCGCTGGCCGCCTGCGCTCCTGGGAACTTTTCCGGTCGAAGGAAAGATGCAAAAAACCAAAAATAAAATCGACCAGTGAAAGCTCAATTCCGCAAACTGGCCGGAGAAGTCCGGCAATCCCTGCGTTCCGGCCAACTGAAGGCCGGCGACGTCTTGCCTTCGACCAGACAGTTGGCGGCCCAGTGGGGAGTGCATCGCCACACGGTCATGGCCGCATACGAGGAACTGGTGGCAGAGGGCTGGCTGGAAAGCCATCCGGGCCAGGGCTATCGAGTGGCCACCGACTGGGTGGAGGCACAGGCCCCGGCCGCCCACGAGGAACAGTTTGGCTGGGACTTTCAGGAAGATTTGCCGGCCATGGCGGAGATCGCCCGACCCCAGGCTCGTTATCGCTTTCCCAGCGGCCAACCGGACCTGCGTATCTTTCCCCACGAGGAATACTACGGGCAGGTGCGCCAGGCGTTGCGTCGCTGCGCCGCCGACGATTTGCTGGGCTATAGCAACCCGGCCGGCCGTCCCTACTTTTGCGAGCAACTGGGGCATTACTTACGGCGTGCTCGCGGACTCAAGTTCTCCCCCGAGGAACTGGTGGTGACGCACGGCTGCCAGGAAGCGATTTACCTGGTAGCCCGCTGCTGGCTGAGCCCGGGAGCGGTGGTAGCCGTCGAAGAGCAGGGCTTCGCCAAGACCTGGGAGGCCTTCCGCTGTTGCGGCGCCGAGTTGGCACCAGTCCAAATTGACGAACAGGGCATCGTCCCCGAATCCCTGGAGCAGGTCTTTAGCTCCCGCAAAGTGCGTCTGCTCTACCTGACGCCCTTGCATCAGTATCCTACCACCGTGACCCTGACACCCACGCGGCGTCAGCAGGTGCTGCAGTTAGCCCAGCAATACCAGGTGCCCATCTTGGAAGACGACTACGACTTCGAGTTCCACTATCAGGGCACCACCCAGGCGCCTCTGAAAATGCAGGACACCCACGGGCTGGTGGCTTACTGCTCGACCTTTTCCAAGGTTCTGCATCCCTCGGCCCGCCTGGGCTTCGTCATCGCTCCGGCCCCGTTGGCCCAGCGCGTGGCCCGGCTCAAGACGGTGGTTTCCCGGCAGAACGACAATCTGGCTCAGGAAGCTCTGGCCGGCTGGATGGCCGAAGGCGGCTTCGAGCGCCATTTACGCCGAATGCGGCGTCACTATGAGGCTCGCCGCCGAGCCATGAGCCAGGCGCTGGCGGAATGGGATCCGCAACCGCCCATCCATCTGCCCCAAGGAGGCATGTGTTTCTGGCTGGACACCGGGGTGGACAGCCAGAAACTCTCGGAACTGGTGCGCAAAGACGGCGTGGAAGTGCAGCCGGGAGCCGCCTACCGACTGGACGGACAACCCTCTCAACATCTGCGCCTGGGTTTTGCCCATCCTACCATCCAGGAGATTCAGGAAGGTTTAGCCCTGCTGGGAAGGGCGCGGGCGACTTTACTCTGAATGGCTCGCCCCTATGACTCTCGAGATTGAACGACTGCCCGTCTCTCTGGGCGCCAACCCCCGCCGGGTTCTTTTAAAACGCTACAACACGGGCGAAGCCCAGGCCCAGCACATCATCGACCGCGTGCTGGCCTATCCCGAAGAGAAACTGGAGGCTCTGCTCCAGGAGACGCTGGCCCTGTTCGCGGACCGCCACGAAGGCGTGCACGAACGGATGCTGGCCAGAGCGGACGAAGTCAAGAAAGACGCCAGCCTGTCGCCGGCACGCCGCGCCCTGCTGGGCGCCAGTTTCCTCCACGAGTATTCCGTAGAAGCAGCCGCCCTCTTCAATCCCTCGATCGTCCCCCATCCCGATCAGAGCGGTCTGGGGGAAGGCAGTCTGCGCTTCATCATGAGTCTGCGGGCCGTGGGTGAAGGACACATTTCTTCGGTTGAATTCCTGAGCGGCGTGCTCGACGCCGGGGCCAACGTCAAGCTCGACCCCATGACCGGCAAGCTCCGTCTGGGAGAAGTTCACGGCGAGCAAGGCACCAACTTCGAGGTGACCTTCGCCCCCGAGATCCCCCTGGATGAACGAATTCTCTTCCCCTACACCCCTTCCCAGAGCAATGGCATCGAAGACGTGCGCTTCGTGCAGTGTGAAGGCAAATACTACGGCACCTACACCGCCTATGACGGGCGCAACATTCTGCCCCAACTGATCGAGACCAACGACTTCCTCAACTTCCGCTTCGTCACCCCGGGCGGCAACGCCGTGCGCAACAAAGGCATGGCTCTCTTCCCGCGCAAAATCGGGGGCCGCTACTTCATGTTGGGACGCCAGGACGCCGAGAAGCTCTACTTGATGAGTTCCGACGACGTCCACAGCTGGAGCGATCCCAAGTTGCTGCTGGAGCCAGTCTATCCGTGGGAATGGATCCAAATCGGCAACTGCGGCTCGCCCATGGAGACCGAGGCCGGTTGGCTGGTGCTGACCCACGGCGTAGGACCGTTACGCCACTACACCATCAGCGCTTTCCTGCTCGACAAAGACGACCCGAGCAAGGTGCTGGGACGCCTGCCCGTGCCCTTGATCGCCCCCAACGCCGAAGAGCGCGAGGGCTATGTGCCCAACGTCGTCTACACCTGCGGCGCCATCCTGCACGGCAAATATCTGGTCATTCCCTACGCGCTTTCTGATTCGGCCATCCGCTTCGCGCGGATCCCGACGGCGGACGTGCTGGCGGCAATGGTTTGAAAAAGTGGGTCCTGCTGGGCCTGCTACTGACTGGGTGCGCCTCACAGGCGCCCCAGTCGGGCATTTTGTGCACCGCCGGAGAGTGGGATATGCCGCCCGCCTATCACGGCAACCCGTGGGCTCCGGGCGGAGTGGGAGTGGCGCGAAGCTTCGTCTTCGAAGGACTCTTTGACTACATCCCCCAGGGCGGACAGTTGATTCCGCGACTGGGTCGAAGCTTCGAAGAAACTCCCCAAAAGCTCACCGTTCATCTCGAACCGAACGTGCGTTGGCACGACGGCCACGCCTTCAGTTCAGCCGACGTGGCCGCAACTTTTCAAGTCGGCTTTCTCAAGGGTCTGGAAATCTGGTACTACCTCGACCGCATCGAGACTCCCGACGATCTCACGGTGGTCTTTCACTGGCGCCTGCCCTCCCCCACCAATCGTTTGCTAGCCTTGACGGAACCGATCGTTTCGCCGGCCCACCTCAACCAGCACCACATTCAGGCGATGCAAGGCCTGCCTCACAAAGAAGGCAAGCGCGACCTGGCGGCCGAGACGGCCCGGCGCGAACTGCTCTTCGCCGAGCGGCCAGCCCTGCCGATGGGAACCGGGCCTTTCCGCATGCGCAAGGTGACCGCCTCGGACATGGTGCTGGACCGCTTCGAAAACTATTACCGTGCCGACAAGATGCATCTCAAAGGCGTGCGCATCGCGCGCTGGGGGCGCAACGAGGTGATCTGGTCCTACCTTTACGCGGGCCAGCTCGACGCCATCAGTCCCGCCTGCCCTTTCGATGTGGCTCAGGAGATTCTGCGGCGTAACCCGACTCTTTCGGTGCGTAAACCCAGCGACATGAACGAGATGGGCCTGGTGATCAACTGCCGGGAAGAGCCGCTAAAAAAACTGAGTTTTCGCCAGGGCCTGGCCTACGGATTGGACCGCGACTCGATTCGCCAGCTGGCCTGTCCCGCCGGTGACACCAGCGACGGCTTGAGTCTGGGCCTGGTGCCTTCTCAGGCGAAACAATGGATGGGATCCGAATACGCCAGCGGACTGACCCGCTACAGCTACAACCCATCCAAGGCTAGAGAACTGCTGAAGAATCCAGGTCGAGAACTGGAGATCATGGCTCCGGCCGGCTTCACCGATCTGGCCCTGCTGGCCGAGGCGGCGGCCGCGCAACTGAGCAAGCTGGGAGTGCCGGCCACGGTGCGACTGGTGCAGGGCGAGCTCTACGCCCAACTGCTCATGGAAGGCAAGTTCGATATCGCGGCCGTCTTTGGAGCCCAGATGGGGCCCACCGTGCATCCCTCGACTTCCGAGGGTCGCTTCTTTGCTGACGACGCCCAGTTGGAGAAGGCCTCGGGCCTGCCGCGACGCGGCGGCGCGGGAATGGTGGCCGAACTGCGGGTCAGCATGGACCCCAAGCGCACTCAAGAATTGACGCGCATGCTGGCCCGCAGACAGAACGAGAGCGTCAGCTTCATCCCCTGCTTTGAAAAGCGCCTGATGATCTTCGTGCAGGACGGCCCGCGCGTGCAGGGCTGGCCGGGCGAAGAATCCCCGCTCTGGTCGGCCGCCCCGTTAGGAGTGGAACGCCTCTACTGCTCGCTGGCCGTGCAGGGCTATCTAAGGCCTTCTAAATGAAAAAACGCCTGTTTCTTTCGCTGCTAACGGTCTGGATTGCGCTGACCTTTACCTTCATTTTGGTGCGCCAGATGCCCGGCGACGTGCTGCATACGCTGGCTTTGCAGCTGCAGAACACCCACGGGCTGGCTTATGCTCAAGCGCGTGAAATGGCCAAGCTGCAAATCTGTTACGATCCCGACGAGCCGATTGCGTCCCAGTATTATCACTATCTGGCCAACCTCTTTCAGGGCAACCTGGGGCGCTCCACCACCTACCGCATTCCGGTCGTGGACATCTTGCTGTCGGCGCTGCCCTGGACGGTCTTCATCACCTTTCTGGCCGCCGGTTTCTCCTTTACCATCGGCACCACTCTGGGTTTTTGGACGGCCTGGCGGCGCGGCAGCTGGCTGGACCCGGCGCTGACGTTTTACGCCACGCTGACTCAGGCCATCCCCGACTTTCTGCTGGGGGTCATGCTTCTGCTGGTGCTGGGCGTGCAACTGCAGTGGTTACCCCTGCGCGGCGCCTACAGCCCGGAAACCGATCCCGGCCTGAACCTGCCGTTCCTGGCGAGCTTGCTGCAACACGCCGTGCTGCCGGTGCTGGCCTTCTCGATTCCGGCCATCGGTAGCTGGGCCCTCTCGGCCAAAGCCACCGCCACCAGCGTTCTGGGCGAAGACTACTTGCTGGTAGCGCGCGCCAAAGGCCTGAAACCGTGGCGGATCCTGCGGGACTACCTGGGGCGGAATGCCATCATTCCGCTGATTTCCAGCCTGGCCACCAGTCTGGGAGCGCTGCTGGGCGGCTCTATGCTGATCGAGACCCTCTTTGGTTTTCCCGGGTTGGGCTACTTTTTGGCTCAGTCCATCGGCACCCGAGACTACCCGTTGATGCAAGGCCTGTTTCTCTTGAGCACGCTGGCCATCGTGGCCGGCAATCTATGCGCCGAGATCCTGTCGCGTCGACTCGACCCGAGGTCGCGCCGATGAAGCGGGCCGGTATGGTGATTCTTTGCCTCTTCTTGCTGGTGGCCCTGATTGGCCCGCAGCTGGTCGCCTTGGACGGTAGCACCCACTACGATGAGCGCTTCGCGCCCATCAGCTGGCAGCACTGGCTGGGCACCGACTACGCCGGCCGCGACGTTTGGGCCCAGTTGGTCCACGGATCCCGCGACATTCTTTTGATCGCCTTTTCTACCGGGATTTTCGCCGTGCTTATCGCCCTGCTGGTGGGAGTGGGCAGCGCCCTGGCCGGCGGTGCCGTGGACGCACTGCTGGTCGGAGCCATGGACGTCTTCCTGACCGTGCCCAGTTTTCCGTTGATGGCCATCCTCTCGGCGCTATTCCGCGTGGGCGACCCCATCACGTTCGGTTTTCTGTTGGCTCTCTGGTCCTGGCCGGGCCTGGCCCGCTCGCTGCGCGCTCAGGTCCAGTCGATGCAGCATCGCGAATTCATCGAGGTGGCCCGCCTGATGCGCATGGGTCCATGGCACATCTTGTGGGGTGAAATCTTTCCCAACCTGGTGCCGTATCTGAGCCTCAACTTCATCCTGATCGCCCGCAACGCCATCACCGCCAGCGTCGGCATCATGATGCTGGGCCTGGTGCCGTTGCGGGTGGAAAACTGGGGAATGATGCTCAATCTGGCCGCCTTTCAGTCGGGCGCGCTCTTTCTGCCCCAGGGGCGCGTCTATCTGCTGGCTCCCCTCCTGGCCATCATCCTCTTCCAATACAGCTTGATTCTGGTGGCCGGCGCGGTCGAAGAGTATTTTGATCCGAGGTTGCAGCGCAACTGATGCTGAGCATACGCAATCTCTCGATCGACTATCAACTGCCGGGAAGGCCGCTGAGTGTATTGCAAGACATCTCGCTGGACTTTCCGCGCGGCCAGGTGACCGCTCTGATCGGTGAGTCAGGCAGTGGCAAGACGACTCTGACCAGCGCCATTCTGGGGCTGCTGGCCAGTAACGCTCGCGTGCGCGGCGGCCAGTTGCTCTGGAAAGAAGAGAATCTACTGGAGCAATCTCCCGAAAGGCTACGACAGTTTCGCTGGCGCCAGGCGTCGGTGGTTTTTCAGGCAGCCCAAGGAGCCTGGAATCCCTCGCTCACCATCGGCCAGCAGATGCTGGATACCTGCGTCGATCACGGCTTCCCCGCCCACGAGCAGCGTCGTCAGGAGTTGTTGACCCAGGTCCGACTCACTCCCGAGCGGGTCATTGCCGCTTACCCTCATCAACTCAGCGGCGGCATGCGCCAGCGCGCCCTGATCGCGCTTTCTCTCATGCTTGAGCCGGAACTCTTGATTCTGGACGAGCCGACCACCGCTCTGGATTTGATCACCCAGAGCTACATCTTCGACATCCTGGCCGAAATTCATCAAATCGGCCTCACCATGATTTTGGTGACCCACGACCTGGCGGCGGTGGCCCGACTGGCCACTCACGTGGCCGTGCTCTATGCCGGCACGGTGGTGGAAACGGGCACGGCTGAGGAGATCTTTGAAAATCCACGCCATCCCTACACCCAGGTGCTGATCCGCAGTTCTCCCGATGTGCACGGTGGTGAAGTGGTGCGCGGAGCCGAGGGCTTGCCACCGGACCTGCGCAATCGGCCGTCCGGCTGCATCTTCGCCAGTCGCTGCCCGGAAGTGGTGGAATCATGCCGGGCCGATTCGCCGCCTTTAGAAAACGGCGTGGCATGTTGGCGGAGGCGCCCATGAGTTTGGTCGAGCTTCGCGGCGTCAGCGTCCAGTTGGGCCAGGTGCAGGCCCTGCGCCAGATCCACCTGGCTCTCCAGCCCGGTGAAATCGTGACCGTGGTGGGAGAAAGCGGCTGCGGCAAAAGCACGCTCGGTCGCGCCGTGTTGGGGTTGCTCAAGCCGATTGCCGGCCAGGTGCTTTACCAGGGCCAGGATCTATTTGCTCCCGGCTTTCGTCTGAGCGACGAGCTTCGTCTCTCGGTGCAGGTGGTCCACCAGGACAGCTATGCCAGCCTCAATCCGGTGCGCCGGGTAGGTCAGCAACTGGCGGCGCCGCTGAAGCGCCATAAGCTGACGGGGGATGTGCACGAAATCCTGGCTCAGGTGGGACTGACTCCGCCGGAATATTTCGCGGCCAAATTGCCCTTTCAGCTGTCCGGTGGTCAGCGCCAGCGCGTTTCCTTGGCTCGCGCAGCCCTGCTCAAACCCAAACTGATCGTGGCCGACGAACCGGTTTCCGGCGTGGACGCCACCCTGCGTCTGGCCATTCTCGACTTGATGCGAAGATTGAACCAGGAAGGCATTGCCTTCCTCTACATCACGCACGACCTGGCTACCGCCCGCTACCTGGGTCGCGGGGGGCGTATGTTGGTAATGTACCTGGGCCAGGTCATCGAAACCGGCCCGGTGGAAGATCTACTGGACAATCCACTGCACCCGTATCTTCAGGCCCTGCTGGCGGCACTCCCGCCGCTCGACCCCAGGCGCGCGCGGGAAGTCAAACCTCTGCCCCTCCGCTCCCTGGACATGCCAGACCCCACGAAGCCGCCGAGCGGGTGCAGTTTTCACCCCCGCTGTCCTTACGCGCGCGAGCGTTGCTCCCAGGAAGCGCCGCCGCTTCGGGAACTGCAGGGGCAGCAGGTGGCCTGCCACTACGCGGAAGAGCTCTAACCGGCAGGACTGCTCTCCCGTCGCCGAGCATTCACTTAGGATGGAGAGGTATCTGCCGTCATGAGTTCCCGTCTCTTTCAATGCGCGCCCAATCTTTCCGAGGGGCGCAATCCCCAGTTGTTTTCCGCGGTGCAACAGGCCATGCAGGGAATGCCCGGTGTAGCGATGACCGATCTCTCGATGGACCACGACCATCATCGCATGGTGGTGTCGCTGCTCGGCCAGGCCGATGGTCTCCGCGAAGCCGTGCTGCGGCTTTTCGAAATCGCCTCGCAGAACATTGACCTCTCCAAGCATGCCGGAGTTCACCCTCGCATTGGTGCGGTCGACGTCGTTCCCTTCGTGCCATTGGGAAGCACCCCCATGGAAGCAGCCCAGGCGGTGGCCTTGAGCACAGCTCAGGAAGTGGCGGCTCGCTTCGAGCTTCCCGTGCTGCTCTATGAATACTCCGCCCGCAACCCGGCTCACCGCAATCTGCCCGATCTGCGTCGCCAGGGTTTGCAGGAGCGCCTGCTGGAAAACGCTCCCGATTTTGGTCCGGTGCAGCTGCACCCTCGCCTGGGCGCCACCGTGATGGGGGCCCGCAAACCGCTGGTGGCCTTCAATGTGGTGCTGGAAAGCCAGGACCTGGCGCTGGCTCGCGAGATCGCCAAATTTCTGCGCGGACTGCCCAGCGTCCGTTCTCTGGGCCTGTGGCTGGAGAGCCAGCGGCGCGTGCAGGTGTCCATCAACCTGACCGATCCCGAACGAGTGGACCTGGAAGAAGTTTTCTCCCACGTGAGCGAGCAGGCTGCCTTACGCGGCGTAGCCGTTCACTCCAGCGAGCTCATCGGCATGGCCCCGGCCGCCTCGTTTGTCAAAATGGCCCGCACCCGCTTAAAGATGCTTACCGTTCAACCCGGCCAGTTGCTGGAATGGAATTTATTGAACCAGGAGTCTCTCTATGAACGCTGATTTGATTTTATGCTCTCCCCAGGTGGTGACCTGCGGGCCCGGCGACATGCCGCGAGCCGGCTCGCAAATGGGCCAGTTGAGTATCATCCCGCAAGGCGCGGTGGCCATCGAGAAGGGCCTGATCGTGGGCGTCGGGTCGCAGACCGAAGTCTGTTCCAAATGGTCGGGCAAGCGTATCTACCACAAAGGGGCGCTCACGCCCGGCCTGGTGGATCCTCATTCTCATCCACTCTTTGGCGGCTCCCGTGTGCACGAATTCCAAATGCGCGCTCGCGGCGCCACCTACCAGGAGATCCACGCCGCCGGCGGCGGCATCTGGAGCACGGTGCAAGCCACCCGCGAGGCCAGCGACGAGCAACTGCGCGAAAGCACCTCCGAGCGACTGCGCCGGATGTTGGCGCACGGCACCACTACGGCTGAAGTGAAATCAGGCTATGGCCTGTCCACCGCCGAGGAGCTTCGCCACCTCAAGGTTTACCAGGAGCTGAAAAGCACGCTGCCTATGGACCTGGTCCTGACCTTTATGGGCGCTCACTCGCTACCTCAGGAATATACCGGTCGCCAGAGTGAATACGTGAAGCTGGTGGTCGAGGAAATGGTCCCGGCGGTGGCGGCCCAGGGCTTTGCCGAGTTTGGCGATGTTTTCTGCGAAGTCGGCGCTTTCACCGTCGAGGAGTCGCGCCAGGTGCTGGAAGCCTGCAAGGCGGCCGGGCTGGGACTGCGTATCCACGCGGAAGAATTCAACCATCTGGGCGGGGCTCGTATGGCGGCCGGCCTGGGAGCCACCTCGGCCGATCACCTGCAGTTTCTGCCCCCCGAAGATTTCTTGGCCCTGCGTCAGGGCGGAACCATTCCGGTCATGACGGCCGGCACCAGTTTCTTTCTGGGAATGACCCAGTTCGCGCCGGCTCGAGGCCTGATCGAAGCCAACCTGCCGCTGGCCCTGGGCAGCGACTTTAACGCCGGCTCGTGCCTGAGTGAATCGATGCAGATGGCCATGTCGCTGGGTGTGCTCAAGTTGGGATTGAGCCCGGAGGAAGCGCTCATCGCGGCCACCGTGAATTCGGCCCATTCTTTGGGTCGCGGCAAGCAGGTGGGTAGCCTGGAAGTGGGCAAGCGTGCCGACGTGCTGGCCCTCAATCTGAGTGACGTGCGTGAGTGGCCCTACCACTATGGGGTGAACGTGGTGGAAGCCGTCTACTGCAAAGGAGCCCGAATTGGCTGATTTTCTCTCTCCCAGTATGGAAGTGGCGGCCGCTTTAGCCAGCGACCAGCCGATCGTCGCCCTGGAATCCAGCGTCTGGGTGCAGGGCCTGGCCTGGCCGACCAACTGGGAAACGGCCCAGCAGGTAGACAAAGCGGTGCGCGACGAGGGGGCGGTTCCGGCCGTTACCTGGGTCGATGACGGCCTGATTCACTTCGGTCTCAACCCCGCCACTCTGGAAGAGCTTTGCAAGGAACCGCGCGGAGCCAAGCTCAATGTAGCCGATCTGCCCGGCGCCCTGGCCACACGCTCGGCCGGCGCCACCACCGTTTCGGCCACTCTGCGCGCGGCCGAGATGTTGGGACTCAAAGTCTTCGCCACCGGCGGGGTCGGCGGCGTGCATCGCGGTTGGAACGAACATCCTGACCTGTCCGCCGACCTTTTGGAAATGGCGCGCACGCCGTTGGTGACGGTCTGCGCCGGCGTCAAGTGCGTGCTGGACGTGGAGGCCACCCTGGAAGCCCTGGAGACTCTGGCCATCCCGGTCTACCGCTACCAGACCGATACCTTTCCCGAGTTCTTCAGCGCCGGCAATCGCGTTTACGGCACCCGGTTAGAAACGGTAGAAGAGATTCTGCGCGCCTACCAGCTGGGACGGCAGATTCTGGGACGTGGCTGCCTGGTGGTACAGGAACCGCCCTCCTCGATTTCCCCCAAGGTGCTGCATAAGTGGCTGCACAAAGGCCTGGCGGCCGTGCCCAAGGGCGGCAAAGAAGTGACGCCCTTCTTGCTGCAGTGGCTGGCCAAAAACAGCAACGGCCAGACGGTCGAGGTCAACAAGGAATTGCTGGTCTCCAACGCCCGTCTGGCGGCCCAGATCGCGGTGGCCATGAAGAATGGCTAAATTAGCCGAGATTGTCGCCTATCTGGACCGCCGTCTGGATTCGCGCAATGTGCCCGAACCCTACGGGACCAATGGCCTGCAGGTCGAGGCCAGCCAGGAGGTCACCCGGGTGGGATTGGCAGTGGATGCCTGCCTGCAGACCTTTGAAGAATTGAAAGACTGCCAGTTGATCGTGGTCCATCACGGTCTTTTCTGGCCCAAGATTTCGCGCGTCACCGGCGTCATGGCCCAGAGCATCGGACAACTCTTTCGTCAGGGCACTTCGCTCTACGCTTCGCACCTGCCGCTCGACGTCCACGCCGAGCTGGGCAACAACGCGCAGATTTTGCAGCAACTGGGCTTTTCGCGCGGGGACTTGTTTGCGCCGGTGGGTTACCTGGCCGACGTGGACCTTTCGCTGGCCGACCTGCATGGTTTGGTGGAGTCGCGCATCGGACCGGCCCGGCTGCTCGATTTCGGTCCCTCTCGAGTGACTCGCGTGGCGGTCAGTTCCGGCCAGGCTTCGGTGGGAATGGTGGACCAGGCCGTCAGCGCCGGCGCCCAGGTGATGATCACCGGCGAAGCCGGCCATCCCATCTATCACGCCGCGCTACAAGCCGGACTTTCCATCATGCTGGCCGGCCATTACCAGACGGAAATCTGGGGTGTGAAGGCCTTGATGCCGGAGCTAGAGAAAGAATTTCAGGTTCAGACCCGATTTGTGGATATCCCAACCGGGTTTTAGGCTGCACTGTTCTGGGTAGCCTGAACAATCGGAGAGCATCTCTCCAAGGCTCGTAGTCCGAGGGGTCCCTCGTCCACACTGGCCCAAAACACAGGGATTTCCCTGTGCATTTGTGAGCAGGCAGTTGGTGGATCCCGCCTTCTGTCTCATTGAAAGGAACTACGAATGTCTGTGGTAACCCAAGACTACAAAGTCAAAGATATCGGCCTGGCCGATTGGGGACGTAAAGAAATCACCCTGGCCGAAGCCGAAATGCCCGGCCTCATGGCCCTCCGCCAGCGCTATGGCAAGACCAAGCCCCTGGCCGGAGCCCGCATCGCCGGCTGCTTGCACATGACCATCCAGACGGCTGTGCTGATCGAAACCCTCAAGGAGCTCGGCGCCGACGTGCGCTGGTCTTCCTGCAACATCTACTCCACCCAGGACGAAGCTGCCGCCGCCGTTGCTGCTGCCGGCACGCCCGTCTTCGCCTGGAAGGGCGAAACCCTGGAAGAGTATGACTGGTGCATCGAAGAGTCGATCAAGTTCGCCGGCGGCAAAGGCCCGAACATGATCTTGGACGACGGTGGTGACCTCACCAACATCATCCACGACAAATACCCGGAAATGTTCAAGGAGATCAAAGGCATCTCTGAGGAGACCACCACCGGCGTGCACAACCTCTACAAGCGTATGAAGGAAGGCAAGTTGCTGGCCCCGGCCATCAACGTCAACGACGCCGTCACCAAGTCGAAGTTCGACAACCTCTACGGTTGCCGCGAATCGCTGGCCGATGGCCTGAAGCGCGCCACCGACATCATGGTGGCCGGTAAGGTCGTCGTGGTTGCCGGTTACGGCGACGTCGGCAAGGGTTGCGCCGTTTCCATGCGCAACTTCGGCGCCCGCGTGCTGGTAACCGAAATCGACCCCATCAACGCCCTGCAGGCCGCCATGGAAGGCTTCGAAGTCACCACCATGGAGGAAGCCTGCAAGGAAGGTGACATCTTCGTCACCGCCACCGGCTGCCTGGACATCATCCGCGGCGAGCACCTGTTGGCTATGAAAGACAAAGCCATCGTGTGCAACATCGGCCACTTCGACATCGAAATCGACGTCGCTTGGCTGGAGAAGAACGCCAAGGAGATCAACGTCAAGCCCCAGGTCGACATCTTCGAGTTCCAGGACGGCCGTCAGGTCATTCTGCTGGCTCGTGGCCGTCTGATGAACCTGGGTTGCGCCACCGGCCACCCCAGCTTCGTCATGTCCACCTCCTTCACCAACCAGGTGTTGGCCCAGATGGAACTGTGGGAGAAGCACGAGAAATACCCGGTCGGCGTCTACGTGCTGCCCAAGCACCTCGACGAAGAAGTGGCTCGTCTGCACCTCGGCAAATTGGGCGTCAAGCTCACCACCCTGACCGACAAGCAGAGCGAATACCTGGGCGTTTCCAAGGAAGGCCCCTTCAAGCCCGAGCACTACCGCTACTAGGGTGCAAAACCAGCGTTCGGGCGCTTCGCTTACCCGAACACCAGGTTTGACACGAAACCTGGCGATTCTGCTCGAAAAGCCCCTCGGTTCGCCGGGGGGCTTTTTTAATGGTGGGGAGGTGGTGAGGGTTGGGGAGAGGGTGAGACACTCCGCGGCCTCGTGCGGCGGCCCCGCGTTTTTCCGCGGGATTTAGCCGTTCTGGGGCGATCCCCGCGGCCAGCTGCGGCGTCCCCGCGTTTTTCCACGGGATTTGGACGCTCTAGGGCGATTCCCGCGGCCGGCGCATTCCTTGAACGAGTGAAGTTCAGACCCGGAGCCAGCCGGACTGTCGGGCCAGGCCGCGGTAGCGACTCATCTGCAGGTCGTGATCCGCGTCCTCGGGGGACACCTCATCGTAGAGGTCCTCGGGGTGGGCGAATTGCTCGAGAAGACGCTTGGCCTCGAACAGTTCGCGTCGCTGCGCCGCCTGCTGAGCGCGCTCATTACGGCTCGTACCGGAGGTCTCGTCGTGCTCACCCATCACCATCTCCATCTTACCAATCCTCCTTGCTCTCTCTCATCCAAGGATAGCGACGCGGTTACTACCAAACTTCTACCAAATGCGGGATTTGTTGCCGAGTTGATCCAATTCTTGGCAACATGAGGATGCGGGAATGGCTGGAACGAGCGAAACAGGGTCTGGACCTGCCGGATGCACCAGAACCCTACGACGGGAATCTGTCTCCGATCTACTCCTGCGCCGCGGCCGGACGCAAAGATGCCATCGACAAGCTCCTGGCAGCCGGCTGGGACTTGAACCATCGAGGCGAAGGGATTCGGGCGGCGTTGGCCTTTCCAGCCATGCGCTCCTTTCTGATCGAGCGCGGAGCCCGCACCGAAGTCACGGATGATTACGGACAGACTCCGCTTTTTGCGCTGGTGATCCATGGCCGACTCGAGCTGGTGCAGGCCCAATTGGACCTGGGTGCCGATCCGAACCACGCGGATCAGGAAGGCCGGACTCCGGTCTGGTTGGCAGCCAGCCGACGGCGTCTGAAAATCCTCGAGATTCTGCTGGCCGCAGGCGGCGACCCGAATCGTTCCGACCGAGAAGGCATCACCCCACTGATGAAGGCAACTCACCGCGAGGTTCAAGCCCTGCTGCTGAGGGCCGGAGCACGCAGTGACTGGAGGGACCGGGAGGGGCGCAGTCTTTTCCAGCACCTGTGTCATCGCCCCGAAGCTCTGCGCAGCTTGATCGAGCAGTTAGCGGAAGACCAGGTGCCGGCGGAATTCCTGCTCTGGTTCCTCTATAAAACCCGCAACCGCAGCAAGTTCGAGCAGGTCTGCCTGGAGTCGGCCCAGGATTTGCAGCCAGATCGCCCGATTGTCCACGGACAAAGCGTGCTCTGGTGGGCCGCTCGGCTGGGCTGCCAGCCATGCTGCAAACTGCTCCGCGAGCGAGGATGGAATCCACTGCGCCCGGATCGACTCGGACGCACGGCCGTGGATGTAGCCATCTCACCGAAGACTTTCAGAGATTTTTCAGCTTCGGAGCATAGCTTGCCCTAGAAATACACAGATACACACAGGAGCGAACCATGAACATCCCCGCAACCGCCGAACGCATCACTTTCCGCAGCGCCAACAGCAAGCGCCCGGCACGAGTCGAGCCGAGCCTTGATTTCGAAGACGGATTCCGTCCCCGCCAGACCCGCTTTGGCCAGGACGATGAGCGCTACACCCTGGCCCTGGCCAGCCGCCTGCAACTCAGCGCCGAAACCAACCAGCCCGGTTTCACCAAAGTGGAGAACGAAGGCACCACCACCTACACGGGCGTGACCCAGAACGGCCAGGAGTGCCGTGCCGCCGTAGCCCGATTCGAAACCGAGAGCGGCCAGGTCCAGTTCAGCGAATTCAAGTGGAACCTCGCCCGCTAGGCGAGACCCTTCGAACCAGCCATAAAAGCGGCCATCTTCGCGAAACTCATCGTCTCTTCGGCCGGCTGCGAAGACTCAAAACGATCTTCGATTGACACTTTCTTGCCGGCGGCGGGAGTCTGAGGCGCCTTGGTCACGGGAGCGGACTGGATCAGCTCCTTGACGCCCTTGTGACCGTCCTGCTTGTGGACCAACTCCAGCATCTCGCGGCTGGCGCCGTTCTGATGATAGGTCTCGGCGCGGCTTCCGAAGATGTTGTTGTTGGTGTAATTGAATTCCATTGTCGTGTCCTCCGATTGTTTTTCCTACACCCGGAGAATAGAGGGTCGACTTCTACGAAAGTACTACCAACGGATCCAACTTGTTAACGTCTTGCGATGGATGTAGCACTCGGCCAGCAACAGATTGGGCAACCAGGACATCCAGGCACACTGGGCATAAATGGCCGGGAAGTCTTCGCCCAGCCCCAACCGCCAGGCCGATTGTATCCGCAGACTGACCGCAGCCAGAGTCAGGGCGTAATGTCGAAACATCCAGAGGCGATGAGCAGACACATTGCCCACCCGGATGGATTGATAGGCACGCCACCCGGAGTAGGCCCAGCCCATAGATAAGAAAACCAGAGCCGAACTAGCCGTGATTCCCCCGTAGGCGATACAACTGAGCGCCAGTCCCGTTAGGGCTGCGGGCACCAGCGCCAGGAAATACAGCTTGCCGAGCAATCGATGCCAACACGGCCAGTTGTTTCGCACCCGACTAGAGAGCAGCCAGG
This sequence comes from Vulcanimicrobiota bacterium, assembly GCA_017307785.1. Classification (GTDB taxonomy): domain Bacteria; phylum Vulcanimicrobiota; class Xenobia; order Xenobiales; family JADMJV01; genus JADMJV01. The sequence goes on along the minus strand of JAFKGI010000009.1, from coordinate 172,665 downwards.
GCCCGAGCAGCAAGTTCAGCGCACCCGTGACCCCGTGGGTTCTTACGAGCCAGAGATGAGCGACATACTTGTCGTAAAAGTAAGGGCTGAAGTGCTGGGGGTCGCCGAGGATATGGGCTGCTGCGCGGGTAGCGTAGAGGGCGGCTAGGTAAACGAGCAGATACCACATCAGGGGCGGTCCAAGAGCCCGGACTCCGCGCAGTAGGGAGGGAATTCGCTCTTCGGTCCATGGACATCAGTATAAGATTTGGCGTGGCGGCTGCCACTGCAGTAGAACGAGAACGTCTCGGGAGTGGGAGTCGGCGAGTAGGCCGTGGGAGTCTCCACCGCCAGTCTACGCGGCACGGCAACTTCGTAGGGAGTGTAGGCAACCGCCAAAGCCACTACCGATAAGATGAGCAGCAACCATAAAAGCTCGCGTGAGTTCTTCATGGGTGGTCCAGCGAGATGCCTCTCCACGAATGCTCCGGAGGCATCGGGAAGATTGTGGTGTAATTTTTGTGGATATTGCCGGGATCACACCAGTGAAAAGAGGCGTGGTTGACGGCTCTCTGGGCCGAGGCCAGAGCGGCCATCACCAGGACTGAGAGCAGCCAGACCAGGTTGGCCTTCATACCACCCCCGGGCGAGTGAGCCAGAGGGCGATGGTGCTGAGCAGGCAGAGGATGCCGAGGAGAGCGCTGGGGTTCCACATGTCTGCACCTACGGCGGCTCCAGACAAGTGGTTCACGCGTTCGAATGGATAGCATGGCAAACTCTTGACCTAAAGGAAAGCTCAAGGTTCTGAGAAATCATCGTCGATGGCTACAAGACGTGACTTCCTGAAAACCACCGCCGGCGCCGTCGTTGCCGGAACTATCGCTAGCGGCTGCGGGAGTGACGACAGCCCGCTCAATCAGGGTTTCCTGGGCAATGGCAATTCGTCCCTGCCCAACGGCCGCCGACCGAACATCCTGTTGCTGCTGGTGGACGAGATGCGGCTTCCTCCGGAGGGCTATGCCGCCGGGGAGGGTGAGATTCCCGATCTGAAAGAGATCTTCGGTTTCCGCACCAACCTGTCGGCCAACAATGCGCTGACGGGGCTGCTGCCCGGGCTGATGCGCCTGCGTCAAAACAGTCTGGTGCTCCGCAATCACTACATTGCGGCCGCGGCCTGCTCCCCGAGCCGCACCACCTTCCTGACCGGCCAGTATCCTTCGCTCCACGGCGTCACCCAGGTCACCGGCACCTTCAGCGCCGCCAATGAGGTCAACTATCTGGACGCCCAGACCGTGCCCACCGCCGGCGACTGGTTCCGGGCCGCCGGCTACAGCACCCACTACATGGGCAAGTGGCACGTTTCCAATACCTCGTTCGAGTCCGGGGTCGACAGTCTCGAGCCCTGGGGCTTCTCCAACTATCGCCCCTTCTGGCCGGAACCCAACAGCACCACCGACAATCTGGGAACCTACCGAGACCCGGGCTTTGCCGACGACATCGCGGCCTTCCTACGGGAGAAAGGCGCCACGCGCGGCACCGGCGATCCCTGGTTCGCGGTGGCTTCCTTCGTCAACCCGCACGACACCGGAGCTTACCCTGTGCCCTTCTTCGGGCCGAGCCAGCCCGAAGACCCCTCCAACGCTACCACCGGTGAATCGCTGTTCCTGGGCCCCGGCCTCACCCCGGGCACTCCCCAACAGCCGCCTGCAAAAGACCACATGAGCTGGCCCAACGTGCGCAACGTGGTCCTCAATCTCAATCCCGGCGGGTTTCCCCAGGAGACGTTCAACCTGCCCGCCACCTACAACGAAGACCTGAGCACCAAGCCATCTTGCCAGTACGAGGCATCCATCAAAATGCAGCTGGCACTGGCCGCCCCCCTTTCCCCCACCCTGCAGACGGCCCTCACACCCTACCCCCTGCAAACGCTTCCGACGGCTGCGCTGAAGCAGGGATGGGCCAAAACCACGGGCAGCTTCTACGCCTACCTGCAGTATCTGGTCGACCTGGAACTGGATCAGATCCTGAAAACCTTTGACCAGGCCGGCTTGCGCGAAGACACCATCATTATCTTCACCTCCGACCACGGCAGCCTGGCCATGAGCCACGGTCTGTCGCTGCAGAAGTTCTTCAACGCTTATGAAGAAGCGCTGCGCGTGCCTTTCGTCATCTCCAGCCCGCTGATCAATCCCACCGGGCAGATGCGTGAGTATCGTCAGACCACCAGCCATATCGACCTGCTGCCCAGCATGCTGGGCCTGGCCGGCTTCTCCGACGCGGAAATTAGCCAGATCAAGAACCGCATCACCGGTCACTCGCGCACCCGCGATCTGCCGGGCCTGAATCTGGTGCCGCGCATTCTCAACAACGCCGACCTCACTCAGGAGAGGCCCGGAGTGATTTTCACCACCTCCGACGACCCCACTCGCCTGCCTCCCGGCCAGGATCCCACCAAGGCTTATTACAAAGACAACTACAACAACAACTACATTCCACGGGTCAATACCATCGCGGGCGAACTGGCTCAACTGAACGATCCCAAAAAGACCATTCAGACCACTCCCCCCAACACCGTGGAACCCAACAGCCTCCACGCCATCTGCACCGGCACCTGGAAATACGTGCGCTACTTCGACGAGGACAACACGCCGCCCAAGCCTGACCAGTTCGAGTTCTATCACCTGCCCTCGGACCCGATCGAGGCCATCAACCTGGTGGACTTCCAGACCGGAGCTCTGAGGACAGGGGTTTCCGTTCCGGGGCTCTCCGCTCAGCAACTGCAGGCCCAACTGGATCTCATCAAGACCCAGCTGAGCCAGCAGGAAGCGCGAGTTCTACTTACCCCTTAAGGTCGAACTCGGTCTGGCGCCGCTGCGTCTGGAACTGACTCTGGTGCCAATAAGGATAAGGCGCGGTGCGCTGGCTGGCGGCGTTGAGACGCTCCAGCTGGTCCGCGCTGAGCGTCCAGCCCACGGCACCGAGATTTTGTTTTAGCTGCTCTTCGTTGCGTGCGCCCACGATAATGGTCGAGACCGTTGGTTGCTGCACCAGCCAGTTGAGAGCGACCTGGGGAATGGTCTTGCCCGTTTCCTTGGCCACTTCATCGAGCGCGTCCACCACCGAATACAGGAACTCGTCCTCTACGGGCGGTCCATAGTCGGCGGTGGCGTGCAGGCGGCTAGTCTCCGGCAACGGTTGACCCCGACGGATCTTGCCGGTCAGACGACCCCAGCCCAGCGGACTCCAGACCATGGCGCCGACGTTCTCGGCTTTGGCCAGCGGCTGCAGTTCCCACTCGTAATCGCGACCGATCAGCGAGTAATAGACCTGATGGGAAACGTGGCGGGCCCAGCCGTATTGGCGGGAAACGTCCAGCGATTTCTGCAGGTGCCATCCCGAGAAGTTGGAGGCGCCGATGTAGCGGACCTTGCCGCTGCGCACGAAGTCGTCCAGCGTGGAAAGCGTCTCCTCGATGGGAGTGGCCGGGTCGAAGCCGTGCAACTGATAAAGATCGATATGATCCGTACCCAGGCGCTTCAAACTGGCGTCCAGGGCGCGGGTCAGATGGAAACGCGAAGAGCCCAGGTCGTTGGGTCCCGTGCCGCGGGCAAAGTTCGCTTTGGTAGCGATCAGAACCTGATCGCGGCGTCCGGCCACCGCCTTGCCCAAGATCTCTTCGGACTCGCCGTCCGAATAGACGTCGGCCGTGTCAAACAGGTTGACGCCGGCCTCCAGGCACAGATCGACCAGCCGGGTGGCCGCCTTGATGTCGTCGGAGGCTCCCCAGGCCTTGAAAAACTCGTTCTTGCCACCGCCAAAGGTGCCGGTACCATAGCTGAGAACCGGAACTTTCAGACCGGATTGACCTAATTGACGAAACTCCATTACTTGCTGACCTCCTGAAGAACGGGGTAGTCGACGTAGCCGTGGGCGCCGCCGCCATAAAAAGTGCTTGGATCCGGAGCGTTTAGCTCCCTGCCCTGACGCAGGCGCTCAACCAGGTCAGGATTGGAAATGTAGTCCTTGCCGAAAGCGACCGCATCGGCCTTGCCTTCGCGCAGCAGACGGTCGGCCGTAGCCAGGTCCATCTTCTCGTTGGCGATCAGGGCTCCGCCAAACAGCTTCTTGAGCTGCGGGCCCAGGCTGTCCGGACCGACGTATTCGCGGGTGGCCAGGAAGGCCAGCTTGCGTTGTCCCAACTGCTCGGCCACGTAGCCGAAGGTCCTGGCCAGGTCGGAGTCGCCCATATCGTGCGAATCGCCGCGGGGAGCCAGGTGCATGCCGACCTTACCAGCTCCCCACACGCCGGTGACAGCATCGGTCACTTCCAACATCAAGCGGGCGCGATTTTCCACGCTGCCGCCGTAATCGTCGGTGCGCTGGTTACTCTTGTCCTGCAAGAACTGGTCGAGCAGATAGCCGTTGGCTCCGTGGATTTCCACTCCGTCAAAGCCGGCCTTGAGAGCGTTGGCCGCTCCCTGGCGGTAGGCCTCGACGATGCCCGGCAGCTCTTCGCGCTCCAGGGCGCGCGGGGTGACGAAGGGGCGCTGCGGACGCAACAGGCTGACGTGACCGGCGGGCGCGATGGCCGAGGGAGCCACCGGCAGTTCACCGTTCAAAAAGCTGGGGTCGGAAACGCGACCGACGTGCCAGAGCTGCAACAGAATCTTGCCGCCGGCGGACTGCACGGCCGAGGTGATCTTGCGCCAGCCTTCCACCTGACGCTCGGACCAGATACCCGGGGTATCGGCGTAGCCGACTCCTTGGGGAGAAACTGAAGTGGCCTCGGTGAGAATCAAGCCTGCGGAAGCGCGCTGCACGTAGTACTCGCGCATCAATTCGTTCGGGGTGCGCTCGTCAGTGGCGCGGGCGCGAGTCAGAGGGGCCAGGACGACCCGGTTGGACAGATGCAGGTCACCCAAAGTGACCGGTTGAAACAAAAGTGATTCGCTCATAGGCACACCATAGTCCTCACTCGACCAATAGTCAAGCACTCATTTAAGCATTTAACTTGCCGATTGCGCCGAAAGCGAGTAACATGGCCGGGTGAGCCAACCAGACCTGAATCAGCGCGCCAAAGTTTTCAAGGCCTTGAGCGACCCCACTCGCCTGCAGATCGTGGAGTTTCTAGCCGATGGCGAGGAGCGCACCGGCAAAGACATCGCCGATGCCGTCAACATCACCCTGGCTCTGCTGTGCCACCATACGGGCACGCTGGAAGAAGCCGGCGTACTCATCAAGCGCAAACAGGGTCAATCCTGTTACCACCGGCTGGATCAGGCTTCCTTAGAAACCTGCCTGGGCTCGCTGAAGCTGTAACAACCCCACAACATCCGGTCTCAGAACCACAACCTGGTGGCGCTATAGTAGACCAATGACGAGTCCGATCGCCGCTCCCATCTTCCGCGCGCTGCCCCCGCAGCCGCGGATGCGCGCGCCCCTCGCCAAGGATCAGGTTCAGCTGGGTCAAGACGAACGCCAGGAACTGCAGACCTGGAAGCAGCGCTATCAGCCGCAGCTGGGCATGTTGCAAACGCCTCCCACCGGACCCGTCGACCCCCAAGTTCAGAGCGCCAAAGCCTACGTCGAAGGACTGGTTCAAGAGTTGGCCGGCGCCGAGCTGCAAAAGCAAGGCGTGCAGTTGCGCGTCGAGCTGTTCTCGGGCGACAAGCCCCAGGCGGCCGTCGACGACCTCGATTCTCAGGAAAAGCAGTGGGAATCCAAGCATCCCGACCAACCCTGGCCGATCCGCTCCTGGCTCAACGCCCCCAAGGAAGGCCAGCGTCCGCTTTATCGCCTGGTGCTCAGCCAGGGCCTGCTGCGCAACCTGAGCACCCGCGACGAACTGGGATTTGTGGTAGCCCATGAAGTCTCGCGCCTGCTGCGCCACGATCTGCAGGATCCCAACAACGAGAAAGCCATGCAGGCCAAGAGCCAGAACTGGCTGGATTCGCGCGAAATGCAGGCCGGTCAGGACGCGGCCGCTCTGGCCATGATGACTCGAGCCGGCCTCAACCCCGAAGGCGCACTGGGCGCTCTGGACAAGCTCTACAGCAAATTCCCCCTGAGCTATCCCCAGGGAGACCAGAAAACGGCCGTAGCCGCCGCCGCCCACGGGCAAGAGCACGAAGGCGTGCGTCTGGCTCTGGTGCAGGCTCAGGTCGAACAGATGCGCCGCACCGGCGAACCCTCCACGCTGAAAGCTTCTACTCCCCTCCCCGCCGAACTGATGCCGGCCAGCGCTCCGCAGTATGACGTGCACGTGGCCGACTTCGCCCGCTTCCAACAAAACTTCATCCAGACCGCCCAGGGCCTGACCGGCGAGACCACCCCGGAGTGGATGTTGCGCAACACGCCGCCGCCCGCGGTGATGGAACTGCGCCTGGCTCGTGGCTGTCCCGAGGACTTTGAGAAAGCTCTGGTGGGACTCAGCCAGAACCTGGACCAGGCCGACCTCACTCCCCAGCAGCGCGTCAACGGCTTCCTGCGCACTCTGCTGGCGGTGGGCAACAACGGACTACCGCAGGGTTTCGGCGACCAGGCCTGCGCTGAGGTCAATCAGTTCCTGAAGAAAAACGGCGCCTTTCAGGCCGGCCCCTTCTGCGACTCGCTGCAAAACTTGCGGCGCGAGTTCGCCACCACGGTGCAGCTCAATCCCAGCTTCCAGAAAATGCTGGGCGCGGAACTGCCCGAGCTCTCGCTGGCGGCCGTCCCCAACTACGTGCGCGACCCCAAGACCGGCCAGAACGACGTCACCCTGGTGGCCAGTTTCCTGCGCAGTCCCTTTGCCGCTCCGCTCTACCCCAGCGCCCTGGCCTTCGTGGCTCAGCAGAACCCCCTCGAGCTGGCCCGTCAGAATCACGAAAGCGGTTTGCCGCTGGGTCTGGTGCTGGGCAACGAGCTGCGCTCTCTGGAGCTGCCGGCCGATTTCTCGCTGCAGCTGCGCGGGGCTCTGGCGCCCGTTCAGGAAAGCGCCAATCGAGTGCGCGAGGACCACGCCCGTCTGCGTCTGCGTCCTCCGCTGGCCGAGCCGGCCAAGCTCAACGGCTACCTGCAGGGCCTGTTCCGCTCCGAGCAGGGCGGCGCTTTCTCCCCCGAGTTTGAGCAGCAGCTGCCGGCTCTGCTCAAGGACCTGGTGCTCACCTGCAATCAGCAAAAAGACCTGGTGTTCGACTCGAGCCGCCCACTGGATCTAGAAAACGGCCAGGAGCGCCGTCTGTGCTCTCTGATGGCCTCGGCCGCACCCGCCGAGAAACGGGAAATCGCTCGCTACATCTCGCGTCAGTGGGCTCACGAGCTGCATTTGCCCACCCACAGCCCGCGCCGTCAGTGGACGGGCGAACTGAGCAAATACTACGCTTCTTTGACTCCCGAAGCGCTGGTCAGCGAATTGACCACCCAGGATCTCAGCCAGCATGCCGGCCGCCTGGGCAACATGCTGAGCGCGACCTATGGCCTTCGTCCGGAAGAAGTGGCCGATCTGTCGACCTCTAACCTCAAGGCTCTGGACCAGCGCCGCGAAGCCGGCGAGTTCACGCCCAAAGCCGACCAGTTCAGCAATCCGGCCGACTACGCCCAGGCCCTCAAGAATTACCAGGAGCGCTGCGCCCAGATCAAGCTGGACTCGCGCTTCCTCTCGGCGGCCGAGAGCCGGCCGGTGCTCTCCCAGCTGGCCATGATCGGCCAGGACAGCGAGAACAGTCAGCGCCTGGCCGCCCAACTTACCCCGCAAACCTTTGAAAGGGTGCTGGGCGCGGCCGAAGCGGCCGTGGACCGCTCCAAGACCCTGCGCCACCTGTGCAACGACCTGGCGGTGGAAGCGCTGGGCAGCGACGCCGGAGCTTTCCTGATGGATGGCTTCCTGGCCCACGAAAAGCAAATCCCCGAGCTGGACCGATTCTGGGACCTGGCCGAGCGCACCAGCAAACTGGCTCCGGCCGCCATCGAAGCCCGCCCCGGCACCCGCCAACGCTTCGCCGAGTCGCTCTTCCCGCGCCTCGAGAAGCTGCCCGTCGAAGAACTGCGCGGCTGGCTGGCCAAGGACCATGTGCTGCAGTCGCTCAAGTCCAGCCAGGCCGCCGACCTGCTCATGCAGGTGCTGGGCGAGGACGCCAAGGAAGGCGCCGACGTGGCCCAGCTGGCCCAGAAAGTGGCCGGCCTGGACCAGGACCTCAAACTGCAGGAAAAATTCCCGCTGGTCTATTCCATCCTGCGCGACGACGTGGCCCTGCAGGCCAAGCTGCAGCCCTCCAACGTCAACCAGGTGTTCCCGCCCGACGAGCGCAACTTGGTCGAGCAAATCTCGGTCTTCCGCAACCAGGCTGCCGGCCTCTCGGCCATCGTGGCCATGACCCGCAATCATCCGCCCGAAGATCAGCTGGCCACCATCGAATACCTGATGGGCCGCAAGCCGGAAATGCCGGCCTTCTTGGAAGCAGCCGCCGAAAACCAGAGTTTGGGCCCGGTGGCTCAGGCGCTGCGCAACGCCCGTCAGGAACTGAGCGAGGCCGAACCGCTGGCTCGCGTGATGGTGGCCAACAGCTTCCTGGCCGGCCCCGGCGGCCTGCTGCACATGGATGGCGGCAAAGAAGCTCTGATGGCCAAGCTGATGAAAGGCGTGCAGCCCAAGTTCCTGGCCATGGCCGGCGTGATGACCCAGGCCATCCTCAGCTCCCAGGGCGACACCGACTCGCTGGCGGTGGCTTTTGTGTTGGGCCAAAAACCCAAAGACGGCCAGGAAAACCTGTCGGCCGCCGACATCCTCAACCGCGTCTTCGACAGCTACGGCGTGCCCGGCACCAAGATGAAGCAGTATCTGGCCTTCACCAGCGAGTTTGCCGACTTCCGCGAGGCCTTCGAGTCGGCCCAGGACGCGGCCATGCCGCTCACCTATTACCAGATCGTCAAGCTCATCGACAAGCGCTTTGGCCAGGACTGGCCCAAGGACCTGAAGGTGGACAAAGTGCTGGGCAGCGGCTCGGTCAACCTGGCCATCCGCTACACCGACGAGAAAACCGGCAAACGCGAAGTGGTTTCGTTGGGCCGCGACGCCATCGAGGAGTCGACCAACTACGACTTCGCTCGCTTCAAGAAGTTCACCGAAGCCCTGACCACCACGCCCGAGAATCAGGAAAAGTTCGGCTACATCGGCGGTCTGAGCAAGCTGATTCAGGAGTCGGTCAAGCTGGAATTCGACAAAGAGTCGGCCATGAGGGTGCAAAAGTTGGCCTTCCAGAGCTACAAGCATCAATACAACGGCTGGACGGTGCGCAGCATCGACGCCTACAAAGTCCAGCACCTGGGCCTGTTTATGGAAGAAGCTAAGGGCAAGACGGCTCGCAAGGTGCTGGATCAGAACCCGGAGCTTTATCGTCAGGCCATGCGCCCCATGGCCCACGCAGAGATGTCTCTGATTAAAGGACAGCTGGCCGACGGCAACCTGGTGCCGGTGCCTATGTTCGCCAACCCGGACTTCCACGACGGTCAGGTGCTCATCGACGAAGCCAACAAGACCGTGACCATGCTGGACTTCGGTCAGGCTGTGCCCATCACCAACGAAGAGCGCGAACTGGCGCTGGATTTGATGACCGTGCTGGGCAAGCTGGACACTTCCAAACAAGCCGTCAACCGACTGAACCGCAAGTTCTTCCCCAACTCGGAAAAGGGTATCACTCAGGAAGATCTCAAGCCGGTGATGGCTCGCCCCAAGGTGATGGACAAGTTCATCCATCTGCTCTCGCTGCTGGCCCGCAACGGCGCCGATGTGCCCATCTCGACCGTGCACTGGGTGCTGGCCATGAATCGCCAGCTGGTCCTGGGTGAAAAGCTCGATCAGTCCATCAAAGGCCAGCTGGTGGGCATGGTCATCAATCACAAGCTGGGACTGCCGCTGGGCGTCTACAACACCGTCTTCGCCGCCAATGAGAAGGTGAAGAATATGGCGACCGGCCTGATCCGCTGGGTGCTGCCCAAGCACGAAGAAGACCGCAGCGTCTTCAAGAGCGTGAACCCGGAAGAAGATCGTCGTTGGCATCGAGAGGACAGTTTCGGATGGTATCCCTTTGACCCGGAAGCGTAAGCCCGTCGAAGTCAAGGTGCTGGTGGTCGACATCGGCGGCACCCACGTGAAGTTTCAGGTTCCGCTCCCCCCGGACCAGGATCAGCCGGAGCGACGCGCTTTTGACTCCGGCTCCGAACTGAGCCCCGGCAGCATGGTGGAACAACTGCTGGCTCAGACCCAGGACTGGGAATTTGAAGCCGTTACGCTGGGCTATCCCGGGCCGGTGGGAGACAATCGAATCCTGGCCGAGCCCGCCAACCTCGGTCCCGGCTGGGTCGATTTTGACTTTGGGGCGGCCTTCGGCAAACCGGTCCGGTTGATCAACGACGCGGCCATGCAGGCCCTGGGCAGCTACCAGGGCGGCAAACTGCTGTTTCTGGGCCTGGGCACCGGTCTGGGCACGGCCATGGTCTTTCCTCAGCAGATCGTTCCCCTGGAACTGGCTCACCTGCCCTTCCGCAAAGCCACCTTCGAGGACTACGTGGGTCTGCGAGGCCTGGAAAAATACGGCAAGAAGAAATGGCGCAAGCGCGTGTCCGAGGTGATCGGCTTGCTGCGTGCCGCCCTGGTGGCCGACGACGTCGTGCTGGGCGGCGGGCAGACCAAAAAGCTGAAGGAACTACCGGAGGGCTGCCGCCTGGGCGACAACGCCAACGCGTTCCTCGGTGGCTACCGTCTCTGGAACGAGCCTCAGGGTCCCAGGCTGTAGCGCGGTTTCACCAGACTGCCACCTGACCGTCTCCGATGGTCACCTTACCGGTCGGCACGTGATAATTCATCAGCACCGTGTGGTGGTCCGGCTCGGGTAGTGCCTGGCCGATGGGCGGAATCCAGGCGTAGTTTTCCACGAAGACCACCCAAACAGGATGGCGAGTGGACGATTGGCACTGACGAGCGATGTAGGCGGCCAACGCCGGCCAGATGCCGTCCATTTTGCGCTCCCAGCCCCAGAGCACATAGTAGTAATAGTAGCGTTGATAGGAATCAGGCTTTTCTCCCGGAGCGAACTGCTCGCGAGCGGGCTTCCAATTCTCGGTGGTGCCGTCATCATAGGTCACCTGAAACTCGACATTCCCGTGAGCCAGCGGCGGAGTGGGAGCAAACAGACGGAGGCGATGCCAAACTCCCACGAAGTCCAGGGCGCCAATGGCCGGCCCCAACACCTTCTCCTTGGTCGCCTCGCTGGCCGGCCAGGGCCAGGCCATCATGAACATACAAAAGACGTAGAAGATCACAAAAACGGATAGGATTCGCTGCTTGACGCTTAAGGTTGAGTCCAAGGCCGGCCACGAGTTTCTGTAGAAGTATGCTCTCGATGCTTCGAGCCACGCCCGCCAGAGCCTTGCTAAGCCTATGGAAGCGCTTCTGGTTTGAGCCCATCTCCCCCAGCTCGATCTGCCTCTTTCGTATCCTCTTCGGACTTCTTGCTCTGCTGAACGGCCTTGCCTATCTGCCCGATCTATTGGTCTGGTTCGGATCTCAAGGGGCCGCTCCCATGAAGGCGGTTCTCACCACCACCAACAACCCGTTGAGCCACTGGCTGGCCCAACACCCCCTCAGCGATTCCACTTACGTGCGCCTGCTCTACGCGCAAATCATCGCTTCCGGCTGCCTGATCGTGGGACTGCAAAGCCGCCTCAGCCTGATCGTCTGGTGGGTGGTAGCCCTGCTGCTGCGAGCCCGCAACCCCGTGTTCTGGCACCAGTGCGACGTCTTTTTGCGGTTGGCCGCTTTCCCGCTGCTTTTTGCTCCCCTGAGCGAACGCTTCTCTCTGGACCACCTGCTGAGCAAAAAAGCCAGGCCCGAAAAATTCGCGCCCTGGGCCCAACGACTGATCCAGCTGCAAATGTGCGCCATCTACTTCGAGGGCTTTTTCGAAAAACTGGGCGGACTGCTTTGGCGCGACGGAATCGCCGTCTACTATGCTCTACATTTCCCCGACGGAATGCGCCACTCCGTGCCCGCCTGGATGGATCATGAGTGGATCTATAACGTGTTGACCTACTTCACGTTCTACATCGAAATGTCGCTGTGGTTTCTTGTCTGGTTTCCCCCACTGCGCTATCCGATTCTCCTGGGAGGGATTGTTTTCCACCTGGGGATCCAGTATTTTTTACACCTGGACTACTTAGAGTTCGCCATCATGATTTACTACGCCACCTTTCTGCCGCCGCAAGATCTTGACCGCCTGGCCGCTCGCCTCTGGCCCAAACGCTGATGGCCAAAATCCTCATCGTCGAAGACGACTTGCTCTTCCGCCAGACCCTGGAGACGTTGCTCGAACAATTCAGCCACAGCATCCAGGGAGCCGAAAGCGCCGATGAAGCCCTGGCCCAGGTAAAGGCTCAGCCCTTTGACCTGCTGCTCACCGACGTGCGCATTGCCGGCGAAGTGGACGGCGTCGAGGCCATGGGCAGAATCCGCAAACTGCAGCCCCAGATTCGCAGCATCATCATGACCGGCTACAGCGATGTGGACGCTCCCGTGCGAGCGGCCGGACTGCAGGCAGACGACTATTTATTGAAGCCCTTCAAGCTGCAAATGCTGATTCAGTCCGTAGAAACGGTGTTGGCCCAGGAGGCCCGCCCTCCCAAGATTCTGTCCCGCCTCACCTCGGCCCCGGGCCAGGCCGCCAGCAAGGCCTTGCGCTGGTTCTACGACGCTCATCTACACCAACTGGAAGAACAACGAGAGCAGGCCATGCGACAGTTTTACCTGCTGATCCGCTCCAAACGACTGAATCTTGCCAATGCCCTGGCCTTCTTCACGGCCTGGGAAGCGATCGAGCTGGACTTTCTCAAGAATGGCTCTCCTCAGCGCTGGGCTCAACTGGTGCAAGACTATCATCGCTGGGGGAAACAGCTTCTGGAGCTGCAGCCAACCGGTTGCCGACCCTCCGAGTCCATTACCGCTCCCGCCTTCGAACTGCTCTATGCCCGAATCCAGTCAGGGGTTCTTCAAGTGCAGCATCTTCTCAAAGGGGTCCATCTGCTGCACTTTCCGGAAGCCCGCAAGCAGTCTGTGGAAGATTTCTGCACCTACAACTGGCTGTGGGGCGAGGGCAGCGACCAGGGCGACCCCTTCCTGGGCATCTCGGTCAAAGGCTACAAGCTGGTCCGGCAGCGCTCTGGAGGCAATTCAGCGGTGCGCCTTTACGATGCCGAAGCCGAGACGCTTCCCCAGGAAGGCGACCGCATCTTGTGTCTGCCGGCCGCCCCCGAATTCGAGTCCATGCTGACCAGCGAAATCCAGTCCCAACGGGCACGCTTGCTGCAGACCTTGCGCGAGCACCACTTCTTGTTCTATTCCAGCTTTGCCATGTCGCTGCGGGCCAAGCTTCCCGGGGAGGGCTTGAATCCGCGAGCGGCCTGGCAACTGCTGCGTCCGGTCTTTCTGCAGGTGGCCGAATTTCATCGCGAGGGCAAAGTCTCCGGCTCCTTTTCGCTGCGCGACATCGATTGGCCGCCGGGCGCCCCCTGCACCCTCAACAACTTTAGCGACGCGGGCTATCGCGATGCTCACCTGCAACTGCAAAAATCGCACAGCCAGCTGAGCGAGTTCTCTTCCGCTCCCGAAGTTCTCCATCAGCCCGCGCCGACGCCGGCTTCCGACCAGGCCGTGCTGGGCAGATTGCTCTTTGAGGTGATCTTTGGCGGAAAGTATCCCGACTATAGCCTGCGCGCCCACCTGCGCATGCTCGGCAATCCGGAATCGAATCGAGCCTTCGCCCCCTATATGGAACGTCTCAAACCCATCGCCATGATCTTTTACAAGCTGGCTCACGCCGAGCCTGCCCAACGCTACCCGGACCTGACGGCAGCCATCGAAGCGATGGACTCCGCTACTGATAACGGTTGTGGATAAAAGCTCGCGCTTCTTCTTTTTCGCGAGCAAAGTCGATGGCTTGTTTATAGAGCGGGATATCCTCGACGTAGCGCCGCTTATATTCAGCCTCATCGATCTGTCCCAGGGCAAACTCGCGAACGGCCGGATGCTTCCAGGTCTTGGGTTCGGCGCCGGTAACGTCATAGATGGCCTTCTCATATTTCCGCCAGAAATGGACCTTGTCCAGGATGGGGTTGAGTGAACCATTGAGGATGCAGAAGTTGGTAGCCCACGGGGCTTTGTGATGTTCGCGATGGTCCTCGGTGCTCTGGGCCAAACCCAGACGCCGCAGCGTTTTGACCACCGGCGGCGGTTGAGTCTCGTGGGTCCAGCGATGGGAAGCTCGCGAGGAAAGCGCCCCTCCGACCACCGCCAGAGCGGCCGAGGTGACGGCAAAGTGGGGATTCCAGGCGGCCAGGCCGACCAGTAACGGCGCCATCAACTCGGCGGCCGGGTTCATGTTGCCGGCCATGGTCGAGGCTTCCAGATTGTTGGTGAAATAGTGGTGAGAGGTGAAGTCGGCGGCCAGTTCACCGATGATGGGGTCGCCGGGCTTGGCGTAGTTCTCCACCCCATGGTGGAAAAGACCGCTGGCAAAGTCCGCCGCCAGAAACCCTGCGAGCGCCGAGCCAGCCACACCGGCCACGGCCGCCACCACTCCACCGACCGTCGGCTGAGCGGCCACTTGAGAAACCAGGTTCGCCACACAGGCGCCGCCGGCCACGGCGCAGACTCCGATGCCGATTTTCGTTCCCAGGCTGGCTTTGTGGATGGGCATTTCCTTGCCGCCGATGCGCACGTGGTCAGGACGTAAAGGGGCCGGGTCCGGTGGGCTCGCCTTGAGCGACCGCCGACCGGGCGGAGGTGCCTGCTGGGTAATTTTCATGGTGTATCGCCAACTTAGTCCAAGGGTCTGAAATTTTCGAGAAAGACCGCCCGGGTAAACCGCGAAAAGACTCCTGATGATCCGAAAGAGATGGCTTCTACTGGCGGCCGCGGTGGCGGGACTGAGCGTGGTGTGGCTGCGGCCCTATCTGACCCTGCGCTCTCACCGACAGACTCAGTTCGGCCTCGACCCCGGGGTCATCACGGGTCTGAGTGCCCATCGTAGCCAACTGCAAGATCCCCAATGGGGACTTCGATTGCTGGCCGATCCTCAAGTGACCGATTCGCGCCTGAAGGCGCTGGCCGACTTCGATGAGCACAGCGGTGACAACGAGGCCCTGATCAAGTATCGCGGAGAATGGGCCCTGACCTACGCGGGCCTGCGTCTGCAAGGACGCGACAACCGGTCGATTCTAGAGGGAGCGCACGGGCTGGAAGTGACTCTGGCCACTCTGGCGGCCGAAGCCGATCCGCCGGCCTGGTGGGCCGGCGCCGGCTGGCTGCAGAAAGCCAGTGGCGCAAAGCCCCAGGGCAGCTTCCGGCTGGGCCTGCTCAAGGCCGCCGACGTCCAGGTGCTGGTAGACCGTTGCGAGGGGCTGGGCGAGCACCAATTGCCCTGCCTGGTCAGCTGCGTGCTGCGCCATGAAGACGGCTTCACGCCCGAGCAGCGCGGCCGCGTGCTGCAGGCCTGGGACCGGCAACAGTCTCACTTTTTCAACGGCAACAACGCCAGGTCTCTGAAACGCATCCTGGAGGTGCGCACCAAGGTCATGGAGTTTCTGGGACCGCCGGGCGACCTAAAACTGGAGCTGGTCCCTCCAGCCGCCTTTTCCGAGCAAGAGAAAGCGGTTTGCCGAGCCACCGCCGAAGATTTCCTCAGGTCATGCGGCTACCGAATCCGCCCCGGGGCGGAAGCCCGGCTGGAGTTGGGACTCGAGAGCGTGGTCTTCGATGAGGTGGCCACCGACTATTTCGTGACCTACACGGCCCGAGAAAGTCGCCAGAAGCGCACCGGCTCCATCCGCACCGGAAAAGATGGCGTCGTTCCCCTCTATACCAGCGAGGAAGTCGAGGTGGAACACAAGGACCGGCGCAGCCAGACCAGCCAGGCCGCCGTCCCCAGCCTGGTCTGGCAGATGGAGCGGGAAGACCGCACCGCTCGCTTCTCTCTGCCTCCTTATGGAGACATCACTCAGGAGCAGCTCCAGGAGATGAATGCCTGGCTACAGGCCGACCAACTCGAAGACGGCCAGCGCCGCTCCTTTGATTTCTATCTGCGCAACTACGCCGGCGCCACCTGGCGCTACGGCCTGCGCCCCTACGAACTGGACTGGAACGTGGAAGAGCGACTTCGCTAATAGCGGTCCGGCGTCCCCAGCGGGAGCGGTTTCACCGTCGCGGCCCGACTGCCGGGACCGCCGCGTCCCCGTATACCGGGGAATCCGCGAAAAACGCACAATTTCCCCGCCCAACGGGGCCACGTCCCCATGTAGCGGGGAGAATCGCCAAAAACGCCCGATTTCCCCGACCTACGGGGCCGTGTCCCCACGCACCGGGGAAATCCGCCAAAAACGCACAATTTCCCCGCCCAACGGGGCCAAGAGCCCGCGCATCGGGGAAAATCGCCAAAAACGCACAATTTCCCCGCCCTACGGGGCCATGTCCCCGCGCATCGGAGAAAATCGCCAAAAACGCGCAATTTCCCCGCCCAACGGGGCCATGTCCCCGCGCATCGGGGAAATCCGCCAAAAACGCACAATTGCCCCGCCCTACGGAGGCCAGCTTGTCGCCATCGCCGCCACGAGCCCGGGGCCGCCGCGTTCCCGCATACCGGGGAAATCCGCCAAAAACGCCCGGTTTCCCCGCCCAACGGGGCCAAGTCCCCGCGCATCGGGGAAATCCGCCAAAAACGCACAACTTCCCCGCCCTACGGGGCCGTGTCCCCGCGCATCGGGGAAAATCGCCAAAGCCGCTCGCCGGGAACGTCTCAACAAACCGGGAAAAAGCAAAAAACCCGGTCCAAGGACCGGGTTTTTTATTTGGTTGCGGGGGCGGGATTTGAACCCACGACCTCCGGGTTATGAGCCCGACGAGCTACCTGGCTGCTCCACCCCGCGGTAACAAGGTGCAAGTTATCTCATGGTGGTGCTCTTTGTCAAGCGTTCCTAGAAAATTCTTTGGAGTTACTGGGCCTGGTGGCCGACGAGCTGGCGCTCGACGCTGACCTGAGCAGCGGGAACTTCGGCGGCATCGGCCGGGCTGGAGAGCAGGCGTCCGACGCCCATTCCGGTGAGGAGCATTCCGCCGCAAACCAGGACTACCAGCAGCAGGCGCAGAGCCAAAACGGTGGACTGACGAACAACCTCGGCACCCTGGCGGGAGGTTTCGGCGGCTTTCTGCATGCCGTTCTGAACGACGGTGCTGGCCTGGTCGAGAACCTGGCGAACCTGGCGCTCACGGGCCTGGCGAACTTCGAAAGCGTGCTGGGCCTGCTGCTTCTCGCGCAGGATGCGGACGGCTTCGTCGACGACGTTGACGGGAGCGATGCTGGGCAGCTCGACCGGGGCGATGACGACGGGGGTGATTTCAGCAGCGGCCGGGGCGGCGGGAGCGGCGCTCGGAGGAGCGGGCTCGACATTGTCGGCGGTGTGGCCGGTGACCCAGCAGTGACGCTTGAGGCTGATTTCGTGGGCGAAGGTACGTCCACAGCTGCAATGAAACTCGGCTTTGTTTTCGGTCGCTGCACTCATTTGAACTTACCTCCTTTCCTCTGGACTCAATATACAAAGTCGTACTGAAAAGAGTGTGAAAGAGAAGTTACCGCTCCGTCAGCCAGACGCAAGTCGATCCCTGAGAACGAAAAAAGCCCGCGGTTGCGGGCTTTTCACGAAGCGGGCGTCTCTAAAATTATTTAAAAGCACCCGTCACGGTTTTCCACAAACCGGCGAAGCTCTTGTTCAGCCACTTGTGCCAGGTCACCGGGAGATGTTGGTAGACGAAATAAAGGGCTACCAGAAAGAGAATCTTGAGCGCCCAGCCCATCAACATGCGCATCATGCGGGGGCCGCGTTCGCGCTCTTCCTCTTCTTTCAGAACGCGCACACGCTCGTTGGACTTGAGGCGCTTCTCGTAGCAGTCGTTGCCACAGAACTTGCCTTCTTCGGTGGTGAGCGTGCACTCTTCGCAAATCGGCTTGAGGCAGGCCGCGCAACGCGTGTCGGTCGGCCGGTCCTGATGGGCCAGACAAAAGCTCAGGCGTTGCTCCACCTTGCGTGCCATATCAGCTTAGATGACTCTCCGGGCCGGTTACGACGTCCACCAACCAATCATCGTGCTTATCCTCACCCTCGTCAATGGGCCGGCCGGTGTCGCGGGCCAGGATGACAAAATAGCCCTCCTCGACTTCTTTCAGGTGGATGACCTGATACCCAAGCTTGCCCAGCCGATTCAGCTCTTCCTTGAGCTCCGACTGTTTCGCTTTGATGGTTTCATATTGCCAGAGGTTTGCCATGACCGGGGTTCCTTTCGGGTGTTCAATTCGTCATCAAGGACAGGCAGCTAATCGGGGCCATGCCGGTGCGGATCTTGCCCCAGGTGGAGCCGAGATCGCGACTCAAGAAGAGATCGCCCTTGTTGGTTCCTACGATGAAATAGCTGCCGCGGATGGCCATACACGTGAAGCGCAGGTCCACCGCGAAGGGCAGGCCTTCGCAGCTTTCCCAGCGCTGACCGGCGTTGGGGCTGCGATAGATCGACCCGCCTCCCTGGGCGCTGCGGTGGGAAGTCAGAAAGACGATGTTCGGCTCTTCGGGATGCACCGACAGGCAGCCGGTGTGCAGATAGGCCAGTCCCTGACTGCGCTCCTTCCAGGACTCGCCCAGGTCCTCGGTCAGGTAAAACCCGATGGGGCTGCAGGCGTAGAGTCTTCCGGGCAGCAGTGGGTGACCGCACAGATCGTGGACCAGTTTTCCCAGGCCCTTGCTGCGCTCGTGCCAACTCTGGCCGACATCGCCGCTCAGGTAAAAACCGCCGCTGATGACCGCGGCGCAGACCACGTCCAGGTCGGTAGGATGCAAAAAGAGGCGATGTAGACGGCTGCGATAGGGAGGTTCCGGATAGCTCCAGTTGGAGGCCGAAGGGTGCTGCTTGAGAGCGGGGAGTTCCTGAAACTTCTTGCCGCCGTCCAGACTCAGATAAAGCGAGGCGGGCGCGGTGCCACAAAGCATGACCTTGCTCTGCTTGGGGTGAAAGACCAGGCTGTAGACGCCCAGGCCGCTCAGCTCATTGACGGCCGGAGACCAGGTCTCCAGGTCGCTGGTGTGGTGCAAACCGCTCTTGTCGGTGCCAACCCAAAGTTTGCCACCGGCTCCCGGCTGTAGACAGGTGATGTTGCGACCCGTCAGTCCCTGGCCCATCAGTTTCCACTCCCCCGGAGTTTCGCCCAGGACAAAAACGCCGTTGCTGGTGCCGATGGAAAGGATGGCTGACATGCCGGCCGGAGTTCCTCAAACCCGCCAGGAAGCCCTGCCAGGAAGGTATCCTGGCTTAAGGGAACCTCCCGCCATGAAAGACGCACTTATCGCCATTGACCAGGGCACGACCGGCACCACCGTGCTGGTGCTCGACCGCAACCTGCAGCTTCTGGGACGCAGCTATCGCGAGATTCCGCAACATTACCCGGAGCCGGGCTGGGTCAGTCACGACCCGGAAGCGATCTGGAGCAGCGTCCTGGACGGCTGCCGCGAGGCCTTGCAGAATGCCCACGTCGAGGCCGATCGGGTGGCCGGCATCGGTCTCACCAATCAGCGCGAAACCAGCTTGTTCTGGGAGAAGAGCAGCGGCCGGCCCATCGGTGCCGGCATCGTCTGGCAGTGCCGCCGCAGCGCCCCCATCGCCAAACGCTGGGGCGAGCAGTGGGGCGAGGACATTTATCAACGCACCGGACTGGTGGCCGACGCCTATTTTTCGGCCAGCAAAATCGCCTGGTGGCTGGAAAATCATCCTCAACACAAGGAAGCCGCCGAACGCGGTGAGATCGCCTTCGGAACGGTCGACAGCTTCCTGCTCTACCGCCTGTGTGGAGTGCATCGTCAGGAAATCTCCAACGCCAGCCGCACCATGATTTACAACCTCAAGGGCCATTGGGACGAGGAGTTGCTGCAACGCTTCGGCATCCCCGCCGGCATGCTGCCGGAAGTCGTGGAAAGTGCCGGAGAACTGGGCGTAGCCAAAAAGGAATGGCTGGGCGCCGAAATTCCGGTCATGGGCATCGCCGGCGACCAGCAGGCGGCCCTTTTCGGGCAGGGCTGTTTCGAGCCAGGGGAAGCCAAAAACACCTACGGCACCGGTTGCTTCCTGATGACCCAGTGCGGCCCGGAAATCGTCTACTCGAAGCACAAGTTGCTGGCCACCATCGCCTGGAAAATCAACGGTCAGATTCACTATGGACTGGAAGGCAGCGTCTTCTCGGCCGGGTCGGCCGTGCAGTGGCTGCGCGACGGCCTGGGCCTGCTGCACAAAGCCTCCGAAAGCGAAGAGGTGGCCCGGCAGGTTACCTCCAGCGAGGGCGTGGTTTTTGTGCCGGCCTTCACCGGCCTGGGCGCGCCCTACTGGGACAGTCAGGCGCGCGGCTCCCTATTCGGCGTGACCCGGGGCACGACCAGGGCCCACTTGGTGCGGGCGGTGCTGGAGTCGGTAGCCTACCAGGTGCGCGACGTGGTCGAGGCCATGTCCTCGGACCGCGGCAGCAAGCCGGTACGCCTCAAAGTCGATGGCGGCATGAGCGCCAACAACTGGTTGATGCAGTTCCAAGCCGACCAGTTGGGATGCACGGTGGAGCGGCCCAAAGTGGTGGAATCCACGGCCTTCGGCGCGGCCGCCCTGGCGGCGCTGGGTCTGGGTTGGTTGAGCCAACCCCAAGACTTGCTGAAGGTGCGCGAGTTGGACCAGGAATTCGCTCCCCATCCACCCGATGCCGAAGGCTATAGCCTGTGGAAACGCGCCGTGGAGCGCAGCCTGGCTTGGAAAATCTGACGCTCGAAGGCGTCGGCTACGGCCAGCTCTTTCAAAATCTCACAGCCGAGTTCCCGGCGGGCCGGCGCATCGGGCTGACCGGTCCCAATGGCTGTGGCAAGACCACGCTGCTCCGCCTGCTGGCGGGTTGGATTGGCTGGCAGTCGGGCCAGTTGCGCATCGGCGCTCAGGATCAGTTGACGCTTCCTCCCGAGAAGCGTCAACTGGCCTATTTGCCCGCCCAGGCCAATCTTTTTTCGCACTGGACGGTGCGCGAGAATCTTGCTTTCCCAGCACGGAGTCTGGGTTCTCAAGACCACTCCCCCGGTCTCCTCGAGTCTCTAGAATTGGAAAGACTGGCGGATCGCAAAGCCAACCGGCTTTCCCAGGGAGAAAGCCAGCGAGTGTCCTGGGCCCGAGTTCTCAATCGCCCCGCCAGTTGGGTGTTGGCCGATGAAGCCCTTTCCCATTTGGATGGCCCTCAACGCCATCAACTCTGGCAAACCATCGGGCCGCGTAGCTTGCTGCTGGTCACTCACCATCTACAGCAAGACCTGCCCTGGCTGGAGGAACTCTGGGTGATGGAGAACGGGGGTCTGCGCCGACTGGACCTCACCGAACTCGAGCGCAACCCGGGTTCCGCCTGGCTGGCCGGGCAACTGGCCCCGGAAAATGTCTGGCCCGGCGAATTGCTGGGCTGGCGGCCGGGTAACTGGTGGGTCCCCCCCGAGGCCTGGAAAGACAGTCCTGAGGGGAAGTCCACCCGCTGGCTGGAACGGCGCGGCGCGCTCTGGAGAGTCGAGGTAGCGGGGCGATTTTTCTGGGTATCGCGTCAGCAAGCCGCGCAAAATCTTGAGCCGGACCCTGATTTTTCAGCTTTCCTTGAGGGTTGACGGCCATGCTAAGGACATGGAAATCTCTACCCGCACTCTGGTGCAGTCGCGCCCACTGAATTCGCCCGAAGCCGCCCTGGCCAAGGGAATGATTGAGGCCAGCCGCCTGCCGGACGGCTACGAAGCTCAGCTGCAGACGGACATGACCGCCTTTCCCAAGCGCTGGCTGGAGCGCTTCAAGGAGAATGACGTCTCGGTGGCCGTGCTCAAGGATGACCAGACGTTGGCCGACACCCCTATTCTGCACTCGCTGGAAGAGTCCCAGATTTCCGAAATCGTCAGCCAGGGCAAGCCCCTGGTGGAAAAAGCCATCGAAGAGGTCTTCGGTCCGTTGCGCGGACAGCCCGACGAGGATTACCAGAAGTATCAGGCCACCGGCATCCTCCAAGAAAAGATTCACGATCTTTCCAACCAGACCGGCCTGGGCTTTACCGCCGAGGTCGGCCGCGATGCGCTGGACCTGCGCTATCTCGGCGAGAAGATGGGCTTTGATCCGGAGTATGATCCGGAGAGCTTTGAGCGCTGGAAGACCGCCTTCACCGACATGAACGAGAAGCTGGGTCAGGTCCAGGACGGAACCTTCAAGCCTCAGGACGGCGTCTACGTCGTTCCCTACTTGATGTATCGCGGCAAGACCGCTCGCGCCCTCAGTCTACCCAGCTATCAGAGCGTGACGGGACTGCAGTTTCAGAACAACCTGGGCGCCAACTACCCAGAAAACCGTCTGGTCATTTTGCACGAAAGCGTCGTTCCCAACCCAAGTCCTCGCGCCGGGAACCACCGCGTAGCCCTGCACGAACTCGGCCACATGGTGGACTGGATCTGCAAAGAACTGCCCGAGACCAAAGATACCCACGAGCAGAAGGTCAACGAGCTTTACCAAATCGGGATGGAGCGCAAATCTCTGATCACGGACCGTGCTCGCGACAGCGCGGGAGAAATGATGGCCGAAGCCGTCGAAGCCTATCTGACCACAGAGGAACCCGGCAACTTCTACAAGCCCGAGAACTATCGCGAGAACCTGCAGAAAAGCTATCCTGAGCTCTACAACTACGTGGACTACCTGATCAACCTGGCCTGAAGGAATGGGCTTTGACAGTAAGGAAACCGGGGCCACTTAAATCCGACGGAGTCACAAGTGAGCCAAGCTGTTTCCGATAAAAGCGCACCCCAAGATGGGGACAGCGCCCCCAAATTACCCTACCGCAGGGTCCTGCTGAAGCTTTCTGGTGAAGTTTTCGCAGGCTCGGCCGGCTTCGGCATCGATCCCGCCATCGTCGTCAAGTTCGCCGAAGAACTCAAAGAAATCCGCGCCCTGGGCGTGCAGGTCGCCGTCGTGGTGGGCGGCGGCAACATCTGGCGCGGTCGTATGGCCCCCAAGATGGAGCGCGCCAACGCCGACTATATGGGCATGATCGCCACCGTCATCAACGGCCTGGCCCTACAGGACGCCCTCGAGAAGTTGGGCGCCACCACCCGCGTGCTGACAGCCATCGAGATGAAAGAAGTAGCCGAACCCTTCATTCGTCGCCGCGCTCAACGCCATCTGGAAAAGGGCCGCATCGTGATTTTCGCGGGCGGCACCGGCAGTCCATATTTCACCACCGATACCTGCGCCGCGCTGCGCGGCCTGGAAATTGGCGCCGAAGTCATCCTCAAGGGTACCAAAGTAGACGGCGTCTATGACAAAGACCCGGTCAAGTTCCCGGACGCCAAGAAGTTCACCAAACTGCCCTACATCGATGTGCTCCAGCAGGGTCTGCAGGTCATGGACGCAACCGCCATCTCGCTGTGCATGGATAATCGACTGCCCATTGCCGTCTTCGACATCACCCAACACGGCAACATCAAACGCATGATTTTAGGCGAAGAAATAGGAACGATCGTCAAGGAGGAGGCTTAAACCGATGCTCGAGGAGAGTTTTTTTAAAGAAACCGAAGAAAAAATGAAGAAGGGCGTGGAGTCGATGCTCCGCGACTTCTCCAACGTGCGCACCGGCCGTGCCACCCCCGGTATGATCGAAAAGATCCCGGTGGAAGCCTATGGCTCCGAGATGCCCTTGAACGGAATGGCCAACATCTCCGTGCCCGAGGCACGCACGCTGGTCATTCAACCGTTCGACCGCACCCAGATCGGCTCCATC
Organism: Vulcanimicrobiota bacterium; assembly: GCA_017307785.1. Lineage (GTDB taxonomy): Bacteria > Vulcanimicrobiota > Xenobia > Xenobiales > JADMJV01 > JADMJV01. The sequence goes on along the minus strand of JAFKGI010000009.1, from coordinate 148,807 downwards.
GAACGAGCCATCCACAAGTCCGACCTGGGTGTCAGCCCGCAGAACGACGGACAGGTCATTCGCCTGATTTTCCCGCCTCTCACCAAAGACCGCCGCAAGGACCTGGCCAAGGGCGTTCACAAACGCGCCGAAGAAGCCAAAGTCACCTTGCGCACCGTGCGCCGCGACGCCCTGGAGAAGCTGAAGGGCTTCAAAGACGTGCGCGAAGACGACATGAAGAAAGCTCAGGATCGCCTGCAAAAACTTACCGACAAAATTGTCGGCGAGGTTGCCAGCGCCGCCGACTCCAAGGAGAAGGAAATCATGGAGATCTAGGTTGGCCACCGACGAAGAGTGGCTCGGCTTGGAATTTGGGGAGGCCTTGGCAAAAGCCAGGCCTTTTCGCGTTTTGCTGACTCGCCCGGGCTATCGCTGTCTGGGTAAGGGGAGGCTGCTGGTGGTCGGGCAGCGCCAGGAAAGCGAGGGGCTGACTTTGGTGATAACCTATACGGAGTTCGAACGCTTGCCAAAGGAACCCCGGCCTTGACCGAGAGAGAATTGCTCAGCCAACTGGATTTGACGCGACTGCCCAAGCATGTGGCCGTAATTATGGACGGCAACCGGCGCTGGGCCCAGGAACGCCACCTTCCCGTCGTCTTCGGCCATCGGGCCGGGGTCAAAGCCTTTCGACTGGTCATGGAGACCTGTCGCGAGTTCGGCATCCCGTGCTTGACGGCTTATGCCTTTTCGGTCGAAAACTGGCGCCGCTCCGAAACCGAGGTCCGGGTGCTGATGCAGCTTTTCGAACAATACACGCGAGCCGAGCGCGACAAAATGGTGCGCACCGGCATCTGCTTCCGCACCGTGGGCCGCTTCGAGGAGTTACCCGAGTCGGTGCGCAGCGAGTTTTCCAAGACCATCGAAGCAACCAGACACAACAAAGCCATGACCTTGAACCTGGCCGTCAATTACGGTGGTCGAGACGAAATCGTGCGGGCCGCTCAGAAACTGCTGCGCCAGGGCTATGACCCGGACCAGTTGAACGAATCGACTTTCGGCGAAGCTCTCGACACGGGCGGCCAGCCGGACCCGGACCTGATGATTCGCACCAGCGGAGAAGTGCGCATCAGCAATTTTCTGCTCTGGCAAACGGCCTACAGCGAGTTGGTTTTCACGCCCTTGTTGTGGCCGCAAATCTCCCGTCAGGTGTTGCTGGAAGCGTTCCTCGAATTTCAGAAGCGCAATCGAAGATATGGAGGTGGCTGATATGGCCGCATCGGGACGCTGGTCCAATCTAGGCCAGCGCATCAACACGGCTGTCATTCTGGCGGCCGTGTCACTGTTCCTCATCTGGTGGGGCAACACGCCCTTTCTGATCGAAATCGCCGCCTTCGCCCTGGCTGGAAGCTGCGAGGCTTTCGATATGGTTGAGCGCAAGAAGTTGCGCCCTATGCGGCGCACCGGCACGCTCTGCACGTTGCTGATGCTGGTCGGCGCCTGGCTGGGCGGGGTGACCGGTCTGGCCCACGCCACCTTGATTTCGGTGCTGCTGCTTTTAGCGGTGGCAACCCTGCGCAGCACTCAGCGCGTCTCGATGATGCTGGACGCGGCCTGCACCATCCTGTGCGTGATGTACGTGGGCTGGCTGTTCTCTTTCATCGTGCTGCTACGCTCCTTGCCCTCGGGTGCCGGACTGGTCACCCTGCTCATCGGACTGATGAGCTTCACCGACATCGGCGCCTACTTCATCGGTCGCGCCTTTGGTCGTCACAAACTCTGTCCCGCCCTGAGTCCCAAAAAGACCTGGGAGGGCAGCGTGGGGGGCTTGATGCTCTCGGCAGCCCTGGGCTACAAGCTGTGCCCGATGTTCGGTCTGGCGCCATTGCACGGGCTGGCACTGGCCGCCGGAGTCTCGATCTTCGGGCAACTAGGTGACATTTGGGAATCCGCCTTGAAGCGCGAGGTAAACATCAAGGACGCCGGCGAACTGTTGGGCGGACACGGGGGAGTTCTCGACCGCTTCGATTCGATGGCCTTCGCGGGCCCATTCTTCTATCTCTATTGGACGTACTTTGTATGAAAAAGATCTCGCTAATCGGCTCCACGGGCTCGATCGGAACCCAGACCCTGGAAGTGGTGGCCGCCCACCCCGACAAGTTTGAAGTCAAAGCGCTGGCCGCACGCCAGTCCCTCGACCTGCTGGTGGAGCAGGCCCTGAAATTCCGTCCCGAGATGGTGGCCATCCTGGACGAATCGCTCCTCCCTCAACTTGAGCAGCGATTGTCCGGTACCGGCATCGAGGCCCTGGGCGGCATGGCGGGAGTCATCGAGGCGGCCCGCATCTCCAGTGCCAACTGGCTGGTCTCTTCGTTGGTGGGCATGGCCGGTCTTCAGCCGAGCATGGCCGCTCTACAGTCGGGAAAAGACATCGCCCTGGCCAACAAAGAAACGCTGGTGGTAGCCGGCCAGTTGATGATGGAGGAAGCGCGTCAGCGTAAGCTGCAGGTGCTGCCCATCGACTCCGAACACTCGGCCCTTTTTCAATGCTTCCAGGGACAACCGATGGATCGAGTGGAGCGCATCATCATCACCGCCTCGGGCGGTCCTTTCCGCAAGCTCCCAAAGGAAGAGCTGCCGAAGCTGACTTCAGCCCAGGCTTTGAAGCATCCGACCTGGACGATGGGCGCGAAGATCACGATTGATTCGGCCAGCCTGATGAACAAGGGCTTTGAGGTTCTGGAAGCACATCATCTGTTCGGACTCTCGCTGGAACAGGTGGACGTCTGGGTTCACCCGCAGAGCATCGTGCACAGTCTGGTGGAATTTGTGGACGGCTCGGTGCTGGCCCAGCTCGGACCGCCGGACATGCGCACTCCCATCAGCTACGCACTCAGTTATCCGGACCGTTGGCCTCCCATCTGGTCGCGCCTGGAACTGAAGCACATGAAAGAGCTGACCTTCGAAGAGCCGCGTTGGGACGACTTTCCCTGTCTGAAGCTGGCCTTCGAATGCGGCAAAAAAGGCGGCAGTTGGTGCGCCGTGCTCAATGCCGCCAACGAAGTGGCGGTCGAGCAGTTTCTGCAAAACCGCATCCTCTTCGGCGACCTGGCGCGCGTCATCGAGTCCACCCTCGAGGCTCACGATCCGATTTCCCGGCCGACGCTGGAGCAACTGATCGAAGTGGACGTCTGGGCGCGTGAATTCGCCTCGCGGGCGGCGGCAGGGACTTTAAGGTAAGCATTCAAGCTTAAGAGAATGTCCATCGTAGTCGGTGTTCTTGCCGCCATTCTCTCGTTCGGTTTCATCATCTTCGTCCATGAGCTGGGCCATTTCATCGGCGCTCGCTGGGCCGGCATTCGCTGTCCTCAGTTTGCCATCGGATTTGGACCCAAGTTGTTCTCGTTCGATTGGCGGGCAACCGAGTTCAGCCTGAGGATCTTTCCGGTGGGCGGCTACGTGCTCATGATTGGTGAGGAGCCTCCCATCGAGGGAGTAGAGGGCTGGCACGAGCAGTTCCTGGCCGCCACCGGTCCGCTCAACATGCCCACCACGCCGGCGGCGGTGCTGGCCAACCTGGTCAATCAGGATCCGGAAGTGGTCGCCTTTTTGAGCTCCCTGCCCCCCGAAAAAGTCTATCAACAGGTGGAAGACCTGGAAGGCAACTTTAACGCCAAGAGCACCTTGCAAAAGACGGTGGTTCTGTTGGGCGGAGTCTTCATGAACTACGTGGCGGCGGTGGTACTGCTGCTGGGCCTGGGCCTGAGCGTGGGGCTCTGTAGCGGTCAACCGGAACACCTGGCCCGAGCCAAAGTGGTAATGCCCGGCTCTCCCGCCGAGCGGGCGGGCCTCAAGGCCAACGAGAACATGGTCGCCGTCGACGGCGTCAGTGTCGTGAGTGGCACCGACTTCATACAGCAGATGTCGGGCAAAGTTGGTCAATTGGTGCGCGTCACCGTCGAGGACAAGCACGGTCGACACGATCTTCAGATGGCCCCCGACCTGATGCTCAGCAATCAGTTTGTCTTTGCCCAGGGCAAAGGCGTCGAGTTGACCAAGCTGCGGGACAATTCCAGTCCTCCCAAAGGCTACAAGCTTCCTTTCGCGGTCGCCACCGTCAACGGGAAACCGGTTTCGGAACTGGCCGAACTCCGTTCCTGGGCCCTCAACGCCAAGGAGTTGACCCTGGCCGGTCCGCAAGGTGAGTGGAAGATCGACTCCGGAAAATCCCATACTTTCAGCCCCCGAGCCATCGTGGGTATCGAACTGGCCAACATCGTGGCCTTTCAGTTCGAGACCAAAGCCACCGGCAACGTGATCGAGGTGCGTCCCGGTAGTCAGGCGGCTCGCGCCGGCGTCAAGGCGGGCGACGAACTGTACGACCTGCAAGGAGTGCTCGTCGCCTCCGGTCAGGGGCAACTCGAACAATGTCTGCGAAACCTCTCGCAGCGCCAGGCCACGGCCGACGGCTCGTTCAAGTTGACCGTCATCCGTGACGACAAATTCAAGGACCTGTTTATGGAAGAAGTTCCGGCTGCCACCGCGGAAGAGTGGGGCGTCAAACTGGAGCCTCTGACGCCCGCGGTAGTGGTGCGCAGCACCTACCGACTGCTGCGCAACGTGGTTTCCTTTCCCTATGACCTCTTCAAGGATATGGTGGCCGACGCCAAAACGACCGTGAACGATCTGAAGGAAAACAGTTCCGGACCGATCGGCATCGTGCAGACGATGGTCGAGGGTAGTCACGCCGGCCTGGGCGTCTTGATCTTTCTGGTGGGAGTCATCAACGCTTCCATTGCCACCTTCAACCTCATCCCGTTTCCGGCGCTGGACGGTAGCCGCTTGCTCTTCGTGTGGTTGGGTGCGCTGCGTGGCCGCGCCATCGACCCCCAGAAAGAAGCGCGCATTCATTTCGCAGGAATCCTCTTGCTGCTCTGCCTCATCTTCCTGCGCAGCATCGGCGATGTACACCGCTGGTATTCCGGCATTCACATGATCAAATGATCCTCACCGTCACCAGTCTGCGCAAAGGCGCTGAAGCGCTGGAGCAGGCGGTGCGGGCCTGGCGGGAAGGTCGAAAAGTAGCCCTTCCTACCGAATGCGGCTATTTCATTGTAGGCGAAGGAGACATCTGGCTGAGCGCCGAGGCTCCCGACGTGCCTGAACTGCAGACCCTGTTTCAGACCTTCTGGCCCGGGCCCCTTCGGCTTCAGCTACGACACGGCGAGGGGAAACGCAGCCATCAGGTGCCGGCCCACCCGCTGGCTCAGGCCTTTCTGAAACTGGCCGGCCAGGCGGTGTCCGCTCACGAGGGCCGGCCCGAACAAGCCGAAGTCATTCTCGAATGGAAAGACCCGCCGCTGGAGTTGGTCGCCAGTGAAGTCGACTGTGCCTGCACGCCCTGGCGCTGGTTACGCAGCGGACTGGTGGAACGCCAGGAGTTGGAGTGGGTAAGCGGCCAGGCCACCATCCTCTCGGGGGATGCGCTACCTCGCCTGGAACACGGCCCTGCTCCGGTGTTTCGAGAAAAACAGAGCTACCGAATCGAGCCCTGATTGCCTTGCCAGGTGCGGGCTCGAGCCGCCCACTCCATCATCTCCAAGGAAGGCTCTTCTCCGAACTCCGAGCGAACTTTGCGCGTAACCGATTCATAGGTTCGCGTCGCGTCTTCCGGCCTACCCAACTGACATAGCGCCCGAATGCGATAGACAGCGGCCGCTTGATTGGCGGAATCCCTTTCCAACAGACGCTGGCTCCATTCCGAAAGTCGCGTCCAGGATTCATGTTGCAGAGCCAGCGCACAGCCCTTGAAAAGCGCCTCGCTGAGCTGAATTTCCAGCGACTCCCGTCGATCCACAGCCCAATCCATATAACAACCGTCCAGGTAGACGCCCTCGGTCAGAGCCACGATATTGGCCAGTTCGGCCTGCAGTTCGTCCCACTGTAGATGGCGCAGTCGGGACAGACTTTTTTCCACTTCCCACAGATCGTGCCAGGGCTCCAGGTCCGGGTCCAACCCCAGCACTTCTTGTTGTCGCAAGAAATACTCACATTCGCCGGTCCAACTTTCGGGACGAAGAGCCTTGCGCACGTGAAAAAGAGCGTTGGACAGGCCTTTCCGGCCCTTCTCCAACTCCTCCGGCCAGAACGCTTCCCGCACCTTATCTTCGGCCTGCGTCTGGGCGGCGGCCACGCACGCCAACAGGATGCGATTGCGCTGGCCGCGGAAGACCTTATCGCTCAGGGGCCGACCGCCCACCGAGACGGCAAAACTTCCAAAAGAACGCAGATGCAGGGGCGGTGGCTTGAGCGCTTCCGTTTTCTTGCCGCTCAACTGGATGGCCAGGGCGCGCACCTGGTTATCGTTCTCCTGAGAAAGCGTCTGTAGCCAGGCCGACGGAACCCCCTGCGGTTGAGCCTGCAGCAATTCCAGCAGCTGCAGTCGTTGGGCCGCGCTTAAATGCACGACGGCGGGCACAAGCGGGCCGGCGTAGTTCCTCAGGAATCGATAGAAGAGGGCAGAGTCTCTTCGCTCTCCCAGCCACCAGCGCAACAATGCCGGCCCCAGCCAGGGTAGGGCGCGCAACAACTTGGGCTCGTGCTGAGGCTGCAGCAAGACCGCCAGGGCCTCCAGAGGCGACCAATCCGCGGCCTGTCCGAGAGCCCACAATCCCAGCTGAATCAGAGCCCGCAACACGTCCTGCTCGACTCGTCCATAGGCTTCCCGCAGCCAGCTGGCCGCCTGGTCTGGACGTGCCTCCAACATCAACAGGCCGGCCTCGGTCAGCATACGCGATCCCCAACCTGGTCCCCACCCGCGAGCCGATTCCAACAAGCGCTCCAGACGCAGTTGACGCAACGGAGCCGGCTCCAGCTCGGCCAGCAACAACTGCACCTCGGCCGCCTGAGCACCCTGACTGAGCTTTTCGGCTTCCTGCAGCGCCAGAGTCGCCTCGGTGGCCTGTCCGCTGTAGAGCAAGCCCCGCGCCAGATCGAGCAAACGGCGCAGCTGTTTGTCCTGGGACTGGTGGGAGCGCAATTCCAGGGCGAAAAGCAGGTGCGGATCGACCACACCTGGATGCTGCTGAGCCAGAACCTGCGCGCTGTCGGAGCCGCCCGCCGCCAGTAAGGCCAGGCGAACTATACGAGCAGCCAGGGGAATCGCCTCGCCCGAGAGCTGGCGAGGACCGGTTCCGTCCCAGTTTTCTTGAAAGCTGCCCAGACCTTCGCTGACCCAATCACTGGCCTCGGGCGGGTTCATACCCTGGTGAGCCAGAGCGGCCGCCATCTGCACCTCGAGCTGATGTAGCTTATCCAGCTGCAGGCCTCGCGCCAGTTGCCCGGCGAGTTCACCGGCCTGGCGAGCTTCGGGCGGACAATGCAACTGGTGGAGCCAATCCAGTTGACGCTGCAGGCGCTGCTCGCGCGATAGCCCTTCGCGCTGACGCTGGTAGACGGCCGAGACGCGCGCCAGACGGAGCAATAGCTCCTTCATCTCGAAAGGCTTGCGCAAGTAATCGCCGACTCCCAGACGAATGGCCCGAATCGAATCTTCCTCGGTGGCGTAGCCGGTAATCACCAGACAGGCCAGCTCCACTCCTTGCTGGCGCATATGGGCAAAGGCTTCCAGCCCCGACATCCCCTCCATGCGCACATCGACGATCAGCACGTCGTAGATGCCGGAAGTGACCTTCTGGATGGCCTCGACTCCATTGGCCGCGCCTTCCGACAGATAGCCTTCGTCCTCCAGCGTTTCGCAGAGCAATTCTCGCAGGTTTTCGTCGTCTTCCAGAACCAGGACTTTCAGACTGCTCACGCGACCTCCGCCGGGGGAGTGGTCAGCAGGCGGACTTCAAATTCGGTCCCCTGCCCCGGATACGATTGAACCTTGATGGTTCCGCCGTGCTGCTGGATGAGCTGCGAGGTCACCGAAAGGCCCAGACCGGTGCCCTTACCTACGTCTTTGGTGGTGAAGAAGGGCTCGAAGATACGCTCCAAGACCTCGGGCGGAATGCCCGTTCCCTGATCTCGCACCTTGACCCAGACCCCCGATTCCCAAGCACCACTCGAAATCATCAGACGTTTCCCGACCGCTCCGGGAGCCAGCATAGCGTCGCGAGCGTTCAAAATCAGATTGGTCAAAACTTGCTGCAGCTCGTTGGCATTGGCCAGAACTGGCGAGAGCTCGGACAGCTGCTGGAGCACTTCGACATTGTCCAGGCGGAGCTGGTGACCCACCATCTGCAAGGTATCCTCGATCACCTGATTGATGCTGGTTTCGCGCCATCCGGTGCGCGCGTCGCGAGAGTAGAAAAGCAGCTTGGAGACGATTTCTTTCATCTGACCGACCGCCTTAGTGGCCCGCTGTAGTCGCTGGATGGCCCGGTCCGGCTTGGTCTCCAGATTCAGCTGGGCGGCCTCGATAGCCAGAGCAACGGCTCCCAACGGAGTATTGAGCTCGTGAGCGACACCGCCCGCCAGTTGGCCCACCGCCGCCATCTTGCTCGACTGCATCAACTGCGCCTGCGAGTCTCGCAGCGCGGCGTGAGTCTTCTGCAGTTCCGCGAACAGCCTGGCGCTGACGATGGCGCCACCCAGCTGATAGCTGAGCACGGCCAGAATATCCTGGTCCTCACGAGTAAACGGCTTATCCGTTCGCTCCAGCACCAGAGCTCCCTGAGACCCCTGGTCACTAAGCAAGGGAACGCCCAGGCGGTGGGGATTTTCCAATAGCAACGGCAGCCCTTGCTCGGTCACCCGAGTCGCCAGAGCCTCCAGGGCGGCCCGGTCGCCGTTGCCGAGAAAGACGGCCAGGTCGGCTGAGCGTCCCAGATAGCCCTGGTGGGATATCACCGGCTCCAAAATCTCCGCGGCGCGTTCCAGCATCGCCTGCGCATCACGCAGTCGGATGAGTTGGGTCACGCCATCGATGACCAGAGCCAATCTTTGCACCAGGGCCTCATTTCGCGCGGCGGTTGCCGCCTCTTTCTGTAAGGAAGTCTGCAGGGTCTGATACCAGGCGGCCGCGTCCAGAGCCAGGACCGAGTGGCGTGCCAGCACTTCGAGAAAATGCAAGTCTTCCTCGCCAAGTTCGCGGAGAAATTCGCTGCCCAGATAAAACCCACCCCGCCCTGGCAAAGGCAGGGCCAGGGACCACTGATCCTCGGGGAAAAGACGGTTGGGGGCTGCGTTGCTGCCTCGCTCCTGCTTCAGCCGACCGATTCGGATGGCTTCGGCCACGATGGGCTCGCTGCGCTGGGTCAGCCCGGCCGAGGCGATCCGATCGGCATGACGACTGACCCAGGAAACAGGATTCAGGCTGCCTCTCTGGTCCCAAAACAGCACCACGTTGCTAATCCCGAACCGGGCCTGCAAGCGCTGCACGATCATCTCTCCTACCGCTTGAAAGGCCAATCTCTGAGGAATGGACTCGAGCATTTCGTCGACCAGCTGGTAGGTCTGCAGGCGCACCGACAGTTCGGCCGCCGTCAACTTCTGCTTGTGCCCCTCCGCCTGGAGCCCTTCCTCGCGACGATCCAGTCCTTTTTCTCGTTGCTGGAGCCCCCGCTGCTTCTGTCGTCCGACGATCTCACGCGCCTCCGCGTCCACTCCCAACTGAACGGAGCTGGAAGTGCCTGACAGCAACCATAAGGCCAGCGCCAGAAGGACCGGAACCACGGGCTTATCAGCGGGCACAAAGCCGGCCAGGGCGCCAAGGGACGCCGCCGTCAACCCCACGCGCGTCAGCCGGACGCGCATCCGGGCCCACTCACCGCCGACCTCTTCGTCCAGAACTTGAGTCAGAAAAGACGGCTGCAGCCACCAGAACAACCACCAGACCAGAGGTGCCAGCAGCGGCTGAGCAAAGGCATGGCCCAGTCCAATGGCCAGCGCCAGCGGCTGGAGATCGGCCAGAGCTTCCAGTAGACTTCCGACCCCGGCCTGAGAAGTTCGACCGATGCGCAGCAGGAAAGCCAGGCCTGCACCCAGGACGGCCAGCCAGGCCAGAGCCGGAAAACGGGCGGCCAGGCCCAGCCACAGGCCGGCTCCGGTCGCGCAAAATCCAAAACGCGGCAAGCGGGCCGCGGCCAACTCGACCAGCACTCCGCAGCCGCACCAAATCAGCACTATCTGATCCGGTTTCAGTCCGACCGGCGAACCGAGCAGCCCCATGCCCACCAGAGTCCCCACCAGTAAACCAAGCCAGGCCATCAAACCGTCCCCAACATCTGATAGATCGGTATGAACAGCGAAATCAACACAAAGCCCACGAAAAGGCCCATCATTCCCACCAGAATCGGCTCCAAGAGCTGGGTGAAGGTCTGAATCACCTCGTCGACTTCCAACTCCAGCATTTCCGCCGATTTCCGCAGCACCACCGGCAAGGCGCTGGTTTCCTCGCCCAGTTCGATAAACCCGCACAGCATCGGAGGTGCGAAAGGAATCGCTCGAAAGCAACGGGCCAGCGGATGACCGTCGCTCAGATCTTCACAGGCGATGTCCAAATACCGAGCCAGGTAAGGATTGCCGCTGGCCGTCGAGGCCAGCTTCAGAGCCGCGGAAACGGTCAAGCCTGCTTCCACCCCGGTGGCCAGGGTGCGGGCCGTGCGCACGGCCATGATTTTGCCGAAGAAATCTCGAGTCGGCTTCCATTTCATCAGCGTTTCGTAGAGCTGCACGCGGCCCGCCTCGGTGCGCAGATAGCCCCGCAGCATCAGCCCAAGGGTGGCCAATAAACCCAGGGCCAACAACACCAGGGAAGGTTTTTGAAAAAGATGGGTCACCCCGATCAGCGTCTGAGTGAACCACGGCAACTTCATACCCGGCGGAAAGAGCCCGTTAATGAAACGCGGAAGCACGTGCTGCACCATAAGATAGGCCATGCAAAGGGAGAGAGTGGTTACGATCAGAGGGTAAGTCAGGGCCCCACGCACCTTGGCACGCAAACCCATCTCGCGCTCCAGGTAATCCGAGACATCCAGGACGTTTTGAGAAAGTCGACCGGTTTGCTCGCCAACCTGAACCAGCCCGACGTAGAATTCGTCGAATTCACCGCGCGATTTGCGCATCGCGGCGGATAAGGAGCTGCCCTGCTGCACCGAGGTCGAGCAAGTCTGATAAGCTCGATAGAGAGCGGGAGGCAAGGGTTGGCGCAAAAGAATATCCAGACTATTGCTGATGGAGACCCCGCTCTTCAAGAGCACTGCCAGTTGGCGGCAGCACAGAGCGTGGTCCTGAGCGCTGGCGGGGCGCAACCGCTCCAGCCAGGCCGACCAGGGCAGCGGTGGCTTGAGGAAGATCTTCTGCAGACCTCGGTCCTCCAGCTGACGCAAAGCGTGCTTCTCATCGGTCGCCCAGACTCGACCGGTGATGCTGCGCTTGCTGCTGCTCAAGCCGCGATAGCCGTAGTAAGGCACTACAGTTCCAGCCGCTGGGTGACTTCGATCTTTTGCAAAGCCGGGTCCAGGCAGTCCATTTGAATGTGCAGGAGCTTGCTTCCATAATTTTGGCCCGGAGGCTCCAATTGCAGGGTGAAGTTTCCAATCCCGCGGGTGTTCAGGGTCCTCTCTTGAGGCTGTGGAACGTGACTGGCGGGCACCGCCGGATTGAAATCCGGCTTGTAGATCACTCGGCGTAACTCCAGGTCCTGGATGTTCCACCCGACCACCCGAGGCGAGCCGTCGGGTCCGGGTAAGCGCAAGACCAGAGCAGCCGAATCTTTCCCCGGCTGATGAGGAGCCAGGTCGTTGAGATCGGGGAGATAAATCTGCCGAGTTTCCTTCAGATCTACTTGCAACTGATGCAAGAGAGTCAAATTGGCCCGAAACTCGCCGTTCTTGTTCATGCTCTGGTTTCGACTGCGAATTCCCATCACCGCCAGTTCACCGCACAACGCCAGGGCCAGCACGAAGAGGCCGCCACTGATCAACACCTCGAGAATGGTCATACCACGCTGCTTCAAGGCAAAGACCTGGCTTCGGGCAGACTGGCCCCAGGGGGCACCACCAATCGATGCGAGGCTAATTCACGGAACGAATTTTGCACAACTCCCCGCGAAATCACGCTACCGTCGGCTTCCACCTGAACCACGAAGAAATGAGTCGAGCTAGAAGCGGGAACAAACTTTTTTACGGGAGGAGTGCCGACATGCAATTCAGCCGTGTGACGTCGATGATATTCCAGCCCCGAGGCGGCCAGATCATAGGCTTGCTGACGCCGGTCCTCCTGAGCCGCAAAACGATAATCGGCTTCGATGAAATTCAGGAAGGTCAATCCGAGTAGCAACAGGAGAACGGAAAGGGCCAGTACCGTAAGTAAGGCCATGCCGCGACGCCCCGCCATGGGCCAAACTGGTGTACCCCTCATGAATCTGAGTTGCGTCACCGGGTTAGTAATTCCTGGTCTGTATGTTGTATACTGATGGGCATGGAGTGGTTACGCAAGACCGTGGCCGTCGGTCAACGGGCCCCCTTTCCCGAAACAATCGGTCCTTCAGAACAAAACGCCAACGAATCGCTTTTCAACATTCTGTTGGCGCATTACGACCTCCACCAGGCTCAGGGCCAGCGCAGTTGCGCCCGGGAAGTGCTGGAATTGGCCGAGCGCCTGACGGGCGATCACGTGGATCTGCAGTACAAGTGGCTGCGCAAATGGGCCAAGTGGCTGGAATCCGTGGGCCGGCGCGGAGAAGCCGTGGAACTGCTGCAAGCCCACTTACGACGCCTGCGGGGCAAGCTTCTCAACCCCAGTCGAAATGCTGAAATCCGCATGGAATTGGGAATCATGCTCGACCGGGAAGGCCGCAAGCTCGAGGCTCTCAAGTTTTTCAAGGACGCGGCCGCACGGTATCGCAAGCTCTCGCACGTTTACAATCTGGTGGCGGCGCTGTTCAACAGCGCTTCGGTATTGCACGACCTGGGCAACTTCTCGGAGGCCCTGAAAGTCTGCCGTAAAGCCATCGCCGAAGGCTCGGCCGGCTACAAGGATCTGAGTAGCCATATTGCGCTGCAAATGGCCAACACTCTGGAGGCGGAAAAGCAGACGGTTTCGGCCTGCAACCACTATCGCCAGGCCGAAGAGTTCTACGGCCAAAACGGCAACCGCCGCCAGCAGAGCGATATTCTCTACCGGCTGGGCTGGCTGGCCGTACGCGAAAAGCGCTACCCGGAAGGCGCTCGTTTTCTGCGCAACTCCCTGGAACTGAAGCGCGAAAGCGATTACGCGATCGGCCTGGCCTGGTATCACTGGTCGCGCGCCGAGGCCTACCGGGCCGGTGGGACCTTGAAGAAGGCCGTCAGTCACTATCGCAGCGCTCTCAACCTGGCTCTCAACGCCAACCTGGATGCGGTCGCGGCGCGTTGCCGCATCGTTCTCTATCAACTGTGCGCCAAGCCCGACCAGTCGCTGACGGCTTTCGTGAAATACGGCAACGCCGGAGCTGCCGACAGCATCGTCAAGCAAGGGCGTTCCGGCCTTTACCTGGACCACGGGAGCGACGGATACAGCCTGGGCGTCTTCCACGAGCCCGGAGATACCGCCAGAGCCCCGCTGGACCGCCGGGTGCTCTCGAGACTGGTCCAGGACCTGGAGAAAGTCACCCGAGCCAGCGGATCGCTACCCGGACCTTCTTTGGAGAAGCAGCGTATCGCATTGACCCGCTGGACGGAGCGCCAGAACAAGGACCAGGGAGCGAACTGAAAACCCTTCAAGAGGAGGGCAACAGGCGGTAGCGAACCGGCAAAGCTATGCGTCATTTGTTTTCCGTTGGTCTTTTAAGCCTTGCCCTCGCCTACAGCGCCCTGAGCGCCGCCGAAAAGTTTCCCCTGGTGGCCCACGAGCGGGAAGCTGTGGAAGGCATGGTCTGGGACTATGGGACCGTCAACATGGGGACCCAGAGTTTCAACGGTCGCCTGGAAGGACTGGGGGCGCCCGGGGTAGCCGCGATCGGCTACAACTTCAAAGGCGGCTGGGAAGTCCTGGAAGCCCATGTGGGCTACACGAAAAATGTTTCCAAGAATCGCGTCTGCAAGTTTTCCGTGCTGGCCGACCAGCAGACTCTCTATACCAGTGGAGAAATCCACGGAGGTCAGGAGCCGGAGTTCATTCGCGTTCCCATCGAAGGCAAGAAAATCGTGTTGCTGCGCATCGAACCCGTGAGCTACGGCGGCACCCTCAACGCCTGCTTTGGCGAACCGATGCTCAAGCGCGGCCTGACCAATGAGGAGAAGGCCACCCCCTACCAGGTGGAAATCAATGGGGCTCGTGTTCCTTACGATCAGGTCAATGCGCCCACCAGTCTGCCCGTGAATATGCCGATCAAGTCCGGCGAATCGACCGTCCAGGTCAAGATCATCAACGACACGCAGCTGCGCAAAGTCAAAATCACCACCACCAGTCCCTAACAATGGAAGTTCGCGTCGGGCTCAATGCCCTGATCCTTGCCGTCACCCGCGACCAGCCTCGCGTCATGACGATTCCCTGGTCGCAAATGGCGGCTCTGCCCTTTGGCGACCTGGACTCGGAAGACGACCGCACCCTGGAACTGGCCCTAAGGCGCTGGGTCCGCCAGCAGACCGGGCTGGAACTGGGCTACGTCGAACAGCTCTACTCCTTCGGGGACCGCGCCCGCGATCGGGTGCCGGGCGTCCGCATGATTTCTATTGCTTACCTGGCCCTGGTTCGAGAAGAAGCGATTCCGCCCAAGATTTCAGCCTCATGGCGCGATGTCTACGACTTCTTACCCTGGGAAGATTGGCGCAAAGGTCCGCCTGACGCGCTCAACAAGCAGTTGGCCACGGCCCTGCAAAAAGCCGGCGACCTGCGCTTGCGCGGCCAGATTGCCTTCGGCCTGGAAGGTGCCCCCTGGGACGGATATCGAGTGCTGGAGCGCTATGAACTTCTCTACCAGTTGGGACTGGTGCAAGAATCCGAAAGCGGCGCGCCGGGCCTGGGCGAGTCCATGGCCCTGGACCATCGGCGCATGCTGGCCACCGCTCTGGCGCGAATTCGTGGCAAACTGCGCTACCGCCCGGTGATCTTCGAAATGCTCCCCGAGGAATTCACCCTGCTGCAGCTGCAAAAAGCGGTGGAAGCACTGTCGGGCGTCCCCGTTCACAAGCAAAATTTCCGCCGCCTGGTCGAACAAGGCGGATTGGTGGAGGGCACCGGTCAACTGACCCGTTCTATCGGTCGCCCCGCCGAACTCTTTCACTTCCGCCGTGAGGTTTTGCGGGAGCGCCCCGCCCCGGGCGTCGGCCTCCCTCGTCAGGCGTAAGTTTTGCCGACAAAGCAAAAGAGACCGGACGAATCCGGTCTCTTTTGAATCTTGTCGCTTCGTTTAGGCGGAGACGAGCTGGCCTTCGGCGGCCAGGCTGCAGGTCTGCTCGACGACCGACTCCATGTTTTCCACGTCGCAATCGGTGACGTAGCTGAGCTCTTGAGCCAGCACTTTGCGGGCCTTCTCGAGCATCGACTGGTCTTTGTGACCGAGCTTCTTGTTGCGACCGAGGACGCTCAGCGACTTGACGACTTCGCAAGTCTGGAAAACGTCGCCACTCTTCATCTTCTCGAGGTTCAGGTTGTAGCGCTTGGTGTAGTTGCTGGGAAGCTCACAAGAAGCACCTTTGAGGAACTCGAGAACCTGGGGAACCTGGCTGGCCTCAATCAGGGGGCGGACCATGCTGTTCTTCTGATCCACGTTCGCCATAATCTGCAGACGCTCGAAGGCGAGCACGGCAAAGCGCGTTACGTTTCCGAGGATTTCTTTCTCCTCGATGGACTCGACTACCCCCAACCCGTGTAGTGAATGAATCACTTTACTACCTACTCGGAACATGAGACCTCTCTTTCTGGGCGCAGCACATAGGCTGTGCCCCTGCCCCTCCTCTAACGGGAGATATGCATCGTTTCAATTGCGGTGTGTTGTTTATCGGGGTGTTTTCTACTCTTCCCCAAGACCACCATACAGCGGCGCCACCGGCTAAAGGTTAACAGCCTGTTACCGTACCACAGGACATGACAAGTATCGTTGTTAATCGACCCGGTGGCGCTTGGCGTGATAGGACGAACGCACTAGTGGACCGGCCTCAACGAAGCGGAAACCCAGGTTCAGTGCAAAATCCCTCAATTGAGAGAACTCTTCTGGGGACCAATATCGTTCCACCGGCAAGTGCTTCATGGTTGGCCGCATATACTGGCCGACCGTCAAAACGTCGGTTTTCTGGGCGCGGATGTCCGCGATGGTCTGCTCAACTTCTTCTGAACTTTCTCCCAGGCCGACCATGATACCCGACTTGGTGAGCATCCCCGGGAAGTGGTCCAGTCGCCACTCGTGGGCGCGCCGCAGCAAATCCAGGGTCTGCTGGTAGTCAGCCCGGTTGCGCACTCGCTTGTAAAGACGGGGAACCGTCTCGGTGTTGTGATTGAGCACGTCGGGGCGGGCATTCAGCACCAACTGAAACGCGTCCCAATCACCCTGAAAATCCGGAATCAGGACCTCGATCTTGGTGTTCGGATTGAGCTTACGCACCGCCTCGATGGTATCAGCGATGTGCTGAGCGCCTCCATCCGGCAGATCGTCGCGGTCCACCGAAGTGATCACGGCGTGATCCAGGCCCATTTGCTGCACGGCCTCGGCCACATGCTGGGGCTCGTGGATGTCGAGAGCTTCCGGCCGGCCGGTCTTGACGTTGCAGAAGCCGCAGGCCCGGGTGCAGGTGTCGCCCATGACCATGAAGGTAGCCGTACCGTCGGACCAGCATTCATAGATATTGGGGCAGCGAGCCTCTTCACATACGGTGTGCAGCTTGAGGTTGCCCATCATACCCTTGATCTTGCCGAAGCTATCGCTGGTCTGCAGACGAATGCGCAGCCAATCCGGACGTTGCGGCTGGTCTTTCCAGTGCGGATCTCGCGGTTTAGCCAGGTCATTGGCTTCCACTCCGATGATACGCAGGGGGATGTAGGCTTTATCGGGTTGCGAAGTCATAGTATCTCTCTCTCGAATATGCGGGAAAAGTGACGGCAGAATCTATCTTCCAAGTCGTCCCGGGCGACATCCCCACACACATGGCTTAGGCTTATCATCTCGACTCCCTGCAAGCCGCAGGGAACGATGGCGTCAAAACCGCTCAGGTCTCGGCCGTAGTTGATAGCCACTCCGTGAGAAGTCACCCAACTGGAGGCGCGCACCCCGATCGAGGCGAGCTTTTTGCCGTCGAGCCAGACTCCGGTTTTCCCAGCCTCTCGCCCGGCCTTCAGTCCATAGTCCTGGCACAGGTCGATGACGACTTGCTCCAGGTCGCGCAGGTAACGATGCAAGTCTCTTTCCCCATCCAGGAGCAAGAGAATCGGGTAAGCCACCAGTTGGCCCGGACCGTGGTAGGTGATTTCGCCGCCACGCCCGGTTCGAACCGGCTGAACGGTCTGGTCCCTGAGATTCTCCAGACTGGCTCCCCGACCCAGGGTGTAAACCGGCGGATGCTCGAGCAAGAGCAGCTGGTCTTCGATTTCACCGCGCTTGCGTCGCTCCACCAAACTCTGCTGCAGCATCTCGGCCGTCTCATAGCCGAGTTCGGGGTAGCGACAGAGACCGCAAGGCCTCAGAGCAGACCCTCCGGGAAGTCCTGGAGGAACGCTTTGATCTGAGCCATGAAGCGGTCAGCGGTGGCTCCGTCGATGACGCGGTGGTCAAAGGAGAGAGCCAGGTACATCATGTGGCGAATGGCGATGGCGTCATCCTCGGTCACCACCGGACGCTTGGTGAGCGTACCCACGCCCAAGATGGCCACCTGCGGCTGGTTGATGATCGGCGTACCGAAGAGGCTTCCGAAGACGCCCGGGTTGGTAACCGTGAAAGTGCCTTCGCTGACTTCATCCGGCTTGAGCTTCTTGGTGCGAGCCCGCTCGGCCAGGTCGGAAATCTGACGGGACATTCCCAGCAGCGACAGTTCATCAGCGTGTTTGATGACGGGAACCAGCAGGCCCCAGTCCAGGGCCACGGCCATGCCCAGGTTGATCTGATTCTTGTAGGCGACCTGATTGTCCACGATGGAAGAATTCAAAATCGGATGGCTGCGCAGGCCTTCCACCACCGCCTTCATGATGAAGGGCATGTAGGTCAGGTTGACGCCCCGAGTGGCATACTCGGGCTTGTGTTTGGCACGCAGCTTGACCACGCGGGTCATATCGATCTCAAAGACGGTGGTGACGTGGACCGAGGTGTCCCGCGAGATGACCATGTGCTCCGCGATCGAGGTCCGCATCGGGGTGAAGGGTTCGAGTCGGTCCCCGGCCGCGGCGTGGTATTTGAACTTGTCTCCGTTGAGCGAAGGCTTGGCGTGGCTGGCTGCCGGTGCAACCGCGGCCGGAGCGGCCTTGGGCTTGTCCAGATAAGACTGGAGATCGGCCTTAGTGACTCGACCAGAAACCCCGGTGCCCTCCAGTTGGCGAATGTCAACTCCATGCTCTTGAGCCATCTTACGCACCAGCGGGGAGGAGCGCTGGCGGCGCAAGTCTTCGACGCTGGCGGCCGAAGGGGCCGAAGGGGCGAGCAAAGCTTCGAGATGGGCGGGCGCGGCAGCGGGCGTGGGTGCAGACGGCGCGGCAGCCGGAGCGGGGGCGGCCCCACCCTTCTCGGCACCGATGTAGGCCACCACTTTGTTGACCTCGACGGTCTCGCCCGGTCCGAAAAGTGTCTCCAGCAGGTAACCGGAGGCGGGAGCGGGGATCTCGGCGTCGACCTTATCGGTCGAGATCTCGAACAAGGGCTCGTCCTTTTCCACCCGATCCCCTGGGGATTTTAGCCAGGTCACGATAGTGCCCTCGGCGATACTTTCTCCCATTTGAGGCATGAGGACCTGGGTGTTGGACATAACGACTCCTTTGTAAGACGGTGTGTGTGCTCTGTTTCTTGCCGTAAGTCGGAATCCTTTTGCTCATGGAACGGCAACAAACTCTGATTTTGGTAGAGATTTGGTAGACAGGCCCGGGCTAAGCTGACTCCATCACACACGGAGGTATCCCTATGCAATCGATGTCCACCACCCAATCCATCAAGGTCCTCAGCCGCAAGCGCTCGGAGCAACGACGCTGCGAACTGGAGACGGGCCTGTTGCACCTGATCGACCAGGACAACGGCCCCAACGACCGCAACACGATGGCCTATGATATCGACCTCGTCCAGCAAGGCCTCAGTCCCAACGGCTACATGACCGAGCACCGTATCCGCGGTCGAGTTCAGGGCGGGATGCTCGAGGGACGGGCCGAGTTCACCCGCAGCCAGGAGACGCCGGTGGATGAGGAGCCGAAGGAGCAGTTCTCCATCGACTACGCGGCCGACCGAATCACCTGCGAGCGCTGGCGCGGCCTGGATGCCGACGACGAGAACTTCTACCACAGCATCGAGGTCATCTCGCGCTCGCCGGAAGAGCAGTCCTACCAAATCGAGTGGAAGTTCTCGAGCTAAACGACGGCCGGCTGTCCTGTCAGCCAGATTTCTGGTAATCTGGAAAGGTGAAAACGACTTTGAATCTACCTGACGATCTGATGAGGGCGGTCAAAATGCGAGCCCTCCAGGACAGCCGTTCTCTCCAAGAAACGATAGCGGACTTGCTACGCAAGGGTCTGGCAGCGCCCAGTCGGCCAACCCGGGTTCAATTTCCACTCATTCAGTGTGCTCACGCCGCAACGGCAGGGACGGAGATAACGCCCGAACGTGTGGCTGAGATTCTGCTGGAACAGGAACTGCCGTGATCCTTTGCGACACCAATGTCTGGCTGGCACTCACCCTGTCGGCTCACCAGAATCATCCCCAGGCTGTCCAATGGCTCGAAAGCATTCAGCAGCTACAGTCGGTCTGGTTCTGCCGTCCCACTCAAAGCTCGCTGTTACGCCTGCTCACAAGTGGTGCGGTGCTCGCGCCCTACGGAATTCCCGCGCTCAGCAACGGCGCTGCTCTTGATCTCTTCGACCGACTTCTTCAGGATGACCGCATCGGTCTGGTCGCCGCGGAGCCCCCGGGTCTGGAGGCGTGGTGGCATCAGTACGCGGGGGTGCCAACTGCCTCCCCCAAACTCTGGATGGATGCTTATCTAGCAGCGTTTGCCGTGAGCGGAGGCTATCAGCTGGTTACTTTCGACAAGGCGTTCCATCAATTCAGCGGACTGGATCTGAAGCTCCTGAAGTAGCCTGGTCTTCCGCTAACCGCGCGAGTTCGATTTCTTGCTGTTTCTGCTTGCGCCTCTGGGCCACGCCCAGCCCCATGGCAAGGGCGGTCCACACCAAAGAGAAGGGCACGGCGGCCCAGGAGATTCCTGTAGTTCCCAACTTGAGGCTCTTCAGACCGTCGAAAGCGAAGGAGGCAATGCTATCACCGGCACGGTAGACGAACGTGTCGATGAAGTTCTTGGAGATGTATTTGTCCTCTTTGGAGACCACCGTGAAGAGAATCTCTCGAGAGGGGCGGGAGACCGCGTAGTTCAGGGTGGTGCGAACCGCCTCAAAGCCCGCTAGCAAGTAGAGGCCTGGCGCCATGGCCAGGACGGCAAACCCCAGTGCAGTGAGGCCGGGCATCAGCGAGAGCGAGAAAATCAGACCCAGCGCGGCAATCAGCCGACCTGTAAAGAATAGTTGAATCGCCAGGGTAGCCCCAGAAACGACAAAGTTGATTTGGGCGAAAAACTGCAGCTTTGCTTCATCGCTTGTGAAAGCAACGCTCACCAGGTCTTGCTTCTGCAGGTAAATGAACGAACTGGTAAAGGTGTAGAGAAACAAGTAGGCACAAATGCCGAACAAATACGGAGACTTTAGCACCAGGACGAGCCCTGTCCAGGGCTTGGGCTTTTCCTTGGGTGCGGAAGCAGCTTCCAGCTTCTGCTGCTCTACCACCACATCCTCAATGGAGGGGCGGCACCGCGCGCTGACTTCCAGCAAGAGAGCTGAGACCAGCAGCAAACTGCTGACACCCATGAGGGAAGGCAACTGCGTCGCTAGAGCCGAGCCCGCCATTTGGCCCAGCGTCCCCCCGGCACCGATAAAACCAAAGACCTTGCGGCCCTGAGCTCCGGTAAATCGGTCCGCCATCACCGACCAGAAGAGAGAGACCGCGAACAAGTTAAAGACGCTGACCCAGACAAAGAAAAGACTTGGTATCAACCGGGCATTGCCCTGCAACTCGCCCTTGCCGACTCCTACCGCCACAAACCCGACAAAGAATAAGAGCAAATGGGAGATGAAGAATCGATAGATGACGGGGACAAGCTTGCTTCGAGGGATGCGAGCCATCAGCATGCTGAAGAGGGGATTGACCAGGAGGACGGCTACCATGGTCCAGCGGAACAGGGAAGACGTGTTCCCTAGCATTACTCCGGTCAGGTCGCGCATCGGCTTCAAGATATAGTAAGAAGCCATCACATAGAAAAAGAAGTCGAAGGAAAAGGTGACGTAACCTGCCTGCACGGGATCGCAGCTAAGGTTCTTTTCCACAAATTTCTTAGAGGCGGGAATCAGGGAAAGCATCGAGCCCTAGGGGTTGGCGCAGTATCTACACAATCCCTGGACCCTCGGACCTAAAGGTTTTATAAAGATTGCGAGTGGCAGGCTTCCGGCTCCGAAAAGCCAACTAGGGAAAATGAAAAAGACCGTTCTTCTCGTATCTCTTTTCACCGCCACCGCAGTTCTTTGCGCCCAGCCGGGTCAGAGTTGCGGCGCTTTTGGACGGGGCCGCGGCAGCACGGCGCCGCCCATCCGACTGGATCGCCAGAGCGCCTTTCTCTGGCAGGCCCAGGGTCAGGAGCACATGCTTCTGTCGGTGCAGTATTCCGGCGGAACCGATGAGTTCGCCTGGGTCATTCCCGTCGAATCACGACCGCAGGTGACCGTCGAGAAAGGCGCTCCCTTTACCGAGCTGCGACGCGCCACCGAGATCCGAACACCCGTGACGACACGTGGCATGGACATGAGTGGAGGTTCCAAGGGCGGGGCTCCCCCTCAGGGCGTGACCGTGCTCGAGCAAAAGGAAGAAGGCCCTTACAACATCGCCGTGCTGGCCGCCGACTCGGGAGTGAGCCTCTACGCCTGGCTCAAAAAGAATCAGTTCCCCGTCAGCAAGAACGCCCGCGGCCAGCTCGACTACTACATCAGCCACAAATACGTCTTCGTAGCCGCCCGCATCCGCAACGGCGCCCAGAGCAACGAGCAGGTCAGCAGCCGCCTGCGCGGCGGCACCATCGCTCCCATGCATCTCGCC
The DNA here is from genome assembly GCA_017307785.1 of Vulcanimicrobiota bacterium. Lineage (GTDB taxonomy): Bacteria > Vulcanimicrobiota > Xenobia > Xenobiales > JADMJV01 > JADMJV01. The sequence continues at coordinate 126,585 of JAFKGI010000009.1, read as the reverse complement.
TTCAAGGCCAGGCAACTCAGCTATCCGCTGAAGATGACGGCCGTCAACCCGGGAATGTCGGAAATGGAGATCTACGTGGCCGGTAACACCTGGCCTCAAGACAAGGTGCTGAAAAACGTCAACGCGGCGCCGGCCGACCTGGACGAAGTTCGTCCCGTCGGGGGAGTGCGGGCTCAGAGTTTTGATTTGAAGCCCTCCGGTGGCCCTTCCTTTGCCATCTCGGGACCGCCCAACCTGGCCAACCCCCAGGCCGATCTCCCCACGCTGGCTCGACTGCTGCCCAAAGGAGGCAAGTTGACCAAATACAACGGAGTGCTGGGAGACGCGCAACGCCAGCAAGATCTGGTGTTCGCCGCCGTCACTTCTGGAGGTGCTCGATGAAACGTCCCCTGATTGCACTGGGCATCCTGGCCACGGCCGTAGCGCTGAGTCAGATCGGCCTCAGCTGTTGCGCCCTACCCCGCTATGACCGCAGAATCAGCCCGACTCCGCCCACCATCCATCTGGACAAGCAAAGCGCCTTCTTGTGGCAGAGCGAGGGCAAGGAGCACATGCTTTTGTCGGTCATTTACTCTGGCGGCACCAGCGAATTCGCCTGGGTCATTCCGGTGGAAACGCGCCCTGAGGTAAAGGTGGAACCAGGCGCTCCCTTCACCGAACTGCGCCGCCTCACGGAAATTCGCCAGCCCCTCATGCAGTCCACTCGGGCCAGCGCTCCGGGGGCGGCGGCTTCGCGAGAGGGCGTCACCGTGTTGGAACGACGCGAAGAAGGCCCCTACGATCTGGCGCTGCTGTCGGCCACTTCCGGCGGCGGCCTCTATGAGTGGCTCAAGAAGAACGACTTCCAGGTGACCCAAAACGCCAAGGGTCACCTCAACTATTACGTGGATCGCAAGTTTATCTTCGTGGCCGCGCGTATCCGCAACGGAGCGAAAGACAACGCCGCCATCGCGGAAAAGCTACGCCAGGGCACCATCGCTCCTATGCACCTGAGCTTCAAAGCCAAAAAGCTCAGCTACCCGCTCAAAGTCACCGCGGCCAACCCCGGTCCTTCGGAAATGGAACTCTACGTCGCCGGCTCGGTGGACGGTTACAACCCCAAGCGAGGCAAGGATCCGTTCGCAGGGCCGGGCCTGATCCAGCAGACGTTTCAGCTCACTCCCGAAGCCAGCGAGAACTTTCGCGTGGAGGGGCCTCCCGGCGTGCGTCCTGGCGGCAGCTTTCCCACTCTTCGTCGACTGATCCCCAACGGCGGAAAACTCACCAAGTTCACGGCCGTGCTCAACGACGAGCAGCGTCAGGAAGACCTGGTCTTCGCCAACATCTCGGCGCAACGCAATGCCAGCGCCGCCACTGTCAGGGTGGGCGGGGCGGTGCCGGCGGTCGGAAAGACGGCGCTGCCGACCACGTAAAGGTTAGGCCAGTCGTGGCTGCGCAAATGAGCGTCCACCACCGACTGACCGGGTTCGCCCATTCGGCAGGTGCCGGCCAGGTGGGCGGGGTCATCGGACTGCTCATAGTGCAACACGTGACTGGCGCCCATTTCCTGAAAAATTCGCGCATGCACCAGCACACTTTCGTCGATGCCGTCGAGCGTATAGCGGCTCAAGGCAAAGTGGAGGCGCGGCCTGGGCATCCCCAGGCCGTCCAGCTGGTCGGACAAGGAGACGCGATTGTCGGCGCGCGGCAGTTCTTCGCAGTTGGAGACCAGCAGCAGTTGCCGGCTGACGTGCTCGCGTACGGCAGCCTGAAGCTCTTTTCCCTTGAAGCCCCGCTCCACCAACTGTCGAGCGATTTCCGGGGGCGCTCCGTCCGGCCAGCCATCATTGCCAATCGAGACCACGAAGCCGGCGCGTCGCTTCCGAAAAGCGCCGTCGCGGAACTGGGTGATTCCCGACACCACTTGCGGAGAACGAAAGGGCCAGACCGGACGAGCGGCCAGCGCCCGGCTGACCTGTCCGGCCATCCCCATCAGGTATCGTCCGGTCCAAGGGTTGGGCAAGCCGGAGTGGAGCAAAAGCCGGGGGGATTCGATGGCATTGGCAGCCAGAATGAACAAGGGCGCGCGAACCTGGACCACCTCTCCACCCCGGCGGCACTCCAGGCCCACCACTTTTCCGTCCGCCACCAGCAATCGGGTGACGGGACTTTCGCTCCAGAGGGCGACTCCCGCGCGCGCAGCCTTGTCGACGTGCACCGAAGCGTCATACTTGGCCCCGATCGGGCAGATGGGGAAACAGGTGGCACTGCCGCGGCAGGCGGGCCTGCCGTCATAGGCAATCGAATTGCGGGCCGCCGGTAGCACCTCCACCCGATAACCAAACTTCCGGGCCGCCAGAGCAACTTGCTTGTCCAGGTAGGTGGCCGGCAGCCAAGGCATGGCCGCTCCGGCAACCCCCAACTCCCGCTCGGCCTCCCCATAGTAAGGCTCCAGATCCTCGACGGTCACGGGCCAATCCTGGCCGACTCCGTAAAGGGACTTCAGGCGCATGTCAGAGGGAAGAAAGCGCAGCGTGGTGGCCAGCCAGTGCCAGGTCGTGCCTCCCACGACCTTCTCATAGACGGCCGTGAACGGCTCTTTGCCGCGTTGCTCGAAATATTGATCGGGCTGCTGAAAGCGCGGCTGATCGGGACCTGCCGGGTAGGTGTCATGAGCCTTTTCGCTACGGGCGAAGCGAGCCGCCGCCTGGAGCCGATCGACGGGAGGACCGGCTTCGATCATGAGCACCCTGCGACCAGCCTCCGCCAGCTTCCAGGCGCACAGGGCTCCGGCCACGCCGGAGCCGATGACCACTACTTCGAAATCCACGGGCTCCCCCAGTCGGCACGTTGGGCAGGCGGTCGGGCCGGAGCGTTGGCGAAGGGAACCCAGTCCCAACCGCGACCCTCCAGGAGACGCAGCAGCACACGTCGGGCCGCCGCTTCGCCTTCGGGCCAGCCAGCCAGCCTTGAAAGCGAGTTGGGCCGCGAAAGCAAGAGCTGCAAATCCGGGAGAGTTTCAGCCGGGAGCCGGGTGACTCGTTCCCCCAGCAGTGCCGAGGCCAACTGCTCGGGCTCGGACTCACTCCAACTCCAGCCCAACAGAGACATCCAGCCCAGGGTCAGGAGGAAGTTTCGCCGTCGCATGCTGGCCAGTATAGAGGTACCCGCAAAACCATACCAGCGGACCGGGGCAAAAAGGCCGGCAGCCTTTACTCTAAGCCTACACCAAAGAGGAGGAACGAAACGATGAGAATGATTGTGCTGTGGTTAATGGGAGTGCCGATCACCGGAATTATCCTGCTCAAACTGCTCCATATGATTTAAGCCCTGAGCTGAGCAAAGGCGGCGGTGAAGTCGATCTTCTCCGCCAATTCAGGGTTGTCGATAATGGGATTGCGGTTACCCTGAAGTTCAAAGATGGCCTGGTTTCGATGTAGTTCATACAACGAAACCGGGTCTTCTTTATGCCAGCGCAAAAAGGTGGCGATATCCACTGGACGATATTCGTCGGATTTCTCGCCAATCTCGCCGGGATAGCGCAGCAAGAAGTAGAGCGCGGCGCGGGCTACCGCTCCCTTGCCGGCATCGGGTTCAAAACGATTGATGTCCTTGGGAGCCCAACCTCCCAGACTGCGATCCTCCGGGTTGTGACGAGTGTCGCCATAAGGACGACAACCACGCTGCTCGTTGGCCTTCTTTTCGCAAGCGAAAAGGATGTGCAGGTCGCCCTTGGGCGTGCGATCGTGGTCGAAGAAATACTGGGGCACCGAGTGCTCACCGTTGTAGTAGCGATAGCCCTCCACGAGAGCGATACGCTGGGCGATTTCCAGGGCGTTGCCGGGGGCTTTCATGAGCTCTTCGCCCCACTGTTTGGCCTGCTGCTTAAAATCAACCTTGGCGTTGACCTTGCGCTCCACCACCGTGCCGTCGGCGTGGACGCGGGGCTTGCCTTGCACCTTGATCTTCTGCTGGAAATCCTTTTGCTTGGTGACCCGAATCGGGTCGGTGGTAGCCACCGGGTCTTTGGCGTAAATGCTTTGCAGGCGCAGGTTCGGCCGAAGATCCACCCAGGGAAACAGATATTTGCCGGGATCGAAACTGAATTTTTCGCGATGGGTGCGACGCACCAGATCGCTCAACGACTGATAATCAGAACCGACGTTTGCGTAGTATTGAGCGCGGTCGGCCAGGTCTTTGGACTCGTCGTAGTAAGGCTTGCCTGCGGCCTCCAAAACCTTCTTCAGGTTGGCCGGCACTTCGGAGTCAGCGGAAGTAGGCACGAAGCGGTCTACGGGTGCGGAGGCCGCCGGAGCCGGACCCGCATTGCGAGTCTGAGGAAGAGTTGTTTTGAGTGCGCCTACCTGCATGGCCTTAGTTTAGTGGGGCTCCCTGAAAACGAGTTGAAACAGGATTAGTGTATAAAATACACGAAGACGATACAATGCTACTTTCCCTGGCCATAGGAGACGCGTATGGGGCCGGCTTTGAGTATGCCCGCGGCGACTTCATCGCTCGTCACAACGATCTCAAGCGCTACTACCAGCACCCCAAACACCTGGGCATCAAGCCGGGCATGTACACCGACGACACCCAGATGAGCCTGGCCGTGGCCGAGGCCCTGCTCAAAAATCCCCATCCGAGCGCGTTGGAGTGGGCCGAGCATTTCGTCTCCGCCTTCCATCGTGACCGTCGCGAAGGCTACGCCCAACGCTTTTACGATTTTCTATTGACCGTCCGCGACGGGTCCGACTTTCTGGCCCGCATCAAGCCGCACAGTGATAAGAGTGGAGCCGCCATGCGCACGCTGCCGGTCGGCTTTCTGGAGACCCCGGAGGCGGTGCTGGAAGTCGCGGCCGAGCAGGCACGCCTGACCCACGATACACCGGACGGCATTCGTTCCGCCCAGGCGGCCGCCCTCAGCGCCCACTACTTGCTGCGTCGCCTCGGGCCCAAAGCAGAGTTGGAGCAATATCTAGAAAAACGGATAGGCGGCCCCTGGTGCAACTGGCGGGGCTCCGTGGGCTCGGCCGGCATGGACAGCGTGCGAGCCGCCCTGACGAGTTTCGCTCGCCACCAGTCGATGCGTGCCATGCTCCACGAATGTATCGCCTGGACCGGAGACGTGGACACGGTGGCGGCGCTGGCCCTGGGCCTGGCGGCCTGCTGTGCGGACGTGGAGCAAGATTTGCCCCAGGTTCTGCTGGACACTTTGGAAAATGGAGCCTTCGGTTCGGATTACGTGAAGCAGCTCGACCGGCGTTTACGGGAGCGCTTTTTGGGAGGGTAAATGCTCAAAAGACTATGTTTGCTTGGCTTGCTGGTGACTCCGGTGGGGGCTCAAGACCTCTGGAAAGCCTACGGACAGTTGTTTCAGAAGGCGCGCTACGTAGACCTGAGCCATACGCTAGAGCCGCAATCGACCGTCTGGAGGGGTTTCGGGCCGCAGCAGTTTGGCCCCGCCCTGGATCCCGCAAACGGACAGCCGTATCAGTACGAAAAAGACGGCTTCGAGGCCACTCGCTATCAATTGAGCACCGACCAGCTCGGCAGTCAGCTGGACCCGCCGGCCCATTGGAATCCCAACTATCCCGCCATCGACGAGATTCCGGCCAGCTATGCCCTGCGCCCGCTGGTGTGCATTTCCATCGTGGAGCAAGTGCGCAAGGACCCTGCCTATTCCCTCACGGTCGCGGATGTACTGGCCTGGGAGAAGCGCTACGGTCCCATTCCCGAAGGCTGTGTAGTGATGGTCCGCTCGGACTGGTCGAAACGCTGGGGCGAACCCGGGCTGGCGGCCGAGCCCAAGTTTCCGGGAGTCTCCTTGCCCGCCCTCAAGTTGCTCCACGAAGGGCGCCACATTCTCTTCCACGGTCATGAGCCGCTGGACACCGATTGCTCGCCCGATCTGGCCGGGGAAGCCTGGCTGCTGCGCAACGGCTACACCCAGGCCGAGGGAGTGGCTCACCTGGACCAGATTCCGCCCAAGGGAGCGCTGCTGCTCACCGGATTCCCCAAGTTCCGCGGAGGACTGGGAGGCTATGCCCGCTTCGTGGCCGTCTGCCCATCCGACTGGAAATACGGCGTGCGGGTCGACCCCAAGGCCGACTCGCCCCTACCCCGCCAATCCCGGCCGCTGCGTTGGGACGAAGCCAAAGGCTACCGCACCCGTTAGTGAGCGTCGACCGGCGGCCCGCCCCCCGCTTTAGGGCCGTTGCGCAGCAACACCAGCATGGGTGATACCAGCGCCATCGCCAGACCCAGCATCAGAAAAGCATCGTTGTAGCTGAGGGTGGCCGCCTGAGCCTTGATCAGGCCGCTCATCATCTGATAGGCACCCTGTTGAGCCTCGACGGCCGAGGCCCCGCTGGCTTCCAGAGCCTGACGTGCGGCGTTAAAGCGGGCTTCGAAGGCCGGATTGCCGGTATAGGCGTGGGAGGCCAGCATAGAATAATGCATGGCCGTGCGCCGAGTCAGGAAAAAGCCCAGAAGCGCGATGCCGAGCGAACCGCCGAGCTGCCGCATGAGGTTGAGCAGGCTGGCGCCCTGGGAGATTTCCACGCCCTTGAGGCTGGAGAAAGCGGCCAGATTGATGGGCACGAACAGCATCCCCAGTCCGGCCCCGCGCAGAATCAACGCAATCCGTGTGTCGGGCTCGCCCGACTGGTCGGTCATATGGGCCAGATCCCACATCGAGAACACAAAGAGACACATGCCGGTGAGGATGATGACCCAGGGCTTGATGCGGTTGTTCTTACGATTCAAAATCTGCCCGGAGAGCATGGCGGTGACCCCGGTGGCGATGCCGCCCGGCATGAGCACCTCGCCGGTGACGGTGGGAGTAAAGCCCAGGATGTTCTGCACAAACAACGGGAAGATGAAAATGCCGCCATAGAGGCCGAATCCCAGCACCAGAAACAGGATTAGCGCCGCCGACAGCTCGCGGTTCTTGAGCACCCGCAGATTGATGACCGGGTGCTTGTTGTAGGACGAGAGCTCCCAAAAGATCAGGCTGGTGAGGCAAACGACGGCCACCACCGAGAGAATGCAGATGGTCTGATCGTCGAACCAGTCCTTGATGTTGCCCTCTTCCAATACGTATTGCAGGCTGCCCAAACCGGCCGCCAACAGAAAGATGCCCAGGAAATCCACCTTGACGGTGGCCACCCGGTGCTTGGAATCGGTCAAAAGCGTGCCCACAATGGCGGCGGAGATGAGACCGATAGGCACATTGACGAAGAAAATCCAGGGCCAGGAATAGTTGTCGGTGAGATAACCGCCCAGATAGGGGCCCAGCGTGGGCGCCACAATCACACCCAGCACGTAGAGCGACTGGACGGTGCCCTGCTGCTCGGCCGGAAAGATTTCGCGAATGGTGGCCTGAGCGGTGGAAAGCAGGGCCGCGCCGCCGGCCCCTTGGAGGATGCGGAAAGCAACCAGTTCCCAGAGCGAGGTCGAAGTGCCACACAAGAACGAGGCGACGATGAAGAGAAAGATCGACCCTGTCAGGTAGCGGCGACGGCCGAAGAGCGAGGACAGCCAGGCCGTCAGAGGCAGCACGATCACGTTGGAGAGGATATAGCCGGTGGAAACCCAGGCAATTTCCTCGGTGGTCGCTCCAAAGTTGCCGCCAATGGTGGCCAGAGCCACGTTCACGATGGTGGTATCGAGCACTTCCAGGATGGCCGCCGTGACCAGGCCAAAGAGAATCAGCCAGCGGTAGGGGTTGAGCGGTTCTTGTTCTTCGCTCACGCGCTCGCGCCCAACCGCAGCGATTCAACTAGAAAGGCGCAAAGCTGCTTCGCCTGACGGTCCAGCGCGGGAAGATCTTTGAGTTGCTCGGCGCTCAGATTCGAGGGGCGCAGGCAATCGGTCGCCAGAACCAGCACGTGGGCGGTTTGGGCGGCCCCTGGATGGCCGGGACGAGCTCGCAAGATCAGCTCCTCCAGCAGACGGGCCTCCTCGGCCTGTTGCTCCGGCCGCGCCGACAGCACGGCTTCCCGGACAGCCAGGATCTCGTGAAGAGTATTCTGATGGAATCGGCTGGCCCGCTCCAGGCGCAGCAGGATGCGAGCTTTGAGCGCTTCCTCCAGGGCCTGCCAGGGATCGCTCCAAGCACGCGCGGTTTCGCGCAGCTCTCGACAGAACTGCTGAAAACGATGCCCCAGCCAGGCGCTCAGCATGGCTTCTTTGGTCGAAAAATACAGATAAGCCGTGGCTCGGCTCAGGCCGGCTTCGCCGGCGATATCGGCCACCGAAGTCTTCTGATAGCCCAGGCGCAAAATCATGCGGCCGGTGGCCTCGATCAGTTGTTGGCGAGTGTCGGTTTGCAGCATCTAGACAGTTGGACTCATTCTGTCTAATTGTAAAACTCGGGTCCGCAGGACGTCTATGCGACTTTGTGCGCAAAAGTTTTCGTAGGTCCATTCACGGATAGAATGCCTAGCGTGACGATTTTTCAAGCTATTACTATCGGCATCGTGGAAGGCCTCACCGAATTTTTGCCGATTTCCTCGACCGGCCACATGATCCTGACCAGTTCTTTCTTACAAGTGGACCCCAAGGACATCGAGTTCACCAAGCTGTTTGAGGTGTGTATCCAGCTAGGCGCCATCATGGCGGTAGTGGTCGGTTATCGCAAGAAGTTCTTGCGTCAGGGCATGGACTTCTATAAGAAGCTGTTGATAGCCGTGTCGCCAGCTCTAGTCTTGGGCTTCCTCCTGAACAAGAAGATCGACGCTCTTCTTGAAAGCAACCTGACGGTGGCCTGGACCATGCTGATAGGCGGCGTCGCCCTACTCTTTGTGGACAACCTGTTTCGCAATCCGAACCAGAACGAAGCTGAGAAAGTAACCCCCAAGCAAGCGTTAACAATCGGTTTCTGGCAAGTCTTGGCGATGGTCCCAGGAATGAGCCGAAGCGCCTGCACCATCGTTGGGGGAATGCAGCAAAAGCTCACTCGCAAGGCGGCCGCGGAGTTCTCGTTTTTCCTGGCTGTGCCCACGATGTGTGCCGCGACCGGCTACAAACTGCTCAAAGCTGCCAAGAACGATGTCAGCCTGATCATCAGCCCGGACCACCTGACACTCCTCCTGGTCGGCAATGTAGTAGCTTTCATTACCGCAATGTTAGCCATCAAGACCTTCATAGGATTTCTAAACAGTCACGGATTTCGGGTTTTTGGAATTTACCGAGTGATCATGGGCCTGATCGTGCTTGGACTGATCTACAGCGGACGACTCTAGCTCTTTCCGAGCAAGGTCTTACCGGCCAGGCGCAGCTTCTCCACCGTGCTGAGCTTGGCCCGTTTCTTGAGGACGGTGCAGCCCATCTGCCCCACCTTGTTGAGCAGAGCCTGATAAATACTGGTCATGGCCGCCAGCGAGCTCCGGCACGGGGCGTCTACGCGTTCGTCCAACTTGGAGGCCCGCGCATAGTAGTCCTGAGCCCGCGTGACCTGCTCCTTCAAGAACTGGCGCATGGCCGGAGTGTCCCGTCCCGAAAGCAGGTCTGCCTCACTGATACCGGCTTGGGCCAGCTCGTCCTGAGGCAGATAGATGCGCCCCAGAGACAAATCTTCCGCCACATCGCGCAGGATGTTGGTCAACTGAAAAGCGATACCTCGCCACTCAGCCATCTGCAGCGCCTCGGGGGAATGGTCGAAGCCGTAAACGTGAACGCACACCAGACCGACGGTCGAGGCCACGCAATAGCAGTAGCGATAAAGTTCTTCAAAGGTCTGGTAGCGATTCTTGGACAGATCCGCTTCCACTCCATCGATCATGGCGTGGAAGTATTCCGAAGGAATGGCGTGCTTGCGCTTGGCGTCGTAAAAAGCCGGTAGAATCTTACTCGAGCCTGCTTCTCCGCCGTCTATGGCCTGACGCCATTGCTTGAGCAGGTCCGCCTTGGAGCCCTTGATGTCTCCATCCGAAACGTCATCACAGTAACGGAAGAAAGCATACATCGCGCACATGGAGCGGCGCTGCTCGGGCGGCAGCAAACGAATGCCGTAGTAGAAGTTCTTGGCCCGCTCCTTGGTGTTCTTTTCGCAGTAACGATAGCTTTCATCGAGGTCTAAAGCTTGCATGGGCCTAGTTTGTTCTGAGATCGCCCGGGTTCCCCTACCGGAATCCAATAACAAGAATTAGTCATTAGTCGTAACAGGAAATAGTAATATCCTACCTACTGCCCCCCCCGGCCGGCTGCTATTATCACTCCAGAGCCGCTAGCAGATGACCCCCCCCGACTGCTGGCGGCTCTTATAATTTTTGTCGCATCATCCTATGGGCTTCGCAACCGCGAGGCTCTTTTTTTTGCCCTCAAGAGGCACTCTGTAGCATGCTTAGGACTAAAGTCGGACGAGCAGACGTTTGGCTGCGAAAAATTTCGCCATGGTTCCGATCGGTCTAGTATATTTATACCTCCACCCAATGGCGGAAAGCTGTTAGTCTACCCAAGGACCTCAAGCGGATGACCCCCCCCGAACGCGCGCGGTCCTTTTTATTTTCCCCCCCCTGCTGGGATGCCCACCAATTCGTCGTTCGCCTCCAAAAGGTAGCGCCGAGGATTGAGCAAGGTCTGGCCGGTTGGCCGATAGACCCCCACCAGCAAAATGCCCTGGCCGGCGATCCATTCACCCACTACCTGGGCGAAGTCCCGGCCCACCAGACTCGGATCGACCGGATAGCTGGTGAAGCCAGGGCGCGAAGTGGAGGGCTGCACTAATTCGTGCAGAGCCCTCCAGCTCGAAGGGCTGACGGCCGCCCGGGCCAGCAGATGGCCCGATAGGTCCTGGGTGATCACCACCTCGTTGACCTTGCCCATACGCAGGTGACTCTCATTCATAGCATTCGATAGTTCTGCACAGGTATACACGTCAGGGTTGAGTTTCTCAATGGTCAGGGCCGCCATCACCGTGCGCGCATCCGCGTCCTGGCGGGTTCGCCCCTGAGCGATGTCGGAGACGATCAAGGCGACTGAAGCAGAACCAACGTTGCACTTCTGCAGGACCTCGATGCGGGTGAAGTCCTCTCGCACCAGGCGCACGCGATGTCGGTACGGCACCTCGGCCAATTCGGGAAGGTCCGGGCGGTCCGCGATGACCACGAACTCGCGATCGCGAAAATTGGGGTGTTCCTGGAGCTGCTTGATGGTCGACTCCAGACCGGAGTTCCATCCGCAGATCATGACGTGGTCCTCAAGATCCTCAAGGTGCATCTGTTGCAAAACCGTCCCATCGCGCAGTTTGTCGACCAGGAAGGCCGAAGCCGTCGCCGTCAGCACAGCGAACAAGGTCAACCCCGAGAGCTCCAGACACAGCAGCACCAGCTTTCCACCGGTACTCTCCGGGAGTTGACTGGCGTACTCCGCCTGAGCCACCGTAAAAAGACTGAGCCAGAAGTTCTGAGCCAGCTTGTCCGTTCCGGCATTGGGGTCTTCAAAGTGGGTCAATCCCAGAGTGCCGGCCGTCAAGCAGAAGAGCAGGAAGAAGGCGACCAGCGCGTATTCACTGGCCCGGCCCAGCAACAGGCGCTGGAGCAACCCGTTGCGCGAGGCCACCCCCGCCAGTCGGTAGAGTCTCAGCAAACGCAACAAGCGAAAGAAGCGGGCCACGCGCAACATAGGAACCAGCGCCAACAGGTCCAGCCAGTATTCCCGCCAGAAGCGACCCTTGCGGCGAGCAGCCAGGAAGCGCAAGCTAAGCTCACCTGCAAAGAAAAAGGTCAACAAATTCTGGGCATCGTCCACGGCGGGCTGAATCGGATGCTGATGAGGCAGACAAATCTCCGGAACCAGCAAACCGATGCTCAAAGTGATGGCCAGAGCCACCACGCCCTCAAAAAGGTTGCTGGTGACCAGCCGCTTGATGCGCTTGCGCACTCAGTGGGCGTCCTGCAGGGCCAGGTTCAAAACTTCCCGACCGCTGGCCAGGGTGGCGTATCCGGTTGGCGCCAGACTCGGCTCCAGTTCGCGCGGCGAGTAATAGCCTAAGTCTTGCACGATCAAAGGCTCCTCGCCCCCGTCGGGCCGAGTTCGCTCTCCGACGTAATAGAGACGCAAAGCCCGCGCTCCCGCGATCCGAGAAAACAGGTATTCCATCAGAGGCTTGCGCCAGGCCTTATGTTCCTTCTGGCAGAGGTTCATCATCAACTTGCGCCAGCGGGCGTTCGGATATTGCGAAGCGACTCGCGCCGGTTTGTCCCAGGAGAGCTCACGACCCCCGACAATCCAGGCATTCATCCAATCGCCCTCGGCGGTTTCGGCAACTACCACATAGTAACCGTCGTCCACCACCGGACGGGGAGCGAACATATTCCATTGCTGATCCAGCCTGAACAGCCTCAAATCCGGCGAACGGGGCATAGGCGTCCAGTGTTGTCCCCACCAGTAGTTGCAATACATTACCCGCAACATGAGGAACACCAGCATGATGCCCGCAAAGAGACCAGGAGCTCCAGGCACATCCCGGTCACCACCGGCAAGGGGCCAGCGCCAATTCGGTCGGGGAATGGACAGCTTGAGGCGGCGCCAAAAAAAGCTGGGAATCAGTCCCCAGGTCGAGGTGGCGGCAATCAGAGTGAAGGCTCCCAGATGCAGGAAGGACGACATCCCCAGGTGCATGGCGGTCACTCCCAGCACGGCCAGCAAGCGCGTGGCCGGGTGGATCCAGAGCAAGATGGGGACCAGCCCTTCAAAGTAGAGCACCGAAAAATTCAGCATGCGCATCCAGTCCGGGTGCTGGAGCAGCCACTGAGCCGGAGGCGAGGCGATGCCATCGATTCGCAGGGCCTGCTGCACGGCGGTCCCGTGAATCCTCCACTCCGCCCCGCTCTTGAGGGCCCAGGCCCAGCCGTAAATCAGGCTGAGTTGCACACAATAGGCCAGCGTTCCTAAGTGGAGGACGGTCTCGGGCTCATCCGGTCGAGAGGGTCGACGAGCGGCGTCAACCGACCAGCGAGCCCCCAGCGGGCAAAATAATAACCAGAAAAGCAGGCACCTCAGGTAGAGATCGCCACCATCGAGAATGATGGGATTGCGATTCTGTAAGGAGACCAGCAAGAACCAGGAGACCCAACCGGCCAGGCGCGTCCGATACCCGACCAGCAAACACAGATAGGCGAAGGCTGTTACAAGAAAAAGCAGGGCCTGGCCTTCCCGGCTGGTCTGCATCAAGTGCAGGCTGAAAAAAGCCGGGTCCCAGCTCAGTTTGGTGACGACAAAACCGGGCTGAGCACCCCAATCGGTGTAGTGAGCGGTCAAGTCGCTAGCTCGGATGGCCAGATCCTGCAGCAGGCAGGTGGCGTAGGCAATGCGCATCAGCGCCAGTGAACGCAAATCCAGAGCCATGCCCTGGAGCCATCTCTTGATCAGTGAGCGACCCATCGCCGAGGCCATTCGCCTCGAGTCCACTCAAGTCCCAGCACGAACTCGCCTCTCAGGTTGTGAAATCCGGCCCGCCAGCCTCCGTGATGCGGCTTGATTTCGCCGCTCAGCAGGGTGACGGCTGTCAGCAAAATCACAACCAGGCCCAGCGCGAAGCGGAGTTTGCTGCTTTCATCTGGCGTCTTCCAGGTCCAAACACCCGAAGGTGTTGGAGGGGGAGCTTTGCGGCGCGACTTTTTGGGCCGGACTTTCGGCTTGGGTTTTGGCTTTTCGGCAACTTTGGCTTTGGGAAGCTTTTTAGCGACTGCCATCGGCGCTTCCCATCAACATCAGACGAGCCGGAAACCAGAGCGTTGGCTGCTCGGGAAACTCACCGGCGCGCGCCCCTTTGAGAACAATGCGCATGGTATCCCCGTCGGACTCCAACTCGGTGGACTCGGCCTGCTCATAGAAGCCACGCCATTTCTCCACTGCCCGCAGAACCGGATCTTCCCGAAGTCCGCGCACCTTGAAACGCTCGACGCCCTGACGTGACCAGAGCTTGAAGGCTTGCTCGAGCGCCGTCACGGCCTGAGCCCGGTCGCAGCCACGCAAGTCCAGGCCGGGCACTTCCGGCAGTCCCAAAGGATTGGAAGAAGCTTTGTGCTTGAGCACTTTCTCGAATTCCTGGGAGGGCACTTCGGGAGTCGCGCTACCCTCCCCCGGATCGTATTCAACCAGTTCTACTTCGCGCAGACTCTGATGATAGCGACGCAAAGTGCCCTCCAGGGCCTTGACCAGAAACGCCACCGGGGTTCCCGGTCCCGTTCTGCGAGCGCGCACCAGCAAGCGCGTATCCTCACTACCGAGGGACTCGAAACGCACTCCCTCCTGTTCAAACGTGGCCTCGAGCTTGGCCAGGATCTCTTCTACGGTCATTTCTTTTGGAACAAGAAAACGTATTCGTGCTTGAAAACGTAGAAGCCGCCGGCCAGAGCGCGGTAGCGCCAGAGTTCGCGTTGGGCCCGTTTGCCCAGGGTTTCTTCGAAGTTCTTCACCACGATGCTTTTCAGCTGAAAATCGAGCTCGAGGATACGCTGCATGGTCAAGAATCCCAGCGGCACCCACTCCGAGCCGGCATATTTATCCCCAATGACGACGGCCATGTAGCGCTTCTTTTGCAGCACTTTGGAGACACCGGCGGCCACTCGGGTGAATCCCTCTACGAAGGCGTTGACGTCGCCCTGGTTGGAGAGGCATTCGGGCCGGTCCGAGAAGCGAATGATGTCGTGGTAGGGCGGGTGCAAGATGGCCATTTGCACGGAAGGAATGCCGTGCTGGTCCAGCAGGCCCCGGAAATCCGCCGAGACGGAGTCGCCCTGACGCACCACCGACTGCACCTTGTGCGGATTGTCTTCGCGCTGAACCCGCGCCCAGGTCTCTTGAGCCACCGACTCCTGGAGTTCCAGACCGAAGGCGTTACGACCTAAGCGGCGAGCCTCGATCAGAGTGGTGCCGCTGCCCAGGAAGGGGTCGAGCACCCAGTCGCCGGCTTTGGTGAAGCGCCGCATCAACTGATGGGGAATCTGCGGCACGAAGTTGCCCCAGTAGTGGCCGGAATGCTGACCACTTCGGTCGCGACGGTCGATCTGCCACAAGCTGTCGGTCCATAGATCGTCGTATTCCTGCCAGCGGCACAGGTTGATGTCGGAGAAACTGGGGGTCTTGACCTCATCGAAGCTCTTGAGCATGCGCTTGATGTAGTGGCGAGCGCGGTCCAAAGATTTGGACTCGCGAATCTGACGCAACTGATCGTGCCATAGTCCGAATCGGACGGTGACGACTTCGGCCGAACGGGCCGGCCGCAGTTCCTTGACCAGCAGCAACCGGGTGCGCAACTCTTCGATGGTCTGACTATCCATGCACCCCTGCAGCAGCTGCAGCAAACGCCCCTTGGGCAGGGACAGCGGGCTATCTACGTTTAGACCAACGAGTTCGACGGATGGTGTCACTAGAGCCTCCAGGAAACCTGTGGCGTTGCTCGATTGGAAATCCCCAAAAGAAGAACACCAGTTTGTTCGACTGAAATACCATGAAGATCGAACACATCCTGGTTAAGGATTGAAACATATTCAAAAAGCTTCTTGAGTGAGCTCCAACATCTCCAGCAGCAACTCCTGAGACTCGACCGCTTGCGCCATAGCCGCGTCGGCGATCTCTTCGTCGCCCGTCTCGGCGTAGTCTCGCAGACCGCCGGCGGCATCGGCCAGGCCCTGCAGCGAACGCAGCAGACCCTGAGAGACTTCGCCTTCGGAATCTTGCTCGGTCACCGACTGCGCCCATTCCTGCAAAAACTCATCGAAGACCCCCAGGGACTGTTCGAAGGACTCATAGTCGCGCTCGCCCTCGCGCAGTTCGTTCAGGAGCCCGACCAGCACGCCCAGAGGGCTTTCGGGATAGTGCTCCAGCCACTCATCAAGGGTCATCCCGGTGCCAAGCAAAGCCCGCCGAGGCCTGCATCACCGGCATCACCTCGAGACGATTGATATTGACGTGGGCAGGCAGGGCGGCGCACCAAAAGACGGTCTCCGCGATGTCGGCCGGCGTCAGGGGCTGAAAGCCCTCGTAGACTTTGGCCGCCTTCTCGGTATCGCCCTCAAAGCGCACGGTGGCGAACTCCGACTGCACCGCTCCCGGTTCGATGTTGGTCACCCGCACTTGCTTGCCCAACAAGTCGCAGCGCAAGCCCAGGGAAAACTGCTCTACAAAGGCCTTGCTGGCTCCGTAAACCTGGCCCCCGCGGTAGGGATAGGTGCCGGCCACCGAGCCCAGATTGAGGATGTGGCCGCGATTGCGCTCGACCATACCGGGTAGCACCAGATGAGTCATACACACCAGACTGGTGACATTCAGGTCGATCATTCGCTGCCAGTCGCTCCAGCGGGACGACTGGGCCATCTCCAGCCCAAAGGCGGCGCCGGCGTTGTTCACCAACACGGAAGGCTGATTGTAGGGCGACTCCAGCTGAGACAGGGAGTGGCGGAGCTTTTCTTCGTGAGTGACATCGCAAACCAGAATGCGCACCTGCTCGGGAAACTGACTCTGAAGCTCCAGCAAACGGTCTTCGCGCCGAGCCATGGCCAACACTTTGGCACCTGCTTCCGCGAAGCGCTGCACGACCGCTCGCCCAATTCCCGCCGAGGCCCCCGTGACCCACACAACTTGATCTTTCATAGCGGCCGGTTTCGCGCGCTGGTCAGACTCACCCTGCCGTAAGACTGTGCACCAGACGCTCTACCACGTGCTCGAAAAACACCGCCCGCTCGCCATCCGGGAGATTGTCCAGCAGGTTGGTCAGAGCCAGGCAGGCGGCCCCGTGCAGACCTGACCAGAGCAGGTGAGCCACGGTCAAATCGCTGTAGTGCGGGCCCAATTTCCCGGCCTCTCGCAAACGACCGATATTTTCGGTCAAGAACAGAAAACAGCTTTCCGAGAGTCGCCGGTCGTTCTCCCGGCAGCGCTCATTGAGCTCCTGGTCTTCCAGCTGGAACATGAGCCGATAATAATGGGGCTCATCCTGGCTGAAGTTGAGGTATTCCAGCGAGGACTGTCGCAGCGTCGAGACCGGGTCCTCGCTCTGGCCCCGTAACATCCGCTGGCGCAACAGCTCGAACCCCTCGGCGATCAACTCGATCACCAGAGCGTGCTTGTCTTTAAAGTAAAGATAGATGGTAGTGGGAGAATACTCGATACGTTCCGCAATCTTACGCAGAGTTACGCTGCTATAGTCTTGCTGCCGAAACAGCTGTCGGGCCGCTTCCAAAATGCTCTGGCGCAGGGCCTCGCGCTCACGCTCACGGCGTGCCAGGATCGTTTTGGACTTACTAACCACCGCGCGTGTGCATCTCCAGACGTGGATTGGCGCGCAGCTCTTCCAGGCTGACGTAGCCGGAACGCTGGCCCACGCGAGTTCGGTCCACCGCTCCCTGGTCCTGGCGCTGGCTCCAGAACTCGACCAGACGATCGCTCACCTGCCGATCGTCAGCGCCGCCACGCAGCAAGCCGCGCAGGTCCAGTCCGGTCTTGGCGTAGAGGCAGAGCAGCAACTGGCCATCCGCCGTCAGGCGCAGCCGGTCACAATCGCCGCAAAAAGGATGGGTAACCGATGCCACCACGCCGACCACCTGGCCGTTGCCCAAACGAAAGCGCTGGGCCGGGGCCGAACCGCGGCCCGCCAGCGGTTCGGCCGATCCGAATCCGGTTCGCAACTGGGCTAGAATTTCTTCCTGAGAAACCACCAGGTCGGGCTGCCAACGAGTAGCACCGCCCACGTCCATATACTCGATGAAGCGAATTTCCGCTCCGATGCTGCCCGCGAAGCGAGTCAGTTCGACCAGGTCGGCATCGTTAACCCCACGCACCACCACCGTGTCCAGCTTCAGTTCCTGAAAACCCATCTGGCTGACGGAACGCAGGCCGGAGAGCACCGTCTGCAACTCGGCTCGCTGAGCCAGGCGGGTAAAAACCTCAGGCCGTATCGAATCCAGACTGACCGTCAGGCGCTCTAGTCCGGCCGCCTGGAGCGCAGCCGCCTGTTTTTCCAACAAGACACCGTTGCTGGTCAGAGCCAGTTGCTCCATACCGGCCTGCTGCAACATCCCGACCAACTTGGGGAGTTCCTGACGCAGCAGCGGCTCACCGCCGGTGATGCGCACCTTTTCCAAGCCCTGCGCGCGCAAAAGCCGCACCACCCGGGTCAGCTCTTCAAAGCTGAGGAGATGCGGCTTTTCCAGCCAGGTGTAATGAGCTTCGGGCATGCAGTAGGTGCAACGCAGATTGCACCGGTCCGTCACCGAAAGTCGAAGTGTGCCAAGGGCTCGCCCACGGCGATCGAGCAGCATGCTCGAACATGTGCCCTTGTTATCCGGCCAGCGAAACCACGCCCGAGATCATCAGCCCGCGGCGGAACAAGGTGCCTTCCGAGCTGGGGTCGGCGCTGACGCGCTCGTAGAGACCGTGGTCGCGACCGTTGGAATACTGAGAAAGCCAGGACTTGAGGGCAACCTGAGGCTCGACGGCGGGAGCGGCCGGAGTCTCGATGGGTTCGATGGGGCGAACGCTGGGGATGGTCGGCTGACCCATCGGGCGCACGAAGTTGATGGCGGGGGTGTAAGCGGACCAGGGGGTTTGGAAAGAGTTCTGGATATTCATCGTCACTTGCTCCTCTGACTTGCTCTCTGTATCTGTGTTTTTATCTTAACGGTCGGCCGGCAAGCGAGAGAAAAACCAGCCGGTCACATGTTGCCGGCTTGTAACAACTTAGTAGGCGAAGTCGGGCTCGGTGCAAGTCTCGGGGAAGCTGAACAGTTTGAGGCGGCCCGTCAAAGTATTGCCATTCTGGTAAATCAGACAGTTTTCGCCGCCGTCGTCCCCACTGACCACCACTGGACCATTGCCGCTCGAATCCAGGGTCGAACGCGGAAAGTGAGCATTGCTCAGGCTGGCTGTCGCTCCGACCGGACCTCCGAGCGGGGCGCGAGTCACCTGGCCGTCTGCTGAGCGATAGACGATTTCACCCGAGGAGCAGAAACTGGCCTCGCTACCCGTCATGGGCAGCACGATCGAGTTGCCGGGCTGGGACTTGTCGATCAACACCATCGGCCCCGGAGCACCACCGGAAGGCGACACCAGCACCTGGTTGACGTCACCCGGCTTGCAGTCCACCACCGGCCTGGAACCGGGAGGAATGTTATCGGTCAGAACGTGGTCCACGGGCCAGTCTGAGGGGGTCTGAGCGGTGTCCCAAGGAGTGACCTCGCCCAGATGGACGACGCCCGCCGACTCGCTGGCCACCACGATGCGATTGTTGTAGGCGTTAAAAGAGCCGGGACTGAGCCAGGTCGCGCCGGTGACGGTGCATACGTCCGTGCGCCGACGGCCGTCGGGAGTCACCACCGACAGGCCGAAGCTGCCATTCATGCAGACGATGGCGCCGGCGTCGCGGCTCCAGCGCGGTCGGGTCAGATTCCTGGCCACAATGACGGGGTCCGAGCCATCCCAATTGGAAATCCAGATGTCCGTGCCGCGTCGAAAGGCCAGCTTGCCGGGGGTCAGGATGCGGAATTGCCCTCCCCCCGAGATCAACCCGGAAAGAGTTGCCGATCCGCCACGATGATCCTCGATAGTCGCTTCCAGGGGAAATTCATCGCCGGGGACGGCGCCATCCGGCGGATGCCAGGCCCAGGTCGCCACCCACATCTGATCCTTAGGGTCATAGATCATGCGCACATCTTCGGTCTTGGTAAAGGTGCCCGAGACACCGCTGCGCTGCTTCCAGGTGCACCAGAGGGCGTCACCGTCCGGATCCCGAGCCGTCACCTTGAGCGACAAGTAACGCTTACGACGGATGGTTCCACTCATTCCATTGGCAACCGCCGAGAGGGTGTTGAGATTGGCGGGAGGACTGACTTCCAGAGGAGCGCTTCGGAGCGGCTGGTTGACAAAGATCGGATTGCCGTTGGAGCTCGAGGTCAGTCCGGGTAAATCGGCCGAATCACCTGCGGCTACGACCTCAGCCACCCGGGCCGGCGCGCTGCCCAGACCGCCTTCTAGCCGCACCTCGCCAAACAGGGAGCACCAGACCACGACCGGTCCTTTGACCCTCTGTAGCTGCATAGCCGGCTGGCCGCCCACGTTCCCTGGAGCGGCCTCGATCGCATATCCCAGCACCACAGCGGCCTCGCCTTGGACGGTCGGGAGATTGGTGAGAACTTCTCCACTGGGCAGGAACATCAGGACGCCATCCTGGGGAAAGGGCACCTGCCAGTTGTTCAACTTGTAGCTCGAGTTGCTGAGAGTGCTGCTGGGAGGCTGAGTGAATGGCATCTCCGGCCAGAAGCAGCCGCTCAACTGGACCGAGCGCTCGCGCGCCATGGTGACTCGGCGCAAGACCTTGGGGTGATGCTCGCCCTCCAACTGGTAGTAACCGTTGCTGACGGCCCGCGAACCGCCCTGGGTCGGGAATCCTAACCCCAGGGGGCGATTCTCGGTAATTGCCTGCTGGCGCAGCGTGCGCATCAACTCGGCCAGTTGTTCGGCCTCGGCCTTCACGTGAACACGGCTGCCGCGCAAATTGATAAATCCCTGAGCCAGCACGACCGCCCCGAGTGCCAGAAGTGCCAGAGACAGAATCAATTCGATCAAGGTCAGGCCGAGTCGGCCAGGTCGCTTCCCCCGCTTCATCACCCCAAGATAATACCAGACGCTTCGCAAAATCGGCACAAACAGAGGCCCAGATTGTTAACGGATGGTGCCGCTGGGGAACCGCATCGTAAACGTTGTGCCGATTCCCAATTTCGTCTGGAAACTCAGGTCGCAGCCATACTGGGCGCAGATCTCTTTGCTGATCGAGAGCCCCAGACCAGTGCCTTTGCCAATCGGCTTGGTGGTAAAAAACGGGTCGAAGATCTGGCCCTGAACTTCGTCCGGAATCCCCCCCGCCAGATCGGCAACGGTGATGTAGGAGCCCGACCGGTCCTGACCGCAGGTCACCGTCAGTTTTCGGTCCGAAGCCGCGTCGTCGTAGGCGTCCACCGCGTTGATCATCAAATTGACGACCACCTGCTGAAGCTCTACCAACTTGGCCTGCACCACCGGGTTCACCTCGGTTTCGGTGGTCAAAGTGACGCGTTGAGCGCGAATCTTGGAGTGGACCAGCTCGCTGGCACCCACGATGACGTCGGCCAGATGCACCGGCTCAGGTTCGGCCAGGTGGGTGCGGCGAGAGTAGACCAGCAACTTGTCTACGATTCCGCGGGCCCGGTCGACTGCCCCTTGAGCGTTGGTGATGTGCCGATTTCCGTCCGGATGCTGCAACGACATTAAATCCAGAGAGAGAGAGACCGCCCCCAGTGGGGTGTTCAGCTCATGGGCCACGCCCGCGGCCAATTGACCGATGGCGGTCAGTTTACTGGACTGGATCAGCTGTGCTTGAGACTGCTCCAGACGAACTTTCTGCTGCTGGACTTCTTCATACAGCTGAGCATTGCGCAAGGTCACGCTTAACTGCAGAGCCAACAGGGTCAAAAGCTGCAGCTGCTCTCGCTGGTAGGCTTCCTTCAGATGATGGGCCACCAGAACCACGCCGGTCGGCTCTTCGGTAAAGGGGACACACAGAGAACTGCGCATCGCTTGTCCATCCATATCCGCATAAAGAAGGCTGGTCGAACGCTGCAGAGCCACGGTGGCAATGCGCTGGAAGGGCAGTGGGTCCACCTCTACCTCCGGCTGACTGCACCAGTAATGGACCAACTGCAAATTGTCGGGCGGACCCAAGAAGACGGCGGCATAGTCATGAGCCAGTAGCTTCGGCAGCTCACGCTGCAGGGCGAACATCGTCCCCTGCAGGGTGAGCTGACTGCTGAGCCAACCGGTTCCCTGCACCAGACGCTCCAAGAGCTGGACGTGTTCCCGCAACTGAACGTTCAGACTGCTTTGCTCGCGCTGCTGCTCCAGCTGGTGGTGATGGCGCCAGGCTGCGCGCAACCCCAGACTGGCCTTCTCGGCAACCCACTCCAGCAGCTGGCA
Organism: Vulcanimicrobiota bacterium; assembly: GCA_017307785.1. Lineage (GTDB taxonomy): Bacteria > Vulcanimicrobiota > Xenobia > Xenobiales > JADMJV01 > JADMJV01. Next base: position 104,655 of record JAFKGI010000009.1, on the reverse strand, counting down.
GTCGGCCTGCGAGAAGGGGTGACTTTCCCGGCCGATGTAAATCACGCCCACTTCGGGTAGCGGCACCGCCAGGGCGTGGTCTTCCGTGCGAAAGACTTCACTCATCAGCTGGCCGTCCCCCTGGCGCCGCACCAGGCGGCCGCGGCTCCAACAAAGGTCGACCAGCGGGTCGATAAATCCCGGGAAGCTGGCCTGATAGAGCTTCTCCGACTCGGGCGAATTCCAGCTGCTGGGCTCCAACATCGAGCCCGTCGGGTGCCACAGGAAGAGCACGACCGAACGCGCCACCAGCAAACGGCTCAGCGTGTCTAGCACGGCTCGCTGGGTATCGGCAAAGGTCGGCCCTTCAGCCAGTTGTTCAGCCAACTTCTCCACGATGCGACGCTGACTGGCTTCCATGGCCAGCGTGACCTGTTGCTCGGTCAACTGCTGGCGAACGTCGGCCAGGGCAGCTTCGGAGCGCTCGCGCTGGGACATCGCTTCGCTGGCCTGCGTGGCATAGATGCGATGGATGGCGTTGGTCATGCCGATCGCCAGAGAATAGAGCGAACCCGCCATAACCAGCGCCTGCAGGGGGCCGACCACCGCCACCAGCAAGGCCCAGGGCCAGATCAACTGGAAGGGTAGCAGAGCCTTACGCAAGCGCCGCTGCTGCAGGTCATTCTTGAGGGTCGACAGGGTGCCCAGTCCCCACAAGCTCCCCAACAGCGCCACCGCCCCCAAGGTCAGCGAGTGGCCAGGAAACCCGGCCAGAACCAATCCACCCGCCCCCACATAGAGGACACCCACGGCCGCCGACTTGCTTTCGTGCTTGACGGAGGGCAGCAAGAAAAGTCCCAATAGGGTCAGAGCCAGCGCCAGAGGCCACCAGCCCAGCCACACCAGGGCCAGGTAAAAGGGCAGGGAGACCCGGTAGAGTCCGACAGGCGTGCGTTGCGTCTGCAGATCCAGGACCAATCCCACGCCGGCCAGCACGGCCGGATGAAGTGCAAGTTCAGGGGTCAAGTCGCCTCCTGCAATCGGCCGTAAAGCGGCAGCATCAAAGCAAGGATCAGGAACAGCAAAATGGCCGAGGTGGCCAGCAGCAAGAACGGCTCGATCAGGCCCTGCAGGATCTGGATGCGCATCTCCAGGTCTTCCCGGTAGAAACGATTCAGGTAGTCGAGCACCGGCTTGGCCTGGCCGGTATCATTGGCCATTTCCATGGAGGAGGTGACCAGTCTCGGATACAGCTCCGGCTTCAAATCCATGTGCGCTCCGACCGTCTCCCCCTCGAGCACCGACTGCACCAACAGGTCGGCATCGATAATCAGACGTGGGTCGCCGCTGACCTCCGCCGCGAAACGGTAGGCCCGCTGAGGCTGGACACCACAGGCCGCCAGGATGGAAAGAGCCGCGCACCAGCGCGACCAGGTGGCCGCAACCAGCATGCCACCGACTCCGGGCAGGCCCGCGGCTCGTTCCCAAACCCACAATCGCCAGTGGGGGTTGAGAACCCATGATCGGCTGGCGCGGACAAAAAGCACCAAACCGACCAGGAGAGAAAGCCAGAACCAGGGCTTGCGCTGCACTTCCACCAGCTGCGAGACCACCCGGGTCGGCCAGGGTAGAGGGGTGCCGTCTTCGGCAAACATTTCCAGGAAAAGCGGGCCCAGCAGGTTCATCAGCAAAAAAACGGCCAGTCCGGCCACCACGACCACAACCGCAGGATAGGTCAGAGCACCGCGAACTTTCTGGCGAACCTCCTGGTCGCGTTCCATCCATTCGGCCAGCAGAGAAATCGCGTCGACCAGTTGTCCGGTCTGCTCTCCGACGCGGATCAGACCGATGTACATGGCGGAAAAGACGGCCGGAAAACGGCTCAACGCCGCCGACAGGTAGCGACCTTCCAGCACCAGGCGCTGCAGGCTGAAAAAAACCTCGCCCGAATCCGCGCGATCCGTCTGCTCGGCCAGCACTTCAAGGGCTCGTGCAATGGGCACTCCGCTGCCCAATAGCACCTGCAGTTGACGCGTAAAAATGACGATCTCGGAGCCCGGCAGGCGGACTCGATTCATCCATTCCTGGGATTCCAGCCCGGAACGCACGCGACCCGGGTCCGCCTCGCCGGAGAGGGGTTGTCCCGGGACTGAACCGCGTCCTGGCGGCGAGCTAGACACAGCCAGGGTTTTACCTGATTTCACCCGAACTCCTCCCCGTGGCACGTTCGGACTCACGACGCGGCTCCAGTCTGGTGGAAACAATCGTCGCTCTGGTCATCCTGGCCGGCAGCCTGCTGTTGGTAACCGCCCTGTTGAATCGCAGCAACCGCTATCAGCAGCGGTCCGAATCGCTGCTTGATGCGGCCGCCCTGGCCGACAAGGTGATGGCCGAGGTACGAGTCTGGGCACGCACTCCCGCCAACTATTCCAGTAACTGGGGGGCCTGGAACGGCCGACTGGTAGAAGATGTGGACTATCCCGACCTGCAGGCCCTGGTGGAAGTCAAAGCCACCAATCAGAAGATCTACTCGCCCGACAATCCAACCGAACTGGCCTTCCCGCAACCTCGAGAAATGGTCGACGGCTCGGTGACGGTGCGCATTCAGGCGGCCCGCGACGTGACCTCTCCCGTGGGTCGAATCGTCATCTGGACGCTCATTGCCCCCCCCACGCCCAACACCACCGCCGGGTCGCCCTACGTGGTCGTCACCGGTAGTTCGGCCGGGCCTCTGGCCGTCGGAGCAACGGGCTCCTATACCGCCGAGGCCTTCGACGGAGCCAATCGAAAACTGCCACCTTGTTGCTTCGAGTGGCGGGTGCGCAGCGGTACGGGCAGCGCAACGGGCCAGTCCAACCCACCGCGCGACGGGCGCAGCTACACCATAAGCCACGATCAGAGCCGAGAAAACAGCACAACCGGCGTGACCGAAGCCGCCTTTGGCGATGTCTCGGTTGAGGCCGACGCGCGCATCATGGGCAAAATCTACACCGGTAGCCTGGGCGTGACTCTGGCCCCACCGCCACCAACTCCGTGAAGCGCTATCAGAAAGGCGTCACGCTGGTCGAGACGCTGGTTACCCTCTGGATGATCGGCATTATGCTCTTGCTGGTGGCGGAGCTTGCCAAAAACATCCAAAAGGAATCGGTGCATAACAAAGACCACGATCAGCGAATGGGAGCCCATCAAGCTCTAGATCGCATCGGGCAGGCCCTGCGCAGCAGTCATCAGATTCTCGAACCGGCCAGCAATGCCACTTCCAACCGGTTGCGTTTGCAAAGCTGGGATGCCGCCTCCAACGCTGGACGCTTGCCCAATCCGCCGGCAACCACCGGGCTCTGGACGCCAGACAATGCGACCTATCTGCATGAACGTCGCTTTGAAGTCGGCAGCGATACTGTGTTGTTGTGCACGACCCTGGCGGCTACGACGGAAAGCATTCGACTGCTCGGCGATGTGAACAGCTTCCAGGTCCGGGGACAGGGCGACGGCACCTATCGACTCGAGCTCAACTGGGTGGACAGCAAAGGCAAAGCTCGTCGATTGGTGCGCTGGAGCGCGGTGATGCCCCTGTGAGAAGACGACGCGGCTTCGCCCTAATGTTGGCCCTGCTCATCAGCACCTTGCTGCTGGTGCTGGGCATCGGCTTCATGACCAAGCAGTCCTATCGCTACCGCTTGGCCCGCCTGTCGGCCGACGCCATTGCCGCCAAGTCTTTAGCCATGGCCGGCATCGAGAACTCACGGGTCAAAATGCAGCACGACCTGCTCTATCCCCCGCCCGATGACCGCTATCACGATGAATACAGCTTCAGTGAACCGGTCTATGACCTCAATAGCTCCAGACAGGTCGGCACCTACGAAGTCACCGTGGATCGCCGCTGGATGGAGTTGCCGTATGAGGTCATTATCATTACCAGCGTGGGGCACCCCGTCGACTCCAACGCCCGCTACAGCATTCGCGCCGAACTGGATGTGAGCGAAAGTCGAGGAACCTTCTTCCAAATCGTGCGACTGGAAGAGAATTCCGCTTATTAACTGAGACCGAGGCGAGCGCGATGATACTCGCGCATGACGTCGATGGTGGGCTCGGCTTCAAACTCTTGTTTGAGCCATTTGGCGTATTGCTCATACTGAGCCACCGCGGCCGCCGGCCGTCCGGCCAGAATGTGACCGCGCAAGGAGATGCAAAGCACATCCTGGCGAGTGGGGTCGAGATTCAAGGCTCGGTTGCTGAACTCCACCGCTTCGTGAGCATTCTCGCCGCCCAGCGCCACTTGCGCGATTTGGAAAGCAGCTTCGGCCACGCGGCTCTCCAACTCTTTGCGGCGATTCAGAGCCCAGTCGGCGTAACAACCCTCCAGGTAAGGTCCGCGATACAGGGAGACGACGCGGCGATAGCCAGGAACGCGTCCTTCGCCCTCAGGAAGACCCCGGGCGCCGGTCCAGGCGCTTTCCAGTTCGGTGAGGTCATGCCAGAAAGGAACCTGCGGATTCATCCGCACCACTCCCCGCTCACGCGAAATCGGCTCAAGTCCCAGACCGGAACGCAGGGCCGAGCGCAAAGTCGAGAGGGCGTGATTCAGGCTCTTCTTGGCTGAATTCAAACTATCCGGCCAGAACAGTTCCAGCAACTGGTCTTCGGTGGCGGCTTCCTGGCTGCACAGGTAGGCCAGCAGGAACTTAACCTTCTGGGTCTTCCAATCGGATTCGGCCACACGCCGGCTGCCCATGAAGACCTCGAAAAATCCCAGCGAGTGAATTTCCAAAAGCGTCGTCGGTCCGCCCTCGCTGGCCGTCATGCGGGCGGCCTGGGCGCGAATGCCGGGGTCGGCATCATCCTGAGCCGGGCGCGCCAATTCCTCGGGCAGTCCCAGTTTGGCTTCGTCAAAAAGGCTGAGCAGATAGGACTTGGCGGTTTCGCTCAGCTGATTCCAGCGGCGCGCTACTTCTGGGGAGCTGCGGCTGACCCAGGCACGCAGGCTTTCCACCGGCTGGGCTTTCTTCTCGAGCGCCAGGGGTAGCAGCCATTCGGACGCGTGCGTCAGTTCGGCGCGATACTCGGGACGCAGCAGCACCTGCAGCGAGCCGTCCAAGTTGGGCTGCCCTTGCATAAGCTTGAGGGCCAAGCGCGATTCGGCTGCGCCGGCCTCCAGTTCCAGGACCTCGAACTGGCGAGCCGCCAACTCCAGCTGTCCGAGGGCCTGCGACGAAGCCATTTCGGTGAGCCAGCGGCCCTGTTCCAGGGTCAGGTGCGCCTGAGCCGCCGGATTGAGTCCACTGGCCAGTTGGCGAGCGCGCTCGAAAAGCGTGGCCACTCGCTCGGTTTCGCCTTCGCGCAAAGCCAGTCGAGCCAGACCCATCTGGGCTTCGATCTCTTCCGACGGCGGCAATGGATACTTGCACATTTCCTCAAAAGCACGTCGAGCATTGACGCCATCTCCGGCCCGCTCCAGGGTGCGCGCCAGGTGCAACAAGCTCTGCTGGGAAACGTGCTGAGCGACGATTCCACCGCCGGTGATGACCGGTCCGGCCGTCTTCAAAGCCGCTTCGTAGTGAGGACGAAGCGACGGTGGCGGGTCGGCGCCGTCTTGACTTTGCAGGGCCCACTGCACCAGCACGTTTTCCAAGGCCAGCGGCTGATCGCTCAACTGGCCCTGAGTGAGCAGTCGGTAGAGTCCCGGAAAGCCGCGCAGGCCATCACGGAATTCTTCCGTCTGCAGCGGCCCCAGGTGAGAGCTCAGGCGCAGGGCCAATCCCAACCGAATCTGGGCGCAGAGCTCGCCCGCCATGCCGGCCGATTGGGCCATGCGGAAGGCCAGGTCGGGCAGATGAAAGAGGGTGCCCTGGTTGGCCACGACTCCGGTCAGGTCGATGACCTGGAGCAGGGTTTCGTAGCAGTTGAGCAACGACTTCTTGTAACCGGCTTTTTCCTGAAAGCGCAGGGCCTCGACGCGACGGCGCTCGAGAATTTGCTGCACCTGGTCGAGGAAATCGCGCATCTTGAACGGCTTTTTCAGGTAGCCGCCTACGTTCAACTGAACGGCGCGCAAGGTTTCTTCTTCGCTGGCATAGCCGGAGACGACCAGTGCGCCGACTTCCGGCTGAACCTGACGTGCTTTCTCCAGGGCTTGTAAACCATCGACTTCGCCCATACGAATGTCGGTGACGATCAGGTCGAACTGCTGGGCGGCGGAGAGCGCCACCGCATCCTCGGCGCAATTGGCCATGACCACTTCGTATCCCTGACTTTGCAGGACAGAGCCCAGCGCGCTGAGCATGTTCGGGTCGTCTTCGACCACCAGAATCTTGGCTGATTTCGTCACCCGGATGTTTGTGTCGTTTTATCCGGGTTTCCTGCAGCAGGGCACCTTCAGGAGGCCTCAAATTCGCCTAGATGCCTGAAGGAGATACCGTCCATAAAGTGGCCCGTGTGCTGGATCAGGGTCTGCGCGACCAGCCGCTCAAGCGAGTCGAATTGCGTGGCGGAGTCCGACCCTTCGCACAGGCAACTCGCATTGTGGGCGTGCGCGCGCAAGGCAAGCACTGCCTGATTTCTTTCGACAACGGTCGCATCTTGCGCGTCCATCTGGGCATGCACGGCGCCTGGCATCGCTATCCGCAGCCCTGGAAAAACCGGGGAGAAGTGCTGGTTCGGCTGGAAACAGATAAGGAAGTGTTTGTTTGCATCCAGCCCAAAGACGTCGAGCTACTCGACCCAAAGGAGTTGGCCAGGCATCCGATTCTGCTGAAACTCGGGCCCGATCTGCTGGCCCCGGAGGAACCGGACTGGGATCTGGTCGCCCGGCGCGTTCAGCAATATTGTCCTCCCGACCGATTGCTGGGGGAGGTTTTGCTCGATCAGAGGATTGCCGCCGGCCTGGGCAACGTCTACAAAAGTGAGCTCTGTCTGCTGGGACCCTTACCGGGAGGGGTGGGGAATCCGTTTCGTCCGCGCGCCGGAACCAACCCCTTCAGTCCCATTTCGGTGTGCAGCCAGGAACAGCTCCGCGACATGTTCTGGCGCGGGCGACGCCTGCTGCAACTCAACCTGGGGGGCTGGCCACGCACCACCACCCACGACGCTTCACGGCCCCTGCCCGGAAGTCAGGCCCGCGTCTGGCTCTACGGTCGCGACGGCTACCCTTGCTTGCGCTGCTCGACCGCCATCGAGTCCCGTCATCAGGGTCTGGCCGCTCGAGCGACTTTCTGGTGCCCCAGTTGTCAGCCCGTCAACGCCTGGAAAGAATTTTCCTCAAAAAAAGGATAATATTTTTCAAGCGCCAAGTGCGGCGGCAATCGCGGTTCCTCGACCGCTCCCCCTGGCTCGGGATGTTCCTGGTAGACGTCCCGGGCTTCTTTCTTTTTAGCTGTTGTGAAACACGTCGCGATAAGCTTTGCCGGCTCCACGGAATTGACTGATGCTCTGCTGAGGTGGACGCTTCAACTCCACGGCGGGCGGAGCGGCCGCAAAACTCTCCTCGATGGCCTGCACCGAAGGCGGGCCCCCTCCCACCGTCAGCATTCCCTGCACCATCGGCATAACGGCTTCAAACTCGCCTTCCAGGCTGGCTCGAACCAGAAAGTCGACTCCGGGATGGAGCGGCTCCACCAGTTCCTCATAGCGCTTTTCCAACTGGTCCTTCAGTGTCTGAATCACCGGCAAAGGGGCCGACATGGCCACATGGCGCAGTAGATTCAAAGTGGCCTGGGCAAACTGAGTGTCGAGATCCATATTTTTCCTTTCCGTGCAAGGGCTTCCGACTGTTTGCGGGCAATCCAAGAAGCATGGGGTGGTTTCAATCCCTCTTCGGCAACCTGCTCAAACGAATACCGGAGTGGGACGGCGAGGAGCGGCGACAGGCTTTTCGCGTCCGATGTGACTTCGAGATCGAAGTCCAGGCTCCCGGTTGCAGCTACCTGGCCCGTTGCGTGGACGCGGGTCCCCAGGGCCTCAAGCTGAAAGTTCGCGGGCCTTTTGTCAAAAAGATCTTGCGTCGGGGGCAACCGATCCGTCTGCGCTACGTAGAACCGATGTACGAAGCGGAACTGGACACCGTCGGCGGTGCCATCTGCTGGGTGCGCCGTGAGGGCGAGCAGATGTTTACCATGGCGGTGGGCTTCGAAGACACTCTGGACAACATGAAGCGCTCCTGGGTCAAACCCATTCTGCAAAAGGTCTTCAAGGCCGGCAGCCGGCGCAATCTGCGCAAGCATATGCGAGCCAAGTGCCAGCTCCCCGGCAAACTGCTGGTCGACGGCAAGAAACAGGATATCAAGATTACCGATGTATCTACTTCCGGTCTGCGCCTGTCTTCGCTGCAACCCATGGATGTGGGAGCGGCTACCGAGGTCGAATTCGAAAAGCTGATCCTACGTGCCATCGTGCGCCGTTGCACCGCCGACTATGGGGTCTATCGCCTGGGACTCGCCTTCTCTCCCGATGCCGAAGCCAAGAAGAAGCTGGTCCGTCTGATCAAGCAAATGGTCGAAGTCGGCCGCATGACCGACCCTAACGCCTCCGCCTAGCGATTGCTCTGAGTCGACCGGAGGCCGCAGACAAGCTCCGCGCGCTCGGCGCGGACGTAATGCATCCAATCAGATTGCACTACAAATCCGGCCAAGCTCTGTTCCTAGGGGACTCTCCTCTCAAGCCGAGGGAACGGTGGAGATTGCGGCAGCGCTTTCGATGGGCACCTGGTCCGGGGGTAGCCCAGATTGCTCTGAGTCGACCGGAGGCCGCAGACAAACTCCGCGCGCTCGGCGTGAACGTAATGCATCCATTCGGATTGCACTACAAATCCGGCCAAGCTCTGTTCCTAGGGGACTCTCCTCTCAAGCCGAGGGAACGGTGGCGGCAGCGCTTTCGTGGGCTCTTGGCCCGGGGTCGCCAGGCTGCTCTGATTCGACCGGGGGCGCAGACAAACTCCGCGCGCTCGGCGCGGACGTAATGCATCTCATCGGACTGCACTACCAATCCGCCCAGGCTCTGTTCCCAGGGGACTCTCCTCTCAGGCCGGAGGAGCGGTGGCGGCAGCGCTTTCGTGGGCACTTGGCCCGGGGTTCGCCCAGATTGCGCTGAGTCGACCGGAGGCGCAGGCAAACTCCGCGCGTTCGGCGCGGACGTAGTGCTTTCGCCCGGACTGCACTACAAATCCGCCCAGGCCCTGTTGCTATGGAACTGGCCTTCGTGCTCTCAGCAAAAACACAAAACCCCGGGGATTAGCCCAGGGTTTTGTGCTGTCAGAGTCAACCAGTTTTGGACCGAACTTGTTTAGCGGCGGACGTAGCCCCAGGTGTTCCCGTAGCCGCCACCGTAACCGCCGCTGGCGGCGCGAGGAGCGGAGGCGGCCGAACCGGCGCCCATGCTGCCCGCGGTCACCTTGGTTTTGCCGGCGTTGCCAGCGTTGCCAGCGTTACCGGCGTTGCCCGCGTTACCGGCGTTGCCCGCGTTACCGGCGTTGCCCGCGTTACCGGCGTTGCCCGCGTTACCGGCGTTGCCCGCGTTACCGGCATTGCCCGCGTTACCGGCATTGCCCGCGTTACCGGCATTGCCCGCGTTGCCCGCGTTACCGGCATTGCCCGCGTTGCCCGCGTTGCCCGCGTTGCCCGCGTTACCGGCGTTGCCCAGGCCCATAGCGGCGGGGTTGCCGCCCATCATCTGGATGAGCTGCATCAGGAGTTGATAAAGCTGCTGCATCATCTGGCCCTCGGCGCCACCCATTTCGCCGGCTCCACCAGCTTCACCAGCGCCGCCTGCACCACCGGCTGCACCCGCACCGCCGGCGTTACCCGCGGCTCCGGCGCCGCCGCCACCTTCGATGTTGCTGCCCAGGTCACCGGCGGTGACACCCTGGATGGCGCGGTCATACTTGTCCTTGTCCTTGACGGAGTTGCCGCCGAGCATGTCTTTGCCGCCCTGGCCGTAAACCTGGTCGAGCGAGAGAGAGCCGCGCTTGAGAGCGGAGGTTACGGCGGCCAGGGTCTGCACGTCTTTGTCGCCGACGCCGCCGCCGATGAGGTCCTGGTTGCCGGTGGCTTCGAGAACTTTCTTGAGCTGGCCGTTGTCGTAGTTGCCGCCGGCATTCTTGAAGCGGGAAGCAACCAGAGCGAAGGTCGCGGCACCCTGACGGCGCGGGTCACCGGAGTTCTTGTCGGCGTAGAGGACGTCGAGGTTGCGGCCCATTTCGCTGGCGTTCTCGAGGCGGCCACCGGCGTAGAATTCGGCGGCGTAGCCTTCCACGATGCTGGCGCGAGCCTGGCTGGTGGGGATGCTGCCGTTGGCGGTGATTTTGCCGTTGTCGACGTTGCCGTTCTGGTCGACGGCGTTGATGTAGCGCTGCAGGCCGTCCTGGCCGGACTGGCGGAAGCTGGCGGCGCCCATCGCGCCACCGCCGCCGTAGGCACCACCGGCACCGTAAGCGCCGCCCGCACCGTAGGCTCCGCCGGTGCCGTAAGCACCGCCGCCACCATAAGCTCCACCGTAGGCGCCACCGGCACCACCGGCGCCGTAAGCACCACCGCCCACAACCAGCGCACCACCGGCGTTGCCCGCGTTGCCAGCGTTACCGGCGTTACCCGCGTTACCCGCGTTACCAGCGTTGCCAGCGTTACCGGCGTTGCCAGCGTTACCGGCGTTGCCAGCGTTGCCGGCGTTGCCGGCGTTACCCGCGTTACCGGCGTTGCCAGCGTTACCGGCGGCTCCGACCGCGCCGTTCCCGCGGCCCAGAGCGCCCTGCCAGCCCTGCGACATTTGAGCGACAATTTGGAGGAGAGCTTGCAACACGCCCATCATCTGCTGCATACCGGCCTGGCCGGTGCCACCGACGCCGCCGACGCCACCGAAACCACCGAGGCTGGAACCGCCCAGACCGCTGAGTCCGGAGGTGCCGAAGCCGCCCATTCCGCCGCCGTAGAGGCTGCCGAAGCCGGAGAGGTCGTAGCCATTGGCGGCCGAGGGGAAGTTGGCGGGCATCTGGGTGATACCGGCGTTACCGATTCCGATTGCGTTCATGCTGTAAGCCATTTTGTAGGTCCTCCTGGTTTGCTTGCTGACATTTATCTGACGGGCTTAGATTATCGCGCTCCGGAGAATTCGAGAGAAAAGAGACCCTGATTATGTGAACAAGCTGTAAACAGAAGGCTAAATGAGTTCGGCTAAAACACTTCTAAAACAATGTAAACACCAGATTTTAAGCCATTTTCCGCACATCGCCCAAATATGAACAATTTGTGACGGCGAAATCGAGCCTAGACAGACCGCTTAACTGGAGTGACGGAGGGAGTGACCCGTCCGAGTACCATGAGGCCGGTGTAGTCATCGCGAAAACCCTCGGCTCGCAGGCTATCCGCCCACTTATGAGCGGGGGCGCTTTCCCCGTCGATCTCCTGGATGCGCAGAGACTTGCCCTTGACGTGATCGGCCAGTCGCACCAGGGCTCGCCCAGCCCAGGTCGCCAGCTGGGCGTCTTCCAAAGCCGGAAAGGAAGTGAGCTTGCGCATCCCCTTCTCCAGGAAGAAGCAAGGCTTACCGTCGGCCAGCACCACCTTGGCGCCCGCCACGCGCCGCGGGCGACCGGCGGTTTCGGGCCAGGGCAGCAAGCCACCGTAGGGCTGAGCCGGATCCACGGCCGATAAAACCAGGCCGCGGTCGGCCTCCTCCGGGGTGTCGTCCCAGGCGGGCTGCTCCTGACGGGACTGACGCAGCTGGTCGACGGCACCCGCCCAGGCAAACTGAGCGGCACTCATTCCTTCGACAAAGTAACCGCGGCGAATCTTGCCCGTCTCTTCCATGGCTCGCAGCACCTGATAAAGCGGCTGGAAAGGGCCGGCCAGCGGTTCCACCTGGACGACTTCCCGGCTGACCACACCGTAGCGGTCCAGCAAAGTCTGAGCCCAGGCGTGCAGGCGCTGGGTAGGGGTCACCTGCGAAGCTTCGTCCAGCAGCTGATGCACCAGCGCCCAGCGACCGCCCAGAGTGGGCGTCTTGGTGCGCGCTTGCGCCTGACCCAGCGAACGCAGCGGCGCGAACAGATCATTGGTGAGCATGCCGCTCCAGATCAGATCCTGCATCGCCTCCTCGACCTCGGCCGCCTTATGATCCTCTCTCAGAGCGCTGCGGATCTCCATCAGAAAGCAGGCGCCCCGCCGTTCCAGAAACTCGACGATAGCCTTGTGGACCCCGGACAGCTCCGAGTGGTCCGGTGGTTGCAGCAACAGGTGAGCGCGCTCGCGGCGGCAGAGCACGATCTTGCCGTCGCGATTGCCAAGCGTGCCGCTGCCCACCCAGACGATCTCGCCCATCTGGCCCAGGTCGTCGAGTTGGCGCGGATGGAAGTGGGGCAGGCGAGCCGGCAGAATGCTCTTCTCCAGCTCCACAAAAGAGAGCGGCAGGCCCTCCAACTGAGCCACCACTTCGATCAGGCGGCTGGCCGACGTATGCCAGCGATGCAGAAAGCGAGCCAGAGCGGCGCTTTCCACCGGGGCCACCTGACCGCGCAGCTTGGCCAGCGTGCGTCGCCGCCAACGGCGCAGAAATTCCGGGTCACACCACTCCCGCTCCACGCCGCCAGGCCGGAAGTCGCCGTATTGCAGCTGCTGGCGGTGCACCATCGCTTCCAGCAGCGGCTGCACGTGGGAGGGCAGCAGGCCAAATCGCTGACACACCTGGCGCAACACGAAAGGCCCGTGAGTGCGAGCATAGCGTGCCAGCAGGGCCTCCAACGGGTTGACGGCCTCGTCCAGAAAGGCCTGGGGCAATCCATTGGGCGGCTGAACCCCCAGACCATCCCGATAGAGGGCTACGTCCTCGACGGCCACCCAGCGAGTTTCGCCGCAAAGCCGGAGACGCACGGCTCGACGAGCCCGCTCCAGCTCCTGTAGCCAGGCGCTCGGGTCCTGGGTGCAGCGAGCCCGCATTTCCTCCGGAGTCAGATCGCCCAGAAAGCGCAGCAGATTGTGCAGATCGTCGGGATGGCTGACCAACCGCTCCGGGTTGAGGCGCTGCAGTTCTTCCTCGAGTTCGTCTAAAACGGCAGCATCCAGCAACTCCCGCAGCTCTTCATTGCCCAGCAGTTCGGCCAGCAGGCTCCGGTCCAAAGTCAGTGCCTGAGCCTTGCGCTCGGCCAGCGGTGCATCCCCCTGATAGAGATAGGCGGCCACATACGAAAAAACCAGGGAGCGAGCAAAAGGCGAGGGGCTGTTGGTCTCGACCTGATGCAGACGAATTTTGCGACCGCGCAACTGCCGTAGCAGCTCTTTCAGGGCCGGCAAATCGAAAGTATCCTGCAGACAGCTGCGATAGGTCTCGAGCACGATGGGAAAGCTGGGAAACTGGCGTGCCACCGCCAGCAAGTTTTGGGCGCGCAGACGCTGCGCCCAGAGCGGCGTGCGTTGACCGGGCATCTTACGCGGCAGCAGCAGCGCCCGCCCGGCGTTCTCGCGGAACTGAGCGCCGAACATGGCCGAGTTGCCCACTTGCTCTACCAGCAGGTCCTGGACTTCTTCAGGGTCGAGCGCCAGATCGGGCAGATCCGGCAATTCGTCCACGTCAGCGAAACGCAACACGATGCCGTCATCGGTCCAGAGCGCCTGCACCTCGAAGCCGACCTGAGCCCCCAGCTTGGCCTCCAAAGCCAGAGCCCAGGGAGCGTGCACGCGGGAACCAAACGAGGACAGGATGCACACCCGCCAGTCGCCGATTTCGTCCCGGAAGCGTTCGATGGTGATGGCGCGGTCGGTAGGCAGGGTGCCGGTCACCGTCTGCTGCTCCTCGATGTAGCGCGCCAGGTTACCGGCCGCCAGCGCGTTGAGGCCGTAGTCGGACTGCAGCACCGCGCGCGCGTCGTCGCGGGCGCCCATGTCGCGCAGGAAGGCACCGATCGCCTGGCCCACTTCGATGGGACGGCCTGGACCGTCGCCGCGCCAGAAAGGCATGCGGCCGGGCTCGCCCGGGGCCGGGCTGACGTAAACGGTGTCGCGAGTGATCTCCTCGATGCGCCAGGTGGTGGCGCCCAACAAGAAGTTCTGGCCGGCTCGCACCTCGTGAACCATTTCTTCGTCCAGTTCGCCCACGCGCGGGCCGCCATGACCCATGATCACCCGGTAAAGACCGCGGTCGGGAATCGTTCCGCCGTTGACCATGGCCAGCGTGCGCGCGCCCTTGCGCGCCGTCAGCTGATCACTGTCCCGATCCCAAGTAATGCGCGGCTTGAGGTCTGCGAAGTCGTGACTCGGATAACGGCCGGACAGCATGTCCAGCACTTCGATCAGTAGTTCCCGAGAGAGCCGGGCGTAGTTGGGACTGCGCATGACGATTTGATGAAGCTCGTTCACCGAATAGTCGCGCTGACTGATCATCGCCACCAACTGCTGAGCCAGCACGTCCAGCGGATTCTCGGGCACCTGCAAAGGTTCCAGGCGACCCTCCCGCATGCGCTGCGCCACCACCGCGCATTCCAGCAGATCTCCTCGGTGCTTGGGAAAGATGCGGCCGATGCTGGTCTCTCCCACCCCGTGACCGGCGCGCCCAACGCGCTGCAGGCCGCGAGCCACCGAGCCAGGGGACTCGACCATGATCACCAGGTCGACCGCCCCCATGTCGATGCCCAACTCCAGCGAACTGGTGGCCACCAGCGCTTTCAGCTGACCACCCTTGAGCATTTCCTCGATTTGCATGCGCTCTTGATGAGACACCGAGCCATGATGGGAGCGCACCACCTCGGAGCCGGCCAGCTCGTTGAGGCGCAGGGCCAGACGCTCGCAGAGGCCCCGGCTATTCACGAACAAAATAGTGCTGCGATGCTGGTCGATCAGTTGCAACAGCTGCGGATAGATCGAGGACCAGAGCGTGCCCGCTCCCTCGGCGGCCATGCCGTGGCCCATTCCCCCACCCTGACGCAGCTTTTCCTCGGCCATCATCTGACCCAGAATCGAGCCTCCCGGCTCCTGCGCCGGCTCTCCGGCTGCCGGATTCTCCATGTCTTCCACCGGCACCACGATCTGCAGATCCAAACGAGGCGGCTCCAGCGTATTGACCACTTCGACCGGTCGCACGCCGCCCAAAAAGCGGGCCACCGTGGAAACCGGCTCGACCGTGGCGGACAACCCGATGCGCTGAGGCTCTTTTTCACAAATCTCGGCCAGCCGCTCCAGGCTCAGGGACAGATGGGCGCCGCGCTTGGTGGGAGCCAGCGAGTGAATTTCATCCACGATGACCGTTTCCAGATGCTTGAGCGTCTCATGCATCTGGCTGCCCAACATGAGATAGAGAGACTCGGGGGTGGTCACCATAATTTCGCCGGGCTGGCGCAACTGGGCGGCGCGGTCTTTGCTGGAGGTGTCGCCCGTCCGGATCGCGATGGTGGGACGCCTGGAAGGGCGGCCCAGGCGCTCGGCATACTGCACGATGCCAGCCAGGGGAGCGCGCAAGTTGCGCTCGATGTCGTAGACCAGCGCTTTGAGAGGGCTGATGTAGAGCACCCGGGTCACGGGGTCGCGGTCGGGGCGCTCGATGAGGCGGTCCAAACAAGCTAAAAAGGCCGCCAACGTCTTGCCGCTGCCGGTGGGGGCGAGCAGCAAGGCGTTGCGGCCGCTGGCAATCAGGGGCCAGCCCTGACTTTGTACCGAGGTGGCTCGAGAAAAGTTGCTCTCAAACCAGGCCGTAGTGGCCGGACCAAATACTTTTTCCATGTTCAGACATCAGTTTCCGCCAATACGATGATCTGGTCACCCTCTTGAAAGCGGACGGTTTCGCCCTTCAGGGGGTTGAGTCGCATACCGTAGTGGTTCTCGGGGTCGTAGTGTAGATGCTTCAGGCGATAGCCCAAGGCCGTCTCGTTCTTCAGAATAGCCGACTCGGCCACCTGGTAGAAATTGACGTCCGTACCCAAAGGCACGTAGTGCGAGGCGGGCTTGAGGAACGGTTCCGAGCCCTCGTGATGGAAGAGATCGTCGAAAATGCGCATGATGTCTTTGTTTTCCGTGACCTGACTGAGCACCAGCGAAACCAGACGGTCGCTGACGACGAAGTCGTCGGCCCGCGTCACCTGAGCCAGTTCACGATTGCGAATGTCGAGCATTTCGCTGAGCAAGCCACAGCGATGATTCTCTTCATCGCAGATGTCGCGCAGGTTGAGCAGCGTCATGAGCGTCTGGGAATCACACTCTTGCTGGTCCAGATGGTTGCTGTAGGCCAGCACCAGCGCGTGCTGGTATTGGGTCAAGTCCAGACCGTCCAGGATGGTGCGGTCGCTGGTGGAGGAAGTCCAGTATTCGGTCGTCAGGTTGTTGAGCAGCGGCACTTCCTCGTCGAAAGCCTTGGAAACGTCGTAGGTGGAGACCACCGTCAAGGCTGAGCCCTGAGGCATGTAGCGGTCCAGCTCGCGAATGATGATGGGCGCCTTGTCGTTCCAGCCCAAAAGCAAAATCTTCTCCGGCTTGCGCTCCGACGGAAACGTCTCGCGCACCACCCCGGCACCGCCGCCGTTGGGGCGAGCCTTGACGCGGATAGAGCTGTCGTCTTCGGCCAGCACCACCACCTTATCGCCCGACTGCAAGCGATAGTCCTTAGCGGGATTCACGCTTACCCGGCCGTCGCTCAACTGCAAGCCTACCACTGCGCAATGCGGATAGCTAAGAATGCAGTCGGCGTAGCTTTGGCCAAAAAGCTTGTGGTCTCCATGGAAATACATCTCTCCCCCACCGAAGTCCATCAGCTCGGTGTAAACCAGGGACAGGCCCAGCTGACGACAGGCCTGCACGGTCAGGCGGGCCACCAGGTCGTCGGCGGTCACGAACTCCACTTCCTCTTTCCCCACCAGCTTGGCCAGTTTGAGGTTGGCCGAGTCGCGCAGTTCGGCCACGATGTGGTAGGGCTTCTGCTTCTTTCCTCGGCGCCGATTGGTCAGGGCCAGGATCGTCTTGATGGTTTCGGCGTCCGGATTGGCGCCGTCCGGAGCCATGACCACGATGGCCTTGGAGGTCTGCGGGCTGACGATGTTCAGGTCCAGCGGGTCGGTGGGGTTGCCGGCGCGGCACACGATGCGGGTGCGTCCGCGTTTGGGCAGCTTGAGGCGGAGCTCATCTTCCATGGCCACCTTGTCGCGCTCGGCCAGAATCACAATACAGGCGTCGCGGCGACTCTGATTGCTGAGCAGCAACTCGCTGAGGATGGTGAAAATCTTGGCCGACCAGCCCAGGATGATGACGTGGTTGCGCTCCACCACCAGCGAGCGCCCCTTTCGCAGTTCGTCGATGCGCACCTGAAGACCCGAAGAAAGGATCGAGATGAGCGCGCTCAGGATGAAGATACCGACGACACTGATCGCCAACGTGACCAGCCGGAAAGTCCAACCACTGTCGCCGGCCAGATTGCTCGGGTCCAGCGTGCGCATCAGCGCCGTCCAGACGTTCTCACCTAGCGAGGCCGGGTCTTTGCCGTCGGAATGCAGGCCTAACAAGGTGATGGCGGTGGCCGCCAGCAGGACGCCCAGGGTAGTGCAAACCGCCAACACGGCGATCATGGCCGCCGGCCCCCTGGACATCAAATTATCCCATCGGTAACGGAGTTTATCCCGCAAAGAGAACTGGTTCATGGGTCAGACCATACCACCGGAGGCGATTCAACAAAAAAAGCCAGTTTGCACTGGCTTTTTGGCGGAGTCGGGAGTTTCCGGATTACTTAGTTTCTTCTTTTTGACGCCCGAACATGCCGAAGATGCTCTTGCCCAGATTGATGAAGCCAACCTTGGGCTTTTCCCAATTCTCGGGGAACTCGTTGTTCTTGAAGACGTCGGTCAGGTCTTGTTTGGTCAGATACTTCTGGCCGTTCTCGTCCTTACGTCCAAAGATATTGAGCAGAATCGAGTATTCCGCGATGCCGAACTTACGGCCGCTTTCGCCGGGGTCGGCCTCCACCTGCTTCTTGTTGGCGTCAGCCAGATCGTTGGCGGTGATGCGCTGACCGTCCGAGCTGAAGCTCAACAGACGCTCGAGGTTTTCCTGGTTGAAGCCGTTGCGCAGCGTGCCCGAATCGCCGGTGTGCATCAGAGAACTCTTGGGCAGGTCGAGAACATTGATTTTGTCCATGCACAGGACGTGCATGAAGCCGGTGATACCGCCGGTGGCCTGACCGGCCAGTTGGGCGGCCACTCGTTTTACGCCGAGGATGGCGCCTTCGCGAAGGCCGAAGGTGACGCCGGTAGCCTTGAGGGCGTGGCGCAAATCTTTCATGGTAACGTTGCCGTCGCCATCGACTTTGACCAGATCTTCGTTGATGACGGTACGCCACCAGGGGCACGGAATCAAAGCCGCCTTGGGGTTGTCGAGCTTGTCGCTGAGCCCGGCGGGGTCGAGGCTATCCTTCGGCTGTTGCGGAGCCTGCTCTTCCGGTTTAGGAGCTGCGGCGGGCTTGCGGTGGAACGGGCAGCCATTGGCCTGAATCATCATGGGACGGTTCCCTCTTTCACTCTGTGTGTATGTTGTCATAGCTTAATAGAGGGGACTGAAAATCTTCTTACAAGGATCTTAAAAGCGCGTCATCCACAGCGACATCAATCGATGGTATGTCTCCAGACTGTCGGCCTCGAGGTATTCGTTGTCTGCGTGCATATTGGCGCCACTCGGCCCCCAGCAGACAGCTGGAATACCCGCGTTTGTCCAGTAGCGGGCGTCGGAAGCGAAGTGCTCGCGGTAGAACTGAGGCCGGCTGCCCAACTGCTGCTGCTGCATGTCGGCCAGCTGCACGCACCAGGGGTTGGCCGGGTCTACGTAGTGGGCGTAGCTGTCTTGTACCACCTCGATACGGGTGCCCGGGAAAAACTCTTGCAGGTCCGCCTGGATCTCGTCCTGAGTGTGCTCGGGCACGCGGCGGATGTCGATTTTCAGGGAAACTTTGTCGGGGACGCGATTGTGGCTGGACTCGGCCAGAATTCCCGTGGGCGTGGCCGTGGTACGCCAGACGGGCTCGCTAGGGGCCGGATATTGCTCGAGTAG
This sequence comes from Vulcanimicrobiota bacterium, assembly GCA_017307785.1. Taxonomy (GTDB): domain Bacteria; phylum Vulcanimicrobiota; class Xenobia; order Xenobiales; family JADMJV01; genus JADMJV01. The sequence continues at coordinate 85,684 of JAFKGI010000009.1, read as the reverse complement.
CCGCGCCAGTCCCCGGGAGAGGTCACCCATCGGATTTTGCGTTTGCCAGGGCATAGCGGCGTGGCCGGGACTGCCGCTCAGGTGCACGGTCACCCAGTAAACCCCTTTGGCCGCATAGCAAATGTTCAGGTTGGTGGGCTCACCGGCGATCATAAAGTCGCCCACGAAGCCTTCCGGCACCAGGCGCTCGGCGCCGCGATGGCCACCGATCTCCTCGTCGGTGACGAACTGAATCTGGACGTTGGGGCGGTCCTCGGGATTCTGAGCGGCCAAATCCTTGACCAGCTGCAGATAAACCGCCGCCGCCCCTTTCATGTCATAGCTGCCGCGACCCCATAGCTGATTGCCGCGCATCTCGGGAGTGAATTGGTGGGAGTGAGCCGGTACGACGTCCAGATGGGCGTTGAGCACCAGACCGCTGCGTCTTTCGGGCCGAGTGGAGAAAATCACGCTGCGAAAACCCTGATACTCAAAGTCGTGGCGGTACAACCCGCGCAGGTCGCCGATCTGGCCGATGACCCAATCCAGGGCACGATGGCACTCTTCACGATTGGATGATATCGAAGGAATGGACATGAGTTGTTGAGTGAGTTCAAGTAGCGACATGGGTGCACTCTACCACGATCTAACACAAATCTAACAGTCGTCTGCTCTCCCTCTAACATGAACTGCATAGGATACGGTCTGTGAAAGACCGGTCGGCACCTCTGTCGACGCGGTAAAATCAAGGAGGAGCATAGAATGGCTACCAAAACCGAGTTGAACCTTCGTCCTCTCGGCGAGCGCGTGATTGTCCGCGCCCTGCCCCAGGAAGAACGGACCAAGAGCGGCATCTACCTGCCCGACACCGCCAAGGAGAAGCCCCAGCAGGGTGAAGTCGTGGCTGTCGGCAACGGCAAAGTGACCGACGATGGCAAGACCATCCCCATGAACGTTAAGGCTGGCGACAAGGTCCTGTACGGCAAGTATAGCGGCACCGAAGTCAAGCTCGAAGGCGAAGAGTTCCTGATCATCAAGGAATCCGAAATCCTCGCCATCCTTCCGTAAGCTTTATTTCAGAATTAGGAGATAACCATGTCCGCTAAACAGATTCTTTACAGTGAAGATGCCCGCAAGAAACTCGAAGCCGGTGCCAACAAGCTCGCCAACGCCGTCAAGGTAACCCTCGGACCGCGTGGCCGCAACGTTCTGCTCGACAAGAAGTTCGGCTCCCCCACCATCACCAAGGACGGCGTCACCGTCGCCAAGGAAATCGAAGTGGAAGATCCCTTCGAAAACCTCGGCGCCCAGCTGCTCCGTGAAGTCGCCTCCAAGACCAACGACGTCTCGGGCGACGGCACCACCACCGCCACCGTTCTGGCTCAGGCGATGCTGCACGAAGGCATGAAGCACGTCACCGCCGGCTCCAACCCGATGTTCCTCAAGCGTGGCATCGACAAGGCCGTCGAGCACCTGGTCAACGAAATCAAGTCCAAGTCGATCCCGGTCGAAACCAAAGAGAAGACCACCCAGGTCGGCTCCATCGCCGCCAACAACGACCAGTTCATCGGTGAACTGCTCGCCGACGCGATGCACAAAGTGGGCAAAGACGGCGTCATCACCGTCGAAGAGTCCAAGACCATGTTGACCGAGCTCGACCACGTGGAAGGCATGCAGTTCGACAAGGGCTACATCTCGCCTTACTTCGTGACCGACTCCGAGAAGATGGAAGCCGTTTTCGACGAGCCCTTCATCCTCATCTCCGAGAAGAAAATCAGCAGCCTTCAGGACCTGCTGCCCCTGCTCGAGAAAGTCATCCAGTCGCAGCGCCCGCTGGTCATCATCTCTGAAGACCTCGAAGGCGAAGCCCTGGCCACCCTGGTGGTCAACAAGCTGCGTGGTTCGTTCAAGTGCGCCGCCGTCAAAGCCCCCGGCTTCGGCGACCGCCGCAAGGAAATGCTGAAAGACATCGCCGTCCTCACCGGTGGCCAGGTTATCAGCGACGAGCTCGGCCACAAGATGGACAAAGTCACCGTCGATATGCTCGGCCGCGCCTCCCGCATCCACATCACCAAGGACAACACCACGGTGGTTGAGGGCAAGGGTCAGGACGCCGACATCAAGGGCCGCATCGACCAGATCAAGGGCGCTATCGAGAACACCGACAGCGACTACGATCGCGAGAAGCTGCAGGAGCGTCTGGCCAAGCTGGTTGGCGGCGTAGCCGTCATCCGCGTGGGCGCCGCCACCGAAACCGAGCTCAAAGAGAAGAAGCACCGCATCGAAGACGCGCTCAGCGCCACCCGCGCCGCCGTTGAAGAAGGCATCGTGCCTGGCGGCGGAACCGCTCTGCTGCACCTGGCCGCTTCGCTCGACAGCCTCAAGCTGGAAGGCGACGAGAAGCTGGGCCTGCAGGTCGTCAAGAAGGCTCTCGAGCAGCCCCTCAAGATCATCGCCAACAATGCCGGCGCCGAAGGCTCCGTCATCGTGGAGAAGGTCAAAGCCATGGCCTGGGGTCAGGGTTACAACGCCGTCAACGGTGAGTTCGTCGATATGCTGGCCACCGGCATCGTCGACCCCGCCAAGGTGACCAAGAACGCCCTGGTCAACGCCGCCTCCATTGCCTCGATGGTTCTCACCACCGAGACCCTGGTTGCCGAGCTGCCCAAGGAAGAGAAGAAGGGCGGAGCCGGCCACGCCGGTCACGACCACGACTTCTAAATCCAGGTCCTAAAACAAAAGAGACCCCGGTTCCCAAAGAACCGGGGTCTTTTTTATTTGAGCAGTTGCGCCACGAACGGGGCCATCTGATCAGCCGCCAGTTGATTGGCTCGCACGTTGGGATGATGGTCAAAGCGCGGGTTGAGCTGAAGCTGCCTGGTCGGAAAAGGGGTCATGGTTGGGGTCAGGTCCAGATGAGGAATCCCCATCTGAGCCAGGTCGGCCCCCACTTTGTTCTGCACGGAAGTGAGCGGGTAGTTCTGCAGATCTTCCATGAAAGGAAAGAGGACGACTCCCAGCTTCTGATTTCGCCGCTGGCAAATGGCCGACATCAGAGCCATCTGATTGGCGAACTGACCGTAGGTTTTGTCCTCTGAGTAGGCCTTGAGAAGTCCGGACAGGTAAGTTTCCCTCCAGCCCAGAGCCCCCAGCGCCAAGTTGTAGTTTCCCTTCAAATATTCATAGAAGAGCCAGCTGCGATAGAGCGAGTCCAGCGAGGGCTCGATGCCCGAGTAGCCGAGCTCCCAACCCATGTGTTCGATGTCGTTTGGGAAAAAAACCCAGACAACGGCATCCACCTCGTAATAACCGCCCTGGGTCATCAGGGCCTCGACTTCTTGTTGCAGGTTGAGGCCGGCGGCGCTCAGATTGATCGCTTCCACGTCAGGTCCCAGCTGTTCCTCGATGCGCTTGATGAATGTGTCCTGAAGCGGCACACCCAATCCGAAAGTAACCGAGTCTCCCAGAAAGAGCACGCGCTTTTTGCCCGGGGGCTTGAAAGGACTGAGCTCGGGCGAGCGCAGGCCCAGATGATTTCGCTCGGCCGCATAGAGCGGCCCCGCTTTCCAGGGAGTGTTGGAATAGCTCAGACACGGGATGCGAGTGGGGTCATTGGACCAGGCCAGGTAGCGCATCCAGAACTCGCCCATCACCAAAAAGAGCTGCAGTCCGAACAAGATCAGATAACTGGAGAGGATGGCGCGGGTGAGTCGCCCTGGAGCACTCTGCTGGCGGCGCACCGCCTCCGCAAAACCGGCCCAGTAGCTCCAAAAAACCAGACAACGAAAAAGAACGGAGCTGACCGTGCCCAGGCCGACCAGACCGGCCAACATCAGCAAAATCAGGGCGGCCTGAGCCCGCCGCTGAGAAGTCGCTCCGAGCGAGAGCATGGCCAACAGAAGGGCAGACCACCAGCGCCAAGGGTCGGGGTGGAGGGAAGGCGCGCTCTGAGACAGCCAGATCAGCTGCCAGATCAGCAAGGATGCCCAGAAAACGGAACCCGGTAGGCTGATCATAGCCGGCGGTTTCCCTACTTTTCCAGAGGCATCCTTTTCAGCCCTATAGAGAGGGCCCGCCTTAGCGGTCGAGCGGGCCGTTCACCGAGATCGAATAAGGCCCGGCATTCTCGTCCACATGGACGTGTACTCGAATGGGCTCGCGGGCAAGCACCCGATAAAAGACGTTCCCGGTCGTCGACTGGTCCGCGCCGGCGCGAGTGCCTACCCGGGCCAGTTCACGGCCAGCACCGTCCTCCAGAGTAACGGTGACGTTGGACAGCCATCGCTGTGCCCGAGCGTTGACGGTGATCTCCACAAGGCCGGGATTGGCCCAGCTTGTGTAGATGAAGTCGTGCTCCGAACCGTCTCCCCGCCCCTCGAGGTCCCAGCGTCGAACCGGGCTTGGGGTGGGCAGCAGAACCGGAGTGGTGCTATTGAGGGTGACGGGCGGCTCCTCGTCCTGAGGAGTCTGACAGGAGGCCGTCTGCACGAGAGCGGCGAGCGCGAGGGACGTCAAGAAAACCGACGTAGCGCGAAACAAGGAGAACCTCCATGAGCCGTCCTCCGCCAGGGAGTGGCAGTCGCTGCCGGCGGCCTCAGCCGTTGCCGCAGTCTTGCCAGACGGCTACTCTCCCAATATAGGCGTGACCGTTCAGAGAAGACTGTGACCTGGATCTCAATTCACGTGGAAGTTGCGCAGAATCCAGGCCATGGCTCCAAGAGGCCCGAGGATCGAAAGCAGCAAGTGACTGAGCAGCGAAACCGTCAGGGTGAAGGAGAGGGATTTACGGTCGCGAGTCCCTTCCCGGCGCCAGCCCAACACCAGTCCAGAAGTCAGCCAACACAGAAACCAGAGACCACCCAGCTGCAAGAGCAATCCGGCATAGGCGAGCAAGCCGCCATTCGCATTGGCTAACTCATCATGGCGGCCGGCCCCACCATCCAGGAGAACAACCCAGGCCACCAGGCAAAGCTGAGCCCCGCTGCAGAGTATCTGACCGACCAGCATTCGCGGGCGTAATCGGTTCTCCAGGATGCGTCGCCAACTGGCCCAGCCAAACCACTGGGAAAGCACGATCAGAGCTATCGCCAAAAAGGTCATACCTGTTCCTTCCGCCCACGGCGCAACAACCTTGCTCAGGGCTTTCACAAACTGTTTACATCCCGGCGAAACGATTAAGGGTAAACCAAGGATGCGGATTTATATTGAGTCCATCGAAGCGCTGAACAGCGCGACGATGTGAATGCGTTGAAGGTCGCTCCCTCAGTATTGAAGCCCCGCCGGCTCGTCCGGCGGGGTATTTTTTTTGTTCTGGAGAGGCGGGGAGTTTTGGGGGAGAGGGAGAGAAGGGGGGATGATGCGATATGATTTTGCCAGTGACAATACCGCGGGCATGTGCCCGGAGGCTCGGCAGGCCTTGCTGGAAGCGGACCAGGGCCACATTCCCTCCTACGGCAACGACGAGTGGACGCAAAAGGCCAGCGATGCGATCCGCGCACTGTTCAACAAGCCCTGCGAAGTTTTTTTCGTCTTCAACGGCACCGCCGCCAACTCACTGGCGCTGGCTTCGCTGTGTCAGAGTTATCATAGCGTCATCTGCCACGAACTGGCGCACGTGGAAACCGACGAGTGTGGCGCTCCCGAGTTCTTCTCCAACGGCACCAAACTGCTGCTGGCCAGTGGAGAGCAGGGAAAGCTGAGGCCTTCCGAGGTCGAGCGCCTGGTCCACAAGCGCACCGATATTCACTACCCTAAGCCGAAGACTCTGACCCTGACGCAGTCGACCGAGTGTGGCACCCTTTACTCCTTGAGCGAACTGGAGGAACTGCGCGAAGTCGCGCTCTCTCTGGGCCTGAAAATCCATATGGATGGCGCCCGTTTCGCCAATGCCTGCGCCGGTCTCGGCGAGTCCCCCGGCCGCATCGTGAGCAGCGCCGGCGTGGACGTGCTTTCGCTGGGGGGCTGCAAGATGGGAATGGCTTTGGGAGAGGCGGTGGTCTTCTTCAACCTGGAACTGGCCGAAGACTTTGCCTATCGCTGTAAACAGGCCGGTCAACTGGCCTCCAAGATGCGCTACCTGACGGCTCCCTGGGTCGGCATGCTGGCCCAGGATAACTGGCTTCGCCACGCCCGGCACGCCAACGCCATGGCCCGCCGCCTGGGGGACGGCCTGACCGCTCAAGGCGTCGAGGTGCTCTACCCCGTTCAATCCAACGCCGTCTTCGCCACACTCGGTGAAGCCAACATCGAGAGGTTACGTGCGGCCGGCTGGGCCTTTTACCAGTTCATCGGCACCGGTGGCGCAAGATTCGTCTGTCCTTGGAACACCACTGAGCAGGCCGTGGACGACCTGCTCGCGGCCATCCGTTCACTCTGAGACGACGGTAAGACTGAGCTGCCCCAGTCCTTCAATGGCGCCGTCCAGCACGTCGCCGGGGCGAACCGGGCCGACTCCAGAGGGAGTACCGGTGAAGATCAAATCGCCGGGCTCCAGCGTGAAGAGTCGCGAAAGCGAAGCCACGATCTCGGGGACCTTCCAGATCATCTGCTGCAAATCGCCGGACTGCACGCGCCGCCCGTTGATATCCAGGTAGATGGCGCCGCTACTCGGGTGGCCGACCTGCTGCACCGTCCAGAGGGGAGAGCAGGGAGCCGAGAAGTCGAAACCCTTGGCGGCATCCCAGGGGCGCCCCGCCTTCTTAGCCTCGGCCTGCAGGTCGCGGCGAGTCATATCCAGACCAATCCCATAGCCAAAGATGTGAGTCAGGGCCTGCTCGGCCGAGAGATTGGCTCCGCCACGGTCCAAAGCCACCACCAGTTCAATCTCGTGGTGGACGTCCTGACTCAGGGGCGGGTACGGAAAAGTGTTGCCCAGGTAAACGGCCTGGGCCGGCTTGGAAAAAAAGAAAGGCGGATTGCGGGTCGGATCTCCGCCCATTTCCTTCGTGTGCTCGGCGTAATTTTGGCCCACGCAGTAGGCCCGGCGCACGGGGAAGGCGGCGCTGTGCTGGGTGACGGGCAGAAAAACCTGAGATGGTGGGGTGAAAACGTATTCCATGCCCTCCCCTTGGGCGCCAAAGTGCCAGTCCCTTTCGAGTTTGTAATGAAGGCAACCGCCAGCTAAAGCTATACTTAACTTATGAGAAAACTAGCCGTTGCCCTTTGTCTCCTCAGCCTGCTGGCTCCCGCCCACGCGCGGCGCCGCTACGCCTTCCTCGGTGGTCATGGTCCCAGCCTGCAGCCGGCCGGAACCATCCAACCCGCCAGCACCGGTTTCTCTTTCACCGGGCCGGTCCCCAACCGCACCCTCAACAGTGGCTACGGGGTCCGCCGCGGTTACGGAAGACGCTACTACCGTGGTTACTATGCAAACGGATACAGCAGTGGGAACTCTCTGAACGGTGGTATTCCGGGCTACGACACTCCTCTGCCGCAGCGAACCCTACCAGGCTATTAAGTACGGACGAACCACTGGCGACTGTCGGCCAGGATCTCCACCGGCACGTCGCGCTGCAGGTTCTTGCCCAGGTCGGCCAGGGTGACGGAGCGCAAATGAGCGCGCCAGGCCTCGTCGGCGTCATACATCACCCGCGCCACCGCGCACACTCCTTTGACCTTGAAATCCTCCGGCAGGCACGGATTGTTCTGACGAATCTCGCTGCATTCGAAAGACCTGCGCTTGCCTTCGACCGCCTGCACAATATCCAGAAACGTAATCGCCTCCGGCTTGCGCGCTAACCGGTATCCGCCGGTCTTTCCCAAGGAGCCCTCGACCAGGCCGGCCCGCGACAGGGCTTGCAGTGCCTTGGAGAGATACTCCTTGGGAACGCCGTGAAAGGCAGCCAGGTCCCGCGTGCTCACTTCCTGGTCCGGCATGGCGGCCAGGATAGAGCAGCAGTGTAGTGCCCACTCGACCTGATTGCGTAGAACCATCAGTTGAGGGCGACCTTGTCCAGCCCCATCAACTTGTCCAGCTCCCCGGCCGGCGAACGGCGGGCCACGCCCAGCCGGTTCCACAGGTTAATTGCACCAATTTGCACCGTCAATTCCGACATCTCTTGCTCCGTAAAGTGAGCGGCCAACCTCTGGAAGTCCGCGTCTTCGACACCGTGCCCGTCCAATCTGGTCAGTCGCTCCGCGTATTCCAGCCCGGCCCGTTCCTTCTCGCTGAACAGCTCCGACTCACGCCAGAGCGGCAGATGATACAGACGTAGTTCGCGCTCTCCGTGCTTTCTGGCCTCCTTGGAGTGCATATCCAGGCAGAAGAGACAGCCATTCAGCTGAGATACTCGGATCTTGACCAGATCCGCCAGACTCTTTTCCAGGCTGGCCTGCCCCAGCTGCTTCTCCAGAGCGAAAAGAGTGTTGTAGAGGTTGGGGCTTAGCTTCTGCACATCAAGTCTCGAGTTCATCTTACGTTTGTCTCCGTTCTTTCAATGAGGATATTTTATATCCGAATTAAAAATTAGGGGAGGGACGAAAGTCCTAGAAGCGGGTTTAGCTGTCTTTGTCGGCGACCATTTGCTCCAGCAGAGGCGCCACCAGCGCCGTCCAACCCTGCTGGTGGATCGAACCCAGGCCCCGGCCAGTATCGCCGTGGAAATACTCGTGGAAGAGGATCAACTGGTCGAAGCCGGGACGATTGTGTTGAGCAAAGTCCTGGTGGCTGGGCCGGCGCCCTTGCTTGTCGGGCAGGAACAGCTTGACCAGCCGCCGGCGCAGTTGCTGAGCGGCCTCCTGGAGCGTGATCTGCTTGGTCTTTCCGTCGAAGCACGGGATTTTGAACGAGTTTCCATAGAACTTGTGGTACTGTTCCAGAGCGCCAATCAAGAGATAGTTGACGGGGAACCAGACTGGCCCGCGCCAATTGCTGTTGCCGCCATAGAGGGGGGTTACGGCCTCACCCGGCTCATAGCCAACCGCATAGGAATCGTCGTCGATCTCCAGTTCAAAGGGCTGGTCCTCATGGAACTTGGAGAGACTGCGGATTCCGTAGGGTGACAAAAACTCGTCAGAATCGAACATGCGCAACAAAATACGCTTGAGTCGGTCGCGAGTGGCCACCGCCAACAGCACATGGTTGCCCTTGCGTTCGAAGTGCTTGACCATATGGGGCCGATTGGCCACAAACCACTCCACCCGGCGACGAAAACCGGGCAAATTCTTGAGCAAGTCGCCATCCAGGGCGTCCACCGCAATCAGGGAAAGCAAGCCCACCATGGAGCGAATCTTGAGCGGCTTGATTTCTCCATCGCGCTTCAGAAAGTCGTAGTAGAAGCCGTCTTCCTCATCCCATAGACCGCTACCGCCCAGCGTGTTCATCGAATACGTGACGGCCACGAAGTGCTCGAAAAACTTGGAGGCGATGTCCTCGTAGACCGGGTCTTGCTGGGCCAACTCCAGGGCCATCTTGAGCATCTGCAAACAGTAGAAGGCAATCCAGGCGGTCGCGTCCGCCTGTTCCAGCTCAGAGCCTCGCGGCAGGTTGGAACGGTCAAAAGCTCCCACATTGTCCAGGCCCAGGAAGCCGCCGCTGAAGACGTTGTTGCCCTCCTTGTCGGTGCGATTGATCCACCAGGTGAAGTTGAGCAGCAACTTCTGAAAGATGCGTGCCAAAAAGGCCCGGTCCCGGGAGTGGTCGCGCCGGTAGAGATGCCAGGCAGCCCAGGCGTGGACCGGCGGATTGACATCATCGAAGTTCCACTCGTAGGCCGGAATCTGACCATTGGGATGCTGATACCACTCGCGCAGTAGCAGCAAGAGCTGCTGCTTGGCCAGGTCGGAGTCGACGCGCGCCAGCGGAACCACGTGAAAAGCCGAGTCCCAGGCGGCATACCAGGGATACTCCCAGGCGTCCGGCATGAGCAGCACGTCCCGATTGTAGAGGTTGGCAGCCCAGCGGTGGTTGCGCCCCTTGAGCCGGCGGGCGGGGGGCTTGGGATAGACGGGATCGCCCTCCAGCCATTGATCGACCGCGTAGTAGTAAAACTTTTTGCTCCAAAACAGTCCGGCCAAGGCCTGACGCCAGACCTGGCGCTCGGCACCCTGCACCTGGGGGGCGTGCTCGGCGTAATAGTCTTCGCACTCCTTGAGACGGCGGGCCATGGTCAGATCGAAGTCGCGCCCAAACGGCTGGGTCGGTCCGCCTTCCAGCTGACTCAAGCGGAAGCGCAGCTCGATTTCCTCGCCCGGGCCTACCTCCAGGGAAATCCAGGCGGCCGCTTTGGTGCCGACCTGAGCCGGATTACAGGCCTTTTTGTTCCCGTCGATGACGCACCGATGGAAGGCGTCTTTGACGTACGGCTGCTTGTTCTTGGCACCGTAGAGCCGCTGCAAATTGCTCTCGTTCTCGGTGAAGAGGAACTCGGCTTTCCTCTCACTCCAGAAGCGCCACTTTCCGAGCTGTTCGTGCTCCAGCAGCAGACCGCCGTCGGCGTGCATCGAAATGTTCGGCCGGCCGGTATAACCCTCACCCGTGCGTCCCCAGCCCCAGGTGTTGCGGAACCAACAGGTCGGCAGCAGCGTGAGCCTGCGCTTCTCTCGGCCGCGGTTGACCACCGTGTAGCGGATCAGCAGATCATCCGGGCCGGCCTTGGCATACTCAACGAAACAGTCGAAATAAGCGTCGTCATCAAACGCGTCGGTGTCCTGCAGTTCGTATTCCAGATCTTCTCGGCCCCGCTCGCCGTTGACCTTACGCAGCTCTTCGTAAGGAAACGGCCGTTGAGGATACTTATAGAGAGCTCGCATGTAGCTGTGAGTCGGGCTGGAGTCCAGGTAATAGTAGAGTTCCTTGACGTCTTCCCCATGGTTGCCCTCCGGGCCGGTGAGTCCGAACAAACGCTCCTTGAGGATCGAGTCTTCGTGATTCCACAGGGCTACCGAAAAGCACAGGCGACACTGACGATCGGTCAGACCTAGCAAGCCGTCTTCGCCCCAGCGGTATACGCGGGCCGGGGCGTCGTCATGGCCGAAGTAGTTCCAGGCATCGCCACTTTCGGAGTAATCCTCGCGCACGGTGGACCACTGGCGCTCCGGCAGGTAGGGTCCCCAGCGCTTCCAGTTGGCGGTTCGCTGCGAGTCTTCTTGAAGGCGTTGTTGCTCTGACATGGCCCTGCCTTCTGGCAGGGGAAGATCGGCCCTGCAGGAACCTCGAGACCTTGATGGCTACTGTATTGACCCCCAACACCGGAGACTGGGATCTCACCCCCTACTACCCCGAGCGCCTGGGCGCCGCTTACCAAAAAGATCGACAGGACTTCCGCACCGGCCTGGACCAGGCGCTGCAGGAAACCGATCTGGTCAAGCTGCTGATCCAGTGGGAAAAACTGGTCAGCGACAGCGAGCACATGGGTTCTTACCTCAACTGCCTGCGCAGCGCCGACGGTCGCGACCAGCAGGTAGGACAGGACCTGGCCAGTCTGCAGAGCGATTGCTCTCGCATGCGCCAACTCGAGGTAAATCTGGGCGAGCAACTCAAGGCCCTCAGCGAGGCCCAGTTGGCCGAACTCTTCCAAAACGCTCAGCTCCAGGACCTCGACTATTATCTGAAGCGACTGCGCCAGCGTGCCCTCTGGCAAATGCCCAGCGAACTGGAGAATCTGGCCGCCGACCTCGACGTCGACGGAATGTCGGCCTGGGGTCGGCTTTACGACCAGGTGGCCGGTCGCCTGGAGTTTCAATACCAGAACTCCGAGGGCGAGACCATCACCAAGCCGATGTCCATGAAGGTCAGTCTGCTGGAAGATCCCGACCCCAAAGTGCGCAAGAGCGTGCTCGACGGCAGCAATCGCGCCTGGCAAGGCGTCGAGGACGTGGCCGCGGCTTGCCTCAACGCCATTGCGGGCACCCGCCTGACTCTCTACAAACGCCGGGGCATCCCGCATTTCCTGGAGCCGGCCCTGTTTGACTCGGCCATCGAACGGGCCACCCTCGACTCGATGCTGGGAGCCATCGCTTCCCGTTATGATTTGCCGCGGCGCTTTCTGAAGCTGAAAGCGCAAATTTTGGGAGTCCAGCAACTGGGCTTCCAGGACCTGAGCGCCCCCCTGCCCGAGCTGGACAACTCCAAAATCGCCTGGGAGCAGGCCGGCAAAATGCTGGTGGAAGAAACTCGCGCCTCCTATCCGGAATTTTCCAAGTTCTGCCAGGAGTCGCTGGCCAAAAAGTGGGTGGACTGGAGCCCGCGCGAAGGAAAGCGCCCCGGCGGCTACTGCACCGGCTCGACCCGCCTGCGCGAATCGCGCATTTTCATGACCTATCACGGCGCTTTCGGCGATTTGATGACCCTGACCCACGAATTTGGCCACGCCTGGCACAGCCACGTGATGCACCAGGAGCGTCCCCTCAACACGCTCTATCCGATGACGCTGGCCGAGACGGCCTCGACTTTTGCCGAAAACCTGCTGCTCGACGCTCTGCTGCGCGCCCCGGCGACCACGCCGGAACAGCGCCTGAAATTGCTCGACTCGCGCCTGGAAGCGGCCGCAGCCTTTCTGCTCAACATCCCCTCCCGCTTCTTGTTCGAGAAGCGCTTCTACGAGGAACGCGCCGAGGGCGAAGTTTCAGTGGACCGCCTGAAAGAGTTGATGGTGGAGGCCCAAAAGGAAGCCTATGGCGATAGCCTCGACCCCGAACAACTGGATCCTTATTTCTGGGCCTCGAAGCTGCACTTCTATATTACCGAAGTGAGCTTCTACAACTTCCCCTACTCTTTTGGCTACCTCTTCAGCCTGGGCGTCTACGCCCAGTCTCAGAAGCGGGGAGAAGCCTTCCTGCCGACCTACGAGCGCTTGCTGCAGGCTACCGGCCGGCGCACCGCCGAGGAATGCGCCCGCGAAAACCTGCAGGTCGAACTGAATCAGCCACAATTCTGGTTAGACTCTCTGGCCTTGGTGGAAGAGGATATGCGCCAGTTCGAAGAGTTGGCCAGGGAAGTTTACAAAATCGCCTGATGGCGTAGACTGAACATTATTCATTTTCCAGCGAGGCTTCCATGAGCAAACAAGATCGCACCAACGACGGGTTCTACTCCAAAGTCATCATCGCCGCGGTGGTGGTGGTTTGGGTATCCCTGGTGGGAGGCAACTGGCTGGGCCACTACGTGGTGGAAAAAGATCTCCTCAAGGGCAAGACCAAGGGCAAGAAGACCTCGGACGAGTATCGTCCGGCCACGCTGCAGAAACCGAAGCCCTGGATCTCGGTCGACCCCGGTCAGCAACAAGAACTGGAACGCCTGCAGGGAACGGAGCACCAGGAGCGCGACACCCTGCCCGCGCCCTCGGCGACGCCCGACACCCCGGTCGTCACGGCCTCGCCGGTGGACATGGAAACCAGTGCTCCCGCTCCGGAGGTCACTCCTCTGGCGGCGCCCTCGGCAACCCCGGGAGCACCCACCCCTACCCCAGCCGAAGTAAGCGGCGGCTCCACCTTCCATCTGCAGTTCGGCAGCTTTGAGAGCCGCGAAAACGCTCAGGCCCTGGTGGACAACCTTCAGGCGGTAGGCCAGGAAGCCGAAGTAGAGGAATTCAAGGGCGCGGGCGGTAAGGACCTCTTTCGAGTACGCGGTGGAAGCTTCTCTTCGGAAGAGCAGGCCCGTCAGCAGCGGGACAAGCTGACGGAACAGCAGTTCAAGGCCTTCATCGTCTCGCAATAACCTTTGGGACGAAACAGGTAGCCGTTTGAACCGAGACACCAAAGAACTGCTCAGTGTGGGGGGTTATTCGGGCAATTTGCATCGCTTGAAGGTGCTGGTTGTCGACGATGACCCCATGATCCTGAAGATGGTCACCACGGTTCTAGAGAACTCGAGCCTGGGCTTTGAGGTCCTTTCCACGGACAAAGGCCGTCAGGGGATTGAACTGGCCAAGTCGGAAATCCCCGACCTGATCCTGCTCGACCTGATGATGCCCGAGATGGACGGCATCGAAGTTTGCGAGCATCTGCGGGCCAGCCGACTCACCTACCTGATCCCGGTCATTATGTTGACCGCCTCGGCCTCTTCGATCCACCGACTGGATGCGCTGCGCACCGGCGTGGACGAATATCTCTCCAAACCCTTCGACCCGGAAGAATTGGAAGCTCGCATCGTCGGCCTGGTCCGACGCTTTCGCCTGACGCGAGCCAGCAACCCGTTGACCGGTTTGCCCGGCAATCTGGCCATCGAGCAAGAAATTCACCGCCGTCTGTCGCGCGACGACGAGTTGTTTGCCTGCTGCTATTTCGATCTCGACAACTTCAAAGCTTACAACGACTACTACGGCTTCGAAAAGGGCGACGAATGCCTGCGCTGGTTCGCCCAGATCCTGATCGAGGCCAGCGAGAAGCTGGGCCAGGACGATGACTTCGTCGGCCACATCGGCGGGGACGACTTCATCTACATCACCCGACCGGAGCACTTCGAGCCGATCTGTCAGCACATGTGCAAGACCTTCGATGCCGAAGTGGGCTCGCTTTACAACGAAGTAGATCGCAATCAGGGCTTCATTCGCGTGACCAATCGGCGCGACGAGATGCAAGAATTTCCTCTCATGAGCGTTTCCATCGGCGTGGCCACCAATGAGCGACGTGTGCTGTCCAGCCCGCTGCAGGTTGCGGAAATCGCCTCTGAATTGAAACGCGCGGCCAAACAGCGCAACGTGGTGGGGAGCCAGTACATCATCGATCGGAGAAGTAGTTAGTGTCCTTGCTGCAAGACTTCGCTGCCCCCGCGGGCAGCACGTCGGTCGCGCTCGGTTTTTTTGACGGATTCCATCGAGGCCACCAGGCCATCCTGGCCGCCACCTGCTCCAGCCCCCTGCGCCCCGTAACCTTCACCTTCCGCAATCATCCAGCCAGCGTCGTCCAATCCGTGCGCATGCCCGGCCTGCTGACCGTGGCCGCCGAGCGCCAGGCGCTGCTGCAAGCGGCCGGCAGTGAAGTGGTCTGGTGCGACTTCGATCGGCCTTTCTCGCAGCTGTCACCCGAGGATTTCTTCCAGGAGATTCTACTCAAGGGACTGGGCGCGGGGCGATTGGTATCCGGCTCCAACTATCGCTTTGGCCACAAGGCCGGCGGTGACGTGGATCGTTTGCGCGAGCTGGCCGCTCCCCACGGCATCGAAGTCATCACCGTGCCCGGCGTCGAGGAAGGCGGTCAACTGATTTCCTCCACTCGGGTGCGCAACTGCCTGCAGGAGGGGCGCCCCGAAGAAGCAGCCCTGATGTTGGGCCGTCCTTACTCCTTGTCGGCTCGCGTCGTGCGGGGTGACCAGCGGGGACGCACCATCGGTTTCCCGACCGCCAACCTGCAGCTGCCGGCCGGCAAGCTGGTGCCCGCCTACGGAGTTTATGCCTGCTGGGTGCAGCGTGAAGGCCAGCGTCTGGCGGCGGTGGCCAATCTGGGCATTCGCCCGACGGTGGCCGAAAACCAGGTAGAACCTTTGCTGGAGGCCCATCTGCTCGACTTCGAAGGGGACCTTTACGGCGAGCCTCTGCAGGTCGAACTCTGCAGCTTTCTGCGACCGGAACAGCGCTTTTCCGGGCTGGACGCCCTCAAAGCCCAACTGCAGCAGGACTTGGCCCGTGCTCGCGAGCTTTTGCTGCGACCCGCTTGAAAAGCCCTGTGCCGGCGCCGCTTTTTTCTACGTAGAGGATGGCGAACTGCCGGCCGTGTCGGCAGGCGGACTGGTGTCCTGGCCGGTAGAGCGAAGGCTGCCCGAACTCCCCCCGGGCGTGGACCTGGAAGTGCGCACTTCGGGAAATCTCGCTTTCCAGGCTCGCGAACTGCCATGGAGCCTATTTTTAGATTGCCTCGACCCCTTTGACCTGGGCGGAGTGGAGCCGATTTTGGAGGCAGCCAAAGGTGCCGGTTGCGACTGGGTGGTGGCCGCCCCGGTGCGCGCCGAGAATGTCCGTTACCGCCTCTACTCTCTGGTGCGGCTGTTGTGCGATCGCTTCAAGCTGAAGTTTACTATTTTTGAAGATCAGGATCTGGAACCGTCCCTGCGCCTCAATCACTACCTGGCCAATCGGCGCGGCTGCTGCCGCTTCCGCAGCCTGAGCGGCCAGAGAAGCTAAGCTTCGTCGTCCGCCTCTTCGGGATCCGGTCCAAACTCGACCCGTTCGTAAATCTCCGCCAGGCTCAAGCTGCAACTGATTTCCGGAAGGTCGATCACCGCCTCGAGGCCCTGATAGACCTCCCGAATAAACCCGTGGTCCGTGCGCCGGTAAACAACGACTTCCGCCGCTTCCTGTTCGACCAGCAGATAGCTGGCAAGCGACGCGATTCGCAGGTAGCCTTCTCGCTTTTCCCCTAGATCTGCTCGGCGAGTGCCGCGAGAAAGCACTTCCACGATAAGTCCCGGGTGGTCTTGAAACGACTCGCCCTCGGCGGAAGATTGGCACACGACCATTGCGTCAGGATAGTAGAACCTGACGTGAGTAGGGAGTTGAATACGCACCTTCATATCGGAACCAAAGGGTTCACAGGCTTGACCTCTCAAACGTTCGCTCAAGCGACCCAGCACCGACATTACAATGCGATTATGTCTCACTCTGGCGCCCGACATCGCGTGCACGACGCCGCCCACGTACTCGTGCTTGACCGGAGACTCGAGTTCGCGGGCCAAATACTCAGCCGGAGTAAGCAAATCGGTCAATCGGAGAGCATTCACGGAACCAGTATAGAACATTTTTGGAAGCCGGGTGAACTTTTCACCGTCCTGCTCCATCCAACCGAGACAATGCGCAAAATCCAAGGGAGGCATGTTCGGTGAGCGAAGCCCTGGTGATGGCCCTTCCGGGGGCGCAAGTTCGGGAGCGGGGGACGAGCGGCTCGATGAATCTCTTAGAGCGGCTCCGTTCCGGTGATTCCGCCGCCCTGCAGACGTTTATCGAAAACACTCAGCAACAGGCCTACCGACTGGCCTTCTCGCTCCTGCAGAATCGCGATCAGTGTCAGGACGTGCTGCAAGACAGCTATCTGACCGTCTTCGAGAAAATCCACCAGCTGCGGGACGCTGCCGCCCTCAAGAGCTGGTTCTCCCAAATCGTGGTCAACCGCTGTCGCCAGCAGATGCGGCTGCGCACCTGGGAAGAAGTGCCGGACGCGCCGGAGCCGCCCACCTGTCTGGCGGAAAAACTGGACGTGCAGGCGGCGCTGGCGGAACTCACCACCATCGAGCGCACGGTGCTCACTCTGCGCGAAGTGATGGACCTGTCTTATCAAGAGATCGCGCAAGTTTTATCCATTCCCCTGGGCACGGTGCGTTCCCGCCTGGCCAACGCGCGGGCCCGCCTGCTGACCAAACTCACCCCCGATGGGAGGGTCCCCCAATGAACTGCCCTGATTTCGAACTGCTCTCGGCCTACGCCGATGGAGAAACGACTCCGGCCGAGGCGTCTCTGGTCGAGCAACATCGCCCGGAGTGCCCCACTTGCTCGCAATATCTGACCAATCTGGGTTGCATCAGTCACGCTCTCCGTCAACCCGAGCCCTTGCCCCAGGGCCTCAAAATTCGCGTGCGGCCCCGGCCTCGGGCGGGCTGGTGGCAAAAGCTGCGCGAACTGGCGGACAGCCCGGTCGTACATCTTGTCAGCGCTCAACGCCGGCGTCGCGCCCGCTTCGGCCCGGCCGAAATGTTCAAAATCATGGCCGTCTTCGCTCTGCCGGTCTTCTTCATGACCATCTCCTCGGACCGCTCGCCGCTGCTGGCCTTCCTGGTCATCAGCGCCATCGGCCTGATGCTCGGGCTGCCGCTGCGTCAGTTCAGCGAAGAAGTGGCCCTGCTGGCCTCGCTGCGGCGGGGACGCTGCCTCGAGGAAATCGTGGGCACCGGCACCAGCGCCCAGGGATTGCTGGACGGCCTGGCCTTGCAAGGACTGTTTCAGATCAGCCGCGCCGTCCTCACTGTGTGGCCGGTGCTGCTGCTGGGCACGCTGGGAGTGCCCGACTACTGGCGACCGCGCGCCCTGCAGATGGAAGTCGCCTGGCTGCCCGGACTGCTGGTGCTCTTCCTGGCCGGCTATTACCTGGCCCAGCTGGTTCAGGTCTGGAACCCCGGTGTGCCGCGCCGCCTGGGTGCTCTGCTGGCCGTCTCCAGTCCCTGGACGCTGGCCCTTTTCGGACTGCCGGGATGTCTGGTGGCCGGCTTGCTGACGGCCCTGGTGGCCCGACTGCTGGCCATCTACGAACTGGAGCATCCCGCCCAGGTTCGAGCCGTCCCGCCCCACCGGCGCAACCGGCTGGTGCGCTCCTGGAGCGAGAACCCGATTACCCGACGCGAGTTGAGTCGCCTGGCTGGCCGTATGGGCGCGGGCTGGCACCGTCTGCTGCTGTGGCGAGCCTCCATGGCCCTGGCGCCGCTGGCCTGGGGACTGTATGCGCTGCAGCAGCCCTTTGAGCAGTGGTCCGGGCTATTGCCTCCGGCCGTGCTGCTCTTTTCCGCCCTCTTCTTCGTGCGTTCGGCCACGCTCACGCTGCCTGCGGTAGTTCGCGAACGCGAACTACAAAGCTGGCACATCTTGATGCAAACCCCGCTGGCTCCCAGCACGGTGGTGCGCGGCTGGCTCCAGGTGTGTTTTTACACCATGGCCAGCGAAGGCTTCTTCGTGCTGCTGGTGCTGGGTGGCTACCTGCTGGGAGTGGTGCCCCCTTCCCAGTGGCCCGGGCCGCTGGCAGGCCTGCTGCTCTTGCCGGCTTCCTGCTGGCTGGGCGCCTACGTCGGCCTGGCCCTGTCAGCCGCCAGTCGCACCCAACGTGAGGCCGGGCAACGCTTCATCCTCTGGAGCCTGGCGGGACTGGTGCTCTGGCTGATCGGCTGGGGCCTCGGACAGGGCCTGCGAGGAAGCCTGGCCGAGACTCCGGGCGTGCTCTTCGGCCCCATCTCCGAACTGGCTCTGGCACCGGTCTGGCTGGTGCTGGCCTGGCGGGCCCGTCCGCTGATGCGCCAACTGCCCTGTATCGACCCGAGAGGTCCGGAGCAGGTGACCACCCACTACAGCCCGGCGCTGGTTCCCCTGGACCTGGGCTCGCTGCTGGCCTTGGGATATGGGCTGGCCTGCTGGAACGCCCTGGCCCAGGCGGCCGACCTGTCCGCCCTGAAAGGCGCTACCCTGCTGCTGGTGGGCAGTCTGGCCTGGTTGCTGTGTGTGCGCCTACCTCTGGCCACGCTGGCGGAAATCTTGCAGGGCAGACGACTGTCCCTGCTGCTGGGTCCCGTGTTTGGTCTCTGGCTGGGCTGGACCACCTACCTGGCCACACTGGCTCTCGGCGACCATTTCCGCGAGATAGGCCTGCTGGGTGTGGAGATCGAATTTGCCTACTTGCTGGGAGGCCTGGTGGTGGGAGCGGTGGCTGGCGCCATGGCGGCACGCAATGCGACCTGCGGCGCCCTCAGGAGCCGGCAATTGAAACCTCGGCTGGCGCGCTCCGGATCGCTCAGCGCGGTTGTCCTGGTGGCGCTGGGCAGCGCTTTGCCAAGCCTGGAAATTCCGTACACGAGCCGAGACTACAGGTCCCTGTCGAACGTCTCGGTCTATCACGCGCAGTTGGCCAAGGCTCGCGATCTCGATTTCTCCTCGACCGAATTCTATCTAGCCCAGGGCAGATACGAGTCTCCGCCGGTAGGCGGATCGGCCGCGGTCTGGAGCGATTACGCCCGTCGGCGCGCCAACACATCGGGCCTGCAGCGACTGCGCCGGCAACTCCCCCTCTTCGGTCAGGCCGCCCCGGTGGCGGGAACCTGGGATGACACAGACTGCTGGCAAATCAACCACTACCTGGAAGCCGGCCTTCACTGCCAGTCCTTGCTCTACGCCGAAGCCGGTCAAGACCATGCTGCCGTCAACTGCGATCGCTGGGCCCTGCTTTGCCTGGACAGTCGCAGACACTACGAGAGCGACGGCGCGATGCAACTCAACGATGAAAACGATGCCCGGTGGATCCTCGACGACCTGCGCTCCCACATCCTGAAGGGCCATGTAGAACCCGGGCTCATCCAGCAACTCCTGAACCGCGAGTTTGTCACCAGCTGGCTGGTTTACAGCTACGAACTGCTCACCTATCAACCCTATTTCCGTGGCGGCGAGCAACTCGATCGCCTTCTCCCCGCAGCCTACATGCACAGAGAGCAGCTGGCGGCCGATCTCGCTCGCAAACGGGCTCAGACGCTGGCCGACGGGTTCAAGCTCTGGGAACTGAGCCACGACGGTGGAGTCGAGCTGCTGGAGGGTTTGCGCTTTACGCCGCTGACCCGAAACCAGGTTTATCGTCGCACCGTCGGCAATGAGGTGGAGGGCCTGGCTCGTTACTGGTCGCGCCGCGAAGGCCTGGCGCTGCTGGCCGCCATCCAGCTTTATCGCCGCGATCACGGCCAGCAGTGGCCCGACAATCTCGAGCAGGTGCAGAAGTACCTGCCGCGCCCGGCCCGCTGCTACCTGAACCAGGCCGGCACCTTCGACTACAGCCCGGGCGTCCTCAGCTGCTCGCGCGACGACGGTTCGGAACGCCTGATGATCTGTAACCACGGGAAATAGGCTTAATTCCAAGATCCTTGGGGTAACTAATGCAGACTCGTTTTCCAAGGAGTCCGCATGAGTTCAACCCAGGTTACCGCCCCTCAAAGAACCGGCCTTTATCCGTGCCACCTCGAAGCCAAAGCCAAGATGGTGGATTTCGCCGGCTGGGAGATGCCCATCGAATACACCGGCATCAAGAAAGAACACGAAGCGGTGCGTAGCAACGCCGGCCTGTTCGACCTGAGTCACATGGGCGAATGCTGGGTCTGGGGCGACGGCGACCTGGAGTGGCTGCAGAGCCTGTTCACCAACGATCTCTCCAAGATCGAGATCGGCAAAGCCCAGTACGGGTGCATGTGCAACGAGCAAGGCAAGGTGCTCGACGACATGATCATCTACCGCTTCGAAGACAAGTGGATGGTGGTCATGAACGCCAGCAATCGCGAGAAAATCGTCGACTGGATGAGCAAGCACAAGCCGGCCGGGGTGGAGATGGACGATGCCTCTCTGCGCACCTCGCTGATCGCCATCCAGGGCCCCAAGGCTCAGGAAATTCTGCAAAAGCACGTCAACATCGACCTGGAAACGGTGCCCTACTACGGCTTTCAGGAAGGTGAAGTGGACGGCCTGGCCGGCATCATCTCACGCACCGGCTACACTGGCGAAGACGGCTTCGAGCTGTATCTGCCCTGGAACGAGGCCGCCGGCGTGTGGCGCGCCCTGGTTACCCAGGCCGAACCGATCGGACTGGGCGCCCGCGACACCCTGCGCCTGGAATCCGGCTACGCTCTCTACGGTCACGAACTGAGCGAGGACATCACTCCGCTCGACGCCAGCCTGGGCTGGGTCACCAAGCTCGACAAAGGCCAGTTCATCGGCCGCGAAGCCATTCAGGCCTACAAGGAGAAGGGCGTGCAGCGCTGCCTGGTGGGATTGGAGATGGAAGGTCGCGCCATCCCTCGCGAAGGCTACCCTCTGCATGCCGGCGGAAAGCAGGTAGGAGTGGTTACCAGCGGCACTTTCAGCCCCAGCCTGAAGAGAGGGATCGCTTTAGCATCCGTGGAAACCGGCCTGCGCGCTGTTGGGACCGAGATTGAGGTCGAAATTCGGGGCCGTAACGAGAGAGCAAAAGTAACCCGCCTGCCTTTCGTCAAAGGCAGCGTCAAAAGAGGTTAAGAAGGAGCTCTCCCAGCCAATGATTCCAGAAGAATTACGTTACACCGAAGAACACGAATGGGTGCGCCTCAACGGCGATGTGGCCGAAATCGGCATCACTCATTTCGCCCAGGATCAACTGGGTGACATCGTCTTCGTGGAGCTGCCGGCTGTAGGCTTCAAGCTGCAGAACGGCAAGCGCTTCGGCGTGGTGGAATCGGTCAAGACCGTTTCCGAACTTTACTCCCCGGTCGACGGCGAAGTCGTCGAAATCAACTCCGTGCTGAGCCAGGACTCGGATCAATTCGATCCCGAGGCCGTCAACCGCGAGCCCTACGGAGCCGGCTGGATGATCAAGGCGAAAATCGCCGATCCCGGCTCGGTTGCCAAACTGCTCGACGCGAAAGGCTACGCTTCTCACACCGAAGGACACTGAACATGAATTACGTCCCCCACACCGCCGGCGACCGCCAGAAAATGCTGGCCAGCATCGGCAAAAAACAGGTCTCAGAGCTGTTCGACAACATTCCGGCCGGCGAGCGACTCAGTCGCCCGCTCGACCTGCCCGAGCAGCTTTCCGAATATGAAGTGGCCCTGCACCTGGAGGAACTGGCCTCCAAGAACATGGCACCCAGCCGCCTGTCCTTTTTGGGCGCGGGAGCCTATCGCCACTTTGTGCCGGCTGTGGTGGACACCATCATTCAGCGCTCCGAGTTTATGACGGCCTACACGCCCTATCAGCCCGAAGTCAGCCAGGGCACGCTGCAGAGCATCTTCGAGTTCCAAACGATGATGTGCAGCCTGACCGGCATGGACGTGTGCAACGCCTCCGTCTACGACGGCGGCTGCGCGGCCGTGGACGCGGTCTTTATGGCCCTGGCCATCAGCGGCCGCAACAAAGTGATCGTCTCCGAGGGAGTTCATCCCCAGACCCGTGAGTTGATGAAGACCTACTTCGCCACGCACCCGGGCGAGTTCATCGAAGCCCCCCTGAAAGACGGCCGCACCGTCTGGCCGGCGCTCAACGACGAAGTGGCCTGCACGCTCTTCCAGACCCCCAACTTTCTGGGAGTCATCGAAGACGGCGCCGCTCTCTGCGCCGTGACCAAGGAAGCCGGCGCCATCCCGGTGGTGAGCGTGGGCGACCCTTGCTCGCTGTCCGTGCTCAAGCGCCCCGGCGACTTCGGCGGCGAGATCGTGGTGGGCGACGCCCAGCCCATCGGTTTGCCGCTCTCCTACGGCGGTCCTTACGCCGGTTTCGTGGCCTGCAAAAAGCAGCACATGCGCCGCATCCCCGGACGCCTCTGCGGTATGACCGTGGACAGCCAGGGCCGACGTGGCTTCTGTCTCACCCTGCAGGCCCGCGAACAGCACATCCGGCGCGAAAAAGCCTTTTCCAACATCTGCACCAACCAGGGCCTGTGCGCCCTGGCCGTGACCGTCTACCTGGCTCTGCTCGGTCCGCAAGGACTGAAAGAAGTGGCCGATGCTTCCGCCAACCTGGCCCACTACTTCAACAAGCAGTTGGCCTCGCTGGACGGCTACAAAGCGGTGCTCAAAGCTCCCTTCTTCCACGAAGTGCTGGTGGAGTGCCCCGGTTCGGCCGAAGCGGTGCTCAAGAACCTGGAGGACCGCGGCATCATCGGCGGTTACCTGGTCGAGAAAGACTATCCGCAATACAAAAACTGCCTGCTCTTCTGCTTCACCGAAGCCAACGGCAAGGCCGCCGTGGACGAACTCGTCGGCGCCCTGCAGCAGGCCAGCCGCCCCCTGGAAGGAGCCGCCCGCTCGTGAGCCTGACCGCCGAACCCACTCTCTTTGAAAAAACCTCGCCCGGCCGCCGCGGCGTCATCCCTCCGCAGGTGGACACCGGCTCCGACTGGCGCAGCGAAGTTTCCGCCGACCTGCTCAGCGAGAAGCCCCCGCAACTGCCAGAGCTTTCCGAACTGGAAGTGACCCGCCACTTTGTGCGCCTGTCGCAGCTGAACTACGGCATCGATACCACCATGTATCCGCTCGGTTCGTGCACCATGAAGTACAACCCGCGCATCAACGAAGTAACCGCCCGCTTGCCCGGCTTTGCCCGCCTGCACCCGCTGCAGTCGGAAAGCACCTGCCAGGGCGCGCTCGAACTGATGTACAACCTGCAGAATCATCTGTCGGAAATCACGGGAATGGACGCCTTCACCCTGCAGCCGGCCGCCGGTGCTCAGGGTGAGCTGACCGCTCTCTTGATGGTGGCCGCCTACTACAAGAAGCGTGGGGAAGACCAGCGCAAGATCGTGGTCGTGCCCGACTCCAGTCACGGCACCAACCCCGCCTCGGCCGCGCTGGCCGGCTTTGAAGTGGTTACCGTGCCCTCCAACAAGAACGGCGACGTCGACCTGGACGCTCTCAAGCCCCATCTCAACGAGAAGCTGGCCTGCCTGATGCTCACCAACCCGAGCACCCTGGGCCTGTTCGAAAACGGCATCGAGGCCATCGCCAAGGGCGTGCACGACTGTGGCGGCCTGCTCTATTACGACGGCGCCAACATGAACGCACTGCTGGGCAACGCTCGCCCGGGCAGCATGGGCTTTGACCTGGTCCACCTCAACCTCCACAAAACCTTCTCCACCCCCCACGGTGGCGGCGGTCCAGGAGCCGGTCCGGTAGGTGCACGCGGAGAGCTGGTCAACTACCTGCCTTCGCCGCGCGTGCACCAGGTCGACAATCGTTTCAGCTTCTTCAAACCCGAAGAGAGCATCGGCCGTATCCGCACCTTCTGGGGCAACTTCCTGGTGCTGGTGCGCGCCTATACCTACATCCGCTACCACGGTCCGGTGGGCCTGAAGGAAGTGGGCGAAGGCGCCGTGCTTTCCGCCAACTACCTGATGAGCCGCCTGAAGGGCGCCTATGAAGTGGCCTTTGACCGCACCTGTATGCACGAATTCGTGCTCACCGCGCGCGGCTCCAAGAAAGAGAAGAACGTCAAGGCGATGGACATTGCCAAGCGTCTGCTCGACTACGGCTACTACGCTCCGACGGTCTACTTCCCACTGATCGTGGAAGAAGCGCTGATGATTGAGCCCACCGAGACCGAATCTTTGGAAACGCTTGATCGCTTCGCCGACACCATGCTCAAAATCGCCGAAGAAGATCCCGATCTGGTGCGCTCCGCACCCCACACCACTCCCGTCAGCCGCCTCGATGAGGTGCGCGCCGCTCGTAAGCCGGTGCTCCGCTGGGAGGAGGGCTTATCCTGAGTCCAGACGCGACTTCGCGCTCCAAGGCCTTTCTGGTGGCGGCTCGCCTGCTGCAAGACCAGATCGAGCCTTTGTCGCGCAAGGTATCCGACCGCTGCTTCGCCGAGCTCGAGTCTTACAAGTCCGGCAAGATTCCTCGTGAGGAATCGATCGGGACGGTGCGTCGCCTGACCGCCTTCTTGATTCGCGCCCTCGAGTCAGGTCACGCCGAGCATGCTTCCGAGCAGGGCAGCACGCTGCACGACGAGATCATCACCTTCGACGAAGGCATCGCGGCCCGACGCGTCAAGATGGCCATCCAATTCGAAGACTTGATTCGCGGACTGCAGTTCATGCGAGTCGAGGTCTGGAATTGCCTTTCCCAACTCTCCGAGCATCTGCACGCGCAGGGCGTCTTCATGCTGGAACGGCGCATCAACGAAATCTTTGACGCCTACTTCCTGGGGTTGTCCTCCAGCTACCGCAACAGCCAGTCGTCGATGCTGGCCGAGCAGCAAAAAGCCCTCGACAAGTGGGAAGAAGTGGTCAAGTCGGCCTCGGAAATCCGCTTGAAGATTCCTTGCCTGAACGAGTTTGCGGCCATTGTGCGCCTGCAGGCGGAAGCCATCGCTCGTCGCGTGAATTTCAGCGAAGAAGAAGTCTACGACATCATCACGGCCGTCGGCGAGGTGTGCGACAACTCCATCGAGCACAGCCAGTCCGAACAGGGCATCGACGTGGAATACACCATGAACGACCGTGAGTTTCGCGTGGAAGTGCGCGATTACGGCAAAGGCTTTGATCCGGCCGGCAAGGGCGATTTGCCTCCCGACATGTTTTCCGAGGACGGTCGAGGCATCTTCCTGATGCGCAACCTGATGGACAAAGTCGAGATCGACTCCAAAATCGGTCAGGGCACGCGCATTCTCATGGTGAAGGCACGCAAACGCTGACCTGGCGACTGATCGTCGATGGTCCTCGGCCCGGACCCTGGAACATGGCCGCCGACTCCTACCTGTTGGATCACGCCGAGCGACCCACTTTGCGCCTCTATCAATGGGAAGGCCCCTGGCTTTCTCTTGGCTACGCGCAAAAGGCATTTCCGGTGGAGATCCCTTGCGTGCGCCGTCCCAGCGGCGGTCGAGCCGTACTGCACCATCACGAACTCACCTATTCCGTCGTTTTACCCGAATTCGAGGGAACGCTGGCCCAGGTCTATGAAAAACTGACCGGGCTTCTACTAAAAAGCCTCAAACAACTGGACGCCCGCGTGCTTCCAGCACTGGAGCAAGAAAGCGGCCAGCGAGATCCCTCCTGCTATCAACTCTCGCAGCGAGGCGAAATCCAACTCGAGGGCCGCAAACTGGTGGGCAGCGCCCAATTGCGCCGAGGCCGACGGTTGCTGCAACACGGGTCGATCCCGACGGCACTCGACGAGCAACTCTTTTCCCGAATTTTCCCAAAGGCTCGGCTACCCGCCGCCTTCGGACCGCTGAGCGCCGAGCAACTGGCCCAAAATTTCCCGGTCCCCTTGGACCGACAGGACTGGAGTCCCGAGGAAGTAGCCTGCATCGAGGAGAACGCATGCTTTCATCGTGCCTGAGATCACCTTAACCTCACGCAGTTTGGCTCGAGGGGAAGTCCTACTGCCCGGCTCTAAAAGCCTTTCTAACCGCATTCTACTACTGGCCGCCCTCTGCGACGGACCAACCCGACTCCATCACCTGCTCGATTCCGACGACGTCCACCACCTGCGCAAAGCTCTGGGCAAACTGGGAGTGCCCATCCAGGAACAGGGCGGCGTGGTCACGGTGGGCGGAGGCGGCTTTCAAAAACCGCAGGCTCACCTGTTTCTGGGCAACGCCGGCACCGCTTTCCGGCCGTTGACCGCCGTACTCAGCGCCACCCCCGGCGAATGGGTCATTTCTGGCGAACCTCGCATGTGCGAAAGGCCCATCGGGCCGCTGGTGGACGCTCTACGCCAGTGGGGCGCGGAGATCGAGTATCTGGGAGAAGAAGGCTTCCCTCCTCTGAAAATCAAGGGAAAAAAGTTGCCCGGGGGTCCGATCCGCGTCGACGCCACCCTCTCCAGTCAATATGTCAGCGCGCTGCTCATGGCCGCCCCCCTGCTGGAGGGACCCTCCAGCCTGGAAGTGGTGGGCGAACTGGTTTCTCAACCCTATGTCAACATGACTCTGGGTCAGTTACGTCAGTTCGGCGTCAACATTGAACACGAGGACAACCGGCACTACCAGATCAAGCCCCAAAAGCTCCACTCGCCGGGCGAAATCATGGTCGAAGGGGACGCTACCGCGGCCAGCTATTTCCTGGCGGCCGGAGCCATCGGTCACGGGCCGGTCCGCGTCTGCGGCGCCGGTAGTGAAAGCGTGCAGGGCGAAATTCGCTTTGCCCGCCTGTTGGAAGAAATGGGCGCCGAGGTCAAATGGGGCCCCGACTGGGTAGAGGTCTCCCGATCCGCCGATCACCCGCTGCACGGCATCGCCAAAGATCTGAACGACATTCCCGACTCGGCCATGACCCTGGCCGTACTGGCCCTTTTCTCCGACAGTCCCTGTGAAATTCGGGGCGTGGGCAACTGGCGCGTCAAGGAATGCGACCGCCAACAGGCTCTCTATCAAGAGTTGCGCAAATTAGGAGCGCGCGTCGAGCTCCTGGAAGATGGCCTGCGCGTCGAGTCGCCGCTGAAATGGAAGACCGCTCGCGTGGAAACCTACAACGACCATCGCATGGCCATGTGCTTTTCACTGGCCGCCTTCGGTCCCACCGGCGTGACCATCAGCAATCCGGCTTGTGTCTCCAAGACCTACCCGCACTACTTCGCAGACTTTGAACACCTGAGCGAAGAACTGTGACCATTCGCCCGGCCGAAGCCGAAGATGTCGACTCCATCATCGACCTGGCCACCCATATGGTCCTGCACTCGGTCAGCCCGTTCCGCAGCGTCCCGGCCGACCAGGTGCAGCACTATCGCCGCGAGGACTTACAGTCCTTGCGCGATATTCTGGGACTGGACCACAGCGGTTTGTTTCTGGCCGAGATCGACGGCCAGATGGTCGGGCACATCATCGTGGTCGCCCATCAACGCGACTCCTCGACCGGCACGGCCCAGGCCTGGATCTACGACATCTCGGTAAAACCTGGGCATTGGGGAAAGGGCATCGGTCAGGCGCTGATGTCCAGAGCTGAAGAATTCGCCCGCCATTGCGGCATGAGCGCCATCGGCCTGGGAGTGACGATGGCCAATCATCGAGCGGTGCAGTTTTACGACCAGCTGGGCTACCAACAGGAACGCGTGCAGATGGTGAAAAATCTCTAAAGATGACCTCTTTGACTCCTATCGTTCTGGGTGCGCCAGAATTTCCGCTGCAACTGTCCGACCTGACCCGCCTGGCCGAGCCCGGCGCCCGCCTGGAACTCCACCAGAGCACCCGCGAGCGGACTCAGCCTTCCCGCGACCTGGTAGAGCGGGTGCAAAAGGAAGAGCGAGTCGTCTACGGGGTCAACACCGGCTTTGGGCGCCTTTCCTCGGTGCGAATTCAGCCCGACGAAGTGGAAGCGCTGCAGCGCAATCTGGTGCGCAGCCACGCCGCCGGCGTCGGAGATCCACTCCCCCAGTCCACGGTCCGTGTGCTCATGGCTCTGCGCATCAATTCGCTGCTGGGCGGCTTCTCGGGCGTCACTCAGGGCCTACTCGAATCGTTCTGCGCGCTCTACAATAGCGGCATCGTTCCCTTCGTCCCCAGCCGCGGTTCGGTAGGCGCCAGCGGCGATCTGGCCCCCCTTTCCCACGTTGCCCTGTGCTTGATGGGCGAAGGCGAAGCTTACTGGCGCGGAGAGTTGATCGATGCCGGGGAGGCTCTGCGCAAGGCCGGCCTAAAACCCTATTCCTTTCAGGCCAAAGAAGCATTGGCGTGCATCAACGGCACTCAGTTAATGACGGCTGTGGGCGGACTGGCTCTGGCCCGCGCCCAGTGGCTGGTCAAAGCGGCCGACATTATCGCGGCCATGACCGTCGAAGCTCTGCTGGGCACCAACAGCGCTTTTCATGAAGCCATTTCGCGAGTGCGCCCCCACCCCGGCCAGATTGCCAGCGCGGCCAATTTGCGCGCCTGTATGCAAGACTCGGCACTGGTGGCCTCTCACAAAGGGTGTCCCAAGGTGCAAGACCCCTACAGCATGCGCTGCACTCCTCAGGTCCACGGCGCCAGCCGCGAGGGACTGAGCTTCTGCTCCGGTCTGATCGAGCGCGAAATCAATTCGGTGACCGACAATCCTCTGGTCTTTCCCGAAGAGGAACTGATTTTGAGCGGCGGCAACTTCCACGGAGCGCCGGTGGCGCTGGCCCTGGACTCGGCCGCGCTCAGCCTGCAGTACTTGGGCACCATTTCCGAACGGCGCTGCGACCGGCTGCTCAATCCGGACACCAGCGAATTGCCTCCCTTCTTGACTCCCCATCAGGGACTCCATTCCGGTTTGATGCTGGTGCAATATGTGGCCGCCGCCCTGGCCAGCGAAAACAAGGTATTCTGCCACCCGGCCAGCGCCGACACCATTCCCACCTCGGCCGGACACGAAGATCACGTGAGCATGGGGCCGGCCGCCGCTTATAAACTGGAAAAACTGATCGACAATGTCGAGCAAATTCTGGCCTGCGAATGGCTGTGCGCTACCCAGGCCCTGGACTTTCGCCGACCGCTGACGTTTGGACCGGCCACGGAAGTTGCCTATGCCGAACTGCGCCGAGTGGTGCCCACCTGGAAAGACGATCACCCTCCCTATCCGGAGTTGAAAAAGGCACGGCAGGGGCTGCAAGCGATGGTTGCGGCAGTCGAACAAAAAATCGGTCCCCTCCAATAGCGAGAAAAGGAACCGCTCTTTTCGCCCAGAAAGGTTAGCCGATCTTAAAGAGCTTAGGAGCCTACTTTGGCCAGACGCAGGCGGAGAAGACCGGGAGAGAGCATTGAGGGAGAAGAGGGCCTTCTCGAAGAGGACGATGACGATTTAGACATTCGCGTCACCTCCATCGAGGAAGAGCTGCAGAATCTGCTCCTCTCCACCCAGGAGTCGGTTCGCGATCAGCGCGCCGTACGCGCCAAGCTCGACAAACTCGCTCGCGAAATCGAAGAGGACGCGGAAGGCGACGATGAGCTTTTTCAGGAGCTGGACGGGCTGAAAAATCAGACCGTCAGCCAGCTGGACCAGCTTACGCAAGCGCAGCACATTCTTACCGATCGATTGGCGGAACTCAGCGAACGCCTGGCCGATGTCGGCGGCAATGGACCGTTGGAAAACGTGCCGGGCAAGCTCGAAGAATTGGTGGCCCAGGTTCATTCTTCCGTGCAGCAGCGCTTTCAGACGCTGGATGCCACCCGTGAAGAAGAAATGGATCTGGTAGCAACCCGCCTTGAAGAGCTGACCCACAATTTGGAGTCTCAGACTTCGAAGCTGCGGGAATCATTGGCTGACCAGAGCCAGAACGAAAAATTAGCGGCCGACTTCCGTCAGGAGTTCGAGACCCTGTCTCGGGAAATCGACACCACCCTGGCCGAGCTCTCTTCCAAGTTCAAGTCGAGCGTGGCCGAAGTCGGTCAGCAGCAACAGGCCTCCAAGCAAGAGCTGGAAGCCAACCTGGCAGAGCTGGCGGACGCCGTGGATTCGCGCGCCAGCCACGAAGAAATCGCCGAGCTGAAAGCGGAACTGGAAGCCCTCAAAGCGACCTACTCCAACCAGAGCGAACTGGGGAGCAAAGCCGCTCAGGCCGCCAGCAAGGTCGAGCAGCTGGAAAGCCAGCTTCAGGCTCAAGGCGACCGCTACGAGCAACTGCTGGCCCGTTCCAAGACGCTGGCGGACGAAACGGAAAACTACTCCGACAAAGTAGACCTGGCCGTTCGCCTGGTCAAAGCTCTGGACGAAAGGGGACGGGGCGGCGCCCCGGCCGACCTGACCGCGGCCCCTGTGGGTGTCTCCATCAATGAGGCCGATCTGGAAGCTCCGGAAAAGACCGACCTGAACTTTGGCCTGCGCGATCTGCTCAACGTGATGAGCCAGAACCAGGCCAGCGATCTGCATATCAAGGTCGGCTCCAACCCGATGGTGCGCCTCCACGGCGACCTCATCCCGGTGGGCAACAACAGTCTGGGCGAGGAGGACTGCCGGCGACTGATCTTCTTTGCCCTGAGCAAAGAAGAACGACGCCGCTTGCTGCAACAGCGCTCTCTCGACTTCACCTACGAGCAGTCCGGCTTGCGCTTGCGCGGCCACGCCTTCTATCAGCGGGGCCGCTTGTGCGCTTCCATGAAGATGCTGCGCAGCCAGACCAATCTGGAGGAACTCGGCTTACCGGCCATTCTGCGACGCACCATGGGCGTGATCAAGCACGGCATGGTGCTGGTCACCGGTCCGCTCGGATCCGGCAAGAGCACTACCCTTTCGGCCATCGTCGACGAACTGAATCGCACCCGTAAAATGCACATCCTCAGCCTGGAAGCGCCGATTCACATCATTCATCAAGACCACCAGTCGCTGATCACCCAACGCGAGTTCGGCAGCGACTACCAGGACACGGTCAAGGCCATCCAGGACGGTCTGAAACACGATCCGGACGCACTGGTCATCGATCCTCTGCCCAACGCCGATGCCGCGGCCACCGCCCTGGCGGCGGCCGACAGCGGACACCTGGTGGTGGCTGGACTGGAAGCCCCCAACCTGCTTTCCGCCCTGGAGCGCATGATGAGCTTCGTGGACCGCGCGCCGAACGTGTTGGACCGTCGCCAATTTGCCTACAACTTGAAAGCGGTGGTTTCCCTGCGATTGCTGCCGCGCGCCGACAAAAGCAAAGGGCTGGTGCCCGCCGCTGAAGTCTTGCTGGTCAATCAGGCCGTCAGCCAGTTGCTGCTGGAGGGCAATCTCGATCAGCTCAGCCAGACCGTCAATAAAGGGCTGGCGGGCGAGGGCAGTCAGACCATGTCGCAGTCGCTCAGTCGCCTGATCGACGCCGGCATGATTTCCGAGGCGGAGGCGGCCAATCTGCTGCCGGCCGCCAATGGTCACGCCGGCAACCTGGCTGAAGACGCTCCTCTGATGAGATGGCTGTAGCCGAGCGCTTTCTCGAAGTCAAACAGAGAATCGAGCAAGCCTGTCTCCGTGCCGGCCGTGCGACCGACGAGGTCCGACTGCTGGCCGTGAGCAAGACCTTTCCGATCGAACCGGTTCGCGAATTGCTGGCTTCTGGTCAGCTCGACTTTGGCGAGAATTACGTGCAGGAAGCCGAGACCAAGGTGCCTCTGCTGCCCGAGGCGCGCTGGCACCTGATCGGACCCCTGCAAAGCAACAAAGCCGCCAAGGCCGTGCAGCTTTTTCCGGTCATCCATTCGCTGGACCGCTTCTCCCTGGCTGAACGCCTGGAGCGGTTGGCCCTGGAAGCGGGTCGAGTGGTGGAAGCCTTCGTGCAAGTGCGCCTCGGCGAGGAAGAGAGCAAGTCCGGAGTCGACCCCAAGGACCTGGTGGCCGAACTGGAACGCTGGAATTCGGCCCGCGAAT
Organism: Vulcanimicrobiota bacterium; assembly: GCA_017307785.1. Taxonomy (GTDB): domain Bacteria; phylum Vulcanimicrobiota; class Xenobia; order Xenobiales; family JADMJV01; genus JADMJV01. The sequence goes on along the minus strand of JAFKGI010000009.1, from coordinate 53,271 downwards.
GGCGAGGACTGCGCCTGACCGGCCTCATGACGCTGCCTCCCCCTCAGATTTCTCGGCCCTTCTTTGGACAGCTGCGCGAACTGCGCGACCAGCTGCAGCAACGAAAGCTGGCCATTTTTGACCGCTATGAGCTGTCGATGGGCATGAGCGACGATTTCGAAGCCGCCATCGCCGAAGGCAGCAACTGGATTCGCGTCGGCCGAGCTCTCTTCGGCAACCGCTAGAGATTTTTTCAAGGGCTTAAGCAGGTGCCAATGGTCCTGGTTTGAAATTCCTTCAAATCGACCAGAGAACCCCAATCAGTTCTCTACGGAGGTTGGAACGGTGGCAAAAATGTTGGATAGCCTGAAACGATTCTTCACTATGGAAGAGGACAGCTTCGCAGCCGATGGCTTCGATTCGGAGTCCGAAGAGCGCGAAACGCAGCGACCCGGCGCATTACGTCAGGCTGGTCAGGCAGCTACGGCGCCGGCCCAGGCTCCCACGACCCCGGCCGGTCAACCCGGACTGGCACGCGGTGGCGCTCGCGCCAACCTGGTCGGATTGCCCACGCCCCGCAAGCAGGAAATCGTGGTGCTGGAACCCGCCTCTTTCGCGGACGCCCGCGAAATCGCCGAATCGCTCAAAGTTAAGAAATGCATCTTGCTCAACATGCGCAAGACCGATAAAGAATTGGCGCGACGCATCGTGGATTTTCTCTCGGGCATCTCCTACGCAATGGAAGGCAACAGCCAGAAAGTGGCCGACAACATCTTTCTCTTCGTGCCCGGCCACATGGAAATCGTGATCGCCGACCATCAGGATCACTCGCCCAAGCAAGAAGAGTTGATCGCCTCCGGCGATGGAGCGTAGAGAGACACACCAGGGCGTCTTTTCGGTCGAAATCTACCTGAGGCTACCTTGTCCCGGCTGCGGCGACGTGGTCAAGCGGCGCGTCGTCGACTATTTGACCAACCGCACCAGTAGCTGTCCCAACTGTTCCGCCAAAATGGTGCATCTGGCTCGTGGAAAAACCACCAAGGATACCCGGCTCGACCTCGATCAACTGAAGGACTTCATCGGCGAGTTGGAGGGCCAGTGGACGGCCCTGGTCAACGAAAGTCTGATGATGGAGTCCACCGGATTCGACATCGACCCCGACCAGTAGAGTTACTCGGGGCGTCTCCAAACCTCGGTGCCTTCGTCATTAACCGGCAGCGCGGCGCTCCCCTGAAAGTCCCCACCCCCATCGAGAGGCAACGCCTCGGGGGACAGCAACTGAGAAACCGATAGGTGCTCGGCTTCCTCGAGCTGGGCGGGTTGGGGGCGACGCGGTGCCTCAAAGTTGAGCTGGATGTCTCCCACCGCGACCACATCGCCTTCCTGGAGCAAATACTCCTGAACGCGCTGACCGTTCACAAAGCACCCATTCTTGCCCCCGAGGTCCCGAAACAGATAACCCTCGGCCAGACGCACGATCTCGGCGTGGCGCCGAGACACCGAGTGATGATTGACCATCACGTCACAGTTCACGTCACGGCCCAGAACGACGTGACTCTTATTCAGAGGGTAGCCCGACTTCAAGCCCTCGCCTCGCGGACGCAGCCAGGCCCAGGGCTGTCGCGGCACCTCGGGGCGAATCGTCTCTTCTTCCGTGGGAGGGAAGAATTTGAGGCCGGTGGCGTAAGCGATGATGATCGAAGCCAGGAACGCCAGCATGACGATCAACAACTGCAGGGGAGCGGGCACAGGCATCTTGGTGCACAGATAGTTGCAACCGATCACGCCGCCCAGACAGCCCAGCATCACGATGACCGACATCAAGGTCCAGCGCTTGAGAATCATTTGCCGCCTCCATCCCGCAACCAGACCCACTGACCGTTGCGCGCCTCCAGCAGAGAGAAGCGCGCCGGCTCCAGTTCCCCGTTACGGTCGCTGTGCCAACTTAAGCCAGTTTGGCGGGTCTCCCCCAACAGATGGGAACCCACCCAGGCCAGCGCGTCAAACATCGGAGCATTGCGATCCGGGGTCTGAAAGAAATCCGCCACGGTAGGGTCTGCCGCATAGGGACTGGCCTGGGAGAGCGCATACAGATGATAGCCCGCGGGAACCGCCGGGGGCTGCGCGCTCAGGCCACCGCCCGGAGCGATGGTCAAGAGCCGGCCGCCGTTGATTTTGGGCCAACTTTCCATAGTCTTCAACTGGTCCGCATCCACCACCAGCAAGGGCTTGGGATTTTGCTTCAGCAGCCTGGCCATGGTGTCGGGCCCGGCGAAAGCCTCGTGCTTGCTGCCGCTGGGAGCGGGTGGGTTCTTGGACAGCCAGATCTCGTCACTCAACTGAACCTGACGCAGCACGTCGCTGTAGTTGGTGTCCTGGGCCGGTAGGGTTTTGGCCGCGGCCGGATCGCTTTTGTCACGAGCCCCCACCCAATACAGTGGCGGACTTTTGTCAAACCAACCGGCCCATCCGTTGGGCCGCTGAGCAGGCGGATAGACCAGCAACGCATCGGCCGGCCGTCCCTCGCGAAAACGCTCGCTCCCCAGCGCTCGGCGGACGGCGCCGGCCCAGTCGCTCTCGACGATTTCCAGAGAGATGACCAGCAAGGTCCCCTCGCGACTGGCCTCATTCCAGTTGGAGCTCTGCCAGGCCGCCAGAGTGGCGGCCACCTGCTGGTCGGCCGGGGCAATCACCGCCAATCGTCGGATGGGGCGACCGCTGCCGTAGACGAGTGCATTCTGATAAGCCAGCCTCTGTTCAGGGGTGGCCTTGCCATCGCGAACGGGCCGTCCCAGTTCTTCAGCGGCTGCGGGAACAGGACCGCCCAGCAACAGCGACTTCTCCGCATCCGAAATCGGCGGTGCCGAGCTGGGCACGAGAAACTGCAACTGACCCATGAGCTTGTTGAACTGCTCACCGGCGGCCGTGCGCCAGCTGGCTGGCGCCTGGGTGGCACCCACGCCAAGACCGATCGCCAGCAGAGCCATAACCAGACCCCCCTTGCCGCGCTTCTTACGGGCGGGAGCTGCTGATTGAGTCACGGTGGTGGTGGGAGTGGGCGCCGGAGTCGGAGCCGGCGAGGGGGCCGCGACCGGCGTGGGCGCTGTGGGCGCTGTTGCCACCGGCAGACTCGGGGTCGGGGCGGCCGTGGGCGTTACCGCCGGCGAAGAGGGGATGGGCGGGGGCACCTGGGGAGCGGGCTGATTCAGCGTCGAAAAGGGCACGCTCGTGCCTACCACCAGACCGTGGTTGCGCATCACCACCTGCAGGTCCCGCTTCATATCCAGGCAGTTGTCATAGCGCTTGTCGGGATCCAACTGGGTGGCCCGAGCGATCAATGCTTCCATTTCGGCACTGACCTTGGGATTGAGAGAGCGTGCCGGCGGAATCAAAAACGGAGTCTGGGAGATGGTCGGGTCAAAGCCGGTGACGGCATGGTGCAGCGTGACCCCCAGGGCGTAGATATCGGAGCGAGGGTCGGTCTGACCGCTATACTGCTCGGGCGGTGCGTAGCCGGGAGAACCAATACGCATGGTGTCGCCCTTTTTGGCACTGGTAAAGTGGCGAGCGATGCCGAAGTCGATCAACTTGACCTGCTCGTTGACGATCATGATGTTGGACGGCTTCACGTCACGGAAGACGATGGGCGGGTTCTGGCGATGCAAATAGTAGAGCACGGTGGCCATCTGCGAACCCCAGGCGGAAGCCATCTTCTCGTCGATGGTTCCCCGGTCTTGAATGATCTTGCCCAGGTCGTCTCCCTGGCAATACTCCATCGAAAGATAGTATTTGCCCTGGAAGATAAATTTGTCGAAGACCTTGGGAATGTGAGGATGGTTGAGGGTCGCCAGCAGTTGCGCTTCGCGCATAAAGAGGTTCTCGGCCATCTTCTGCTCATTGGGGTCGGCATAACGCGCCGTCATTTCTTTGATGACCCGAACCGCGTTGCCCTGTTGCAAATCCGTGGCGATGTACAGGTTGCTCATACCGCCTTGCCCGAGCAGGCGGTCGATCACATATCGAGGTCCAATTCGCGTTCCTGGTGCTAGCACGGCCCGTCCTTCACAACATTCCCAAGTAGCGTAGAGCAACGGCGCTTCCCGCTCCCAGACAGAGCAAAAGCACCATCACTACGCCCCAGGGGAATCTCCCCGACTTAGATTCGACCCGGAAGTTGCCGCCTCCCGGTAAGGGAATTTGCTCCAGCCGCTGGGTTCCGCCCTTCTTTTTCGAGCGCGCGGGCTTGGCATTGAGTACCTGTTGCAACATCTTGGCCAGGTCGGTGAGCGAAGAGAATCGCTGAGAGCGCTCATTGCTGGTCGCCTTTTCAATCAAGTCAACGGTGCGATCGCTCAGTCCCGGATTGTGATGCTGCATCGGGGGCAGCGCAAACGGCGTGGTGCCGGGGTTGTGCCCGGTCATCAAATGATACATCAGCGCTCCCACGTTGTAGACCAGCGTCTGACCGTCGATCGAGGCGTCCTCCGCGTATTGCTCCGGCGCAGCATAATCGGGAGCGCCCATGCGCCCCTCGCGCTGAAACAGCCGGGAAAAGCCAAAGTCGATCAGCTTGGTCTGTCCATCCGGTGTATAGACGAGATTGGCCAGGCTCAGCTCGCGAAACACAATGGGCGGAAGCTTCTTCTTGAGCAAAAAGTTCATCAACTCGCACAAAGAGAACCCGATGCCCAGAGCGTCCCGCTCCGAAAGCCGTCCCGAGCGCTGCGAGAGGATCACGTTCAGGTCCAATCCCGGCACAAATTCGCGGATCACGTAGAGGTGGAGATCCTGGACAAAAAAGTCGACGAGCTTGGGCAGCGAGGGATGCTCCAGAGTGGAGAGCATGCGCGCTTCGGCTTCGAATTGACCGATGAGCCACTTGCGGTCGCCGCTGTCGATGCCCACCGGCTGCATCTGGCGAATGACCCAGTGCTTGCCCTTGAGGTGCTGATCTTCGGCCAGGTACATGTTTCGAAGACGGGTGGCACTGAGCACCCGGACGATTTTGTAGCGGCCGCGCAAGCGACTTCCCTCAGACAACAAGGGAGGCAAACCCACGACTCCTTTCTCGACCGCCACGGAGCGACGCGGGTCGCAATAGTCTAAGCGGGGGGACTGCGTCCCCCTTACAGCACCGGGTTGTCGTTCTTGCCGAAACGAGCTTTCCCTTGCAGGGAAAAGGAGCAAGAACCCGGCCGCAGAAAGGCAGGCCCACCTGACGGATAGCCACCGTCTTTTTTTCTGTCCTGGATTGAATTCTCTTGCATCCTGGGTAGGCTACCGGGGTCCCTTTTTGGGAACTCTAAACATCCTGCGAAGGATTACGAACCGACATGATCACGGCCAGCAATCTAACCAAACGCTTCAACGAGAAGCTCGCTGTCGACTCGCTCTCTTTCGAGATGGCGCCCGGCGAGGTGCTCGGCTTCCTGGGACCCAACGGGGCCGGCAAGACGACCACCATGAGAATGCTCACCTGCTACTTCCCTCCCACTTCGGGCACGGCCACGGTAGCGGGCTTCGACATCTACAACGACTCCAAAAAAATCCGCCAGAACATCGGCTACCTGCCCGAACTGGTTCCGCTCCATCCGGAGATGACTCCTCGGGAGTTCGTCGGCTTTGCCGCCGCGGCCAAGGGAGTCGCCCACGGTGAGCGCAAACGCTTTGTCGAGGAGGCCCTGAGTCGCTGCAACCTGCTGACCGTGGCCGACCAGGTCATCTCGCAGTTGTCTCGCGGTTATCGCCAGCGCGTCGGCCTGGCCCAGGCCATCGTCAACAAGCCCAAGGTTCTGATCCTGGACGAACCCACGGTGGGCCTCGATCCCGCCCAAATCTTGGATATCCGCAATCTGATCCGAGACATCGCTCAGCACTCGACGGTGCTGCTCTCGACCCACATCCTGCCCGAGGTCGAGGCCATCTGCTCCCGAGTCATCATCATCTCGGGTGGAAAAATTCGCGCTCTCGACACTCCAGAGAACCTGACCAGGAGCCTGTCTTCCAACCAGCGGACGCTGGTCGAATTGGGCGGCGTCGAGGATGAAGTGGCCGCCGAAGCGCTGGCCAAAGTCGAGGGAGTCACCAGCGTGGGCCCCTCCAGTCCTCATCATCTCTGGGTGGATAGCCCCCGCGGCATCGACCCTCGGCCCGAAATCGCCCGAATGGTGGTGGAGAAGGGCTGGCAACTGCTCACTCTGCAGAGCCAGAACATGAAGCTTGAAGACATCTTCCTCAAAGTGGTCACCAGTGAAGCGACCGCTCAGGAAGCCGGTCAAGAAGTGGGAGGTGCGGTCTAATGTTTGCGATCTTTCGTCGCGACCTGTTGGCCTATTTCAATTCGGTCACGGTCTGGGTGCTGACAGCGGCCTATCTTTTCGTTTCCGGCCTGATCTTCACGCTCATGGTCAGTAACTTCGTGGAGAGCAGCGCGGGAGGCCCGATGAGCGGCCGTTCGCCCAACATTATGGACGAGCTGGTGCTCGGCTATCAGTGGTGGCTCGGCTTTCTGATGATCTTCCTGCTCCCGATGCTAACCATGCGCTTGCTGGCGGAAGAAAAGCGTATCGGCACGCTGGAACTGCTCTTTACCTATCCGGTCAATGAGTGGGAAATCGTGCTGGCCAAGTTCTTTGCCTCGCTGCTGACGGTGCTTGGCATGCTCGGCCTGAGCTGCATCTCGCTGGCCTATATCAGCACCAAAACTCCGCTGGACTGGAGCCTGGTGGCTGCCGGCTACGCGGGCCTGGGGCTGATGGCATCAACTCTGATCGCCATCGGGCTGTGGGCCTCGAGCCTCAGCGCCAGCCAGGTCATCGCCGCCTGCGTGACCTACGGCCTGGCCATGATGCTCTGGCTGATGCAACTGCTCGACAAATTTCTACCCGAAAAGCTCACCCAGGGCTTTAACGAGGACAGCAAAGGCATTGGCAAGCTGGGCATCATGACCCACCTGGAAAGCTTTGCCCGAGGAAACATTTCCTCTCATGACATCGTCTACTACCTGTGCCTGACGGTGCTCTTTTTATTCTTGACCGTGCGCGTGCTCGACAGCCGCAAGTGGAGGATGTAGTCGATGGATAAGCGACTTTCAAGCTTTATCAACACCGTTATTTCGGTCTTCATTGCCCTGATCGTGTGGGTGCTGGTGCTGCTGATTTCCAACAACAATGAGCACCCGTTCGACATCACCAAGAACGGCCGCTACACCCTGGCCTTGCAGTCCAAGCAGGCCGTCACCAGCCTGACCACCCCGGTCAAGGTCTATGCCTTCAACGATGAAAAAAGCGCCGCCAAGAGCGAAGAACTGCTCAAGCGCTACAGCAGCATCGACCCACAGAAGTTCACCTACGAAGTGGTCGATCCGATCAAGAAGCCTCTGCTGGCCAAAAAATACGGCATTCGCATGCGCGGCGAAGGCGTGGTCGAAGTCAAGGAAGGCAAGGGACGCACCGAGCGCCTGACCGGCATCAGCGAGGACGAGCTTACCGCCGCCCTGCTCAAGCTGCAGCGCAACGCCACCTACAAAGCCTACTTCGTTACCGGTCACGGCGAGCGCGACCTTAGCCAGACCGAGCCCACCGGCTACAGCCAGTTGCGCGCCGACCTGGTGAAAGAGGGTTTCGTGGTCGAGCCTTTGAGCCTGGCCGCCACCCCGAAAATTCCCGCCGACGCCAATCTGGTGGTGCTGGCCGGCCCCATCCGACCGCTCCTGCCCGGCGAACAGAAGCTGGTCAAAGAGTATTTGGACAACTACGGCCGGTTGCTCATGATGTATGAAGCCGAGACCCCGGACAGCTACACCGAACTGGTGAAGCCTTACGGCATCGAAACGACCGGCAACATCGTGCTGGACCAGTTCTCTCAGAAGCTGGGCGCCGAGCCGGTTTTCTCGATTGGCCTGAATTTCGACCCGTCTCACCCCATCACCAAAGACTACAAGATTCAGACCATGTTCATTCTGGCTCGCGCGCTGAAGGTTGCGGCCACTCCCCCCAGCGGCGTGATCGACACGGTGCTGATCACGACCAACACCGTTCCCCCCACCGCTCTGGAGGTTCCGCTGGCTGACGTGCTCGGCCAGACCTCGCTGAAGCTGGACCTGACCAAGATCAAGCCCAGCGTGGCGACCCTGGCCATCGCCGCCGAAAAGAAAGAGGAAACTCCCAAGGCTTCTCCCACTCCGGCTCCCGATCAGGTCAAGAATACTCGCCAGGTTCGAGTGGTGACGGTGGCGGACTCCGACGCTTTGAGCAACCAGCTCTACGTGGTCAACAAAGATTTCGCACTCAACAGCTTCAACTGGCTGGTGGCCAACGACACGGCCATCTCCATTCGTCCGAAGGACGAACTGGCTCAGCCGCTCAACATGTCCGGCCAGGAGCAGACCAAACTGGCTTTCCTGCTGGTCATTCTGCTGCCGGTTCTGGTGGTGGGACTGGGCCTCTTCAATGTAATGCGGAGGCAGTAGGCTCTCATGAATCGCGGTAATCTCGTTGCGCTCTTGCTGGTGGTCGGCCTGGGCGCCTTTTTCTATCTCCACGACGTCAAAGGCAAGCCGATCGCGGCCCAACAAGAAAAACAGCAGAAGCGCTATTTCCCCGACTTGGCGAAAAAAGACATCGCCAGCCTGAAGATCGAGAAATTCGGCACTCCCGCCTTTACGCACGAAATGTCGAAAGAGAACGGCGTCTGGATTCTGCAGGGGGCGGAGCCGGTGGTGCTGCGGACTTCCTCTACCGGCCAGGCCGTCAAAGCTCTGGTAGAACTGCAGAAGGCCGAGGATGCCGGGGACGTCAGTTCCAAGCCGGAAGACTTCGGCCTGGACAAGCCGAGCTACAAGATCACCTTGAAGGACCGCAAAGGAGTCGACCATGCGCTCCTGCTGGGTGCCAAGACTCCTGACGACAGCGGATATTACGTCACCCCCGGCCCGGGCAAACCGATCACCACGATCGCCACTTCACTCACCGAACTACTCGATCCGGCCACCGATAACCAGCGCGAAATGAGCCCGCTCACCTTCGAGCCCTCCACCGCTAACAAAATCCTGATCGAAAGCGCGAGCGGTCCGCCCATCGAACTGGCTTTGACCAAACCACGCGAAGACAGCGGCGAAGAGATCGAAAACGACGAGGGGATGTCGATTCAAGACCTTAGCGAGGAATGGAAAATCGTGCGCCCGGAAGCGGCCTCCGCCGACGCGGCCAAGGTGCGCGACATGTTGTTCAACTGGCGCAACGTGAAGGTTGGGCGCTTTATGAAGGCGAGCGAGAAGGCCGGATTCGAGCCCAGCACGGTCAAACTCACGGTCTTCGTCGACCGCCAGAGCAAGCCGTTCGTGCTGGACGTGGGCCAGGCCGTGCCGGGCAAACCGGGTCTTTACTACGCTCGCCGCACGCCGCCCAATGAACAGATGGTTCTCGAAGTCAAAGACTTCAAATTGCTGGAACCCAAGGTGGCTGGCTTGCTGCAGCGCCACCTCTACGTCTTCCAGCCTGAAGAGGCCGACCGCCTGGAAGCGACCATCGATACCTTCAAAACCGAAGCAGTGAAGCGCGATGACCTCTGGAACGTGAGCATGCCCAAAGTCGCCAAAGACAAGGAAGACGCCCAGAAAACGGCGGTCGCCGACCTGGTCTGGGAACTGAAGAACCTGGAATGGAGCTCGAAGCCCGACGCCAAAGCGATCGGAGCGTGGAAAGAGCGGGCCAGTCTGGAAGTCTGGGATAGCGCCAAGAAGAGTCTGGCCAAGATCAGCCTTGGGCAGCCTGGCCCGGGTGGTCAGGGGGCTTATGTCAAGGATGGAGCCGGAGTCGTCTATCTGGTTGAAAAAGACCCTTACCAGCGCCTGATGGACATCAAGCTTCGCTTGGAAGGCAAGGGGCCGGCGGCCACCCCCGCTCCCAAACAAGAACCCTTCGTGATTCCGGGCAAACCCTAGGGGAATGCCGAAAGCAAGCGAGAATCGCGTCTCTATCAACGGAAGGATCAAGGAATCGCAATGACTCAGGTTGGAACGACGGGGAACATCTTGGTAACGGGCTCTCTGGCCTATGACTACATCATGGATTTTCCCGGACACTTCAAGGATCACATCCTTCCGGATAAACTCCACTGCATCAACATCTCGTTTCTGGTCGACAAACTCAAGAAACAGCGCGGCGGCTGCGCGGCCAACATCGCCTACACCATGGCGCTGCTGGGCGAACGCCCGCGCATCGTGGCCTCGGCGGGTCGTGACTTCAGCGAATATTCCGCCTGGCTGAGCGAGCAGGGAGTCGACGTCAGCGCCATCCAGCGCATTGATGACGAAGTCACGGCCACCTGCTTCATCACCACCGACCGAGCCGATAACCAGATCACCGGTTTTTACGTGGGCGCCATGTCCAAAGCTCGTGAAATCAGCTTGAAGGCCAGCGCCGGCAGCAATCCGCAAATCTGTGTGATCGCGCCCGACGACCCGGATGCGATGCTGCGTCACGCTCAGGAATGCCGCGAAGCCAAAATTCCGTTCGTCTACGACCCTTCTTTTCAGGTCACCAACATGCCGGGCGAGCCCCTCTGGTCCGGCACCATCGGCGCCAAAGCGCTGGTCCTGAACGATTACGAATTCGCCGTCTTCTGCGAGAAGACCGGTAAAAGCGAAGCCGAGATCCTGGAGACGGTGGAACTGCTGGTTGTCACCCTGGGCGAAAAAGGCAGCCGCATCAAGACCAACAAAGGTGAGGTTGTGGAAGTCCCGGCCGCTCAGATCTCGGGAGTGGTCGACCCCACCGGTGCAGGCGACGCCTTCCGTGGCGGCCTGGTCAGCGGCCTGGTGCGCGGCCTGCCCCTGGCCCTGTGCGGCCGACTGGGCAGCGTAGCCTCGGCCTATGTGGTCGAACAGTACGGCACTCAGAATCACGCCTACACGCGCGAGAACTTCCAGGCCCGCTACGAACTAAACTTCGGCAAAGCGGACCAGCCTTTGTTCCGCGACGCCTCCCTGGTCTAGAGAACACAAAAAAGCGCCCGGCCGGTCACCTGGTGGCCAGCGGGGCGCTTTTTTATTTCAGGCTATCCAGCACGGTCTGGTAAAGATCTTCGGGCCGATCCACGAGAAAGTTCGGACCAGCCTGGCGAACGCGAGCGGCGCTAACCCAACCGTAGGTCACTCCCACCGTCTTCAAGCCGTTGAACTGCCCGGCGTCGACATCCAGAGGAGTATCGCCCACCATGACGCCCTCCTTGACCCCGAGAATCTCCAGAGTGCGGGCTACTTTCTCACGTTTGGCGGAACTACCGTCCTCGCCGCCGGTGAAGTGTCGGAAGTAGCTGTCCAGGCTGGCCTCGGCCGCCTTCAAGTGCAGCGCTTCCTCGGGCGTAGTATCGCCGGCGCGCACCCCTACCACCGGCGGATCAGCCGGGGGACCGCCCGACGGCTCCCCCTGAGGTCCGCGCCCCAAGGAGACGGTTTGCAGGCCCAATTCGGCCCGCATGCGCTGGCGAATCAAGGCGGAATTGGTAGTGGACACGATGGCCAGCGGCGCAACCTCACTCCAGCGCCGCAAGTTGTCGGCGATTCCGGGAAACAGCGGAGCGCTATTGTAGTCGAGGTATTCGTCGCTCCACACCTGAACTTCTTGGAATTCCTCGGGAGTAAAGCCCATCTCGTAGTAGTTCTCTTCCCAGCGAGGATTGTACCACTCCAAAAACTCTTCCATCGTTTGAATCGGCATTTTTTTCTTCCAACGCCGGGCCGCCTCGAAGTACAAATCGTAGTAGAGTGTGCGCGAATCGCACAGAACCCCATCCCAGTCCAACAAAATCGCCTTCATCGCCAACCTCCATCAAAGGTTCCACGGCCGGTTGCCCGGAACGGCTTGGCCATGGAGAGCCTGAGTCAAATTGCGGTGCGCTATGCGGAAAGCGACCAGATGGGCGTAGTTCATCACTCCCATTATCCGGTCTACTTCGAGCAGGGTCGAACCGACTTCTTCATCCAGCACCTGAGGCCTTATGCCGAGTTTGAGTCTCAGGGCATTCTCGCGCCTGTTCTTTCGTATCAGGTGGAGATCCTGGGGCGCGCCGGCTATGGGGACCTGCTGCACTTGCGCACGCGCGCTGACTGGATGAAGGGAGTGCGCATCCAGATGAGCTACTACCTTGAAATTGAAGGGCGAGCCGTAGCCCGCGGCAGCAGTCTGCACGCCCTGGTCGGACCCGACCTCAAGCCCGCCAACCCACGTCAGTTCGGTCCGCTGTATCAGGAACTTGTCAAGGTTTTCCCGCGCCCATGAGTCAATTGCAGGACGACGAATTCTATATGGATAAAGGCCTGTTCGTATTGACCGAACGGTTTCTTTGGAGACGCGGGTATTGCTGCGGCAACGGCTGCCGGCATTGTCCTTTCGACTACGAATCCGTCCCTCCGCGCACCAAAGAGAACCTGGAGCCACCCGTTTTCTATTTTGGAAATCACCCTGGAGAGAACTCATGAGCAAGAAACTCCTCGCCCTGCTGCTTTGGAGCACCCCCTTGGCCGCCGAACCTCAGCTATTTGTCCGCAATCAGCCTTTCGCCGGGCCGGTGCGCTGGTTTCCAGCACGCACCCTGGCGCCTTTAGACGGCCTGCTGGAGTCTCTGGGATGTAGTTGGCAGGTCGACCAGGGTCGGCTTCAGGTGAGTTGCCAGAGCCAGGGTAGTGCTTCTCAGGGCGGCCCCGTACTGAAGGAAATCTTGCCTATCAGCCTGGAGGGACGCACGGTTCGCTTGGAACAGCATCTCCAACAGGACCGCATCTTCGTCGACGTGGATCAGGTCGCCTCAGCTTTGCAATGCTCCTATCGCAAAGGCGCGGACGGCAACGTCGACCTCTACGGCCCCTTGCTCTCCCAGGGACTGGGCCAGGGCGCTGCGCGTGGAACCAGCGAAGACCCCGGCTTTCCCGTGCATCTCGAGAAGGTGGAACTGGCGCAGGCGGACGGATTCCTGCGGGGCTTCGCGCGCATAAAGCATCAGGGGCCAACGGCCTTTAAGTGGGTCCTGGTGCGGGTGGCCATCTTCGAAAAGTCAGGTCGCCAAGTGGCCCGATTCACGGAACTCGTCAAGGATCTGCAACCCGGCGGCGAGGCCTTCGTGCAATTTCCCAAACTGGTGGGAGCATCCCAGAACCCCGTGGTTCGCGTCGAGTTTGAAGCCCGTTAGGGCGAACTACTTTACCACGCGCAGGCGGCCACTACCGCCCTGACGCTGGTCCCGTCCGCGATGGCGGGCAATCAAATCCATGATCGTGCGCGCCAGGCGGTCAGGGTCGTGGCGTACCCAGTCCGTCTCGCTGAGCAGACTGGTGCCGACGCCTTCGATGCCGAGGGCAGCCAGGCGCTCCAACTGCGGGTCCACCGGCAGAGCCCCTTCGGCGCGATATTTCTCGGCCAGCTTCTCGGGATCTCCCAAATTGACCAGCACGTAGTCGAGGCCCACGTCGGCGTGACTCAATAGAGCCTCTACATGATCAGCCGCCCCCATACCATCCGTCTCTCCGGGCTGAGTCATCACGTTACAAATGTAAATTTTGGGGGCGCTGGAGCGCCGAATGGCCCCGGCAATCTCCGGCACGAGCAAGTTGGGAATCACGCTGGTATAAAGGCTGCCGGGACCCAGCAAAATCGCGTCCGCTTGCTCAAGGGCAGCAATCACCTGTTGTGGCGGCTTGACGTCGGCCGGTTCCAGATTGATGCGGTCAATCCGCGTATCCACCGGGTGCTTGGGAATCATCGATTCACCGGTGACTTTGCTACCGTCACTGTAGCTGGCGGTCAGATTGACAGGGCTCAAGGTGGCCGGCAAGACCTGACCGCGCACCGCCAGAATCTGACTGGACAACTGAATCGCCACCTCGAAATCTCCGGCCAGGTCGGTCAGGGCGGCCAGGAACAGATTTCCAAAGGAATGTCCCTCCAGACCGCCCTGCGCGAAGCGGTAGCGGAAAAGCTCTTTGAGCAGAGACTCGTCGTCAGCTAGAGCCACCAGACAGTTGCGCACGTCGCCGGGAGCCAGAATCCCGAGGTCCTGGCGGAGCTTTCCGGAGCTGCCCCCGTCATCACTGACGGCGACGACGGCCGTCACGTTGCTGGTGAAGGCCTTGAGGCCTCGTAACAAGGTGGAGAGGCCGGTCCCCCCACCGATGGCCACCAACTTGAGCCCCTGGTCCAGGTAGCGGCGGTCGTAGAGCACCTCGACCAGTTGCTTACGCGGCTGAAAAGCGACCGCGGCACTGAGGATCTGGAAAAATCGACGCAGTGCGAAGACCACGATCATCAATCCGACGATCATCAGCAACGTGCCCGTAACCTTGGGAGGGACGGGCGGATCGCCAACCCAGTGCCGAACTCGAACGGCCACAAAGTCGGCCGCCATCAACAGGCCGGCGGAAAATGCAATACCGCCCAGCGTCGCCAAAAAAAGCCAGCGCTTGATGCGCATCCCGAAAGCGAACCACTTCAGAGCGTTCGAGGAGGGCAGAGCCACCTAGATTGCGGCGATCCTTCTCTGCTCTCGTTCGATATCGCGGTGCTGCACGGTCACAAGGTAGCCGGCTCGGCGCAAATCTTTGGAGATCTTGTCGGCAATGGCGGTTGAACGGTGTTGCCCGCCCGTACACCCTATGCCCAGGGTCACCTGATGCTTGCCTTCCTGCTGATACTTAGGGAAGAGGAAGAGAAGCAGGCCCTCGACTCGCTCCAAAAACTCTTTCGTCTCCGCCCTCTCGAGCACAAACTTGGCCACGGGCGCATCCAGCCCGGTCAACCTGCGCATCTCCGGCACATAATAGGGATTGGTGATAAAGCGGACATCGAAGACCAGGTCTGCGTCTGCCGGCACGCCGTGCTTAAAGCCGAAACTCACCACGTGGATCTGGACTTTACTGAGGGTAACTTCCAGGTCCAGAGTTTCCCGCAGCAGGCTCTGGAGCTGGCTGGGCGTGAGGTTGCTGGTATCCAGGATGGCTGAAGCCATCGAGCGCAAACCGGCCAGTTCGCGAGCTTCTTCCTGAATAGCCTGGAGAACGCCACCCTGACTGGTCAGGGGATGGCGCCGGCGGGTCTCCGAGAAACGTCGCACCAACACCGCTTCACTGGCCTCGAAGAAAATAATCTTGGGCTCGAAGCCCATCGCCGGGAGCTCGTTGAGAGATTGCTGCAGCTCCGGGAAGAAGCTGCGTCCACGCACATCGATGACCATGGCCAGCCGGTTGACGCTGGAGGAGGCACATAACTCGGCGAACTTTGGAATCAGCGCTGGAGGCAGGTTATCCACGCAGAAAAAACCTTCGTCTTCCAGGCTCTTGACGGCGAGACTCTTGCCGGCGCCCGAGAGGCCCGTCAAAATTACAAACTTTTGTTGCTCCACAAGAAGAGAGTTTCTGCGCCTCGACGAGAATCCTTCAGCGAAACGAGGGCCTGGGTCCATTGCGACCCTCTCGCCCCCTCCCGAAATTCGCTAAAGGATCTCCCATGAAGTTCGTCCCCTCTCTAATGGTATTGGCCCTCTCCGTGGCCGCTCAGGCCCAGCCGGTCACCAACTCCTTCCTGAAAGGCGAGTACGCGGTTCCCAACGTCGGCGTCGCCAAAAACCTCACCCGCGAATATTGTCGGAGCGCGCTTTACCGCGACGAGGTGACCTATGTCACCAACCGGGCGAAAGAATACCTGGAAGTCCGCTTGCAGGCTCCGGTAGATGGCAAACCGGCCATCGTGTTCGATATCGACGAGACCTGTCTGTCCAATCTCCCCTACATGGATGAATATGATTTCGCGTTCCAGACGGGACCCTGGAACGCCTGGATCGACAAGGCCAGCGCGCCGCCGCTCGAGGGCGCCCTGGACCTCTACAAGTATGCTCGATCCAAAAGCCTGGCCATCATCTTCATCTCTGGCCGCAATCAGATGCAGCGCCTGCAAACCGAGAACAACCTTCGTCAGGCCGGTTTTGAAGGCTGGACCGAACTCGTCCTCAGGGACATTGGCAGCACGCAGTCGACCGTGTCGTTCAAATCCGACAACCGAAAACGCCTGGCTCAATCCGGCTACAACATTCTCGTCAACATCGGAGACCAGGATAGCGATCTGCAGGGTGGTTATGCCGAATCCACCTTCAAGATC
Organism: Vulcanimicrobiota bacterium; assembly: GCA_017307785.1. Lineage (GTDB taxonomy): Bacteria > Vulcanimicrobiota > Xenobia > Xenobiales > JADMJV01 > JADMJV01. Next base: position 37,147 of record JAFKGI010000009.1, on the reverse strand, counting down.
CCAAACCCGATGTATTGGGTTCCTTGAGGCGTAGGAACTAACTCATCTAACCCGAAGCGGGGTCGTCGATAAGGAAGGCAACTGTGGAACCGGTCCTACGAAGTTTTCTCTTTTGTGAATCCGTGGTCCCTGCCCCGAGCGGCAAGATGAACTGCTACGGGCTTTTTTCCGACCTCTTTGCAGGTCAATTTCCATTTACTCAGCCGCGCTTCTCGCTCTTGCTGAGTTGGGGAGGCGGCCGCGGCTTTCAGGTCCAGGTCGTCAAGATGCTGAATCCGGCCAAGACGGCACTGCTGCATCAATCGCCGGAGATGTACTTTACGCTGGAAGACGAGTCGCAATCAGCCCATGTCCAAATCGACATGAACCAGATTGTGTTCACCGAAGCTGGCTCCTACATCTTCCAGATCATGCTGCATGGCCGCCAGGTCGCGGAGCATCGACTGAACGTCCACCAACTCTAGCGACCCGGAGAGGGTGCACAAACAAAAAAGGCGACCCTCGAGGGTCGCCTTTTTTCATTCCGTCGTCTATTTCCTCAGGCGCGGAGCACGGGCCCCATCATCACGCTGTTGGCCTGCATACCTGGCTCGAGGCCACCCACGCCACCGCCAGAGATGGAAAATCCGGCGTTCGCACCTGGATTCGCTCCGGTGATGGCCAGGGGAGGAGCGGTAGCGGCCGGCTGAGCGGCGCCCCAGGCAGCCAGCAACTGGTTGGCGCCTCCTTCGCTTTCCCCGAGTTCGGCGGAGAGGGTCGAGCGGTCGCTGGCGGGAGAAGCTCCCCCGACCGCTTTGGTGGAGGCAGCACTGTCTACCTGGCCGAGAAGGGGCGTTCTGCCTACCTGGCCGTAGCCACGTAAGGCGTCCTGACTGCCAAGCCCTGAAATACTCATTGATGCCTCCATTTAGATCGACGGGATGTACTGGTTTGTTATCACTTACATTAGTCCAGGAGGTAAGTCTCGTCGAAGCCCAAGATTTTAACTAATTGTTACCTTTGTTAACTTTTTCCGCGTTCTTGTTAACTTTCTGGTCACAGTTCCAAAAAGGCTTTCATCCGGGGACCCGAAAGCCAGGTGAGTGGTGAAGTTGGGCCGCGTCCTGCTGACGTTCGCTGCCGCCTGGGGGCTGCTTATCTGGCTCTGCCACGGTGGCCTGACCGTCACTCAGCCATATCAAGTGGAGTACGGCGAAGGCCATATGCTGGGCCTGGCCTATTACCTGGGGCGTGGTCAACCCATCTACTCGCCGGGGTCCGCGCCTCCCTATGTTTACGGCGCCCACCTTCCCCTCTACCTGTGGCTGACCAGCCTCTTTCTGGGGTCGACTCCCAGCTTTCTGGCCGCGCGACTTATCAGCTTCACCTCGATCCTGACCGTCTTGCTGGCTTCAGCGGCCTGGCTCTGGAAACGCCAGGGCCCGGTGAGCGCCTGCGCAGGGGTGGGATTTTTGCTCCTCCACCCGCTGCTCCTCGGCTGGTCGCCGCTGGCCCGAGTCGACAATCTAGGTTTCTGCTTCTCCGTGCTGGCGGTATTGCTGGCTCGCCCCCGATGGTCTTTGCCCCTGTGCTTGCTGGCATTGTTCACCAAACAGTCCTTCGTGGCCGCCCCCCTGGCGCTGGCAGCGGAACTGGGCGCTCGTAGAGGAATCCGCTTCCTGGCGGCCTACGCCGTTAGCGCCGCCGTGCTGCTGGCCACTGTGAACCAGGCCTTTTTCCAGGGCCGGCTCCCGCTGATGAACAACCTGGTGACCGACTTGCCGGCCGGCTGGCATTTGTGGACCACCTTCGGCCCCACCATTTTCCTGCTTGCCCTTCTAGCCGGGCTGTGTCCGCTCCGAGAACCAGAGTCGAGGCGCCTGGCCTGGTACTCGCTGGCTTCTTTGCTACCGGTTGCGGCTGCCGCCAAACAAGGAGCCTACTACAACTACTTCTTGGAACTTCATTGGGCTCTCAGCATGTTGGCCGCGCTGGCCCTGAGCAGACGCCCGGGCAAATGGACGGCCACTCTGGCGGCCCTCCAGCTGGGGGTGGGCGCTACCAGCCACTTTCCCATTCTAGAAAGCCCTGTCGACTACTGGCGCTACGAAACCACGGCCTGCCTTGCCGGGCGAGAGCCCCATTGGGTGACCCGCATGCGCGGCTACGATCAGCTCCGCGAGGTGCTGGCCGCGCACCCAGGCCCGGTGCTGGCCGAGCAGTGTGGAAACCCGCTGCTATTCGGCCGAGAACCGATCGTTTGTGACTGCTACGCACTCTTTTTTGACCTGGCTCGAGCCGGAGCCTGGGACCCGACGCCCATCCTGGAAATGCTCCGACGCCGCGAGATCTCGGTCGTCTTGATCCAGAGACTGGATCAAAGCAACCTGCGGGTGCCCGTTCCGATACTGGAATGCATCCTTGAGAACTATGAGGTCATCGGCCATATCGGCAAGGCCGGGGACTATATTTTGGTACCCAAACAAGCCGCCAAGAGCAGCCAACCCAGGCCCTGACAGACAAGAAAAGCCCTCCACCAGGGAGGCGAATAGACCCATTCGATCTGATGAGGGCCCGGGGTCAGCCAGACGGCCTTAAGGGCAAGATTGGCCCGAAGGACCGAGGTATCGCGGCCGTCGACTCGACAGCGCCAACCTGGATCCCACTGATCAGAACCCACCAGTAGCCCCGGGCCCGTTGCCCGCAGAACCTGACGATCCGCCAGGTCTTCAGTGACAATCACGGGTTGATTAGACACTTCTTGCGGCAGGTCCAACTCAACCAGAGCTTGCCGATAGGGATCTCCCGATAGCCGGGCCGCCCATTCTTTGCCATCCTGGTGAATCGGCTGACTGAGCCAGTAGCGAGGCGGCTCCGGCTGAAGGCGTCTCCAGGCATAGCCTTGCGAGCCAGACTCCAACACCCAGGCCACGCCCCAAGAGAGAAGCAGCGGCGAATCCGGTCGCAAGACGGGCATCATCCCGCCTCTGAGCAGAAAGCGTCGCAGGAGCTTAGCGCCCTCGGGGCCCATTTGACTGAAAGCCATTCCTTCCGCGTAACCGCTGTCCAGGGCAGAATCAAAACAGACCAGAGTCCGCAAGCCCGCCAGCGGCGGCATACTCCACCAGGGGAGAGGCGGGTGGCCCGCACTGGCCAACACCAGACGGCCTCGGCCTGCCTCGGGCCACGGTGGAGACTGCAACATCTCTGCTGGCAGATAAGCAGAACCCATCTTGGAGGTTTGGACCAGCAGAGCGAAGAGCCAGGCCCAGGCCGCCAGACCGTTGCGGATTCGCCCGGGATGTTCGCGCCATGCCTGGGCGCCCACCCAGAGCAGAAACAGCCCGGCCAGCATGACAAAAGAATCCGCGCCACGCACCTTCAGGGTGAAGGGAAAGAGGCGATGAGTCAGCCAGAGCAGGCCCCCGGCCTCACCCACGGACTGCAGGCTGATCACCAGACTCATCAGCAACAGCGGACGCAGCCTCTTGATAGGCCAGGCCAGAGCGAGCAGGACGGTGACCGCCACCGAGAGGTCCACCGGCAGCGGATATCCCGCTCGCGACGGGTTCGAGATCTCTGAGAAAGCATAGCTCTCCCCCACCCAGCGCCGCCCCCACTCCCCCACCGAGAGACGGAAAGTCTCGGCAAAGTCAGTAGACTGCTGGTTGCGAGCCACATGCGAAAAGAAGTCTAGAAAGGCGAGCCAGGGCAGAATGGCCAGAAGCATACCGGAGCCATAGGCGGCCAGGCTGAGCATGAAGATCCTGGGTTTACAGCCGATTTGGTAGGCCACGATCGGCAGCAAAAGAGCCAGAGTGTAGTGGCAGTAGAAGAAGCAACTCGGACTGCCGGCCGCGACCTGCATGGCCCCACACAGACAGAGCGCCGGCAACATCCAGCGTCGAGGTCTTCGCCACCAGCGTGTCGTCAGAGCGACGACCAGGGCGCTGACCAGCAAGGTCTCCTTGAAACAGGGATACTGGGAGGTCTTGAGGATGCTGCCGCTGGCCGCCCAGAGAAAAGCAGCCCAGCCCGCCGCCGTCCGGTCGCAGCCCAGGCCTCTACCGGCCGCATAGGCGGCCAGCAACAGAAGGCTGTCGATCATCAGTGGGTACAGGCGCCAGGCGGTCAGGGGTTCCATCACCGCGAACCACAGGCTGAAGGGAGAAAACCAGCCTGCCTGCAGTTGACTCAGGCGTGGCACACCTAATAGATAGAGAGGATCCCACCAGCTCCCGGCTTCTCTGCCGTGAAACAGAAGAAAAATGCGGGATTTCAGGTGAAAGAATTGGGAGGCGACGTCCTCCATCACGAACACCTTGCCGCCCAACCAACCGGGATGGTGAATCACGGCCAATCCCAACCAGCCGAGCAGTAGCAACCAGCGGCAACGCATGCCCCCAGTTGCTACCACTTTTCGGGTCTTCCTGCCGGGCAAACCCTCGGGGTAGACGAGCAGTGGGCTTAGTGATATGATGCGGGCCGAGTTTTGCGAGACTCCCGGTGGCCCTCCCACCGCAGCCTGGCAAAACAGCCGCCGGTACGGCCGGCGAGCTTGAATGTATGCGGTTTTCCGCATCGGAGGTTAGTTCTACATGCAACCCAAAAGTGAAGTTATCGAAACGCACCGCAACCACGACAAAGACACGGGCTCTCCCGAAGTCCAGGTCGCCATCCTGACGGCGCGCATCAATCATCTGACCGGCCACTTGCAAAAGCACGCCAAGGACCACCACTCCCGCCGCGGTCTGCTGATGATGGTCGGCCAACGCCGCCGCCTGCTGAACTATCTCAAGAAGACGGAAGTCAAGCGTTACCGTACGCTTATCGAGAAGCTCGGCATTCGCCGCTAAACACGGCGCCACAAAAGGGCTGTCCCAAGTAGAGGGGCAGCCCTTTTGCCGCTTGTTCAAGAGGGCTGCGGCCCTCCATCTGTAGGACTCCTGGGGGGTCCTTGTTCTCTTACATTGATAGAGGTGAAAATACATTGAGTACAACGAAAACGGCTCCTCCAAAGACGGAGAAGCACTCAGTCGAAGTGGAAGTAGGCGGCAAGACCCTACGCTTCGAAACCGGCGAACTCGCCAAACAGGCTGGCGGCGCCGTCCTGATGACCTATGGAGAAACGGTCGTCCTGGTCACTGCGACCGCCAACGCCAAGCCGAAAACGGGCGTTAGCTTCTTCCCCCTGACGGTGGACTATGAAGAAAAGATGTACGCCGCGGGCAAAATCCCCGGTGGCTGGATCAAACGTGAAGGTCGCGCCCCCGAGCGCTGCACTCTGACCTCGCGTCTCATCGACCGTCCCATCCGCCCTCTCTTCCCGGACGGATTCCGCAACGACACCCACGTGGTTGGCCTGACCATGTCGGTAGACGGTGAAAACGAACCCGACGTCATCGCCATCTGCGGCGCTGGTGCCGCTCTGGCCCTGTCGGACATCCCCTTTGACGGTCCTGTCGCCGGCGTGCGCGTCGGTTATGTCGAAGGCGAATTCGTCATCAACCCCACCCAGGAGCAGATCGAAAAGAGCTCGCTGAACCTGGTTGTAGCCGGCACCAAGGACTCCATCTGTATGGTGGAAGCCGGCGCCTACGAAGTTTCCGAACAACTGGTTTTGGAAGCCATCGAAGAAGCCCACGACACCATCAAGAAGATCGTGGCCGTGGTCGAGAAGCTCGTCAAGAAGGCTGGCAAAGCCAAGAAAGAGTACCCGCTCTTCATCCCCGACAAGACTCTGGACACTGCTTTCCGCAAGCACATGGGCAAAGCAGTGGCCAAAGGCATGCGCATCATCGACAAGAAAGAGCGCAATGACGCCTTCGGTGAAATCACCAAGGAAGCCCTGGCCGACAAGCTCGGCAAGGACAAGAACAAGGAAGAACTGCTGGCCATCCTGGCCGACGGCACCCGCGACGACTTCGACACCATCATGAAGAAGGTGCAAGAAGAAGAGCTGATGACCATGATCGTGGAGGAAGGCATCCGCCCCGACGGTCGCAAGACCACCGAGATCCGTAAGCTCTCGGCTCGCGTCGGAATCCTGCCGCGCACCCACGGCACCGGCCTCTTCACCCGCGGTCAGACTCAGATCCTGACCATCGCCACGCTGGGCACGCTGGCCGAGGAACAGTCCTTTGACAACGTCATCGGTGAAGTTTCCCGCCGCTACATCCACCAGTACAACTTCCCGCCCTTCTCGGTGGGCGAGGCCCGCTTCATGCGCGGCCCCGGCCGCCGTGAAATCGGTCACGGTGCTCTGGCGGAGCGCGCTCTGGTTCCGGTCATCCCGGACGAGAACGAATTCCCCTACACCCTGCGCATGGTTTCGGAAGCGCTGGAATCCAATGGCTCGACCTCGATGGCTTCGGTGTGCGGTAGCACTCTGGCCCTGATGGACGCCGGTGTGCCCATCAAGGCTCCCGTCGGCGGTATCGCTATGGGCCTGGTGGCTAAGGGCGACAAGTTCGCTGTGCTGACCGACATCCAGGGCCTGGAAGACGCCCTCGGCGAGATGGACTTCAAAGTGGCCGGTACCCGCGAGGGCATCACCGCTCTGCAGATGGACATCAAGCTCAAGGGAGTTTCGGGTGAAGTTCTGCGCCAGGCTCTGGCTCAGGCCAAAGATGCCCGCTTGACCATCATTGACGTGATCGAGAGTGCTCTGCCGGCACCGCGCGCCGAAATCTCGCCGCGCGCCCCGCACATCACCTCGTTCATCATCAACCCTGAGAAGATCAAGGACGTCATCGGCCCTGGCGGCAAGACCATCAACCGCATCATCGCCGAGACCGGCGTGAAGATCGACATCGAGTCCGATGGCCGCGTCTTCGTCGCCTCGATCAACCGCGAGATGGTGGAACGGGCCAAGAAGATCGTCGAAGATCTGACCCGCGACATCGAGGTTGGTTCTGTGTTTACCGGCGCCGTTATGCGCCTGATGAACTTCGGCGCTTTCGTCGAAGTCGTGCCCGGCAAGGAAGGCCTGCTGCACGTATCCCAGCTCAAGCCTTACCACGTGGGACGCGTCGAAGACGTGGTCAAAGTGGGCGACATGATCAACTTCCGCGTGGAAGAGATCGACTCGATGGGTCGTCTCAACCTGTCGCGCAAGGGTCTCTTCACCGAAGAAGAATTGGCCGAAGCCGAAGCCAAGGGTGGCGCTCGTCCTCCCCGTGAAGGTGGCGACCGTGGTGACCGTGGTGGAGATCGCGGCGACCGCGGTGGAGATCGTGGTGACCGTGGTGGTGATCGCGGCGACCGCGGCGGTGACCGTGGCGACCGCGGTGGAGATCGCGGCGACCGTGGTGGTGATCGCGGCGACCGCGGTGGTGATCGCGGCGACCGTGGCCCCCGTGGCGGCGGTGACCGTGGACCGCGTGGTGGCGGCGGCGGCGAGCGTAACGGACGCGACCGTGGTGGCGACCGTGGAGACCGTGGAGCGGCCGAATCGCGTCCCCCGCGCGACTTCACCCAGGAGCGCCCTTCCCGCGACCGCGACGACCGTCCGGCTCCTCGCGACCGCGACGACCGCCCGTTTTCCCGCGACCGTGACGAACGCCCGGCTCCTCGGGATCGCGACGACCGTCCGGCTCCTCGCGACCGTGACGACCGTCCGTCCTCTCGGGACCGTGACGACCGTCCGTCCTCTCGCGACCGCGACGACCGTCCGGCTTCTCGCGACCGTGACGACCGCCCGGCTCCCCGTAGCCGCGACGACCGTCCGGCCCCCCGTGGCCGCGACGAACGTCCGGCGTCCCGCGACCGCGACGACCGTCCGGCTCCTCGTGGCCGCGACGACCGCCCGGTTTCTCGCGACCGCGACGACCGTCCGGCTCCTCGGGACCGCGACGACCGTCCGTCTTCTCGGGATCGCGACGACCGTCCGGCTCCTCGTGGCCGCGACGAACGCCCGGTTTCTCGCGACCGTGACGACCGTCCGGCTCCTCGTGGCCGCGACGAACGCCCGGTTTCTCGCGACCGTGACGACCGTCCGGCTCCGCGCGACCGCGACGACCGTCCGGTTTCTCGGGACCGTGACGACCGTCCGGCTCCGCGCGACCGCGACGACCGTCCTCGTGACGAGCGCCCGCGCGCTCCTCGCGAAGATCGGGCGCCTCAGCGCGACGACCGCCCCTCCCGGACCGCTCCTCGCGTAGAGTTGCCTCCGAGCCTGCGTAGCGGTTCCAGTGCCTCGGCTTCGAACGATGACGGCGGTGATGCTCGCCGTCGCACCGCTCGTCGCCGTCCGGCCCGCGACGAATAATAGCAGGGCTATGCCCACAAGGAGCGGACCCGATTCCCAAGTTTTCTTGGAGCGGGTCCGCTCTTTTTTTCTGGAAAAATTGCCGCTTCGTCCCAACTACGAGGAACGGCCGGAACAACTGGAAATGGCCCTGGGCGTCGCCCGAGCCCTGGCCGAGGAAGAAATCCTGGTCGTAGAGGCAGGCACCGGCACGGGAAAGTCCCTTGCCTACCTGGTCCCTTGCCTGCTGTGGTCCTTTGAACACGGACAACCAGTCATCATCTCCACTCGTACCTTGAACCTGCAGCAGCAGTTGCTGGAAAAAGACATCCCTTTGTTGCGCAGCTTAATGGAGCAGCCCTTCCGAGCCACCGCCGCGCGAGGCTGGTCCAATTACGTTTGCCTGCGTCGCCTGGACAGCGTCCAGAGCAGCCAGCAGCTTCCGGAACTCGCCCACGAAGCAGGGGAACTTTCTGAAGTGCTCAGCCTCGGTGCTCCGGGAATCCGCCAGAAACTTCCCGTCAGCGACCCTCTCTGGAGCCTTGTGCACGCCGACTCCCAAGCGTGCAACCGCCAGATGTGCCCGCACTATCAGGAATGCTACCTGTTTCGCGAGCGGCGCGAGATGGAACGTTCCGAACTGATCATAGCAAACCATTCGCTGGTCATGGCGGATGTAGCGCTGAAGGCGAACGGTGCCCAGGGAATCCTTCCCAAGCCGGCCTGCTGGGTCTTGGATGAAGGCCATCATCTCGAAGAAGTCGCCAACGACCATTTGGGACGCGCTATCTCTCTGGGCGACTTGCAGCGCTTCCGCCAGACGGTCTTCGATCCCAAAGGTAAAGTCAACGACGCGGGCTGGCTGCCCTTGCTGCGTGACCGACTGAGTAAAACCGAAGAACGCTCTCGACTGTTAGAATGCCTGGATCAGGGCCTGCTCATCTCTTTGCCCGGCTTCTATCAAGTGGGAGAAGAGTTTTTCTATGGTTTGACCCAGTCCATTCTAGCCAGCGGCGCCAGCGAAATGGGCACCCGAGTAACCCTCAACTCGGACTTCTTCCACACTCCCGAGGGCGAGGATTGCCGCCGCCTGTCAGAACAGTGGGCCGCGCACATGGAGCACGTGGAAAGCGCCGCGCGCGACCTTCACCGAATGCTCACCGACCTGGAACTCGAGGCCAACCAGGGAGGCCTGGCGGAACTGCAGTCGCTGGTCGAGCGAGTCAAATCTCTTCGAAGCAACCTGGAGTTTTGCATTTTCCCAGATTCGGGAGACTGGGTCTATTGGGCTGTCGCCACGGCCAACAACGCTACCCTGGGAGCAACCCCGCTGGACGTGGGCGAGCGCCTGGCCGCCGAATTCTTCGGCCCCGCGCGCTCCATGGTTGTTACTTCGGCCACTCTGGCGGTGGGCAAGGACCTGTCCTTTTATGAAAAACGAGTGGGCCTGGACCTGCATCAAAATCGTGTCGCGCGCAGCTTGCTGGACAGCCCCTTCGACTATCGCCAGAACGCCTACCTGGGCGTCGCAACCGATCTCAACGACCCCAATCGAGCGGAATTTTGGGAGCGCGCCTGCGAACCGTTGCTGTGGCTGCTGCAGCAACTGGGAGGACGCACCTTTCTGCTCACCACTTCCTACGCCAGCCTGCGTCTAGCCCGTGAGCGCCTGGCAGAACCGCTTTCTCAACTAGGGATTCGCCTGCTCTGTCAGGGTCAGGCACCACCAGGGCTGCTGCTGGAAGAATTCCGACGCGACTCGCGCGCCCTGCTGATCGGTGCCGACTCTTTCTGGGAGGGCGTGGACGTGGTGGGCGACGACCTCTCCTGCGTTCTGATTACTCGGCTACCGTTCCGAGTCCCCAATGACCCCCTGGTTCAAGCTCATTGCCGCCGACTGGAAGAGGACGGACTGAGTTCTTTTACTCACTACCAACTGCCGCAAGCCATCCTGCGCTTTCGCCAGGGCTTCGGCCGCTTGATCCGCAGTCAAAAGGACCGCGGTATGGTGCTGGTGCTCGACTCACGGCTTTATCATAAATCGTACGGCCCCGAATTTCTGTCGGCCCTGCCGGCTTGTAATCGCCGGGCAGGTCGGCTCGCGGGCTTGGTCCAAGATGCTATCAAGTGGTTGAAAGGTTTTGATTCATGAAGTTGTCCTTGTTGAGTGTGCTGCTACTGGTGACGGCCCTACCTGGCTGGAGCGCCGAATCGGTGGAGAAGATTTTTGAGAAGGCAAAGGCGGTCAATCCCGGCCTCAAAGACTCGACCGCTGACATGAGCGTTCAGATCAATGCCGTCCTGGGATTCATCCCCTATAAGACGGCGGCCACCGGCAAGTATTACCACAAGCAGCCGGACAAGAACAAACTGGATCTGGAAAAGGCGCCCAGCTGGCTGAAAAAGTATCCCCAGGTGTTTGGCTACAAACTGCCGGATTTGACCCGCTACAACGTGCTCAAGATTCAGGAAACCGACCTGCGAGGGAACCCCGTCTACCGAATCCAGTTGGTGCCGAAGCAGCGCACCAACGACATCACCAACATCGACATCTATTTTAACCGCAACGACTACTCGGTGCCCAAGTTCGACACTTTCTATACCAAAGGCCACCTCTACGTGGACATGGACTACACCAAAAGCGGTCCCTTCGTCGTATGCGACAAGCTCAGCGCTGATTTCGAGTTCCCCAACATTACGGCTACAGCCACGGCCGATTACTCGGGCTACGTATTCAACCAGAATCTCCCGGATTCGATGTTCGCAGGCAAATGAACAAGCTCTTGGGGTGGGTGGCCAGGCTCGGGCAACTGCGCAAGCAGGCCATCCCCCCCCATTTGCTACTCTTGATGATTTGCCTGAGCGGCTTCACCTGGGGTCTGGGCAATTATCTCGAGGCCAGCCAAAACGGCGGCCAGCCCCAGACTCTCAGTCAGCTTCAGCTACTCGAACAGGGAGCTCAGCAAGCCTACGTTCAGATCAACGGCACCGTGCTGGCGGATGGCCAGATCGCGGGCGAGGAACACACAGTCTACCTGCCGCTCCTGGAAGAGACCGCCAAAGTCGTAACCTATGTGCGCGTGCCCGAGACGGGTGATATGCCCAAGGCCGGCGTGACCTATCAAGTCGGCGGGATGGTAGCCTTCGTCAACGCCGAGCTGGAAAAAAAGCTGCCGAAAGATCAGGCTGGACTGAGATTCAATCACAACCAGTACGTCAATTTTGGCGAGCATCCGGCCGACCCTCGCTGGGCGGTCGCGGCGATGCTGGCGAGCTTACTGTGCTCCTGGCCACTGCTGGTAACCTGGTTCAGCCACTATCTGGTGTTCCAGGCGAGCGCCCTTCCCGAAGGCGGAGAACCCGCCCAGAGTCTCGGCAAAATCTTGGCAAGCGCCCGCTTCTATCGCGGTAAGAAAGAGAAACAGCGCTTTCTGGAAGCCGCCGCCAACCTGAGTCAAAAAGAAGGCGAGTGGCTGGTGGCGCTGGAGAATGAGTGGGTCGCTCGCTTCGACACGGCGGAAAACATAAAGGCGGGCACGCTCTTTCTGGGTTCCCAGGAGCGGCCCGCCCTACGCTTTGACGCCCTCGAGAAGTCTCGAGGAAAACGTCAATCGTTCGTCTTCACCTTTGACAGCGAAGCGGAACGACTCTTAGCCTATCAGACTATTTCGAACGCAACGACACCTTGACGTTCTTCAAGGTATCGGCGACGTGATTCAGGTCGGCCGGTCCCAAAACCGATTTGAGCGGCTTGGGTCCTTCCAACAGGTCATCACGATGAATCAACGGCACCTTGCCGCCGACTTCGTCATAGTGAATTTCGCAATGCAACACTTTGGTCGCCAGTTTGTAGACGAGCGCGATGTCATCATACGGATTGTTCGGCAAATCGCGACCCCACGCTTGTAGGGCGTTCACTGCCAGTTCCTCCAGTCGAATCGGCTGAGAGGCCCCCTCTAATAGTCGGCGCAGAATCTCCACAATGGGAGTGCTCTTGCTTACATCTTTTACCGCCACGGTCTTGTCGACCTCCCTTTTCTGGTTAGGCAACGCGGCTTCGCTGCAAGGAAAGAATTTCCCCTTGCGCCGCGAATGCACTCGTTGCAACGATGGAAACCGATACACCCGAACCAGATGACCAGTTTCCGGTCCACCCTGAGTGGGCCTGGATGGACTACGCCTGAAGCTTCAGGCGCTCTCTCCATTCTTTCAGGGCACGGCGGCAGGCTGCTTCGGCCGGGCCACAGAGCAGTTCCGGCTTGCTCAAAGCTTTCAACTGTTCGGGCTTAAGCTTGGCCAACCAGGGTTTTAGCTCATCGTTTGCTTCCGCCACTTCGAGCAGACCCTTGCCCTGCTTGCGCGCTTCTACCGAGGCCACCCGCACATACTCGTGAGCGTCCTCCAGCCCCAGGCCCGACAGCAAAGCTTGAAGAGGGCCCGACACGACTTCGTTGAGTTCGCTCAGTCGCCCGACCATCGTCTTCTCGTCCACCACCAGGGAGGCAAGCCCCTTGGAGGTGCGTCGGCAGGCCAGCGCCAGTCCCAGCAGGAGACGGGGCAAGAAGCGAGCGGACGCTGAATTGCTCAGGTCGCGTTGATGCTCGGACACCTGATCCAGGTAGAAGGTCATCATCTGCGGCATAAAGGTTTTCCAGAGACTCTTGACGTTCTCCCAGGTGATGGGATTGCGCTTGTGGGGCATAGCCGAGGAGCCGACTTGAGAGCTCTCCAGGTAAGCTTCGGCCACTTCGTTGATTTCGCTGCGCTGAAGGTGGCGCAGGTCATCGGCCAGATTCGCCAATACGCCGAAGGCGGCTGAAATGTGATGGAGCACCGCCAGCGCCGGCTCCGGAAAGGTAATCTGAGTAGCCGTCTGAGCCGCGACCAGGCCCACCTTAGCCAGAACTCGTTCTTCCACATTGCGGGCGTCCTTATGGAGCAAGCCCGGAGTGGTGTAAGCCCCGACGGCGCCGGAGAACTTGCCCCGCAGATTCTCTACCGCTCGTTGCAGCTCCAGGCGGCACCATCCGAGCCGCTCCAGGTAGACGGCCATGGAATATCCGAAGGTCATCGGCTCGGCGTATTGACCGTGGGTCCGTCCGATCTGCGGAGTGGATGCGTATTTCTCGGCAAGCCGGGAAAGCTCTTGGAGACAGCGGTCCAGCTCGGGCAAAAGCACTCGCTCGACGCCGGCCTTCAGTCTCAGCAGGTGAGCGTTGGCCAGCACATCGTAAGAAGTGGCTCCCAGATGAATATAGCTGCGGATCGCCTCGGGACAGCGGGCCGCGTAAACGTTGACCAGCGCTTTCAAATCATGACGAACGCGGGCTTCTTCCTTTTGGAACTCGTCCAGACTAACTTCCTCGGCGGCGGCCCGGGCAGCGGGCAACAGTGCCTTGTCGAACCAACCGTCTTCAGCCAACACTTCGAGCAGCGCCACCTCGACGGGTAGGGCGTAGCGCAGGTAGAGGGCGCCTTCGGAAAGCACCTCGGAAGCGAGGGGGAGCATCCCCTCGGAGTGGAGATAACGACCCACCAGGGGATCGGGAAACTCAAGCAAATTCTGCATGCCCCCAGGTTTTGGGAAAATTCTTGGCCCCCTGCAAAATTCGAAATCACTTTCGAAAGGGTTTCAATTACCGTTGTATAATGTTCACCGAGAGACAAAAGTTAACTTATCCACTTTCCCCCAGGAGCCCGGCGGACACCCGCTACTTTAGTAAAGGAACCTCTCACTATGGAAAAGCATAAAGCTCTTGAAAACGCACTGGCGCAAATCGAGCGTCAGTTTGGCAAAGGCTCGATCATGAAACTGGGCGAGGCCAGCGCCAAGTTCGAAGTCCCCGCCATTCCGACCGGCTCCATCGCCATCGACATGGCCCTGGGAATCGGCGGCATTCCCCGCGGTCGCGTCACCGAAATCTACGGCCCGGAATCGTCCGGTAAGACCACCCTGACCCTGCATCTGCTGGCGGAAGCCCAGAAAATGGGCGGAATCGCGGCCTTCATCGACGTCGAGCACGCGCTCGACCCCAATTATGCCCGCAACCTGGGCGTCGACGTCGACAACCTTTACGTAGCTCAGCCGGACACCGGCGAGCAAGGACTGGAAATCGTGGAAACGCTGGTGCGCTCCAATGCCGTCGACGTGGTCATCGTTGACTCGGTGGCGGCCATGGTGCCCCGCGCCGAAATCGAAGGCGAGATGGGTGACGCCCACGTCGGTCTGCAAGCTCGCCTGATGTCGCAAGCGCTGCGTAAGCTGACCGCGGTCATCTCCAAGAGCCGCACGGCGGTGGTCTTCATCAACCAGATCCGCGAGAAGATCGGCGTAATGTTCGGCAACCCGGAAACGACCCCCGGTGGACGCGCTCTCAAGTTCTACTCTTCCGTGCGCGTCGAAATCCGCCGCACCGACTCGCTCAAGCAGGGTGGCGAAATCGTGGGCAACCGCGTCAAAGTGAAAATCGTCAAGAACAAGTTGTCTCCCCCCTTCCGCCAGGCCGAGTTCGACATTCTCTTTGGCAAGGGCATTTCGCGCGAGGGCAGCCTGGTGGACGTCGGCGTCGAGGCCGGAGTGCTCTCCAAATCCGGTACCTGGTTCTCCTACGGTGACACCCGCCTCGGACAGGGACGCGACAACGCTCGCACCTTCCTGGAAGAGCATCCGGACGTGGCCGACAACATCGAGCGTCAGGTGCGTTCCATCTCCGGAATGGACCGCTCCTCCCGCAACGGAGAGGCCTCGAAAGTAGAAGTCGAGGCGTAACTTGCGTAGTCGGGCCGCTCGAGTCGAGATCGAGTGGACGGCGCCGCGGGCCTTTGCCAAACTCCTGGAACGCCTGGTCCGCTCTGAGCTGAGCAGTCGCGATGCGCTGGCATATCTGCTGCGCAAAGGCTGTCCGCAAGAGCTGGCCGAGGGGGCCCTGATCGCCTGTCAGCAACGGCACTTCGTGGATGACGAGCGCTTGGGGGGCCTGCTGGCCGACAAGGGCCAGCGGGTCGGCTGGAGCCAGCGACGCCTGCGTCAAGAGGAGTACAAGCGAGGGCTCCCCGAGGGCGCTCCCCTGGACGAGGACCTGAGCTGCCGACAGCTAGCAGAACGCTGGCTGGAACGCGGTATCGATCCCGAGAAGGTAGCCGCCCGTTTGCAAAGGCGAGGCTTTGGCTACAGCGTGGTCCGCCAGGCCCTGGCCGGTCTACCCGATCCCGAATCGCCCTAGAAAACCGACAGCCGCGCTCCTCTGAGGGGCGCGGCTGTTTTTGCGGGCGGACCTTCCGGTGGTGGCGGACTTTCCGGTACCCGTGGCTGAGACCACTCCCACCTGGATGAATTTCCGTAGACCGCGCGGAACTAGCGAGGCCTGATGTTCCAGCGCAACTATCTGCTCGACTACCTCCGCCAGGACGGCCGCAACGCCCTGATCTTCTGCCTCCTCTTCGCAGCCGCCGGCCTCTACCCGTGGCTGGGTATGGAGCAGTCCCGGGACAACGCGGCTCTCCGCTTCGCGGGGGCCACCGCCGCGGTCATGTCGCTGCTCGGCCTGGGCATCGCCTCCCCGATGCTTCTCAACCCCAAGGCCCACCATACGGTCCAGGATTTGAAGCGCTACGGACCCGTCGACCAGGTTCTTCAGGAACTTCAGGCTGATTTCACCCGGGCGACTCGCTACAGCCGCCTGGCTCTCGGGCCTCTCTGGCTGACCGCTCGCGGGGTAGGCATCACCGTCGTGCGCCGAGAGGAAATCACGGCTGCAGAACTGGCGGAGACCAGGCTGCACATGAACGGTGCTTCTGCTGGCAGCAACTGGCGCCTGGTCGTCACGACTCGAGACGGGCGGGTGCTCGACTTCCCTTGCCGCAACCGGCAAATCGCTGATACCGTCCTCGCCCTCATTCAACCCGAGGCCTGAATTCGGCGCAGGACAACAACCCTTGCGGCGCGTGACCCAGATACCTCGAACACCTGTGGGGTGTTTTCTTACAATGAGGGTATGCGCAAGACACTGGCACTCAGTCTCCTTACGCTGGCGGGCATCGTCGGCTGCTTACCCCTACAGTCGAGCAAATTCTGTCGGGTGGTGGGTTGGCCTGCGGGCAAAACCCCAAAGGCTCCCCCCGGATTTCGCGTTCAGGAGTTTGCCCGCAATCTGGTAAGCCCGCGCAATCTCTTTGTGGCCAGCAACGGCGATGTGTTTGTGGCCGAGGCCAATAGTGAAGCAAGCGGCATCGGCAAGCTGGGGGCTGACCTGAGTGGCGCGTCCCAGGCACAGCGCCTGGAACCGTCGGCCAACCGTATTACTCTGCTGCGAGACGCCAATGGTGACGGGAAACCCGAGGTCCAGACGACCTTTCTGAGCGGCCTGACTCAGCCCTACGGCATGGCCATCGCGGGCGACCAGTTTTTGGTAGCCAACACAGACGGGATTTTTTCCTACCCTTACAAGCTGGGAGAATTGGCTCCCTCGGGTCCTGGGAAGCGCCTGGCCGAGTTGCCGGCTGGCGGCTACAACAACCACTGGACCCGCAATCTGCTGGCAGACGAAGCTCGGCAGAAACTCTACGTGTCGGTTGGCTCGGCCAGCAACATCGCCGAGCACGGACTGGAAGAGGAACAGCGGCGCGCCAACGTGTTGGAAATCGATCTCCGAACCGGGGCCGAGCGCGTTTACGCCAGTGGTCTGCGCAATCCGGTCGGACTGGCCTGGGCGCCCGGAAACACCCGACTCTGGACGGTGGTCAACGAACGCGACGGGTTAGGCGACGACGAGGCTCCGGACTACCTGACCTCTCTCCAGGACGGCGGCTTCTACGGCTGGCCCTTCAGCTACAACGGCAAGAGGATGGACCAGCGGGTCAAGCCGCAAAACCAGGACATGGCCGACCGCGCCCTCACTCCGGACCTGGCGCTGGGAGCTCATACGGCATCCCTGGGACTGACTTTCTATCGAGGGGACCATTTTCCCATTCGCTATCAAGATGGAGCGTTCATTGGGCAGCACGGGTCTTGGAACCGCTCCGAGTTGAGCGGCTACAAAGTCATGTTCGTGCCCTTCGCGGCCGGACGTCCGGCCGGACCGCCGGAAAACTTCCTGACGGGCTTTATTCCAGACTTCAATCGCAACGAAGTTTACGGTCGCCCGGTAGCGGTATCCGTGGGCTGGGACGGCGCCCTGCTGGTGGCCGACGACGGGGGCAACCGGATCTGGCGGGTCATTCGGGAGTAAAGACAGGAACGCATCCGGGGGGATCAAAGGTTGTATCGGGGTGTCAAGAAATCTTAACGCCATGGAGGTCCCCAGATGCACCCATCCACCCAGCTGGATCGCCCGTCCACTACCACGCAAGGCCCGTGCCCGGTCAATAGTTACAACGAGTGGGATCCGCTCGAAGAAATCATCGTGGGCCGCCTCGACGGAGCCGTCATTCCCAGCAATCACATCAGCATCAACATCAGCGTTCCCCGGCGAGTCCGTCCGCTCTTCTCCCTTTTCGCCGGCATCCGCTATCCCGGCTTTATGGTCAAACCCGCCGAACGTGAAATCGAGCGCTTGATCGAGGTGCTTCGAGGCGAGGGAGTGACCGTTCGCCAGCCGGACCCCCTGGACGGACGTCAGTGGATTCGCACTCCGTATTGGAAAAGTCGAGGCTTCTGCACAGCCTGTCCGCGCGATGGCTTCCTGGTGGTGGGCGACGAGATCATCGAGACCCCGATGCCCTGGCGCTGCCGGCACTTCGAAGGTCTGGCTTACCGCAAGCTGTTCCAGGAATATCACCGCTACGGCGCACGCTGGACCTCGGCGCCGCGGCCCAGTCTCAAGGACGACCTGTACGACTTCAACTTCACCGTTCCCAAAGACCACGAACCGATGCGTTACGTGATTACGGAAGCGGAGCCGGTGTTCGACGCGGCCGACTTCACCCGCTGCGGCCGCGATATCTTCGTCACGCGCAGCAACGTCACCAACTTGAGCGGGATCGACTGGCTGCGCCAGCACCTGGGTGAGGACTATCGAATTCACATCCTGGAGAGCAAGTGTCGCCAGCCGATGCACATCGACTCGACCTTCATTCCCCTGGGACCCGGCAAGGTCATGGTCAACCCCGACTTCATCGATGTGGACCGACTGCCGCCGATCTTGAAAAAGTGGGACGTCCTGCAGGCACCACGCCCCGACAAGGCTCCCGGTCAGATCATTTCGCTGTGCAGTGCCTGGCTGAGCATGAACACTTTGATGCTCGACCATAAGCGAATCATCGTGGAGCATCACCAAAAGTCGATGATTCGCGCTCTCAAAGACTGGGGATTGGAGCCTATTCCTCTACCCTTCACCAGCTTCGCCCCTTTCGGAGGAGCCTTCCACTGCGCCACCCTCGACATTCGCCGGCGCGGCACGCTCCAGTCCTACTTCGACTGAAACAGTTCGCCGAGGTGGTTCATGATCAGATTGAAGGTCAGGGCCAGGATGGCGGTGTTGTAAAAGAAGGACAGGATGGAGTGAAGCAGGGCGGTGCGTCGGATACTCCGGTCGCTGATGCCGATATCGGAAGTCTGAAAGCACATCCCGAGCGTGAAAGAAAAGTAGGCGAAGTCCCAGTCGTCGGGAGCCTCACCGCCCGGAATTTCCAGGCCGCCTTCTTTCCCTTCGTCCCGGTAGAACAAATGCGCGTAACGTAACGTAAAGGAGGTGTGGGTCAAAAACCAGGCGCTGAGAACTGCCCACAAACAGGCGCAGACCAGCAGACCGCGATTGGCCACCATTTCCTTTTCGCCCATTAAAACCAGCGAAGCCGCCAGGCTAAAGGCGCAGCCGGTCAGGATGATCAGCCACACGATGGTGCGGCCCGGGTCCTCCAGACTGGCGCGCCTGCGGGTTTTCTCCGGGTTGGTGTGGAGAATCTGCCAGCCCTGGTAGACCAGAGCCACGGTCGAGGCCACCACCCAACCGGCCAGTCCGCGCAACCAGATGTCGTTCTGAGGGTAGAGAGCGACCAGTCCGCCACACAGGGCATACAATGCCAGGCGAACCCAGGCCCATTCATGCCACTGCGGGGAAGAGCTCAACTTCGGCCGACCTTTCCGAGTGAAGGGTCCGCTGAGCGGTGAACGGAAGGGCGCTCCCGTGAACGCTTCTCAAGCGAACCTGACCCATTTACCCCTGCGACGGGCTTTGCTGCAATTGTGCATTCCCCTGACCGGGGCCATGACCTTGGAAACGGCATTCAATTTTGTGAATGGCTACTGGGTCGGAAAGCTGGGCACCGCCGCATTGGCAGCCGTGAACCTTTGCAGTTTCACCATCTGGATGCTCTTCGCCCTGACCGGCATGATTTCCACCGGAGCCAACTCGGTCATCGCCCAGCGGGTTGGAGCCGGCCAGGAAGAGGAAGGCCGGCGCGTGGGCTGGCTGGCGGTGGCGGCCGGGGTCGGCCTGGGCTCTGTTCTCTGCCTGCTCATCCAGCTCTTCGCCGACCCCTACCTGACCTGGCAGGCCAGCCACAATCCCGAGGTGCAGCCGGTGCTGAAAGAAGGCACTCTCTACCTGCGCCAGGTCTTCTGGTTCGCACCGATCTTCTGCCTCAATGAATGCATGTCGGGGATCCTGCGCGCCTATGGCGACACCCGCACCCCCTTACGCCTCTACGCCATTGGTTTTGCCGTCAATTTTACTCTGGACCCTCTGCTGATTCTGGGATTCGGGTCCTGGAAAGGCTTCGGTCTGCGCGGAGCGGCTTACGCCTCTGGATTCAGCTTTCTCTGCGTATCGGTGCTGTTCGTCATCCTGTTGCAGCGACGGCTGGGGAACTTTCGACCGGCCTGGCGCTGGCTCGGGGAAGTCTTGCGCATCGGGCTGCCTACGGCGCTGACGGCCGCTTTCTTTTGCCTGATCTATATGCTGATGGCTCCGCTGGTCGGAAGCTACGGCCCGTCGGCTCTGGCCGCTCTCGGCCTGGGTCATCGCATCGAAAGCTTCTCCTACCTGGTCAGCCACGGACTGGGGGTGGCCTCGATCACTCTGGTCGGGCAACATATGGGCGCCGGCGACCGCCGTAAAGCCTATCAGGCCGGCGAGCAGGCGGTTTACCTGGTTTCGGTGTTGATGGCCGTCAGTTCGCTGGCCCTCTTTGTCTTCGCCCGCCCCATGGTGCTGATTTTCAGCTCGGATCCGGAGGTTTTGGAGAAAGCCGTCCACTATCTGCGCTGGATGTCGCTCTGCCAATGGAGCACCGGCGTCTCGGTTGTACTGGAGGGCGTCATGTCCGGCGCCGGCCGGCCTCTGCTGGCAGGATTGGCTGCCAGCGGCTGCGCTGCCGTCCGCCTGCCCATGGCTCGATTTGGAGCCAGCCTCTACCAACTGAACGGCATCTGGGCCGCGATGGTGGCTTCGCGTAGCCTGGAGGGCCTGCTCTATCTAATCATCTTTGCCCGCAGTTCGGTGTGGAGGCCTGATCCCGAGCCGTCCAGAACGATGGGCGATGCAATCCTCGAGACAGGCCCGAGCGGCCCAAATTCTAACTCCTCTTCAAACCCTGGTGCTGGTGGTGGCGGGTGAACCCATCGGAATTCCGGGGGGCCAGGATCAGACTTATCCGTTCGTAGCTCATCCTCATTATTATTGGCTGAGTGGCCTGCGCCGGGCCGGTGGAGTGCTGGCCTTCGATCCGGACGAGGGCTGGACGGATTTTCGGGTGCCCATCTCGCAGGCGGAACGCGTGTGGGAGGGAGCCGACGGTGAAGCCGGCGGCCTGGACATTGCGGACCTGCCCGCCTGGTTAGACAATCGCGGCGGACGCCCGCTGTCCGTGATCGGCGCCAGTCATCCCAAGTTTTCCGGCGACGAATTGCTGTCCCAGCGGGTCTGTCGCGAGATCCAGCATTTGCGCCGGCCCAAAGACGCTGGCGAAGTGGCGCTGGTCACCCGCGCCATCGAGGCCAGCGCTCGCGGCTACGCCCGCGTGCCGGAGTGGATTCAGCCGGGAATCAGCGAGCGAGAAATCGCTATCCGTCTCGAGGCGGAGTTCTTTTTAGGCGGAGCGGATTGCCCGGGCTATGGCACCATCGTGGGTTCCGGGGCCAACAGCGCCGTGCTTCACTGGCCCGCCAGTGGTCGCCGCATGGCGGCGGGAGAGCTGGTTCTGATCGACGCCGGCGGCTCTCTGGATGGCTACACGGCGGATGTGACCCGGGTCTATCCGGTGGACGGACAGTGGAGCGAGCGCCAGCGCGACCTGCACACCATCTTGCTCCAGGCTCAAATCAACGCGCTCGAAGGCTGCCAGGTCGGCGTCGAGTGGGGCGACCTGCATGTGCGCACGGCCACCGAACTGGCGGAAGGCTTGCGCCAGCTTGGAGTGCTGCGCTGTTCTGCTCAAGAAGCGGTGGAACGGGAGACCATCGCTCTCTTCTTTCCGCACGGCCTGGGCCACATGTTGGGCCTGGGCGTGCGTGACGCCAGCGGCCTGGCGCCGGGTCGTAGCGAGGCTCGCACTTTCGCCGGCGCGCGCATTCGGATGGACCTTCCCCTGGAGGCAGACTACCTGGTAACGGTCGAGCCCGGCCTCTACTTCATTCCAGCCTTGCTCAACGATCCCGAGAAACGGAGCAAACATCAGGACCAGGTGAATTGGGAGAGCTTAGACCCCTGGATCGAGCTGGGAGGTATGCGCATCGAAGACAACGTGTTGGTCACTCCCCAGGGCCCTCGCAACCTGACCGCCGCTATCCCCAAATAGGAGAATCTCAGGGACGACCCAGCTCCCTGAGAGTGCGCTCCAAACCCTCACACCAGTCGCTTTGAAAAATGCCCAGTTCCGCCAGCCTGGTGCAGTCCAGCACAGAGAAGGTCGGCCGCAGCGCCTTGGTGGGAAAGTCCGCGGTCGAGATCGGTATAACTTCGCGGGCCTTCAGGGGCCAGCCGAGCTCCACAGCCTGGTCGACGACGGTGCGCGCGAACTCCCACCAATTGCTCGCGGGTGCGTCGCAGTAATGATAGGTCCCCCAGCGGCGACTCTCGAGCAATCCCTGGACCACCGGGGACAAATGGCCGCACCAGGTGGGGCATCCCTGCTGGTCGCTGACCACCCGAAGTTGCTCGCGCTCGCCTGCCAGGCGTAGAATGGTCTTCACGAAGTTCTGACCGAACGCTCCGAACAACCAGCTCACTCTCAGGATCAGATGTTGTTCGCATTCTCGGCGAACGTGTTCCTCACCAGCCCACTTACTGGCTCCGTACTGATTGATAGGGCTGCAAGCATCGGTCTCTTTCCAGGGACGGCTGCCACCACCCGGGAACACGTAGTCGGTAGAAAAATGCACCAGGGGGGTAGAAGACTTCTGGCACTCTTGAGCCAGGGCAGCGGGTGCGTCCGCGTTTGTAGCAAAAGCCTGATCCCGCTGTTCTTCGGCCAGATCTACCGCCGTGTAGGCAGCCGCATTGATCACGCAGTCGGGACGATGATGTCGCAAAGCCCCGGTCACCTGAGCACGGTCGGTCAAATCGAGCTGGTGGCGAGTCAACGCGACAAGATGGGGAAAGTTCGGAATCAGGTGCTGCGCCAGCTGTCCGCCGGCTCCCACCAGCAGCACCTTCACGCGTATTCCTGGAGGGGAATGCCCAGCGCATCCTTTTGGGAAAGGATAGGGTCCGAGACGGGCCACTCGATACCGATGTCAGAGTCGTTCCAGAGAATGCTGACTTCCGAACCGGGATGATAGTAATCGGAGCATTGATAAAGAATATCTGCTTCCTCCGACAAAACGCAGTATCCGTGTGCAAAACCGATGGGGATGTAGAGTTGATGATGGTTCTCATCATCCAACCGGAAACCGCGCCATTGCCCAAACGTTGGAGACTGAGGACGCACATCCACGGCTACGTCGAAGATGGCACCACGCACCACGCTGACCAGTTTGGCCTGGGGCTGGACCTTCTGCAGGTGCAGTCCTCGCAGCACCCCCCGCCGCGATCGGCACAGGTTGCTCTGTACCAGCGGTAGCGTCCGCGTGTCGCTCAGGCGATGGCATTCGTAAAAATAGCCGCGCGCGTCAGGGAAAATGCGCGGCTTCATTAACAGAATTTCCTGGTCCACTCAAGCCCCCAGAGCTCTAACATTCTCGAATGGGCCGGAGCTTTGCTCGAGCCAGGTGCAAAACCTGGCTCGAGCCCGAAGTTACTTGGGTCTTTTGAGGATGTGGCTGAAGTCGAGGGTCGGGTCTACCAGGTCGCTGACACGGCTGAGAGTTCGCGCCTGGATGGCCTCCTCAGCGGTCTGGACCGGTGCGGCGGCAGCCTCGGAATGCTCGGGCGCGGCGACTTCGCCGATCTCCTCGCCAACCTCGGAATCGCCCGCGCCTTCACCGGAGCCCTGGCCGGAATTCTGACCACTGGTTTGCCCTTCACCAAAAAGCATTTGAATCAAAGCCTGCAGATCGGAGACCGGCATGTTGGCGATGGCGTTCTGCGCTGAGGCCTGTTGTTGGTGCCCCTGCTGATGACCGCCGGAAGAGTGACCACCCGCGTTGCTGTCGCCGCCGCCGGTGCCTCCCTCCATATTGCCGCCGCCGGAATTCCCGGTGGCATTTTGATTCTGTTGCGTCTCGCTCTGGTTCTGGGTGGTCTGAGCAGCCTGACGGCCTTGCGTCTCCACCGCCACCCGTTGGGTGGGTCGCGAGACCTCCCCAACGGAGCCGATGCCTTCTTCGCTGCTCTGACCCGAGCCCGCGGCCGCGGCGCTGCCGGCCACATGCTGGCCGGCCATGATCACGCCCGGAACTACGGCCTGAGGTACTGGACCTGCGGCAGCAGCTTCGACCGCCTCGGCTGTATCCGCGACTTCCGTCGCCACCGCGGTTTCGGCAGTTTTAGCCTTCTTAGCCTCGGTGCCCGCGGCCGCAGCTGTGGACTGCGCCTCCGCCAGGCCGGGAGTGGTCGTTGGGGAGAGAGCCTCTTTCGCCAAAGTCTGCGCCAGACTGGGGGCGGACGAGGCGACCTCCTGATTGTCCAGCGGCCGAACCGGCTCTTCGTTGCGAGCAACTGGAGCAGGGGCGGCCGGCGGCGTGCTGACCACGGCCGGACGAGCCGGAGACTCACTGGTTGCGACCCGCGGTGCCGGTGCCGGCGTAGACTGAGCCTGAGGAGCCGAGGCCTGAGCCTGGGGAGCCTGAGCCGGGACCGCGGCAGATGCCTGAGGCGCCGGAGCTGCGGCAGGCGCCTGGGGGGCTGGAGCCGGGGCGGCGGCGGCCTGCTGGGAAGGACGCGCCGAAACCGGAGCCGTTCCCT
This sequence comes from Vulcanimicrobiota bacterium, assembly GCA_017307785.1. Taxonomy (GTDB): domain Bacteria; phylum Vulcanimicrobiota; class Xenobia; order Xenobiales; family JADMJV01; genus JADMJV01. The sequence continues at coordinate 12,640 of JAFKGI010000009.1, read as the reverse complement.
CGGCCGGGGAGAAGCTGACCGGGGGAGTCGCCTGAGGCGCGCTGTAGTTGCGCGCAGACTGTCCTCCGCCCGCCTGAGCCTGGATCGGAGCATTTCCGCTGGCGAGCGCATCGCCCGTCCCACTCGTGACCCGACTCTGGACGCCGGATGCCGGGGCCGGAGATGCGCTGACCGTCGAGGCGCCACTGGCGGTAGCGGCCCCGCCAGCGCTGGCGGCCGCGATCTTGCGATCGACCACAGCCGGAGCGGCCGGAGTGGAAACCGCGTTGGGAGCTGAGCCAACTTCCAGGTTCTGGCTGGGCGTCACCACAGGTTGGGGGCGAACGATGGCCGCATTGCTCTGCGCTGAGACTTGAGGGGCGTTGCCAACTCCCGTCACGGGCCGGCTGATCGGCGCCGGCGTGGCCACCGGAACCGGGGCTTCGGCTGTGGGCGGAGTCAACTGAGGTCCTGCCTGGCTGACCGCGCTGACCGGATTGGCATTGGGTCGAGTGGGGGCCGGATTGGCAGCCGTCGGTGCCTGGCCCGGCTGAGACGCGACTGAAGTCGGCGGCGCACCCGCGGTCGAGGCCGCGCCTGCGCTGACTGCCGCGGTCAAATTCTTGGGAGCGACGGTCGGAGCATTGCTGATGACCGGTGCCGGATCCACGGTTGGGCTCGAAACAAAGTTCGCCACCGTCGGACCGGGGTTGGCGTTGTTATTGTTCTGACCGGCCGGAGCCTGGGCAGGGGGACGAGAAGCGGAAACGGTCGGAGCCGCCACCGTCGGAGCGGAGACGGGAGCAGTGGGGGCCGGGGCTTCGGCCTGAACTTCCCTGGTGACGGCCGGGGCGGGCTGGGAGGGAGCCGCGTTCACGACGGCAGGCCTGGACGGAGTCGCCGCAGTGACCGTAGGTTGGGCCACAACCTTTTCGGTCGCGACCTCGGACACCGGCGCATTCGAACTCGGGGCCGGGGCAGGGCCCGATTTGACTTCCGCTTTCGACTCCGAAATCTTCGCCACAGGGGCTGCGTCAGCCGAAAGCGGGTCTGCTTTGGGAGCCTCGGCTCGGGGGCCCGGGTCAGCCTTCACCGAGTCGCTCTTGGGAGCAACCTCAGCTCTAGGAGCCACTTCGGCCTTAGGTGCAGCCTCGGCCTTTGGAGCCACCTCTGTCTTGGGCGCAACTTCTGCCTTGGGAGTGACTTCTGCCTTGGGAGCCACCTCAGACTTGGGCGCAACTTCCGTTTTAGGAGCAACTTCGGCTTTGCCAGCCACCTCGGACTTGGGGGCGACCTCGGCCTTAGGAGCGACTTCGGCTTTGGGAGTCACCTCGGACTTGGGCGCAACCTCAGCCTTAGGAGCTACTTCGGCTTTGGGAGCCACCTCGGCCTTGGGCGCAACCTCGGCCTTAGGAGCCACTTCAGCTTTGGGAGTCACCTCGGACTTGGGCGCAACCTCGGCCTTAGGAGCCACTTCAGCTTTGGGAATCACCTCGGACTTGGGCGCAACCTCAGCCTTAGGAGCCACCTCGGTCTTGGAAGCGACTTCGGTTTTAGGAGCGGCGGGGGCGTCCGCCCTGGCCACCGGAGCATTGCTGTCGACCGCTGATTTAGCGGCCGGAGCCTCCTCAGCCTTGACCGCTTCGGCAGGCTTCTCGGCATTCTTAATCTCGCCGGTTTTCGCGTCCTTGACTTCGCCAGTCCTCAGGTCCTTGATATCGCCGGTGCGCGCATCCCTGACTTCACCCGTGTTCGGGTCCTTGATATCGCCGGTCTTGGCGTCTTTGACTTCTCCAGTTTTGAGGTCCTTGACGTCTCCCGTCTTGGGGTCTTTGACCTCACCGGTTTTGGCATCGCCCTCTTTCGGAACTTCCGACTTCTTCTTGGAAGCCTCAATGGCGACGTGGTCATCGACCATGCTCACGTCCTTGCGGTCGGCGCGAGCCCGGGCGACGCTATTGTCAGCGGTGGTATCGCTGATCATGCTGACGTCATCCTTCTTCTTGGGAGGAGCAGCAACGGCGGCTTCCTCACCCTCGGGGGCGGGAGCGGACTGGTCCTTGATCTGACTATTGGGGGCGGCCGGGTTCGGAGTGGCCGCATCCTTGCTCTGATCCTTGATCTGGCTCAGCGGAGCAGCTTCTTTGTCCTTGGTGGGATTCTGGGCTTCCTGCAGGCGGCGCATCTGCTCGGCCTGAGCGTTCGCCTTGTCGTTGGCTTCCTTTTCCTTCTTGGAGACCTTGGTGGTCTGCTCCTCAACCTTCTCACCGTCTTCGTTGACCTTGGTGACGGTGGTGGTGACATTGCCCTTCTTGTCCGTGCTGGACGTCACCACGGTGGCGGTTTTCTCCAGATGGGCACCGGAGGCGTCTTCCTTGACGGTCAAACCGTCGACCACGACCACATCTTTGCCGTCCTTGTTTTTACCGGTCTTCGGGTCGGTGGTCCCGGCCAATTCGGAGACGGTCTTATCCATGGCGCTCTGGGGCGGAGCGGCCGCAGCCTCAGCAGCGGGGGCATCCTTGGCGACGGCGGCGGGGTCCTTGGGAGCCTCTTGAGCGGCGGGCGGCTTGACCGCGACCGGTTCGGTCTTGGCAGCGGAGCCTGCGTTCCCAGCCGTGCCCGAGTTCGCGCCCGTCTTAACCGTAGCGGCGGTTTCCTTCGGCTCTTCCTTCTTCTCTTTCTTGCCCAGTCCCAGCAGCTTCTTGGCGCCGCTGACGATCTTGGCAAGTCCCTTGGGTGAATCTTTCTTCTTGGCCTCCGCGGCTTTCTTGGCCTCCTCGGCCTTGCGAGCTTCCTCAGCCTTTTTCTTTTCCTCGGCCAGGCGGGCTTCTTCCGCTTTCTTGGCCTTCTCCAGTTGCTTCTTGCCTTCTTTGGAGTTCGGATCGATGGGCTGAGCCAGAGGAGCATTCTGGAACTTCATCATCTGATCAAAGGTGGAACTGTAGAGCGAGCGCGAGGCGGCCGAAACGGTGGGGGAAGACAGCGCGTTCGGCATATTCCACAACGCCGAAGCAGCGTCCGGCAACGAGGAGGGAATGGCCAGGGGCAGCAAATTAGCGGCCGCATCCGGAGTAGGAGCGGGCAGCAGCGGTGGCTCGACGGAGGAGCGGCTCGGCAGGGGCATGGGCGGGCGCGCGGCCGGAGACATCAAGGAGAACCAGCTATCCGCCAGGCTTCGTTCGGTCTGCAAATCACGGTTGGCGTTGCCGGCCACCTGCTGAAACTGCACGGTGGCGGGGACCGGCGCGAAGACCATCGGGGGAGTCGAAACCAGCAATGGCGGCGGGGCGGCCGGCTGTGCAAGAGGGGTCAGCGAGATGATCGCTTTCCCGGGATTGGTCACTTCACCTGACATGGAAGACTCCTCCAACTGTTGCCCGGTGTCTCGGATCGGCTTGTGCCCTTCGAGCTCTCCCGGACGAATGACCATGCACCTGCATAGTCTGTTTCAGGATAGCAATCTCGGACCGAGATAAACAATCCGTTAGTGCTAATTCTTGTTAAAGAATAAGGGCCAGAAATGCGATGACGGCGGGGAAAACGCAGACGCCGACTCGGCCCGCGGGCAGTCGGCGTACGTGTAGTAAGTTGCTACTATAGGAAATTGCTAAGCGTGCTGAAGCTGGGCGACCGGCTGCTCCACCTGGGTGGACTGAACGTGGGCCGGAGCGACTTTGACGTAACGCAGGCTGTCGAGGTCGACGAAGTGATTCCCCTCGTGGTCTTCAAACTGGAAGGCCGGACGAGCTTCACTGGCCGCCCCCAGTTGCACCACACAAACGCGAGCCATCAGCGGCGCGCCACCGTGAATGCTGCTGAATACGAGCAGCGGATAGCCGGGCTGCTCTTGGAAGATGATGCGGCCGGTCGGCAAGGAGACGAGGAAATTCCCGTTGGGGCGCTCTTCCTGCACAATACCGCTGCGGGGGTTGAGGATGCGCACGTTGCCGGTGTCGTAGCGACGGAGCTTGTTGCCGTTGGGCAGTTCCTGCTCATCGTAGCGGCTGAAAGTGTCCTGGATGTTGGCGAACGGGTTGACGGCGGGAGCGGCCTGAGCGCCTTGTCCACCACCGGTGATCACATTGGCCTGCTCGATAGCGGCCAACAGGGCGGCGAACCCACGGATCAAATCTTTGCTGTTCCCTAGCAAGTTTAACGCGTCCATGTTTTCTGGCTCGCCTCCTCTCTCTGACTTCCTCAGCTTAAGCGGAAAGAGACAAGGCCCGGCTAAATGACCCGCCAGGTCTGTTAACGGATTGTAAAGTTCAGGTTACATTCTTGAGCTGCACGTCCAGGCGTACCTCGACTTCAAAGAGGCGTGGCCAGGGCAAAACCACTTGCAGATCCATCGGCCCCAGCCGGGCCGGCCCGCGCTTGCCGGGCAACTGGATCAGGCGGTCCGCAAAACGGTTTCGGTACAATCGCTGGGCCCATTCGATCAACTCCACTCGTACCTGACGACCCAGCGTGAGATAAGGACTGGTCAGCGGTTCGGGATTCGGAGACAAGCCGCGAGCCTTGGGATAATATTCTCCGCGAACCATGGTTTGATAGCCATAGTCATCCACCAGACGCGCCAACAAAAAGGCCAGGTGCAGTCGAGCACTCTCCTTCACGCGGGCGATAGGCCAGCGACGCGCCTCGCGATCGGCCAGGCGACGCACTACCACCTGGGCAACCACGGTGCCCAGGGCGTTGGCCGGAGTATTCCAGGCCGCGAATCCCTCCAGTTCGGTCAACGGCACGCGATCCAGCACCGCTTCTGCCAGGTAAGGGTCCATTCGGTTGATCAAAGCCAGGTCGGCCACCGCCGTGCGTCGTCCCCTTACAACCGACTCGCGAATCCGCTCGGCGAATTCGTAAGCCTTGGGTTGCTGATCGGGTCCCGGCAACGCAAAGGGAGTGGCGCTGGGCACCTGGATTAAGAGCCTGACTTCCCCGCCTTCCGTAACCGGCCGGGCTCCGCACAGGGCAAGATGGTCTTCCACCATCGACTGCAGGGGGTGGCTCTCCAGGGGAGGGATTTTGCGCTCGCTGCCAGCTTCCGAATATTCGAGTTCGATAGCGGGGTGGCAGTCGTGAAGGTCCGCCAGTTGTCCGGCCACCATATCCATCGTCAATTCGTCCGCCCCAGAACCAAGCCACACCTTGCTCTCGACTCCCGCCGCCTGGACCAACGCTCGCACTTCCTGCTGTTCGGCGAAATGAAGCCCTTGGCTGGAGGAGTCGTCCTGGCCGACGACCAGGCGGTCGATGACCCCTTGCTCCGCGAGCTCCACCAGCTTGAGCAAGACCCGCAGATTGCGCCGGCGCACTCCCAGGTATTCTTCGACCCAGCGCGGCGGAACCGCTTCGGGAGGAGCACTGGACCGGTCCGCCTTGGCGGCCCAGGTGGCCAGAGCCGTCTCGAAGGGAGCCTGGCCTTCCGAGGTGCGCAGGTAAAGCCGTGGGACCGTGCTGAGCACCTCCAGGTGATAGCCACGTTCGTGCAGTTCCGCCAGCACGCTCAACCGGCTCAAAGCTAGCTCCTCGGGCGTGCCCGCGTTGCGCGAAGCGACCAGACCACCGTAGCAAAGCATGTCCGAGGAGACCAGCACACGGTCGCCGGGTCGGGCCTGCTCTTTCAGCCAGGGAGCAAAACGCTCACACTGACCGGGATTGAGCCAGGAACCCAGCCAGTGGTCCGGGGGCGAAACCACCTCCGCCCGGGCGATGCCGGCCAATTGACGGACAAAGAGGACGTTGCAGGGCCGATTGTCCAGAGGCAACAGCAGAAACCGATCGCGCCCAAGGACCGGTGTGGCCAGCAGAAGACAAAACAGAAGCAGCTTTTTCACCGGCCAGGAGTTCCCAGCTAGCTGTGTTTACCAAACTTCCAGGGTGAAGATAGGTCGATGGCCTTGCCTTCTTCGCGTCGGCCTTCTCGAAGAATGAAGTCCTCCAGACGCTGCGCGTCGTCCTCCGACATGTCCAGGAACTGAAAACCGATTTCGAACATCCCGGAAACGGCCAGCTCTTTTTGCCAGGCCACCTTTACCTGAATTTCCAGAGGTGGATCCTTGGAGGTTAGAAAGAGGGACAGCCTCTGCTGATCCACCTCGGGCAAGCGGGTTTGATGGGTTGCTTTCAGGCCGGTACGACTGATGTTGATGACGAAAATGCGGGCGCGGACGGACTCTTCCCCGCACCCCAAAACTGCGCCCAATACCTTGTTCAGTCGATACTCGCGGCGACGCTCGGACGGTGCGGCCGGGGCCGCGGATTCGACAGCATTCCCCTCAACGCTCTCGGACATTCGGGCTAATTCCCGATCCGCGGAAGGATGCCTCTTACCAGTCTGCAATCCTGTTTGCTGTGAGTGACGAAAAGGCCAAACCCGTAGAAGAACTTGACGAGCCCATCCCGGCGGACGCCGGTGGCATCCACGGCTCTTTTGCCGCCCTGACTCTGGGAGCCTTGGGCGTGGTCTTCGGAGACATCGGCACCAGTCCGCTCTACACCGTTCAGGAATGCTTTGGACAACACGGTGTGCGCGCATCTGTCCACGAAAACGTGTTGGGCGTGCTCTCGCTTTTCTTCTGGTCGCTGACCCTGGTGGTCACCCTGAAATACGTAACCGTCCTGATGGAGGCCGACAACAAGGGCGAAGGCGGCATCATGGCCCTGCTCTCGCTGGTGCCGTCAGAACAACGTCGCATCGTGGGCACGCGGGTCGGCTGGGTGACCTTGTTGGTTCTGGTCGGTTCCGCGCTGCTCTTTGGCGACGGCGTCATCACCCCGGCCATCTCCGTCCTCAGCGCCATAGAGGGCTTGAAACTGATCGACCCTCACCTGGGAACCTACGTGGTTCCCATCACGGTGGCCATTCTGGTCTGCCTGTTCGGAATCCAGAGTCACGGAACCGGTGGACTGGGAAAACTCTTCGGCCCGATCATGGTCTGCTGGTTCGTAACCATCGGCGGCCTGGGCCTCTATCACCTGTGGGAGAATCCCAGCATCCTGTGGGCGGTTCTTCCTCACCACGCGGCCCGTTTTTTCTGGAACAACGGCGTCCACGGCTTCATCATGCTGGGCTCGGTGGTGCTGTGCGTAACCGGGGGCGAAGCCCTCTATGCGGACATGGGTCACTTCGGGCGAGGTCCTATCCGTCTGGCCTGGGGAGGAATGGTTTTTCCGGCCCTGCTCCTCAACTACTTCGGACAGGGCGCCATGCTCTTGCAGTATCCGGAACTGGCGGCCGCCCCCTTCTTCTCGATGGTGTCTCACCCAGGTGCCCGAATCGCCCTGATTCTGCTGGCCACGGTGGCCGCCGTCATCGCCTCACAGGGTCTGATCAGCGCGGTGTTTTCCTTGACCCACCAGGCCATCCGACTGGGATACTTCCCGCGCGTGCTGGTCACCCATACCTCCAAGGAAATGGAGGGACAAATCTACGTCTCCTCCGTCAACTGGGCTCTAGGATTGGCCTGTCTGGCGCTGGTACTGATCTTCAAAGAATCCGCTCGCCTGGCCGGCGCCTTCGGACTGGCGGTCAGCGGCACCATGGCTCTGACCTCGATCATTTTGCACTCTGTGACGCGCAACACCTGGAAATGGCCGGCCTGGAAAAGCCACGGCCTGCTCATCCTCTTTCTCAGCTTCGACATCCCGTTTTTCGCCGCCACCTGCGCCAAGTTTGTGGACGGCGGCTACATCCCGTTCATCATCGGTTCGCTGGGCTTCCTCTGCATGTGGACCTGGAGCCTGGGGCGTTCTCTGTTGCGCGAACATTACCAGGCCAATGAGGTTACCTGTGAGCAGTTGCGCGAGAAACTCAAGGAGAACCCGCCGGTGCGCACGCCGGGACTCTCGATCTACCTGGCCTCCAACCGCGACGTCGCTCCTCCCGTGCTGCTCACCCAACTGGAGCGATTCCGCGGCCTTTCCGAAGAGATTCTCTTCTTGACCATTACCTCGGAAAACGTGCCCTACGTAGCCGAAGCCGACCGACTGGAGACGCAGATGATCGACGAAGGTTACTACCGAGTGGTCGCTCACTACGGTTTCATGGAAATTCCCGCAATTCCCACGGTGGTGCGACGAGCCGCTCGCCGTCTTCCGCTGCGCCACCGCCTGGGCAACGCCACCTATTTTGTGGGCCGGGAAACCTTTGCCGCCACGGACGCGGGCCGAATGCGAGCCTGGCAAGAAAAACTATTTGCCTTTATGTCGCGCAACGCAGCCGACATCACCATGGTCTTCGATCTGCCCGCCAGCCAGGTCATCGAAGTGGGCAGCCGCCTCGATCTTTAGACCGGGGAACTCTGGTTGATCATGTTGATGACGTAGTTGCCCAACAGCTTCACCTGTGAAGGGTCGATGACGCCAAACTGCAGGCTGGTCAGGGCCAGACCACTGTCGGGATCGTTGCGTAGCGCAATCACCGTAGCCGGCAGGCGCAAGGTCGGGAGGATGCGCCAGAGCGACATCTCGACCGTAACCTGTTGGTCTTTTTCGAGAGCCTGGGCCGACTCCAGCAAGCAGCCACCGATGCCGATATTCACCAGCCGGGCCTCGGAAACGAGGACTTCCTCGTCCCGAAAAATCCGCGAAGGAATGGAAGCATCCACGCGGATGAACTTGCGCCTCTGATAGGTGCGGGTATCGTCGAAACCAATCTCGGTCAGCAGAAACCGCACCCAGGAACGCCGCATATTCTCTCGGGTATCGACGTAGCGGGCGCCGGCCACCAGATCACGGCCCGATTTCTGCACCCAGGCCAGTTGCACGCGAACCGGACCGGCTTCCGCACCGTCGACTTCGGAAGCGTAACGCAGTTCGACTTCCTGACCCTGCTCGAACGGGGCCTCCATCGACTTCATGCGTAGACCATCGACTCCCAACTCGACCACGATGGCCTTGTATTCTTTGTCTCCCACAAAAGCGCGCACCTGCGCGTAGCTCTTGACGCGCAGACCTCGCCGCTTCTCGACCAGCGTGTTGCTAATCTCCTGGGCGTCCATAGACTCGATGGATTGAATTACATTCCTCAGCATCCCCCACAGTTTACCAAAGTCCGCCCCTGGCCCTCTCGAACGAATCGCCAAACAGGAAGGCGCGCTAGCCCACCCCGCGAAGTAGATTCTCGTTCAAAACACTGGAGGTATTTGTGGCTAGCAACGTTCAGGAATCCATGACCAATCAGGAAGTCGTCGACAAAAACAAGGAATACAGCTTGTTTTCATGGTCAGCTCAAGCGTCGGTCAATCCCATTCCCGTCTCCACCGCCAAAGGCATCCACTTCTGGGATATGGAGGGGAAGCGCTACATGGACTTCTCTTCCCAGTTGATGAACGTCAACGTGGGTCACGGCCATCCTAAAATCATCGAAGCCATTCAAAAGCAAGCCGAAGAGCTGCAGTTCGTCTTCCCCGGCATGGCCAGCAAAGTGCGCGGCGAAGCGGCTGAGATGCTGGCCTCCATCACCCCCGCCGGCTTGAAAAAGAGCTTCTTCAGCCTGGGCGGCGCCGAAGCCGTCGAGAACGCCATGAAAATGGCACGCCTCTACACCGGACGCCAGAAGGTCATTACTCGCTACCGCAGCTTTCACGGCGCCGGCTTCGGATCCATGTCGGCCGGCGGCGATCCCCGCCGACTGGCCAATGAGCCGGGCGTGCCGTGGATTGTGCGCATCCAGGACCCCTACTCTTACCGCAGCCCGATCTACCGTCACTGCACGCCCGAGCAAGGCGACATGATCCTGGTCGATCTGCTGGAGGAAACGATCGAGATGGAAGGGCCCAACAACGTGGCCGCCGTCCTCCTGGAAGGCTACAACGGCTCCTCCGGCCTGATCGCCCCCAGCACCGCCAAATACTGGCACCGCGTGCGCGAGCTCTGTGATCGCTATGGCATCGTGCTCATCGTGGACGAAGTTATGAGTGGTTTCGGCCGCACCGGCAAGTGGTTCGGTATCGACAACTACGGCATCTCGCCGGACATCATGGCCATGGCCAAGGGCCTGACCTGCGGCTACGTGCCCATGGGTGCCACCATCGTCAACGAGAAGATCGGCAAACACTTCGACAACAACCAGCTGTGGTGCGGCCTGACCTACAGCAGCTACCCGATCGGCTGCGCGGCCGCTCTGGCCTGCATGAAGGTCTACCAGGAAGAGAACCTGATCGAAAACGCCGCCAAGATGGGCAAAGTGCTGGAAGCCGGCCTGCGCAAACTTCAGGAAAAGCACGTCTGCGTCGGCGACGTGCGCGGCATCGGTCTCTTCTGGCTGATGGAGCTGGTCAAGAATCGCGAAACCAAGGAACCCATGAACGGCTTCAACAAGCCGGTCAGCGAGCCTATGGCCAAGGTGGCGGCCCGCCTCAAGGAACTCGGAATGAGCACCTTCGTGCGCTGGGACTGGGTCTTCGCCGTGCCCCCGCTGTGTATCACCGAAGAGCAGCTCAACGAAGGTCTGGCCATCATGGATGACGCGCTCAGCCTGGCCGACCCTTACTGCAGCTAAAAGTCAGAGACGACAAAAAAATGGCCCGGGCGAAGGCTCGGGCCATTTTTTTTGGTCCGCCGACTCCTCAGTCGACCTGGGCGCGCGGGAGACTTTCCAACCAGTTACCGACAACGCCGCTGCGAAGCAACTCCTGGCTGGTGGCCAGAGCTTCCTTCCAGTCGCCGGCCAGGCCGCCGACAAGCAAGACAGCGGCGGCATTGAGGGCTACCGCAGAGCTGGCGGGGTGGTCTTCGCCGCGCAAAATCAGGCGGCTCAGGCTCGCGTTGTAGTCAGGAGCTCCACCCTTCAGTGCCTCGAGCGGAACGGGAGCCAGCCCCAGCTCGGCGGGGTCCAGCCAGCTGGTCGTAACCTCTCCACCTTCTACGGTGCAAATCTGATTAGGGCCGTGCAAGACCAACTCATCCACGCCGCCGTGTCCGCACACCACCAGCGCCTTTTCCACGCCCAGCTGCGCCACCACCCAGGCGATGGGCTGGCACCAGCGAGGCTCGGGCACGCCGATCACCTGCAGCGGGGGACGGCACGGATTGGTCAGTGGCCCCAGCAGATTGAAGACGGTGCGCACTCCCAGCGATCGTCTGACCTGCTGCACGCGCGCCGTGGCCGTATGAAAGAAGGGAGCGAAGAGAAAGGCGAACTTGCGCTGCAGCAAGGCCTCGCGCACCTCGTCGGGATTTTCCTGGAGCGGTAGGCCCAGCTCTTCCACAAGATCCGCGCTGCCGCACTCCGAGGTAACCGAGCGGTTGCCGTGCTTGGCCACACAAAGCCCGGCAGCAGCGGCTACCAAAGCCGAAAGAGTCGATAAATTCAGGGTGGACGAACCGTCCCCTCCGGTGCCGCAGGTATCCACGCAGCGCAGGCCGCTGGTGTCCACCTGGCGGGCCATGGCCTGGAGAGCAGAAGCACAGCCCCAGATCTCCTCACGAGTCTCGCCCTTGACGCGCAGGGCCATCAGAAAAGCGCCAATCTGGGCCTCGCGAGCATTCTCCCTGGCCAGCTCCAGAGTCGCCTCGTGGGCCTGTTCATGAGAAAGAGAACATCCCTGACTGAGCAGGTGTAAAGCCGTCTGGAGAGCGCTCACGCCGCGAACAATTGCTTCAAGTAGTCAAACATCAGAGGGTCCTGTTGACGCAAAGCATCGCGGGCTCCTTCTTGGAAAAAGGCCTCTACCGATTCGGCGAAATACTCGGCCGGATTGGTGGCGGCGTAGGCGGACACCAATCCCGTCCGCTCCTGACGGAAAGAGTTCCAGAGTTGCACCGAAAGCGGTAAGCGGCGGTGGTTCTTCTGACTGAACGTGTGATCGTAGGCGTGGGCGAACTCGTGGCGCGCCACCGAGCCATTGGTGCGACCCACCAGTTCTTCCCCCACTACAAACAAGCGCCGATCACTGCAATAGATACCGCGTACCGCGCCCCAGGGCCGGCCGTCAAAAGTGCGTTCTGACGGCGCCACGATCATCATGTTCTGGATGCGAATGTCGGTGAGAGCCTTGTTCTGCTCCAGGATGATGACGCGCACACCGAACTGCTTAACCTGCTGAATAATCTCCTTGCCGAAAACCTGCAGCTCCAGCGCCAGCTGCTCTTTGAGTTCCGGCCGAGGTGCATAGACGACCATTTTGCGAGCCAGCTCACCAGCTTCGTTGAGACCTGGACGGCGCCAGGAAGTCGAAGATTCGTGGCTGGTATTGCGAGGTACGTGCTGCGACAACGGTAGGGAGGGCGGCATAAAGGGCTTGCCTTTGCGCGAAAACGCTTCATCGCCCTGACGCTGCCCTTCCTCGACTTGCTTGCGAAAATCTTCCAGGCCGGTCAACAACGAGAGAAAATCGGAATTGCTCTCGGTGGGGTCTTCCTTTTTCGTCTTGCGCTTGGTGCGCTCTTTGCGCAGGCTGCGCAACATCTCTTTGGCCTCGGGACTGAGGTCCACCAGGTCTTCGGTGAGCAGCTTGAAAAAAGCGGCTTCATCCAAATCGTCGTCTTCGAGCTGACGCAGCAGGTTGGGCTTGACGCTGCGGGCGATTTCCCGCTGAACGTGGGCGATGTGCTTTGCATCGTAGCCGCCGAAGGAGTGCGGACCCTTGATATCCATTGGTCTAAGAGTTCCCCAGTAGCGACCATGAACCTTTCAGGCATAATTCAGCCCGGC
>JAFKGI010000074.1 GCA_017307785.1 Vulcanimicrobiota bacterium | reverse complement strand
CAGCCGTCCCAAACGCCCGAATCTACAGGTCGCCGTAGACTATCTACACCCGACCGTAGAAAACGCCCACCCCAGCCGGCCCAAACGCCCGAATCTACAGGTCGCCGTAGACTATCTACACCCGACCGTAGAAAACGCCCACCGGGCCGGCCCAAACGCCCGAATCTACGGAACGCCGTAGATTATCTACACCTAACCGTAGAAAACGCCCCCGGGCCGGCCAAAACACCCGAATCTACGGGACGCCGTAGACTATCTACACCCGACCGTAGAAACGCCCCCCTCGGGCCGGCCAAAACGCCCGAATCTACGGAACGCCGTAGACTATCTACACCCAAGCGTAGAAAACGCCCACCGGGCCGGCCAAAACGCCCGAATCTACAGGTCGCCGTGGACTATCTACACCCGACCGTAGAAACCCGCCCAAAACGGAGCGAATCCACAGAACCTTTCGGCCCCACAGCGTTCTAGCGCACTCCAAGAGGGCAGAACTCCAGGTGCACCACTCGTCGGCGGCCGGGCCTGGTCGCGCTGCCCGAGCTGTGCACCAGCAAAGGCCGCATCCGCAAAACTTCGCCCGCACGGCACACGCACTCCACCGCCTCGGAAGTGGCCACCCGGGCCTGAATTTCCTCCGCGCTCAGCCGCCCCAGGCGATGACTTCCCGGCACCACCCGCAAGGGCCCATTGTCCGCACCACAGTCGTCCAGATGCAAGCGCACCGTGACCATCTGCTCCAGCACTGCAACGGGCGGCTGCACATGGGGGACCCCATCCTTAACGGTCCAGTTGGTCCAGCCCGCACGCTCGAAGCGCACCGGGCAGGCCAGGGTCACGTCCTGATGCCAGCCCACCTTCCAATTGGATAAGGGCGTCTTGTCAAACAGAATGCTCCGGCACAGCTCCATGTCCGGCACCAACAGCGGCCGCAACAACTCCGCCAGAGCCGGCACTCGCTCAAACAACCGGCGCATTCCGCCACCTTCAACCGGGTCGCAAGTCAGGCGCCGGCACTCCGCCAGAACCTCCGGTCCCACCCCGGGCGCAATCGCAAATCCAGACTCCATCCAACAAGGGTTAACCCCATACAAAGCCAACCCCTCCCCATGTTCAAACGCTCCGCCGCCTTCTACGACGCCATCTACGCCGGCAAGGATTACGCCGCCGAATCCGCCCAAATCCTCGAATGGGTTCGAGTCCACAAGACCACATCCGGCAATCGCTTGCTCGACGTCGCCTGCGGCACCGGCAAGCACGCCGAATACCTTTGCAAAACCTTCGAGGTCACCGGCCTCGATCTGGACGCGGGCCTGATCGAAGTCGCTCGCAACCGCCTGCCCCAGATCAACTTCGTGCACGGCGACATGTGCACCACAGAGCTTCCTCAGAAATTCGACGTCATCACCTGCCTCTTTTCGGCCATCGGCTATCTAGACCACACCCAACTACAGCAGGCGGCCGCCAACTTCTACCGTCATCTCCAGCCCGGCGGTGTCGTGCTGATCGAGCCCTGGCTACAGCCCCACATGATTCGACCGGGCAATGTCGGCATCGACCAGGCCGAATTCGAAGGCACCAAACTGGTGCGCATGAGCCGCCTGCAAATCGAAGGCAACGTTTCTATCTGTCAGTTCCGCTACCTGATCGGCACGGCCGAAGAAATTCGTCAAGAAAGCGAAGACCACCGTCTTACTCTCTTCAGCCGGGCGGAATACCAGAAGGCCCTGGAAGACGCCGGCTTTCAGGTTCACTGGGACGACAAGGGCCTTACCGGCCGCGGCATGCTCATCGCTACAAAAAAATAGCCCGGTCCTGAGGACCGAGGCTCGCCAAACTTTACATCCAGGTCAGTCGCTGGGGGGACGGCTGAGTAGCCGGCTTGCCCTCGCCCTTCTGCTGGGCCGCCGCCTGGCGAGCAAAGGTGCCGAACGGACGCTCTCCCAGCCGGGCCAGAGCCGCCTGCGTCTTCGGGTTGTTCAACTTCCCGCTCCCGGCCAACTGAGTCTGGCGCTGGATGGCCTGGGCCGCTCTCACATCCGAGATCATCAATTGCTGGTCCAGAGCCTGGGTGTTGAAATTCGTGATCTGCCCGCCTCCAACCGGCCCGCCGGGTTGACGGGAACCGGACAACTGCACCATCTGATCAATCGCCGCCGCCGCCGCCTCGTCCGCCTGCTCCATCGTCTGCAGCTGCTGGCCGGCCGGTTTCGCTCCGCCCATTCCGCCCGTCTGAGGAAATGGCTTCCAGGGCGCCGGCTCCGAACCGCCCAGCTCGACCCGGTCGCGAACCTCGCTTGCGGCCTGACCCACCTGGGCCGCCGCCTGTTTGACCTGCTGCGTCATGGTCTGAGTCATCTGCTGGATGCCGGGGCCAATCATCGAAAAAGCCATCTTATTCACAATCCTCCGGGTTCGTTTCTACCTCCTCACCTTAGATGGACCGACAGGAGCCCGACTGGAAACGGAACCTGGAATTGTGACCGGCTTGTTAAATCGAAAGTGACGGATTACTTTCAGGCCCGCCAGCTCATGCTGGAACAGCAGTTGCTCCCGCGCGGAATTCACGATCAGGCCGTGCTCAAAGCCCTCAGCCTGGTGCCCCGAGAAGAGTTCCTCGCGCCCGAACTGGCCGCTCACGCTTACCGAGATTCTCCACTCAGCATTCCCGAACAGCAGACGATCTCCCAGCCTTACATCGTGGCGCTAACGCGCCCAGGCTCTGGAGCTACACCGCGGTTGCAGAGTGCTGGAAGTGGGAGCCGGGTCGGGCTACGCGGCGGCCGTCTTGGCCCACATCGCCGGCGAAGTCCATGCCATCGAACGCCATCCGAGCCTGGCCAACCAGTCCCGTCAAGTCCTGAAGAGACTCGGATATTCCAACGTTCACATCCATCAGGCCGACGGCTCCAGGGGGTGGCCCTGCAAAGCTCCTTTTGACGCCATCGCCGTGGCCGCCGCCGCCCCCTCCATTCCCGCCTCGTTGCGCCAGCAACTGAAAGTCGGGGGTCGTCTGGTCATCCCGATCGGACCGATGGATCAGCAAATTCTCACTCGACTCACCCGCACCGACTACAATGATTATCGAGAAGAATCGTTGGGAAAGGTTCGCTTCGTGCCGCTTATCGGTCGCGAAGGCTGGTCCTGATTACCTCCAGCACCGACTCATCCAGGTTGCGCGCCAGAACCAATCCCCCCACCAGCAGAGAGCAACGGAGCAGGCCCCGTTCGCGCTCACCCTCCCCCAAGAACAGCACCATTTCCTCCAAGGCCGGCCGCACCGCCGCCTGAACGCCCGATGACTGCCGCGCCAGTTCACAGCCCAGCGCGGCCAACACGCAGCCACGCCCCGGATTGCGCAGGTGGGCCACACTGAGGTAACTGTCCAGCAGGGCGGCATATCCACGCGGCCGCCAGAGCGACAAAAACTCCGCCACCGCTCGCGCGCAGGCCTCCCCCACCAGTTGTTCTTTGTTGCCGAAATGACCATAGAAACCGCCGTGGGTGAGTCCAGCCTCGCGCATCACCGCGTCTACCCCCACTCCCTCAAAGCCCCGTTCCCGGAACAACCGGGCCGCACACTCCACGATTCGGTCCCGATTCAAGGCCGCTTGCTCTCGACTCACACGCATCTTGACATTTTACATGACGATCGTCATATAATCAATCTATGAAAGCCGTGATTTCCGCCTACACCCGTTCCCCCCAGACCTTCGCCCGCAAAGGCCCACTCGCCACGGTTCGACCCGACGACCTGGCCGCCACCGTGGTCAAAGGACTGCTCAGCCAACACAAGATGGACCCCAGCACGCTGGAAGACCTGATTCTCGGCTGCGCTTATCCGGAGGCCACTCAGGGCAACAACCTGGCTCGCATCGTGGGCCTGCTGGCCGGCCTTCCGCAAGAAATTCCGGGCGTCACCGTCAACCGTTTCTGCGGCTCCTCGATGCAGGCCATCCATATGGCCGCCGCCAATCTCGAGGCCGGCATCGGCCAAGCCTACCTGTGCGTGGGTGTCGAATCGATGTCCCAGGTTCCTCAAGGCGGCTTCAATTTTTCGCCAAACCCCGCCATTCCAGAGGCCTACGTCACCATGGGCCAGACCGCCGAAAACGTGGCCGAACGCTACCGCATTTCCCGAGCGGACCAAGAAGAGTTCGCGCTGCGCTCCCATCAGAAAGCTCAACTCAATCAAGAACCTCTCGTTCCTATCGGAGAAATAGCTGCCGATGGCTGCATCCGCCCGGGCACTTCTCTGGAAGCCCTGGCCAAACTCGCTCCCGCTTTCCGTTCTGACGGAGTGGTCACAGCCGGCACCTCCTCGCCCCTGACGGACGGAGCCAGCGCCGTGCTCGTCACCACTCCGGAATACGCCGCTCGCCACGGACTCACGCCCCTGGCTCGCATCACCACCTTCGCGACCTCCGGCTGCGACCCGGCCTACATGGGAATGGGACCCGTGCCAGCCACCCGCAAAGCCTTGCAGAGAGCCGGACTCTCCGTCGCCGACCTCGACCTGATCGAACTCAACGAAGCCTTCGCCTCTCAGGCCCTGGCCTGCCAGCGTGAACTCGGTCTGGACCTGGAGAAAATCAACCTGGAAGGCGGCGGCCTCGCTCTGGGCCATCCCCTGGGTGCCACTGGCGCGCGCATCACCGGCCAGGCCGCTCGCCTCCTACAAAAATCGGGAGCCCGCTACGCGCTGGCCACCCAGTGCATTGGCGGCGGCCAAGGAATTGCAACCATCCTCGAGCACGTGTAACCGGGAGGGTTTGGCCTCACCGGCTGAAAAACCAACCCCATGACTACCACCGAATTTGAAGCGGCCAAGCGCCGCTACGTCGAACTCCTCGTCTCTCAGGGCTGCAACGTCCAGCCCGGCCAACACGTGCTCATCAACACCGAGCCCTCCTGCCTTGAGTTGGTGGGGCTGGCGGCTGAGGCCTTTTACCGTCGCGGCGCCCGTTACGTCGACACCAGCGTCAGCCTGCCTCGTGTCGACCGAGCCCATGTGGAGCTCGGCTCGCCCAACCGTCTCACCTTCGTGCCTGGCTGGAAAGCCGTGCAAATCGACCAGCTGGTCGACTCTGAGGGCTGCATGCTGGCTTTCCGCAGCCAGGACGAGCCAGACCTCTGGGAAGGCTTCGACACGGCCGGAATGGGCCGCGTCAATGAAATGCTGGTGGCCCGTCGCGAAGGGGTGAAGCGCTGGACCGAAGAGGGCGTGCTGCAGCGCAAAGTCGGCTGGTGCCTGGCCGCACCGCCCAGTCCCAAGTGGGCTGCCAAAATTTACCCGGAACTGAGTCCGGAAGAAGCCGTGGCCGCTCTCTGGAACGAGATCTTCCGCATGACCTTCGCCGATCAGGAAAACTGCCTGGAACTCTGGGCCGCCCACCTGGACCGTCTGGCCAAACGCTCGGCCCTGCTCAATGCCCGCAAGATCAAGGAGCTGCACTTTATCAACGAAGCCATGGGAACCGATCTCAAAGTCGGACTCTCCCCCATCGCCAGCTGGGTCAGCGGCCGCAAGGAAACGGCCGGCGGTATCGACGTGTGTCTCAACATCCCCACCTTTGAGGTGTTCACGACGCCGGACTGGCGCGTGACTTCCGGCACGGTTGGCCTGACTCGTCCGGCTATGATCAACGGTTCGCTGGTGGAAGGCCTGCATCTCCGCTTCGAAAAGGGCGAGATCGTGGACGTGAAAGCCGAACGCAACGGCGCCGCCTACGAAGCCCTGATCGGCACAGATCCCACTGCTCGCCGCCTCGGCGAAGTGGCCCTGGTCGGAGTGGACTCACCCATTTTCCAGAGCGGTCGGGTCTTCCAGCATACGCTCTATGACGAGAACGCCGCCTGCCACATCGCTACCGGCATGGCCTACACGGTCGGCATCGAAAACGGCGACCAGTTGCCTCCCGAGAAGCTCGACGAAATAGGCTTCAACCGCAAGGCCAAAACCCACCAGGACGTCATGATCTCCGACGAGACCACCACCGTGCTGGCCGATGGCCAGGCGATTATCGAAAAAGGCCGCTGGCTCGGCGACCTCGCCTGAACCACAAAGCGGACGGCGGTCAGCCGCCGTCCGCTTTGGCGAAATGCGCGATCTGGCCGTCGTAAGCTTTGCGAAAAGCGGGACGAGCCAGGACCCGGTCCACATAGTGATGGAGAGCCGGTAGATCTACGATGGCGGCCCGCACCTTGGGAACGCGCAGCACATCCGCCATCAACAGATCGGCCACCGTGAAGCGCCCCGCCGCCAGCCACTCCCGCTCGGCCAGCACCGCCTCCAGATGCTTGAGACGCTGCATGGCCCAGTCTTCCAGCGGATTGTCCTTCTCCATCGACATGCCGATGAACCACCACGGCACCGTCACCATCTCCATCGAATTGAGCGCCGCAATCGTCCACTCCAGCGTCTCCGCCTCGCCCTGCCGATCGCGGGGCATCAGAACCTCGCTCATGCGCGCCAGGTAAAGCAGACAGGCGCCGCTCTCGAAAATCGTCACCCCGCGGTCCTCCAGGAACGGCACCTGACCGAAAGGCTGCCGCGAAAAATGCCCTTGATCGCGTTCCTTGAACGAGACCGACTTCACCTCATACTCCAGACCCGCTTCCTCGCAGGCCCAGCGCAAGCGAACATCGCGCACAAACCCCCGCGGCCCCTCCGGAACCCAATCGAAAGTCCAGATCGTCAAAGCTTCACTCATATCGCCTCCAGTTACGGAATCCCGCGTGGGCGCCTAAGGGCAGGGTGGATAGTCGACCTGAGGCACTCCATTGACCTCGAAGCGAAGCCGACAACCCGACCAGGCGAACACCGTCAAGGAACCTTCGGCGAAAAGGACGTCCGCCTCCCCCTCCGTCTCGGAATCGAGACGAAGAGATAGCGAATCGCCTCGTTCCAACAGCACCTGGTGCCCCCACGGCTCAAGGAAGACCACCATGGGAGTCGACTCGCTGTTTGCCGCCTGAAAGAGGAAACTTCTCACACCCTGTCTGGCGTAAGCCCCACCCCTTCGGGAAGACCCGGACCGCCAACGGCTGCCCTGCGAACACTCACGGCCGAGACGAGCAATGCCGCGAACTCCGACCACCAGATAAGACGCGAAAATCCGGTGCAGTCCATCACATCGCACGAGCCCACGAGACGGAAACCATATACGGCCAACAACGCCAGTCCTAGACCCCAGTGGAGCCGGCTGACCAGGATGCAAAGCAGAATCGCGGCCCACCCCGTGTTGATCGCGTAGATTTCATAGTCGTGAGAGACCGGGAGCCAAAACTTGCAACAGACAAGGAGCAGTGCCACCAGTGCCTGCGAAGGCCGTTCGATTACGACCGTCGCCACCAGCCCCGTTATGAACACGAAGAGCGCGGCGATCAACTCGGATTGAAGCCCGGCGTGGAATCGACCTCAGCCGTCGGCGTCCGAAGGGCGCGCGCCCAGATCACCAGGCCCGCGAAGCAGAACCAGCACAGACCCGCCACCTGCATGCGCCCGCTCGCCTGAGGATTCCACCAACAGATCCTCACCACCGCCACCGAGACCAGGGCCAGCCACCACAACCATTTCAGGGGGCGGCCGAAGAAAAAATAGAAACCAAGGGCGGGCCCCAGAGCGGCCGCCACCAGGAGAACTTCAGTCAGCCCGATCATCCTCGCGAACCTCCCCCATCGTCGTCACTCTTTCATTCTACCCTAAAGGCCCAGAACTGCGTCACGAAACGCGGATGCAAATTGTAGACCGAGGGCGTGCCGCGAGGGGAAGCGCAAAGTCGGAACTTTGATCATGGCATCCAGCTTGCGGTCCCAGGCATCGTTCTGATGCGCCCCGCCATCCAGTTGAGTGACCGCCCAACGCACGTCCGCGCCGTAGCGAAGCAGCAGCCCGTCCGGGCGGTGAAAGCGGTCCGGCAGCATCAACGTGATCTGCGGGAAAAGCAGCCACTTGTAGTCCCCCGCCGTCCCCGTAAAAGCGGCACGATACTGGTTTCCCAGCGGATGGCCGGAGCAGTCCACCAACGGATGGTAAGGGAAATTCAGCTGCCCCGGACAGCCGGCCGTCGCCTCGGCCCCGGCCTCAAACAACTGGCTCCAGTGAAACGGTTCCGAGCAAATGTCCGTCCTCACCAGCGAGCGAAAGGCTTCGCTCGGGGTCCGCGTGGGCTTCATCTGCTTGTAGAGGTCCTCGTATTTCAAGTCGATGGTCGCCCAGGTGAAGCCCGGGTCCACATGAATACGCCGATCCTGCGGCACGATCTGCTGATGCTCCGCCCAGGTCAAAACCGGCAGAGGCTTCTCCTGCGGTGGCAAACCCAGGAACTTCCGCACCCTCTCCAGGACACCAAAGGGCCACTTCCGCCTCCCCGTCTCATAGGCGCTCAGCGTGCCCGGACTCATTTGGCACCCGTTGGCCACATAAAGCTGACTATAGCCCCGCTTCTTTCGAACCTCTTGAATGTCTTCCATTGGACTCACCTCCGTTGTGCTGAAGTGAATCCTACTTGACCCGGAGAGCCCGTTGGTTGCGCCAGTTTGTCCAAAGCATGTCTTTTTCTATTCGCGGTCACCGGTCCCACGGGGAACCCTCTCCGCTTCTGTTAGGACCCGCCCAATCGCCCGATCCTACAGAACGCTGTAGATTCTCGCCACCGACCCGTAGAATCCACCCCCGAAACGCCCAAAATCGAGCCAATCTACACCCGCCTGTAGATTATCCTCACCCGCCCGTAGAAAACGCCCGGAAAACCCGCCGAATCGCCCGAGCCTACAGCACGCTGTAGACTATCGCCACCGACCCGTAGAAACCGCCCCCGAAACACCCAAAATCGAGCCAATCTACACCCGCCCTCACCCGCCCGTAGAAACCGCCCAGAAAACCCGCCCAATCGCCCGATGCGACAGGCCCTACACACGCCCCGCAGAAAACCCGAACTCAGGTCCCCTGCTTCTTCTCGAGCTCCGGGATGTAGATGTCCTGGGGGCCGTGGACGGAGCGGTCGACCACGCGGGCCAGGTAGTTGCTCACGTCCTCCTCCAAAGAAGGCAGGTTGGTCGGCTTCTTGACTTCGCTAAAGCGCGATACGGTTCCCGACGAGAAGCAACTGAGCGCACCCACTCCGGCGCCCATCGGCACGCCATCGAAGACGTTCACGAAATGCTTATACTTGGGTCCGGAAGGAAAGCTCCAGGAGGCCCCGCCCAGGGTCATCACATCCAGGTTCTTCAGCGAGGCATCCACGCTGCCCAACGCATTGCTCAGCACCAGAGCTCCCTGGCTGTGACCCACCAGCAGCGGTGGCTCCACCTCGTTCAAAATGTCACGCACCACCTTGGCCACGGTCGAGGTGGCGCCGTTGTTGGCCATTCTCAAATTCAACTTGTCGCCCACACACTGGGCCAGGTCTCGCATCATTCCCTTGGTGGCGTTGTGCACGCCCACCACTTTACAGCCAGTATTGGCCATTCGCTGCATGTCGCTGGCCTGCAGGGCCACGTCGGTCATAATCCCGTTGACCATCACCACGCTACGGTAGGCAGGCTTGCCATTGTTGGGCAACACCGGAGGAACGTCACGCCAGTAGGTATCCGGATGATAGCACTTGCCATCAGCGCCCACAAAATGCCCATCGCACTCGTGGTCCTTGACCGTATCCAGCTTCATCCCGGGAACGGGACGTCCAAACGAAGAGATCCTCACGCGCCCAGGCTAACCCACCAGACTTAAAAAATCTGGATTTCCATGCCGTCTTCCAGCACCTCAAAGTCCGACAGAGGCAACAGGTCCAGTACGTCCTGCCCCAGATGCGTCAAAAACAGCCGTTCACAGCGCAAGCGCTGCCGGTGCAAGCGCAACTCCTCCAGACTGCAGTGCTTGGGGCGGCCCGGCACGGCCACTCCGCACTCGCAGAGAAACACCGCCGCCCCGTCCGCCAACTCTTCCAAAGCCGGCGTCCAGCGCGTGTCTCCGGAAAATCCCAGCGGCCCGATGCGCAAACCGTGCGGATGGGTCAGTTCGTCGTGATCCACCGGCAACGCCAGACACGGAAGACCTCCTACAGAAAACGAGCGCGCATAGGAATGCAGCTCCAGCTCATAAGAACGCGCCGAAGAACCCGGGAAAAAGGCCGCCAGAGCCAGGTCCAAGCGCTCACGCAGCAAGGGCGGGCCCCAGACCGGCAGAGGGCGCGACCGACCAAAGGCATGATAAAAACGGTCCAGGAACGGCAGCCCTCCGAAGTGATCTCCATGCAGATGGGAAAGGACCACCGCGTCCACCGTCATGGGGTCGATTCCATGCCGGCGCAAGCCCACCAACACCGATGGACCGCAGTCCAGCAGCATACGAAAGCCGTCCCATTCCAACAAAAAGCTCGTATGCAACCGGGCGCCAGCATTGAAGGCCTCACCGCAGCCCAGGACTTTCAAAAGCATGGCAAAAACTTCCTCACACCATGGTCACGACCTGCATCATCCCTTGTGCTGGACTCGGCACGCGCTTGCGCCCCCTGACCCGAGTCGTCCCGAAAGAACTGCTGCCTTATGGGGACAGGCCACTGATCGATCACCTCTGGGACGAAGTCTGGGAGGCCGGCATCCGGCGCATCGTGATCGTACTGCGCGAAGGCAAAGAACTGATTCGAGACCACCTCTCGGACCGTGACGCCCTTTACGTCTACCAGCAAAACCCCAACGGCCTGGGCGATGCTATTCGAGCCGCCCGGCATCTGGTGGAAGGGCCAACTCTGGTCGCTTTGCCGGACCAGCAACTGCAACACGCCAGCCGGCAACTCACGAGCCAATACCAAAATCAGCAGACGCTCTTCAGCCAGGTCCACCTCAAAAACCCCGAGTTCTTCCCGGGAGCGACAGCGTTCGACAGCGAGGGCCCAACCGTGAAAGGCCTGCGCGGCGAACAAGGTGATTTGCGCGGTTTTGGCCGCACCATTTACGCGCCCGAATTCTTCCAAACCATCCCTGAAGATAGCCAGGACGGCGATTTCTTCCGCATCGTCAGCAACTGGATGCAAAAAGGCGTGCATGAAGTGGTCACGCTGCAGGGCGAACCCGCCGACCTGGGAATCATGGCTGGATATCTGCATTACAACCGGAGGTAATTATGTCTGTCTACAAACTCACCGAAGTCGTCGGAACTTCCAAAGAAGGCTTCGCCGAACCCACCCGCGAGGCCGTCAAGCGGGCTTCCAAGAACGTGCGTGGCACCAGCTGGTTCGAAGTCAGTGAATATCGCGGCACCATCAAAGACGGCGACATCGACGAATACCAGGTCAAGGTCAAAATCGGCTTCAAACTCGAAGACTAACAGACTAACTATGGTCTAACGGACAACAAATGCCCCTGAGACCTCGTCTGGCTAAGCTTAGACCAGCGAGGTCTCAAAGAAATGCTCAAATCCTATAAAATTGGCCGCATCGCCGGCATCGATCTCTACCTGCACGGCACCTTTCTGCTGCTGCTGGCGCTCACCGCCCTGACCGGAAGCGCCATAACCCTGCTCATGCTCTTCACCATCGTGGTGCTGCACGAACTCGGCCACGCCCTGGCGGCTCGCCACTACGGCATCCCCACCCAGGCCATTACGCTCTATCCGATCGGTGGCGTGGCTCGAATGCAGGCCGGCCGCTTCACCCCCAACCAGGAAATCGCAGTGGCCGCGGCCGGTCCGGCCGTCAATTTCGCTCTAGCGGGTGCCAGCCTGCTGCTCCCCGCCACTCCCCTTTCCAGCCTTTTCCTGGCCTACAACCTGGGACTGGGCCTCTTCAATCTGCTGCCGGCTTTTCCGATGGACGGCGGCCGCATCCTCAGGGCCTTCCTGAGCCGGCGCTACGGCCACGTTCAAGCGACCATGAGGGCCGCCGACTGGGGACAGAAGTTCGCCTGGGTCTTCGGCATTCTCGGGCTGGTCACGGCCAGCTTCAACCTGGTCTTCCTGGGAATCTTCGTGTGGCTGGCGGCGGCAGCCGAGGCGGCTCCCTTCGGCAGGCGCTGGTAAACCGCAACACGAACGCGGGGCCCATGCCTCCAATTTCATTTCGCAATGTAGCCCGCTACGTCCAGGACGTAGAGGGCAATCTTCCCCTCTATCAAGCTCTCGGCTTCGAGATTGTCCAGAAAATGGGCACCGACATGGCCATCCTCAAAAACGAGGAAGGCTTCAAGTTGGTGCTGCATTCTTGGAGCGACCACAAAGGTCGTTTGCTGGACACCGGCATCGGCTTCAGCGTGACCGGAACCCTGGAGGAAGCACGTCAATATCTGATCGACGCGGGCTTCAAACTGCTCAGAGCTCCCGAAGACACGGACGCCGGCTTCTTCTTCATCTACGGCGACTTAGACGGGAACCCCATCAACCTGGTGGGCAAAAGACCCCACTAGAACCGCTCTTCGACCTGAATGCCGGGGTGTTCCGACTGGTGAATGCGCAGGTGGTTCTCGACTTCGCTAACGCCAGGACTGCGTTCGGCGATGTCTTCCGCCACACGCCGTTCCCCGTCGGACACCACGGTTCCGTCGAGAACAACCTTCTCCTGGTCTACAGTTACATAAATCGTGGAAGAGTCGAGCACTTCACTCTGATGCAAGTCGTGCAGAACTTCCTGGCGTAGCAATTCATCATCCATAAGAACATGGTGACACAGAGCTCCGCCCGAGACCCGGTATTGTCGTCCTCGAAGAGCCTCAACGGGCGTGAGCGAATTCCCGGGGTGCATAGAGGCGAGCCCAGGGGTTGGGACGGCCGCAAATCAGATCCGTGATCAACGGACCGGCGATGGTCCCGTGTGTTAACCCGTGACCGGATCCGCCGGAAACGACGTAAGAATTCTCTTCCTGGCCGGGACCAATACAGGCGGGCCCTTCGGCGCTGCGGATCACTTGACCCGACCAGAGGTAATCCACCTTCCCGACCATGGGAAAGCGCCGCCGCGTCCACTTCTCCAGAGTCGAAAACAGCTGAGGGAAAGTTTGGCCTTCGCGATGATTCTCACCGCCCGCGATCAGCAGGTCGCTGCCGTCGCTGGCGCCCCCCGGGGCCAGGCGCACGTAGTGATAATTCGGCAAACTATCGCGGTAGAGAGCGGGCTGCACCGAGCCCGGCGGCACCCGCATCGCCATCACGTAACTGGAATAGGTCAGGCCCTTCAGGGCGGAATTCGTGGCCAACACCACTTGAGAGCAGTCGACCCGGCAGCCGCGGTCGGTTTCTACGAACGGGCGAGGTCCGCCGACCGCCCGTTTCACGTAGCTCTGCGTATGCACTCGACCACCGCGGCGCAGGAAAGCCTGAGTCAACCCGGCCAGATAGCGCAGCGGATGAAACTGGGCCTGGTCGGGAAAACGCAGACAGGCCCCCGTTTCGAAGGACTCCAATGGCACCCGCTCCTCCCATTCCACCTCGACCCCGGCCCGTAAAGCCGCCCCTCGTTCGATCTCCAGATTGGCCGGCGGTTGACCCGGCGGATTGAATAGATAACTATCCAGTCGCAAGAATTGACAGGAAATGTTTTCCCGTGCCACCAGGTCCTCGATGATGGCCACTCCGGCTCGATGGCTCTCGGCCGCGGTGCGGGCTCCCTCGAGGCCGTAGAGGGCCTCCAGACGGGCGTAGCCGTCTTCCAGGGCATACGAGAGGTGGGCCGAGCTGAGTCCGGTCATTCCGCCGCCTACAGGCCCATCGTCGAGGACGAGGACGGAGCGCCCTTCGCGGGCCAGGAAGTAGGCCACCGACATCCCGGCGATGCCGGCCCCTACCACCACCACATCACAGCGCGTGTCGCGGACCAGGGGAAGTTGGTGGAGCACACTCAACTCATTCGCATCACCATACCAACAGCTGAACATAGGCTCGAGTGTAATAGATGCCAACCAACCGCAGTACCCCTGCGGATCCCGCAAGCCCGGTACGCGGATACCGGCGGCCGTGTATGACTCGACCTTTGTTACCCGCAGGAAACTCGCGTAATCTGGCCTTTGTGAAAAGCCTGAAAGACAAAGTCGCCCTGATAACCGGCGGTAGTTCCGGAATAGGCCTGGGCACCGCCGAAGTCTTTGCCCGCGAGGGAGCCCATCTGGCCATCCTGGGCCGTTCTCCAGACCACCTGAAGACGGCCGCGGACAAACTCAGAAAGCTGGGCGCTCAGGTGCTCGAGATTCAGGCGGACGTTTCTCAAGAGCACGAAATGAAGCGGGCTATCAGTCAAGTCGAGAAGGAATGGGGACAGCTCGACATCGTATTTGCCAATGCGGGCATCAACGGCGTTTGGGCCCCTCTGGAAGAACTACAGCCCGAGGAATGGGAGCAGACCCTGAGCATCAACCTGACTGGAACCTACCACACGATTCGCTGCTCACTGCCGTTGCTCAAGAAAAACGGAGGTTCCGTGATCATTACCTCTTCGGTGAATGGCACGCGCATGTTCAGTAACACGGGCTGCACCGCTTATGCCTGCACCAAAGCCGCCCAGGTGGCCATGGCCAAAATGCTGGCCCTGGAGTTGGCCTCCCACAAAATTCGCGTCAACGTCGTTTGCCCGGGCTGGATTGAATCCGACATCGACGAGGCCACCGAAAAACGGGACCTGGACAAGATCGCCCCGGCCGTCGAATTCCCCGAAGGCGCGGTGCCGCTCACCCAGGGAGCCCCCGGCTCGGCCGAGCAGGTGGGCAACGTGGTGCTCTTCTTAGCTTCCGACCTGTCCAGTCACGTCACGGGCAGCGAAATCTGGGTGGATGGGGCCCAGTCGCTGCTGCAAGGATGAAGACCGAAATCGTCGCCGACTTTCCCTGCCGCTGCGGTGAGG
Source organism: Vulcanimicrobiota bacterium (assembly GCA_017307785.1). GTDB lineage: Bacteria > Vulcanimicrobiota > Xenobia > Xenobiales > JADMJV01 > JADMJV01. Next base: position 5,527 of record JAFKGI010000074.1, on the reverse strand, counting down.
GGCCGCTCTGGCACCCCGACCGCAATCTGCTCTACTGGATCGACGTGGACAACGGCAAGATGTATGCCTACGACCCGAAAGAACGGTCAGCCACACGAATTCTGCAGGGAGATATCATCGGGGGCACCACTCTCCAGGAAAATGGTGACCTGTTACTGTTCATGCAGCGGGGCCAGATTGCCCTTTGGAACCCCGAGAAAGGCCTTCAAATCCAGCGCGACCACACACCTGGAGCCGAAAACACCCGTTTCAACGACGTCATCGCTGCTCCCGACGGTGGCGTCTTCGCCGGCACCATGCCGGAAGGCGAACAGCCCGGAAAACTTTATCGTCTGGAAACCAACGGGAGCATCCGTGTGCTCCTGGACGATATCGGTCAACCCAACGGAATGGGCTTCAGCCCCGACCGCAAGACGTTCTACTTGACCGACACGCGCAACCGTCGCATCGAGAGCTTCCGCTACGAAAACGGAGAACTCCAGGAGCGCCAGACTCTGATCACCGTGAAGGGGGATGGACAGCCCGACGGGATGACCGTCGACGAGAACGGCCATCTCTGGGTGGCGCTCTGGGACGGCGAAGCCATTCTACGATACGACTCGACAGGACAACTGCAACAGACCATTCCGATGCCGGTGAAGAACGTCACCAGCCTGACCTTCGTGCAGAACCGGGCTTACGTCACCACGGCGGGAGGCGGCCATCGGCCCGAGGCCGGCGCCCACGCGGGTGCGCTTTTCCTACTTGAAACGGACGTTTCCGCGCCCCTGGAGTTCCGCTCGCGGGTCCAGTTTTGACCTCACGAGTCGCTGCAACGCAGTGCCCTCAGTTCATCCAGTTGCTCTTCGTCCAAATAGGTCAGGCCGACCTGGTAAGAGGCGTTGGTCCAGCCGAACCCCTCCAGGCTCACGTAGTCAAAGTCCGCGCCCACATTCGAATATTCGGCCTTAACCTCGTGCGAACAGCGCACCACGTCGAACTTCTCCGGCACGACGCCGTTGAAATCCATGGCGTTCTGAGTCATCATGCGCAGCCAACGGAAAGCCAGTCGGCTGGCGTCTTCCCCATAGCCATAGTCCTCCAGACCCTTCCAAACCAGCATTTGGTGGGGAGCCCAACCGTAGGGATAGTCCCACTGCCGGGCCGTGCGCCTGGAATTCATTTCGCCTCGCGAGGCCTCGCTGCCGCCCGCCAGACCCCCTTCCTCCTCCAGGTGAGGAAGCAACCACTTGACCATCTCACCGGCCTGTTTGGGACTGGCCGCGCCGGACCAGAGTGGGAACAGGTTGGTGCAGCTCTCGAAGCCGGTGCGTCTGGCTCGTTGCCAGTTGTAATCGAAATATTGGCCGTGTTCGGCGTCCCAGCACAGCTCGTCCAGCAGTGCCTTGCGCTGGCGACCGCGGGCCTTCCAATCGTCCGCATTCTCCCGGTCCAGCTCAGCCATGTCCATCTCGTAGCGATACAGCAGGGCGTTCAAGTCGACGGGGCACAATTGGGTGGAGATCCCCTCCAATCGATAACTGGTATCGTGGCCCGACTCGCGCACCGAGCGGTCCTCACAAAAGTACTCGTCCAGCTCCGGAACTACGATGCGACGCGCCTCATACTCGTAGCGAAAATCCTCCAGGGACAGATCATGGCGCTCGGCCCAGGGTTTCAGAATCTGTCCGTAGTGGCGCATCAAGGTTTCCGGCGGCATTCCATAGCCGGAGCAGAAATAGCGAGAGAGGCCGCAGTCCATCAGACGAGTCGGACCCATCCAGACCTCGAAGTATTCCCGCCGCGCCGCTCGGACCACTCGCTCCAAAAGTTTGCCGGAGACGTCCAGCGCGCGCGCCAACGAAGTCAAAAAAGGCGGTTGCGAACGGGTCAGGTAATAGGTCCGGTTGGCATTCAAGATGGCGCCGTAGTGCTCGATCTGATAAAGGAAATGCTCGAGAATCGCTTCGGCCAGTTCTGTCTTGCCGTCCTCCAACAAACCCAGCGCGATAAAATAGCTGTCCCAGCCATACATCTCGTTGAAGCGCCCGCCCGGAACGACGTAAGGAAGCGGCTGCCCGTCGCGCATCGCCAGAGTAACCAACCCCGGCTTGTGGTTCAGGCTAACCACATACTCGGGAGTGATCCGCTCAGGCATCACAATCACGTCACAAAGACCCCGGTAGTAGTCGGCGGCCGCCGCATCCGTGGCCGGCACATACAGACGCAGCACCCCATCCGATTTCGGGTCGCGCAGAACTTTTTCCAAACCCTTCGCGTCCATCCGGCGAGTCAGTCCATTCCAGCAACGCGAACGAATGGCCGTGGAAAGTCGGTCCACCGGATTTTCCCGCAGTTTCTCCACGTCCAGCTGGAGGGCGTCACGCCCCGCGCGACGAGCCAGGGCCAGTTCCTGAAGGAGATTGGCCAGCTCGTAAGTCCCCTCCAACACCAGCGGCTCGCCCTCGGCGCAGGCCGCCTCAAAACGCTTGGGACCGCGGTCGCGCACGGTGATACAGCGATCTCCATCGGTGTCTTCCTGGGCCAGCAAGCGTTCCATGGTCTCGGTCACGGGAATTTTGTGCATCTCAACCCCTTGGTTTCGACGGAGGAGTGCTCCTGCCGTCCGGAAAGGACAAATCGATGAACTGGAAAGAAGCCGTTTTTCACAACCCCTCCGGCATTTACCTGGAAGGCATGCCTCAAGGCCTCGGTTCGACCGTGCGCTTACGTCTACGCTGCCCTCAAGAAGCGCCTATCACCGGAGTCTACGTGCGCTGCGCCCCCGATGGGGAACAGGAGATGCACACCGGTCGGCCGCTTGATCCCATCCCCGGCTGGAACTGCCGCTGGTGGGAAGTCCCCCTGCCGCTCCGCGAGCGCCGCCTTCACTACCGCTTCTACCTTTCCACCCACGAAGGGGGTTACTGGCTGACCGCCTCCGGGCTGGTGCGCTACGTGCCCACCGACCACACCGACTTCGTGCTGCTGGCCGACCAGCATCATCAACACTGGCTGGATCAATCCGTTTTCTATCAGATCTTCCCCGACCGGTTCTGCGACGGAGACCCGTCCAGCAATGTCCGAGACGGCTCTTACAAGCTCTCGGGACAACCTGTCGTCTCGCGACGCTGGGGTGAACTGCCGAATGTCCATCAAGGCGGTCGCGAGTTCTACGGCGGCGACCTGCAAGGCATCACTCAAAAACTCAACTACCTTCACGAATTGCTGGGCGTCAACGGTCTTTATCTAAACCCCATTGGCACCGCCCCGAGCAGTCACAAATACGATGTGGCCAGCTATTCCCAAGTCGATCCTCACTTCGGGGGTGACCAGGCCTTTTTCGATATGAAACGCGCCATGGAAGAGCGTGACATGCGCCTGATCCTGGACATTGTCCCGAATCATTGCGGTGAGGAACATCCCTGGTTCCGTCAGGCCCAAAAAGACCCGCAGGCGGACACGGCCGAATTCTTCACCTTCCACGATCATCCTCACGGCTACGAGGCCTGGCTGGGCATCTCGTCCTTGCCCAAGCTCAACTATTCCAGCGCCAAACTGCGCGAGATGATGTACACCGGGCCAGACTCCATCATGCGCACCTGGCTGCGCCCCCCCTGGAACATCGACGGCTGGCGCATCGACGTGGCCAACATGCTGGCCCGCGGCGGGGCCGTGCAAATGGGTCACAAGGTTCTGCGTGGCATGCGCCGGGCCGTCAAAGAGGAAAAGCCGGATGCCTATCTGCTGGGCGAGAACTTCTTCGACGCCAGCACCTATCTGCAAGGCGATCAACTGGATGCCACCATGAACTATCGCGGCTTCATGATGCCCCTCTATCACTGGCTGACCGGCCAGGACTACAACGCTGTCTTCGAACGCCAGTGGGCCGACCGCTATCCCCTCAGCGGTGCCGATCTGGAGGCTCAGTGGCGTTACTGGCGCGCCATGGTTCCCTGGGCGATCACCCGCCAGCAGTTCAATTTGCTCGACAGCCACGATACCCCACGTCTCCTCAACCTGGTGGGCGGCGACCGCAACAAGGCGGCCGTGGCACGCCTGATTCTCTTCACCTACCCGGGCGTGCCCTGCATCTACTACGGAGACGAGCAGTATCTACCGGGAGGACGCGACCCGGACAACCGCCGCACCATGAATTGGGACGAATCCACCTGGGATCACGCCCTGCTCCACGAGTGGAGCGGTTTGATTCGGCTGCGCAAGGAGTCAGAAGCTCTCGGTCGTGGGTCCATTCAGACTCTGCACCACGAAGGCGATACCATGGCTTATCTGAGGGAGACTCGCGATCAGCGCTGCCTGGTGGTAGCCCGTCGCGCCGTCGACGCCTGCCGCGCCATCCCCACCTGGCCCGCCGCCATTCCCGACGGCAGTCGATTCCGCGAGTTCTTTAGCGGGGCCGAAGAGAGCACCCAAAGTGGTCATCTGCCCATCCGCGAATCGGCCACGCAAATCTGGCAGCAGATCTAAAAAGGCCCGGCGTAAGCCGGGCCTTTTTTTAAAGTTCGTCGGGCAAGCTGTTGGTCACCGCTGGAGCGCTGCGCGGGGTGGCCGGCAGGCTGTCGAATGGCTTCGGTGTAAGACCTGAACTCTCCAGACTGCTGTCGCGCTCGCCTTGCCAGGTTTCTTTGTCCTTGTCGCTGAGCCACGCGGGCTCTTCGGTATGTCGATTCTCCATGGTCGCCTCCTTTTTCCTCATTGTACGCTTCCAGGGCGGATGGGGTTAGGTTGGCAATCATCGCACGAAGGGATCCCGGTCCCCCAGGCAAATCTATGGTATGCATGCGTAGATTTTTACCATTACTCCTTGTCCTGGCGGGTTGTTCGGCCAGCCTCGAGCCATTGCTCAGTGCTCCCGACAGCGAAACTTTCGATGAAAAACTCAGGATTCACGGGCCCATCGATTCTTCGGAGCTTTCCACGCTAAAGCGCGAAGTTCAGAGCAAAGAGCCACTCCGAGCACACAACGCCGCTTCGCTGCTCACCCTTTCTCGCGAAGCGGAAGCCGAGCAAGTTCTCGAGCAGCTGGGAGCGACCACCGCCGATGTGCGGATCTGGGCCACCGCTTCCGCCAGTCGTCTGCTCAAAGAGCAACTCGACAAGGGGGCCTTTCCTAAAACACTGGAACGTCCCGAGATGATTCGCGAGGGTCTGAAATCACCCGACCCCAAAGTCTACAAAACCGCCTTTGCTCTGGCCCACCGCCTGAAGCTGCCGGAACTGCAAGCGGAAATTCCCAAAGCTCTCCAGTCCAAGGATTCGGAAATCCAGGCTCTCGGCATCGTGGCGCTCTCACCGGACCAGGTCAGGGCGCGCTTGACGGAAATCCAGGCCCATTTGCAAGACGCCGATCATTTGACCTATCCCAAAATGGCGATTGCTCTAGCAGGGTGTTGCCCAACCCCGTACGAAAGCTGAATTATCAATAAGCTTGGGGGTGACCCGTGCGGGGCCACGTTGACCGTCAGTCCGAGATGTTCTCCTACAGGGTCGTTCCGGAGGAGCGTGTTCCCAAGAATCATCCATTGAG
>JAFKGI010000073.1 GCA_017307785.1 Vulcanimicrobiota bacterium | reverse complement strand
ATCACTCAAAAAAGCCCTGGCCCTGCGGCCGGAATCCACGCCCGAGGAGGTAAAGCCAGCGCCCACGAAAGCCCTGCGCAAGGCCAGCTAAATATCGAACATAGCCAGAGCATTCAATGGCAATTTACACCACTAGTTGGGACGCGACCCCTCGTGGTCGAAGCACTCCCGATGCCTCTCGAAAATATGACAGGCTTCGGCCGCCATGGGAGAATCCAAGAAGACCGGTACGTTGGAAATCTGCTGCTGGGCCGACAGCTCCCCAAGCAGGTAGATGAGCTCCTGCGCGCGTTCCACGGCGAAGGCGGGAATGACCAGCACTCCACGTCTTTGGATGGCCTCGTGGACGACGGCGGCCAGGCGAGGTCCTACCGGTTCCGAATCGTGCAGACGGTCGCCATAGGTGCTCTCCACCACCAGATAGTCGCATTCGACAGGCGGTTCTGGATCGCGCAGAATGGCAGCTTTCTCTCGTCCCAGGTCGCCCGACATCACCAACTTGCGCCGTTCCCCGTTCTCGGTCAGGTCAAGTTCCAACCAGGCGGAGCCCAGAATGTGACCCGCTTCGTGAAAAGTAGCCTGAATGCCCGGGACGACGTCGAAGCGACGGCCGTAGCGGACCTCGCGTAGCAAAGGCAGGGTCGCTGCGACATCGTCGTCATCATAAAGCGGAAGGGCAGGTGTGTGCCGGGTCAAGCGTAGGTCGTTGCGATAGTCAGCCTCTTCCCGCTGCAGCTTGGCGCAATCGCAAAGAAGCAGCCGGGTCAGCTCCAGCGTAGCCGGGGTGCAGTAAATGGGTCCATGAAATCCGCGTTGGACAAGTTTGGGCAGATAACCCGAATGGTCAATGTGCGCGTGGGTCAACAGCAAAGCATCAAAATCAGCGGGCTGGACCGGTAGAGGTTGCCAATTGCGCTGGCGCAATTCACGGTTTCCCTGGAACAGCCCGCCGTCGATAAAGATGCGATGAGGTCCCACCGTGAGAGCATATTTGCTGCCGGTGACCGTACCCGCCGCTCCCAGAAACTGCAAGCTAATCATGGGCGCCCGCGCCGACCGGCTCCTGCGCGCGCACTCCTCTTCGGTAGGTGGTATAAAGCAAAACGCGCGTCGGCAAGGACCCGAGATGCTTCTCGACCAGCGGCCGAACTTCGTCCCAGTCCAGGCGACCGACGCCGGTCGCCAGTTTGGGCAAGGCGATGGAGGCGACACTCTCGCGCTCCAGTTCTCGCGCCAACTCGCGCAACGCGTGTCCAACAAATTCGAGACGCGCCTGGCCTGGCTTGGAACCATGATCGTAGGCAGACTCCTGAGTCAGCAGGTTGGCGATATGAACGCCAGGACCGTGCCACGTCCACAGACCTCCCGGTTGAGGATGAGACGACTGGCAGTAGTGCCGGAAGTCCTTGCTCAGAGACGGCCACTGTTCTCGGAGGGCCAGTGCCAGTCCCTGAGTGAAATGGTCTCCAGGGGCAATGCCGTGACCTATCCACTGCGCCTGAGACAAGAGAAGGTCGCCTTCAACTTCAAAGATCATAGTCAATACCTCGTTTCCATCTGCAGCTTAGAAGCGGATTTGCGGTAATGCTATGATCCAGGTCAGGGTGGGCCGAGACAAGGACGGCTACATTGACCTGAATGAACAGGCAGTTGAGCATCGCCACTCTGGCCGCATTGGGCTTGATTGCCTACGGTTTTTCCCGTTGGCTCAGCCAGCCGTGGCAATCCCTGCCCCTGCTGGTTGTAGTCACGCTTGGCGGTCTTCCGCTGATCTGGGACCTGCTGCGGAAAGCGGCACGCGCTGAATTTGGGGCGGACCTCCTGGCTGGAGTCTCCATTGTCACCTCTGTCTGCTTGCATCAGTGGCTGGCGGGTGCGGTCGTCGTCCTGATGCTGTCTGGTGGAGAGGCCCTGGAGGATTACGCGGTGGGGAGAGCCTCAGCGGTGTTGAAAGCTCTGGCCAGCCGCTTACCTCAGCGCACCCAACGCAAAAGAGACGGCCGGCTAGAGGAAATCCCTCTCGATCAGATCGCGGTCGGTGACCAGCTGGTAGTTCTGCCTCACGAAGCGGTTCCGGTAGATGGAGTCGTCCTGGAGGGCTACGGACGTATCAACGAAGCCTACCTGACCGGAGAGCCCTACGAGAGCTCGAAAGTCCCCGGCTCCCAAGTACTCTCAGGCTCGATCAACGGCGAAACCGTGCTGGTGATCCAGGCGGAGAAACTTCCCCAGGATTCTCGCTATGCCAAAATTATGCGGGTGATGGAAGACTCTCAGCAACACCGCCCCCACATGCGCCGGCTGGGCGACAGCCTGGGTGCCTGGTACACTCCCCTGGGCCTGGCCATCGCCGCCCTGGCCTGGTGGTGGAGCGGCCAACCCTTGCGCTTTCTCTCGGTGCTGGTCATCGCCACCCCGTGTCCCCTCCTGATAGCGATCCCGGTGGCCATCATCGGCTCCATCTCTCTGGCGGCTCGCCGAGGCATCATCATTCGCGATGCTGCGGTCCTGGAAAGAGCGGGGCTGTGTCGCACCATGATTTTAGACAAGACCGGGACTCTCACATACGGCCGGCCCGAGCTCACTCGAGTGCAGGCGATAGAGGGCTGGGACCCCGACGCTTTGCTGGCCTGGGCGGCCAGCCTCGAGCGCTATTCGCGACATCCTCTCTCTCAGGCGGTTCAGAGGGCCGCTCTCAAAGCAGGCATGCCGCTGGAAGAAGCCACGCAAATTTCCGAGCCACCCGGTCGGGGCATCCGGGGGAAACTGGGCCCCCACGAGGTTGCCCTGGTGGGCCGAGGGCAATTAAGCCAGCGCCAAAGCGAACTTCTTCCCGGCCTCGAGGGCGGATTGGAGGCGATCATGCTGGTCGATGGGGAGCCAGCCGCCTGTCTGCAGTTCCGCGACCAGCCGCGTCACGACACGGCGGCCTTCCTGAGCCATCTGCGTGCCGGCCACGGCTTTGACCGGCTGATGATCGTCTCCGGAGACCGGGTACGTGAAGTTCAATATCTGGCCGAGCAGGTGGGCATGCATAGCCTTGGCGGAGTCACCACGGAAGTTCACGCCGGGCAATCACCGGAACAAAAACTGGCGATTGTCCGCCTTGAGACAGTCCGTCAGCCCACCCTCTACCTGGGCGACGGAATCAATGATGCGCCCGCCCTTACAGCCGCGACCGTAGGTCTGGCCATGGGGCAGCATAGCGAAGTAACAAGCGAAGCTTCCGGAGCCGTCATCCTGGACAGCAGCCTGCGTAGAGTCGATGAATTTCTCCACATAGGGCGCCGACTGCGCCGAATCGCTTTGGAAAGCGCCGTGGGAGGCATCGCCCTATCTCTGCTGGGGATGCTGCTGGCCGCAGGCGGCCACCTCTCTCCCGTGCAGGGCGCGATCGGGCAGGAGTTAATCGACCTGGCAGCCGTGCTCAATGCCCTGAGGACCAGCTTCGCTGGTGATCTAAGCGACTACGCCGAGCAGTCCGGGCAAACCTGAGCACGATCATAGTCCGTCCAGTCCATTGGATGCACACTGGAGCTTGATGAGTGACGAGAAACCGGCCCGCCAGTATTTCGAGCTGCGCACCACCTGCCCGCTGGGGAATTGTCCCGTGACCGTGCAGGGGGAGCCGCACAGCGGGCAAGTGGAAATCACCCGCTGCTCCCGTTGGCAACACGGACATCGCTGCCGCGCCGAGTGCGCCCCCCAGGTCAGCCTTGAATATGCGATAGAACTGGGCCGACGAGTCCAGGAGATGCTGGAGCCTCCACACTTTCAGCGCCTTGAAGACCTCACTGCCAGCAGTTGGATGTCGGTCAGTCAGCGAGTCAGTGGAGATTTTCAATCCGTCTACTTTTTGGGGCGGAGAATCCTGGCCATTCAGGGAGACGTGATGGGTAAGGGGGTCAACGCCGCATTGCTGGCTGCCTACCTGGTCGGTCTGTTCGAGGGGCTCATCCAGCACAGCAAGTCTTTGTCGGAAATCGTGAGCGGCATGAACCGCTCCGTGGCGGAACGCACGCAAAACCGGCCCATGTTTGCCACCGCTCTGGTTTTGGAGATTGACCTGTCCGAGCGACAATGGCGGTTCTGCCGCGCCGGTCACGAAATTCCGCTATTGACTCGTAGAGCAGGCCGCGCCTGCCGGCTCACTAGCGGCAGCTCACTACCGCTCGGGATTGACCCCCGCGAACAATACTCTGTCACACATCGTCCCCTCCACCATGGAGACCGGCTGCTGCTCTGCACCGACGGCGCTCTGGAGGTAGGCCTGAACCCCAGAGACTTGCGAGAAACCCTGGCTCGTCCTGGCTGTCAGCTATCCGATCTGGTAGCCCTGCTGCCCGCCTCCCGACCCTATCGGGACGACGTAAGCTTGCTGCTGTTCGCCTGTGACGACCCTTATGACACGCATCATAGTCAGTTCGACTCTAAGACCCTATCCTGAAAACCGACACGAAGCGGAGGTCTAAAATGATCCTTCTGAAACAACTGGAGATAAACCATGAATAGCGACGCAGTTTTGGTCGGAACCGACCTGACGGACCAAACCGACATTCTGTTGCAAGAAGCCGAAAGACTGGCGCTGGCTATCCAGGGTCATGTCGTGCTCGTTCATGCGGTGGAACCGATTGAGGATCCAGACCGTGCTGATGCGGACACTCGCGCCTTTCACGAACAATTAATGAGCCGAGCCGAGGAGTGGATGGAGACTCGTCGGCGCTGTTGGGACCGGGAAACGGACTTGTGTACCTGCGTCCAGCTGGGCTCCCGGGTGGGGGTGCTCATCGCTGAGGCAAAGGCCAGGAAAGCCCGTTACCTTGTGTTAGGCAGCCCCTTCCGAGGCGAAGGACCGCCAGTGGGCATCGGACTCCAGCTGCTGGCTCAAAGCCCCACCCCCGTGCTGGTTGTCCCCTAGTAAGGAAGCACGTCCACAAGAGCAAATCCCGGAAAACCGCTCACAAATCAAACTGGATTTTCCAGCCGCGAATTACGAAAGTATGCTCAAGGTCAGTTTACCTCGGCCGATTTGCGTTTAACCTGAAGAACTCGATCATCACTGAGCAATCGGTTCTAGATCAAGTATCGCGCGGACTATCCAAAAAAGATCGCCCCCGGTTGAAAATCACCGAAAGCGCCGTTAAGACAAGGGACTCTTACAACTGCTTTACAAAGTTGTCAAAGAAACTTGACCCCTATTATCGACCGCCTCACTGCACCGATAAAGGGTCAGGGGGAGAATTTGGAGTTGATTAGACCAATGGCAATCTCAGGAATTTCAAGTGCCTTCGGCACTAGCTCGGTCCAGACGTCCAGCTCGAGCGGCGTTCGTCCGAGCGCGGCTCGAGACCGAGACGGCGATGGGGATGGGGATGGCCCACGAGTTTCTCAGCGGGGAAAATTGATGGGCCAGCTCCAACAATTACAGCAACAGGACCCGGCCAAGTTCAAACAGTTCATGAGCGATGAGGCGGCTAAATTGAAAGATGCCGCCAGCAAAGCCACGGGAGAAGACGCCAAGCGTCTCTCCAGCCTGGCCGACAAGTTCAGCCAGGCGGCCAGCAGCGGCGACCTGTCCGCTTTCCAGCCCAATAGAGCCGCTGGCCAGGGGGGCACCAACGCCAGCGGCGTCCAGGCTTACCAACAGGCCCAGGCCCAAGGACACCATCACCACCATCACGGGGGCGGCGGTGGCGGCGGCGGCGCCGTTCAGCAGGCCCTTTCCAGCGTCAGCTCAGACCTGGCCAGCGCCCTGGGCTCCGCCGCCTGAACGGAAGCCGCACCGTCTTGAGCCAAGTCGACCCCAGGGTCGACTTTTTGATTTATCAACAAATGAAAAGGTACGGATCATTCTGAAAATTTTTCAACCAGGGGGTGGCTGCTTGTGGTTCGATGACGCTACTTTGACAGTTACCAACTCGGCTCCGCTGCTACATCGCCGGTTGCGCCTATGTTCCGATCGGCCCGGCCGCACCGGCTGAACGCCGCAACCTTTGCTCTACCTGCCCGAAGTCCTTAATCCTCTCGTCGAGAAGCTGGTAGCCGCCGGCTTTCAAGTGCACATGCATGCGATCGGAGATCGGGCTGTGCGAGTCGGTCTGGACAGCATCGACCGTCTCAAGCGCGACGACCGGAAGAACGCCTGCCCCATAAGAGTGACGACCTGAGTTGAGCCAGCTCGGGTATGATCAGGGTCAGTTTGCCGGGACCAATTCTCGAATGGCCGAGTTCAGAATCTCGAAGCCCGAAACGACGTCCAGCAGCTCCTCGGTCACCACGTTCTGGTGCAGCTGACGGCTCCGGCCCTGCAAGCCGTCCCGCAGCGAATCAAGATTCTTCTCGGCCGCCTGCATCACGCTTAGGCGGGCTTGATTCTCGCTGATCAAGGCGCGCAAGCAAAACTCCTGACAACGCCACTCCAGCCACTGCTCAAACAAAGGGGCCGCCAACTGCTCTGGCTCGCCCCAGACCAGCGGCTGGCAGCGACCGCTCCAACGCCTCCCCGCCAACTCCAGCATCTCCTGCGAGCAAGGCGGCCAGAGGGCCACCTGTTCCACCCGCCCCTGATTCCAAAGCACCACATCTACACGAGCTTCCAGCCCCAATCCCAGCTTCTTAAACAGCCCGCCCAGACCGGCTTCCGAACTGGGAGCGCTCAACACCCGTCCCGCCTTCAGGCCCTTTTCCTCCAGAGCCTGGCCCAACCGCAGGCCCACGCAGCCCATTTCGGTCGGTTCCGGGTGTTCCAGACAGAAAGCCACCAGGCCCTGGTGAAAGCCCCCGCACAAACCGTGGTCGGAGCCCAACACCAAGCGCAGTTGGCCACTCCCCAGCGCGGGCAGCTCGGCCCCTCGCTGCAGCAGCAGCGCCATGGCCGAGCGCATTTGCTCCAGACAGGCCTGCTGAGCCAGCTCCACCTTGGCCAGCATCTTCAGATTCACGGCCGAGAGCAAGCGCAGGGCCCGCACCAGGGAATGCAGACTGGCCACGGTGCCCAGCTGCTTGCGCAGCCCCGCCAGCGCATCCACTCAGGTCAGCACCTGCAGAAGCTCTGCCCGCAAAGACTCATCCAGCGGCTGCCCTTGAGCCAGCTTGCTCAGGCAGGAGGGCGAGTGCTCTCGCAGCCTGACCAGCCACTGCTGCTGGCGTTCCTGGATCAGCGGCAGATCCAGCGAATCGAAAAGCCCCTGGGAGACCCCCAGCAAAATGGCAATCTGCTCGGGCGCGCTCAATCCCTGATGTTCCGGCTGCTTGAGAGTCTCGCGCCAACGGCGTCCGCGCTCCAGGCTCTGGCGCGTCTCCTCGTCCAGGCGCGAGGCCAGCTTGGAGAACGACTCCAATTCTTGAAACTGGGCATAAGACAGGCGCAACTCCCCGGCCAACCCCCGATAGGCGGGCAACTGGGCGTCGCCTCCCACCCGGGACACTGAAGATCCGGTATCCACCGCCGGCATAATGCCCTTTTGAAAGAGCTCGGGACTCAACAGCAGCTGACCATCCGTGATGGAAACCAGGTTGGTGGGCAGATAAGCCGCCAGGTTTTGCGCTTCCGTCTCCACAATCGGCAGGGCCGTCAAGGAACCCCCTCCCCACTCCGGCAACAACCGGGTGGACCGCTCCAACAACCGGGAGTGCGCGTAGAAAATGTCCCCGGGAAAAGCTTCGCGACCCGGCGGCCGGCGCAGCAAAAGCGAAATTTCCCGGTAAGATCGGGCATGACGAGTCAGATCGTCATAGATGACCAGGGCTTCCTGACCCTGCTCCACGAAGTATTCGGCCAGGCTGGTGGCCGCGTAAGGCGCCAGGTAGTGCAGCCCCGGGGGATCCTCGCCGCGCGCCACCACCACGATAGAATAAGCCATCGCCCCCCGGCTCCGCAATTCGGCCACCGCCTGGGCCACCGCCGCCCCCCGTTGGCCGATAAAACAGTAGACGCACAAAACTCCCTGCCCCTGCTGGTTCAGCAGCGTATCCAGAGCCAGCGTACTCTTGCCCGTCTGGCGATCGCCCATGATCAACATGCGCTGGCCGCGCCCGATCGGAAAGAGCGAATCCACTATTTTGACCCCGGTCTGCAAAGGAACGCGCACCGGCGCCCGGGCTGCGATCGGGGGCGCCGGCCGGTCCACTTCCAGGCGCCCGCTGGCCTGAATCGGTCCCAGGCCGTCCAGGGGCCTCCCCAGCGGATCGACCACTCTTCCCAGCAGACCCGGGCCCACAGGCACATCCAGGCTGCGTCCCGAGCGGCGCACCAGGCTGCCCGCCGCCAGCTGCTGGGACTCGTCCAGCAAAACCACTCCCAGCTCGTCTGGATCCAGGTTCAAGACCAAACCACATCGATCGCCCTCGAACAGCAACACCTCTTCGCTGGCAGCCGAAGGCAGCCCGTGCACCCGGGCCACTCCGTTCCCCAGCGAATGCACCCGGCCCACTTCCTCCAGCTCCGGCCGGGGAGCGTAGCGCGCCAGCGCGCTCTCTAGCCCGCCGAACATGCGACCAATCCCTCCAGGTAGCCCTGGATCGACCAGTTCAGGCGATGCTCGGCGTCCTTCAGCTCCACTCCGGCCAAGAGCTCCGGTTGCAGTTCAAACTGGATGCCTGGAAAGACTTGTTCCAGGCGCTCTCGACTGCGCTCGGAAAGTTGCCGGGCGCTCACCACCAGCGGCCGCTCCAGCTTGCCCTCGGGCAGATGCTGCAAAAGGTAAACCACGATCTGGTCATCCAGCTCCTGGTCAGCCAGATCTCTCAGCGCCCGACGGCTAACCTCCAACACCATACGCGACACTTCTTGGGATTTACGGCCGTGCAGCTGGTCCAGCTCCGTTTGCAGCTTTTCCTCCCAGCTCTGACGCTGCTGCGCCAGCTGCTGGCGAATCGAGTCGGTCTCCTGCAAACGCCACTGGTGCAGCTCCTGCTCGACCCGAGCCCGCGCCTCCATACGCCCGGCCTCCTGCTGACCCTCTTGCTCGCGCAGCTGAAGGGCCAGCTCCTGACATTCCCTCTCGCGCTTCTCGAGGGCGTTCATCCGTTCGGCCAGTTGCTGGTCGCGCCGTTGCACCGCCGCCATCACCGGCTGATAGACGAATCGGCCCAGCAATCCGGCCAGCACCAAAAAATTGAGAAGTTGGGCCACCAGCGTATACAGATCGATCTTCATCGACCCAAAAAGGGATTGGCAAAGAGCAGAATCAGTGCCACCACCAGACAGTAAATGGCCAGCGACTCGATCATAGCCAGGCCCACAAAGAGAGTTCGGGTCAGGTTGCTGGCCTCGTCCGGCTGCTGGGCGATGGCCTTGAGCGCCTCGGCCACCGCCCGGCCCTGAGCGATGGCCGGCGCGATCACCCCGACCGAGATGGTAAACCCGGCCGCCAGAATGGAAATAAGCGGAATCCAGTTTTGATTGTTCATGATGTCCTTCCGTTTTGCACGTGTGCCGCCGAGGCCAGATAGACGGTCGCCAGCACCGCGAAGATATAGGCCTGCACCTGTCCAATCAGCAACTCCAAGAGCTGCATCACGATGGGGACGAAGTAAGGCGCCAGCGAAAGCAGCAGAGCCAGAACCAAACCGCCGCTCATGGCATTGCCGAAGAGGCGAACCGCCAACGCCAGGGTGCGGGTGAGTTCGCTCAACAAGTGAAAAGGCACCAGCAGGGGCGTCGGTTGGAAATAATGCTTGCCGTAACCGAGCCAGCCGTGCCTCCGGATGCCGTAATACGGGGTAGCCAGAAACACCACCAAGGCCAGGGCGGAAGTGGTCGAAAGCGAGGCGGTGGGCGGATGCACTCCCGGCAGCAGACCCATCCAGTTGGCGCCGGAAATAAAGAAAAACAGGCTGACCACCAGCGTCGCATATGCGGGGGCTTCCTCGCCGGAAATCTGCTCGATCTGTTGGCGCATCAACAACAGCAGGCCTTCCAGAGCAGACCTTGAGCGGCCACCCAGCCAGGCCAGAAAACCCAGCAGTAGAGCCATTTCCAGCCAGGTATAAAGAATGGTGTGGTTCAGCGGAAAGCCCAAAAGCTCCAGGTTCAGTCGCTGGTCCAGGTCGAAATTCAAGACAGCGATTCCTCTCGCTGAAGATTCAACCATTCCTGCCGGACGCGCTGCCAGGCCGCGGCGCAGCCAAAGCACAATCCGCCCAGTAGACCAGGCAACCGGCCCGAAAAAGAGAGAGCCGCTTCTCGGTCCAGCGAGAAGCCCAAAGCCAGGCCCAGTAAGGCCGGCACAACCACCGTCCAACCGACCGCTCCCAGCAGTCCCAGGGACTGCCAAAAACTTCGCCTGCGTCCGTGTGCGCGGCGCCGTTGGTATCGCGCCACCTGCTTTTGCAAGTCCATCAGCTCTTCCCCAACTCCCGAAAGCGGCGCGCAAAGTCCATTTCCAACTTGCCCAACAGCTCGCGATTGGCCCCCTCCAGTTGCCGGCTTTGCTGGTGGAGCGCTTGATAGCGCTGACAAAGCTCCTCCAGGGGGCCGCTCAGCAGTTCCTGGGCGCTGATGGTGACCAGCGGCCCCTGCTTGGTCAAAAAGGCACCCTGGCTGGCCAGCACCTCCTCTTGCGCGGCAAAGAGGCTGAACAGCCCTGGCGTCAGCCGGACCAAACAGTCGCAATGCCGTGGCAGCAAGGTCAGCCAGCCCTGATCGGTCGGAACCGAGACCCTGGCGATCTCTGTTCGCTCGGGCAGGTTTCCCAAGGCTGTCAAAAGGCGGACGGTCACAGCGCCCCGCGCATGTAGAGAGATTTCTCGGGTTTTCCGGCGAACTCATCGGCCAGAATGCGCTCGCAGCCCTCCAGGGTTTGCTCCAGGCTCACCTGCTGGCCAGGCAATCCCGTGAAGGCCTGAGTGGCGAAAAACGGCTGGGTGAGAAAACGCTCCAGTCGGCGGGCCCGGTTGACCAGGCCGCGGTCCTCCTGGGACAGCTCTTCCAGGCCCAGCATAGCGATAATATCTTTGAGCTCCTCGTAAAGAGCCAGGGTTTTGCGCACTTCCCCAGCCACCCGGTAGTGGCGCTCCCCGACGATGTGAGGCAGCAACATTTTGGAAGAGCACTGCAAGGGATCGACGGCCGGATAGAAGCCCTGGCTGGCTCGTTTGCGCGAAAGCACCAGGGTGGCCGAGAAGTGCCCAAAGATATGCACGGCCGCTGGGTCAGTAAAGTCGTCGGCCGGCACATAGACGGCCTGAATCGAGGTGATGGCTCCGCGCTCGGTGCTGCAGATGCGCTCCTCTAACTCGCTCAGCTCGCTGGCCAGAGTCGGCTGATAGCCCAATCGGGACGGGATCAGGCCCATCAGACCGGAGACCTCCATACCCGCCTGCACGAAGCGGAAGATATTGTCGATCAGCAACAGGACATTTTGGCCCTGGTCATTGCGGAAGGCTTCCGCCATCGTCAGGGCGGCGTGACCCACCCGAAAGCGAGCTCCCGGGACTTCGTTCATCTGCCCGTAGACCAGTACCGTGTTAGCCAGCGCCTGACTCTGGCGCAAGGAACGGTAGAGTTCCTCGGCCTCACGGCAGCGTTCGCCGATGCCGCAAAAGACACTCACCCCGTGGTGGTCGCCCACGACATTGTGAATCAACTCCATAATCAGCACGGTTTTGCCCACCCCGGCGCCGCCGAAGAGCCCGGCTTTCCCGCCCAGCTCCAGGGGACACAGCAAATCGATGACCTTAATGCCGGTGTGAAAAATACCGGGATTGGTGCTGTAAGCACTCAAAGCAATCGGTTCATGCTGAATAGAGCGCCAGGTCACCTGGCTACCGTTGAGTGGCGGACCTCCATCCAGAGGCTCGCCCAGCACGCTCAGCACTCGGCCCAACGTGGCCGGCCCCACCGGCACCCGCAGCGGGTGGCCCAGGTTCTCCAGTCGGGCCCCGCGCTGCAAACCGCGCGTGGGGGTCAACGCCACTCCTCGCACCTGATGGTCGTCCAGATGGGCCCGCACCTCCACCACGCAATCCCCGTCCTGCAGCGCCAGCTGATGATAGAGATGCGGCGGCTCGCCTTCGAAACGTGCGTCCACGATACTTCCCCGCACCCGTGTGATGACTCCGGTCTGGTTCATAGACTCAGACTAGACGATGGTTGCCAGGCCGACCCTGATCTTGATCAGGTGATGCAGGTCAAGACGGTCCCAAGGTCTGGCGCCTAAACCGTCGCCACGAAACGAAGAATCTACCTGAAAAAATTGCTGGACTGCAAAGTCTGGAGGCTGGACGTCACCTAGAACGCCAAGGACAGTTTCGAGAACCGAGACTACACCGCCGGCCTGGAAATAAGTCCGGTGGAACGAAATGACGTTCCGTGGTGGCGCCTAGATCGCCGGGGGGGTGGAGAAAGTTCCTCTGGATCCCGGTGAGCGCTCATGAGTGGATCCTTCAGGGTGCTCGATGACATCGAAGTGCGGCCAATCTCGCGCTCTGCTTTGGTTGGCTGAAAGGTTGGGGAAAAAGCAGGACAACAAGGGACCTTGGAACTTCCGCTGACTCGCCAGGAACTGGCCGAATGGACCGGCACCAGCACCGAGACCGTCATCCGGCTTTGCAGTGACTGGAAACGCAGGGCGCTTCTCTTGTGGGACCGCCACACCCTCACTCTGATGAATGATCAGTCCATTGTCTGGCCAACTGATCTGAATCATATCTCACGAACCGACCGACCTATAGAATGACTTCCAGCTAGAACTGGAGGAAAAGCATGTCTAATCCACATCTCTCTCAGGAGCTGCAAGAGCGACATCACCGTGCCCTGCTTTGTCGTTGCAGCTGCCCTCCGACTCGAAGCAAAAAGAATAATCCACAGGGAGCGAAAAAGGATGCGTAATATTGCAATCGGACTGGCCTTGGCTACCACAATGGGGATCTCCGGCCCGGCCTGGACCGAAACAGATGGCTGGCAACAGGGAAGCGCCTACAATCAGCTGTTCAACCCTAAAACGATTGCCACTGTAAAAGGCAAAGTCATTCTCATTGACCGGGCCAGTCATCCAATGCCGGGAATGGAGCCGGGCTTTGCTGCGGTTCTGAAGACCGAAAAGGGAGAGGAAGTCACGGTTCAGGTAGGCCCGATCTGGTTCACCAGCTACTTCAAGCGGAAGTGGGACGTAAAGCCCGGGGACCAGGTGGAAGTCACAGGCTCGCGAGTCGAGCTGAACGGAAAGCCGGTGATCATGGCCATGCAAGGCAAGAAGGGCAATTTGGCTATGACCTGTCGGAACAAGACTGGCAAACCACTCTGGGACCTGGCGATCGAGGACTTCTAGCTCACCTCCTCATCCGGAGATAGTCGCCGCACAGGGATCTCTCCGAACACTTTGGTTAATGCTTTCCAGAACCCGAGGGAGCCGTTCCCAATCGCAAGTGCGGGCCCCATCTCCAAGCCTCGTTCCTTCAGGTTCTGGAGCAGGTCCAGCCAGCTCAGTTCCGACTCCCGCAACCCCTCCTCGATGGCAACGAACGCCGATTAGGATCAGGATGCAGCTCCTGGCGCCTTCCCCGCGGATGCTGAAGTGAATGCCGTTCGCCCACCAATACACGTCGGAGAGTGTTAAGCCGCGTGAGACAGTTTTGGTCTGAAATTAGTGCTCATATTCATAGGGCGGCTTCAGGCGGAAAGAAACGCCTCCGCAACGACATTGACCCTCGAGTATCGCCAGCACCGCAGTATGATTGCGGAAAATCGAGAATTTGTCCAGCCATCATTAGGGTCCGCGAGGATCCATTGACACGATCCGATGACCGGCAGAGACTATGTGACGCCAAGCTCTTTTAGCCGCTCCTGAGCGCGACCGGATAGGACGCATAAATCCTCCCGAAGTTGCTGCAGCAGAGGGGAATGGAGGTGATACAACAGCACCCCGCCTTCCCGGTTTTTTGTGTTGTGCCAGTGCTCCCAGGCCACCGCCAGCTCTGGCGTGGGACAAGATCCGGTGACCAGAGCCCAAATCTCGTGCTCGGCTTGGGAGACCGCTTGTCTGGCCGCGAGGATGGCCGGGGTCTCATGCGCGGGTCCGCGAAGCTCCTGAGCTGCCTGCGTAAGAGCTTCAGTCAGTGGAGCAATTCGGCCGTCTTCCTGCAATTCCAGGCTCTGAAGATGGCTGAGCGCCTCACCCAACGCTTCGAGCTGAGGCTGAAAGTCTGGGAGTTTTGCTTGAGATAACTTGCGTAAGGCCGTGATTTCCTCGAAGCTGATTCCATCATCCAAGAGGCAAAGGCACTCGCAGTCCCGATGATTTCCGGATTGCCATTCGAGCTTAGTTCGGCTCTCGATGCCTGAGCCCTGGGTTTGCAAAATATGTGAGCGACCACGGAACGCTCCGAACTCTGCAGCTGATTGGCTCGGCTTGACAAATTTCAACTCTCCAGGCATAACCGGCATATCATGCAAGGCCGTCTGTCACTAAAGCTGCAGCTGGATGATCCACCTGCGAACCTATGGCAACAGGTTCAGCGACTGACGGGTGTGACGGCAACTTCGGACTGGGGTCTGGACTGGGGAGCGTCGCCCGTTCTTAACTTAGAGGGGGAACTAACGGTGATGGCCGGGACGGACGATGCGGTAGAGCGGGGCCTGGACCTGCTTCTGCAATTGCTGGCCGACCGAGACGGGACAATTGAGACCGACTTTGGAGTGGCGCTGGTCCAGCGTGATGGCCTGATGGCTCTGGATGAGGATCCCGAGGTTTTTTGGACGGCCAGGCTCCGTGAGCTGGTTGGGCGGCGGCGGACCTTTACTCTGGCGCCTTTGAATGAGGCTGAAAAGGCGCTGCCTCGTGCTTACGAAGAGTCGTTCGAACCACGGATCGAATCGTTCGAGTCTTCTATACTTGCCTACGATTTAGATCAGACAATGAGCAAGTTCAATCCAAAGGACCAGTCCGTTGCTTTTGTTGAACACTTCCGACACCGCACCGGTTTGGCCCTAAATCCGGAGCTGGTGGTCGGGGGCCGGCCGGCGATTCTACAGTATTTGCAAGAAAACACTCATTACGTCGACTGCTGGCCTCCCCTATCGCCGGCGCTGGTCATCGGTGGCGGGCCTCAGCTCACGAATCGATTGCCCTGGCTCTATTTGATGGAGCATCAACACGGCGGCTACCCTTTGGCCTATCGCACTCTCAGCGGGGCCGTCCTACGCCTGGAGGACCATCCCCAGATTTCCCGATTCGTTCTGGCTGGTTTTGAAGCGATGGAGGAAGACCCGGACTGGCGCACGCTGCGCAAGCACTATCCGATGCTGGAAGATCTGACGGGGACCTACGTTGATGCGTTCACTCCTGAACAGTTGGAGCGGCTTCATCAGTTCATCGCCCGAGACGTGCAGTTGCCGCGTTTCGAGAGCGGGCTGGAAGCATTGGTGGAGTGCGAGTCCTGCGACCCGTGGGACTGGTTCGCTGGCTGGAGAATGGTCGGCCCGGGCGACTTGCGCTATACGGCGGAGGTGCACGCGGAATTGCGCGGGCTGTTTGGGGACGAGCTTCGCGTCTTCTTTTTATGGGGCAATTGCGATTGAAGCGCGCCCGATTCGTTCTGGTCCATTGTTTGCGGTATCGCCCTGACCCGAGGGTACGCTACGCCCGAGAGGAGCTCCCTAGGCGATCTCAGGTATAACGTTTCGTAATCCTGGTAACTTCCGCTACAACGGCGGCCGACTCTTCCGACCTCCCCATCTCCTCCAGAGCGCAGGCGTAGGTATTCAGAAAATCAGCCCGCTCCAGCGAGTGAATCTTACGATTCTTACTGGAACGCTCGGCCAGCAAATGGAGCGTCTTCCAAGCTTCCTCGCTGCGTTGATGATGGAGTAAAAATTGCCCCAGCCGCCAGCGACATTCCAGAGCCTCGCTGCTCTTCTCGCCGTGGAGCTGCTCCTTCGTGATCAATGCCTCACGGAAACGTTCCACAGAACACTCGATTCCATCCAGCAGATATCGGGCAGCGGTTTCCAGAGTCGTGGCCCTCTCGTCCCGCAGCTCGTTGGAAGTCCGGCAAATCTCCAACGCGCGGTGCACCAGTTGCTGGCCATCCTCTTGGGAAATTCTGGCCTGACGACAAAGGATTTCGCACAAACCCAGGTCGCTGGGTCCGTGGAGCTTCTCGTGCTTCTCCAAGGCCAGGTTGTAAAGGCGTTGCGCCTCGGGGACATTTCCTTCAAATTCAGCGAACGACCCCTGGCTGAGGTGCCAGCGCACCGCTTCATCACTGACAACACTCTCGTGCACACCCGCAACCGGAACCGTGCCGCTTTGCATCATGCTGAACAGGCTCGGCTGAAGGGCTCGCAAGAGCGCTGCCTCTTCGGCGCGGCCGCAACGCTCCAGGAAGTCGGCGTAGTGACTCTCCATCCAATTGGTTTCCGGCCCGGATTGCACATTCTCCAGAATGGCGGCCATCTTCCCAAAGAACGAGTCGGCCCGCTCTTGCTCCCCGTTCTGGTCGAACCAGGTGGCCAGCCTGGCCAACCCCCCGGCCAGTTCCAGAGGATGAGACGGGCCCCACTCGCTCTGGTGGGCGAGCATCTTCTCGTAGCATTCACGCACGCGCTCGGAGGGAGACTCGTCGACGAATTGATAAAGAAGTCCCAATCGCTGCCACAGCAAGGCTGCTGCCAACGATTCGGGTGGAGTCAGTTCCAAACAGCGATGCAAGAGCGGCTCGGAGCGGTTAAATTCGCCGACATAATAGTAAAAGAACCCCGCTGAATGCAGGAGCCTGGCTAACTGCTCGACTCCCAAATCCTGGCGTTCCAGCAGAGCCGTATAGGTTTTGTCTGCGCTTTTGTAACGGCGCTCCTTGAAGTAACACTCGGCTAACCAGTATTGCGCTTCGGAATTGTCCTGAACGGTGAGGGCGGCTTTGACACGGCGTCGAGCATCTGAATAACGGCGCTGCGAGTAGTAGAGGGAGCCCAGATTAGCGGAAATCTTGGCGAAAAGTTCGGTCTTGCCCAGCCGTTCGGCTTTTAGACACGTGAGCGCCTGCAGATAACTCTCCTCCGCTGCCTCATATTGTTCGGACAATTGTTGTTCTTGGGCTTGCTCAGCCAGCTTTATGGCCTGAGCCAGAATTTCGGGTTTCATCGCGCCCCCTCGGCCGGAGGGTAGAGAACTATGGCCCTTTTGTCAATGGTGCAGGAGCGACGCAGAAGATTTGGGCGCCTGCCCGTCGAATTCCACTCCCTGTGCTCAGCAACATCTGATTGCTACAGTGCTTACGCCGGAAACTGCGATAGACCGTTAGATTTGCAGGTTATATCCAAGCGAACAGGTCAAGTTGCTAGCCTCATCCAGCGGTAGAATTGGGTTGGGATGCTATATTCGAGTTTCCAGACGATGTTCATCGGCCGCTCGCCTTCGTGGGAAAGGTACTGGGCGGGCCCGAGGCAGACATAGGCCATGGTGAGGTCATTGACGTCTTTGGCCGCCTCACGGACAAAGAGCAGCTTGCGGGAAGCGCCGCGGTAGCGTTTGCCAGTGTCCGAATCGGCTCGGGCGGTGCTTTGCGACTGCCAGTGAAAAAGCTCAGGGGAAAGCGCATAGTCCTGATACATGGTGGTGGGGCTATAGTCTTTTTCGCTTTTCCGAATGGTGATAAAGAACAGGTCGGTGCGGCTGGGCTTGTGGTAGTAGACGCCTTCGCGAATCAGATGGGGCCGCTCTTCGGTGAGAATACCGAAAGCGGCCAGAATCTCGGCCTGGTTGTAGCGGCAGTGGACCATGAGGGGAACGTCGCCCAGCGGAATTTCCAGGGTGGAAATGCGTGCGTGCAAGACCGGCAGCAACTCTAGCAGCTCCTGGCGCAGAGCGGGCAGGTTCCAGAGATCGGAAAGCTGCAGTTCCCCACGGGACCACAGGCTGAATCGTAGCATTTGGGTGAGGCGAACCTGCTGCTCGCTCAGTTCGGTTGGGGGCTGGGGCTGACTCAGGTAACTCTGGTAGAAACGCAGAGCCGTGGCCGAGTCCATATGCTGCAGACGAGCCAGGGCCCGGTAGAGCGGCGCCTCGCCTTCGCTGGCGATAGAATGGTCGTAGCCGACTTGGCGGCGTAGCGGCGTCCAGCCGGGCTCTTTGCCGCGATAGATGTCGGAGAGCTCGCAGCCGCTGCGTTCCAGGAACTCTTGGAGACCGGTGTCGGGACCGACCGCTCGCAGTTCCTGGAGAATCTGCTGACGGCCCTGCAATTGCCGCTTGAGATTGTCGAGCACAATCTGGCGGGCGATGCGGTCGAGCTGAATGGAACAGCCCGAGGGGAGCCGCGGAAAACCCTTTTCGACCTGGTCGACCAATTCTTTGCGCGTGCCACCCAGTAGGGCGCGATACATCAGGTCAAAGCGGAACTGCTGATTGGCCTGGCCGATGAAGTCGAGCACGGTCAGACAATCCTTGCCGTCGGACAGGCGCAGGCCGCGGCCCAGCTGCTGCAGGAAGATAGTGGCGCTCTCGGTAGGCCGGAGCAACAGCACTGTGTCCACCTCAGGCACGTCCACGCCCTCGTTGAAAACGTCCACAGTGAAGACAATCTGCAGATCGCCCTTGCGCAGCCGAGCGAGGCTGAGACGACGTTCCTCGGCGGGGGTCTCCCCCACCACTACGGCGGTTTGGATGCCGGCCTTGCGGAATTCCTCGGCCATGAACTTGGCGTGGGCGATTCCCGCGCAGAATCCGAGGGCGCGCATTCTTTGGGGATTGGCCACGGTGCGGGCCACTTCTTTCCAGATGAGTGCGGCACGAGCGTGATGTCCGGTGTAGACCTTGTCGAGCTGCCCGGCATCGTAACCGCGTCTCCAGGGAATGTCGCTCAGGTCCGTATTGTCGTGCACGCCGAAATATTGAAAAGGACAGAGAAAGCCGCGTTCCAAGGCGTCCCAGAGCCTCAATTCGGCGGCCACCCGCTGTTCGAACCAGCCGTGAATGGACTTGCCGTCGCTACGCTCGGGAGTGGCCGTCAGTCCAAGCAAAATCTTGGGCTGGAAATGCTGCAGCAAACGCTGATAGGTTGGCGCCTCGGCGTGATGGAACTCGTCCACAATCAGCACGTCGAAATGATCGGGGGCAATCGCGGTCAGGTCCTGATTGTGCAGCTTCTGCACCGAAGCGAAGAGATGCTCGCTCTGGGTTGGCTGATGGCGGCCTGTCCACAAGTCGCCGAACTGCCCGTCGCGCAAGACGGCGCGAAACGTGCGCAGACTCTGGCTCAAGATCTCCTCGCGATGGGCGATAAAGAGAAGCCGACCGCCCAGTCGCTTGTAATCAAACGCGGCGATGACGGTTTTACCGCAACCGGTGGCAGCCACCACCAGATTGCGAAAGCGCTGGTGCACCTCACGCTCGACCAGAAGTTTTTGCAAAATCTCACGTTGAAATCCGTAAGGACGGACATCCAGAGTGTAGGCCATGTCCAACGGTTCCGGCTGGCTACGCTCCCGCTGACTGGCCTCCTCAAAACGCTGCTTGTCCTGGCCGGGGCGATACTCCTGGAATTCCCCGTCTTCCCAGTAGCTGTCGAAGGTGCTCTGGAACTTCTCGAGCACGCGCCCATTCTCCGCCACCGAAAGGCGCACATTCCATTCCAACCCGTCCACCATGGCGGCAGCGCTCAGATTGGAACTTCCGATATAGGCCGTGGAGAAACCGGTGTCGCGGTGAAAAAGCCAGGCCTTGGCGTGCAGGCGCGTCCGTCGCGTATCGTAGGAGACGCGCACCTGGGCAAACTCGGACAGTTCCTCGAGCACGCGAACGTCGGTGGCGCCGAGATAGCAAGTGGTGAGGACACGCACCTGCCCGCCTCTTTGGACGAGGTCCTTGAGAGGCTGGCGCAGCTGCCGGTAACCGCTCCACTTCAGGAACGAGCAAAGCAAGTCCACCCGATCCGCGCTCTGCAGTTCCTTGATGAGCTCGGCGCCGATGCGCACCTCGTCGCGGGCGTTTACCAGCAGGTCGGTGACGTTGAGCGGAAGGCTGGGTCGGTCCGGAGGTGGCTGGGCCAAGCCGGACTTGCGCACGACGGCCAGGAGCTCGCGCAGCTCCGGCTCGAGCAAGTCAGAATGATCGACCGCTCCGCGCTGCACGACCTCGATGAGCTGGAGCAAGATCTGATTGACGGTATCGGCCGGGGTGTGGACGGAATTGAGTGCCCGCTCCAGCACCTTGAGCAGATGGCGGGTCAGCGTGGTGGGCGCCTCCGCCTGGTCGACCCGGCGAGTGATAGCATGTAGGCCGGGCTCTAGTTGCTCTAGTTGGTACGCGGTGGCGCCGGTCAGGAGTTGCTCATAGAGGCCGGGTTTCACGAAAGGGCTGTTCGTTGGACCGGGAGGGGTGACCTGGTGGCTTGATGCTCTCAAGCTTTACTGGCAACCGCGACCCTGACTGGTTCGGATTGGCTTTGAGCTTCTGCTCGTGTCCGGCCAGTTCTTCCTCCCAGTCTCGGCGGCAGGATGGTAGTTCGTAACGGCCAGGTCCGGCTTCCACGGTCACGCTTGAAAAAAATTCCCCCAGTCCTGGCACGCCTTATGGTAAGCTGTTGGAATGAAGCGTCGCGGGCGAGATCTGATCTGGCTACTCCTGCTGGTATGCCTGATCGCACTGGTCATCCGGCGCTTTTCCGTTAGTCACGACCTGGACGGACAGACCTACTCTGCCCAGATCTGGGGCTACGCTTTCACTGAGCTGGAGTTTAAGAACGGTACCTTCAAACTTAGCCGTCACACTTGTATGACAGACAACGAATGGCGGGGTCGGTATCGGGTGGTTGGCGACGCGCTTGAGCTAAGCGAGCGAGTGCTTCCGGACAACCACTTCAAAATGCGCCGGTCGACGGGACGGATCTATCTCGATTCCTCGGGCAATGACTATGACCGAACGCTGAAATTGACAGCCGATACCAACCGTGAGTTGCATCCTCCTCGCTGGACGGGTTCGCCACTACGCCTACAAGGTGTGCATCCCGGGATGGTGGTGAAATCCTTGGGCCCTGGTTTTCGTTCGGCCGGAAAGTTTGAAAACCGGGAGATCTTCGTTTCCGGAGTCAACGTGGCGGCCAGCGTGAAAGGCGGCAAGGTGATGGCGGTGGGTGGCCCTCAGTTGAGCGACCAGGAGGGAACGGTCTTGCTGGATACGGGTGAGGATCAGCAGTGGATCGAACAGTGTCTTGGACAATCAGGCACGCGACAAGAGGGTATGGTGACGTTTCCCTGTGGGCTCAGCGCCGGAGGCGGCGACCGCTTTCTCTCCGGCTACTTCTTGGGCGAGGTGAAGGAAGTGGATGCCCTGCGAATGGCTGTATTGAGGGTCTCCGGAATCGACCCTGCCTTCGGGCATTAGCTCCCCAGAGGGGCTATTCTCTGCGGCGACCAGGCGCAGGTGGCGAAAGCAGTTCGTTCCCCTTGACCTCCGAACAGTTTGCAGCAAACCGCTCAAGAGTTGGTCGCCATCTCTGGAATAATCAGTATGTGCATTTTTTGCAC
>JAFKGI010000072.1 GCA_017307785.1 Vulcanimicrobiota bacterium | reverse complement strand
TGTAACAACAGCTTTTTCGACTTGCGCGAATTTCGATTGTTTTCGGAATTTACATTTAATTTGGCCGGGCTCTTGCGCCCTTACCGATGAAGCTTACATACACCAACCTGAACCGTTGGTTCGTCTCCAAAAACGAATCCGTATATCGACGCTTCATTGACTTGCGCACTGGCTTTGCCATTGTTTTTGCGAATTTGGCCTGGTCGGCGTCCCGACCGGGAGAGCTTACATACACCGACTGTAAATCGGGAATTTGCTCCAGCAAATTACCGACGAATCGCGCAAGCGATTCCGAGGAGGCTGCGGAGCAGACTCCAAAAGGTTTTCGCCTGATAAACGAAAATCCCAAATGTGCTTTCCTGACTTACGCCTGGCCTTGCCGTTTTTATTAGAAAGGAGTGTCCCCATGTTTGAACGCGATATTCGCCTGGGCCTGATGGACTCGTTGCTGTCGCCCGCCAAAGCGGAACTCAAAGACCTGGTCAAGATTCACGCCGATGCTCTCGAGCTCGACGTGCACTTCTACGGCCACCTGGCCGCCTGGTTTCACCAGCACGGACGGGTCCGTAGCTTCCGTGAGGTTTTCACGGCCGGACTGTTCTCCAGCCCGATGCCCGAGCATCGCGAAGCAGGCTGGGTGATGCTCCAGTCGTTGGCTCCTCACCAGGTGGTCAACGTGGTGCGCGCGGCCAAGCAGCACTTCCGCAAGGCTCCGCGCACGTTGCGTAGCGCCGTGGTCGACTTCTTGCGCCAGCGCGAAGCCAACCCGTTCGTCTTCGACCGTGCCGCCATGCGTCAGGGTAAAGCGTTGAAGGAGCTCTACGCGGCTCTGCACATCGCCCCCGGTGCGCGCGCTCAGTCGGTGCTGTTTGCTCGTAAGCCCCCCGAAGGTAGCCTGGCTGCCAAGGTCAAGGCTCTGGCGAACTGCACCGCTCCGTCCGAGCAGGCACTCATGATTCTCGACCTCAAGCTTCCCTTCCCGGTGGCTGTCGGCGCCGTGCGTCAGTTGACGCCGGCCGTGCTGGCGGCTCTGGTGGAGGTGATGACTCCGGCCGAGACGATGAACCACCTCAAGATGTTGGAAGCCCGCGGTGCTCTTGAGCACCCCGAGCTGCGCCAGCGCATTGAGGAGAAGCTGAAGGAAGCGGCTACGGACGGCCGAGTCTCGGACCTGAAAGGCCTGAAGGCCGCCAAGGCGGTGAAGGATGACAACATTCGTCACCAGGTCGAGGCGGTCGTGCAGCAGCGGGCTTCGGCTCAGGGTAGCATCGTGCGCAGCACGGCCATCCTGGTCGACAAGTCCAGCTCCTTGACGGTGGCAATCGACGCGGCCATGCAGCTGGGTGCGCTGGTGGGTGGTCTGATGAAGGCCGACCTGCACGTGCTCGTCTTCGATACCGTGTCGCGGCCCATCAAGGTGCCCGTCGGTTCGGCTTCCATCGCGGACTGGGAGCGAGCTTTCCAGGGCGTGGTGGCGAACGGCGCGACTTCGATCGGTTCTCCCGTGGCCTGGCTGCGGGCGAACAAGGTCGAGGTGGAGCAGTTGGTGGTCATTACCGATGAGGAAGAGAACACCGCTCCCTACTTCCACGACCAGCTCGAGCTCTACCAGCGCGAGATGGGACTTCTGCCCAGCGTAACTCTGCTGAAGGTGGGCCACGCCTCCAATCATTTGGAGCGCCAGCTTCTCCAGCGGCAGATTGCGTTCGATACTTACCAGTTCACCGGCGACATTTTCTCTCTCGCCAACTTGATCCCGATGTTGTCCCGACCGGGCCGTCTGGAGCTGTTGATGGAGATCCTGTCCACACCGTTGCCGGTGCGCCAGACCAGCCCCGCCGTCAAGAGCAATAGGGCCAGCTGAGCAATAGTCGACCGAGCGCAGGGCCGTCGGCTGTCGCCGGCCTCCCGGAGGAGTAGGAAATGACTCTACGCGCGCTCGTTCAGAGACTCGCTCAGCAGGAACTAGATTGGCAGGGACGTCACCTGCTCGCCCCGGTGGTTGCCCCGGGGCGAGCGCGGGTGCGTCTCCAGGGACTGGTCTATGAATTTCGCACCCAGCCCGAGGACTTCCGTGGGTTTGGTGTGTTTCGACTCACTTCCCCGGGGTCGGCCGAGTTCGTCCGCTCGGCCGACCCCCCCGAAAGGGAGAAGTATCTCAAACTATGGCCGCGTCGTCAGGCTCGCTTGCTACGGGAGGTTTCTCCCGGTAGCTGGATGACGCTCTTCGGTCTGGTTCACGAAGTCGAACGCGGCTCGCTCTTTGAGCTGGTCGAGGCGGCTTTCGATGGACGGAATCTCTGGTTTTGTCGGTCGGTGTTGAACACCCGACTGGCTCTGGCCGAGGAAATGGCTCGCGCTCTGCGTGGGGACGTCGCAGCGGAAGAGCTGCAGCTAAAGGGATTGACGCCGATGGACCGCGCCAGTTTTGCCTTGCTGGTGAAACCGGTGGTGAGGGTGGGGGTGGACGTCCAGGAATTGGATGACCACGGGCGTCTTTCTCGGGCCCTGCAGCGCGGTGGCGGTAGCCTGCGCAGCTTCACTCTGGATGGTGATTCTTTCCAGGTGCACTGGGAAGATAGCCGCGGGACGACTCGATTTTCCCGTATCCGCAAAAACGACCTGACGGTTTTGAGTTCGGGCATTTGCTTGTCCGAGCGAGACTCCGATTTTGACCTCACCTCCCTGGTGGGCGTACTTGAGGAAGGAGACGACTGGTGACTTTCACCCTGCACGAAACCCGCTACCGCGGCAAAGAACTGCTTCACAAGTTGGCCGGTGCCCGCATTACCGTGTGCGGAGCCGGCGCTTTGGGAGCCAACCTGGTCGAGCAGTTGGCCCGCTGCGGCGCCAACGGCTTGACCGTCATCGACCGCGATCGATTGGAAGAGCAAAACCTGGCCACTCAACCCTACGGACGCAGCGAGCTGGGTGGACACAAAGCCAATTTGCTATCGGCGCTGGTCTATCGGTCGCTGGGACTGCAAGTCACGGCCGTGGCCAAGGAATTGACGCCGGATACGGCGGCCCGGTTGCTGCGGGGGTCGCAGCTGGTGGTCGACTGTCTGGATAACCGGGCTGGACGCCTGTGCGTTCAGGAAGCCTGTCGTCGTTTCGAGATTCCTTTGCTTCACGGCGGATTGAACGGAGACTACGCCGAGGTGGTTTGGGATGCGGCTTACACCGTACCTAGCGGCGCCGGCGAAGACGTGTGTGATTACCCGCTGGCGCGTAACCTGGTTACGCTGACCGTTTCGACGCTGGCCGAATCCATTCTGAGCTGGTTGGATTGTGAAGTGCAGCAGAGCTGGTCGCTGACTTTGCGCGATTTTGCTATTCGACCCTGGTTGGTCTGAAACAAAAGCCCCCTGTCCACCGGGACAGGGGGCTTTCCCTATAAAAACAGGGCTTTGAGCCCTGACGGTGAAGCCGCCAAGCGTATGAGGGGGAATACACAGAGCGTCGTTCTGAATGCATTTCCCATGCCGGTCGCCGCTCTCGCCGCCGATGGTTCGCTGGTAGAGCACAATCGAGCATGGCAGATTCCGCTTTCCGAGAACACCAACCTGGACACGGTTTGCCAGCGTTGCTATGCGGGCCGCGCCGACGAGGTCGCCCTGGCCGTCCGGCGCGTCTTGGGTAAACAGGCTGCCGAAGCGGAGTTGGAGTTTCCAGGCGCATTCCGCCTGTCCGTCACCCCCATCGAAACGGGCGGCGTGCTGATCATGCATTTGGAAAGCCGGGAGCAAGCTCACGGCCGCATGCTGCGAATCGCCGGCCATGTGGCCCGCCTGGGGGGCTGGGAACTTGATTTGTTGGCCAATACCGTGGTCTGGTCGGAAGAGATGTTTCTGCTCCTCGAAATCCCGACCGGGTCGCCTCTCTCGGTAGATGAGGCGATGAAATATTATCTACCCGAGTATCACGAAATCATCGAGAAACAAATGGAGGCCTGCCTGGCCGGCGGAGTTCTTGATTTCGAAGCCGAGATGGTCACGACCCAGGGTCGGCGCCTGTGGGTTCGCTGCATGGGAGAAGCGGTCAAAGACCCCTCCGGTCGAGTCGTCAAATTACAGGGAGCGTTGCAAGACGTCACCGACCGCAAACAACTGGAGCAATCTCTGGTCGCCAGCGAATGGCGTTTCCAGCGACTGGCCGAGTCACTGCCGATGGTGGTCTGGTCCGCTCGGCCCAACGGCGTGGTGGATTTTTCGAACCACCATTTTTTCGACTATACGGGACTGAAGCGAGAGAATTACTGGGACACGGGCTGGCAGGTCTGTCTCCATCCCGAGGATCGCGACCAGGTCGTGCAGCTCTGGTCAGAATGCGTGCGAGAACTGCGACCTTTTGACCTCGAGTATCGGGTGCGGCGCGGCAGCGATGGGGCTTACCGGTGGTTTCGTGTTCAGGCGGCTCCGGCCCGCGATAGCGACGGCAAGGTAATCAAATGGTTCGGCACGGCTCTCGACGTGCACCAAAGCAAACAGTTGGAGCAAGAAGCGGTGCGCGTGGCCGAGCGGCTGACCAACACCTTGGAAAGCTTGACCGACGCAGTCTTGATGCTGGACTGCGATTGGTGCGTCACCTTTATGAACAGCCAGGCGGAGAAGCTTGTGCATCGCTCCCGGGACGAATTGTTGGGAAAAAGCCTCTGGGAAGAGTTCCCCGAGGCACGGGGGACTCGCTACGAGGAGCTCTATCGCAAATCAGTGGCGGAGCAAATCCCGGTCACCTTTGAAGAATATTACCCTCCCCTGAACCTCTGGACGGAAGTGCGCGCCTACCCGTCCTCGGAAGGCCTGGCCATCTATTTTCGGGACGTCAGCGAACGCATGGCGGCTCGCGAGGCTCTGCGCACCAGCGAAGAACGCTTTCGCTTTCTCACCAAGGCCACCAACGACGCTATTTGGGACTGGGGCCTGGATAACGATTCGTTGTGGTGGAGTGAAGGTTTCGAAACGCTTTTTGGCTTTCAACGCAGTCAGGTCGAGCCCGACATCGCTTCCTGGTACAATCGAATCCATCCGGCCGACCGGGATCACGTCAAGAACGACATTCACAAGGCTTTGGACGGCGATTCCGAGGTCTGGATCTGCGAGTATCGATTCAGCCG
The DNA here is from genome assembly GCA_017307785.1 of Vulcanimicrobiota bacterium. Taxonomy (GTDB): domain Bacteria; phylum Vulcanimicrobiota; class Xenobia; order Xenobiales; family JADMJV01; genus JADMJV01. The sequence continues at coordinate 18,640 of JAFKGI010000072.1, read as the reverse complement.
CAAGGACGGAAGTTACGCCACTGTCCTCGATCGCGGCTACATCATACGCGACGAATCGGGCAAAGCCGTGCGCATGATCGGAGGAATGACCGACCTTACTCAGCACAAGCTGGCCGAGGCACGGATTCGCGAGCAGGCTGCCTTGATCGATCAGTCGCGCGACGCCATCCTCGTGCTCGACCTGGAACATCAGGTCACGTTCTGGAGCAAAGGAGCCGAGCGCGTTTACGGGTGGACGGCCGAAGAAGCTCAAGGCCGGGTGCTGGATGAATTGCTGGATTCCGACGTCCAGGTCTTCGGTCTGGCCGACCAGCAGGTTCGCGAGAAAGGCGAGTGGAGCGGCGAGATACAGCATCGCTCCCGAACCGGCACGCGCCTCACGTTGGACGCACGCTGGACCCTCCTGCGGGGCTCGGCCGGCGAGGCGCGAGCCATCCTGTCGATTGACACCGATATTACCCAGGCCAAGCTTCTGGAACAGCAGTTTCTGCGCGCCCAGCGAATGGAAAGTATCGGCACCCTGGCGGGCGGTATTGCCCACGACCTGAACAACGTGCTGGCTCCGATTCTGCTGTCTTTAGAATATCTGCACACCATTCTCGAGGAACCCGATGTCATCGAAGTTCTCCAGACCATGGAAGCAAGCGCCCAGCGCGGCGCGGATATGGTGCGCCAGGTGCTGGCCTTCGCCCGCGGCGTGGAAGGCCGGCGTATGGAAGTCCAGGTCGGCACCATCCTGAAGGAAACCGAGCAATTCACCCGCGATACCTTCCCCAAACAAATCGCCATCGAGTTGCAACTGCCCGAGCAGCTCCCCAGCGTCATGGGAGATCCTACCCAGTTGCATCAAGTGCTGGTCAACCTCTGTGTCAATGCCCGCGACTCGATGCCACAGGGTGGTAAATTGCGCATTTCGGCCGACCGGATCGTGCTGCCCGAGCAGGGGATTCATCTGCGACTCCAGGTGCTAGATACCGGCACGGGCATTCCCCCCGAGATTTTGGAGAAGATCTACGATCCGTTCTTTACCACCAAGGATATCGGGAAAGGCACGGGACTGGGTCTGTCCACCACTTTGGCCATCGTCAAGAGCCACGGTGGCTTTCTTCAGGTCTCGAGCGAGATGGGAAGAGGAACTTGCTTTGAGATCTACCTGCCGGCCAGTCAGCAGGGCGGTGAAGAGTCGCAGGCTTCTCCGGGGGAAGAAGCTCTGCCGCGCGGACACGGTCAGCTGGTGCTGGTGGTGGACGACGAAGCGGGTCTGCGCCAGGCGGCGGCCAGAATGCTCGAGACTCACGGCTATCGAGTGGTTCAGGCGGGAGACGGAGCCGAGGCGCTGCACGTATACTCGGAGCATCACCAGGACGTGGCGGCCGTGGTGACCGATCTCATGATGCCGGTGATGGATGGGCTGGTCTCGATCGGCATCTTACGTCGACTCAAGCCTGGCCTGCCGGTGGTCGCGGCCAGCGGCTTGGGATCGGCCGAGCAGGAGGAACAACTGGTGCGTCTGGGCGTTCGCCATTTTCTGACCAAACCTTACGCGGCTCGCGCCTTGCTCACGGCGCTTCAGGAGTTGCTGGAAGCTCCTTGAACGCTTTGCGGGAGCGCATTTTGGAACACGCCCGCCGGGCTCTGCCCGAGGAGTGCGTGGGTTTGCTGCTGGGACGAGAACAGGTGGAAGACTTCGTCCCTCTGCGCAACCTGCATCCGGCTCCCCACCAGGGTTTTTGTCTTGATGCGGCGGAAGTTGCGTTGCATCTCAGTAAAGGGGTGATCGGGCTCTACCATAGTCACCCCAACGGTGGAGGGGAGCCCTCCTGTTTTGACGAGGTCAAAGGGTTTGAGTTTTACTGGATTGTGGACCCTCGGGCCGGCACCTTATCGGAAATAAAAGCCCGATGAGTAACTGCGTCCACGATGCACTCTGCCCATCGTAAAACCCTGGCGTAGCCAGCGCTGATAAGTTGGATCGGCATTGGTGGACGTCGGATGGTAGCTGCGTTGGAACCCCGCATAAGACACGGCCTGCGGCGGAGGGGCCGGGATCGATACGACGTTGACCCAGTCTCCCGGCTGCAGCTGAAGGGGGCCCAGGGTGGCCAGCTGGGCGCTGCCGCTGCCGGCCGCGGTGACACGGGCTTGCCCCAGAAAATGGGTGCCGCGTCCGATGCCCACCAGGCTGCCGCTGGGAAGGTTTCCATTGGAGGTGATGCTGGCCATCCCCGAACTGTCCGCCTGCACCACGGTCCCGCCCCAGTTGGCGAGGTAGCCGGGAACCGCTTGTTGGCCCTGGGGAGGCCGGTAGCCCCATTCGCCGGGTTGGGGCTGAAAGGTCATGGCCTGGGGTGCGCGCGCGGGCAAGGAATGAACCTGACGGACAGGGCGTTTGGGGCCCTGGTAGCTGTAGCTGGGCACAGGCTCGGCCACCGTCACCGAAGTCAAGAGCAGCCCAAAAAGTAGTGCGCGCATGATTGTATTGTCACCATCCGTCGGGTTGAATGCAAGTGACGTCTTTGTAACCCTTTCGCCAGGGCTCAGGCCTGCGTGCAGGGAAGGCGCAGCCCATGAACGAGATCACACCTGCAGAATTCAAAAAACAATGGGACGAGGGTCGTCGACCCGTCCTGATCGATGTGCGCGGAGAAGACGAGTGGGAGATTTGCAATCTCGAGGAGTTTGGCGCCAAGTTGATTCCTCTTCACGAGTTTCAGCAGCGCTACAGCGAGATTCCTAAAGAGGGCGACATCGTGATGCAATGCCGCTCGGGCGGTCGCAGCGCGCAGGCTCAGCGTTTTCTCCAGGCCCAGGGCTATGAGAAGGTCCAGAACCTGGCCGGCGGTATGCTGCGCTGGTCGGATGAAGTCGATAGCAGCAAAGCCAAGTATTAAGTGATTAGCGTCAGCGAGTGGGTTCCTTCTTACGGGGACCCGCATCAGCTGGAGGATGAGCAAGAATACGCCCGCGTCTGGGAGCACGAACAGCTCCAGGCCGTGGATACTCCCGTCTGCTCACGACCGCAGGTCGCCTTTGTGGATGGGGTGCGGCGCGCTGAGGCGCTGCTTTATCTGGACCAGGTCACGGCCGTCGCCGGCGTGCTGGCCGCGGGCGCGGCCGTGCCCGGCCTGGGCTACGCGGGCATTCGCGTCGAGCGGGTCTTCTTGCGCGCCGCCGAAATTAGCCTCCCGGCTCAAAGCGGTGGATGGAACTGGCGCTCTTTACTGATACCTGGAGACCTGAACGCGGAGCTGGCTTTGCAGCGCGCCATGCGCGAACTGGAGGCCGAGGTCGCTACTGAACTTGCCCGCGAAGGCTATACCCTGGTCCTGGACGGACCTTTACAGTCCGCTTTGCCAAGGGCGGTCGGTTACGTCAAAACTCAGCAGAGGTCGCTGCTGCCTCCCGAGCAAAATGCGGCGCTGGGAAATTTGAACGCTGGCCAGCGCAGCAGCTTGTTCGCCTGGGGCAGTAAACACGGCTGCTATGTCCGGCTCACCAAGCATAGCCGACATCAGCACCCTTATCACGGTTTGGTAAGATTGGAAGCGATGGGGGAGGCGGAGCAGTGTCGCGCCTGGTTGCATGAGGTAGCGGGTTGGTTGCCGGCTTTCGCGGGCGTGGCCCATATCGATCCGCGTGCTCCTCAGAATTTGCAGCCCATCGCGGGGCTGGAGAAAGAACTGCGCCGACGCTGTGGCGACCCCGGACTGGCTCTGCGGGCCGTCCGCCAGGCCGTGGCTCAACTGCAACGCAACGAAAGGCAAGGAAACCCATGGAACGAGTCGGCCTGATCGACGGCCTGGAGCCCGGAACCACCAGCAGCTTTCGAGTTGTGCTACAAGACGAGACCCTGGTCCAACTCGACGACCTGCTGGTCACCCAGCAGAAACTTCCGGACGGAAGCCTCCATCGGACCTACGGGCTGGTGGCTGAGGTCTATTCCCGCCTGGAAGGCGCCTCCTTCCTCAGTGACACCGCCCGCATTGCCCAGGACCACACCATGCCGGGCCAGGGCATGCGTTACGCCGACGTGCGCGTCTTGCGCCATGTGCCCGAGCTTTACATTCCGCCCCAATCGGGTGCTGAAGTCTTCAAAGCCTCCGGCGAGCTCCGCCGCGAGGCCCTTTACGAAGACCAGATGGGCAAGGGTGTGGCCGTGGCCCTGGACCAATCCGGGATGCCTATCAAGGTCGACCTGGAATTCTTGGACGGCACGCGCGGCGGCCATGTCTCTATTTCCGGCGTTTCGGGTGTGGCTACCAAGACTTCGTTTGCTCTCCACTTGCTCTACACTTTGATGGAGAGCCCGCAGGGTCGCCAGGCTTTAGGGGTCCACGCCGCCTCCACCCGGGCTCTGGTTTTCAACGTCAAGGGCGAGGATTTGCTGCACTTTGACCAACCTTCGCGACGCTATAGCGAGCGTCTGGCCGCCAATCCAGACCTGGCCGAGCAGTGGCGCCAGCTAGGCATTGAAGAACCCGGACCTTTCCGCAGTGTGGCTTTCTATGCGCCGCTTTCGCGCCAAGCCGGCAATACTGCCATGACCGACGTGAGCTCCCGCGCTGGCGGGAACTTGCGAGTCTATGGCTGGCCTCCGCTGGATTTTGTCAAACAGGGACTGCTGCGTTTCTGCTTTGCCGACGCGGACGACGGCCGCAACCAGCTCTCTTTTGTGGAGCAACGAGTGCGCGTGCAACTGGCGCGTTGGGCTCATCCCAGTCTGGAACACCCGGGGGCAATCGTGATGATACCCCCCGAGCACGGCTGCTCTTTCAACCTGGAGAAGCTGGTAACCCAGAAGCGCCCGCCGCGTCCGGCCGGCGAAGGTGAACTGTGCCGAACTCTGGCTGACATCTTGGATTTTCTGGAGAACCAGTTCGAAGTCAATCTTCAGGAATGGGCCGGCAACACTCAGGCGAACACGGTCAACGCCTTCCTGAGGCGCCTTCAAGCCATGGCGCCGCGTTTCGGACACCTGATCTGCGACAAAGTCACCGCTTTGCATCTTGAGGGCCCTCAGGCTCCTCAGGAGAATGTGGTGGTGGTCGACATCCACAACCTGCACGATGATGGTCAGCGCTTCGTGGTGGGAACTTTGCTCTCGTCCGTGTTCGCAGCGAAAGAGCGCGGTCAGCGCTTTCCGCTCCATTTTGTGGTGCTCGATGAGCTCAACAAATATGCTCCACGCCAGGGAAGTTCACCGCTCAAGGAAGTCCTGGTCGACATCGCCGCCCGCGGACGCTCCCTGGGAGTGCTTTTGATTGGCGCTCAGCAGTCGGCTTCCGACGTGGAACCGACGGTGGTGCGCAATGCCGCGATCCGGGTGGTGGGGCGATTGGATTCGGGGGAGTCTACCGCCGATTTCTATCGGTTCTTGACTCCGGCTTTACGGGAGCGCGCCATCCGCTTGTTGCCGGGCACCATGATCATGGATCAACCGCTGGTGCCCTCGCCGATCCCGATTCGCTTTCCATTTCCCAACTACGCCACGCGTCATGACGAACTGCCCGACATGAGCGAAGAGGAAAGCGAAGACTTGTTTACGTTTCGTTGAGTTGGGCGATGACGCCACGGGTCGTCAGCCAGCCGAAACTGCCGGGGAGGTCTAGATGGCGGGTGCTGCTGTCGTCGCTAAAGGAAGGGTCGCCCTCGAGGACCCGATCCTGGCCGAGGTCCTGCCGTTGCTCGATGCGCACTGGAGTGCCGAAGAGGGACCCTTGCGTGACGTCACGGTCGTGCTCCAGTTGCACGTGGCCGCCGGCTACGTGCCCCGTTACCAGGCGGCGCCCCGAGAAGTCCTGGAAGGCCTGGAGATCAACCGGAGCCCCTCGGTAGGTGCCGTCCAACCGGCGGGTTCCGCCAGCGTCCGTGAAAAGGCGGACTTCGACTTTTTCGCCACCGATCTCGCCGACCGTCCAGTGACTGCCGTCAAAGTGATGAAAGCTCTCCAGAGCGACCGTCTCTCCTCGGAAACTACCCTCCAGCCGTTGGCTGCCGCGAGCGTCGGTCGAAGCCTCCAGGTGGACGGCCTGGCCGCGGTCGGTTCCCCGCAGTAGCTGCTGATTCTGGAATACCAGGTTCGTGTCCCAGCCGGCATCGCGTCCCGAGAGGAGCTGGTCGCCCTGAAGTTGCGTGTGGGCCGTCAGTTCCGTGCTTTCGCTCTGGATGCGTCGGGTGCCGCTAAAATCGGTAAACGTGCGCAGCTGGTTGTTGACCTTCATTTGGCTATCATAACCGAACCGGCCGGGGCCGGTCCAGCGCGAGCGGAATCGCTGGCCTGGGGTCGAAGCGAAAGAGATGGACTACTGGTATCGTCTCGACAGCCAGGACCGAATCTCCGCGGTGAGCGAGAACTTTGACCAATTTTCGCGAGACAATGGCGGACCGGAGCAACTGTCGCGCGAGGTTCTGGGTCGGCCTCTTTGGGATTTCGTGGAAGGGGAGGACCTGCGCGTCTTTCTCAAGTCCATTCTTGAACGCGCTCAACAGGGAACGGTGCGCATCCCTATGCGGTGCGACTCACCCGGACAACTCCGTCTGCTGGAAATGCAGGTCACCCCAGATCGGCAGATTCATTTCCTGGAGTTGAAACTCCGTGACCGTCCAGAGGCTCCCGCAGAAGACCGCCTGGTCACGATGTGTTCCTGGTGCAACACGATGGAAACCGAGGTCGGCTGGTTACCTCTGGATTTGATGGCGCATTTCTCGGTGCCCTCGGAGAAAATCACTCACGGGATTTGCCCCCAGTGTGAAGTCGCTTTCGAGAACGGCGAATTCGACCACCTCGAGAGCGGGTTCTAGAACGGGAGGTCGAGCCCACCGGACCGAACTTCAGTCATCGTGCAACCCATACAATCGCTGACCTCGCCTCAGTTAGAGTTGCTGACTCTACTTGTTTTTCAGCAGGCGGGCGTGAGTCAGGCAACCATGCTCCGTCTGCTTCCGCCTGAATGGCAACGGTCCACGGTGCACTCGGTGCTCGACGAACTGGTCGACGCGGGATGGGTGGAACAATTCGGATTAGGCTGGAGGGTGCCGGTCGCCTTGCAGGAGCGAGCGGCTCGCTACGCCTGGAGGAACCTGGCGCTCCCGCTCCACCTGGGGCCGCGGGAAAAGTTGGCGGCGCCCTTGACCCTGCGCGAGCTGCGAGTATCACTCTATGCCGGCGACGAGGAGCACTTCGCCTTCCATTGGGAGCACCAGCAGCCTGATTTCTGGAAGCCGTTCGACCCGCAGTGGCTGGACTGGTTGAAACCGGCCATCTGGCAACGCCTGGTCGAGCAGCGCCTCTTGAGGGGCCCGGCTTTGAGCGAGGAAGAGTGTGCCTATCTGGAGTCCAAAGCCGGCAGTCTGTCCGCCAAGCTACGCCTCGAACTGGCCCTGCAGGCGCTGCTGCGTGGACGCCTGGAGGTCGGAGAAGACTTGGCGCGCGGCCTCGATCAGCCGGATGCCCTGGTTTGTCTGGCCTTTGCTCAGATGCAGCGTGGCCAAGCCGACCAGTCCGTCCAAACTTACGCCCGGGCGCGGGCCGAGCTGCGCAAGCGGACCGGCAAGCGCAAGGCGAAATTGGAAGGGCCTTGCTCCTGGCTGGAGCTGCTGGCCCTGATCGAATCCAGCCCCGCGGATATCGAGAAGTGGTTGAGCGACAACTCTCCCAGGATTCGGGTGCTTTATAACCTGGCTCGCTTTGCGCTGGGGGCTCCGCAGCCCCTCGAGGTCTGGCGGGAGGGACAGGGATTGGAGGGGCTGCTGGAGGCCCTTCTCCTTACCTGGCAAGGGCGTTCTCACTCCGGTTGGGAGCGGGAAATGACGGAGCTCCAGAAAGCCGGTCAGCATTGGCTGGCCGCCGAGTACGCCAGTCTGCTGGGGCGTCCGCAGGCTCATCGGGCCTTGGGGACGCGGAGCCTGCTGGTGGCTTTGAATCTGCGGGCGCCTTGGGAACGGGCCCTGGATGTTCTGGAGAAGTTGCGGGCCGCTCCCGAATCCAGCTTTGGATTGAGAATGGTCTGGAAAGTCGAGGTCTATCGGGAAGGTAGCAGCTTGACCATGGAGCCCGTGGAGCAGAAGCGCGGGCCCAAGGGTTGGTCGGAAGGCCGGGCGGTGAGCCTCAAGCGCCTGGCTCAAGATTGGCCTTCCAGGCCCCACCTGTTAGAGGCGGACCGTCAGATCTGCCGCTTGATTCGACAGGTCGACACCGGTTATCCCGGCCATAACGACGTGATTTTGAATGTTCGAGCGGCCGCTGCCCACTTGATCGGCCACCCTCTGGTCATGCATCGCGAAACAGGCCGCCTGCTTACCGTCTCTCAGGTTCGACCGCGCCTGGAGGCTACTCTCCAAGGAGAGGACTGGCTGCTGAAGATGGTGACTCCGGTGGACTACCAGCTCCAAGACGGGAGCCTGGGAATTCTGCAGTGCAATCGGTGCGAGACCGCCTTGCAGGCAGCGCTGGGGGAGGGTCTGCTGGTGCCTGCCGCGGGCCAGGGGCGGTTTTCCGAGCTGCTGCGGGGACTGTCCGGAGACTTTTTAGGGTCGCTGCCTGCGTGGACTTAGTGGGGAATTTCCACCGCTTCGTCGATCTCGTAGGGGAAGACTTTGTCGAAGCCACGGCCGTCGCGCACTTTCGCTTCGGTGCGCAGGCGCACGACCAGGCCGCTCAAGTGGTTGCGTGTGACGTTGAAGGCGCTGATGTCGATGGCCAGCGTGCTTGCTTTGGTCGGCGCATAGAAATCTTGCAAGATAAGCTTTCTCGAGCTGGTATCGTGGCGAATCTGATAGAGATAATAGACGGGACTGCGTGGATCAAAGGGAGGTTTGGTTTCCAGCAGGTTTTCGGGCACCGAGAAAACCACATTGCTGGCGGTGGTATCCTGGTCGGGGTAATAGATGGCCTCGACCGCCGTATTCGGGGCCGTTGCAAAGCGGAGGTAGGGAATGACTCGACGTGCCGCCTGGCGGGCCCTGAGTTGTGAGGATATACGACTTTCTCCCAGTCGCCCGGCCACGCTGAGCTGCCTGAAGATTCCTATCATGATGGCGAACACCAGCAGGCCAATGGCCGCGGCCACCAGGACCTCCGCTAAGGTGTAGCCGCTTCTCATGGCGAGCGATGCACGGCCTGATCGCGCAGGCTCAATTCACGCCCCCTGTCAAACCAGTAGATGGTTACGTCGATATTATAGAGCTGGCTGCGATAGTCGTTCGGATCGGTGGACAAGGGCTGCATGCGGACGTTGCGTCGATAGTCGGGAGAGTTGGCCACTTGATCCTGGAACGGCGGCGCGCCGACTGCGATGCGGTCTGCCGGAGCATCGTTGATGGGAGTGACTCTGGGGAGGTTGGCCAGTTTGCTGAGGGCGATAATCTGTTTGGCATACTGCAGCGCTTGCGTCTGGCGAGCTGCTTGAGCACCGATGCGGGTGCTGTAAATGACGGCGCCGGCGATGGACAACAGGCCTATCGAGACCACCAGCATGGCCACCATCAACTCCGCCAGCGAGAAGGCTCGCCTAGACAACCGGCTCTTCTTTCCAGTAGCGAATGACTAACTTGCCTTTCTCAGAAGCCGGATAATAGGGCGGGGGCTCATTCTCCATATTCATGTCGCCTACAATGCGCGGAGTGCCGTTGCCGGAATCTCCGGTCATTCCCGCCACAACGGTCCCTCCCGAGAAAACGGAATCCTGCGGGGGCTTCTGGCGAGATTGAATTCCGCCGAAAATGCTGCCTCGGAAGGGGGAACGCGTACTGTGACTTTCCACGATCCACTGATCGTCGGCAAACATGGTCGCGTAGATCAACAGATGCGTGGACAGGCTGCTGGGAATCTTGGCGGGGTCGTCGCTGATCAGAATGCGGCTGGCCACCAATCCAAGCTTGTCGCGGGTGGAAGCCGGAATGGCCCCGGCCGGGGTGTCGTCTCGGGTAATGTTGCCGGCCACCTCAATACTGTGCCCGGTCGAAAAGTCGACTGCCACCGTATTTTTTCCGCGAATGTTGCCTTTCAAAGCCAGAATGTCGCCGGTGCTGAAGATGACGCCGCTGCCCAGACCGTCCACCGTCTCGGGGGTCCCATTGCGCACGACCAGTCGCTGCCCCACAGCGGCTCCGCCCACACTGGTTTCGTAGACTCGCGTGACCTGAGTGGTATCGGCTCCCTGCTTGATGGTGGTCACCATGTTGCCGTCTACCACCGAAAAAGTCATATCGTCGACATTTCCGGCGATATAGGTCCCACCAGTGGGATTGACCGTGACCGCCTGCGCGGGTGAGCCGGGCGGAGTGCCGCCGTAGGCGGCTTCCGCCAGCGGGCCCGCCGAAGTCGGCACCGGCAGAGGATCCACACCGGCCTGAAAACCGGAACGCCCTAAAACGTTGAGTCGATCATATTGTTCGGGAGTGGAAGGCGACTCGTAGCCCGCTCCTGGGAAATATTGGAAGCCGTCCGAGCTTGGGAAAACTCCGCTGGAGGTCAGTTTGCCGTTCAGCGGCGGTATGCTACCCGCCATGGTGCCCGCGACCACGATCATTTTGAACATTCCTTCACTGTGCACCGGTCCGTCCACCGTGCGCACGTTGGGCACAACCATGAGGTCCCAGGTTCCGGTTTCATCGACCGCGTTATTTAGAAATGCATATTTTGCCAAAGTCTCACCGCCCTGAATCCATGCGGTGATGCGGCGTCGCGCGGTGCCGGAATGAGAAGCCAGCGAAACCATTTTATACATTCGCTGACCGGCTCTTGGATGCGGGGGGGTATTCGGGTCCGCCGTGATCGTGACCGACCAGTCCCAGCCGTTGCTCGTGCCGGTGCGAACCAGGGTCGGACTGGTGAGAGGCTCATTCCCGATCGACAATTGACGGGACATCCAGGCCATACAATCGCGAATGCCGGCTTCCGCCGCGCGAGTGGAGTCCTCGTCCAATCGCGACATTCTCAGCGAGGCGCTTTCCGACGGTAAAATCTCCACCAATCCCAACGCCGCGGTGGTGGCGATCACCGTGAAAAAGAGAGCCAGAGCTAAGAATGATCCTCTTTGCGAAGTATTCGCCCGTCTCATCATTTAGATCGGATTCGGTATCGGCTGTGAGTGTCCTCGGCGCGGCCTGGTTACGGGCGATCTAGAAGTTTAAAGGAAAGCCATTTCATGCAAAAGCACCGAATTGGAACAGACGCAATAAACTCTGGCCCGATTTCAGGAGCGGCGCTTCCAGCGTGGCTCCCGACCCTGGGTGTTCTTCTGCTTCGAGGCGGGCGCCAGAGCGACCGCCTCGCGTCGAGGGCGCGTAATTTCGACGTTGCTCAACTGGTGGGACCAGCCGGCCTGCAGTTCTTGCAGGCCCCGAGTCATCGCTTCGGCGACCGATTCGAAAGCGGGGGTACGCAGATTGGTCATTTTGAAGCCCGCCGTGCTGGCGGCCCCTCCCAGCAAAACGGCCAGGGGATTTCCTGTCAGGAAGCCGGCTCCGGCCAGGAGAACGCCACTGCCCATGACCATTTCTCCAAATCTGGTCACCAGGGGAAAGCCCAGATTCTCCTCCTTGGGGTAATCGACGACCAGTTCGCCCACCCTGGCTTCCAGGCTGGCGAAAACGGCTGCACCGCGGCCTTCCTTGCTGGAGTCATTGCGCAGCGCGAACCCGCTCAGGTCGGTGGCCAGCCCTTCAGCGGAGGCGAAGAGCGTGGCCGTCACCCGTCCGCTAAAGGCCAGCGTCTGGCGTTCCACCAGCACCCCGTCGTGAATCCAGCAGATCGAACAAAGGCCGCCGTCCAGTCCCGAAAGTTGTCCGGCCACCAGCGCGCAGCAACCCTGCGTCGGGAGATTCGGATCCCCTCGATGAAAGGCCGGGTTGGTCCCGGGCGGAAGTTGAAGAGGCGGAAAATCACCTGAGGCCCACAGCATCGCGATGGGGTAGATCCCCTGGGTCGAGACTCCCCGGTGTATGCCGTCGAGGCGAGAGTGGTCCACGGTGAGAGGAATAGGGCTAAAGAAGGCGTTTTCGGCCAGCAGAGTGGTGAGGGCCTGGTTGTTCCGCAGCGCCTCCAGTTCGTTGAGAAGAAAGAGCGAGCGCTGCTGACGCGTTCGTTGAGAGACGATAAGCCGGGTCTGAGGGTGCTCGACGCAAGCCACAACCGCAAAGCTCTCCCCATTCCAAATCAGCGATTGGGAACTGCCTCCGGGAATGAACTGGAAAGGCCGCATCCCCGCGTAGCCAACGCTCCAAAGACCGGCTTTGAGGTGGTTCAGGTCTCGGTCACGGCTTGGGTCGGGGTTGAAAAAGGCCTCCTCGACCTGTTCGATCGTCCAAGAACTCTCCATCAAAAACTCGCTGCAGTGGCCTTTGAGCGTGATTTTCAGGCTCTTGGAACCTGAGGCGACGGCGGCTTGAACGAACTTGAGCGCCCAGTGGTGCTCGCTGGGCAATTGGAAATGAGCCAGCTTTTCCAACGCTTTCTGCCGGTCCACGGTAAACGTTCCGCTGGAATCCAGGTGTGCTTCCCCGGTTTGATTTAGCAGGTATGCGTCCAGTTCATCCACTCTGTCCTGAGTATCCCACGTCACCCGATGCACTCCTGCCGAGAGAGGTCGTTGCTGGCTGGGCCAGAAGCGAAACTTATGTGGAAAAATGTAATACTCGCTTTTGCTTTTCTGACCGCCTCCGTCCAGGCCAAAGGTCCGGTGGAGACCGTTCATTTTGCACGCGGAACCACCGGCACGGTGCTGCAGGGTGCGGTCTTGCGCGGAGAAATCAACACCTACATCTTGGGAGCGGCACGCGGCCAGACCATCACGGTGTCGATTTCTTCCGTCGAAAACAATGCCTATTTCGACCTGGTCAATCCCTCCGGGAACCTGATGCAGCAGGAGGCACAGAGTGCCAATATGCGCCTACCGGCCAACGGCAACTACCGTCTTTTGATTGGCAGCAGCCGAGGCAACGCGACCTACAAGGTCAAAGTCACCATCAAATAGCCGGCTCCAAACTGGCTCGCAAATTCTCGCAGGGAGTGGGCTGCCGATTTGCAACATCCCAGTATGTTGCGCTATCGAATGCTGTTGTGGTTGCTGGCTCTAGGCCTGTGCCTGGCCGCCGCCAAGCTTCCCAGTAAACCCGCCAACGACTTTCTCTCTGATTACGCCAACGTGATCAATATCGAGCAAACCAAAAACGAACTGCGGTCCGATCTCAAGACTTGGAACGGTCAGGGAAAGTCTCGGCTCTTCGTGGTGACCGTGAGCAGTCTGGGGGGCTACGGTCTGGGGGACGTGGTCTCGGGCAGCAAAGCCTGGTTCGACGCCTGGGGCCTGGACCAGGACGACGTTCTGTTCCTGTTTGCCGTCGGTGATCGCAAGGCCTGGGTCCAGATGGGGGCTGACTGGGGCCCGAGTGGCGAAGCCAGGGCCGGCCAGATTCTTAACGATGTGGTGATGCCCCCGGCCGGGCAGGGAGACTATTCTTTGTCGGTTTTTCGCGGCACCAACGCACTCCATCGCTTGATCGAAGGTGGCACCGACAGCGCCAAGGCCGCCCGGGCTCCGCTTTCCGACAAGATTCAGGCCGGTTTGCGGCGCACTTTGCCTTACTGCGAGATGCCCTGGCCGGTGGCCCTGGCGATGTTCGGCCTGGGCACGGCTCTGCTGGTTTTGGGCGTGCTCGGGATCCCTAAAATGTTTGGGCGCCCCGGGATGCTGGCCGCAGCCACCTTGACCATCACGGCAACCGCGTTCTCGGCGGTTGCGTTACCGGTGTTCGGAATCATTCTGGTCATCGGTATCTCGATGATGCTGCCACATCACCATCATTGTCATTCCTGGTTCGGCTGGGGTGATTCCCATCACCACCATTCCAGCGGTTTGCTCGGTCTTTTCTTCGATGGTTTCTGGGGCGGAGGTTCCAGCGATTCATGGTAGACGCCCGCAAGCTCTATACGGAAGCTGAGCGCGAACAGATCCGTCAGGCGTTGCAAGTCGCCGAATCCACCACCACCGGCGAGATCGTCTGCGCTGTGGCCAGCGAGTCCGGGCGCTACGATCGCGCCGAGGGGATCGTCGGTTTCGCCTTCGGTCTGGTTCTCTTGGGTCTGCTGCACAGCTTTCACAGCGGAGGCCCAGGCAGTTGGGGCGGCGCCCAGCCGTTGTCGCTGGCCTGGGAAGTGGGCGTGCTGTGCTTTGGCTTCCTGGCAGGCAATCTGCTGAGCAGCTGGTTTCCCACCTTACGGACGCCACTGGTTTCTCGCGGCGAGATGGAAGAAGAGACCGTGCGGGCCGCCTGGTCTGTCTTCTGCAGCCGCAGGTTGGCCAGTACCGTCGAACGAGGTGGGTTGCTGATCTATTTTTCGCTCTTCGAGCGGCGCGTGGTGGTGCTGGCCGACCAGGGAGCTTTGGAGGCTCTTGGACAGCCGGGTGTTCAGCAAGTGCGGGAGGCGGCCATCTCGTCCTTGCGCCAGGGTAAGCCTTTGCAGGCGATGCTGGATTCTATCGCCTGCGCCGGACGGCTGCTGGGGGAGAAGTTGCCCTGTAGTCAAGGGGGCGGCGAGAACGAGCTGGCCGACGAACTGGTCATACTTCATCCTCGGCCGTAGCCATGATTCCACCATTTTCCCGATCCTATGCGGGACTAGCGTCCGTTGGCCTGAGGATTGTCGAACCTCGTGGCAGGTAGGGTTTTGCGGTAGCCTGAGGGTAGAGTAAATGAATTGGAACCCAAGGCTATGTTGAAAAATGCAGTTCTTATCTTCGCCCTTGCCGGTGCGGCGCTGGCCGCACCCCCGCCATGGAACAACCCCGCGCAACGGACCGAGCTGCGCCAAGACACCAAGGTCGACGGCCGCCAGGCTGATAAAGCCGTCAAGCCTCCTCTGAAGGACGCCGTCGAGAGCCACTATTTGCTGCGCAACCCGGACGAGCGCCAGGAATATTTGTCGCGCCGTAAGATTGTCGCCAAGCCGTCCAAGGCCAAGGTACCGATGCGTTCGGCCAAAGACCACGACCCGGATGTGGGCACTTATTACTATGTCCCGAATACCCCCTAAGCTGTAGAGAGCAGGGGGCTGAGCGGGAGCCGGTAGGCGCGTGCGCACCTACCGGCTTTCGCTTTTAGCTGGCGAGTAAAGCCAGAAGTTCTTCCGCGTTGAGTCGAGTCTCGTCTTGGCTTCCGTCCAGAACGGTGCGTGCCAACTCCCGCTTGTGGGCGTGCAGCTGAAGCACTCGCTCCTCCAAAGTGTCCTTGGCGACCAGCCTGTAGACCGTAACCGGTCGCGTCTGTCCGAGTCGGTGGGCGCGGTCCGAGGCCTGGTCTTCCACGGCTGGATTCCACCAGGGGTCGAGGTGAACCACGTAGTCAGCCGCGGTCAGATTCAGGCCCGTTCCTCCAGCTTTGAGGCTGATCAAGAAGAACTCTGTTTCCCCTCGTTGGAATTCGTTTACCAGCGCCGGCCGCTGAGCGGAGGGAGTAGAACCGTCCAGGTAGAGATAGCTCCAATCTTCTTCCTCCAGGCGTTTTCTAAGCAGTTGCAGCAACTCCACGAACTGGCTGAAAACCAGCACGCGATGCTTACCCGCACGCAGTTCGCCGGCTAGCTGCATGAAGGCTTCCAGCTTGGAGCTTCCGCCCTCGATACCCACCAGGGCGGGGTGGCAGCAGGCCTGACGGAGTTTCATCAGCTGAGCCAGCAGTTGCAGCGGCTCACAAGAGAGAACCGCCTGCTGCCGCAGAGTCTCGTAGACTGCCCGCTCGCGCTCGGACAACTCCACCTCGAGATCGATGTCGGTCCGTGGTGGCAGTTCGCGGAGAACCTGGGTCTTGAGGCGTCGTAACAGAAATGGCGCCACCAAACGTCGTAGGCGGCTGCGCGCGTCCGGACGTTCCACGAATCGCTTTTGGAAGCCGGACAAGCTGCCCAGGAGCCCGGGATTGAGAAATTGGAACAGGCTCCAGAGTTCCGTCAATCGGTTTTCCACGGGGGTTCCGGTCGTGGCCACGCGGATGTCTGCGGGCAGGGAGCAGGCGGCCCGAGCGGTTTTGGACTCGGGGTTTTTGATGTACTGCGCTTCATCCAGAATGACGGTTCGCCACTGCAACTCAGCTAGTCTTTCCGCGTCTTGGAGCAGAATACCGTAGCTGCAGAGAGCGATGTGCCCGGGTCCGAGCCTCTCCAGTTGAGCCTGGCGCCCGCGACCTTCTAGCACCATCAGCTTCAGAGAGGGGGCAAATTGCGCCGCCTGTTGCTGCCAATTGCTGAGGACAGAAGTTGGGCAGACGACCAGTTGGGGTCCCCGAACACTTTCCTGGAGCAGGAGAGCCAGCACCTGCAGGGTCTTCCCGAGCCCCATATCGTCGGCCAGGCAACAACCGGCTCCGGCTCGCGCCCGTCTGGCCAGCCAGCGAAAGCCCTCCAGTTGGTAATCGCGGAGTTCCACGAGCAGTCGTTCTGGGGTGGCTGCAAGGTACTCGTCAGCCTCCTGGAAAGCCTGAAGGCAGTCCCGGAATCGGTCGTCACCCTCGACCCCCAGGTCCGAGAGAGCGCGTGCCGCCAGTCGGTTCAGTAGCGCTCTCTTGTGCTTCACCTCGACCAGTTCATCCAGGGCTCGCAATCGCTGCTGAAGTTCCTCGCTGAGGGCGACGAAACGGTCACCCGCCAGTTTGATAAAGCGGCCGCGACTGGAGCGAGCCAGGGTCAGCAATTGCTGGATTTCCAGCTTGACTCCATCCTCCAGCGCCACGTGACCGCGAACCTCGAACCAGTCACCGTCTCCTTCGGCTCTGAGACGAATCTGACTTTGCACGGCGCTTACACTCCAGGGTTTGCCGGCTGGCCAGTGCAGTTCGATGCCCCCCTGTTGCAGGGTCAGCAGCATCTCCAGCGCGTCCGCCGGGTCTGGAGCCTGCCAGGGATTTTGGGGCAGAACGTGAGGACAAAGGCGAGCCAGCGCTCTGGACTCCGCTGCCAAATCGCGAACCACCACTCGAGATTCTCCCCCCGTGGTTCGATACAGCAATTGCTCGGCTCCCTGACCCGCCTCCACAAAAGGGCCCTTGGGACCAGCCGGTTGGGCGCCTAGGTCGAAGGTCAGGCCTTCGCCGAGGGGACGCACTCGACACACCAACTCGCTTTCTCCCTGCCGATGGACGGCCAGTCCCTGGGGCATGCGCAGGTCCATTCGCTCGATCCAGGGTTCGAGGCTATCCAGCAGGCGTCGGCCCGCTTCCGCGGGCAGGCGTCGGTGACCGTCCAGCAATTGGAGAAACTCCTTCTGCAGCGGATTCGGTCGGCACAGACCCAGGCGCCCGGGCCCCAGTTCCAGGAGCAAAAACTCTCGAGAATGGAGCAGCCCTTCTGGCTCGACCTCCAATTCCAGGCCAGAGGGGGTTTCTTGGACGGTCAGGCGCAGCGGAGCCTCCTCGAGCGTGACCGGCTCCCCCTGTCGATAGAGGTGGGGATGGCCTACCAGCGAGCTCCAGGCATCTCCATCGGGTTCCGCCTGGTGATAGCTGCTCCCGGAACGCGCCTTGCCCATAAAGACTCGATCCTGTTCGCTGACGTAGCTCGGTGTTTTGGCGCGCAGGTTCCAGTAAGAGGCGGTTTGACTGCTCCATCCATTGCGCCCCGCCTTCTGTTTGAGGGGGACGACGTGCTTACCATCGATGGACCAACCCAGTCTCCATTTCTCGAGACGAGCCCGGGCCGTCGTCTGGCGACGTCGCTCGCCCAGCCAGCGTAGAGATTCCAGCCAATTTTCCCAACCGGCGCGCGCTGTAAGGCCCCAGCCCCAGTGTTCGGGGCCGGACGGAGCCTCGAGTTGTCGCACCAACCCGTGTAGTCCTTGCGCTTTCCAGAGGTCAGTAAGTTCAGCCCGGTGTCCCTCTGTCAGCGGGGGAATATACTCGGGCAAATGAGGTTGTAAGGCCGCCCGCAGGGCTAATCCGATACGCCCCTCCAAGCGGGGGAAACCGGTATCCCACACATCCTGCTCCCCCATCAGATAGTAGGCCAGTGCTCGCATGAAGTGAGTCAGGTCCCAACTACCGGACCCCAGGAGGCATTCATCCAGGATTGCGTGCAGGTCCAATTGGCGCAAGGCCGCCAGTTGGGACATGAGAAAGGTTAGAGGTGTCCATTCCGGCGCGGATTTTTTTCGCCCGAGGATTCCTTGAAAGGTTGCGTGGGCCTCGGCGCTTTGCCCCTGTAGCAACATGCGGATGGCGGCGCGCTCAGGAGTCTTATCCGAGGCTAAGTGCCCGCCTTCGAGGATGCAAAGGTCGAACGAAAGGGTCGGATGCTGATGGAGCAATCGGCGACGCACCAGCGAGATCTCGCCCGTCTCCAGCCAACTCTGGCCGTATTGATCCAGGTAGATGTTTTGTAAGGTAGGGTGAAGTCCGTCCAGGAAGTCATCTCCCAGGTGCTCGGGTAGCGGGCCGTCCGCTCGAAAGAGATTCGGTTCATTCCGGTAGAAGGCCCAGCGGTTCAGAGTGGTGTTGCTGCTATCTCGCTTTTTCACATACTCGATGAGCAGTGGAAGGATTGGCTCGAAGGCCAGTTCCTGAACCAACCGTTCGTACGGTTCGGCATTCCATTGCATGACCTTGCCTGAGCGAAAAAGCCAGCCCAACGATTGGGCCTCGGCTAGAAGGGAAT
>JAFKGI010000071.1 GCA_017307785.1 Vulcanimicrobiota bacterium | reverse complement strand
GGTTCACCACATCCTCTTTTATGCGGATGGCGGGTTGACCCGGCCGGAGAATTTGATCACGATTTGTAGTCGCTGTCATACGAATGTGCACGAGGGTCGGCTGGTTCTGCGCGGGGAGGCGCCGGGTGGGGTGCGCTATTTGAACGCGTTGGGTCAGGATGTGCGAGTGCAGCGGGCCCTGGACGTGGCTTTCTGGTTGGATCGCTGGTGCGGACAGCCTGAGGAGCACGAGAGTCGCTACTTGCGGGCTCGGGATGAGTTGCTGACGGAGGCTGCTTAGGCTGGCTGGGGATCTACAAGGGTACCGGGCCTCTTTCCCTGGATTCCTGTAAACTGCTAGCTATGAGCTTTCAGGATTCGGCCCACCTGGCCATTCGCATTCGTCGTTCCGCCGATGAGGTCTATGACTACGTGAGCAATCCCGAGAACTTGCCTGAGTGGGCGGCGGGTCTGGGGGGTTCCGTCGAGCAGCGCGATGGGGTCTGGTGGGCCGAATCGCCGATGGGTGAGGTTCAGGTGTCCTTTGTGGAGGCCAACGCTTTCCGGGTGGCCGATCACACCGTGACTCTGCCGGACGGCCAGCGAGTGTTGAACCCGATGCGCGTGTTGGAGCATGCGGAGGGTTGCGAGGTGGTCTTCAGCCTGTTTCGGCGTCCCGAAATGTCCAGCGCCGACTTCGAGCGGGATGGCCAGACCGTGGAGGCTGACCTGGCCCGTTTGAAATCCTTGCTGGAGTTTTAGACCTGGGCCATGCCGCCGTCGACGGCCAGGTCGATGCCAGTGATGTATGAGCTCTGGTCGGAGGCCAGGAAGACGGCTACGGATGCGATTTCCTCGGGTTTGCCGCGGCGGCCCAGGGGAACCTGCGAGGCGAAGCCGGCCGCCGCTTGTTCGGCCTGTTCCGCGGAGAGGCCGGCTTTTTCCAGGGCCGGAGTCTCGATGGGTCCGGGACTGAGCGAGTTGACCCGGATGTTGCGTTCTTTGAGTTCCAGCGTCCAGCCGCGCGCGAAGCTGCGCACGGCGGCTTTGCTGGCGGCGTAGGCGGTGAAGGTGGGGACGCCCAGCACGTTGGCGTTGGACGAGGTCAGGATGATCGAGCCACCGTCTTGGAAGAGGGGCAGGGCTTTTTGCACGGTGAAAAATAGGCCCTTTACGTTGGTGTCGAAGATCTGGTCGAAATGGGATTCGCTGGCGGTGGCCAGGGGCGCGACCGTACCTCCGCCGGCGTTGGCAAAGAGGATGTCGATTCGACCGTGCTTTTCTTGGACTACGCTAAAGAGTCGGTCGAGGTCGTCCAGGTTGGAGACGTCGCCGGCTACGGTGGTGACGTTTTTTCCGATGAGAGCGGCGGCCGCTTCCAGGTCTTTTTCTCGACGGCCGGTGATGACCACCTGGGCGCCTTCGGCGACGAAGCGTTGGGCGGTGGCCAGGCCAATTCCGCTGTTTCCGCCGGTGATGACGGCGACTTTATTTGCCAGGATGTTGCTCATGGTTTTCCTCCTTTAGAACTTTAGTTGTTTGATGAGATCCAGGTGCAGACCGCTGAGCGGGCCCCCGAATTGTTGCAGTTTGCCTCCCGCTACCAGGCCGCCGAGGTCGACGGGGAAGAAGCCTGGTTGAAGGACTGCGGCCAGCTTTTGTTTGGCCTCGGCGTCGTCGCCGGAGAGGAAGAGGACCAGTTCCGGTTTGGGGTCCGCGTCGTCCTCAATCCAGTCCACCACCAGCGTGTTGAGGGCTTTGACCAGGCGAGCGCCGGGGGCGTAGTCGGCGATGACCTCGCTGGCGGTCCGAGTGGCGTCCTGGTCGAGCGGGCGGTTGGTGGCGTCGACGAGAATGCGCCCGTTCCAATCGGGCACCTGGGCCAGAGCCTGCTCTGCCTGGGGCCAGCGCACGGCCAGAATGACGAGTTCCTGGTCGGCGGCTTCCTGCACGCTGGCGGCTCTGGCCTTGGGGCCGAGGGTTTTGGCCAGGTTGTCCAGCGATTCCGGGCCCCGGCTGTTGCTGAGAACTACCTCGTGTCCGTGCTGGAGGAAATATCTGGCGAAGGTCTGGGCGACCTTGCCGGCTCCGATGAATCCTATTTTCATTTGCTTTGTGGACCTTTCTTTGTTATGGATACTATAGAAGTATCTGTTTTGGGTAAAAAAAGTTAGCGCGAGCGGATCTTGATTTTGGAAACGACGTCGGCCAGGCTCTTGCCCTGGAGCTCTCGCTCGACCGCGGTCTGAGTGTCGTCCAGGACTTCGCCCAGCACTTCCTTGATGTTGCAACTGACCACGCATCCGGTGCTTTTGGCGTAGGTGTGGATGGCGAAGGCGCTGGGAGGCTGGACGGCTCTGTAGATATCCAGCAGAGAGATGTTCTGGGGACTGCGGGACAGGTCGTAGCCGCCGGATTTGCCGACGGTGGTGGTGACCAGTTTGGCTTTGGAGAGCTTGACCAGGATCCGTTTGACGAAGACGGGGTTGGCATTGACGCTGCCGGCCAGAACTTCTGAGGTGAAGGACGATTCGTAGTTGGCGATGGCTGCCAGCACGTGGACAGCGATCGAGAATTGGGTGTTTACCGAAGCCATAAGGGATATTATTAAAGTATCCGTTTGAATTGTCAAGGGTCTTCGGGCAGGAAAGTGGTCTGCTGTAGAGGCAAGTTGGTCCCATGGAAGACGTAATCATTGTGGGCGCCGGCCCTTCCGGGTTGTTTCTGGGAATCGAACTGGCTCGTCAGGGAGTGAAGGCCCGTATTTTGGAGCAGGCCAGTCAGCATCACGGGCAGGCTCGCGGAACCGCCTTGCAGCCGGGCACGCTGGAGATGCTCAGCCGCGCGGGGGTTTTGGAGCCGGTGTTGGCCCGAGCCATTCATGTGCACAGCGTGAATGTGTGCGGTCCGGGACTGGTCAGCCTGGCGCGCACTCAGCTGGCGGGTATCGACGCCGCCTATGAGTTCGAGTGCTGCGAGCCCCAGTCGTTGACCGAGGAAGTTCTCTTCGAGCGTTTGCAGCAGTTGGGTGGAGAGGTCGAGTTGGGCATCCACGTGACCGCGCTGGAGGACCATCCCGACCATGTCTGCGTTCACTTTGTGCGTGCTGATGGAGAAACGGACAGCGCGCGGGCTCGCTATGTGGTGGGCGCAGGGGGTTCCCACAGTGTGGTGCGCTCGGCCATGACGGCTCCACATCTGGAGGGCGAAACCTACGCGGGACACTACCTGGTGGCCGACTTGCGGGCCGAGCTGGCGGTGCCTCCAGGAGAGTCGACGGTAGTGGTGAGTCCCGAGGGATTTGCCTTGTTCGCTCCGCTTCCCGAGGGGCGATTTCTGATTTTCGTGAATGGTCCGGAGGGGTCCGGTTCTCCGTCGCACGAGTTGCTGGTGAGTTTGTTGGAGCAGCGGGTGGGCCTGCCTTTGCAGATTCACGATGTGCGCTGGAGCTCGTATTTTCGGATGCACAAGCGCATGGCTGTGAAGATGGGCGAGGGCAGGCGCTGGCTGGTGGGGGATGCGGGTCACGCCTCCAGTCCGTTGGGCGGCCAGGGCTTGAATACGGCTCTGCTGGATGCGGCCGATCTGGGCTGGAAGCTGGGTCTGGTGGTGCGGGGTCAGGGACGCCCGAGCCTGCTGGAGAGTTACGTGCTGGAGCGCCATCTTTCCAGCCAGCAGGTGCTGGATATTTCGGACGGGATTCATCAGTCGGTGATGGGTCTGGTGGAGGCCAGTCGTGAGGGGGTTCTGGAGCCGGTCGCCGAGCCGGATGCGGAAATCGATCTGGCCGCCAGCCGCCACCGCGCCATGTTGACGATCGACTACGGGGAGAGCCCGCTGGTCGGGGAGTGGTGTTCGCGGCCGTTTCCGCCGGGGCCGACGCCGGGGCAGCGCTATCCCGACCGGATCCGCTTGCAAGGGCCCGGTCATCATTTGCTGGTGTTCGGGTCGGCGTCCTTGCACGGGTTTGGCGAGCGCTGGGGGTCTTTGGTGGAAGTGGTGGACGCGGCCGGGCTGGACCCGGCGCGGGCCGGGGTGGGGCCGGAGGGTCTGGTGCTGGTGCGTCCGGATGGCTATATTGGCTATCGCACCGGGTCGAATGGGGAGGAGGACCTGCGGGCGCTGGAGGCGCATTTGCGGACCTACCTGGAGCTAAAGGAAGCGTCGCTTGTTGTCGAGCCAGTCCCGTAGTTGAAAGTCCTCGGAGCGCTGATCGAGGTCTGCCGCGACGTGCTGAGCCGGTAGTTGTCCTGACTTCATCTGTCGCAATTGCTCGGGCAGGTTGTGAAAGCAATCCACCAGGCGACGGATTTCATCGAGAGCGCCCCTGTTGGCCAGCACTCGGACTTCAAGTAGCAAGTAGGAGTTGAGTTTGTAGAGTTGGTCTTCGGTCACGCGGATCAACATTCTCGGTTTGGGCTGCGTGCCCCGCACGAGGCGCGAATTGTAGAGCGCGATCAGGCTGGGGGCAGCCAGATGTTGCCGATAGCTATCGACCAGAACTTGTGCTCTCGGAATTGGAAGCCTTCATAAAGGTCCAGGTTTGTGAAGAAGACGTCCAGGCCTTCCCCGTAGGACCACTGGATCAAGTTTTCACGCGTGCCGATTTCGGTGGAGCGTGAGTAGAATGCCCTTCGTGCGTCCACTTCCAGAGAATCGATTCTGCGTCGTACCGGCGGTCCCAGGGCATCCTGGATCTCAGCCTGAGAGGCATACAAACCTACCTCTCGCCCGAGGAATCGAAAAAAAAGACTCGATATTCCCGAGATTTTTGCCGATTCTATGGTGACCTGGATGCGCTGGCTTCTGAAGGACATGAGGCCAGTCTTATGATTGCGGTATTCAACGGTGGAGTATTTGGGCTCTTTATCGGCGTCGATTTCGAGCCCGAGGAAAAGGCCGTTGAAGGTGAAGTCCTCAGGCTGAAGCATAGGCGGTCCTGTCTTGCATCCAGGCTTCTTCTCGTCGCTCGGGAGCCGGCCTGCGCCCCGCACGGGGCGTGAATGGTCTCTATGGGTTGACGTATCGGATGGGCTGGTCGCTGGCGCTTTGCCAGACGACGGTGAGGTCGACGTTTTCCTATCGGAAGAGCTTTCGGAAAGGTTCGGGGTGTTTTTCGTGGCTCTGGTAGTTGGTCAGCATCCAGGCCTGGTTGTAGTCCACCAGGAGGATGGCCTGGTTCGGTCCGACGGCCAGGTCGAGCAGGTCTTGCATGCGAATTTGCTTGGTGCTGGGCTGCGTGGAGGGGCGCATTCGCCAGCCGCGGCGGGCGGCCAGTCCGGCGACCAGGTGGGGCAGTAAATGTCGATGAGGGCCCCAGGTCGTGAGGCTGAGATCTTGGAAGTCGGGCTGCCAGTCCAGGTCGACCATGTCGTCACGCCATTGGAGGCTTTCCAGTGCGACGCGGACGTCTCTGCGAATCTGGATCAGCTTTTGTCGGTAGTCGACGCGTGCCGGGGCGTGCCAGAGGGCGTAGCACGCGACCAGGGATGCGATGAGGATCCAATCCCAGTGTCTCCTCATAGGGGTAGCCTACACGGGGGCTGTTGCTGAATTATGTATTTTTCATAATATTTTACTTCCAGGTTGGGGAGCGATGGGTGGAGCATCTTGGGGACTATGAAGAGAAGATTGTTTTTGGCGGGTCTGCTGGGCGTCGGCGCGGCTTTGAGTGTGGAGGGTGTGGCGGCCTCGGATGTGGATGGGCAGTTGCAGCAGGCGCTGGAGCTGGCTCACGGGCGGGGGCGGTCGCCGGGTTTGATCGCCGGCGTGTGGAAGGGCGAGCAGGCGCTGTGGACTTCGGCGGTGGGCGTGAGCGACCGGTCGGTGCACACGCGGGTAGGGTCGGTGACCAAGACGATGGTGGGCAGCCTGATTTTGCAACTGGTGGACGAGGGCAAGGTGGGGCTGCGGGAGTCGGTGGCGCGCTGGTTTCCGGAGTTGCCCCGGGCCTCCGAGGTGACCGTCGAGATGCTGGGGCGGATGTCGAGCGGTATCGCCAGTTACACCTTCAGTTCGGCTTTTACAGACGTCTATTTCGCCAAGCCGCAGACGGTCTGGAAAGAAGACGAGCTGCTCAAGCTGGCCTTCGGGTTGCCTCGGGTTTTTGAACCCGGTAAGGGCTTTCAGTATTGCAACACCAATTTCGTGATGCTCGGGCGGATCGTGGAGAAGGAGCGCGGGGTCTCGTTGGGTGAGGCTTTGCGGACACATCTTTGGGAGCCGCTGGGGATGGGGCAGTCGAGTTATCCGACGGGAACGGATCTGCCGGAGCCTTATTGGCACGGGTTTACGCTGCAGGGCACGGCGGAGGGGACGACCGAGCCGGTGGATGCCACCCACTGGTCGCCCACCTTTGGGGCCGGGGCGGGTCAGGCCGTTTCCGATTTTCACGACCTTGGGCTGTGGGCCCGGGCTTTGGGGCGGGGAACGACTTTGAAGGCGGAAACGCAGCGGCTGCGATTGTTGCCCAATTCCTATTCGAGCAAGGGGGAGCGCAGCTATTGCTTCGGAGTGGGTGTGGAGAATGGTTGGATCGGGCATGCCGGAACTTTGCCGGGCTATAACACGCAGGTGGCCTATTTGCCGGAGCGGGACCTCTCCATTGTGGTGATGGCCAATTCGGACGTAGTCAGCGACCACGGGTTGCCGGCGGTGGATGCGTATCAACTGCTGGCCGCGGTGGTGGCGCCGGACCGCAAGCCCCTATGATGTAGATCATACTGTTTCTCGCTCCTCTCTCTTAGTGTGGTGTCACACAAGAGGAGGACTGTATGAACTACACCGACCCGGCGCCGGTCAGCGCCGAGAACTACGACGACGATACAGTCCGTGGTTTCGTATTCTTCACCATGTTCTGGGGGGCGGTGGGAATGCTGGCGGGTCTGTGGGCCGCTCTGGAGCTTGCTTTCTGGCAATGCAACATGGAGAGCCCCTACCTGAGCTTCGGACGTCTGCGACCGCTGCACACCAACGCGGTCATTTTTGCTTTTTCTGGGAACGCTATTTTTGCATCCGTCTATTACAGCGTGCAGCGGCTGTGTCGCACGCGCACCGCCTCGGATGTGCTTTCTAAAATTCATCTCTGGGGCTGGCAGCTGATCATCGTGCTGGATGCCGTGTGTTTGTTGAGCGGCTTTACCGACGGCAAGGAATACGCCGAGCCGGTCTGGATTGTGGACCAGCTCATCACCCTGATCTGGGTGGTGTTCGGCGCCAATTTCTTCTGGACGCTGGCCCGGCGCCGCGAAAAGCACCTGTATGTGGCCATCTGGTTTTACATCGCCACCATTATTACCATCGCGGTGCTGCACCTGGTCAACAATCTCTCGATTCCGGTCACGCTTTTTAAGTCCTACATCGTCTGGTCGGGTGTCCAGGATGCCCTGATCCAGTGGTGGTACGGGCACAACGCGGTGGGCTTTTTGCTGACCACTCCCTTTCTGGGGATGATGTATTACTATCTGCCCAAGGCCGCCAATCGGCCCGTCTATTCCTACCGGTTGAGCATCATCCACTTCTGGTCTTTGATTTTCATCTACATCTGGGCCGGACCGCACCATCTGCTGTATACGGCTCTGCCCGACTGGGCCCAGACGCTGGGAATGTGTTTTTCGCTGATGCTGCTGGCCCCGTCCTGGGGCGGTATGTTGAACGGTTTGCTGACCCTCAAGGGCGCCTGGGAAAAGGTTCGCACCGATCCGATTCTCAAGTTCTTTGTGGTGGCCCTGACTTTTTATGGAATGTCCACCTTTGAGGGGCCGATGCTCTCGATTCGCTCGGTTTCGGCGCTGGGACATTACACCGACTGGATCGTGGGCCACGTGCACGGCGGCGCGCTGGGCTGGGTGGGATTCACTGTCTTCGCCGTTTTCTACTGGTTGGTTCCGCGTCTTTATGGGACGAAGCTGTACTCCGAGCGACTGGCCACCATTCACTTCTGGATTGGCACCGTCGGCATCGTGCTCTATATGGTCTCGATGTGGATTACCGGCGTGACCCAGGGCCTGATGTGGCGGGCTTTTAGTCCGGACGGCAGCTTGACCTATAGCTTTATTGAAACGACCAAGAATCTCTTTCCCTACTATCTGGTCCGCGCCATGGGCGGCGGACTCTACCTGCTGGGCCTGTTGTTGATGGCCTTCAACCTGGTGGCCACGGCCCGTTCGGGTCGTGCGTTGAATCCGCCGGTGCCTGCTGAGTCGGTGCGACCCAGCCGTTTGGAGCAAGTATGAAGAAGGACCATCGCTGGCTGGAAGGCCAGGGAGTGTTGATGTCGATGCTGGTCACCGTGCTGGTGCTGGTGGGAGGACTGGTGGAAATCGTGCCTCTTTACTACGTGCGCTCGTCGGTGCCGCCCATCGAGGGAGTCAAGCCTTACACCCCTCTGGAGCTGGAGGGTCGCGATATTTACGTGCGCGAGGGTTGCTACAACTGTCACAGCCAGATGGTGCGGCCTTTTCGCGACGAGACGGAACGCTACGGGCCTTATTCCAAGGCCGGGGAGTTCGTTTACGACCATCCTTTCCAGTTCGGCTCCAAGCGCACCGGTCCGGATCTGCACCGGGTGGGCGGCAAATATCCCGATTCCTGGCACTATTACCACATGCGCGACCCGCGCGAGATCGTGCCCGGCTCGGTGATGCCCAAGTATGCCTGGCTGCACCAGAACAAGCTGGACACTTCTTTGACCAAGAAGAAGATGGAAGTGCTGCGCAAGTTGGGCGTGCCCTATAGCCAGGAAGAAATCGATGGTTATAAGGGTTTGATGGAGACGCAGGCGGGTGGGATTTACGACCGGCTGCGCGAGCAGAAGGTAGAGAACGTCGAATCGGACCGCGAGATCATCGCGCTCATCGCCTACCTGCAACGACTCGGGGGAGACATTCACTGGCGGGAGGCCCAACAACCATGAACGAGTTTGCCTGGATTGCCCCTTTGAAGGAAGGCGTGCTGCTGCTGTTTTTTCTGGTCTTCTCGGGGGTGGTGTGGTACGCCACCCGGATGCCGGGGCTGGACGAATTGGCTGGACTGCCTTTTGAGGACGAACGATGAGCGAAGCGCCGGTTTTAGATCATTCCTGTGACGGAATTGAGGAACTCGACAACCCGCTGCCGCGCTGGTGGCTCTACCTGTTCTACTTGAGCATTGTCTTTTCGCTGGGTTACGCCGTCTATTATCCGAGTTTGTGGTTCTGGCCCGGCACTTCGGGCTGGACTCAGGAGAAGCAGTGGGCCACTTCGACGGTGGCGCGCACGGCCGTGGCGGCGGCGGCCGAGGTGAATCTCGGGGAACTGGCCGCCAAACCGGAAACCGTGGAAGCCGGGCGCAAGCTGTTTTCTTCCAACTGTGCTTCTTGTCACGGCAACAACGCCGAGGGCAAGATTGGACCTTGTCTGACCGACTCGGAGTGGAAGTTCGGCAGCGAGGACAAGAACATCCTCGAGACGATTCGTAAGGGACGTCCTGGCGGTATGCCGGCCTGGGGCTCGTTTTTGAAGCCCGACCAGGTGACCACGGTGGCCGCTTATGTGCACAGCATCGGCAACACCACCGGTCCGAAGGGAGCTCCCAAGTGAAGATCTGGCCGGCCGCCGTGATTTTGAGCCTGAGCGTCTTTGTTTCGATCGAGATCGGACTGGTGCGGCTGGCGGCGCGGGGCTTTGAGGGTCCGGACGACGTCAACTACTACAAGATGGGCCTGGAATATAGCCGCGAGCTGGAGCGCCAGAAGGTGCAGCGAGACAACGGCTGGCGTCTGGAGGTGCTGCAGCGAGCTCCTTTGCGCTGCCGGCTGCTGAGTCGTGATGGCTCGGTCTTGCAGGGGCAGTTGCAGGTGGCGTTTAAGCGGCCGGCCACGCGTAGTCAGGACCAGCGTTTGGATGCGGGTTTTGCGGACGGGGTTTACTCGGCGGAGTGGCAGCCGGCGGCGGGGCCCTGGCTGGTGGACTTTCAGTTTGCTCGGGACGGTCAGGTGTTTCGGGCCCGTCAGCGCTGGAGCTTGAAGTGAGCTGCCGGCACTGCGGGCTTTTGCTGCTGGAGGGGGAGTTCTGTTGTCCTGGCTGTCGCATGGCCTACGGGCTGGTGCATTCGCTGGGACTGGAGAGCTACTACCAGTGGCGGGATAACGCGGCGCCGGTGGAGGAGGGCGGCAGCCTGGCCCTTTATCGGGATGAGGAAGTGGCCCGCGGTTTGCTCTTTGAGGGCGAGTATTTTTGCTTGCTGGATGGGCTGCACTGCGCCGCCTGCGGCTGGTTGGTGGAGCGGGCGCTGGGCCAATTGGAGGGCGTGGCCGAGGTGCAGGTCAACTACAGCACCCAGCGGCTGCGCTTTCGACCGGCTTCTTGGGAGTGCTTGCTGCCGGCTTTGCAGCGGGTGCAGGCGCTGGGCTACCGGGCCATTCCTTATGATCCGAATCGGAACGAGCGTCCGCGTGCCCAGGCCGATCGCATGTTGCTGTTGCGTTTTGGGGTGGCGGCGGCGGCTGCCGGTAACGTGATGCTGGCGGCGCTGGCCCTGTATTCGGGGGCGGATTTGGACCTGGCCTATCGGCCGTTGTTTCAGCGGCTGAGTTTTGTGCTGTGTTTGCCGGTAGTGTTTTTCTCGGCCGTGCCCTTTTGGAGCGGGGCCTGGAATGCGTTGCGCCAGCGTCAGTTGACCACGGATGTTTCCATTTCTTTGGGGCTGGGCGTGACCTTTTTGTACTCTCTGGTGGCCACCCTGTTGCATCGGCAGCATGTGTATTTTGATACGGTGGCCATGTTCGTCTTTGTGCTGCTGTTGGGGCGCTTGCTGGAGGGGGCGGCTCGTTCCAAGGCGGGTCTGGCGGTGGAGCGGCTGCTGTCTTTGCAGGACCATAGCGCCTGGCGCTGGGATGGCTCCGGCTTTGAGGAGGTTCCGGCCGACCGCTTGAAGCTGGGGGACCGGGTGCAGGTACGGGCGGGATCGCGGGTTCCGGCGGATGGGGTGGTGGTCCTTGGCTTGTGTTCGGTGGACGAGTCCCATCTGACGGGCGAGTCGCAGCCGCGCCGGGTGGAGCCGGGGGATTCGATTTACGGCGGTAGTTTGTGTCTGGATGGCGTGCTGGAGGTGTCGTTGACCCAGTTGGGCGGCACCAGTTTGCTGGCCCAGGTGGCCCGGCTGGTGGAGAGCGCGCAATGCACGCCGGCTCCCATCCAGCGGGCGGCCGATCGGCTGGCCGGGGTGTTGCTGCCTTTGATTCTGGTGTTGTCGGCTTTGACGGGGTTGTGGACGGGGGATTTGGATCGGGCCCTGGCGGTCTTGATCATTACCTGTCCCTGCGCCCTGGGGATTGCCACTCCGCTGGTGGTCAGTCTGGCGGCCGGAGTGGCGGCGCGCAACGGTCTGCTCTTTCGCGATGGCCAGACGGTCGAGACGGCTCGTCAGGTGAGTTGCGTGGTGCTGGACAAGACCGGGACTTTGACCGAGGGCCAGCTGCAATTGGTGGAGGGGCCTGGCGGCGAGTTGTTGTTGTGGGCGGCTTCCCTGGAGGCGCCCTGTCAGCATCCGCTGGCGGCGGCTTTGCGGCGGGCTTGTCCTGAGGCGTTGTTGCCGGTGGAGGACTGGGAGCTGGTGGCCGGTCAGGGGGTTTGTGGGCGCGTGGCTGGTCGCTGGATGCGGCTGGGGCGGGCCGAGTTTTTGGGGGTAGGGCTGACTTCGGACTTGACCAGCGTGTGGCTGGAGGTCGAAGGGGAAATGGTGGGGCGGTTTTCTTTTCGCGATCAGCTGCGGGCCGAGGCTCCCGAGTTTATTGCTTATTTGCAGCGCCAGGGGCTGGAGCTGTGGCTGGCCAGTGGCGACCGTCTGCCGGTGGTGGAGCGGGTGGCTCGGCAGCTGGGTCTGACGCATTACCGGGCGGAGTGTCTGCCGCTGGACAAGGTGCGGTTGGTGGAGGAGCTGCAGGCGCGCGGCCAGGTGGTGGCTTTTCTGGGGGATGGCATCAACGACGCGCCGGCTTTGCGCAAGGCCAATCTGGGGGTGTGCGTGGCCAATGGCAGCGAGTTGAGCTGGGAGGTGGCCGATATGGTGCTGCTGCGGCCCGGTCTGGAGCCGGCGGTTCTGGCTCTGCAGCTGGCGCGGCGGGCCTGGTTTCACCTTCGTTTGAATTTGGGGCTGGCACTGCTGTATAACGCGCTGGCCATTCCGGCGGCGGCTTTCGGTTACATTACTCCGCTGGCGGCGGCGGTGGCTATGCCTTTGTCCTCGCTGGTGGTGGTGGGCCAATCTTTACTGATGTTGAGGTTTCATGGACGCACTGTACTTTCTGATTCCGGCGGCGCTGGTGCTGTCGGCCTTCGGTCTGGGTCTGTTTTTCTGGGCCGTGCATCACGGCCAGTTTGAGGACCTGGAAAGCCCGGCCTGGCGGATTTTCTTCGATGCTTGAGGCTTTGCTGCTGGGGGTGTTGGGCAGCTGGCACTGCGCCCTGATGTGCGGGGGCTTCCTGTGGGGGCCGCGTCCCTTGCCGTATCTTTTGGGTCGGCTGTTGGGTTATGGGGTGGTGGGGGCGGCTTTGGGCTGGGGCGGGCAGTGGTTGCTGGGCTTTTTGGGGAGCCGGTTGTTGCTGGGGTTGTCGGGGGGGTTGTTGTTGTTGATGGCGCGCGCGCGTTTGCCGGTGGCGCGTAAGGGGCCTTCTTTGCTGGGGTATTTGTTGCGGGAGTTGGGGCCGTGGTTGCGCGGGCCGGGGGGGCGGGCGCGCTTTCTGCTGGGGCTGGCTACGGCCGGGTTTCCCTGCGGGTTGTTGTCGGCGGCCTGGGTGGTGGCGCTGGGGCAGGGCGGGGCTGTGGGCGGGGCGCTGGCTATGGGGTGTTTCTGGCTGGGGACCTTGCCGGGGTTGTTGTTGCCGCGGTGGTTGGGGGTTCGCGGTGGTGGTTCTTGGGCGGGCTGGGGGTATGGGCTGGCGGGGGCCTGGATGCTGGCTCAGGCGTTGTGGCCGGATGTGCCGGGGGTTGTAGGGTTTGGCTGCCATTCGGGTTGAAGGGGGGTCTTCCGCTCGCAATCCAGAAAGAGAATCTGTGCTCGGAACTTTCTTTTTTGGAATCTTCGATAGACCGCTGAATCGGCCAGAGATGACGTATAGCGAGCGACTTTTTGAACCCTTCTGGCGTTGCCCTTGGGGGGTGTATGCTTTCAGCCTCGACTTGGAACTCGATGATGAACACGAACTATTGCGTCCCAATATCCCTCAAGGGTTGGTCGCAATGTTGGAGGGAGCCCTGCGCTACCCGCCGGCAATAGCTCTTACCAGGGAGTCGATTTATCGGGAAGAGCTAAAGGACATTTCTAAAGAGGGGTTCTGCAATTTTCTTGAGGTCAGGCTGGAGGAGGTGTTGAAAAAGTCCGTGACTTCTGGCTTCTTCATGGCCAAAGCAAGAGCCGTCAATTGCTTGCGTCCAGGGAGTTATTACTGGTTGGTAGGCTACAATTCTCGCGCGGGTCAGGTGCAGTTTGTGACGGAGGAGTTTCATGTTTTGGAAGCCCCGGCGGCTGATTTCGAGTTGGACCTGTCTGAAATTCGCTCCTTGCAAGACTTCTAGTCTCCGCAAGCGGCCCTGGTTTTAAGGATTTTGCGTCGTTGGCCTGAGTACAATCCAACGGCCCTTTGCTAAATGGTCAGTGAAATCACAACTGAGTCTTCGTTTCCTGGATGCTGGTGGCCACATGGCCAGGCTTTTGTGGTGCATCCTTTCTGAGGGTAGCGGTTCCCAGGTCTTGCCGCAATTGTTCCTGTTGCCGCTGCTCGAGGTAGGCGAATTTCCGCCGTTTCCGAATTTCAAGGGAGAGATAGAAAGAAAGTGAGCAACGCTTGGCTAGCCAGCATCGGAGGGTATCTACCTCGGCCCAGGTCCTGACTGCAGAACGTTGGGCGCTTCTGAGTTTTCTGGCGCTGGCCGCAACCTTGCTAATCCTTGCGGTGATGAACGGCAGGCTAAGATTCCAGACCCCGATTCTGGGATGCCATTCTTTCGGAGTGGCCTGGTACGGAGAGAAAGTCAGCGCGATTATTTTGCCTGTCGATGATGAGGGTCTGTTCCTAATTGCCCTTCCGGGATTGAGGCGTCACTATCGTCCGTCTTCAACTGGTGCAGTGCTGGTGGGAGAAGTCAATTTTTCGGGACTTCCCTGATCTTCTTAAAGCCGAAGTGGGGTATGTGCTTTCTAAGGGGACGACAAGGAGGCTCAGGCGGCCACACCAGAAGTCCAGCCAGAAGGCGATGTCCAGGGTCCTTTGTAGGCGGAGGTCTTGGCCCGCTCGGTTGAGGAAGCGCGCCCCGTGCGGGGCGTCGTTGTGGAGATTGATGAACCGAGCACTCGGTGTGGGGCGATGAGGCGAGGCATTCAGCAGGATCAGTGGAAGACAGAAACGATGGAGGGCGGGCAGTCGTGTTCGTGAATTGGCAGAATCTTGTTGCTGTTGTTGTCCGAGCGATACCAGGATTTCCTGTCCAGTCCGACCTCGACCGGCTCGTCGAAGAGGCCAGTGCCATTAGAGTCATACAGAAGGATCGAGTCTCCTCGCCGGCGCTGGCGGTGACCGGCAAAGAACGGGCGTCGCTACGAAAGTTGCTGAGGCTCTCCGAAGTGAGTTTCGTTATTCCTTGCCGTTGTCCGTGGGATCTTAGTCTGGAAATTATTAGCAGTTCGGGTAGCACGACTTCTCTGAAATTGATTCACAACACGAAGCTGGTCTATCACCGTTGGAAGATTCCCGGGGCGCTCTATGGAGGGTTAGCACTCAAGCGCTATTTAGATGCCTTAGGTAGCAATGGATAGGCCTTGGGAGATCTGGCTATTTGACTGGTTCTCCTACCAGGATGGCAATGCAACCCTTGGCAGGGCGAGGGGCAAATTCGTTGCTGGCCTTGGATGCTATTGGAAGATTTACCGCAAGGCGGTTCGGTTGGGCCTGGACTATATGGCGCTCGAAGCGGAAGTGTATTCTTCCATCGGGAATTCGATGGTGATTCTCGTGGCCTTTGATTCTGTAGCTGGCGGTTTAAGCGGGCCTCACGATGACCCGGAGTTCACATTTGGGACGAACCCGCCTATCCCGGAGTCTTTTCGCTGCCACCTGGCCGAGGGGGTTTATGTTCGATTCAAAGCTCTTGGTGACGATCGTTGACTTTGAAATATCGGGGCTCGCCTTCTTCTTGTCGCCATTCGCATGGCGCTAAGGCCAGCTCCCACCGCGGAGGGCTGGACGAAAGTGTTCCGCTGAGCGGGCACTTTGATGTTGCTCAGCGGGACAATTGGCGTCGATCTTTTCGATTGGTTCGTCAGGCGGCCAGGGCGTTTCGGGCTAGGAAATATCTGGGCTCGTCTTCGCTTCCTCGCCAGCCGCACCAGTAGTCTAGCCAGAAGGCGATTTCCAGGGTTTTTTGCTGGCGGAGGTCTTTGCCGGCGCGGTTAAGGAAGCGCGCCCCGTGCGGGGCTTCGTTTTGGATGGTGAGGTGGCCGTCGTGGAGGTGTTTGTGGCAGCGGGTGCACAGGGTGATGAGGTTGTCCGGCTTGGTTTGGCCGCCGTCGGCGTAGTAGATGATGTGGTGGACTTCCAGCCAGAGGGTGTTGGGGCAGCCGGGGACGGCGCAGCAGTAGCCGTCGCGTCGCAGGATTTTGCGGCGTTGGGGCTTTGGTGGGGACTCGAGAGGCGGGGTTGACGATTTCGATTTGGTTTTGGGTCTCGGTTTCAGCGTTGATGAGGTCGCTCCAGTGTAGATCTTTGAGCGCTTCCTGACGGACTTTTTGGAGTTGTGGGTCGTCCTGGATGGGGTGGGCGGAGAGCTTTTCGGCAAAGAGAAGCTCGATGGCTTCGGCCATGGAAAGGGCGCGGCCGGCTTGTTGGCACATGGCCTGCAGGCCGCGTTCCAGGACGGCCATCTGGTCGGGCTCGAAGTGGCAGCGGAGCTGGCTGCGAGGGGCGTTGATTTCGGGTTGATCCGTTGGGATTTCGCCCCGTTGAGAGCGGGAGACGAGGTCTTCGATCTGGGCGTAGGTGTGGTCGGCGCAGAGTTGGGCCCATTCCCGTTCCGTTTCCGCGGTGGCTACGCGTACGATTTCTCGGAGTTTGGACCATTCGATTTCGCCCTGGTTGGCAAGGTAGCGCAGGTAGGGGAGGTTTTCTAATTCGAGGGAGACGCGAATGAGGAGTCTGGCCTTTTTTATGGGGAGGCCTAATTGCACGATGGCGTAGTGGACGCCGCCGGAGCAGCCGTGTTCGAGGTAGGCGCCGGTGCGTTCGATGGCCAGCAGGGTTCGTCCGAGGAGGGCGTGGTGGCGAGTGAGTGTGCCGGCCGATTTTTGGGCGAGGTGATGGAGGGCGAGGGGGTCCATTTGCAGGAGTTCATCGAGGGTGAGGGAGACTGGATCCATTTCCATTTGTCGATTGTATCCGATGTTCACGTGTTTCTGTCAATTTTTCGGGTGCCTGCGAATGGCTTGAAATGGGCGATTGTGAAGTTTCTTTCCTTCGGTATTATTCGAGGGAAAGGGTGCGGACCATGATGGGGGGGTCAGGCCGCTAGGGCGCCCCGTGCGGGGCGTGGCTGAGTAAGACCTGCACCAGGGGTAGCGAGAGGTTTGTCGGTAGGTTGGTTCCGAGATTCCTCAGAAAGGTGTGTCTATCGAACTTTCTTGAGGGCGGCCTCTATCACAGGTGGGGGCAGTTGCCCGTTCATCACCGCTCTGTTCTGTTGGATATCACTCTCCAGGAATACCTGTAGGACGTGAAATTGCTGTTTCTTCTCGGCGGCCACTTTGACTGCCGCCGCCCTACCATCCTGGAACATGACCCAGAGATAAAACTTGGGAGAGGAAATTCCCGTTTGGGTTGGCCCGTCGCGAAGCATCTCATAGCCCCTGACCGGTGATTTGAATTCGGGACTGGCGAAGTAGAGGTTCAGGTCTCGCGTCAAGAAAGTCTGGAAATCCTTTGGGACGGGAACGTTGCCTTCCATGTGCGATTCCGCTATCGCCTGGATAGTCTGCTCTTCCGACATTTCTGGCTCCTCAGGAGCAGGCCAAAAGAAGACGACCCCGGAGAATGTCAGCAAGGTCGCTATCAGGACGAGTTGCCGGCTGGACGCAGGTGGGCTCATTGGGCTGGTTTCACGGCCTTGGTTTGCTCCTCCTGTGGTGGCAGCCGGAAAGGTTAACAATTTCGCAATGAGTGGGGCCGGCATACCACCTTCCCATCACCTGGGGGGGCTATGCTGAGGGTCCAACTGGAAGCGAAAGAGGAAATGAGAAATGTCGAACCCGATTGATGGACTTTCTGTGCGACTGACGCAGGGGCAGCCGAAGACCATCCGCAGTTTGCAGGTTGAGCGCGATTTTCATTTCCCGGTGGATGGGAAGGTTGGGGCGGACATTTTCCAGAGTTATGCCTCGGCGGACGCGCTGCAGTCGCTTTCGGATCCGCGCGTTGAGGAGTTTTATCAGGCCTTTCGGCAGGTGGCTCCCCAGTGTCATAGTCAGGTGAATGTCTGGCCGAGCAAGCAGGAAGAGCGCCGTGCCTGGGGCGAGAAGTTCAATTTGGACGCTCTGGCTCAGAAGATTCTCGGTCCCGGCTGGGGCAATGCTCATTATTGCACGGGCAATTACGGGGCAGATGATGTCAAGGTCTTCCGGGCGGATCAGCTGGGTGGAATGCAGAGTTTGAGGGTGTCCATTCCCGACACGGATACGGATCACGACGGCGGTAAGGAGTTGTCTTTGACCAGCGCCGCCGATCTCGACGGGGTGCGCGTGGAACATAGCCTTTCCAAGCGGGCCGATTATCACTCGGGAGTTATGGGCCCGATTCGCGAGGAGGTCCAGTTTTATCCGAAGGACTGGACCAAGCCGAAGTTCGCGGAAGTCTAACGGAAAGAATTAAGAGGAGAGCGCCCATGTCTACACTTCCTATGGTGAATACCCACAAGCACATGACCCTGGGAGTGGCACGCTCCGGCCAGGCCGTGGACGTTCCGCTTCATAAGTTCGCGGGCGGCGGGCTCGGAACGGGAACCGTCCATCTCAGGGGCGACGGTCGGGCTGACGGTTTTCTCAAGTCGGTCACCGATCCCGTCTTTACCGATTTGAGCGACGTGCGGGTGCAACGCTTCGCGGCGCGGGCCAGCGAGTTGGCCAAGGATTATCAGCCGGGAGGCCCCCAGGCTGACCGCTACAATGAATGGACCCTGAACCAGAAGCTGGGCAAAGTGATCGACGGCATCGGCATTCCCGGGAAGCCGTATGTCTTTCGAGATCAGCAGGGGTATGTTCATTTAAACACTTGCATTGAGAACGAAAAGGGCCACATCATTCAGGATCTCAGCGTTCATCGAGACAGCCAGGGCAGTTCGGTGGAGTTGTTCTCCGGGCGTCTGGGCCAGGGACCAGGCTACACTCATCACCGACTCCAGGCCCCGCTCCGAGAGGATTCGAGCCTGGAGATGGGTCAGGTGCAAGAGTCGCTGGAAGTCAAGGTCCCCTGGTTCGACGCCAGACAGCTGGAGAAAGCCGAAGCCGGAGTGATCCAGAGCGTCTTCGATCCGCGGCTCGAGAAGGTCCTGGACGCGGCCAACCTGGGGCGTCGGCTCAGCGCCGAGACTCTGGGGCCGCAGTGGCAGCTTCGCGACGGCGAGAATTGCCAGTTCTTTCAGCATAAGAACCAGACCATCAGCTCCGATCTGCTTTCCGGAGCGGTGGTGGTGAAGATCCAGGCCGAACCCTGGGAAGTTGGCAGCAAAGCGGTCCATTGTCAGAACGGCGTTTTCCAACGGGGCAACAGCGACGACGGACGGGAATTTCATATCGCCTACGGTAGCAGCTACTACTAACAGCATTCCTGGCGAGCGCGCTCGACGTCGGGCATGCGGTAGAGGTGCTCTTCGATTTGGGCCAGGCGGGAGGGGACGATCTCGCTGCTGGAGACTCCGTAGAGTTTTTGGAAGTTCATGATGAGCGGTTGCCATTTGGCGGGGTCGATGCGGTTGGGGTGTCTTTCCATGATCAGGCTGGGATGGACGTGCACGCGGGTGATGCGCACTTCGAAGGCCGAGATCAGTCCGGCCACCTGGGGGTCGTCTTCCATGATGGGGTGACGGGCCGCTACCACCGCTTCGAGTTGGATGGGGCATTCGAGCGCGCGCGGCGGGGCCACGGTGTGAGAGGCGATGGGGGTCAGGCCGGCGACTTCGAATTTGCGGGATTCGTAGGTGTAGCCTAGTTTTTTCTTGAGGTCGGGCATGTTCTGGGTGCCGGTCAGGCGGGCCAGGTTGTTGACGGCCTGAGCTTGTTGGGGGGAGGCGAGGTTGAGCACGCACTGGCCGGTGCGGATCATGTTCTGCGGGGTCTGGGAGGCGGTTTGCAGTCCGAGCATGCAGCGCCAGCCGAGCCACCAGGCGGAGGACATGGGGGCGAGATTGGCGCTGCCGTCCGGGTTCTGGGTGCTGATGAGCACGACGGGCGTGCCGAAGTAGAGGATCGACGGTTCGATGGTGAGGTGGGGGTCTTGCATGGGTTTTCTTTCCTTCGTAGTGGTCTTCGAAGGAGAGAGTGCCAGATCGGCCGGCGCCCGGAACTCCGTTTCTTGAGGTATAATTCCGACCAGTGAAAGAAGGACTGTGCCCTTGAGTATGGCGTTTCGAACGCTGGAAGACCCCCATCGGCTAGAGCGCAAGAACGCCGGCTGGTGGAAGGACTGGTTGGTTCTGCTTGGAGCTTGTCTGGTGGGTAATGTTGTCGGGGCGGTGGCGGGCAGTTCTGTGGCGTCGTGCTATGCTGACGGAATCGTCAGACGGGAGGGGCCCATCGGGCCTTTTTGCTTCGAGTTCCTCGTTTGTTGCTTTGTGTGTCGTTTGTGCGGAGGGCTTGTGGGTCCCCTGGCGACCTATTTTGTGCCCACGCGCGAACCTCAGCCGGCGGCGCGGGCCGTGATCTCTTTGGGGTCGGGGATTGCTTGGGCGTTTCTGTTTTTGAACCCCTGGTCTCCGTTCAATCGGTGAGGTGGAGGCGGCTCGTCTGGTTTCAATAAATGGAAATCCCCCGTGGTCTGGGAAGCTTCTTGGATGACTACTTTCCACGCTCTGCCTCCTGAGGATGTCTGTCAGCAATTGAAGACTCGGGCCGATGTCGGTCTGACGGCGGGGGAGGCGCGGCAGCGGTTGGAGCGGGATGGGCCGAATTCGTTGACGTTGGGTCCGCCGTTGTCGCCGTGGAAGATTTTTCTGGCCCAGTTTCAGGATCTGATGGTTTTGATTCTGGTGCTGGCTTGCGGTGTGGCGGTGGTGGCCTGGATGGCGGCGGGGGCTCATGGGGTGCCGGCCGATGCCATCGTGATCGGGGCGATTCTGGTTTTGAACGCGACCCTGGGCTTTGTTCAGGAGTATCGGGCCGAGCAGACGATGCAAAGTCTGCAGGAGATGGCCACGCCTTCGAAGTGCCAGGTGGTGCGAGATGGGGAACGGCACGCGCTGGCGGCCAAGGACCTGGTGGCGGGGGATATTCTCAAGCTGCAGGAGGGGGATCGCATTCCGGCTGATGGGCAGTTGGTGAAGGCTCATGCTTTGAGCGTGGACCAGAGCATGTTGACGGGCGAGTCGTTGCCGGTGAAGAAGGCGGCCGGGGCGGTGGCCGAGGATGCGGCTTTGGATTCGCGCAGTGGTTCGTTGCATGCCGGCACTTCGGTTTTGGGCGGGGAGGCGACGGTGGTGATTACAGCCACCGGCAATCGTACCGAGTTGGGCAAGTTGGCTCAGACGTTGCAGCAGACGCGCTCGGAGCCGACGCCGCTGCAGTTGCGGTTGGCGGCGTTGGGCACGCAGATCGGCAAGGGCGTGCTGTTGCTGAGCATTTTGATTACGGTGACCATTTTGGGGCTGGAGGGGCAGTTTGATCTGGCCACGGTGAGCCGAGTGCTGATGTTCGCGGTGGCGTTGGCGGTGGCGGCCGTGCCCGAGGGGTTGCCGGCGGTGCTGACGATTTCGTTGGCGGTGGGGACGCGGCGGTTGGCGCAGCATCAGGCGGTGGTGCGCAAGATGGCGGCGGTGGAGACTTTGGGGTCGGTGACGGTGATTGCCACCGATAAGACCGGCACGATTACTCAGAACCGTTTGAGCGTGCGCGACTTTTTTGGGGAGCCCGAAGCCTTGTTGCGGGTGGGGGCGCTGGCCAATTCGGCGCGCTGGGTGGACGGCGAGCCGGCCGGGGATCCGCTGGATGTGGCTCTGCTGCTGGGGGCGCAGGAGCACGGTCTGGATCCGCAGGCTTTGCAGAAAGAGTGGGTGGAGAGCGAGCGCGAGCCTTTTACGGCCGAATCGGCTCGGATGTCCAGTCGGCGGAACGGCACTCTATTCGTGAAGGGCAGTCTGGCCGCGCTGACCGGTGGCAATCCTCCGGCTGAGGCGGTGGAGGCGGAGGCGGGCTTTGCGGCTCAGGGTTTGCGCGTGCTGGCTATGGCCGAGGACGAGAAATTGTTGGGTCTGGTGGCTTTTGGGGATCCTCCGCGGGCGGAGGCGGCTGAGGCCATCAAGCAATGTCGGGCGGCTGGTATTCGGGTGGTGATGCTGACCGGGGATCATCCGGCTACGGCGGGAGCGATCGGGGCTCAAGTGGGTCTCTGTGAGGTGGGGGACCGGGTGGTGCGCGGGCCGGAGGTCGAGGCGGCCGACGCGGCGACTTTGCGCGAGATGGCGCGCGAGTGCAATGTGTTTGCCCGGGTGTCGCCGGCCAGCAAGCTGCGGCTGGTGGAGGAACTGGTGGGTCAGGGCGAGGTTCTGGCCATGACCGGGGATGGCGTCAACGATGCGCCGGCCTTGAAGAAGGTGCAGGTGGGCGTGGCCATGGGCTCGGGTTCATCGGTGGCTTTGGAAGCCAGTCAGGTGGTGTTGCTGGACGATAATTTCGCCACCCTGGTGCGGGCCGTGCGCGGGGGGCGCGAGGTGTATCGCAGTCTGCAGCAGTTCATTGCCTTTCTGTTTTCGGGCAATTTTGGTGTGGTGCTGGCCATGTTTGCCGGCAGTATTTTTGCCAAGGTCTTTCAGCTGCACGGGGGCGACGGACTGTTGCTGCCTTTGACGGCTGGCCAGATCTTGTGGATGAATCTGGCGGTGGATGGGGCGCCGGCGGTGGCCTTTTCTCTGGGAGGGTCGGATAGCGACGTGATGTCGGATCCGCCGCGTCCGCCCAAGAGTCCGATTCTGGGGGCGGCCAACTGGCGCTATCTGGCTTTTTGCGGGTCGTTTGTGGCGGTGGGGCTGCTGACGGTGCTGGATCTGTTTTATCCGGGCGGGGTGTTTACGGCTGTGCCCGGGGCCAGCGTGGAGTATGCTCGCAGCGCGGCTTTTTACTTTGTGGTGTGCGTGCGTTTGTGCAATGCTTTTAATTTCAGTGGCTTTACCTGGCCGATTGCGCTCGCCTGTTTGGCTTCCTGGCTGTTGACTTTGGGGGTGCTGTATGTGCCGTTGTTGGCTTCGTTGTTCAATGTGGAGCCGTTGGCTCTGGCCCACGTGCTGGAGTTGAGCGCGGTGGCGCCGACGGTTTTGATTGCGGGCTGGGTTTATCGCAAGGTCACGGGGTATCGTGGATGATTTCCGTTGTGCGTTTTATCGGGAGGTGTTGGGGAGGGAGCCGCGGTTGGATGTGCCGGGGATGACGGAGTTTGAGCTGGCTGAGGGGACGGTGCTGGGGTTGATGCCGGAGTCGGGGATTGAGCGGCTGTTGGGAGTGGTGACCGGCCCGCGGGTGGCCCGTTGTGAGCTTTATCTGGTGCTCGAGGATTTAGAGCCGGCCCTGGCTCGGGCCTTGGGGGCGGGGGCGGAGTTGCTGAGTGGGGCGGCCGACCGGGACTGGGGAGCCAGGGTGGCCTATGTGCGGGATTTGGACGGGCACGTGCTGGCTTTGGCTTCGGTTTGATATTGGCTGGAGGCGCCCCGTGCGGGGCGCGAGTCGAACATTTTTGCGTGTTTTAAGTGTCGGGTTTTGTCGTTGGAAAGATTCTTTTTTATTGGATTCGTTATGCCGTTTTAGAGGTGCTTTTTATTTGACAGGAACAGGTGAACACGTGCTACGATTCGGTTATGGATTTGGACCCGTTTTCTTTGAGCTTGGAAGAGTTGCTGCTTTTGGATTCGTTGGCTTTGCATCATCTGGCCAAGAAGTCGGGGGTGATGCGCACTTGTTGTGAGGTGCTTTCGGGGCGGATTTTGTTGGCGATTGAGCGGACCGGTGTGTATCGGGAGCATGGGTGTTCTGGGGGCGTGCATTATGGGGTGATGCAGCTGGGTTTGCCGCTGCGCAAGGCGCGTTTGTTGATTCGGGTGGCTCGCGAATTGGAGGAGTTGCCTTATCTGCGGTATTTGGGCAATCAGGGCATGATCGAGTGGTCGAAATTGCGCGAGATCGTGCGAGTGGCCACCTGGGAGACGGAGCGGGAGTGGGCGGATTTGTGTCGGCAGCGCACCTATGCGGAGATCGAGAGGCTGGTGGCGCGGTCGCAGCGGGGAGAGGTTCCTGGGGATTGTGACTTGCGCGAGGGGCCGCTTAGTCAGCTGCGGTGCCAGTACGGGCCGGAACAGATGGCGGTTTTGGAGCGGGGGTTGCAGGTGCTGTGCCAGCAGGCCGGTCGGGCCATGGGGATGGGCGAGGCGATTGAGCGGCTGTTCGCGGAGAAGTTGAACGGTGGGGCGTTGCTGGATGATGAGGAGTTGGACTCGGTTCGTCAGGAGGCTTTGAAGGATCTGGGCTGGGTGGACGTGATCCAGGCTGAGACCGAGGTGGTTGAGGAGATTCGCATCGTCAATCCGAAATCTCGGGTTCCGACGAAGGTTCAGCGCGGCAAAATTTTGCGGCGGGATGGCTATTGTTGTTCGGTGCCAGGTTGTCCCAATCGGCTGTGGCTGGAGGTTCACCACATCCTCTTTTATGCGGATGGCGGGTTGACCCGGCCGGAGAATTTGATCACGATTTGTAGTCGCTGTCATACGAATGTGCACGAGGGTCGGCTGGTTCTGCGCGGGGAGGCGCCGGGTGGGGT